>JBCCXN010000008.1:0-191950 GCA_039191495.1 Pseudomonadota bacterium | reverse complement strand
TTTGCGCGCATGGGGCGGGGCCGTCGTTATGAGCGTTGTCGGGGCGCCCTTTGTTTGCATCGGGTTTTATCAAACGTACTTTGTGTGGGAGGGACATCCCGATGCCTGATCCGCGAAACGATGCCATTGATAGCTTGCCGCCCGGCATTGATGAAGGTCTCCATGGCGCTTCCGGGGACATCGGCAATGTCGTGGCCGGCGTCTATTCTGGGATCGGTAGCTATGTGAACGACATCGAGTTTGGCAAAGCCATTGGCAGATTGGGGTCCATTGGCGGACTTGGTTTCGGAATTTACGGTCGAAGTTTCGATGAAGACGGATTTTCAGTTCGAGACGGTGTTGCTTTAGGGTCAGGGGCCGCCGGTGCTTATGCCGGCGCAAAAACGTTTGGTGCTATAGGTTTAGCCATTGGCGGTCCACCTGGTGCAGCCGTCGGAATAGGATTCGGTAGTGTAGTTGGTGCGACACTTGGAGAAGATTATGGGGAATTCCTATTTGACGATATCAGCAACACAACAGTCTCGTTGGGTTCAAAAGGTCGCAAGACGCGGCGAGACTGGAATTCTTTCAGCGAGAACGAAAAAGAACTGGACCAGTTTGTCCAGAGCGAGACAAACGGCAGCACCGGCGCCTATCTCGACGAAGAAGGGCGGCCCCAGCCCTATTCGTATGTGGACAACGCGTTAGGCGATAACGTTCGTGGTGATAAATACGCGTACGACTACACTAAAGATCTGGGGAAGAATTATCGAGACTGGGCCAATGACGTTACGATTAACGAACTGGGTCAGACGAGCCCGCGGCCCGTCGGCAGGGACGATGTTGCCAAGTTAGTGGACCAAGAAGAAGAAGGATTTTGGGGATCAGTAAAAAGTATTTTTACTGGCGGTGAATTGAAAAAGCCTGAAACACCTGAGGCTGGCGGCAATCAAGACACAAGTAGCGCGCCAACTTCCTCGCCTCGTCCGAAGGCCCGTCCAGATGATTTGACGACCCAGACAGAAAGCGCCCCTTCAAAAGGCATTTTTGGTGGGCTCTTTGGTGATGGCGGCGGCCGAGATGCTGGAAAGCCGGTACTTCTCGACCTCGACGGCGACGGGACGGAGCTAACTTTCGCTGCGTTTGAACGAGCAGCTGCTTTTCGAGGGTGGTGCGACCAGCGGCTTCGTGGTCTGTTCGCCCGTATTGGAGGCAGGCATGTACACAACCGTAAACGGGGCACGTATCTACTTCGACGTCGATGGCGAAGGGCTGACGCTTGATGGACCGACTATGCGAGCTAAACCGACTGTGGTTATGGTTCACGGCGGGCCAGGTGCAGATCATACCGTATCAAAGCCCTACTACCGTCAACTTACAGATATCGCGCAAGTGGTCTACTATGATCATCGGGGCAATGGACGCAGCTCTGGTGACGATCCGGAGGATTGGAATCTTGCGCAATGGGGAGACGATTTGCGTGGCCTGTGCGATGCGCTCGGCATTGAGCGTCCGATTGTCGTCGGAACATCCTTCGGCGGGTTTGTGACATTGTCCTACGCAACGCGGCACCCTGATCATGCGGCGGGTCTGGTGCTGATCTCGACAGCGGCAAAGATGGAGTTTGAAGAAGTCTATAGCGCGTTTGAACGTCTTGGTGGGGCCGATATTGCCAAAATCGCGAGAGAGTACTGGGAAAATCCAACAGACGAAGGCAGGGCGCTTTATCGTGATCGTTGCGCGCCTCTCTACCAACGAAACGTATCTGCATCGACGGACTGGCTTTCCCGCATTCTATGGCGCAACGAAACAGCTCTCCACTTCAACGGGCCGAACGCTGAGCATGGTACGATGGATTTTCGCGGTGCGTTGCAGCGCATTCTGTGTCCGGTACTTTTGCTGGTCGGCGAAGAGGATCCGATCACGCCACCTGTGCATTCGGATGTTATCGCAGAAAACCTTCAAGACAGCCAATTAACCTATCATCGTTTTCAGGACTGCGGGCATGGGGTGGTCGCAGACAAGCCAAAAGAAGCAATGCAAAAAATCCGAAGCTTCATAGGGCGAATGTGATCAAAAGCAGGCATTCGTGCGAAGCGCCGCATCGGTCAAATTGGGCTCTATCCAGACCTGCTCCGCGCCGCAGGATGTGGCAAAACTCATACGTTTCTGTCACCGGCGACATCACGCTGGCATTTCCACGCTGATGTTGAGTGCACGTGCAAAAGGGTTTTCTTTCAGGCGCTTGGACGCCAACCGAGCATTACTTAATAAAGACCTTCCGTAGGATTGTGGCTTCGCCGAAGTACGGTTTCGGTTCAGGGGCGTAAGCTGGCGCGCAAAGAATCTGTTGCAGGTCTGTCCAGGGCCCAACCATAGCCGTCATCAACTTCGGCCAGGACCACGCCGTATGCATCGCGGGCGTGGGATACATCAAAAAAGCCGTCCAAAACGTCGTCAAGCACTTTCTCTGGCGCACGTTCCAAGGGATCGCCATACCCACCGCCCGAAGGCGAGTAATAGCTGACGACATCGCCAATCTCCGTACGCATGCCAGAGAATTTGGCGTACTCCTGCCGGGTCGCACCACTATGGACGTTGTGGATCTCCATCTTGCCGACGGCGCCATCGCCGCCGCCAAAAATGCCCCAGGGCGCGTCTTGATGGCGGTCGGATTCGTGGGTCATGAACCCGGGTGTCAGGTAGCGCTGCGATTTTACGACCCCGGAGCCGCCCCGGAACTTTCCCGCGCCCGGAGGCACATCGTCTCGTACTTCGTACCGGTCGCAAATCAGCGGCAGGTGCATTCCTAGATCTTCGAGCGGGTTGTTGCGTGTGTTGCGCATCAACTCTTCGACCGTGTCTGGCCCGTCCGAGGCGGGGCGTCCGCCCATCGCCGCCTCGTTCACTTCAAGAAAGACCCAGTATTCGCCGTTGGGTCGCACGCCGGAATAGGCGGCAAACGACAAAGTCGCCGCGTTGCCAGCAGTGACTTTGTCGGGAAGGACCGGAGCCAGGGCCTTGATGACCAAATCAGCCATCCTCTGGATTTGGCAAAATCGTGCTTCCGCGGCCGCTGGCGCAATCGGGTTAAAGATGGAGCCTTCAGGAGCGATCACACTGATCGGACGAAACGAGCCTTCATTGGCTGGGATGTCATCGCTCGCGGTGTAAGTGTCCAGCAGCATGGCGCGAAAAACAAAGAAGGCCGCGACCTTGGTCGATCCATCGTACGGAACGTTAAAGGCCGTGGGCACCTGCGGTGACGACCCAGTCAGATCGATTTCAGCACTGTCTCCTTTGATCCGCACGCAGACTTTGATGGGTAAAGTCTGGTCGCGGTTCCTGCCGTCATCGTCCAGAAACCCTTCGGCAAAATATTCTCCGTCGGGGATTTTGGCGATCTCGGCGCGCATCCGGCGTTCGGTATAGTCCATCAGTTGCCTGGTGGCCTGGATCACGGTGTCCCGGCCATAGGTGCCCACCAACTCTTCGAACCGGCGCACGCCCAATTCGGCCGACGCAATTTGGGCTTCAAGATCACCCATAACAAGGCCGGGGACGCGGGTGTTGTCGCGGATGTATTTCCACAAATCTTCGTTTCGGACGCCTTCCTTGTAGAGTTTTACACCGTCCAAAAGCATGCCTTCCGCCCAGACATCCGGCACGTCGATGATCAATCCAGGCGTCGCGGCTCCAATGTCGACATGATGCGCCGTGTTGGCGGAAAAGCCGATCAGTTGGTCATCGACGAAAACCGGCATGACGATAGCTATGTCAGGCGAGTGCGATGCGCCTTTATAGGGGTGATTGTGGATGACGCAATCGCCGGGCTTCCAATCGTCGAGTTTTACTGTCTGTTCGATTCCTCGCAAATAACCGGGCAGCGAACCGATATGCATGGGTGTCGAGTCCGACTCGCAAAGCGTGTTGTATTCAGTGTCAAACAATCCGGCACCAAGGTCTTGGCTTTCCCGAATGATTGAAGAGTAAGACATACGGTACAGTACGTTACCCATCTGCTCGGCGATCGAATGTAATGCGCCACCGACAACCTGCAACGTGATAGGATCGAGGTCTTTGGTCATTTGTCTCTCCTTCAGACGCGCGTGATACGAAGGTCGCCGTGGCCCAAGACTGTCGCGGTGTAGTCTGGCGGAACGATGGTAGTTGAGTTGTGCTGGGTAATGATCGCGGGACCGCGCACGCGGTCGTCTGCTAACAGCTTTTCGCGATCATAGCGCGGTGTCGGCGTAGAGGTCCCATTATCGAACACCGTATCGCTTGTATAAAGCAGCGCGGCGTCTGGATTGTCCCGCCCGCCCTTTTCAAGATCTAGCAGACGCAATTGATCCACCTGCGCTGACGCGACGACCCGCAACGTGACGCCTTCGGTAATCTGGTCGCGGAACGCGTGGCCGTAGGTTTCTTTGTGCACATCGAAAAAACTGTTGACCACGTCGTGTTTGTTCTCATGGGTCAATTCGCCTTTCGGCATCTCAGCGCGCAGTTCGAAACCCTGTCCGAGATAGCGACACTCCATGATCTTGGCGTAGGTGCGCGCGTCTGCCGGAATGCCATCCGCATCAAGCTGGCTATTGGCCTCTGCCATAAGCTCTTCGACAATGCCGTTGATCTTAGCCAAAGCGTCGTCGTCCGCATCGTCCATCGTTTGCAGAACAGAACGCGTGTACTCGTATTTGAGGTCCGTCACCAGAAGTCCCATGGCCGCCGTGATCCCGGGTTGCAAAGGCGAGATAACAGCCTCGGCTTGGATCATTTCGCCCAAAGCCACCGCGTGCAGCGGACCGGCGCCGCCAAAGCCCATAAGCGAAAAGCTGCGGGGGTCTATGCCTTTCGCCACAGAGTTGGCGTTGATGGCCAGAGACATGTTGTTGTTGATGATCTTGAGAATACCCAGCGCGGCCTCTTTCACAGACATATCCAAAGGAATGGCGATGTGTTTCTCGATCGCCTTTTCGGCCAAGCTCTTGTCAATCGACAAATCCCCGCCCAAAAAACGCTCAGGGTCTAATCGGCCCAAAACAACCTGAGCATCCGTCACGGTTGGTTCTGTTCCGCCGCGGCCGTAGCAGGCGGGGCCTGGCACAGCACCAGCAGAGCGGGGGCCAACTCGAAATGCGCCGCCTTCGTCAATATAGGCGATCGACCCGCCACCGGCCCCGATGGCGTCGATATCGATCATAGGCGCAAGCACGGGCAGATTGGCCACTTCAGTGTCGCGCGGGTTCTTAACCCTTAGTTCGCCATCCTGAATCACTGAAATATCGGCTGAAGTTCCACCAATGTCGATGGTGATGACATTGCCGGTATCGCAATGCGCGCCGGTCCATTTTCCGCCGATCACACCGCCAGCCGGGCCAGACAAGAGAAGCCCTATTGGCAATGCTGCTGACTGAGCCACGGTCGAGATGCCGCCATTAGATTGCATAATGCGGACTGGGCAGACGACGCCATTATCGCGCAAGCGCTGTTCTAATCGGTTGAGATACAGCGCCGTTTTTGGCCCGATGTAGGCGTTCATGGCCGTGGTCGAGAACCGCTCATACTCTCGGATAACGTTAACCACCTCGGAAGAGGCACAGATGAACGCTTCGGGCATGACCTCGCGCAAAATCTCAATTGCACGTTTTTCATGGCTGTCATTTAGAAACGAAAACATAAAACCTACTATGACCGCATCCACACCACGTTTTTTAAAGAGCTCAGCTGCCTCGCGCACTTCCGCTTCGGCAAGCGGAACTTCGATCTCGCCTGTGGGCGGTGCCAGGCGCTCAGTGATCGGCAAACGGTTTCGCCGTTTTACCAGCGGCTTTGACTGCCAAGGCACGTCGAATTGCAAAGAAAAGTTATGCGGGCGCTTGTGTCGCGCCATGTGCAGGATATCGCGGAACCCACGCGTCGTCAGCATTCCAACTTCCGCACCATTGCGTTCAATCACCATATTTGTGGCCACTGTGGTACCATGGAACAGCATGTCGATTTCGCCTGGCGATATCCTTGCAATCTCGCACACCTGCAGCACGCCACTGGTCACGCCTTCGGATTGATCATGCGGCGTCGAAGGGACTTTGGTCACGACTAAGGATTGACCTTCTCCGCCTGCCTGTTTTGTGCGTTCCAGCACGATATCGGTGAACGTGCCGCCCACATCTACGCCTACGCGGATCATGGTCTTACTCCTTTTCTTTTACGTGGTTGCGCGAGAGATGTGCGGCCACGTTACGGACCTATCGGGTCATGATTTGCGCCAGTTGCGCCGCAGTTTCCACGCCGTCGACCAAACGAACGGAAACGTCAGGCGGGGCCGCGTCTCGGATATGGGTCATGCCGCCACAGCCCAGTACAATGCTTTGAATATCGTCCTCGGCTTCGGCCCGTTTTACCTCTTCCAGAACTCGGCGCGTTGCGTTTGCTTTGTCGGCTTCCAGATCAAGTACCGGCACACCAGACGCCCTCACACGAACAAGGTTTGCGCTCAAACCATGGGTCGCAATGTTTGCCTCAAGCACAGGCACCGAGACCAGCAAAGTCGTAACCACCGAGAACCGCGGCCCACAAAGAGCCGCAAAATGGTATGCCGCCTGACCAATGCCAATGACCGGGCAGTTGGCAATCTCCCGCGCCTCGGCCAATCCAGTATCGTCGGCACAACCAATTATAATGGCTTGAGCTCCTTCTCGGTCGGCTTTCTCAACCAATTCCAGCATTGGCGGCACGCAGGCTGCGCCATCTTCAGGGCCCTGAATCGCTGGTGGGCCGTCACGCGATGTCCATCCCTCAACATGAGCATCCGGAGCAACTGCTGCAGCGGTTGATGCCATTGCATCCGTCATGGCCGATGTGCTGTTGGGATTGATCAGAACGATCATACCATGCCCTGGCCGGCATCGGACCCGGCACGCGCGCGCTTGCGGGCCATCAATGCGGTGAACATCACAAAGGCTGCAATGACCAGAAGGGAAAAGACGGTCGTCAACGTCCCCAGCGCATAGAGCACCGGCGTAGTGACATTGGTTGTCATCCCGTAGATTTCCAGCGGCAAGGTGTTGCGACTGCCGGAGGTCAGAAGCGTGCGTGCGAACTCGTCATAACTGAGCGTAAAGCCAAAGAGTGCAACACCCAGAAGCGACGGTGCGATGATCGGCAACACCACGTGGCGCAGGGTTTGCCAGGAGGTCGCGCCTTGGTCGCGTGCTGCCTCTTCATAGCTTTTGTCGAAGCGGTTGAATACGGCGAACATAATCAACAGGCCAAAGGGCAGCGTCCATGTCAGCTGTGCACCATAGCCCGACGTTGACCAATGGACTGTCACATCCGCTTGATCGAACATTAGCCCTACCCCCAGCGAGATGAGGATCGAGGGGATCACCAGCGACGTTATGATCAGATAAAAGAGAACGCCAGAGCCGGGGAATTTCTTGCGAAAGGCCAAGCCACCCATGACCGAGACGATAACGGTGGTGACCATAACCATTAGTCCCAGCACAAAGCTGCGCCGGAAACTGCCCCAGATATCGCCCACGGCTTGCTGTTCAAACAGTTCACGGAACCAGTGCAAAGATACGCCCCGCATAGGAAAAGTCAGCCCGCCGCCTTCGCCTTGGAAGGAGAGGATGCCGATGGTCAGCGTGGGGCCATAGAGGAACAGCATAAACAGAGCAAAAAAGCCGGTCAGCACGTAAAAAGATCTGGGACGGGGTTCCATCTCAAAGCTCCTTTCGGATGTCCACAAAGCGCAGCAAGATCCCAATAACGATCAAAACAGTGCAGAGCAGAACAATCGCGGTGGCAGAGGCCGACGGGTATTGCAATAGAGCGATATCGTTGGAAATTAAGCGACCCACGTTCGCCGACTGGCTGCCAGACATAATCCGAACCGTAAAGAAGTCGCCCATAACCAAAGTGACGACAAAAATAGTGCCGATCATGATTCCGGGTTTGGTCAGCGGCAGGATGACGTTCCACAGGATTTGTGAGCCCGAAGCACCGGCATCGCGAGCGGCCTCGACCAGAGATTTGTCGATCCGCATCATGGTGTTAAAGATCGGGACAACCATAAAAAGCACGTACAGGTGAACAAAGGCCAGAACGACGGAAAAGTCGCTGAACAAAAGCCACTCCAGTGGCTCATCAATCACGCCCCATGAAATTAGGGTTGAATTCGCAATCCCATTCCGCCCCAGAAAAGGGATCCACGAGATCATACGAATGATGTTCGACGTCCAAAACGGGATTGTGCACAGCAGAAAAAGAACGATCTGCCATCGCAGTTGTCGCACATGGAAGGCCAGGTAATAGGCGACGGTAAAACCAATGGCGAAGGTTAAAACCCAGGTCAGAGCCGCGTATTTGAACGTATTGAGGAAGACGGAATAGGTAACCGGAGATGAAAACAGAAATTCGTAGTTTTCAAAAACAAAATCGGGAACGATCGAAAATTCGGTTGCGCGCCAGAAACTGACAATTGCGATCATGAAGATCGGAACCACGAGAAATACCAAAAGCACAAGCGCCATAGGCGCAGCCATCAGCCAGCCTGACACGCTGCTTTTGCTTGTGATCCTGCCGATGCCCCCAGTCGGGGAAAAGAGGCGCACCTTGTGCGCCTCTGCTGTATCGCTTAGGCCGCGATGAACTCGTTCCACTTACGCACCATGTATTGGTTTTCGTCCATAACCGAGTTCCAACAAGCCACGGCTCCCATGCGCTCCAAGAACGAACCACCGTCGCGGACGCTGCCTGCAACTTCGAGCTTTTGACCTTGTGGGCTGACAATATCACCCTCCGCCGCCTTGCCTTCGTACCAGAAACCCCATTCATCCTCGGTCATGAACTCTTTGGACGTCTCGGGTACCGCAGAATAGTATCCCTGCCGCATAAGGAATCCTCCGACCCAGCCCGAGAGGTACCAGTTGATGTACTCATAAGCTGCATCCAGCTTGGCGCCTTCCAAAGATGCTGCAAGACCCATGCCACCACCCCACGAGCGGTAACCTTCTTCCAACGGCTGGTAGACGCATGGGATGCCCTGCGCGCGCACTGCGGTGATAGCTGGCGACCACATGGACTGAATGACCACTTCGCCCGAGGCCATCAAATTGACGCTTTCATCGAACGATTTCCAGAAGGCACGGAACTGACCGTTCTTCTTGGCTTCGGTAAAGATCCCCATTGTCAGGTCAATCTCTTCCTTTGTCATATTGCCTTTGTCGGGGTATTTGTATTCCCCCATCGACTCCACAACCATCGCCATGTCCATAATGCCGATGGATGAAATATCCAGAATCGATGCTTTACCCTTGAACTCGGGGTTCAGTAGCTCTGACCATTTCGAGATAGGACGACCAATCAGGTCAGGACGGATGCCCAATGTGTCGGCGTTGTAGATCGTTGGGATCAGAGTCATGAACCCGGATTCTTCGTTCACAAAGTCCTTGCCATTTACGCCTGTGGTAAAACCGACTGTGTGTGGCGCCGTTCCTTGCGCGATTTCGGACGTGGGAGTCAGCTTGCCTGACCGAAAAGTGCCCGCGATCTTGTCATAGTTCGCGATTTTGGACGTATCCATCGCTTGCAGGTTGCCTGTAGGCCAGACCTTTTTGCAGATCCAATATTCGATATCGGCAATGTCGAAACTGTCGGCCTGGGTCGCAACGCGCTGTGTCACGGCGTCTGAATCCAAGGCCGTCATTTCCAAGGTTATGCCGAGATCTTCTTTGGCTTTGTCTGCAATCTCATTAAAGGCCGACACGCCTGTGCCTGCCTGACGCAACACGATGTTGGACTGCGCCCAGACCATGGGCGCTGCTAATGTTCCAGCAGCGGCCGCAACCCCTGTTTTGAGCATCGTACGACGGCTCAAACCGTTACGTTTCGTATATAGCGTCATTGTTCTCTCCTTGTTGATCTAAGCCCTTTGTTCAGGCTGTGAGTTGGTGTTGAAAGGCACTGTCCCAAGTCAGACCGATCGTGTCGCCCGGGTTATGTGGTGCGCCATAGAAAATCGCATCCGGAACAAGGGCGGTCACCTCTGTTTCATCCGAAATGACCGTTTGCACGGATACATGTGTGCCCTGATATTCGACTGCGACGACGCTGGCGGCGACGCGCCCCTGATCCGGAGTGCTCGTGGTCGTCACCGCGTCTGATCGCACCGCGACGCGGCCTTCGGGCAGCGCAATGACGTTGTGCCCACCCATGAAACGGGCCACGAATTCTGTACGCGGCGCGTTGTAAATATCGCGTGCGGGTCCGGCCTGTTCGATCACGGCATTGTTCATAACGACGATCTCGTCCGCCAGCGCCAATGCCTCGTCCTGGCCGTGCGTGACGTGCAGAAAGCTTATACCCAGCTCGTTTTGAAGCTTGCGTAATTCGCTGCGCATCTTCACGCGCAAAAAAGGGTCCAGCGCTGACAGCGGCTCGTCGAGCAACAGTATCTGTGGCCGTGTGATCAACGCGCGCGCCAGAGCGACGCGTTGTTGTTGCCCACCTGACAATTGATCGGGCATCCGGTCCGACAGTGCGGTCAGGTCCACCAGTTCCAACATTTCTCCGGCGGCTTTGTGGCGCTCCGTCTTGTCGATGCCCTTCATCTTAAGGCTGAAGCTGACGTTATCGATCACGTTTAAATGCGGAAAAAGCGCGTAGTTCTGAAACATCATGGCCGTGCCGCGTTTCGCGGGTGGCAGCCTAGAGATGTCGCGCCCGCCCAGTATGACTGCACCATCGGATACCGTTTCATGACCCGCTATCATCCGTAGCGTCGAGGATTTCCCGCAGCCTGACGGGCCCAACAAGCATGTATAGCTTGAGGGAGCAAATTTGTGGCTCACCGTGTCAACGGCGATGGTCTCGCCGTACCGTTTGGTAACAGCGACCAGCTCAAGATCAGGTTTCGACAAAACGTTCCCCACGTGCGCTTAGTGAGGCTAGGAAGGGGCAGCGACCACGCAATCGGCAACGCGAATGTACCGGCTTGCGCCTGAAACGTGCGGAATCGCCTGATTTGTAAGCCCTGCGAGTGCGTAGTGGCTAAAAATTACGCACAATATTGTATACAAAGCTGCTCAGAATCCAAAAAACAATGGCTTGTTTCATGAAGGGCGATTTGTCATTCAGGGGGAATGACGCGGGACATCGTACAGTTACCCCGACTCAAGGCAGGGCATCCCAAAGCTCGGGCGGAGCCAACGACACATCAGGTTGTTGCGCAGAACTTGTCTCGTGCGATTCATGAACACCGTCTCGTTCCGGGCCTGAAACTTGGTGAAGACGAGCTGGCCGATATCTATAACGTGTCGCGCACCATCGTGCGCACCGCATTGCAAACGCTGTCCCATGAAAGACTGGTCGATATAAAACGGCATCGTGGGGCGTTTGTGGCCTGCCCAGCCCCGAAAGAAGCGCAAGAAGTTTTTGAGGCGCGTGAACTTCTGGAACCACGCACGGCCCGTTCTGCGGCTTTGAAGGCAACACGGGAGGACGTTGCGCAGCTGAAGGCGCACATTGAAAAAGAACACGCCGCAATGGACGCCGGCGACAAAGGGTACGCACTGTATTTGTCCGGGCAATTGCATGTGGAAATTGCCAGAATAGCGGCCCAGGATACAATCACGAGCTTCATTGAGAGCCTGATCGCGCGCTCGTCGCTTGTTGTTGCGCTCTATTGGAGACGCGAAAGTGCGCTCTGTGAAAGCCACGCCCATGACCGGCTTGTTGAAGCGATTAGAGCGAACGACCCGGCGGAGGCGGAAGCGTTGATGAAAAGCCACCTCGTCGACTTGCACTCTGCGTTGGACCTCAACACGTCGCCGCGTTCAAACGGCCCCTTGCGAGACATGCTCTTGGGCCGCTGATTTGCTCAGAAGGTGAGCACACCGGTTGTTTTAACGCTTGAAAAGCGGGCAAGTCCGGGCATTCAAAACACATCGCAACGCAAGCTCTTGGCATACGCTCCAGCATGCCGCCTAGGTTTCTCGGTTTGGTAAGACACGGGGGCGGAGATGAAAGTTGTTGGAATTGATGTGGGCGGGACGTTCACGGATCTGATCTGGATCGACCCAGAAGGCGGCGCGGGTATCCACAAAGTGCCTACAACGCCGGAAGACCCCTCTAAAGGCGTTATTTCCGGTTTGAACGCGTTGATGACCCAAGGCGACATTGGGCCAAATGACATCTCCAATATCCTGCATGGCACCACCACGGCGACAAACACAGTGCTCGAGAAAGATGGCGCGCGCACCGGAATGATCACCAACGAAGGGTTTCGCGACATCCTGCATATCGGGCGGCATCAACGCCCTGAACACTATTCCATCATGCAGGAGATCCCCTGGCAAAACCGGCCTTTAATCCAGCGACGCTATCGCAAGACAGTGTCTGGACGGCTCGTCCCACCTTCGGGGGAAGAACTTGAGCCGTTGGACGAGGCCGCTGTTCGAAGTGCTGCGCAAGAGCTGCGCGACGAAGGCGTCGAAGCCATCGCGATCTGCTTTCTTTTCTCGTATTTGAACCCGTCGCATGAAAACCGCGCAAAAGCGATTGTACTCGATGAAATACCGGACGCCTTTGTAACAACTTCAACCGAGATTTCGCCGCAGTTTCGGGAGTTCGAACGTTTCACCACGGCCGCTCTTGCCACTTTTGTTGGGCCGAAGGTCGGGCGTTATATTTCCAGGCTGGAACAGCGATTTAAAGACAAGGGTATTGAAGGCGACCTGCGCATCATGGCATCCAACGGCGGAGTCGTAACACCGCGAATGGTGGCGCAAAACCCGGCGCTCACGATGATGTCCGGACTGGCAGCCGGCGTTTTGGGCGGTGCTTGGATCGGTCTTAAGTGCGGTCGCAACAAAGTCATATCCTTCGACATCGGTGGCACCTCGGCGGACATCGGTATCGCAATAGACGGCGTCTGTGCAGAAACGGATGCACGCTCAACCTCCATCGCCGGTTTTCCACTGCTTATGCCGATGCTCGACATTCACACTCTCGGTGCCGGCGGCGGGTCGATTGCCTATGTCGATCAGGGCGGCGCCTTCCGTGTCGGACCACAAAGCGCAGGCGCCGTGCCCGGGCCCGCTGCCTATGGACAAGGCGGCGACAAACCGACCGTCACAGATGCAAACCTCGTATTAGGGCGCCTTGAAGCGCGCGACTTTCTGGGTGGCGACATGCGTCTGGATGTAGATGCCTCGCGTGCGGTTATTGATGAACTGGCAGACCAGCTCAAGATCAACCCGCTTGAAGCGGCAGAGGGCGTTTTGACTATTCTCAACGCCAACATGGCTAACGCCATCCGGTCGCGCACCATCCAACGTGGTATCGATCCCCGGGAATTCTCGATTGTCGCGATGGGCGGTGCAGGGCCCTTGCAGGGAGCGGAAGTTGCCCGGATGCTGGGCGTTCCGGAAGTGATCGTCCCGCCTCATCCCGGCGTCACGTCGGCGCTTGGACTGTTGATTGCTGATCTCAAATACGACGTGATCCGGACGTTGTTTCAAGTCTCGAATTCAGCAGATCTGGACCGCTTCAACCAAACGTTCACCGAAATGCAGGCGACATTAATGGAACGACTAGGCGAAGATGGGCTGAGCATCGATGACATTACATTCCAGCGAGCCGGTGACCTGCGCTATGTCGGCCAGGGGTACGAGCTGCGCGTGCCGTTTGACGCAGGTTGTATCACGAAAGACAGCCTGCAAACGGTCTGGCAGCGTTTCCATGATGTACACGCCCAAGAATACGGACGCGCTTTTGGCGACAACCCGGTCGAGGTTGTCAATCTGCGTCTGACCGCGCATGGAGCTTCAAAACTGCTCGACTTGCCGCCTTACGCAGGAGGGCAGACATGCGCCGACGCGCTGCTCCGCAGCAGTGACGCCGTTTTTCGACAACATGGTAAACTGCAAACTTTCAAGACTGACATTTACCGCCGCGACGCATTGCCGGTGAATGTGCCCATCGCAGGACCCGCCGTTTTATTGCAAAAAGACAGCACGACCGTTGTACCGCCGGACGCAGAGGCGCGCGTCCATGCCAGCGGCAGCGTTATCGTCACGTTGGAGGACATCGCATGACCCGGATCGATCCAATCACTGGCGCTGTTATTCAAGGAGCGCTTGAAAGCATCGCGTTGGAAATGGGACACAAGCTGATGCGCATGTCCTACTCTTCGATCATTCGCGAATCCGAGGATTTTGGCGCTGCGCTTACCGATGCGGACGGGCTGCAGATGTGCGAATGCAAGATGTCGACACCGCTGCAATCGGGCCCCATTCCTGGCTATGTGCGCAATGTGGTTGAGGTGCTGGCCGCGCGCGACGACCCTCCGCGCCCCGGCGATGTGATTATGCACAATGACCCCTATGGCGGCGCATCACACGGTCCGGATGTGGCGTTTTGCGTCCCAGTGTTTCTGGACAAAAACCTGATCGGGTGGTCCGTGACCACTGCGCACCATTTGGACATCGGCGCGTTGTCGCCGGGCAGTTGTGGAATCGTTGATGCAGTGGATACTTATGCCGAAGGGCTACAGTTCAAAGCGATCAAGGTTTTTGACAAGGGCAAACGTAACGATGCCGTTTGGCATATTCTGCGCGCCAATATTCGTGCCACTGACCTCGTGGTCGGAGACATGGAAGCACAGATCGAGGCGGCGCGGATTGGGGCCGCACGTCTTTTGGAGCTGGTCGACCGGTATGGGCTCGAAACAACGATGGCCGCTTTCCACGATCTGATGGACTACTCCGAACGATTGATGCGAGGCGCGATCGCTCAGTTGCCCGACGGGGATTACAGCGCAACAACCAAGATTGATGGTTATCTGGACGACCCGGACCCTGCACGGCGCGAGTTGCCGCTTGTTGTTACGCTCAAAGTGCGTGGCGACGCTCTGACCGTCGATCTGACAGGCACTGCACCGCAGGTGTCCGACAGACCAATAAACATGCCGCTGATCGGAACTGTCGATTGCTCTGTCTGGTTGACAGTGCGGTCGATATTGCTCGATACGGTCACCTTTGGTGCCATCCCACAGAACTCCGGATTGACCCGGCCTATCACAATCGAAGCGCCGTCCGGCACCCTTGTAAATCCGGAGTTCCCAGCCCCCGTCATTGCGCGTTTCTGCCCGGGCAACCAGCTTGCGGACACGGTGATGAAAGCCTTTGCTCAGATCGTGCCCAAACAGGTTTCGGCCGGGATTGGCAATCTTCGGGTGGTCGCGTTGTCGGGGCTGCGGAATGGACAGCACTGGGTGCATATGGAGATCATGGAGGGCAGCTATGGAGGCCGCAAAGGTCTAGACGGTATGGATGCAGTCGACACGCTTTATGCCAACACGCGCAACAACCCAATCGAAGATATTGAATCCCATATCCCGATCCGCGTGGATCAGTATGAATTGCGCGACAATGCCGTGGCCGCAGGACAATGGCGCGGAGGGATCGGTGCGATACGCGCGTTTACGTTCCTGGATGACGCCGGGTTCTCGCTCGAGGGTGAGGGCCATGCGTTCAAACCGTGGGGCTTTGACGGTGGGCAGGATGGCTTTGAGGCCGAGCTCACACTTGTACATGGCGATGGCACAACGTCCAGTTTGCCGTCCAAAGTGCCCTATTTCAAAGTGAAAGCAGGTGAAAAACTGGTTTCAACGGGCCCAAGCGGTGGTGCTTATGGAGATCCGTCTCTTCGCAATTCAGATGATGTAGAAGCCGATGTCGCAGACGGGTTGCTCAGCCGTCAGGCTGCAAAGAAATTGTTCGGGTAGACGGCAGTTCAACAACCCGACCCGCTGCGCCACAATCCTGCGATGGGCGTTGAAGTTGACCAAGGCCAGCAAACGGGCGAATTGAGACAAATAGCAGTCCGACCGCACTGAGCCAGACAGATTGATTGGCTTCGGATCTTGGGCACTCAATCCGATTGAACAATCGCAACAGTACACGGCACCGATGACGGGGCCCGAAAGGTGGATTGGTGGCCCGATTTTGACAAAAGTAAAACGGTCGAATGTTACTGCGAAACGAAGCAGATAAGGTGTCACGCGGGCGGATAAAAGATTGCCCCAGGCAAATACGGGCGCGGTAGATCCATGCCCACAGGAAGCGCGCGGTCGGTCGCCACGTGGTCAGGTAAGAGATGTGTATGTGAACCATCCGGTGATCGCGCATCGGGTGGCGGGATTTGCCCCTGCACTTCGATACGGCCTAATGCGGTTTCAACAACGCGTGTCGGGCTCTCGGCAACCAAAGCTGCGCCAATCATTGGTAGGGCTAGGGAAAACGGCAGGCCTGATGCCGCGACTAGCGCATCTTTTGCGCGGCCGTTCCCGAGCCGGACACAGAAGCGGCTTTCTTTGCGGCCCAAACCAAGATCAAAAAGACTGACATCTGTTTCTTGCACTAAGGCTTTTGCATCAACGCCCAAGTTGGAAACACCGCTCGCCATCGGAAGGCGCCCGCGTTCCCGTTTGACCGCGAGCACGATGCGCGGCTCGATCGCCAAGTTTTGAGGGTCAAAAGTGAGCGCGCGGATGTCATCATTGATGGTCATCCGAATTGTGCCGTTGCGGGTATTGGCGATTACGTCTTCGTTCTGGATGCTCACCGTGATTGCATCGTCAACAGGTGCAGAAAATTCTGCCACTGCACCGACAACACCCATAACCCAGGTGCCATGACCGGTTGCAAGCGTTGAAACAACGAATTCCCGGATATCGCGTGTTGTCCAAGGTAACCTCCGGCAGGAGACACCCAACTGGCTGAGCCGGTCCGGGATCTGATCCCAAACCTTCTTCCGAGAGGCCTCCGACCGGGTACGCCATCGATCCTTCTCGTCGCCGCTACGCCCGCAACCGAGGCACCAGCCCGTTGTATCATCTAGCTTGCACACACCTGTGCAGGGACTGGCGATTGTCATGAAACGACCTCTTGGGTTGGTGCCAAAGCAGCGAGAATGGCGTCTAGTCCGTCTGTGAGTGCAGCCGGGCCCGGTTGCAGGATCAGAGGTGATTTGATTTCAATGATCCGGCCGGACCGAACGGCGGGAATGATGTCCCAGCCGGGTCGCGCCGCGATCTTTTCCGGGCGCACTTTCTTGCCACACCAAGATGCCAGAATAACGTCAGGCGCGGCAGCGATGACCTGCCGGGAGGTCACAAAACGATCCTTTGCTGCGCCGTGCTCGGCACGGTCCGGAAAAATGTCCCTGCCACCCGCGATCTCCACCAGTTCAGAGACCCATTTGATGCCCGAAATCATAGGCTCATCCCACTCCTCGAAATACACCTTCTGGGGCGACTGTTCTTGGGTGCGGGCGGCAACCTCAGTCAATCGGTGTTCATAGGCGTCGGCCAGCTTGGCTGCCCGCTGACGCTGCCCAACGGTCGCTCCAAGATGGCGTATCATTGACAATATGCCCGCGATATCTCGCTGGTTGTAGGCCATCACAGCGATGCCGGCCCGGATCAGGTCCGCTGCGATTTCAGCCTGCAAATCGGAAAAGGTCAGAACAAGGTCGGGAGAAAGGGCGAGGATCTTGGGGATGTCAGCTGAAGTGAACGCTGACACACGCGGCTTTTCCTTTCGCACGCGTTTTGGACGAACGGCGTAGCCTGACACGCCAACAATGCGCTCTTCTTCGCCGAGTAGGTAGAGCGTTTCGACGGTCTCCTCGGTGAGGCATACAATCCGATTTGGCGGGAATGACTTCATGGCGCAGAACGCCGACCGGCGCGCTTTCGCACCGCCACGCAGGGTGAGGCACGCGTTTCAATGAGAAAATGGCAAGAAAATTCCACCGTTGGTGAGGTCCGGTTGAAGAACCGCGCCAAAGCATAGGACCGCGTAGCCTTTTGCAGAAAGCCCGCATCTCCTTTGAACGCTCCAAGGCACTGAAGATAATCCGGCTGATCTGTCTCAACCACTGTGTCTTCGGACATGTGCCTTTTTTCAAGTTGCGAAATAGTGCGTTCCAGCATCATGATCTAGCCGTCCTGTAAAGCAGAAGAAAAACAAAAAGGGAGCCGATTGACGTTGTGACAACTCCAACAGGAAGCTCTTGCGGCGCGAGAATCACGCGGCTGACGATGTCAGAGCCGGTGAGCAAGGCAGCTCCGACAAGTGCTGATGTTGGGAGGAGGCGTTGGTGCAGCGGTCCGGCGATACCGCGCGCGATATGCGGGACCATCAGGCCGACAAAGCCAATAACACCTGCGACAGAAACAAAGACCGCTGTCGCAAGCGCGGCGATAAAGAACATCGAAAATCGCAGCCGCCGCACCGGCACGCCAAGCGTAACGGCTGTGACGTCTCCCGTCAGAAGTGCGTCAAGCCAGCGGGCGCGATAGGCGGTGTAGGCGAGAACAAGGGCTAAGCCTGCGCAGACCAAAGGGAAGCTCTCCCAGCGGGCAAGGCCCAATCCTCCGAGCATCCAGAATATGACCGAATGAGCGGCTCGGCTGTCTCCCGCGAAAATCAGGTAGTTTGTGATCGCAGAAAACAGAAAGGACACCGCCAGACCCGCCAAGATCAATTTTTCAGGCGCACTCGTCTGCAGGCTATGAACCAGCGCCAAAACGATGCCGGATGCGATGATGCCGCCCGCGAACGCAGCAAGTGGAAGTGTCCAAAACCCAAGGACATCGCCAGTCACGGTGATCACAAAAACCGCACCTGCTGCCGCGCCAGAAGATAGCCCAAAGAGAAATGGGTCTGCGAGGTCGTTGCGGGTTGTGGTTTGCAAAACGACACCCACGACACCAAGACCCGCGCCGATCACCGCGGCAAAAAGGGCACGCGGCAGGCGCAAATCGAATACGATCCGATGGACTGGCGCGACCTCTCCGTCTACTAGCCCGATGCCCAAAAGCACCGCTTGCACTACGTCGGAGGCCGGTATGGAGGTTGTTCCGTAAGCTGTTGAAAGCAGCAAAAGGGCGATCAAAACGACCGCCCCCAGAGAGAGCGTGATGCTCAGTCGCGGCACTTAGTTGAGGGCCGGATGCATGGCCGCTGCCATCTTGGAGATAGCGTCGATGTTGGCCGGTCCGGGTGTGAGTTCTTCATACCGCAGACCGATCCACGCCTCGTTCTTCACAGCATCTGTTTGAGACATAACAGGGTGTTCTTGCAAAAACTTGAACGTGTCTGCGGCACCATTGCCGGTCTGATAATCGAGCAGCACCAGGAATTCCGGATTGGAGGCGGCAACGGCTTCCCAAGAGGTCCGCCCCCAGCTTGTATCCATGTCGTGCGTAACGTTTTCGCCACCTGCTGCAGCGATCATGGCATCAGGGATGGCGAATTTCCCGGCCGTAAATGGCGCATCCGCAGGTCCATCCAGCAAGAAAACACGCGGTTTTGCCAAGTCGGCAGTTTTGGCCTCAATCGCCGAAAGCTCTTCTTTCCAGCCAGCAACCAGTGCTTCAGCCTTTGCTTCAACGTCCATGACCTTTCCGAGACGCATCATGTCGTCGAACAGAAGGTCCATGCTGGCTTCGGGGCGGTCCTTATCGAGGTGGATGCAGCTTTCCGTCAGAACCATGGTTTTGATCCCAAAAGGCGCGAGCGTATCTGGCGTCACATCTCCACCTGGCTTCATGCCGTAGTACCATCCTGCAAAAAACATCTGCGGGTCCGCTGCAAGCAGGTTTTCAACTGTGGGGTACTTCGGTGCAAGTTCCGGGATATCACCGCGCAGCTCGTCGAAATCTGCGCTGGTTTTGTACCAGCCGGTTATGCCGGTCAGGCCAACGATCTTGTCTTGCAGACCAAGGGCGAAGGCCATGTCGGTCATGTTCATATCGTGCACAACGATGCGGTCGGGCGCAGCGTCAAATGTCAACGGTTCGCCGCAGTTATCGACCGTAATATCGGCTGCGGCTCCGCTTGCGATTACAGCCAGAATGGCTGCTGAGCAGAGATGTTTCATTGCAGTGGGCTCCTTGTTTCTGTTGGAACGGAGGTGTTTCGGATATCCAGTGCGGCGACGATCCTGTCTTCGTGATGGAACTGGAGGTACGCGACACCAAAGGTTTCGCGCACTAAATCTGGGGTCAAAACTTCGTTTGACGGCCCAAATTTGGTCAGGCGCGTGTCGTTGAGGAGCGCGGCATGTGTTGCGAATTCCGGTATGACGACAAGATCATGAAGAACCATGATCACAGTGACGCCAAGACCGGCGACCAAAGACAGCATGCGGCCCTTTGCGTCCGGGTCGAGATGGTTCGTCGGCTCATCAAGAAATAGCACCGAAGGGCTTTGCGCCAGTGCGCGCGCGATATGCGCCCGCTGGCGCTCGCCTCCTGAAAGCACCGCCATCTTTTTGTCTGCCAGCAACGTCAGACCGGTCACTTCCAGAGTGCAATCCAGCGCAACAGAGTGCTCGGCAGCAGATCGATCTGACTGAATGGGTATTTGGCCAAGTGTCACGTAGTCTCTCAGAGTCAATCGGCCGTCTGGTACGTCCTGTTGACCGACAACAGCAATCAGGCGTGCACGCTCTGTGGCAGGCATGAGCCTGAGACTGCGTCCTCCGATCACAACATCACCGTTGGTCGGTTCTGTGATTCCACACAGCACGTTTAACAAGGTGGTCTTCCCCGCCCCGTTCGGTCCAGCGATCGCCAAGATGTCTCCTTGATCCAGCGAGAAGGAAACGTCTTGCAGAAGGACTGCCCCATTCGAAGCGCTGCGCGTTACATCGCGCGCAGTCAGGAAAGCGGTCATGAGCATGTTCCCGTCTGCGACACTCCGGTTCGCGAATAATCAATACTGAACTGATCTTGGAACTTTGTCGGTCTATCTCTTGGGTTGATCGCCATCGTCCGGTCCACTCATTGGCGAGTGCGGACGGAAGGTGCAAATTGTGTCGTCACGCTTCATGCGGACCATCAAAGCCTCCTTCCAGGACACCCCGCCTGGGTCAGTTACACATGAGATGGCAGGTCTCCTGACTTGCGGATCAACGCTTTCCCGAACCTTCCCAGGCTGCTGCCCAGTGGTTTTTGTCGGGGTCGCTCTCCGCCTACAGTTGCGGGGGCAGTCACGGAATTGGCGCCCTCGGCTGGCACCGCACCGTGTTCCCATTTCATCTCGCAGACTCGGTCGTCTTTGAGAACCATCCCGGCGAACTAACGCTGTCTGAGCAAAATGGTCAAGAGTTTATAATTGCTGATGACAAGACCAGAACCGGCGACAAAGATCTTTGCGCCCATAACTCGTTTGCTCGAACAACTTGACCGATTGGCAAAGTCCGAGTCTGATCCAAAAGGCCCGCGCAAGAACCAGTACCGTGAAGGCCTCAGCGATGATCCAAAAAGTAAATCAAACCACTGCTGCCGTGTTCAAGACAACGCAGTGGTGACGGAGTCAATTTGGGGATTGAGAAATCCAAATCCCATCGATTGGTTGGCGAGCGGCGCAGTCCCAAAAAAGCGAACAGTATCTGGTCCCGATAACACCAATGCTCCGAGCGCACCGATCGCTGCAAATGGTATACGATAAGCTGATGCGCCTCTGAACGCGGTCGCCAATGCGACGGGTAGTCCCGTCGAAACCAAACACCGGATAGCACGTCTGTTATTGTCGTGTGCTTTTACAGCCAGATCGTTGGCATAATGATCGGCCATGCCAACGTGTTTTACGGAACTCGCAATACCAATGCTTCTTAAGTCCCTGCCAACCAACACGTCTTTGGTCAAAGCCTGTGTATCGGCTTTGTTGGCATAGTGGCCGTTCGGAAGACCTGCATCGAATAACTCCCTCGGAGCAACAGCGAAATCCATGGTGTGGTGTCAAACTATCATTGACTGCGGCGCGTTGAGGTCTGGACTTCGGATCACAGACTTTGGAAGAAAGTGAGATGCAAGGCTTGCGGTTCGGGTGTTTCTTCTCCTTTTCATAGGAGATGTACGAGCAGCGACGACACAGTCTAGCTCGCCAATCAGAAACAGACGCTGGGATGTGACGTTAGTTTGGGTCTTCCAGCACGTGGCTCAGTTTACCTTGCCATTTTTTTCGGTATTCGCTTGCACTCAGACCGACACGTTTCTTGAAAGCCGTCCTGAAGGCAGAAGGCTCCGTATACCCGACCTCGCCTGCAATCTCGTCAATCGGAGTGTCAGAGGTTTCGAGCACCTGTTTTGCTTCTTCCACGCGAACCGTTTGAACGTAATCGCTTGGTGTCTGTCCTGTCGCGGCTCTGAAACGCCGCAACAACGTGCGCTCCGTCACGCCCGCCATACGTGCCATTTCTTGGACCGGACTGGCATGCTCGTAATTCATGGCGATCCAGCTTTGCAAGTCGCCGACAACCGCATCGGTATGCTGGCGACCTGCCGACAAGGAAGCAAAGCCCATCTGTCCTTGGGCATGTGGTTCAATCAGATAGAGTTTGGCAATACGGCGCGCTTCTTCGCACCCGACAAGATGTGCGATTAGGTAAAGGACGAGGTCTGCCCAGGCCGAAGCTCCTCCTGCCGTGACAATCCGGTGCCCATCGCCAGCAGGCAATAGAACCCGCTCCCTGCGAACGTGTATTCCTTTGAATTCTTCCGCGAGACGTTCCGAGTACGCCCAATGGGTTGTCGCATCAACACCATCCAGAACACCGCTCACACCTAAAAGAAGAGCGCCAGAACAAACGGAGGTTGCCATCCCGCCCGCCTCGTACACTTGAGCCACCCAGTCAGCGATCGGCTTCAATTCTTCTGGAAGAGGCTTCCAAGGGTCGAAGTGCATGTCAGGTACGATCACTAAATCCGTCTGGGACGGATCGGGCAAGACGGAATCCGGTGTGATCAAGCGGCCATTCATATCGCGATAAGCGGCGCCATCCAACGTGCAGAGGCGCGCACGAAATGGAGATGGATACATCTGCTCACCATGAATCATCGCCCAGTCGCGACCCACGGATGCGAGTACATCTAAGATGGCGAATACCGTCGAAGTTCCGGCCCAAGGAAGACCTATAACAACTGTTTCTAGCGACTTTGACATTTCTTATGTCCGATTTGAGCCGGTTTGGTCGAACTAAAGGCTAACGCAAATCGCGGAGGTAACGCAAACGATCTTTGCAAAAGCGCTTTGGCGCAGTCACGCAAGGAGACTGAGATGAATGATCTATCCGTGCCAAACAGCTTTGCACCGGAACGCGCTGAAGCTTTCGCTGATCAGCTCGCCGAAACAATTACCAATGCCGCGACTTCAATGATGATCTCGCTTGGCCTGCGCGATGCGAAGGTGGCCCTGCCTCTAGACATGTCGGAATTCAAGCGCTTCCGGAAATCGGAGAACCTTAACAAGTGGATGTATATCGGCGTCCTCCGCGAACGCATATGCGCTGCTCGCGGAACGACGCAGGAGCCCGACCCACAATCCGTAGGTTCCACACAGCCTTGTCGTCACAAGCGGTTTGGAATTGATCCCGCTTGCGTACGACCTTAGGCGTTTTCAACGCTGGTCCTTTGCCAAAGGTATGGTTCTTTCGGTGGCCAGTCCAATGTGGTTCTTGGATCCTCGTCTGGGGCAAGGCTAACGCAGACTCTGGCTTTTGGTTTCAGCAACATCGGCTTTCACCGGAAGTTCATGGGTCGGAACCATGTCGCCAGCTGGCTGAGGCCCTTGGGTCGAAAACGGATCTGACCGCTGCAAATCAGTCAGATTTGAAAGCGGGCGTTCCACAGAGCCACTCGTGTTGCATCTCGCTCCTCATACAAGCGTATCGCATCGGACAGGCTATCTGGACCAGATAAGTTCTGTCCTTCGGCGAGTTCGGTCAACCGCATCGTGTACCAAGCCGTAACGCCGCCTTCCGGAGGATCTTTAAACCGAGGAAATGTTGGTGACTGCGTGTCGCCAGAGAGCCATGAATTCGGAAGAGAAGGATCGAGAACGAGCGCGCGGGCCAAACCGATTAGGTCAACGCCGGTTGAAAGAGCTTCAATGGCTTGCTCGTATGTCTTAAATCCACCTGTCAGCATTAACGGCTTCGACGTCAAGCGGCGCGCGCGGCGCGCGAAATCGAGAAAGTACGGGCCACTCCCAGCAGCATCAGACGCGGCCGGCGCGCCAGGAAAATACGTGCCACCACTGATATCGATGAGATCAATGCTTGTCGTGTTGAGCGCCGCAACGACCTGCAGAGCGTCTTCTTCGGTGAGTCCGC
The DNA here is from genome assembly GCA_039191495.1 of Pseudomonadota bacterium. Classification (GTDB taxonomy): domain Bacteria; phylum Pseudomonadota; class Alphaproteobacteria; order Rhodobacterales; family Rhodobacteraceae; genus Roseobacter. The sequence goes on along the minus strand of JBCCXN010000008.1, from coordinate 167,776 downwards.
CTAGCAATTGATCTGTGGCGTTGAGCTTGATCCCGATTGGAAAGCTCGGACCAACGTGTTCGCGTATGGCACCCAAGACCTCGAAAATAAGTCGCATGCGGTTGCCGATTGACCCGCCATAGTGATCGTCCCGCTTGTTAAAGAGCGGAGACAAAAATTGGCTGAGCAGAAAACCGTGCGCGGCGTGTATTTGAACACCACCGAACCCTGCGCGCTTGGCCAGAAGAGCCGTATGGGCAAACTCCGAAGGAAGATGCGCTATTTCTTCCAAAGTAAGAGCCGCACATTTCACCGAGCCCACGTCCAGGGCACTTGGTCCCGTCGGCGTACTGATCGGAGGATGGGCCATTGCACCAGCATGCCCAAGCTGGAGCCAGAGTTGTGCATCGTTCTCGGCTCCTGCACGGGCCAACTGCTGGAACTTTTGCAAGTCTGCATGATCCCGCAAGACAAGATTGCCTGGTTTTTCAGCCTTGGAAGGGTCGCCTTGGACTTCACCAATGATCGCCAACGCCAAGCCGCCTTCGGCCCATTGCCGGTAAAGGCCGACTTGCTGGTCTGTCGGGTTGCCACGGCCGTCACCGAGAGAGTCTGACATTGCAGACTTCGCCAGCCTGTTTTTCAATACGGTCCCGCAGGGCAGGCGGAGAGGGATTGTCAGACGTTGCGTTCCGCTCATTCTGATTTCCTGGATTAAGTTCGACTGGATTAAAAGCTGCGCAAATGGCGGACTTACGGGTGTCATGATCGTATGACAAAAGTATCGCATAGTAGAGGTGGTTGATAGGACTTGCGAGGTGTAATGGGTTCATGAACCCGAGATGCCTGTCGCCTGCGTCGCACTTAAGTGAGGCCTTTGGTGAATTCAACTAGCGTGACGGCAGGCCCGGTTCGGTTTCTTGGATGCTTTTGCGCTGAGATATGGTGTCCCACCAATCCAAAAGCGCGGGATGGTTGGCTATCGCTTTCGCTCCTTCGGGTGCTTGAACAAAATATGCGACCATTGGTGCAAGGTGGCAGTCTGCAAGTGTGAAGCACTCTCCATTGAGAACATGGCCTTCAGATGCAAGACTGCTCAACGCGCCAAGAACAGGCAGCGCTGCCTTAATACCCTGTGCAACCTCTGCTTCATCGTTCTGCATACCAACGGCTGGACGAAATACGCGGTGGGCGAAGACTTGTCTGACCATAGGTGAATAGCCGTAACTATCGACAATAGAGATGACTTGCATGACACGGGCGAGTGTCCGCGGTTCTTGAGGTATCAGGTTGGGTCCATCGAAGGCCGCATCCACATAACGGGTGATCGCAGCGGTCTCGTAGATGTCAAATTTGCCGTGGCTCAGGACCGGAACGCGCCGAAAGGGGTGCCTCTTGAGGTAGTCGTCGGGAACATCTGCGTCGAACGGATTGATATCCTCAATTTCATACTCGACGCCTTTCTCATGCAAGGCCACACGGGCAATGCGATAGTAGACGCTGTAAAGGTAGCCACGAAGCACGAGGAGGTCTTTCATGCTTTGGACACTAGCGACACGATGCTTGCGTTGAAAGTGGGACCGTCATTCGGCGATCGAAAATACAGGAAACTGAGTTTCTGGATTAATACGCCAACGGCAGCAAAGCCACACCGTTTAGCCATTGGGCATAACCAGAAGACCGTCCGCTATCCGTCGCGCGCGTTCGACGCTTCCTGGCTCGATTTTGAAAGTGTTTTTTTAGTCGCGCCAAGGCATCGCCCAATTTGCAATCCACACCGCGACGCATTAGCCGGGATGAAACGGCGTGGACGCGCTAGCCAATTTCGTTTCATCTTTGACGCCAGTTGTTGCCGTATATTCGGTTTCAAAGAAATCCGGACGCCCTTCAAAAAGGATCCGTGTACGTGGCTTAAACGGCGGATTTTCGCCTTGTGGAAGAGTGAACTGCCAGGATGAGGTGCGGACGGTCCCTGCATGCCGCGACTGTTGATCCATCTGAGACCGCGAGAGCGATGTGCTTTCAGCACATGTTCTGCTATAATCGCGTTGAGGTTGAGCAAACAGGAGACATTCGGTTGTTTTTAAACTCGTTCCGTCGTGTCGCTTTCGCTGCAAGCGCTGTGGCTTTGGCGATCACCTCACCAAGTGAGGCGTTTGCTCTTTCATCCACTGTCCCCGGTTGGTTGCAGAAACACGTGGGAACGGAAGACGGAAAAATCGCGCCGGTCGTGCTCGAGCGGGCGCGTCATTTGTACCAGAGCAAGCTTCGAGCGGGCACCGTCAATAACCCATGCTACCTTGCCATGGACGCGACACGCCCAAGCACTTCATCCAATGGAAGCGCCAAAACGCGGTTTTACGTGATTTGTGAGGCCAGTAAGTCTTTCAAAGCCGTGTCGTCGGGTTACGGAAACGGACGCAACCTAAAACGCGCCAATTTTTCTAACGGTCGTCTGTGCGCCAAGAACTTCAGCAACGCCGAAGGGTCAAAACTCACCGCTGGCGGCTCTTATGTTACCGCTGAGACCCGCACGTCCTTCAAAGGGTACTATAACAGTTCGGGTGTGGCGAAACCGTTTCACCGCACATTCCTGCTCTTTGATGGCGAAGGCGAGACAAGAAATGCCCGCGAACGGGCGATCGGCGGCCACCGCGCCATGTTCTTGAAATGGAAATGTCGCAAAAAGAACCCGAACAGCAGCTATGCCGACGATGACGGCTTTGTGCCTTTTGGCCGTCTTGTGGACTACACGTCAGGCCGCAGCAATGGCTGCACGACTTGGTCACGATCCGCGACCAAGGAAATCATTGCGCTGGTCGAGGACAACCCGACGACTCTGTACATTTATCCTGAGTCGCGCGACATCAATGCCGTTGCGAAAGCGGTTCGGCGCGGAAAGTCGCCGGCGCAGGCCGGGCTCTACTGGAATGCAACTTGCCTGAAATCCATTGGCGCTCCCAAATTCTGGCCCAAGCGGACGCTGCAGCCGATCATCAACGAATGGAGGCAATCGCTGCCCAAACAGCGACCACTTGAGTTGCCGATCTGCAAGTAAGCGCATTACTCCGTTTTGCACCCCTTGGGCCGATTTTGAGTTCTCTGGGTCAGACTCGAACGTGTTTCGCCAAAGCATGACCCATGTCCTACAACTCGGGTGCGTCGCTTCTGGCAACGACCAGATCAGGCCCGGTCCGCGTTTCGGCTACAATACGGTTCGACAGACATTCAAGCGCGATTCCATGTGCGAACCTGCACGCAGCGCAAGCAATGCCATTGGAACGCCCAAGCCGAAGCGGTTCGATAACTCCGATGCAAGTGGCGCCGGTCTCTTGTAACAGAGCCAAATCAATCAGTCAGCCGGAACAATGCGGAAGCCGATTCTTACCAAGCGATTCTTTCCCGTTGGCGAGGTGCAAAACATACACCACCGTATTCTTTTGTCTGCTGGCCATTTGTTTTTTTGCAGGACTGTTAACCAAATGACAGATCGGCGCCGCGTCGAAAGCACGGTCGCTTTTGAACCGGATGACCGGACGAAACTCAAATGCGTTCGGGCTGTTGAGGCACGCAAAAAGTGAAGCCCAAGCTCAGCCAAAAGGTCAGTGACGTCTTTCCAATCCCGCAATGCGCAGCGGATGTGCATTCGCATGTAAACGATTTCCGGAGCATCATGGATTAAAAAATAGCAATAAAATACAATATTTTACCTGGCTTTTCTTGGCCGTCAACACGTCGCTTCCAGAGAAACGGACGAAGCGCCACGGGAAACAGACGCCGCGTTACTTGTCTGGAGCGCGCGTCGGATTGCACAAACGTCAAGTCAAAGCCAATACCGCAAGTGAAGGGGCGAGTTCTGGTTGCCAAATCGCAAAAAATAGGCGGCCAAGAAACCGCTGTTTTCCATAAGGAAAAATTTAACGCTGCGACGCTAGTTTCCCGCCGCAATGCGTTGAAGTTTAAGAAGAAGGAGGCCGTTACGATGTTGCAATGGTTTACTGACAGCCCGATCAAGACGAAAATTCTTGCGGTTATTTCTGTGCCCATTTTTTTCATTGCTGTCGTCGGCGTTATCGCGATCGCTGCTCTGAGGTTTGTGGTCTATAATGCCGAGTGGGTCGATCACACACACGAAGCTCTTTTGAAAGGGGATGCAATCGTTGCGGCTGCCGTCGACATGGAAACAGGAATGCGCGGCTTCCTTCTCGCCGGACAGGAGACGTTTCTTGAACCGTACAATTCCGGACAAGAGCGCATCTTCGATGGTTTCGAGGAACTGCGTAAAAAAGTTTCGGATAATCCAGGGCAGGTCGAGCGTCTTACCCAGGCTGAACAGCTAATAACAGACTGGCAAGCTGATGTCGTTGATTCAAAATTCGCGCTGAGACGCGAGATAGGCAATGCGGAAACGATGAACGACATTGCGCGGATCGTCGGGGAGGCGCGCGGCAAAGCGATTTTCGACCAGTTCAGAAAGCAGATTGCTACTTTTGTATCACGCGAGCGCGATTTGCTGGAAGCGCGTGACACGGAATTCAAAAGTACTTTGGCAAGCGGCGAGAGCACTTCAACCAAGACGCTGGAGGCTATGGATTGGGTAACCCACACCTACAATGTGATTGCTCAAGCGCAAGCGATGCTCGCTTCCGCTGTCGATATGGAAACGGGAATGCGCGGATACCTTTTGTCCGGTCGTCCCGCGTTTTTAGAGCCCTACGAAGCAGGGAGCCAGTCGTTTGACGCTCTGCGCAGTCAATTGGCTGAAACGGTCAGTGACAATCCACAACAGGTTCAGCTACTGGACGAACTTCAAATGACGATCGATACTTGGCGCAAAGAGATCGTTCAGCCAATGATCGAATTGCGGACGCGCATCGGCGACGCCAAGACGATGGATGATATGGCGGATATCATCGGTGAAGCACGTGGGAAAACCTATTTCGACAGCTTCAGAACGCTGATGGCTGATTTCCACGACGAGGAAGCCGAACTGCTGGAAATTCGCACGGCCAATCTACAGTCCGCCAAATTTCTCGCGATGACCTCGATTGCGCTGTTTCTGGTTTTGGCTGTCTGTTTGGGTGTTTTCATTGCGCGTAGAGCCGGTGCAAGCATCTCAACTCCGATCCAAGACATAATTTTGGCCATGCAGCAGATCATCGATGGTGAACGGCAGGTGGAAATCTCGGGGCAAGACCGAAAAGACGAAGTTGGCGACCTGTCTCGCGCGACCCAGGTTTTTCAGGAGAATTCCGAAAAAGTCGTGAAACTCGCCGAGGCAGATGCTGAAAATGCACGCAAGCTTGAAGACGCCGCGAAAAAGACCGCGGAGCAGGCCGCTGCTGCCGCCGAGAAAGAAAAGCAGGATCGTGCGGCAGCTCAGAAACACCAAGATCAAGTCGATCGCCTGCAAAATGAAATCCGAACGGTTGTCGATCACGCCGCGCAAGGCGATTTTGGGCAACGTGTCGGCACGGATTTTGATGATTTGGAACTTTCTGGGCTGGCTGACAACGTAAATGCTTTGGTCAAAAACGTTGACCATGGAATTGCTGCGACTGGCCAAGCTTTGGAGCGCGTGGCGTCAGGTGATCTGACTGAGCGAATGGAAGGCGACTTCAAGGGTTCTTTTGCGAAGCTGCAGTCGAACACAAATGACATGATGGAGGCGCTCAAATCTTTGATTGGAGATATCAGTGGCAGCACGGCAAATTTGGCGTCTTCGTCGGGCGAATTGCGCGACACTTCGGATGCCTTGTCTAAACAGGCCGAACAGAACGCAGCCTCACTGGAAGAGACGTCGGCTGCTCTGGAAGAACTTACGGCGAGCATCAAACAGGTTAGTTCGAACGTAGACGACGCAAACAGCAACGCAAGCATTGCAAGTGATACCGCAAAGTCCAGTAGCATCGTCGCCTCAGACGCGGCAGAAGCGATGAGCCGCATCTCGGATGCGTCAAAGGAAATCGCTAAAGTCGTCACTGTCATCAACGATATTGCCTTCCAAATCAATCTTCTCGCCTTGAACGCGGGTGTCGAAGCCGCGCGCGCGGGCGAGGCGGGACGCGGCTTCTCGGTTGTCGCGTCCGAAGTGCGTCAATTGGCACAGCGTGCGGGAGAGGCAGCCTCGGAGATAGATGACGTTATCGCTCGCAGCGACCACGCCGTGACGGAAGGCGTTGAAAAAGTGAGCAATGCCAAAGAGTCGCTCGAGAAAATCTCTGACAGCGTTGTTGGCATCTCGGATCGCATTGATCAAATTTCCTCAGCCATTTCCGAACAGGTGAACGGAATTGGAGAAATCAATGGCGCAGTCGCTCAAATTGACAGCAACACCCAAAAACAAGCCGCGTCCTTTGAAGAAGTGTCTGCCACAAGTGCGTTGTTGTCGCATGAGGCCGACGGATTAAAACGCTCCACGGCCAGATTCCGAACCGAACAAACTGTTTCGGCCTTCACAAACAATACCGTCGCCACCCCAAAGGCAGCACATTCACGACCGGCAAAACGCGTTGCATCAGCTGGAGGAGCATCTGTTAGTTTTGCAGAGGACGTTGATGGTTGGGATGAATTTTAATGTCAAAGGTCGCGGATTTGACTGATCTGCTCAGCACAGCAAACTTTCCGGCGCAACCTATGGAATTTTCGCTGTGCAGCCTAAGGATGCGTGCCTCTTGCGGAAACGCAGATTGGGGATCGCGGACACACGCAGAAGGGCGCTGCAATGGCAGCGCTCTTCAAAATCTATAAACGTCGAAAAGAAATCCGCGGATTGTATGCTCTACGATGCTGCCGCCTATGGGAACAGCCGCGCATGACGTTGGCAAAGGCGATGAGCTACATCACTTCGGGGACTTCAACAAAATGCATGCGACCGTCGCAAGAACGGCGCTCGAAACCAGGCCGAACAAACTGATCGCCACGGCGAGGCTCAGATCAAAAAAGTTGGAAATTCCAATCGTAACTTAGTGGCGGAAATGTGATGCGGAACATTCATGGCATAACCCACGCGGTAGGCCGTTCAATGATGCTGCGATTCTGAAGGATGATCGTTAGTGCCGGCAAGAGGTAACCAGTTGATCAACGCATGTGGGTGGTCCGATTTGACTTTTGGTGCATGATTGGCCTCTGGTCCGTCGAATTGATGGTTTCGTGGGTTTTGTCGGCGACAGCCCAAAGTGCTGTGGGAAAGCGCTCCGGCGTCGTTTTTGTGTTGTAGTGTTTCCGCCAATCTTCGATCAAGACCTGCGCCGCGCGCAGGCTGTAGACGATTTCGCTTTTCAGGAACGCATCACCCAGACGGGCATTGAAGCTCTCGTGGCAACCGCTCTCCCATGGCGTCCCGGTTTCCATGTATCCGGTCTTCTCGTTAATGTGATCTATCCGATCCCGCACGGATTGAGAGATAAATTCTGTTCTGTTGTCGGATCGAATGAAGACGGGATGCCTCGCAGGGTGAATAAGTCGCTGACGGCGTCAATGAAATTGCCCGAATTGAGCTTTCGTTTTACGCGGATAGCGAGACATTCCCGACGGTACTCATTGATGATGTCGAGCGTTCGAACGCGGTTCCATCATCGGTGCGGCAATGCACGAGGTCACAGCTTCAGACGTAGTTGCCCGGCCTTGGTCACGGCCTGACGCATGATCTGCCGTCCAGTCAGAGCCGTCCCTTATTCGGTTGCTTCATGGGCACTTTCAACCCATGCGACCACCAAAACCTTTCGACCCGCTTGTTATTACCCGCCAGCCTGCATCTCTCTGCTCCGCCACGATCCGACGGCGGCCATGTCGGCCATATTGTTATGGCCAATTCGATCATGTGGTCGACCGGGCGGTCTTCGTCAGCACGTCCAGCCGTGGGTTCGCGCGGTGTGTGCTGGTGTTGCTTCGGAATGAGGCACGCGCGGTGCTCTGAGACCCTCAATTCCGCCCGAACAAGATTGGTGCGGGTGCGGCGACGAGCGTGGTCAAAACGTTTCCCTTTGCAGCTTCGACCAAGATCAGCTTTTACAGTGCCAGATCTGAAACGGCTTTGCGCAGCCGCTAGTTCTTTTCCACAAGACGATGCGGTGCCTTCAATTGGTCCTCGCCTATGCTACCGCTCCCCTTCTTCCCCAAACACAAGCGAGCACCAATTCAACAGGGCAGGGTCCGCATTTTGACTCGGTGAGAATTGTCTCACCCTGGTGTCTGAAAAGGATCATGACAGTCTCTGTCAATGCAAAAACCGGCCGCGGGTTCACACCGGTGCAAAGAAAGGCAGTGTCGTTCTGTGACCCTAGACCTGGGTGCGTCGGCCATCCGGCGGTCAGCGGAAGGGCAACGCAAAGGATTGCGACAAGAACCAGAGATTTCTGAGGAACCGATGTTTAGGCCTGCATCATTCTTCGTGATTTGTGACTATGCTGAAATTCCTCGCGATGCCAGGTGCCGTACCCAGCGCGACGAGGCCTGCAGTTCTTTGCGCTGCATCTTCCGGCGCAATGACAGGGGCTAACCTTCAGTCGAACACCAAGATAGCCGGGAAAGCCATGCTGAAGAGTTTGGTCAGCCAGTTGACGACGGGTGCAATGATGAGGACGCAGCTTTGACGGGCAACGCGGACAACTGCCGCAAAACAGATACTGGCTATCATCGGATGAACCGTGGCTCAGATTGGCACCGCGCCAACCGGATTGACGCTCCCTAACTTTGCTCCAGCCATGAGCGACACAAGTCCAGCTGCTGCGAGACCGATCAAAATACGCACGACCGAGGCGGGAGCAACCCCAAGGCTGAACTCTAGTTTACATGGGTGCAGAGCTGGCTTCGAACCTGCACGTGCCCTACTTTTGCCGCGTAAACTGGCTGGTTGCTACCAACGCATTTTGCTGTGTCCGCGATGCGCGTAATACCAAAATCCGTTTCGAACGCGCTTTCGCTTGTCCGCTTCAGTATCTCAACGGTCAGCACCGACACTGACGCGGTGCGCTATACTGGCCGATTTCAGTCCGACGGACGAAGCCAGCTACGCCACGCGACCCTCTTCCATGACCTCAGCAAAGGATTTGAAAAACTTGTCGGCCAGTTTCTTGGCCGTGCCCTGAATGAGCCGGCTGCCCAATTGTGCAAGCTTTCCGCCGATCTCGGCGCGCGCATCATAGCGCAGTACCGTTTCATCGCCTAAACCTTCGAGGGTAACATCCGCGCCCCCTTTCGCGTGACCGGCTGTTCCGCCGTTGCCTTGACCGGACAGAGAGAACTCGTCGGGTGCTCCTGCGGTGTCAAGCGTTACCTGACCGCTAAAACGCGCCTTCACCGGGCCGACCTTAAGGACCACTTTTGCTTCCAATTCAGTGTCAGAGTGTTTGATCAACTCTTCGCAGCCCGGGATACACTTTTGCAGAACGTCCGGATCATTGAGCGCAGCGTAGACCGCGTCCTTTGGGGCATTGATGGTTATTTCGTCTTTGAGCTCCACAGCGGGATCCTTTCTAACAACAGGGAAACTTGATTCGGGCCAAAACGTCCGTCTGATCCGAGTCTAACAGCGTTCGCCGACATGCGCAGCGCAAGACGAAGATAAGGCGTTTCACAAGGCGATCTCCTTGAGCAACGTGTTTTGCAGAGCTGCATAGTCTTGCGGCGTGTCGACGTCTTGGAAAAATCCGGGATTTGCCAAATCCAGCATTTGAACCGCTTCGGGATATGCGCGCGTGAACCGCCGACAGCCTGGGTGACGCGTGTCAGAAAGCAAGCGGTTTCGCATCGATTCCGGAACCAAGATTGGGTTGCCACGCTGATGGCCATTGTGCGGGATCGAGATCTTTGTACCGTCTGTTTTGTTGTGCGCTACTACGAGATCCTTGATATCTGTTCTCGTCAGGCTGGGTTGATCGCCGAGACCAATCAAAATGGATGCCGCATTGGCCACGGCCTGTAACCCCGTTTTGACAGACGTGGCCTGCCCCTGATTGAAAAGTGAATTGTATTCAATCCGTACGTCAAGGCCTTCCAATATTGCTTGGACGCGTTGTGCGTCATGGCCTGTCACAACGATGACATCGCCATCGATAGCCGCACGGTAGGTCTGAACGACATGCGCGATCATCGAGACGCCGCCAAAAGGTAGCAACAACTTGTTGTCCCGCCCCATGCGTCGCGACAGGCCCGCCGCAAGTATGATCGCGGCAGTCTCAGACATCTTTTACCGTCGATCGCCGGGCCTGCGTTAGCTGTGCAAGGATAGAAAGTGCGATCTCGTCTGGTGTGACAGCGCCAATGTCGAGACCCGCGGGTGCGCGCACCTGGGACAAAGCGTCTCCCTCCTCGCCCTGTTCGATCAGCTTTTTTGAGAGACTGGCAAACTTTCTCGCGCTTCCCACAAACGCCACATAGTCGGCGTCTGCTGATAAAGCTGTCCTTAACGCGGCAAGATCACCTTTGCCCTGCGTTGCAATAACAATGAAACGATGTTTGTTCGTAGGGCTCAGATCCGCTTCGGGTTCGGACGAAACCACGTCCCAATGGAAACTCTGTGCGAGCCTCACAACGGCCTCCGCTACAGGAGATGTACCTGCCACTACCAGTTCCGGCGCAGGCAGGCAGGGTTCAATGAAAATATCCACCGTGCCTTTTGACGGGCATCCGTTTCGTGCAAAACGAACGCCGTCACGCTCTGTACCCGCGTCTACACCCTGCGCGGCGAGATCTTCTTCTGGCGCAACCGAAATCAGCTTTGCGCTGCCGTCTGCCAGGGCATCTTTTGTGGCTTTGCGAACTGCGGCGCGCGTGCAGCCGCCGCCGAGCCACCCGCTCAAAATCTCACCCTCGGCATCCAAGAGCGCTTTGGTCCCAGGCTTTGCTGCCGTCGCCCCGGCTGTCCTTACGATGGTTGCAAATGCGAAGGGTTGTTCCCGGTCGCGCAGATCAGCTGCAGCTTGCGCTATGGACGTATCAAGCAATGCGGGCATCATAGGCGCACCAACTCCGGTTCCAGCGCTTGCAGGTCTGAAAGTGTATTGGCAGCGGCGAAAATATCGAGGTAGGGCAGGGCGGAAGCCATTCCGCCGGCGATCGGTTCGTAGTCGCGCCAACCTTTGAGCGGGTTGAGCCAGATGATCCGGCAACCGCGTTTGCGGACAGCTTGCAACGCATCGGCAATGCGCTTGGGCGGATCCGTGTCGTAACCGTCAGACAAGATCAAAACGACGGTGCGCCCGTCCACAAAACGTTTGGCGTAGGTGCATGCAAAACGGTCTAGACTGGCCCCAATCTTTGAGCCGCCGCCAAACCCATCGGCCATCAAAGACATCCGTCCGATGCCGCGCATAACGTCTTTGTCACGCAAGGCTTCTGTTATGCGCACTAACCGTGTGTGGAACAAGTAAGCGTCTGCCGTTGGGTCGGCGCGCATCAGACCTCCGAGAAAGGCAAGAAACACCTGCGCGTAAACGCTCATGGAGCCGGAGACGTCACACAGCGCAACGATTTTTCGGCTGCGGTCCGGTCGCTGGCGCCGGTAAAGGTGAAGCGGCTCTCCGCCGGTGGACAGCGAGCGCCGAATGATCCGTCTAAAGTGCAACTTATCGCCCTTGAGCGCAGCTTTACGCCGTCGTGATCTGCGATCACGCAACGCTGCTCCCAGACGGCGCGCGACCACTTCGGCTTCGGCCACATCCTCGGAGCGCACAAGGTCGCGTAAGTCTTTGCGAAGCAGATTGCGCACTTCTGTGGCCACGAGTTTGCCTTCCCCGTCGCTTTCAACGTCGCCTTCGGCATTGTCTTCTGGTGACGTCGCGGTGCCTTTGCCGCTGGCATCGTCTGCGCCCTTTGCGTCGCGAGAGGAATGCACGTTGTCAGATGCCGCTTCAGATTTAGACTGGGCCAACTTGGATTTCACGCGCCCGGCGTCGCGCCAATACGCATCGAAGAGTTCCTCAAATCGTTCCGCTTCTTCGCGGCAGCCCGTGCACACGGATTTGAGTGCCATTGCGCTATCCGCTGCGAAGGCAGCTTCAACATGAGACAGTGCTGACAAGGCGAGCTCCGTCTCTGCGACGCCCAGCCGCAGGCCATTTTCACGCAGATGAGCCATAAAACCGGCCATGCGCGCGGTCGGACCGGGGTCGCGCCCTGCGAAGCGCGTGATTCGGCTCATGCTGCTTTCCCAGCAAGGCGTGCGGTCACTTCGGGTGTCACGAGCGCTTGATCTTCTTGTGTTTTCAAAAGCGTTTTGAGCGTAGCGTGTAGGGCATTTGCATCGTCTGTCAGATCCGCCAGCCCAAGACCCATAAGTGCCGCTGCGAAATCCAGCATCTCGGCCACGCCCGGTATCTTTTCCAACGGCTCTTTGCGCAAGCTCTGCACGAATCCGACGATCTGACGGCTCAATTGCCGCTCCACTGCCGGGCATCTTGCATTCAGTATTGCCAGTTCCGCGTCGAATGTAGGGTAGTCGATGTAAGCATACAAACACCGTCGCCGCAAAGCATCTGACAGATCACGCGTCCCGTTAGCAGTCAGGACCACAATGGGCTTTGCTGTTGCCTGAACCGTACCAAGTTCGGGGATTGTGACCTGAAAGTCTGACAGGACCTCCAACAGGTAGGCTTCGAATTCCTCATCCGCCCGGTCGATTTCATCTATCAGCAGGACAGGCGGTTCGGATTGCCGTATGGCTGACAAAAGCGGGCGTTCGAGCAAAAAGGCTTCAGAAAAAATACGTTGCTCGACCTCTGAGCCTGTCTCGCCACGTTCGGTTGCGGCTCGGATCGATAAAAGCTGTTTCTGGTAGTTCCATTCATAAATCGCCTGCGCGGCGTCCAGACCTTCGTAGCATTGCAATCGAATGAGCTTGGTCTCGTGTACGGCAGACAGGACCTTGGCGACTTCGGTCTTGCCGACACCGGCCGCGCCCTCCAAGAGAATTGGACGACCTAGCTTGTCTGCCAGATGCAACGCGACTGCGAGGTCATCCGATGCGACATAGCCTTGCGAGGCCATTGCAGATTGTAGATCGGTCCAGGTCATGGCGAAAAACCGCACCGGTCACCGAACCGGCGCGGTTCCTTACTCAGTTGTGAAGGCCCAATTCATTGGCGGTTTTCCAAATCCGCCAATGGTCATGCGGCATGTGGCTCTGCCGTAGCCCAAACGCGCGGAACGCATCGTGGATTGCATTGGAGAAACACGGTACACCGCCGACATGCGGGCTCTCGCCGACACCTTTGGCGCCAATGGGGTGATGCGGGCTTGGCGTGACCGTATGGTCGGTCTCGTAATTCGGGACTTCCCAAGCGGTTGGCAGGAAGAAGTCCATCAAGGTGCCCGTCTTGCAGTTGCCCATCTCATCATACGCAATTTCCTGACCCAAAGCGACGGCCAGTGCTTCGGTCAGACCGCCGTGAATCTGCCCTTCGATAATCATCGGATTAATGCGTGTTCCGCAGTCGTCCAGAGCGTAGAACCGCCGGATTTCCGTTGTGCCGGTGTCGACGTCAATTTCCATGACGCACACGTAGGCCCCGAAAGGATACGTCATGTTCGGCGGGTCGTAGTAGCTGACCGCTTCAAGGCCGGGTTCGATGCCGGGAATGGCCTGATTGTAGGCCGCAAAGGCGATCTCTTTCATCGTCTTGAACCGTTCAGGCGCACCTTTGACAACAAAGCGATCCACGTCGAATTCGACATCGTCGTCATGTACCTCAAGCAGGTAGGCTGCGATCATTTGCGCCTTTGCACGAATTTTGCGCCCCGCCATAGCAGTGGCCGCCCCGGCAACCGGCGTCGAACGTGAGCCATAGGTGCCCAGTCCATATGGTGCGGTATCTGTGTCACCCTCTTCGATGGTGATAGAGTCTGCAGGCAGTCCGATCTCTGATGCAAGAATCTGGGCAAACGTGGTCGCGTGACCTTGCCCCTGACTGATCGTGCCGAGCCTTGCTATTGCGGACCCTGTGGGGTGAATTCGAATTTCACAGCTATCGAACATACCAAGTCCGAGAATGTCGCAGTTTTTCACCGGTCCGGCCCCGACGATTTCTGTGAAGAAGGTCAGACCAATACCCAGAAGCTTGCGCGTGTCGCCGCGTTTGAAGGCTTCGACGCGTTCGGCTTGCTCTTTGCGCAGCCCCGCATAATCGACCGCCTCCAGAGCTTTGTCCCAGGCAGTGTGGTAATCACCGCTGTCGTACTCCCATCCCAGTGCTGACTGATACGGAAACTGCTCTTTTTTGATAAAGTTGATCCGGCGCAGCTCTGCTGCGTCCATGTTAAGCTCTATCGCAAGGATCTCGATCATACGCTCAATGAAGTATACCGCTTCGGTCACGCGAAACGAACAGCGGTAAGAGACACCGCCAGGTGCTTTGTTCGTGTAAACACCGTCTACTGCCAGATAGGCTACGGGTATGTCATAGGATCCCGTGCAGATATTCATAAAACCTGCCGGGAACTTTGTCGGGTCGGCACAGGCGTCGAAGCCACCGTGGTCTGCGGTTGTATGACACCACAAACCAAGGATTTTCCCTTCCTTCGTGGCTGCTATCTTGCCTTGCATCCAGTAGTCCCGGGCAAAGGCCGTGGTCATCAGGTTTTCCATCCGGTCTTCGATCCATTTGACCGGCCGACCTGTGACAATGGAAGCCACGACCGAACAGACGTAGCCGGGGTATGCGCCGACCTTATTGCCAAATCCACCACCGATATCGGGGGACACCACACGAATGTTGTGCTCTTCGATGCCCGAAATCAGGGACACGACCGTGCGGATTGCATGTGGTGCCTGGAATGTTCCGTACAGCGTGAGCTTGCCGTTCACCTTGTCCATTGACGCCACGCAGCCGCAGGTTTCGAGCGGGCAGGGGTGCGTGCGGTGATAGTAGAGCATCTCTTCTGCCACGACATCGGCTTCGTCAAGCACCTGTTCGGTTGCCGTCTGATCACCTACTTCCCATGTGAAAATGTGGTTGTGATGCTTGCGCGGACCGTGTGCGCCATCGGCTTCAGGATCAAGATCCTCGCGCAGAACAACGTCTGATTTCAGCGACTCGAAGGGATCCACCAGAACCGGCAGCTCTTCGTAATCGACCACGACCGCCTCAACACCGTCTGCCGCGGCAAATCTGTCTTCTGCCACGACAAATGCGACTTCCTGGCCTTGAAAGAGAACTTTTCCATCAGCCAGAACCATCTGCTTGTCGCCGGCGAGCGTGGGCATCCAGTGCAAGCCGAGCGGTTCGAGATCTTTGGCGGTCAATACGGCCAGAACGCCGGGTACTTCCATAGCAGCGCTTGTATCGATGTTTTTGATCCGTGCGTGCGCGTATGGAGACCGAACGAAATCGCCGGATATCATTCCATCCAGTTTAATGTCGTCGACATAGTTGCCTTTGCCTTGCGTAAAACGCGCATCTTCGACGCGTTTGCGGGAGCATCCCATGCCTTTGAGATTGGCGACGCGATCTTCGCGGGTTGTGACTTCGTCTTTCATTCTGCGGCCTCCTTGGCGGCCTGCATTTCCGCAGCGGCGGCCTTAATCGACTTGACGATGTTCTGATACCCGGTGCAGCGACAAATGTTCCCTGCCATGCCAAAACGGATTTCTTCTTCGGTCGGGTTCGGATTTTCTTCGAGCAGTTTGCGCGCGCGTGTGATCATACCCGGTGTACAATAGCCGCACTGCAGGCCGTGATGTTCCTTGAAAGCTTCCTGCAATGGATGCAGACCATCCGGTCCGCCGATACCTTCGATCGTCGTAATGTCGGCACCATCTGCCTGCGCTACAAACATGGTGCACGCTTTTACGGACTTGCCGTTCACTTCGACCGTACAGGCCCCACAATGGGACGTTTCGCATCCAATGTGCGGACCGGTGTAATTGAGCCGTTCACGCAGTGTGTAGATGAGCAATTCGCGCGGTTCCGCGAGAAACTCTTCTTCCTTGCCATTTACAGTCATTGAGACGTGCATTTTCTTCGACATCTCTTATTCCCTCCCCTCAGCGCGGGCCCATGCGCGTTCGATTGCGCGGGTCAGAATGACACCTGACACGTGTTTTTTGAATTCAACAGGTCCGCGATTGTCCTGCTGCGGGTCGATGTCGCCCAGCATCGCGCTGACCGAGGCTTTGACGTCGTCTGAGCTGACGCGCGTGCCGATCAGTTTCGCGCCCGCCTCTTCGGACCAGATTGGCGTGTCGCTGAGGTTCGTCATGGCGATGGACGCAGCAATGCAAACGCCCTGATCCTGATCCAAAGTCACGGCTGCCGCTGCGGTGGCGTAGTCACCGATCTTGCGTTTTTGCTTTTCGTAGGCGTACCCGCGACCATGTGTGGGGATGGTAACCGCTACCAGTATCTCGTCATCCTCGCGGTCGGTCATATAGGCCGCTTCATAAAAATCGCGCGCCGGGACTGTGCGTTTGCCGTCAGGGCCGACCAGGGTGAATGTTGCATCCAGACACTGCATTAGGCCCGGCATGTCATTACCGGGATCTCCGTTAGCGACGTTCCCGCCGACAGTGCCCATGTAGCGCACTTGCGGGTCAGCAATTTGCAGCGACGCCTCACGCAAAATTGGGCATATGTCCGCGAGACCAACGTGATCGATCAAGTCCGCCTGCGTAGTCATGGCGCCGATGCGGACTTCCCCAGTACGCATATCGATCCCGGTTAACTCGTCGATACTCTGCAAATCTATAAGATGTGGAACGTCGGCCATTCGCAGTTTCATCATCGGGATGAGACTATGACCTCCTGCCATGACGCGTGCGTCATCACCGTGTTCTTTTAAGATTGCGAGCGCGCCGGCTATGTTATCAGGCCGATAATACTCAAACGAAGCTGGAATCATCGAACTCCTCCTTGTCGTGACTCTGGCGTTGAATTGATTGACGGACTTAGGGCGATTGGCCCGCAAAACCTCATAAATAACGAGTGTTTTGCACGAAATGCGCCTAAGCAAACATGAATTGCGCCTTCGTCAGGCGCCGAGCAGAGCCTGAACCGATTTCAGCTTCGACCGGCTGACCGGCACGCGAGGGCACTGGTCGGAGGCAAAGGAGCATATTCCGCTGTCCTTGCGCCGCTCAAAAGAGGTGACCTTGTCTGGATTGACCACATAACTGCGGTGCACTTGAACGTGTCCGGCTGCCGTCAGGCGCTTGACCACTTCGGTGATTGGCCAGGCGCAAAACATGCGCCCTTCATCAGTATAGACTTGGGTATAATGTCCGTCGGCGCGCACGAAGGCCACTTCGGACGAGGTCACAAACACTTTGCCGCCGTCTTTTTCACAAGGTACCCTCACCGCTGCTCCGTATTTTGAAACAGTTGGTTGGGGCGTTTCCATTTCTGCTTGCTCTGGTGCGCCCTTATCTTCCAGATAGGTTGCGCCAACCCAAAGAAAGGCACCCAGAATAGCGAAACTCGCCAAGATGACTCCGATGGCTAATGTCTCGTTACTTATCACTGGGCCGAATTCCGAAAATTCGTCTACGGCAACAAACTTTGTCGCGAAAATTGCGGAAAAGTGCACCGCGACCACCGCAAACCCGAAGCAAATCGTCCCAAGTAATATGTTGCGCACGTGGCGCTGGTGATATGCGATCCAGATGGCAGCCACGCAAAGTGCAATGGCAACAATCAGCGAGGTTACAACACCAATCGGGGTATAAACCGCGCGACATAACTCAAGCGCACTCATTCCGATGTAGTGCATCGCCGAGATACCGATCCCAATCAAGGCACCGGCGGCCACCACGTGACGCCACGTGCGATCACTGAAATGCAAGATGATCAGCGCGGCCGCCACAATCAGAATGGCGAGAAGGGCAGACGACAAGGTGACCGCCGCGTCATAGTAAAACAGGATTGGCATGCGCAGTCCGAGCATCGCGACGAAGTGCATGGACCAGATGCCGCCACCCAGTGCGACAGCCGCAAGTGCGATGGCAATCTTGCGATGAAAAATCGGCTTTTTTGACAAGTCCTTGGTGAGGCTCAGGCCGACGAAACCAGCGACAACAGCGATAAGCACCGACGCGGCTACCAGCCCGGGGCTGTGGCTTACATCCAGAAAAGTCATAGCGTCAAGATGTCCGGTTTTCCCATGCTTGGCAACTCACGCAGGCGTGCGGGCAATAACGACTTCAGTATGGTCATGAGACCCTTGGATATGGTTTTTGTACCGACCTGTCCTGCAGTGCGACGTGAATACCTCCTTGGATTGCCATATTCTTCTCGTGTTGCAGCATTACGTGCTTCACCCGGGTGTTCTGTCTCTATACTTGAGGCCCGTCGTTAGGGCCCACGCGCGCGCGTCTATCCAAAGGAACCGCTAAACGCATCTGGCGTTAGCGATTTTTTGTTACGACCCATCTCAGGAAACACCTCTATGAATATATCTAAGTACGCGCAGCGTGTTGTGCGCGTTCTGGCACAGTGCGGTGTGGTAAATTTCGACCGCCTGCCGAGCGGCAAAATCAGCTATGTAACCTGCGACAACCGAGATGCGCATATTCCGTCCGACTGCACCTTGAAACTGTTTGACCGCCTGAGAAACAGACGATTCATAAGGTCGGTAAACGGACGCCCTTACCGCGCAACGATGCTGGTTTCGTGCGCCGTAAATGCGCAACCGAACAATAAGTAGGCTAAGACAACCCGCAACGGTTTCAGGGGTGCTGGTGCCTGGCCCCTTGAGAAACACGTGAGCGTGCTCTTCTGCATCGCGGCCAAAAGTTTTCATTTCGCCTTCTTGACAGGCAGTTTTGAGCGCATAATGATCAAAACATGGGCAAAATAAAAACAATGTGCCTGGCAGCAGTATTGGGTTCCGCATCACAGGCAAGCGCCGGAATGAGTGCTGATTTGGCTGAAACGTTTGCTGGCTGCGTTGGTCGCTTTTCTGCCGAGTTAGAGCACGCTTGGCTTATGAACGAACCGACGGCCGATGATTTACAGGGGCGACGCTTAACTTTTATCTCGCTCCTTGAGGCCTCTATGCCAAAGGGCAATGCCCGAGACATTTTGAGCGTGCGGATAGAGAGCAAGCTGGCACACGCATCCCTTCTGACTGCAGCGACTTTTGAGCGGAATTCCGAACTATCACATGCGGCGAAAGTAAGCGCCGCGGCCTATCTTTCAGCTTGCGAAATGCTCATTTTGGATGGCTAGCGGCCAATTTTGGTGCACTTTTTGATTAAGTATTAATCTATTTTTGAGGAATAGATTAATTTTTAGCCGTTTTCATCGGGCTTCTCTGAAAGCTGGCCCTATCGACTCCATCCTCCCACATCGTTCGCACTAACGTGGCCGCGGGTTGAACAGGCCCATCAAAAACGTGCGATGGTGTCGGTCTAGGAACCATTCATCCACCGCACGCTGCACAAAAATGCGCAGTAGGGATATGGGGAAAGCAACAGCAACTCGCAAGCCTGCTGTGCATCGTAAGAGAGGATATACGATGTCACGAAAACTGATGGGTACGACGGCTGCCCTCGTTATGGCGAGCGCGCTGCCCGCGCTGGCGGATTGCCCGGTTAAGGTAGGTGTTCTGCATTCGCTGTCAGGCACCATGGCGATCTCAGAGACGACGCTCAAAGACACGATGGAAATGCTGATTGAACAGCAAAATGAAAAAGGCGGTGTGCTCGACTGTGAGATCGAAGCCGTTGTTGTCGACCCTGCGTCCGACTGGCCGCTCTTTGCCGAAAAGGCACGCGAGCTTCTGACGGTTCATGAAGTCGACGTTATCTTTGGTAACTGGACATCGGTTAGCCGAAAATCGGTACTGCCGGTTATTGAGGAATTGAACGGTCTGCTGTTTTACCCTGTTCAGTATGAGGGTGAAGAGAGTTCCAAAAACGTCTTCTACACCGGCGCTGCGCCCAACCAGCAGGCGATACCGGCCACCGACTACTTTCTCGAGGAATTGGGCGTGGAAAAGTTCGCCTTGCTGGGCACCGATTACGTTTATCCGCGCACGACCAATAATATCCTTGAGTCCTATCTGCAGCAGAAAGGTATTCCGGCGGACGACATCTTTGTCAACTACACACCATTCGGCCACTCTGACTGGTCAAAGATCGTGGCTGACGTCGTCGCACTGGGCGCCGACGGAAAGAAAGTCGGTGTGATCTCCACGATCAACGGCGACGCAAACGTCGGTTTTTACAAGGAATTGGCGGCTGCAGGGATTTCGGCTGATGACATTCCGGTTGTGGCCTTCTCGGTAGGCGAAGAAGAGCTGTCTGGCCTCGATACTTCGAACCTCGTTGGCCACCTTGCGGCATGGAATTACTTTCAATCGGCCGATACGGACTCCAACGCGGATTGGGTCGATGCATGGAAAGCGCGTATGGGTGACGAGCGGGTGACCAACGACCCGATGGAGGCACATTACATTGGTTTCAATATGTGGGTGAACGCTGCAACCGCGGCGGGCTCTACCGACGTGGATGCCGTCCGCACGGCGATGTATGGTCAGGAATTTCCAAATCTGACCGGTGGAACCGCCGTGATGCTGCCAAACCATCATCTGGCTAAGCCGGTGCTGATCGGTGAAATCCAGGAAGACGGACAATTTGACATCATTTCCCAGACGGAAGAGGTGCCGGGTGATGCATGGACAGACTTCCTGCCGGAGTCAGCGGTTCTGAAGTCCGACTGGATGGAGCTTGGGTGTGGCATGTACAACACCGAAACTTCCACCTGTGTACAGATCGAATCCAACTACTAAGAAAACCGGGTCGGGCGGGTGAATAACCGCCCGACCTCCACGGCACTGAGGGGCAAGGTAACGGATGTCGGTATTACGTCGGTGTAACGTCGGTCTTGCATCTATATTTTTTCTTCTCTTTGCTTTGCCGCTCTGGGCCCAGACGGCCGATGCACCGATCCAGCGTCTGCTGCAGGAGCACGGCGAGATCATCGCGAAATCGTCCCGCAAAACCATCGGTCCAGCGATAGACGCCCTGGCCAACAGCGGGCTGCCTGCTGCGCAAGTCGTGTTGGAACGCTGGCAAGCGAAAGAGATGTGGCGGCACAAAGAAACAGGTCTTTTTGTATACGGCCCAAAGGACGGCCGGGAGGTTGTGGCGCTGGACTTTGCAAATGGTGCGGAACTGGGCCGTTTTCCGACCAAGGACTACAAACAACTCAAACCCAATTCGGGTATTCGCGGAATGATCGCCGCGGCGCTGGTTCAATTCCAACTGAGCGATCCGGATCCGACGCAGCGCGCGACCGCGCTCACGGCGATAGAACGCGACGCAGAAGCCTCGCACCTCGGTGCCTTGCGCGCCTCTCTCTCATCAGAAAACGACCCTGTCCTGAAAGCCCGCAAAGAACGGCTTGAGCGCCTGCTGACGATCCGGTTTGCAGAGGAGGATGCGGAACGGATTGCAGCGATAGAGAGTTTTCAAGGCGATCTGGGCGTTGACCTGCGTGCGGCTCTGAACCCGTTGGTGGTCACCCGCACCAAGGTGGCCGATACGTTGCCGACAGATGCGCAGCCGCTCGAAGTCGGAACGGATCTGACCCGTGAAGACGCTTACAAAATTCTGGTGGACGCCGGTCTTGCCCCGGCGCGCGTCGCGACGGCAGAGATTCGCGAGACCCTGATTGGCCACATCGATGGACAGGAGGTGGCTGGGGTTCAGGTTGCATCCCTGAATACAGATGACGCGCGCACGGCCGCATATAATTTGCTCGCAGATCAGGGCAAGGCGGCACCGCTTGTTACAGAAGAAGACGTCACCACTGCATTGACGGCATTTGAATTTTTCAACGTGTTCGTCGGCGCGCCTGTTCCTGTCGCGCAAGCTGCACAGCTGGCGTTGAGTGATATTGAGACACGGGTTGCTCTCAATCAGACGGCTGATCTGGCGCTCGACGCTTTATCATTGGCTTCAATCTACTTTCTTGCAGCCATCGGACTGGCGATCACATTTGGCGTCATGGGCGTGATCAACATGGCCCACGGCGAGTTCATCATGATGGGCGCCTACACCGGTTACGTTGTGCAGTTGTTCGTACCGGACTACACGCTGTCCATTGTCGTTGCGATCCCGCTGGCGTTTGCGGTGACGTTTGGGGCGGGTGTGGCGATGGAACGGCTTGTGATCCGCTGGCTGTATCACCGGCCCCTGGAGACGCTGCTGGCCACGTTCGGGGTGTCGATTGCATTGCAGCAACTGGCCAAGAATATTTTTGGCACGCAGGCCCGTCCGCTGACGGCTCCGGGTTGGCTCGATGGCTCCTGGGTGATCAATGATATTGTCTCCATCAGCTACATTCGCATTGCAATCTTCGTGCTGGCCCTGTTGTTTCTGGCCTTGTTCCTCTTTGTCATGAACCGCACGCGACTGGGGCTTGAGGTGCGCGCTGTGACGCAAAACCCGCGCATGGCTGCGTCCATGGGGATCAACCCGGACCGTATCAACATGCTGACCTTTGGTTTTGGGTCCGGCATTGCCGGCATCGCGGGCGTGGCCATCGGGCTGTACGCGAAGGTCACGTCAGAAATGGGCACCGATTACATCGTCCAGAGCTTTATGACGGTTGTTGTCGGTGGCGTAGGCAACATCTGGGGCACGCTTCTGGGGGCTACGTTGGTCGGGTCCCTGCAAAAAGGGATCGAGTGGATGAATCCGTCCAACACGCTGGCGGCACAAACCTACATGATCCTTTTCATCATTCTCTTTATCCAGTTCCGTCCGCGCGGCATCATTGCGCTGAAGGGCCGGGCGGCGGAGGCATAGAATGGCGGATGTGAGCCTGAGCCAACCACGCCGTCCGCTTGTTGCGCGATACCCCTCGCTGCTCATTTTTCTGGCGTTGCTGGCGCTCTTTACCGTGGGTGTCACGATCCTGTCGGATGGGTTCGGGATTGGAGTGATCTCGACCTCTTTCGTCAAGACATTGGGTAAGACGCTATGCCTTTGCCTTGTTGCGCTGGCAATGGACCTTGTGTGGGGCTATTGCGGCATCCTGAGTCTTGGCCATATGGCGTTTTTCGGGATCGGTGGTTACGCGATCGGCATGTGGCTGATGTATGCGCGCACCGAAACCATTGTGCGCGACAGCCTTGCCGCAGCACCGCTGCCGCCGACGCCGCAGGAAATTTCAGACGGCATCGCCACACAGATTTTTGGCGTTGTAGGCGCGTCCGAGTTCCCGCCGATCTGGGCTTTTGCACATTCACTACCGCTGCAACTCGCGGCCGTGGTGCTTGTTCCGGGTCTGATTGCGCTGGTATTTGGCTGGCTTGCCTTCCGGTCGCGCGTGACAGGCGTTTACCTGTCCATTCTGACACAGGCGATGACGCTGGCACTGGCGTTGTATCTGTTCCAGAACGACAGCGGTCTGCGCGGCAACAACGGCTTGTCGGGTCTTCAAAACCTGCCGGGTTTGGGTCACGTGCCGCAGTCCAACATTTCGATCTATTTCCTTTGGGCATCCGCCGTGGCGCTGGGCGCCGGTTATATTTTGTGTACATGGGTGGTGTCCGGAAAGTTCGGATCGGTGATCCGCGCCATTCGTGACGATGAGGCGCGCGTACGTTTCCTTGGCTATTCCGTCGAAGCTTACAAGCTTTCCATTTTCACGTTTACTGCGGTGCTGGCGGGCATTGCCGGGGCGCTCTATTACCCTCAGGCCGGCATCATCAACCCTGCCGAGATCGCTCCGATTGCGTCGATCTACCTCGCGGTTTGGGTCGCCATCGGAGGACGCGGGCGGCTTTATGGCGCAGTGATCGGGGCGGCCTTCGTCTCTTTGTTGTCTACCTGGTTCACCGGAGGACAGGCACCGGACATCAACCTTGGGTTTTACACGGTCCAGTGGGTGGACTGGTGGACCATTCTGTTGGGGCTGTCCTTTGTTGCCGTGACGCTTTTTGCGCCGCGTGGCATAGGCGGGCTGTTTGATTACTTCGCCGACCGGCGCGCGCCGGAACGGCATGGCGCGGATCTGGGCCCGGAACCCGGCGCGCTGCAGGAAAAGGAGGCGGACACATGAGTGCGCTGCTTGAGGTTTCAGGCGTGTCTGTGTCCTTTGATGGCTTCAAGGCCATCAACAATCTGACTTTTCAGATCGGTTCAGCTGAAATGCGCGCGGTGATCGGGCCGAACGGGGCGGGCAAGACCACGTTCATGGATATCATTACGGGCAAGACGAAACCGGACAGCGGGCGTGTGCTGTGGGGCGAGAAGTCGCTTTCGCTTTTGTCGATGTCTGAAAGCAAGATCGCACAGGAAGGCATTGGCCGAAAATTCCAGCGTCCGACAGTGTTTGAAGATCAGACCGTGTCTGACAACCTTATGCTGGCCTTGAAAAATAGCCGCAGCCCTTTGGCGGTTCTGCGCTTTCGGGCGTCGTCAGAAGATCGGGACAAGGTGATGGAACTGGCCGAACAGATTGGCTTGTCGTCTGCGTTGCATCGCAAGGCGGGCGAGCTGTCGCATGGGCAAAAGCAGTGGCTGGAGATCGGCATGCTGCTGGCGCAGGATCCACGCCTGTTGCTGGTGGATGAACCAGCCGCAGGCATGACCCCGGCGGAACGCGAGCACACCACAGAATTGCTCGTCGAGGCGGCCAAGACCCGCGCGGTCGTGGTTGTGGAGCACGACATGGAGTTTGTCCGCCGTTTGAATTGCAAGGTCACGGTTCTGCATGAAGGGTCTGTCCTGGCAGAGGGCTCGCTGGACCATGTGACTTCCAATGAAAAGGTAATCGAGGTGTACCTTGGGCGATGAGCTTCTTCAGGTCGATGATTTGACGCTGCACTACGGTGGCAGCCAGATCCTAAATGGTGTTTCAATGCAGGCGGCCAAGGGTGAAGTCACCTGCGTGATGGGGACCAACGGTGTCGGCAAAACCAGCTTGCTGAAGGCGATTTCGGGCACGCATCCGCGCACCACCGGAGATTATGTGCTGGACGGACAGCCGGTGGGTCACGCCAATGCCCACATGCTTGCGCAGAAAGGCGTGGCCTATGTCCCGCAAGGGCGCGAGATTTTCCCATTTCTGACAGTGCGCGAAAATCTTGAAACCGGCTTTGCCTGTCTGCCCAAATCCGCGCGTGACATCCCCGGCGAGATTTTTGATTTGTTCCCGATCCTTAAGGAGTTTCTGGGCCGCCGCGGCGGCGATCTTTCAGGTGGCCAACAACAGCAGCTTGCCATCGCACGTGCCTTGGTCACCCGCCCCAAGCTTTTGCTGCTGGATGAGCCGACGGAGGGCATTCAGCCCAACATCATCAAGCAGATTGGCGAAGTCATCAAACTGCTGCGCAAGCGCGGCGATATGGCGATTGTTCTGGTCGAGCAGTTCTTCGATTTCGCCTTTGATCTGGGTGACAGGTTCATTGTTCTGGAACGCGGATCGGTCAAGCTGGACGGGCGCGCGGCGGATGTGGAGCGCGATACGCTCCACGCGGCGGTATCGGTTTAGAGCAACGCGCGGAACCAGGACACGAACGCGTGTTGCGCCTCTTCATTTTTTGAGTCGTTTCGCGCCAGGTAATAGCCTTCGCGCGCTGGCAGATCGGGCAGGTCAAGCGTGACCAGACGGCCAGATTTCAAAGCGGGTAATGCGATCAGGCTATGCGTCAGGGCAATTCCGACACCCGCCACAGCAAGATCCACGGCAAGGCCATGCGTATCGACAAAGAGAGACGCCTCGAGCGCTTGTGGCATCTGCGCACCTCCGCTGACGGTCCTCCAGCTTTCGGATATGCCTACCGGTTGGATCAGGCAAGCCTCACCCAGATTCCGTGGTGCGTGTGGCAGGTTTGACGCAACCACTGCCAGCAAATGTGATGGCTGCAACAGCTCTGCATCTTGTCCAACCACTTGCTCGCTTCCAAAGCGGATTTCGACATCTGCGGAAGTTGCGGCAAAGTCGTCGGGCCAGATGGTTGTCGAGAGTTGCAGCGCAATCTCCGGATGGGCGCGGGTGAAGGTAGATAGGTTGGGCGTGATGATCCACTGCGCCACACTGACACTCGTCGCGACGCTGAGCTTGATGCGCTGTGTTGTCGGCAGGAACCGTTCGGTCGCTTTCTCCAACTGTTCCATGGCTGCGGCCACGTCCGGAACCAGAAGGCGGCCTGCTTCGGTCAGAGCCAGCCCACGGTGGTGGCGCACAAAGAGTGACGTGCCGAGGTTCTCTTCCAGCGCGCGAACGTTTTGACTGATAGCCGACTGCGTGAATCCAAGTTCCTGCGCTGCGCGGGTGAAACTCAGATGCCGGGCTGTCGCGTCAAAGGCGCGGAACCATGTGATCGGTGGCAGTGCTTTTTTCATGCCTCTGTTTTAGCATTAGAACTGCTAATGCAAACACCTCGTTTTCTTTCGTTTGTGGAATGTTGGCGGCGAGAATACTGTTGCAGCAGTGTTCTCGTCCACCTGCCAGTGTGTCTCAATGCTCCTGTCGTTTCAAAACCAGATGTGCTTTGGTCATCCGCGCGTCGTTGCCTGGGTGCGGTGATGTGGTCTGACCAAGCCAGGCTGGTCGGCGCGGGCGACATTCGCTACTTGGCCCAAGGCGACGGCCAGACGTTTTTGCTGATCCATGGTGTGGGCCTGCGGGCGGAGGCATGGTCTGCGGTAGTGAAAAACCTTGCGCCACAATTCCGCTGCGTCGCGGTTGATATGCCGGGGCACGGTGAGACGCCACTGAACGCAACGCGAACCTTGAACGAGTTTCGGGATCGTCTCGCGGAATTCATTTTAGAAAACTGCGCTGACGTATGTGTCGTGGGTCATTCGATGGGGGCGCTTTTGGCACTTGAACTGGCGGCTAAATTGCCGGGCAGGGTGTCTGCGGTGGCGGCGTTGAACGCGATCTACCGTCGCAACCCGGATGCAGCACGCGCCGTGCGCGCCCGTGCAAAAGAGCTGGAGACGGAAGAGCGCGCCGACCCGACCGCGACTCTTGATCGGTGGTTTGGCTCAGATCCTAAGGGCGACACTTTGGCCTGCTCACGGGCCTGCGATCATTGGCTCTCGAGCGGCAACCGCGCCGGATACGCCGCGGCTTACCGTATCTTTGCGCATTCGGAGGGGCTTGCGGATACGGCGTTGCGCGAACTGACGCAACCGGTTCTGTTTCTGACCGGCGGGGCCGACCCGAATTCCACGGTCGCCATGTCGAAAGCCATGGCCGGGATAGTGCCATCGGGCCGCGCACGCGAGTATCCGGATGCTGCGCATATGTTGCCCATGACACATGCCGCAGCTCTGGCGCGCGATCTCGCATCACTGGCGCAAGACGCGCAAAAGCGCACCGACTCTCAGGCCATACGATAGAACGGAGACGTTGATGGAGTTTTCCCTCTTTGCCCACATGGAACGCCTCAGCCCGGATCAGCCGCATGCGGCGCTTTATGCGGATTTCATCAGCCTGTGCAAACTGGCCGACGACGGCGGGATGCGGGCCATCTGGACCGGTGAGCATCATGGTATGGAATTCACTATAGCGCCGAACCCCTTCACCACGCTGGCTGATGTTGCGCATCATACTAAGAACGTACGGTTGGGTACGGGCACGGTCATTGTTCCGTTCTGGCATCCGATAAAACTGGCCGGTGAGGCGGCGATGACGGACCTGATGACCGGCGGACGTTTGGAGATCGGCGCGGCACGGGGCGCTTACAGTTATGAGTACGAACGGATCATGCCGGGCATGGATGCCTGGGACGCGGGACAGAGAATGCGAGAAACCCTGCCGTTGCTGCGCGCTTTGTGGGCCGGCGATTGTGCGCATGACGGGCAGTACTACAATTTTCCGTCCACCAGCACGGCGCCAAAGCCTGCGCAGGTTGACGGACCACCGATCTGGGTCGCTGCACGTGATCCCAACAGTCATGAATTTGCCGTGCACAATGGGTTCAACGTACAAGTCACGCCGCTCTGGCAGGGCGAAGCGGAAATCAAATGTCTGATGGAGCGTTTTGACTCAGCCTGCGCAAGCTATGAAGGGTCCAGACCAAAGATCATGTTGCTGCATCACACCTACGTCGCAGCCGACAGTGACGATACCGGCCGTGCGGCGCAGGACCTGAGCCGCTACTACAACTACTTTGGCGCGTGGTTCCAGAACAAACGCCCCGTCCAGCAGGGATTGATCGAAGAAATCAGTGCAGAGGATATGGCGAAAAATGCGATGATGGCACCGGAGAACATGGCGCGCGATCTGACAATTGGCACGGCGCAGGAGGTGATCGACCGGATCAAGCGGTATGAGGATCTCGGCTATGATGAATTCTCGTTCTGGATTGACAGTGGTATGAGTACACAGCGCAAGCGTGCATCCCTTATGCGTTTCATTGATGATGTGATGCCTGCATTTGCATGAACGGAGTATGTCAATGACCGAATTGCCGCATTACACTCTCTACATTGACGGTGAATGGCGCGCCGGCGCGGCCGGACAGACCATGGAGAGCGTAAACCCGGCGACGGGTCTGCCCTGGGCAACCTTTGATTGTGCTTCTGCGGCGGATATCGACGCGGCTGTGGGGGCTGCGCGCAGGACGCTGGATGCGCCGGAATGGCGCGACATGACTCAAACGGACCGCGGCAAACTGCTCTACCGCCTCGCAGATCTCATCTCAGAGCACGCCGATCATTTGGGGGCAATCGAAACCACGGACAGCGGAAAACTTGCGGCGGAGACTAAGGCACAGACCGGTTATGTCGCTGATTATTATCGATATTACGCGGGCCTTGCGGACAAGCTAGAGGGGTCGGTTCTGCCAATCGATAAATCCGACATGCATGTCTACACCCAACGTGTGCCGATTGGCGTCGTTGCGGCGGTCGTGCCCTGGAACGCGCAGATGTTTCTGGCCGCAACCAAGGTTGCGCCTGCCCTTGCGGCAGGGTGCTGCGTGATCCTCAAGGCCTCCGAACAGGCGCCGGCGCCGATGTTCGAATTTGCAAAGCTCATCGATATGGCGGGGTTTCCGAAAGGTGTGATCTCTGTGCTGACAGGGGATGCAGAGAACTGCGCCATTCCGCTGACGCGGCATCCCGAAGTGGACCGGATCGCTTTTACCGGCGGACCGGAGGCTGCACGTCATGTGGTGCGAAATTCATCAGAGAATTTTGCCGTAACCACTCTTGAGCTGGGTGGCAAGTCGCCCATTCTGGTCTTTGACGACGCCGATATACATTCGGCAGCGAATGGTCTGATTGCCGGTAATTTCGGCGCCTCCGGTCAGTCCTGCGTGGCGGGCACGCGCGGGTTCGTACAGCGCGCCATCTATGACGCCGTGGTTGCGGCTGTCACGGAAAAGTCGCAGGGGCTGATTGTGGGCGACCCGCATGATGCGGCGACGCATCTGGGGCCGCTTTGTACGCGCGCCCAAGTGACGCGCATCGAACAAACGCTGGCGCAAGCGCAGACGCAGGGCGCGCATATTGCATTTGGCGGTGCAGCTGTTGCGGGTTTGAGTGGACATTACATCCAGCCAACGCTGGTACTGACGGATACCCCCGACGTCGCAACCATGCAGGTCGAAATGTTCGGCCCCGTGATGACACTGATGCCGTTTGATAGCGAAGAAGATGCCATTGCCTTAGCGAACAGGAGTGAGTTCGGCCTTGGATCAGGCGTTTTCACCAGCAATGTCGCCTGCGCCCACCGCGTGTCGCGTCGCATCCGGTCCGGCATCACATGGGTAAACACGTACCGGGCTATCTCTCCGATTGCGCCCTTTGGCGGGTTCAATCAGTCGGGCTATGGGCGTGAGGCAGGACAAGAGGCGATTCTGGACTACACGCGGGTCAAAACCACGTGGATCAATACCTCTGAAGCGCCGATGGCGAACCCATTTGTGATGCGCTAGTCGCGGCGACCGTCGAACTGCATCACTGTGATACCGGCCGCTTCAAGCGCGCCTCTGACCGAGCGCGCGATGTCCACCGCCGTGGGCGTATCGCCGTGCAGACAGATGGTATCTATCGCGGTTTCGATCCGCTTGCCGCTTTCTGTAATGATTGCACCTGACTGAACCATTTCGACCATGCGTGCGCCTGCAACATTCGGATCGTGAATGACCGATCCCGGCAGGCTACGATCCACGAGGGTGGCGTCATCGTTATAGGCCCTGTCGGCAAAGATCTCCGCAGCAAAGGCCGCGCCAAGCCGTTTGACGGCCGTTTGCTGCGCCGTGGCGGCAAGGACCATGACGATGAGGTTGGGATCGACGGACAAAGCCGCCTCGTAACAGTCAAAAGCCAGATCTTCATCCTCTGACGTCATGTTGCCCAACGCACCATGCAGTTTGATGTGACGCACCTTGCCGCCAAGCGCCTTCCCAACGCCGACGGAGGCTGCGACCTGATGACGGATCAGGTTTTTCAGGCTTTCTCGCGGCATATTGAGACGCAGGCGGCCAAAGTTCTTCAGATCGGCAAAACCCGGGTGCGCACCGATCCCGACACCGTTGGCCATTGCCTCGCGCATGGTTGCGACCATGACGTCCGGGTCGCCTGCATGGGCGCCGCATGCGATATTGGCGGATGTGACTGTTTTCAGAAGCGCGCGATCATCCCCCATGTTCCAAGGGCCAAAGCTTTCTCCCATATCAGCGTTCAGATCTACGCGCATGACAGGCATCTCCTTTTAACGGTCAAAGGGGTCGGCGAGGGCTGAGACCGCTCCGCCAACAAGTTGGTAGCCGAGCAGGTCAGCCATATCTGCAGGATCGCGCAGAAGAGGCTCGACCTGACCTGGAAGGGCAAGCCGCTCTGCGCGGGCGCGCGCCTCGATTGCGACAGCCGCTTCACGGTTGACGAATTCAAAGGTCAGGGCGGCGCCGATAGGGGCTTGTGCCACGCGAGGCAGGTCGGCGGGCAGAACCGTTGCAATGCGGGGATACCCGCCGGTTGTCTGGCATTCGCACATGAGAACATAGGGCGCGCCATCGCCAGTGATCTGAATATCCCCGGTCAGGATGACCTCGGAGACAATGCTGAGACCGCCGTCGACAAAGAAACCTGTATCTTCGCTGTCCATTCGCACGCCCTGACGATTGCCGCGCGGATCGCGTCTGAAGGTGGTGGCCGAGAACCGCGCGCGGGTGGCATCGGAGAAAAGAGAGGTCTGCAAGGATTCCATAACCCGGATTGCGCCGCCGGACATCCGATCCGATGGTTGCAACGTCTGCCCGGGACGGGCGATGGCACCTGCCACCAGCGGCAGACGGTCGCCTTCCATCAGCATGCCCCCGACACCGGATTTCAAATGCGCCGACCGCGCGCCCATAACGATTGCCGTGTCAATGCCGCCGGCTACCTGCAAATAACCATACCCGCCCGTACGTGTGCTGCCGATTTTGAGTGTGGCTCCGGCAGGCAGTAGATGGCTTGCATTCCACACCGCCGCCGCGCCGTCGATTGTCGCCGTCATGGGGGCACCTGTCAGAGCAATCACCACGTCAATTGAGGCGCGGAAGGTACCGCCCATGCCCACCATCTCAATTGCTGCCAGTTCCGGATCCTGATCGAGCAAGGCCGCACCTTCGAAGAGCGCGAGCCGATCAGCAGCGCCGCCGCGCGTCAAACCCTGCGCCAGAAACCCCGAGCGACCGAGATCCTGGACAGTCAAGGAGGGACCGGCAGAGAGAATTTCCAAAACGGCGGTCATGACAAGACGTTGCTTTCCGCGCCGCCGTTGCCAGAGGTGTCCCGCGCGCGGATGTCGTCCAAATCGGCTGCCGAGACAGCAGGAAACAGAAGTTCATCGCCCGGGTTCAATGCGAACGGGTTTTCGCTTTCTTGCCGGAAGTTCTCGAACGCGGTTTGTCCGATATGGCGCCAACCTGTCGGCGTCGGCCCCGTGAACAAAACCAACTGGCGGATTGCAACGACCAGTGCGCCCGCTGGCACGCTTTTGCTGAGCGCCTGCTGTCTGGGGATATCCCAATGCGCCGGCAACTCTCCAAGGTATGGCTGGCCCGGAGCAAAACCGATCGTGATGACTCGCACACGGCTTGAAGAGATTTCGTCGATGGCCTGACGCTCCGTGACACCTGCTGCATCTGCGGCTTCTTTGAGCTGTGGTGCATTGTCTCCGCCATAGACCGTCGGAATGCGCCATAGGCGGCGGCCGGCGGGCAGGGCTGCTGCGTACCAATCCTGACGAGACAGCAGGTCAGCGAGTTTGTCGCGCAGCGCCTCGGCGTCGATCTCGACCAGATCGGCGAGCACAAAGACAGAGACAAGCGACATGGTCGTCTCTTGCACGTCCGGCCAGTTTTCAGCGTCAACGGCTGAGCGAAAGGACAAGGCAGCGCGGTTGGCCTGATCGCTCATTGCACCGGCAAAAGTAACAATGACACCGGACAGACCGACGATGTCGATGCTTGGAAACTCACTCACTCGGCGCGTCCTGCGTATAAAGCCATCGCATCATCAGGGGTGTGAGATACATCGGCAGTTGCCAGCATCCGACGAAGACCATGACAGGTGCCATGACCTCGGCTGGCAGAGCGACAAGAAACAGTGCGATGTTGCGGTTTCCAGCCCCCAGCGCCAACGGGCCTGCGATGGCCCTGTGCGCGCTGCCGCGCAGGATCTGATAGGTGACAATCTGGGCGCCATATCCCACGGCAAATGCCAGAACGGTCCACCACAAGACGCTGACCGGGTCCGCCCGCAAAGCGGGGTTCAACGCGGCCATCAGGCCGATCACCGTTACCGAAAAGGCAAGCACAGAGAGCCCGTCGAGCGACTTGATCTGCGTGTCGGAGGGGTTCGGGAATACCGTGGCGCGGATGGCAAACCCAACTGCGCCGGATATAAAAATAACCGCCAGAAGCGACAGCGCCGTGCGCAACATCGCCTCTGGTGCGCCCATCTGCGGCATCAGAAGGAGGAGCGGCAGCACCGTCAGGGGAAAGAGCGCCGTACCCAGTACAAGAATTTGCATCATCCGCCCGGCGTTTTGCCCCAGCATCAGCGACAGGTTTACCGCCCCCGAAATCGTTGGCGCGGCTGTTGCGCAGACGACCGCCAGTGCAACTGGCGCGCTGGCGAACCCAAGCACCCAGCACAGACCCAGCAAAAGAAGAGGCAGGCCAAGTTGAAGAACCACGATGGCGGTGAGGCCCTGACGTAATCCGACCAAGGCGTCGAGGGCCGCGCGGTGCCCGATCCGAAGTGCGGTCAACGTCAGTAAAACTGCAATCATCTGAGGCAACCAAGGTTGCAGTGCGGCAGCCAGCTTGGGCAGTCCAAGTCCGGCCGTGAGCCCCGCAATCAGCGCCAGCCGTCCATGATCGGAGATGCGCCATAGAATCCACCGGATCACGAGCCCGCGTTTTGCCTCAGGTTGTCTGGCAGCCAGGTTGCAATTTCCGGGAACCAGATCAGGACGAACACCATCAGCACCATGATCAGGAACATCGGCAGCGCGGCCTTGGTGATATAGCCCATCTCGTGTCGGGTCATGCCTTGCAATACAAACAAATTAAAGCCGATCGGTGGCGTGATCTGAGCCATCTCCACGACCACCACGACAAAAATACCGAACCAGATGAGGTCGATGCCTGCTTCGCGGACCATTGGTTCCACAATGGCCATGGTCAGCACCACCGCCGAAATCCCGTCGAGAAACATGCCGAGGACGATGTAAAAGACCAGGAGGGCCATGAGCAGTTCGAACCGACCAAGCTCCATCGCGGCGATGCTGTCGGCCAGCGCGCGCGGCAGACCGGTAAAGCCCATCGAAAGCTTGAGAAACGCGGCGCCCGCGAGGATCAGCGCGATCATCGCAGACGTGCGCATGGCCCCCATAAGGCTGGCGCGGAAAGACGCGGCTGTGAGCGAACCTTGGGCAGCGGCGAGAATGAGCGCGCCGATGACACCGATCGCTGCGGCTTCGGTTGCTGTGGCATACCCTGCATACATCGAGCCGATCACGACAGTGATCAGGGCAAAGACCGGCAACAGGAATCGCGAATTCTTGAGCTTTTCGCCAAAGGTCATGCCGGTCTCCATGGTCGGGTTCCATTTGGACGAGGTTTTCGACACGATCGCCACATAGGCCATGAACATGGCCGCGAGGATCAGCCCGGGAAAAACGCCTGCAAAAAAGAGCTTTGTGATGCTTTCATTCACCGTCACCCCGTAGACGATCAGCGCGATGGAGGGTGGAATCATCAACCCGAGCGTCGCAGCCCCAGCAAGGGTCCCGATGACCATGTTCTCGGGGTAATTGCGCGCCCGCAATTCCGGGATCGACATTTTGCCGACAGTTGTCAGCGTCGCGGCAGAAGAGCCGGAGACGGCGGCAAAAACGGTGCAGGCAACGATATTGGTGTGCACAAGGCCGCCTGGCAACCGCGCGAGCCATGGCGAGAGCCCCTTGAACATCTCTTCAGAGAGCCGGGTGCGGTAAAGGATCTCTCCCATCCAGACAAAAAGCGGCAGCGCCGTCAGCGTCCAACTGCTGGAAGAGGCCCAGATGGTAGTGATCATTGTGTCGCCCGCCGGGCGCGAGGTGAAAAGCTCCATCCCGACCCATGCCACGCCCATTAATGCGAGACCGACCCAGACACCCGTGCCAAGCAACAGGAACAGGACGACGATAAAGAGGATTATGGCGTAAAGTTCAGTCATCTGTTACGCCTCGAATTGATCGTCGACCGTGTCGCGCACGATACGGTGGTCACCTTTGAAGATCACGTGCAACAGATTGTCGGTCAGCGCGATGGCCAGAAGCGCGCCGCCGATGACCATCACAGACTGCGGGATCCAGAGCGCTGTGGCGTCCTGTCCCTGACTAATCTCGTTGAATTTCCAAGACCAGTAGACGAACCAGTAGGCATAGTAGGTGAAATACCAAGCAACGGCGGCGCCGATTGCAAAACACCAGATTTCGAGCAGGCGTTTGAGCGCCGCAGGTACCGCATTCAAGAGGATGGAGACGCGAATGTGAGCGCCGCGGTTGAGCGCATTGGCAAAGGCAAGAAAACTGGCCGCCGCCATGGCATAGCCCGCATAGTCAGGCGCGCCGGGGAAAATTTCACCTGTCCAACGCGCCACCATCTGCGCCACGATCAGCAAGAGGATTGCGATCAGGCACAGGGCAGCGAGCACTCCTGCGGCCGTGTAAAGAAAGTCCAGCGTTTTACGGATGGCGCCCACGGCAGCCCCCTTTTTGTCAATCATATGAGGGATCGGATGTGGCAGCCCCAAGCCAGGGGCCGCCAGACCGGGTTATTGACCAGCCTTGAAAGCGTCGACCAGCGCTGCACCTTCATCGCCGGCAGCTTCAAGCCATTCAGCTGTCATAACCTCGCCGATGTCGCGGAGCTCTCCCATCAAGGCGTCACCAGCAGGTTGCACCGCCATTCCGCCTTCGGCCAGACCATCCATGGTGAATTGTGTGTAGGCTTTGGACGCCTCAAGCCCGCGCGCTTCGGCTTCCGCTGCGCAGCTGAGGATTGCGTCCTTGTTGGCGTCTGAGACATCAGCCCAGACATCCTGGTTCACCATCACGTAGTTGCGCGGCAACCACGCATCGACTTCGTAGAAATGGGTGAGGCTTTCCCAGACCTTGCGATCATAGCCGGTGGCGCCTGATGAGACCATGGATTCTGCTACACCTGTGGCGAAAGCCTGGCTGATTTCGGCCGCTTCCACTGTTACAGGCAACATGCCTGTCAGTTCAGCCAATCGGCTGGTCGTGTTGTTATAGGAGCGGAACTTGATGCCTTCCATGTCGGCCACGCTATTCACTTCTTTTTTGAAATAAAGGCCCTGCGGTGGCCACGGAACGGCATAGAGCAGCTCGAGATTTTGTTCGTCCAGCAAGGCTTCGATCTTTGGCTTG
The DNA here is from genome assembly GCA_039191495.1 of Pseudomonadota bacterium. Classification (GTDB taxonomy): domain Bacteria; phylum Pseudomonadota; class Alphaproteobacteria; order Rhodobacterales; family Rhodobacteraceae; genus Roseobacter. The sequence continues at coordinate 131,963 of JBCCXN010000008.1, read as the reverse complement.
GCGGCTGCATAGAGCTTTTCGCTATCGTCAAATGACGGGGCGAGGAACGGTATGCTGTCAAAGCCAAAGATTGCACTTTCGTTCTGGTGGCCAGACAGGAGACGTTCACCGATCTGAACCTGGCCGGTTTGAATGGCACGCTTGATATCGGCCCCCGCAAAGAGCGACCCGCCCGGATGCACCTCGATGGTAATTTCGCCGCTGGTGCCTGCCGCCACGCATTCCGCGAATGCGACACCATTTTCGGAGTGGAAGTTTGAAGCCGAGTAGGCCATGGGCATGTCCCATTTGTCCGCTGCCATCCCGCTTGTTGCGGCCCCGAGCCCGAGCGCTGCAGTCGCAGTGCCTGCGATTAGTTTTTGCTTCAGTTTCATTGGTCTCTCCAAGTTGGTTGTTTAATGTTTGAACCTTTGCGGCGCGTAGGCGCCCAAATCCATGTTTTGGGGTTGGTTTGTCACGAGGCCTGCAATAATGCGCCCCGTTTTTGGCCCGCCTGTCAAGCCGATGTGGTGGTGGCCAAAGGCTGCAAAGACACGACTTGATCCGATTTGACCGATAAGAGGCAGGCTGTCGGAAGGCGCCGGCCTATGACCCATCCATTCGATTTCGTTGACAGCTTTCAGTTTCGGGAACGTTTGACGCGTTTGTTTGCGCAACAAAGCCAGCGGTGCTTTGGACGGGCCCGCCTTGAGACCGCCAAGTTCCAGCACGCCGGCACACCGCACACCCCGAGCCATGGGTGTGGCCACAAATTTTCCGGCGGCGACCATGGTCGGGCGCAAGGGACCGCCACGTGCGTTTTCATAGATCACATGGTAGCCGCGTTCCGATTCCAACGGGATTTTGAGGCCCAGCTTTTGCATCAGAGGTTTGGACCAGACACCGGTGGCGAGTACGGCATCATCGCAGGAAAACCGGCCCTTGGTCGTTTCGACTGCGTTGATGCACCCCCCGCTCAAGTCGAAGTCGCGCACCTCTGCCGTCCTGATCTGACCGCCAATATCCTCGAAGGCACCGGCCAGAGCGCGCACGTAGCCTCCGGGATCACGAATGAAGCCGTGGTCCTTTAGGGCGACGATGAGTTTGATCCGATCACTGATGTTTGGCTCGTAGTCGCGAACGTCCGGCCCTTCGATCATTTGTGGCACGAATCCCGCATCGTGGCGCAAGGCCCAGGTGTAGGCTTCGGCGTCAAAGGCGGAACGGTTTTCATAGGCAAAGCAGTAGTCGCTGTGCGCGATCCAATGGTCCAATCCCAGATCTGACGCGAGTGATCGGTGTTGTTCGACGCTGTCGGTGACGATTGGCGCCAGAGCGCGCGCGATGCGACGGGTGTCACTGTCGTTTGCGTTCGACATATATCGCGCAAGCCATGGCGCAAGCCTGGGCAGGTAGCGCCAACGCATATAAAGAGGAAAGTCACGTGACAACAGCATGCCGGGGGCTTTGCGCAACAGTCCCGGCGTGGTGACCGGGACCATGGACACCGCTGCAAGCACACCTGCGTTTCCATGGGACGTGCCCTCGCCCGGCCCCGCGCGGTCAATCAGTGTCACGTCAGCACCCGTTCGGCGCAACCAGATCGCAGTTGACACACCCACGATACCGGCACCGATGACGATCACATGCTGCGTCATGTCCAACTGCAATTATGTAAATGCCTTGCGGTCACTTTCCCTCCCGTAGGCGATTCCCTAGCGTCAATTGTGGCAAACTCTCATAATACGTCAACAAATTGTTGACAAATTATCGATATGCGGCAGGATAGGCCCATGTCTGAACCAATGTTGGGCCCCGTTGTCTCGTCCGCGCATCTGGCCAGCGGATCGTTTGCCGAAGTGTCAGAGTTGGAGTTTGGCCTGACGCTTGCCGGAAACGCGTTTCACCGCTGGATGGTGCGGGCCATCTCCATGGCTGGATACCCCGAGCTTGGTGCGCTGGACGTTCTCGTTCTGCATTCCGTGTACCATCGCGATCGCCCAAAAAAACTTGCAGATATCTGCCTCGTCCTCAACGTGGAAGATACGCACACGGTCAATTATGCAATCAAGAAGCTGATCAAGGCGGGGCTTGTGAAAGATGGCAGGCAAGGCAAGGAAAAGACTGTTGTGGCGACCGAGGAGGGCGCCAGGACCTGCGAACGATATCGCGAGATCCGGGAAGCCTTGTTGCTAAGCGCTGTGGGTGAGTTGGGCCTCGAGCCGGAACAGGTCAGCCGTGCAGCAACGCTTTTGCGGCTGATGTCCGGCCAATATGATCAGGCGGCCCGAGCAGCGACAACCTATTGATCGCGGGCGGTGAAACGGGCAGAGAGGCGAAATGAACGTCTTGGTTGAATCCAGACTTGGAATCCTAATGCTGGACACGCGTTTTCCGCGTATTCCCGGCGATGTGGGCAACCCTGCGACATGGGATTTTCCGGTGTCTTACCGGGTGGTCGCGGGGGCCACTCCGCAGGCGATTGTCTGCGAAGACACCGCCCCATTTGTTGAAGCGTTCGTTGACGCGGGCAAAACCCTTGTCGCCCAAGGGTGCAGCGGGATTGCCACAACCTGCGGATTTCTGTCGCTCGTACGCCCGACGTTGGCGGCGCGCCTTGGTGTGCCCGTAGCCGCATCGGCGCTGGAACAGGCCGCGCAGATCAAGTCCATGCTCGGGAAGGATCGTTCGGTAGGCGTACTGACAATTTCGGCCGCGTCACTGACCTCCGCGCATCTGACAGCGGCGGCCGTCCCCGAGGACACAATCGTCGCCGGGATGGATGGCACCGGTTTTGCCGAAACCATTCTTGGAAACCTGCCGCATCTTGACGTCGCGCGGGCACGCGCTGAAATGGTGATGGCCGCGGAACAGTTGATCTTGAAAGCGCCGCACACCGACGCGATCTTACTTGAGTGCACGAATATGGTGCCCTATGCGCCGGCCATTGCGGCGGCGACACGGCGCCCGGTCTATTCCATCTACACGTACTTGCGCTGGTTCCACGACAGTCTTGCACCCGCGACGTTTGCCGACAGTTAAACGCGCAGCCACCCGTCTTCAAAGGCAAACCTCTCCACACCGGCAAGACGCAAGATGCGCGTCAACTCGCTTTCGAATGCCTGCTGGCGTCCCTTGCCCCAGCGAATACCACGTTCGGGCCAAAGGGCCTTGATCCGCAGCACGTCCTCTTCGCGAAAGGCTTTCATGTCGACGCGTCCGACCAGCCTGTCGCCCTCCAGAATGGGGAAAACATAGTATCCATAACGCCGCTTTGCTTCGGTCACAAAAATCTCGATCCTGTAGTCGAAACCAAACAACCGCTCTGCCCGTTTTCGATCTCGCAGTGCCGGGTCGAAGGGGCTCAGAACACGGAGCCTGCCGGTCGGTTCGACATTCAGCGCAGGGTCCACGCCGATCCCGGGTCGTGCATAGGCCGCGCGGGTTTTGCCGTCCGCGCCTTCGATCTCTATGGGTTGCAATGCACCATCGGCGCGTGCGCGCGCGCACCAGTCCTTGGCCTCGTCCAGTGTGATATGATCCCAGAAAGCAGCTAATTCGGCCGGCGTGGCGAATCCAAGGCGGTCCAATGCGCCCTTGCAACACCAGTCAATCGTACGCCGCACATGATCTGGGTCAGCGGGGTGCATGCAGAGATCCGCGTCGATCACGCGCTCGGTCAGGTCATAGCGTTTGCGAAACCCGTCGCGGCCCACCACGCAGAGCGCACCACTGCGCCAGAGATACTCCAGTGCGGTCTTGGACGGATGCCAGTCCCACCATCCGCCCGAGCCTCGTTTCTCCCCTTCTCCAACATCCGACGCGCACAGCGGCCCCTTGTCGCGGATTTGATCCAAAACGGTTTGAAACTGACCTTCAAACCCGGCCCGTCGCCAGGCGCGCCAGCGCGCGCGCAGCCGGTCTGCATCGCGCTGCCGGCGCAGGTGCCACCATGGGTAATAGGCGATTGGGATGACGGCGGCATCATGTGTCCAGTGTTCAAAAAGCGCGCGGTCCCGTTCATAAAGCCGCTTGAGTGCGGAGGGGCGATAGCGCGGTCGGCGCGCAAACAAAATGAGATCATGCGCGCGCGCAACGGTATTGATGCTGTCCAACTGGACAAAGCCAAGACGTTCGATGAGATGCAGCAGCGCCGTGCCTTTGGCGTCACCCGACGGAGCTTCGGAGAGCGCGTGCCGATCCAGAAACAAACGGCGGGCGTCACGGTTTCTGAGGGTAAGCGTGTTCACCCCCGCCCATGGCGGCGCAGGGTTTCTCCATACGTGATTTTTGGCGCAAGCGTGATGTGCTGGGGCGTTGTGGGTTCCTCGTCTTCCGGCAGCGCATTTCGGTCAAGGATGATCTGCGCGGCCTGCGTTCCGATTTCAGCGCGGCAGGCATCCATCGTGGCGAGCTGGCGCGGCAGACCCGCAAGAAGCTCTACTCCGTTAAACCCGGCAAGCCCGATTTGCCCTGGGACGTCGATACCCTGATCTATCAGCCAAAGCATGCCGCCCGCCCCGATCATGTCGTTGGAGTAATAGAGAAAATCGAGATCTGGAGACCGGTCTAACATTGCTTGCGTCATTTCCCGGCCCTTGGCCAGCGCAGAGCCGCCATTGTAGAATTCGCGATCTTCGATTTCGATCCCGGCTTTGGTCAATCCATCGGTAAACCCCTCGAAGCGTTTGCGTGCCCGGTGGTCGAGCGGCATCTTGGTGCCCAGGAAGCCAATGCGGCTGAAACCCTGCTTGACAATTGCTTCGGCCATCTTTCTCCCTGCGCGGCGGTGCGAGATGCCGACCATTGCGTCCACCGGGTTGCCATCCGTGTCCATGATCTCGACCACCGGTATGCCCGAATTGCGCAGCATCGCGCGTGCAGCGTCAGAGTGTTCCAGACCGGCAATGATCACGCCTGATGGCCTCCACGACAGCATTTCGTAGAGCACCTGCTCTTCTTTCTCGGGCAGGTAGTCGGTGACGCCCACAACCGGTTGCAGCGGGGTGCCATCAAATGTGGAATTGATGCCGGTCAGCACCTCAGGGAACACCATATTGGACAAGGAGGGGATGATGACCGCAACAAGGTTCACCCTTTGCGATGCCAGCGAACCTGCAATCTGGTTGGGAACATAGCCCAGCGATTTCGCAGCGGCGAGCACCTTGTCGCGGGTTGTGATCGAAACATCGCCACGGTTGCGTAACACGCGGCTCACAGTCATTTCCGAGACCCCGCATGCTTCAGAAACATCACGAAGGGTGAGGGGGCGGTGTTTTGGTCTTGTCACGTGAATTACCTGCTCTGTTGCGACAACGTTAGCGCACGACGGACCCGCCTATCAAGCGCCGTGCGCAATCGTGGCATCGGGCGATGACAAGCGTCGCAAGCTGCGATAAGCAGACCCAGTCGGTCCCGTGGCTCAACTGGATAGAGCAGCCCCCTCCTAAGGGGCAGGTTGCAGGTTCGAATCCTGCCGGGATCGCCATTCTTTTGCGGCAGAATACGTGTTCGCCAGGCGGACGGACGATTCCGCGGGCAAACGTGCGACGGATTGCCGAAGTGGTAGCGCCGACGAGCATATTTCAGCCAATCGCGTGCCTGTGACCCGAGGTGACAGTCCGCCCCCCTTACTGTTGAGCAAATTGGTTCTACATAGAGCCTCAGTCAGACGCGATGACTGAGAGAGTCCAAGGAGCTTTGCCATGCAAAAATATGTTCGCAATATTTCTATCGCAGCGGTTGTTGTGACAGCGACGGGTCTTGCAATGTCTGCTCAAGCCAACGCGCAAGATGCTCCGGTGACCAACAGCTCATGGTACAACTCCTACGCCGCAGATGCGATCGCCGCGAGTGAGGCAAGAGAACTGGCGCGCGTTGAGGCACGCGCCGCGCAAGAAGCGTTACAACCGCGTGTCGTGGTCATCGGCGCGCGTCGCCATCACTTTGTAAAGCCGCCACGCCACGGTCGCTCGGTCACCTTCCAGCGCAATCCACGCTTTACGCCGCGGTTGGCCGACTATTTGCGCTAGCCAGTAAGACAGGGCGCGCTGGTCGGGCTGAGAGGATTCGAACCTCCGACCCCCTGCTCCCGAAGCAGGTGCGCTACCAGGCTGCGCTACAGCCCGACCGTGCCAGCCGCATTACGCTCTGAGCGTTACTTTGGCAAGTCAGTATCTTCGGTTTGCTGCCACTTATGCTCCGGCGGGAGCAGCGTTGAAACGCGCGGCGAAGTCCCTGTTTCTGCCCGTGACCGGGTCCGCTGTACCGGCCTTTCTGATCCGGGTGCGCGGCTTTCGCGGAGAACGATAAAGAGACCGCTGGCAATGATAACAGCTGAACCGGTCATGGTCATTTTATCCGGCAGCTCGTCAAAAAAGAAAAAGCCATACGCACTGGCCCACAGGATCTGGGAGTACTGCATCGGGGCGACAACCACTGCTTCGCCCGTACTATAGGCTGTGATCAAAAGTCGGCCCGCTATCCATGCCAGAACGGCAACCAACCCCAGTTTGCCAAGATCCTCCAGAGGCATTGGAACATACACCAAAGGCAGAAGCGCTGCCATGACTACAAAGTTCGTCATCATCGGATAAAGCATCAATACGACAGAGCGTTCTTCGCGTCCGATCTTGCGCACCACGATGGATGCGAATGATCCGCATATAGCTGAAACCAGCGCTGCGAGATGACCCAATTGCAGCTCTTGCTGACCGGGACGCAGAACGATCAAAACGCCGCACAGCCCTACGACAACAGCCATCCACCGTTGCCATTTCACGGTTTCTCCGAGGATCGGGATCGACATGATTGTGATCAGCAAGGGCGCCGCGAATAGAATAGCGTAGACCTGCGCCAGCGGCAGAACAGAAAACGCATAGAAAGCGCAAAAACCGGTGATCACCGCGGCTACCGCACGCGCGGCCATCCACCACGGATGCACCGGGATCAACGTGCCTTCGTGTGTGTCGCGCAGCAGGTACAACGTGGCCAGCGGGCAGCTGAACACGACGCTGAAAAACACGATTTGGATCGGAGAATACCCGCCGCCCAGCACCTTGATGATAACATCATGCGATGCGAATACGCCGAAGGCGAGAAGGGCGCTGAGCGCGCCTTTGAGGTTTGGGTGCATTGTGTTGAGCGGCATGGAACCGATCCGGATCAAATCCAACGAGTTCAGCCCGCGCGTGGCGGGCTTGCTTCGTTCAATTATGGCCAACGGACGTGGCGTGCAAGAGCGCGGAATGCATAACCGCTTTGCTTAAAGGCTGGCGTCCAGGGCCGCGAGGATGGCATCTCCCATTTCGGTCGTGCCGAGCGGGACGCCACCCTCCGTGCCCATCAGATCCGGTGTCCGCGCGCCATGTGCCAACACGGTTTCGATTGCCGTTTCAAGGCGCGTGGCCTCCCCGCCCTGGTCAAAGGAATAACGCAGCGCCATTGCAAAGCTGAGGATGCAGGCGATGGGATTGGCTTTGCCTTGGCCAGTGATGTCCGGCGCAGAGCCATGGACGGGCTCGTAAAGAGCGCGCGGACGGCCCGTCTCTGTCGGGGCACCAAGACTTGCGGAAGGCAGCATGCCCAAGCTGCCGGTGAGCATGGCGGCACAGTCTGAAAGGATATCGCCAAACAGATTGTCCGTCAGGATAACGTCGAATTGCTTGGGCTCGCGCACCAGCTGCATGGCGCCATTGTCGGCGTACATGTGGCTCAGCTCGATATCCGGATAGTCAGTGTCTCGGACTTTCTGAACGACCTCGCGCCACAGGATGCCGCTTTCCATCACGTTGGCTTTTTCCATGGAGCAGACCTTGCCCGAGCGGCGCCGGGCCAGCTCGAAAGCGGACCGGGCCACACGATCGATCTCTGACTCTGTGTAGCGCTGCGTGTTAATGCCAACCCGCTCGTTACCTTCTTCAAAGATCCCGCGCGGTTCGCCAAAATAGACACCAGACGTCAATTCGCGCACGATCATGATGTCGAGCCCTGCGACAACGTCCTTTTTGAGTGATGAGAAATCCGCGAGTGCATCAAAGCACTGCGCTGGACGCAAATTGGAATAGAGATCCATTTCTTTGCGCAGGCGCAACAACCCGCGCTCAGGCTTAACACTGAAATCCAGGTCGTCGTATTTCGGGCCGCCGACCGCGCCAAGCAGCACGGCGTCGACCTCCAGAGCCCTGGCCATTGTGTCATCGTGCAGCGGTGTGCCATGCGCATCATAAGCTGCGCCGCCCACGAGGTCTTCGCTCACGTCGAAGCCAAGGCCGCGGTTGTCGCCAAACCACGCGATTACCCGCTTCACCTCCGCCATAACTTCGGGGCCGATGCCGTCGCCGGGTAGGATCAGAAGGGATGGGTTGGCCATGGCGGGTCTCCAGCAAAAATTTGTTTTCTGCGGCCTATCGCGCAGTCGTGACGGGGTCAAGCAGCGGCCGGGTTCTCTCAGTCTGGAGGGACAAGATCGACCCAGACCATCCGGTGGCGGCTTGCTGTCGCGGCCACGTCCCCGGCTTTGCCGGCTGGCCAGTACACTCCGCTGCCACTCACCTGCCAGTCCGATGAAGGCAGCACATAGTCCACACGCATGTTTCCGGGCACCGGGTCGTCCCAGTCCACCGTGTCATCCTGGTCCCCAGCGGCGGCGACCAGGTCAGAGCGGAGTGGTGTTGGGTCTTGCAGGCGCGGATCGGCGAGCAGGTTGCGGATGGCCTCTTTGCGCCCCTCGCCTTTCTCCGGATCCTGATTGGCATCACCGAGAAGGACAAAGCGGTCACTCGGTGGTGTCCCAAATGCGCCATCCAGAAAATGTTGCCAGAACCTGATTTCATCGTGATTGCGCCGGCCATTGCGGTCCTCGGGCCCGTCAAAAACCGGAGGGCTGGCATGAAATGTCAACAAATCGATGCGTCCGATAACAGGAACGTCGACGGGAACAATCCAGTGACCTGTCGTTGACAGTCTTTGCACTGCCTGAACCTCTTGAGACGGAAACGGTGCCCCGTTTTGTTCGGGCAGCAGGGCGTCCGGCAGATCGCGCCATAACATCGTGGAGAAATCCTGCGTTTCCTGTTGAAGTATCGGGAAGCGAGAGAGGATTACCATGCCACCCTGACCCGAGAACCGGCCATAGCCCTGTGCGTCACGCGGTTCGGCGCGTCGCCCGTTGCCATCCATGTCGAGGCCGGTCTGTAGCCCCGTATTCGGGCGTGTCGCATACCAGTACGGGTAATTTACGCCTGCAGCTGACAATAGGTCGAGAAAGCCCGACACAGCGTTGCCGCGCAGATCGTAGTCAAATCCCTGAACCGCGACAATATCGGGGCTCACGTTCGCGAAGACGCTGACAACAGCAGCAATTTGAGGGTCATCCCCGCGCAGGATATCGCGGACGAGCAAACCGGGGCCGTCGCGCTGAAGTTCGGCATTAAACGTGGCTATGCGCAGGTTCTCGGCCAGCCCTGCGTAGGGCACCGCAATCAGCAGCAGGCAGGCAATCAGGCGGTCTGAAAGGCTTCGTTTTGCGCTGCGTTTGCGTAGGCGCGGCGGCGTTTTTCCTCGATCAGGTTTGCCACACGGTTCATCGCGATCCCGCGCATAATCATGCTGGCAGGTAGGAAGGCCCATGCTGTGATTGTCCAGATCAGGGTTTGTGGGTTATCAAGTGTCACAGGATCTATCAGATCGGATGTGGCTTTGACCACAGCAGGTATCACGAAGGGCAACAGGAAGCCGAATGCGACGTTGAACCGTGCGTCTCGGCGCAGTCTGTGGAGGACGTCGCCTCCGGCCGTTGGGTCGAAAAGTGGCAGGTTCACCCAAACATTGAATGCCCCATACCGCACTGGCCACCGTCCAACACGGATCAGAAGCACGAAGGCAATCAAAGCCAGAAGTGAAATCATGTAAGCCAGTCCGGCGGCAGACCGCACCGCGCTGACCGCCTGTGCGCTCGTATCATATGGGAGCATCAGGATCACCATGCGCACTGGTGAATAGGGAAAGTCGCTGCCGTGTCCCACAATAGTTCCCAGAGAGGTCAGAGCATTTGACATGGCTGTCGGTTGCGCGCTGCCTTTGGTAATTGCGGTCAGCGTGAAAACCGTAATGAGCAAGGTTACATACCGCAGCCGATTGAACGGGGCCGCGTCGCGGAATTCCACGATACTCGGAGCGTTGGAGTTGTATTCCACGAAGGTGAGAAACGCGGCCAAAAGGGCAATCAAAACAACGATTTGTGAATGGTCCGTTGCAATGTCGGGGATCATCAGTGCGGGAATGGCAATCAGGAAAGCTACAAGTAGCCCACGCATTGCCGCGCCTGACATACGTACAAACATGCTTTCTTCCCTTCAAACTGGCCAGTCGCGATTCAGTGCCGCGTCTTGTTCCAACTTGATGCCACCGGGGAGATGGACTGCCTCATTTCTGCCCCATTTGTGACACCATTCGTCATAGTTTCGCAAGTCTCGTGGTTAACAAGACGCAATTCATTGGGCCTTTTGAGGGAACAGGTGGTGCCTTCTTGCATCAATTGTGTGGCGGAAATCTGGCACACCCCAAGATGTTGTGGAAGCGCCACTCGTGCCCACAACCAAAACGACAATTTGTGAAAATAAAAGGTTAACGTTTGCTGTTAACCAACCCGCCTGTCAGACCCATGGACGCGCCTGTGCCGCCGTGGTTTCAAAGCTGTCAATGGCGCCGGCTTTCTCCATTGTCAGTCCGATATCGTCAAGTCCTTCCAACAGGCAGTGTTTCTTGAACGCGTCCACTTCAAACGAGAATGTTTCCCCGTCAGATGTGCTGACGGTCTGGCTTTCTAGATCAACGGTGATCCGAGCGTTTGCGCCTTTTTCCGCGTCTTTCATCAAAACGTCGACCTGCTCTTGGGGCAGGGCAATCGGCAATATGCCGTTCTTAAAGCAGTTGTTATAAAAAATGTCCGCGAACGAGGGTGCAATAACGCAGCGTATACCAAAGTCCTTGATGGCCCAGGGGGCGTGTTCACGGCTTGAGCCACAGCCGAAATTGTCGCCGGCCACGATTATTTCGGCCGCGCGATAAGCGGGCTGGTTCAGAACAAAATCGGGGATTTCATTTCCGTCGTCGTCATAGCGCATTTCGTCGAACAGATTTACGCCCAGGCCGGACCGCTTGATGGTTTTCAGAAACTGCTTGGGGATGATCATATCTGTGTCGATATTGATCAGCGGCAGTGGCGCTGCAACGCCGGTCAGTTTGGTGAATTTATCCATGATGTGGCCTTGTCATTGCTTCATCCGGGCTTCGATCTTATCCTTGAGCTCGCCTTTGGCGGTGCGCAGGAACAACGCGAGCGCTATAAGACCCCCGCCGTTAAAGAGCAACTCGATACCCAGCAGGATGCCGAGAAGTTGCGGAGCGATTTCAAAAAAGTTGGCGATGATGTACCCGGCGAGCAAGACGGAGGCCGCGCCGGCGATCAGCATTGGCCAGAACAATGGTGTTTCGCGCATTTGCCAGCTTGTGACAAGCCGCAGAACACCATTGGCTCCGATCATTATCGTGACCAGCATTGCGAGCGAGACGATGCCTTGCAGTGGCTGGAACATCAACGACAGACCAAGGAGCACCATCACGACACCAAGACCAATGCCCATGATCTTGGACATGCCGTCATCGCCCGTAAACCCTGCGTAAATCTGCGCGGCTCCAATGATCGCGAACGTGAAGCCTGCGACAAGGGTCACCGCAAAAGACGCGGCCACGGGGTTTCCCAGCACAAACAAACCAAACAGAACCGAAAGGATGCCGAGTATCAGCCACTTGATCCAGAGTTTCATCGCACCGTCCTATCCAAGTTTAAATCGCGAATTGGTCTGCTTTGAGACACCAAGTACTTTGCATCGGCTCAGCGTACCTGTCGATTGACATCAGGGTCTCACTGTACTTCTCAGCGGTAGGTGTAATCGGTTTGGAGTGTTTTGAAAATGGCGCAGCTGGGGTGAAAAACAAAAAAAGGCGACGCCATCGCGTCGCCTCTGCTTCGGATTTTTGCAGGATCAGTCAGTTTTACGACGACGGCGCATCATCGCAAAGCCACCCACGGCAACCGCCAGCATACCGCCCGCAGCGGGCAATGGCACCGGTGTTGTCTCGATTGTTGCGATCAGGAACTCTGGCGTGTTCTTGGGGCACTTCCAATACTTGTGGGAATGACCTTTCAGATACTTTTTGCAGTCTCTCTTTTTGTCACGATTACCGCCAAAGAAATCCAGCGTAACGTCTGATGTCATGCCAAGCTTCAAAAAGTAGTTTCCCGCGTCCAGATAACCCAGGTCCAGTGAAATCGCACGCTGCGTGTCGGAATTGCCGCCGACGTCCACGATGTCACCGTAGTCGCCGTCAAGATCGTCGACGACCACCACGCTTTGGTTTTCGCTGTCGAACAACTCGACAGTTTCAAAAAAACCCAAAGGATCATTCCCGCCTATCAAATCCAGATCTTCAAAAAAGAAGTTGGCTGTCTGCTTGCCCGCTTCGACACCCGCAAAGTAGAGCCACATCGTCAATGAGCCGCCCAGACCACGATCTGCTTCAAGGCCGCAATCTCCATCGCCAAACGTACAATCATCGTTGAGCGGAATGAAATAACCGACAATGTCGCTTGCATCCGCTCCGGAGCCAAAGCTATTGGCCAGCCCGACAAGTGCGTTCGCTTCGCTGGCGCTGGCTTCCGGTTGGCCCGTCACTTCGGTCGGATTTTGGTCGTCCACGACCGCCACGCCGATGGTGGCGGCAGAACTGATCGATGGGAACAAAAAGCCCAACACGGCAAGCAATGCAATTTTCTTCATTTTTGACCTTCTGCACGCGTCAAAGCGCAACTTGGAAATATAAACAAACGGCAAAAAACCGCTTATAGCAAATTATCGAAACTTTTAAGCAAATCCAAGCGAATCATGCCAAAAAAGTGCATTTTTGCAGTAGGGTAGACCGGAATTCCGCGAGGCTATCCCGCCTTGGTAGAATTAAAACACGCCAAAGTAGAGGATTGCTCACGTCATCCGACCAGACGATGTGAATCGCCTATACAACTGCAGACTCACATGAGCTCGCGCACGTCGGTGAGTCGTCCAGTTATGGCAGCTGCGGCGGCCATTGCGGGGCTCATCAGGTGTGTGCGCCCCCCTCGCCCCTGACGACCCTCAAAGTTGCGGTTCGAGGTCGCCGCGCAGCGTTCCCCCGGCTGGAGCTGATCGGGGTTCATCGCAAGACACATTGAACAGCCCGCCAAGCGCCACTCAAAGCCCGCATCACGAAAGACATCGGCGAGGCCCTCTTCTTCGGCCTGCGCCCGGACAAGACCCGAGCCCGGAACAACCATTGCACGCAATCCGTCTTTTTTCTTTTTGCCGCGCAGAATATCGGCAGCTGCACGAAGATCCTCGATCCGCCCGTTGGTGCATGAGCCAATAAATACCGTGTCAATCTCAACCTCTGAAAGCGGTGTGCCCGGCGTCAGATCCATATATTCGAGAGACCGTTCCGCCGCGCCCACTTTGCCGCCATCGAAATCCTCCGGCCGCGGCACATTTGCCGTGATCGGCAAAACATCCTCCGGTGAGGTGCCCCAGGTTACCACCGGTGCGATATCTTCACCTTTGAGAGTAATTACCTCATCCCAATGCGCATCGTCGTCCGAATAGAGCGTCTTCCACCATGCTACGGCCGCTTCCCATTGAGCACCCTTCGGCGCATGCGGACGGCCCATGCAGTAAGCGAATGTCTTTTCGTCGGGCGCGATGAGCCCGGCACGTGCACCGCCCTCGATTGCCATGTTGCAAACGGTCATGCGGCCTTCCATGGACAAATCGCGGATCGCCTCACCACAGTATTCGATCACGTAGCCTGTGCCGCCGGCGGTACCTGTTGCGCCGATGACGCTGAGGGTGATGTCTTTTGCGGTCACACCGGGGCGCAGTTTCCCGGTGATTTCCACTTTCATATTCTTTGATTTCTTCTGAATCAGCGTCTGCGTTGCGAGGACGTGCTCGACTTCAGAGGTGCCTATGCCGTGCGCCAGAGCGCCGAAGGCACCATGTGTGGCAGTGTGGCTGTCACCACAGACAACGGTCATACCCGGCAAGGTCCAGCCTTGCTCCGGTCCGACAATGTGCACGATCCCCTGCCGTACATCTGTGACCGGGTAATAGTGGATGCCGAAATCGCGCGCGTTTTTGTCAAGCGCTGCGACCTGGATCGCGCTGTCTTCCGTCATATTGGCGGGGTCTTCACGCCCTTTTGTGGTGGGTACATTGTGGTCCGGGACGGCGATCGTTTTGTCCGGTGCGCGAACCGGGCGGTTGCTCATCCGCAGGCCTTCAAAAGCTTGTGGACTTGTCACTTCATGGACGAGATGGCGGTCAATGTAGAGCAGGCAAGTGCCGTCTTCGGCCTCATGGGCCACGTGAGCATCCCAGATTTTGTCATAGAGCGTATTGGGGGACATAGGTCCTCTCCCGTTCAAGTGCGAAAAAGTCTGTCGGCGATTCTGGCCGCTTATAGATGGGCCAGAACACTTCGTTCGGCGCCGAAAAACCGCTCGCACAACCGCGCGCGATCTCCCAGTTCGATTCTGAATGCCGCCAAAAATACCATCGGCGATGTTTTATAGGGTCTGCTTTTGTCTGACAAGCGGCAGATGCTGCGGTCACGTAACTTGTCATAAACCTAAGCAATGCTATTATGAGCCAACGAGCAGAAGAGGCCAGAACCGTGGCACAAAAAACCGATATCGTTGTGATCCTGGGCAGCGGGCCGACAGCCCTGGCGGCGCGTGACTGGGACAGAGAGTGGCTCGACCGGATTGTTGTGATCAACAATGCCTGGCAAGTGCGCGACGACTGGGACGATCTCATTTATCCCTTTGATTTTCCAGTTGAGCGGCGACCGGACCACCTTCAACCTGGACAACGCCTGATCGAAGCGGATCAGTTCGTGCCGACACAAAATGCATATGGTGGTTTTGTTTACGCGGGCGGCACCATGGCATTCACCGCTGGATATTGGGCACTGCATGCGCTTCGCCCACGCATTCTCGCATTTTTGGGCTGCGACATGATCTACCCAAACTCCGGGCCGACGCATTTCTATGGCAATGGCGCGGCGGATCCGTTGCGTGCCGATATCACGTTACAGGATTTGGGCGCAAAGTCGGCGCGATTGGGATTGATGGCAGCGGCGCAAGGCTGCGCATGTGTCAACCTTTCAACCGAGGAAAGCCAACTGCTGTTTCAGCGCGCGCGCGCTTCTGAATTGCGGCACAAACAGTTTCCGCTGCCGGATCCGGCACCTGTTGTGGGTCTCGTGCGCGATGAAGATCAACTTGGATATTTTGTTCCGAACGGGCGTTATTGGGACGAGACGGACCGTTTTGACAGTTCGGCGCTCGCTGGCCTGGACGCCGGTTGGCGCGCGGCCTGGGCGCAACAGGGCCAAGCGGCTGCCGCGTAAATCGGCACCTTCAACGTAGACAGCACCTTGCATCTGGCCTGTCATTGAAATGTTGCAACCATCTTGCTATTTTTGAGACATCCCCAGCGCCGGGGGTTCGACGGCGCGTTGTAAGGAGGACAATGTCCTGTCAATGCATGCTGAAGCAGCTCCTGCTGTACAGTCCGAGGTTGCGGTAATGACCACTGCAACCGCTACCGCCACAAGCGAACAATTGCTGGCAACCATCTTAAAATCCATCGAAGGCGACAAAGCCGAAGATATCGTGCAGATCGATTTGCGCGGTAAGACGGAAATTGGCGACTATATGGTGATCTGTTCGGGCCGTTCGACCCGTCAGGTAACATCAATTTCCGAAAAACTGGCACAAGCCGTCAAGGACGGGTTCGGAGTGGTTGCGCGTATCGAAGGGAAGGACACGGGTGATTGGGTCCTGATCGACACCGGAGATGTCGTTGTGCATGTCTTTCGTCCGGAAGTTCGCGAGTTCTACCAGCTGGAAAAAATGTGGCAACCGGTCGACGGCTCTAAAGCTGTGGTGCGCTGATCCGCCAGGTCCGGAGCCACAATGCGCGTGCATATTGTTGCGGTCGGGCGTTTGCGTGCCGGACCGGAAAAGGACCTTGTTGACGATTACCTCACGCGATTTGACCGTGCGGGCCGGCAACTTGGTCTCGGTCCGGTTCGCATTGTCGAAGTCGAAGACCGAAAGGGCGGCGGCACATCGGGCAAGGTGGACGCAATTAACCGTGCAATCCCTGTTGGAGCCTGGGTGATCGTCTTAGACGAACGCGGCCACGTTGAAAGCTCTCCCGACTTTGCGCAACGCATCGCGTCTTTGCGCGACGAGGGCCGCAGTGATCTTGTTTTGATCATAGGCGGCGCAGACGGGATCGCTCCGGATTTGCGATCCAGTGCCGATTTCACTCTGTCATTTGGCAAAATGGTCTGGCCCCACATGTTGGTGCGGGTCATGCTGTCTGAGCAGCTTTACCGGGCGGCTTCCATCCTTGCAGGTGGTCCTTATCACCGGACGTGATCGTTCAGGATTTTCAACCTAGTAAAGCGCTGAAAGATCACAGCCTCAAAACTGTCGTCTAAATTCTGCCGTGGACACATTCGGTCGGGCTTGCTGACATACGCTGAGCGTCTTGCGATATACCCTGATCAAGCGTGCGGGCATTCGTGGCGAGCACCTTTGTGGTCTCGCTTGCCAGACGTGTCAGGGCAAAGTAACGGTGACAGCACCGCCATTCCAACCGCCAGGTTTGTCACGGGCTTGCACTTGCACCTGTGCTGTGCCCTGCGGAATTTTTACGCCTGACAGCGATCGGGTAAACGGTTGTTCATTCACATGCGGGTGGGCGAGCGTGCGCATGCCAAGTTCGTTCCCATCCATATCAAGAATTCGCCATCCGTCGGCATAGTGGTCCCAGCCCGTGTCCGGATGGGAGATGGTTACGTCGAACCGCCATATGCCGTCTGATGTCTGGGTCGCCTTGACTTGATCGATGCGCGGCTCCTCCGCCGCGACAGTCGTGGCTAAGACCAGACATGCCAATAGAATATGTTTTTTTAACATCGGACAACGCTCCATACCTCTTCATCCAAGCATCTAGGCATCCAGCAAAATTTTTCGAGAGCGCGAAGCGAATTCGCGCCGCCAAATAACAATGCAGGTGACCACTGCGGCCAACGCAAGTGCGCCGGCGCCTGCAAGCCACGCCGCTGCCGCAAGCGCAAAGTACATTGCCCGCAGGCCACGATTGAAGCTGCGCGCTGCGGCGATGTTGATTTCTGCAGCCTGATCGGCCCGATGGTTGGCTTTGGAGTCCTTGATGTCATTCGGTACCGCCGCCATGAGGACCGAGCAGTAGCCGAACAGACGGTTGGCCCAGACAAACTTCAAAAACCCGTTCGTCAGAAAAAGGGCAAGCACCATCAGTTTCAATTCCCAGACAATGGCCGGTTGATCCGTGAAGGTAATATCTTCCGCAACGCCTGCCAATTGATCCGCATTGCCAATAAGAGCCAGTGTACCGCCCAGAGCGATGACGCAAGTGGAGGCAAAAAAGGCAGTGCCCTGGCGCAGGGTACTCAAAATTTGCGCATCGAATATTCGGGGTTGGCGCGTGACCAGCTCGCGCATCCACAAGCGGCGATAGCCTGCCATCAGCATCGACATGGAGGGAATCCGCGCCGAGGCGTATTCAATGCGCCAGCCAATCCCGATCCACAGCCCGAAAAGCAAGGCCAGTGCGGCAAGATCGTAATGCGAAAACAGCGCTATTCGGTCCAAAAAAGTCACCCTCGAACGCATGGCAGGTCCATTAGTTCTTGCCAATGGCCAAAATTGGTAATATTATTTTACCAAAGGAGCCCATAAAATGGAAATGCCAGCACCAGATGCAAGCATCTTGTCTCGGAAACCGCGCATCGTGGAACGACTGCGCAGCGTATTGCCTCCGGATGCCGTGATCGAAGATCCGGCGGAAACACGTGCGTATGAATGCGATGCGCTGACCGCATACAAATGCGCGCCTTTGGCGGCTGTTCTGCCGTCCTCCACACAGGAAGTGTCTGATGTGCTACGCGTCTGCCATCAGGAAGGGGTGCCTGTCGTCCCGCGCGGGTCCGGCACCTCTCTTGCGGGCGGCGCTTTGCCAACGGCCGATTGCGTCATTCTTGGTGTTGCGCGCATGACCGAGGTGCTCGAGACCAATTATGACGACAGGTACATCCGGTTGCAGACCGGTCGTACAAACCTGAGCGTAACAGGTGCCGTCGAAGAGGAGGGTTTTTTCTACGCCCCCGACCCGTCCAGCCAACTGGCATGCGCCATTGCGGGCAATATCGCGATGAACTCCGGTGGCGCGCATTGCCTGAAGTATGGTGTGACCACGAACAATCTCATGGGTGTGACCATGGTGATGATGGACGGCGAGGTGGTTGAGATTGGCGGCGCGTATATGGATGCAGGCGGCCTTGATCTGCTCGGGCTGATCTGCGGCTCAGAAGGGCAGCTCGGCGTCGTGACGGAGGCCACACTCCGCATCCTCCCAAAACCGGAGGGCGCAAGGCCGGTCTTGATGGGGTTTGACGACAATGAAGTGGCTGGAGCCTGTGTCAGCGACATTATCAAGGCAGGTGTCTTGCCCGTTGCGATCGAGTTCATGGACCGTCCCTGCATCGAGGCTACGGAAGCCTTTGCCCAAGCGGGCTATCCCATGTGCGAAGCTTTGCTGATCGTGGAAGTGGAAGGTTCGGAAGCCGAAATTGATCATCAGTTGTCGCTCATCATGGAGATTGCGCGACGCCACAACCCGGTTGAGCTGCGCGAAAGTACGTCCGCGGAAGAGAGTGCCAAGATCTGGCTGGGCCGCAAATCAGCTTTTGGGGCGATGGGGCAGATTAACGACTACATGTGCTTGGACGGGACCATCCCTGTTTCCTCCTTGCCGCACGTGTTGCGCAGAATTGGTGAGATGTCTGACGAATTCGGTCTCAAGGTCGGCAATGTGTTTCATGCAGGGGATGGCAACATGCACCCGCTGATCCTCTTTGATGCGAACAAGCCTGGCGATCTGGAGCTCTGCGAGGCATTTGGCGCAGAAATCCTCAAACTGTGCGTCGAAGTAGGCGGCTGCCTGACCGGAGAACACGGTGTGGGCATTGAAAAGCGGGACCTGATGACGGATCAGTACACGGCTGATGACCTTGAAGCGCAAATGGCGGTGAAGGATGTCTTTGATCCGAACTGGCTGCTGAATCCGGCGAAAGTATTCCCGCTGCGGTCATCCGAAACGCGCCGCATCGCGGCGGTGGCTGCTGAGTGAGACGCCGAGTAAACCGCGCGCCAACAACCCCTGAACAAGGGTTTTACATCATGATCACTCCTGCCAACGAAGCAGAGCTGTCCGACGCGTTGCGGTCTGCGAACGGTCCGGTCAGCATCCGTGGCGGCGGCACGCGTGGCGTCAAGACAGACGGTATGCCACTGAGCGTATCGGCGATGTCAGGCATCACCCTTTACGAGCCCGGTGCGCTGACACTGGTCGCTCAGGCAGGGACGCCCGTTATGGAAGTGGAAGAAGCGCTGGCAAAAGAAGGGCAGCGCCTGGCGTTTGAGCCAATGGATCATCGGACGCTGCTTGGAACGAAAGGCACACCGACGCTCGGAGGTATAGTCGCCGGCAATGTCAGCGGACCGCGCCGCATTCAGGGTGGTGCTGCCCGCGATTATACTTTGGGCGTGCGCCTTGTCGATGGTGCCGGAACGATCATCAAGAACGGTGGTCGGGTGATGAAAAACGTAACAGGCTACGATCTCGTCAAGCTGATGACGGGCGCGTATGGAACGTTGGGCGTCTTGACGGAAGTGGCGCTGAAAGTGCTGCCGGTGCCGGAAACGCAAGCGACGCTGATGTTGCGCGCGCTAAGTGATGCGGATGCCGTTCGGGCGATGGCCGTCGCGATGAGCTCGCCTTACGAAGTATCGGGCGCGGCCCATTGTGCCCGCATTTCCAAAGACGGCCCTGTCACCTTGCTGCGTCTGGAGGGCTTTGAGGACTCGGTCAATTACCGTCTGGCGGCGCTACGGACCCTTTTGAAAGATCACGTGAAGGACATGCATGTGGCCGATGGCGAAGCGTCGGCATGGATGTGGGAAAGCGTGCGCGATGCTTCCCTGATGTCACAGGACATCGGCGATATCTGGCGCGTTGCATGCAAGGCATCTGATGCGGCCGTTCTGGCAGACAAATCCGGCGCAGAAGCATGGTATTTCGATTGGGCCGGCGGGCTGATATGGTTCAGGACCCGGCCCGGTTTTGATCTGCGCAATGCATTGGGTCCGTTTGACGGCCATGCGACGCTCGTCCGGGCTACCAAAATTTCCGGCCAGGCGCCGCTTCCGCGCTTTCACCCGGAGGCAGCCGGCGTTGCAAGGCTGAGCGCCGGATTGCGGGCACGTTTCGACCCCAAAGGTATTCTGAACCCCGGCCTTATGGGGCCCGTGGCGCCGGAGAGAGTCTGATGCAAACCATGTTCTCTGAAAACCAGCTCAAAGAGTCGAGCATGGCGCGTTCCAACGAAATTTTGAGGTCCTGCGTGCACTGCGGTTTCTGCACGGCAACCTGTCCGACCTATCAGGTGCTGGGTGACGAACTGGACAGTCCGCGTGGGCGGATTTACCTGATCAAGGACATGCTGGAAAACGAACGTATTCCGGACGCAACAACTGTAAAGCATATCGACAGATGTCTTTCCTGTCTGGCTTGCATGAGCACATGCCCGTCGGGTGTCCATTACATGCATCTCGTCGATCATGCGCGCGAATACATCGAGCAAAAGTACAACAGACCTTTTTCGGACCGCGCTTTGCGTTGGATACTGGCGCGCATCCTGCCTTATCCCATGAGGTTCCGACTGGCACTTCTGGCAGCGAAAATCGGTCGGCCGCTGGCTGGCTTTTTGCCTGATGCGCGGTTGCGCGCGATGCTTGAAATGGCGCCCAAGACGATACCGCCGGTCAGCCGAAACGATGATCCACAGAGCTTTGCGCCACACGGTAAACGAAAAAAGCGGGTAGCTTTGATGACAGGTTGCGCGCAGAAAGCACTGAATACGAACATCAATGATGCCACGATAAGACTGTTAACACGTCTTGGGTGCGAGGTTGTCGTGGCCGAGGGGGCCGGCTGCTGCGGCGCGTTGACCCATCATATGGGCAAGACAGCCGAGAGTCATGCGACGGCAGCAAAGAACATTCGTGCGTGGACACGTGAAATCGATGAGGACGGCCTCGATGCGATCGTGATCAATACGTCCGGGTGCGGCACAACCGTAAAAGACTACGGTCATATGTTTCGCGAGGACGTATCATTGGCCGATGATGCCAGGCGTGTTTCCGATTTGGCAGTCGATGTCTCGGAACTGCTGGTCGCACTTGATCCGCCGGAAGCAGCGCCGCAGTCGATGACAGTCGCCTATCATGCGGCCTGTTCATTGCAGCATGGTCAAAAGATCAAAACATATCCAAAGGACCTGCTGCGCCGCGCGGGCTTCACCGTTGTCGAGCCCAGCGATCCGCATTTGTGTTGCGGTTCCGCCGGAACATACAACCTGATGCAGCCCGAGATTTCTCAGAAACTTAAGGACCGCAAGATAAGATCACTTGAAGCCAAAAAACCAGACGTGATCTCAGCGGGGAATATTGGGTGCATGATGCAGATCGGTTCTGGAACCGGCGTTCCAATTGTCCATACAGTTGAGTTGCTTGATTGGGTTTACGGCGGGCCAAAGCCGCTCGCGTTGGACACCGAAGGACAGCGTGCCGGTGAAATCCCAATCCTGCGTTAACGCGTATTGGCCCTTCGGTTTCTTCGCCCGGTTTCTTGACGTTTCGCCTAACTTTCGCCGTATCCTGATTGTACTCCCTTTGGACAACTAAAGGGGAAATCAGTGCGCATTTTGGTGTATTCGATTGTTTTCGTTTGGACATTTGTGTGTTCGGCTCTGGCCGGGGATGCCACGCTCAAAAAGTTGCAGACCGGCGTTGAAGCCAGCCCGTGGGAAGCTGTGGGACGGCTCGATATCGGTGGGAATGGCTTTTGCACAGGTGCCTTGATCGCCCCAAACATGGTGCTGACCGCAGCACACTGCCTGTTCAGCAAGCAAACCGGTCAGCGTATTGATCATGGAAGGATCGAGTTTCTGGCTGGATGGCGCAATGGCCGTGCGTCGGCCTACCGAAATGTGCGTCGCGCGGTCGTGCACCCGGACTATTCCTACGGTGGCGAGCTTTCGCCACAACGTGTGCAATATGATCTTGCACTGCTTGAGCTGGCACGTCCAATCCGAAACACGCGTATTGAGCCATTTGCAACATCAGAAAGCCCGCGTATGGGCGATCGCGTTGGCGTGGTCAGCTATGCACGCGACCGGTCAGAAGCTCCATCCTTGCAGGAGGTGTGCAAGGTGCTCGCCTTGCAAAACGGCGTGCTCGTGACCTCTTGCAGCGTTGATTTCGGGTCTTCCGGTGCGCCCATTTTCAGTTTTGAAGATGGTGATGCGCGGATTGTTTCAGTCGTGTCTGCCAAAGCGGATATCGAAGGTGAAAACGTATCTCTCGGCACGGATTTGAACGCCCCTTTGGCCGACCTGCGCGCCGCGCTTGACCGTGGAGAGGGGTTCTATCGATCCGATCAGCCCACTTCGCCGCGCATTTCTGCCGGGTCCGAACGCCGGGCCGCGGGCGCCAAATTCATTCGTCCACAGGAGTAATTGGAGCATGCCGAAGTCGTTTTTTGCCTGCCTTTCTGCTTTATTGCTAAGTTTACCCACTGCGGCCTGGTCACAAAACACAACCACCGGATTGCGTGGCATGGCAGGAGAAAACGATGCGTTGGCCTGGCAGGCCGTGGGACGACTTGATGCGAAGGACACAGGGTTTTGCACTGCCACGTTGATCGCGCCAGACCAGGTTCTGACCGCTGCACACTGTGTCTACGACCGCAAGACAAGAAAGCGCATCGCGGCACATGACATGCGATTTCGTGCGGGACTGCGCAACGGGCGCGAAGCTGCGGCGCGGGATGTCGTGCAAGTCGAGCCACACCCTGGCTACGATCCGAAAGGCCAATTGACCGCCGATAACATCCGCTATGATGTGGCCTTGTTGCGCCTGGCCCGTCCAATCCCGACGTCCGAGCTTGATCCTTTTGCGTTGCACGATCGCAAGGTCAGCGGAGGCTCGGTAAGCGTCGTGTCTTACGGACGGGACCGCGAAAAGATCCCTTCAAGACAGGACGTCTGTCAGGTTGTTGGGACGCAGCAGGACGTTATGATCATGGACTGTGACGTGACTTTTGGCTCTTCCGGATCACCCGTCTTTCGCCCCGATCCTCTTGGTCGCGGGCAGATAGTCTCAGTCATTTCCGGAATGGGGTATATTCACGGCAAACAAATGGCGCTCGGTATGACTTTACCTGACGTGGTAGGTCAGCTGCGTCACCAAATGTGGGCCAACAAGGCCAAGCCAGTCGCAAAGCTGAATCGCATTAAGGTTGGTGGCGATGGTGATCAAAGTTCCTCCAATGGCGCAAAATTTGTGCGCCCCTAAAGGTCTTGAAAGCGCAAAAATCCTTCCCACATCTTGAGTGTCAGGGTGCCGCATCCGGGTCCTGACGCAATCAATCCGGGTGTGTCCAAGCTGGAACATCCAAACATCTATCGCTCAATAGAAGAGGATACATATATGCGTAGTTTTGACTTTGCTCCGCTCCATCGCGCCACCATTGGCTTTGACCAGATCGCCGACCTGATGGACCGAGTTTTGACCAATGATGGCGCGCAACCATCTTACCCCCCTTACAACATCGAAAAGATCGAGGACGACGCTTACCGCATTTCCGTTGCTGTGGCCGGATTCTCCGAACAGGACCTAAACGTTGAAGTGCGCCAGAACGCTCTGATTGTTTCGGCCCGCAAATCTGACGAAAAGCAAGACCGCAGCTATCTGCACCGCGGCATCGCAACACGTGCGTTTGAACGCCGGTTCCACCTGGCCGATCATGTGCATGTCACCGGAGCAAGCCACGCGGACGGTATGTTGCACATTGAACTGAAGCGTGAAGTGCCCGAAGCACTGAAACCGCGTCAGATTTCGATCGCGTCCGCACAGCAAATTGAAAAAGACGTCGTTGACGCCAAATCCGTCAATTAAGTCGTCGACGTGATATCAGGGCCCGGGGCAATGCTTCGGGCCTTCTGATGTGAGCATCAGACCATACCCTGCAGCAAGCGGGTCGCGCGCACCAGCGACACGCCCGGCGCGGCAATCCCACTCAGTGCCAGTGTATCGCGGCGTAGGATTTTGATCGCATCTGCAGAACGTGCTGGCAGCGTGCTAGGTTGGATCGGCGCACCGATAACCAAACGGTAGGGCTGTTTATCCTTGTTCAGCGTCTCGTAAAACAAGGTAATATCTCGCAGCGTCGGATGAATCAGATCCAGAATATAGAACAGCACTGAATTGCGCGCGCGAATGTTGACAGGAATGATCGGCACATTGAATTTGCGTGCGATCATCACAGCCGAAGACATCCAGTCCCGCTCGAAAAGGCTCAACCCGCGGCGTTTGGCCAACCGGCCCGACGGAAAGATCACACCCATCCGACCATCGCGGAGAGCGCGCGCCGTTTGTTGCATCGTTTCACGCGTTTTCGCATGCGTCCGTTTGTTTTTTTGCCATTCGACAGGCACAATGAGCTGTTCCATCTGAGGCAGAACTCGCAGAATGTCGCTATTTGCAAAAAAGAACACGTCAGATCGGATTTCCGCGAGAACGTGATGCACAAAAATACCATCGGCAATTCCGGTTGGGTGGTTTGCGACGATCAATGCGGGACCGTACGCAGGAATGTTATGCAAGCCGCGCACCTCCACGTCATACGCGATGCGTTGCGCCATGTCCGCCATGATGCCTTCAGGGTTCATATCCTTGATCGTTTCGGCGATCCGGATTGTCTCGTCATACTTCAGAAGGGATTCAGCGATCCGGCGGGCCACGTCCACCAAAAGCTTGTCACCGTAAAGCCATCTGGCACGCTCAGCGATGAGTGGATCGATACGCTCTCTCATGACGCGGCTTTTGCGTCTATTGCGTGACACGCATGTGACAGCCGGCTGATATCGATGCACCGGCTCGCGTATTTTTGCCGATGTTTTTTTCCTTTGCGGTCTGCTCACGGCCGGGGATTTCACAAGCATTCGCTTATCCCAAACGCTCGACCTTGTAGTTCTTTATGTAAAATAGAATGTCTTCGACTTTGGACGGGTTGGTGCGGTTCATATGTGATCTGTAAACGCCGAATTGCGGCATCGCTTGAGGGCCGGCATCCGGACCGGTATAGCCTTTGTGCTGGGCCAGTGTCTGACCGTCCATCTTGACCACTGCGTACCCAGAAGCGTCTTTCACCCATTTGACGGTAACTTCTAAACGGTGCCAATGGCCGGGTCGGACTTTCTTATTTGTACGGCGATAATCGTTTCGGTCGGTGAAGTCGAAATCGACAACAAAACCATCGCTGCGATAATTTTTGGGTATACGGATCGACACGTAGGGGATCACCCCGACGTTTCGAATTCGGTCAGGCTTGATCTGGAAGAATATAAACTTGGCCTCCAAACGTCCGTCCGGATCATCCAAGGCCGGCATCATAAAGTCCATCGTGTAAAGCAGCGTGCCCTGGCCTTTCAGCTTGGCATCGCGCAATTCGATGCGCTGGCGTCCGTTCGCCTCCGCCTTTATCTCCGTCTCCCGGCCATCGCCGTTTTTCAGTGTAAAAGCCCAACCATACTCATTACCAAACCGGACCTTCTTGTAATTGCCTACCGAGATGTCGACCTTTCGGGGGCGCGTTTTGAGCACTTCGGCAAGGCCTCTTACCGGCAAGAGTGCAATCGTGCCTGCAGCTGCAAGTGCACCGATAAAGTCGCGACGTTTCATATGCCGCCTCCATCACAACCTCATTCAATGCTAGCATATGTTGCGACGGCAAAAAAAGGGCCGCACCACGCGGCCCTTATTTCGATTTGAACGCCTGCTCAGACGGACATGCAAACGTACTTCATTTCGAGATAGTCTTCGATCCCGTGGTGGCTGCCTTCACGACCAAGACCCGATTGCTTGACACCGCCAAAGGGTCCAACCTCGGTGGAGATGATGCCGGTGTTCACGCCAACGATGCCATACTCCAAAGCTTCGGCGACTTTGTAAACGCGGGACAAGTCCTTGGCGTAGAAATAGCTCGCAAGACCAAAAATCGTGTCATTGGCCATCGCGATCACCTCGTCTTCGTCCTCAAACCTGAAGAGCGGGGCAAGCGGGCCGAAAGTCTCTTCCTGAGCGACCTTCATGTCCTGGGTCACACCGGTGACAACCGTTGGCTCAAAAAACGTGCCGCCCTTGGCGTGTGGTTTGCCCCCTGTAAGTATCGCACCTCCGTGGTCCAGCACGTCTTGCATATGCTCCTGTACCTTTTCGACGGCGTCAGAGTTGATGAGAGGGCCAGTCGTCACACCGTCGTCAAGCCCATCGCCAACCTTCAGCTTCTCAACCGCCGCTTTGAGCTTTTGAGCGAAGGCGTCATAGACAGCCGACTGCACGTAAATTCGGTTGGCGCAGACGCATGTTTGTCCGTTGTTGCGGAATTTGCAAAGCATCGCGCCCTCAACGGCCGCATCAAGATCGGCATCGTCAAAAACGATGAAAGGCGCGTTCCCACCCAATTCCATTGAGCATTTCATGACCTGATCGGCTGCCTGTTTCAGCAGGATGCGGCCCACTTCCGTCGATCCGGTAAACGTCAGTTTGCGCACCCCCGGGTTCTCACAGAACTCTTTGCCCACAGCCGACGACGAAGACGAAGGAAGGACGTTGAAAATGCCCGCTGGCAGGCCCGCACGTTCGGCCAAAACGCCCATCACGAGCGCTGACAGCGGGGTCTCGGCGGCGGGACGCGCGACAAAACTGCAACCGACTGCCAGAGCAGGAGCCGCCTTGCGTGCGATCATTGCATTGGGGAAGTTCCATGGGGTGATTGACGCGGCAACTCCGATAGGCTGTTTGAGCACCATAATGCGCTTGTCACGTTGGTGTCCGGGAATCATCTCGCCATAGACGCGCTTGGCCTCCTCTCCAAAATACTCGATGAAACTGGCACCGTAGACGATCTCACCTTTGGCTTCGGCGTGCGGTTTGCCCTGTTCTGCTGTCAGGATCGTGGCCAGATCGTCCGCGTTTTCGACCATCAGGTCGAACCAGCGGCGCAGGACCACGGCGCGCTCCTTGCCCGTCCAGGCAGCCCAGTCTTTTTGTGCTTTCTCAGCGATTGCAATGGCTTCTGTAACCTGCGCACGGTTAAGGTCGGCGACCTGCGCGATCACATCGCCGCGCGCGGGGTTGGTCACGTCAAATGTGCCGTCCGCGCCGTCGACCCACTGTCCGCCAATGTAGGCGCGTGTTTCCAGCAGGCTGGGGTCTTTGAGCAATGATTTGAGATTGGTGTCCGGGAAATCTTTCATCTGCATCTCCTCCTGAAAGGCTTGCGGTCTCCATTTCAACTCTGGCAGTGTTTGTCCAGTTCCATTCCGCCCCGGAGACGCCATGCAGCTTGATGACGCTTATGCAAATGCACCCTACGTGCCGGGAGCCGAGACGTACCCCTCCCGTTGGTCTGAGGCGGCGGAAACCTTTCGACAAAGCCTTGGTCCGCGCGCAGAAACAGGCATCGCATATGGCGACACACAGAGACAGGTCTTTGACCACTTTCGCGCTGAAGGCGCGCCGTGCGGCACCGTGGTTTTTGTGCATGGCGGCTATTGGATCAAATTCGACCGGACGTCATGGTCCCATCTTGCGGGCGGCGCGCTCGCCGCGGGATGGGACGTGGCCATGGTGCAGTACGATCTCTGCCCCGATGTGCGGATTGCCGATATCACACGACAGGTCGCGCGGGCCGTGACAACGATTACGGGTCATACCAGCGGACCGGTCAGCCTCGCGGGGCATTCAGCAGGCGGTCACTTGGTTTCACGCATGACCGCGGACGGCGTTTTGCCCGACGATGTGCGCGCAAGAGTAGTCGCTGTTGCGCCGATCTCGCCCATTGCCGATCTCCGTCCGATGTTGCAAACCTCAATGAACAACGACTTCCAACTGGATTTAGCCGCGGCTGAAGCGGAAAGCCCGGTTCTTTCGCCAGCGCCCAAGATCCCCTTACAGATTTGGGTCGGGGCCGACGAGAGACCAGCGTTTTTGCAGCAGGCCGCAGCTCTGTCGGCGGCGTGGTCTGTGCCGCAAACCGTCGTTGCCCAAAAGAACCATTTCAACATCATCGATGCGCTCGAGGACCCCTCCAGCGATATTACCGGTTTTCTGACGCAAACGGGGGCTTGATTGGACGCGCTGTTTGCGCGATCAGAACTCTGAGGCTGCGGGCGATGGCGTCGCTCCGTGCAAGTTGCCGCGTCCGTCCTGAACGCCGGGACCTTTCTGCACAGGAGGGTCTGCCATGACCGCCAACCCCGTAACACCCCGCCCGGACCAATACCGCTATCACAACGGCGAAAAATGTCCTTTGCCGTTCGACCCGGTCGAATACCAGGCACGGCTGGCTGAATTGCGAGAACGCATGGAAGTTGCCGGTATTGGCGCCGCCGTTTTCACGTCCATGCACAACATCGCTTACTACTCCGGTTTTTTGTATTGCGCGTTCGGACGACCCTACGGGCTTGTCGTGACGGAGACGGATTGCGTCACGATCAGTGCCGGTATCGACGCTGGCCAACCATGGCGGCGCAGCTTCGCCGAAAGCATCACTTATACCGACTGGCAACGCGACAATTTCTGGCGTGCTGTGGCCGGGGTCACCGGGACAAACAAGATTATCGGATATGAGAGCGATCACCTGACACTGCAACAACGCGACAAGATGGAGGACTTCCTGAAGCCCTTGACGATGGTCGACCTTTTCGAGACCACGATGAGGCAACGGATGCATAAATCAGACGCTGAAATCGCGCTGATCCGTCACGGCGCGGAAGTCGCGGATGTCGGCGGTTATGCCATACGAGAGGCGATAAAAGCCGGCGTGCGCGAGATTGACGTCGCAATGGCCGGCCGCGACGCGATGGAACTGGAGATCGCCAAGCGCTTCCCGGATGCTGAGTATCGCGACACATGGGTCTGGTTTCAGTCGGGCATAAATACGGACGGCGCACATAACCCCGTGACTGGTCGCGTTTTGCAGCGAGGCGACATTTTGAGTCTGAATACTTTTCCAATGATTTCGGGATACTACACCGCGTTGGAGCGTACTCTGTTTGTGGAAGAAGTTGATCCGGCAAGTCTCAAGATCTGGGAAGCCAATGTGGCGGCCCACGAATACGGCATGAGTCTTCTCCAACCCGGTGTATCCTGTGCCGATGTCACAATGAAGATCAACGCCTTCTTCGAAGAACGCGACCTGCTGCAGTATCGCACGTTCGGATATGGTCATTCTTTTGGTGTGCTGAGCCACTACTATGGGCGAGAAGCGGGTCTTGAGCTGCGCGAAGACATAGATACAGTTCTCGAGCCGGGTATGGTCATTTCAATGGAACCGATGCTCACAATCGCGCACGGTAAGCCCGGAAGCGGCGGATATCGGGAGCACGACATTCTGGTCATTACCGACAGCGGTAATGACAATATCACCGGATACCCCTACGGGCCTGATTTCAACGTTGTCGGATAAAGCAGGTCTGGGTTTTTCATGATCACGACTGATGCAAGCGCTGCCGGACTGCCTATATTGGTGCGCAAAGACGTGATTGATGAGGCGTGAGAATGGCGTTTGTTCGGGTACTGGGTTTGGCGTTGATTGCGCTTACAATCGTATTCGTTTGCCTGTGGTTCTATTTCCGGGCCGTTCGGCGCGAAAAGCTTCAAGCGCAGTGGGATCAAGATCAGGGTCCTGGTGCGCGCGAAGGCTTTGTCAAAGCCGAACTTTCAGCCTATGAAGGCATCCTCAAACGCAGGCTGATCTGGGGCGTTTATGTGATTCCCATGGGCTTGCTGACGCTTTTGATTTACTTAACCAACACGACCTGAGGGGGCCGTCTTATGGTTTATGTGAAATGGTTTGTCATTATTGCGTTCTGGCTTTTTGTCGGTGCTGTGTTTCACTATACACTGCCACAGGTCGACATCGCACGGGTCACGGACACTTACGAAAAAAGGGTTACACCGGGAACCAACAGCCTGTTTTGGTCAGCGGGCGAAGCAGGCAGTGCCTCAGAGGTGATCGAGAGAGACGTGTTTTTTATTCAGACACGTTTGGCCAGCGATAAAGTGATGGTCTACCGCAATGAAGACACCGGATGGCTTTGGCCGCCGTTTTTCAAATTCGACACATCCAATTTGCAAGCCGAAGCTGCGGATTTGCGCTCGACTGCCGATGCTCCGCAATACGTTGCGATCCGCCACTATGGATGGCGGTTCGAATTCCTGTCAATTTTCCCCAATGCGCTGTCGGTGCGCCCGGTGGAGGGCCCCGACGTCAGCAAACCGATCCCCTGGGTCAACATTGTAATCCTGTCCGGTTTTGCGATCCTGTGGTACGGGCTTTGGGTGCGTTGGCGGCGATTTCGGCAAGCGCGCATTGATCCGACCCTCGAAGATCTGACGGACAGCTGGGAAGCTACCGAGGATGCGATGGCGGAGAAGCGCAGGCGGTTTGTGCGGTGGTGGAAGGGTCAGGCCTAAAGCCTACTTTTCCTTTTCGACCATGCGACCCATATGTCGCGCGCCCAGAACATGCACATGCAGATGCGGTACTTCCTGGACACCATGCACTCCTGCGTTTGAAATCATGCGGAAGCCGTCTCCTTCATTCAGACTGACGCCTTCGAGACGCGCGACTTCGCCGATTGCGCGCACGTAATCGATGATTTCCGGGTCGCTGGCTTCCGCTGCGAAATGATCGAAGCTCACGTAAGCGCCTTTAGGGATCACCAGTACGTGGGTGGGTGCCTGAGGGTATAGATCGCGAAACGCAAGACAGTGTTCTGTTTCCAAGACCGTCGTATTTGGGATCTCACCGCGCAGGATTTTAGCAAATATGTTCTGGTCGTCGTAGGTATAGCTCATATCCGGTCCGTCTAATCAGAAAATAGGGTGTCGTGCGTCACGATATCCCAAGCTGTCGCCTGAGGCACGGTCAGAAATTCTGACAGGGCGGCGGTGTTATCGCCCCGGTCGCCATCCTGCTTCAGTCGCCCGTAATGCGCAAAACCGGCATCCCGTATGCGGTCGCTCTCGAAAACCATATCGTTCCGGATCGTTGGTAGCAGACGGTCAAAAGTCTCTTCGCGGGTTTGTTCCCCGGCCAATCCAACGCGCATGGCATGCCCGCGAAGATAATCGTCAGAAAAGCTGCATTCGATCTCCAGAATGCGCGTCGTCGACCGGTCTTCCGCGAAATCCTGCAAAAGTTCGAAGTTAGCAGGGTCCATGCAGACCACCATGCGATCCGTTTCAAAGTAATCGAAGAGCATTCTCATCAACGCGCGGCGATGCCGTGTGCGTTTTTCCAGTGAGTTTTGAATGCCACCCAGATCAGGAAGTGGCGTGTGTTCTTCGTTGAACAAATACTCGACTGCGGGCAGGTTGGTGTGTTGCCGCATCTGCTCCAGCAAGCGCTTGGCCACATGCCACTTTTTGCACACGACAATCATCAGTTCGCGTTCGCGTCCGAGAGTCGACTCCGTTTCCCAAAACCGGGTGGCAAAGCGGCGTCCGATGCGACCGCGACCGGTCAGAAATTTAAACAGACCCGGCCCCTCGTCAGAAATTGAAAATTCGATGTCTCTGGCGGCGTAGAGCAATCCCAGCCGCCGCTTCAGGTCTTTTGCTTCGGGGCTGATTTTGCGCGCGAACAAGTAATCCTGTCCCAGCAGCATGTCGTAGTGGTCGTTGTAAAATGTGACGGGCATTCCGTAGTCGGTGAACATCAAAAACGTGAGCGTTCGGCTATGGATCTGTTCTGCCGGGATCAGATGCGGCACAATCGTTTGAAAGAAAGTCTCATCCGGAATCCAGGTGGTCGAAAAGAACCGGACGACATCGCGGCGGGCACGCACGAATTCAAGCACTCGCTCGATCGTCTGACGCCGCAGGCACCACCATTGGCTACCAATCCGGATTTCGACGTCACGCGGCAGGTCGCGTTTAAGCCCAAGCCTCTGCTGCACCGCCATTGCGCCGTAAAAGAGCTTTTTGTATTTCCGCTCGTTAAAGAAGTGACGATAGATCAGCCGCTCTTCTTTCATGCCGGTCTTGATCCAGTCGCTGTCGAAATAGTCAAATGTTTCGATAAAATCAGCATCGTTTTCGTCTAGAAACTGATGTGTGTATTCCTGGGTTTTGATTGCCATGCAGTCGCCCGACAGCATGTAGAAATGCGTGGCGCGGGGATAGGCGCTTGCGGCTGTTTCAATCGCATTGAGTGTCGCCTGGACGAGTGACCATTCTCCCCAACCGCAACGCACGCGTTTTTTGACCAGGGTCACGTTGGCGTTCGGATTCAACGCTTTTTGAATGCGCTGGTAGTCTTCTGAGGCGGCATTTGCATCAAAGTGAATAGCAATGCAGTCACCGCCCGCAGTCAGCTGTTCCGCCTGCCTAATGATGGCATCCGGGTCTTTGTGACACAGCAGAATGTAGGCGATCTTGGCCAAGGCTTGCTTCGCTGCTCTGTTGTTTTACCGCCGCTTGTTACGTTGATAAGGGTGAAGCCTGATTGAATAAACCGAAAATATTTGCTTTTTTGGGGAAAAGGGCACCTAAAAGTCCAAAATGAGCAGGAGAGCACGCAAATGGGTTTCCCCGGGACCTGGATGACGGAAAGCGAAAGCGTCATCTATCGCGTCGTGCCGAAGTGTGCCTGCTCCACGATCGGCCAGATTATGTACTACTCAGATCATGGAGCGTTCTTTGACGGCGACATCCATGACGCGCAGAACGGCCTGCACAAATGGGCGTTGGACCAGAGCAAAGAGCGGATCGCCGACAACGTTCGACAGCACGCGTCTTATGCCTTCACGTGTGTCCGTAACCCTTACACGCGGATTTTAAGCTCCTTTTTTGACAAGATTTGCGGAATACAGCGGAATGGCAAAAGGTATAGAGGCAACCTTGTTCCGCAGCTTGTCCAGAAATATGGGATCAACGTGGGCGGGCCCGAAGGGCGAGACGAATTTGACCAGATCGCATCTTTTCGCCGGTTCCTGTTGTTCGCGCGCGACAGTATCCGTTTTCGCAAACCCATGGATCCGGACATTCACTGGTCTGCAGTGTCCGGTCATGTAAGCACCTTCATCGTAAACGGCGGACGTTACGACAACATTTTTTGGACTGAGCAATTCAATGACGGCATGCAAACGGTGCTTGATTCAATTGAGACGAAGCACTCAGTGAGCTTAGGAGACGTTCCCCGTTTTAACGAAAGCGAGGGGCACGGGCCAAAGCGCGCTCATCCTATCGAAGACTACTTTGACGACCTCGCGATGCACCTCGTCTACGACATGTACAAGCGTGATTTTGAGCTCTTCAAATACGACTTCGAAAATCCGGCGAACAAACTGCCGGTCGGAGAGATCGATCTTGACGAGGTGCACGCAAAGCTCGGTGACTAGCCCGCGCTTGCGCAGCCTGCCTATTGGGCATAGATCACCCATATGGCCAAAACATCTGCAAAATCTGATCCCAACTACAAAGTAGTGGCCGAAAACCGCCGCGCGCGCTTTGATTATGCGATCGAAGAAGATGTGGAATGCGGTATGATTTTGGAAGGCTCCGAGGTGAAATCGCTGAGGGAGAACGGCGCCAACATTGCTGAGAGTTATGCTGCGGTCGAGGACGGGGAACTGTGGCTGGTGAACAGCTACATCGCGCCTTACAAACAAGCCAAAACGTTTCAGCACGCAGAGCGTCGTCGTCGCAAACTGCTGGCCAGCCGAAAGCAACTGGCCGATTTCTGGAATGCCACGCAGCGCAAGGGCATGACGCTCGTTCCGCTGGTGCTCTATTTCAATCATCGCGGCATGGCCAAGATCAAAGTGGGCGTGGCAAAGGGCAAAAAGCTGCACGACAAACGCGAAACAGCTGCCAAACGGGACTGGTCAAGACAAAAGTCGCGGCTGATGAAGGATCATGGCTGACAAAATACAGACGTTCGGGTCAAGCGGTCTTGTCAGAGATCGGTCGCGGCGTTAGGCAGGGGCGTTTTTGACCGCAGGGGACGGATGATGTCAGATGATCCCAAGACACTTGTATCGACGGAGTGGCTGGCACGGCACCTAAAAGACCCCGATCTGCGTGTCCTTGACGGATCATGGTATCTGCCGGAGGCAGGTCGCAATGCGCGCGACGAATATGATACGGCACATATCCCTGGCGCACGGTTTTTTGACATCGATGAGATATCGGATCACCGGTCTGACCTGCCGCATATGGTACCTCCTGTCGAGAAGTTTATGTCACGGATGCGCGCCATGGGAGTCGGGGACGGTCATCAGGTTGTCGTCTATGATGGTGCGGGGCTCTTTTCTGCGGCACGGGTCTGGTGGCTGTTCCGTCTGATGGGGCAGGAAAATGTGGCTGTTCTGGATGGCGGGTTTCCAAAGTGGCAGGCCGAAGGGCGCGCAACCGAGGATATGCCGCCCATCGTGCGGGACCGTCATATGACCGTGCGCTTTCAGAACCACCTGGTACGTGATGTGACACAGGTCTCCGCCGCGTCGAAACTGAAAGACCACGAAATCGTCGATGCGCGAGCAGGCAACCGGTTTCGTGGTGAAGCGCCGGAGCCGCGCGAAGGGCTGCGTGCAGGACATATCCCGGGGTCGCGATCTGTACCGTTCCTGACGCTTCTCAGCGCGGACAAAACGCTCAAATCGCCCGATGAAACGCGCGCAATTTTTGAGGCGGCTGGCGTGGATTTGGCGAAACCGGTGATCACGTCATGCGGATCGGGTGTAACGGCCTCGGTGCTGGCGCTCGCGCTGGAGCGCATGGGCCATCACCGGTGGTCCCTTTATGATGGTTCATGGGCTGAATGGGGGATGTTTCCCACGGTGCCCGTTGCGACAGGAGACGCATGATGTTCGAAGCTTTGACCCCTCGACCGGCCGATAGCATTTTGGCTCTGATGCAAAAGTTCCGAGATGATCCGCGCGAAACCAAGATCGATCTTGGGGTTGGTGTCTACAAGGATGCGAGCGGCCACACCCCGGTCATGCGGGCCGTAAAAACGGCAGAACATCAATTGTGGGAGAAACAGGACACCAAGGCCTATACGGGGCTTGCGGGTGATCCGGCCTTTGGTGATGCGATGATCGATTTGGTCCTTGGCGATGCCGTCGCGCGTAGCACCGTTGCGGCGGTTGCGACGCCGGGCGGGACAGGCGCTGTGCGTCAGGCTTTTGATCTGATCCGCTTGGCCAGACCAGACGCACGTGTCTTTGTGTCTGATCCGACATGGCCAAATCACATCTCTATACTGAACCACATGGAAATGGAGACCGTCCGCTACCGCTACTTCGACAACGAGACCCGCGGCGTGGATTTTGATGGTATGCTCGAAGACCTCAAAGAGGCGCGTAAAGGCGATGTTGTTCTGCTGCACGGGTGCTGCCACAACCCGACAGGAGCGAACCTGAACCTCACGCAGTGGCAGGCCGTTGTGGACGCGCTGCTTGAGACCGGTGCAGTGCCCATGATTGACATTGCCTATCAGGGTTTTGGTGATGGGCTGCAGGAAGATGCCGCGGCCGCGCGCTTTGTTGTGAGCTCTGTTCCAGAGAGCCTTGTTGCGGCCAGTTGTTCCAAGAACTTCGGCATTTACCGCGAACGGACGGGTCTGCTGATGGCGATCAGCCAGAACGCGGACGCACGCAAGCTCCATCAGGACACGCTGGCTTTCCTGAACCGCCAAAACTACAGCTTCCCACCGGATCACGGTGCGCGACTGGTGACAATGATCCTTACGGACGACGTGCTGCGTGCAGACTGGGAATCTGAGTTGGAAGAGGTTCGTGTTGGTATGCTGGAGCTGCGTCAGCAACTGGCGGACGAGCTTCAACGCCTGTCAGGATCAGATCGGTTTGGATTTCTGTCACAGCACCGTGGAATGTTCTCCCGCCTCGGAACGACCTCGGATAAGGTGGATCTGATGCGCGAAAAGAACGGCATTTACATGATTGGCGACAGCCGCATGAACATTGCCGGGCTCAATGCCCAAACCATCCCGGTTCTGGCGAAAGCCATCGTGGAAGCGGGCGTCTGACGGCGGTTTTGCCGCTACCGCCCAAAGCCTTTCAGCGCTTCACACGCGTCTCCGAACCATTTGACGGCGCGGTCCAGATGATCGCCGTGTGACCGGATGTTCCAGGAGTTCGAACTGGATGCCCTGACGCTGCCCGCGTTATATGCGGCGGACACGAGCACCGGATTCAATGCGGTATGCGCGCGTTGAAGGTTTATGTAACCGGTTCCCAGAGGGATCGCTATGGCGCCTTTGTAAAGCCCGATCGACTTTTGACCGGCCGCGTTGGGTTTGTTCTTGAACCATTTCAGGTCTGACTTGTTCTTGAAGCCAAGATTGAGCCGGTTGTTTATGTCGCGCGCGGTGTTCGACAGCACCTGCATTGGACCAGCGCTGTAATCGCCCTTTTCTCTTCCATCAATCGCGGGGTCTCCGGTCGTGGTCAGTTTGACGTGCTGCTCCCATCGGAACGTCGTTGGTCCGGTAAAACCTTGCTTGCGCATCCCACCGGTTTCGGTGGCGATGGTCATCATAACCAGCTCAGGCGGGACCCCGAACTTCTGACAGGCCTCCCCGATTTCATCAGCGTAAATGTCAAGCGCTGTCAGAACTGTCATTGGCGTGCCGGGTGTCCGTTGCGGTGTGTGCGGCTCGTGGCGCAGGTAAACACCTCGGTCATCAACCCGCCATTCGCGGCCGCCGAATTTGGACATCCAATTCACCGGCTGTACGGCGGGAAACGCTGTCCAATCGATACCGGCAACGGCATGGCCGGCGGCGGTTGCCATGTCTGAGATCGGTGGTCGCTCATTCATAGACGGCATCGGTGGTTTTCGCGCGCCCGGCCAACGGGCAATCGCCGCCGCGTAGTTGTCGAGCCAGCTTTCATCGCCAGGGCCTGGCGCTTCGCCAGACAAAAGCTGGGACGTTCGGACGTCAACCAGTTGTACATGCGGCTTTTCGAAACTGAGCGGTTCGAGGCCGTGTTTTGCCGCGAGTTCGTGGTATTTTGCCCACCAGCCGCGCGTCTTGGCCGAGCCGGTATCCCACATGCCATGATTGGGGTGATCGATGACCATATCTATAGCGACGCCATATTGGTGGTAGGATTGCCATGCGTTGGCATTGGTGACCTTGTTTTTGTGCAGGTCACGTGTCCGCCCTTGCGCAAAAAGAAAAGCCTGACGTTCAGGCGTGCGAAATGTTTCGAAGATTTTCATCGGCACCGACTGGGCGGCAAGGTCTGCAATCAGGTCCTTGACCTTCTGACGGATCGCCGGGTGCAGAAGCTCAAGCGAGGTTTCGCGTTTTCTCGGGTTTATGTGCTGTGAAACAGCTTGTGTTTCAGGCGTTGACGCAGTGGCCGAAACAACGACCGGTTGGTTTAGTCCGGTCGCCGATGCCGCCGCCGCGTGCGCTGCCACCGACGGAATTGGGGTAGCGGCGGGCGTTGCATGATTCATTGTCTCAACCGAGGAGACTGGAGTATCGGACGAAACCGATGTGGTAGAAACTTGCGTGGAAAACACGCTTGCGCCACCCGGATTGCCGCCCAGCCTTATGAGCTCCGATTTCAAGCGCCCAAACATGTCGGAATGCTGTGCCGTTTCGGATCGCACGATGGCTTCAAGATCTGCGACTGCCGCAGTCGCCTGCCCCTCTTGCCATTTAAGAGCAGGCTGGTTGAGCATTTCCGCCAGTATGTTCAGGCGTTGTGCTTGCGCGAAAGCATCAGCTTGTGCAGGTCCCGTCAATTGTGCGGCTTGCATCATCGTTGTCGAGGCGTGATCGGCGGCGGACGCGACCAGAGCTTGATAAGGATTGGCAGATGTCATGTGAACTTCCTTTCAAAACGCTGAATAAAAATAGATTTTTCGTCGGCACAGCAGGTTTTGCATTTGACCGCACGCGCGGCTCATTCATCGACGCAAGTGCTGTGCCTTCAATTGTTGACTGCAGGACGAGACCGGGGTGATCATGGCGCAGGCGGAACGGCTCGAAAATGGTCTGCAGAACCGAGGTGCTTAAACCTGCCGCGCAACACAGCGGGGGCGCGTTGGTTTCAAATCCCATGGAAAATCTCGGACGAAAAAGGGCTGTTTGCGCGATTTGGTAAATTCTTGCGCGCCTTTTTGATACGGCCTTCGTGACACCGCCAGAACAGTACGTGGGGTATTGGTGCGTCGCAAAATTTTGCTGTGGTACGTATTCGATGCGGCAAAAGTCCATAAAAAAATGAACAAACGGAGAGTGTTGGGCAAAACGCAACATACGATATGCCCCGTGCGCCAAAGTGTAGACGCAATGCAAAAGATCGTCCTCCCACATACAGCGCGCTGCAAACTGCGCGCTGGTGTCAGTTTACCAAAATCCATCGTCCCGTATAGGTAGTGCTGTCGGGAACAAAAACGGCGGCATGCGAAACCAGTTCCAGTCAGGTGCTTTCGGCGACGCATCAGCAGGCAAATGAGAATGGATCTTCAGGCTTTTGAGTGCCCGACTTTCAATCACTCCTGGAGGATCCACTTGCGCGTGCGCGCTACCGGAGTTCGCGAACAACAGAGAAGAAAGCAGCACGGGCAATGGCATGGGCAAGGCGCAAAAAAGCCCGGGCGCGAACGCCCGGGCCAGTTTTAATCCCTAGGGAGGAAGGGATTAGCCTTTTGCAAACTCCGGATAGGCTTCCATGCCCAATTCGGATGTGTCGAGACCGTTGATTTCGTCCTCTTCGCTGACACGGATACCCATGCTTGCTTTGAGGATGAACCATACGATCAAGGAAGCAACGAAGGTGAATACACCGTAGGCCACGATGCCTGTCAGCTGGGTCGTCAGGCTGGCGTCGCCGTTATAGAATACAACGGCGATCGTGCCCCAGATGCCCGCGAACAGGTGGACCGGGATGGCACCTACAACGTCGTCAATTTTGAACTTGTCCAGCATCGGGATGGTCAGAACAACGATGATACCGCCAACAGCACCGATCCAAAGCGCGCCAAAGAGCGTTGGTGCGAGAGGTTCCGCCGTGATGGACACCAGACCAGCCAGCGCGCCGTTCAGAACCATGGTGAGGTCAGGCTTTTTGAACATGATCTGCGAGAGGATCAGTGCAGTGACTGCACCAGCCGCAGCAGCCATGTTGGTGTTAGCAAAGATACGGCTCACGTCGGACACGTCACCCACTGTGCCCATCGCCAGCTGCGACCCGCCGTTGAAACCAAACCAACCCAGCCACAAGATGAATGTGCCCAGAGTTGCCAGTGCAAGATTTGAGCCCGGCATCGGGTTCACCTTGCCGTCCTTGTATTTGCCGACGCGTGGGCCGAGTACGATCACACCGGCCAAAGCGGCCCAGCCACCGACAGAGTGCACAACTGTCGAGCCCGCAAAATCGGAGAAACCTGCTTCAGACAACCAGCCGCCGCCCCACTGCCATGAGCCCGAGATCGGGTACATAAGTCCGGTCAAAACAACGACGAATATCAGGAAAGGCCACAGTTTGATCCGTTCGGCTACGGCACCGGACACGATCGAAGCGGTCGCAGCGACAAAGACGAGCTGGAAGAAGAAATCCGATCCGACTGACGCGTAATCCAGAGCGGCATCCGCAGCTGCAACACCGACGGGGTCGAGTGTCGTCTGACCACCGATGGCGAAGTAACCGTTGAAATCACCAGGATACATAGTGTTGAAGCCGACGAGCCAATACATGATCGCCGCAATCGAAAAAAGTGCGATGTTCTTGGTCATCTGCATGGTTACGTTCTTTGAGCGTACGAGCCCGCCTTCGAGCATGGCAAAGCCGGCTGCCATAAAGAATACGAGAAAGCCTGCCATGCAGAACAGCAGTGTGGTCATGATGTATGGGCCAATCTCATCGAAGCCCGGAGCCGCATCCTGCGCGAACGCCAACGTCGGCAGCGCGGTGAGCGCCGCTGCGGTGACGAGTGTCTTGAAGTGTGTCATAGTTGGTATCCCTAAGTTTCAGCGGCTTTAAAGCGCGTCTTCGTTGGTTTCGCCGGTGCGAACCCGCACAGCCTGATCGACGCCCAGCACAAAGATTTTGCCGTCCCCGATTTTTCCGGTTTGTGCCGTTTTCGTGATGGTCTCGACAATCTGGTCCACGGCCGCTTCGGGCACGACGATCTCGATTTTGACCTTTGGCACGAAATTCACTGCGTACTCTGCGCCGCGATAGATTTCTGTATGTCCCGATTGCGAACCAAAGCCTTTGATTTCCGTGACCATCATGCCACGCACGCCGGCGTCGGTCAGCGCTTCGCGAACCTCTTCCAGCTTGAACGGCTTGATTGTTGCAATGATGAGTTTCACCTCGTGTCCCCTTAACTTTGGCAGGTTTCCCTGCGATGGTTGCGGAGGCAGATAACGACGAAGCCTGTCGAATTTGAAAGTTCTGGGCCGCGCAGACGTGAGGTAAACATGGGCAATAGATAAAAAATTAGGCAAACTCGAAAAACTGCCTAAAAAAAGTGCAAACATAAAATTTGCGTGATAGGTGACTGCGGCTCAACATCGACTGCGAATGCAGCTAAAGTGGAACGTATAACAAGGGGCCGGGCAGGTTCTTCATGAGTGATTCATCCAAAGGTAAAAAGCGTTTGGTCGCAGAAAAACGCTATGCGACCAAGAAAACGCCGCCGAAAAAAAAACGCGCCAAGCCGCGTAAATCTGCGCGTAAACCCGCCAAAAGGCGGGGCGGAATATTAGGCTTTTTTCAACGAATTATTCGTTGGATCCTGCGTTTGATATGGCGGATCACGTGGCGTGTCGGTGCCGTGGCCTGTTTGGTGCTCGCATTGGTCGTAGGGTTTTTCTACACAACATTGCCGCCGGCAAGTGAAGTGCTCGACGGGCGCGCAAGGGGCTCCGTCACGATGCTAGACAATGACGGTCAGGTTTTTGCCTGGAGAGGTGATCAGTTCGGTGGCGTTGTCACGGCTCAAACGGTGTCTCCGCATTTGAAGAACGCCATCATCGCGACGGAAGACAGGAGGTTTTACCGCCACTTCGGAATAAGCCCGCGCGGGGTGGCCAGTGCCGTGCGGATCAATCTGAGCGAAGGAAGAGGGCCCTTGCAGGGACATGGTGGGTCTACGATCACACAGCAAACCGCAAAGTTGCTGTGCCTTGGCGTTCCTTTCGACCCAACCGTGCAAACGGAAGCGGAATACGAGCAATCCTGTCGCCGAACCACGATACAGCGAAAGGCCAAAGAAGCCGTTTACGCGATGGCGATGGAGGCAAAGTTCTCAAAGGACGAGATCCTGACGATCTACATGAACCGGGCGTATCTGGGGGCCGGTACCCGCGGGTTCGAGGCCGCCAGTCAGCGCTACTTTGGCAAATCTGCAGCAAATGTCTCACCAGCAGAGGCCGCCATGCTGGCCGGGCTGCTCGTCGCGCCGACTGCTTATTCTCCGACGAATGACCTGACCCGTTCACAACGACGCGCAGCAACGATAGTGCGACTAATGAACGAGCAGGGCTATCTGACCGATGGGCAGGCGCAGGATGCTCAGCAAAATCCGGCTCGGTTGTCCGAGGCTGCGGAAGCGCGCGCAGGCGGGTATTTTGCGGATTGGGTGATGTCCTCCGGCCCGGAGTTTTTTACACGCAAAACCACCGAAGATGTCATCATAAAAACGACTCTGGACCAACGTATCCAAAAAAATGCGGAAGACGCGCTGAACTGGATATTTGAGAATAAGGTACGTGAAGGCAGCAAGGCGCAGGCGGCAATTGTTGTCATGTCCGCAGATGGCGCTGTGAGGGCCATGGTGGGTGGCCGCAAGCTGAAGGTTTCGGGCGCGTTTAACCGCGCGGTTCAGGCCAAGCGTCAAACAGGCTCTGCATTCAAACCCTTCGTTTACGCCGCCGCGCTGGATCTGGGATATTCCCCGAACGATACTGTTGTGGATGCACCGCTCACA
Organism: Pseudomonadota bacterium; assembly: GCA_039191495.1. Taxonomy (GTDB): domain Bacteria; phylum Pseudomonadota; class Alphaproteobacteria; order Rhodobacterales; family Rhodobacteraceae; genus Roseobacter. Next base: position 89,662 of record JBCCXN010000008.1, on the reverse strand, counting down.
ATCGACATACCCGGTTCTGGTGCATGGTCGCCGCGCAACTACTCCAATAAATACTACGGCAGGGTGACGCTGACGCGCGCGCTTCGCGACAGTCTGAATATTCCAGCCGTAAAAGTTTCTGAGTTTGTCGGCCGTGAATTGGTCCGGCAGGTCGCGAATGATTTCGGACTTGAAAGCGATCTGGCCGCTGGTCCGGCACTGGCTCTTGGCGCGTCGGAGAGCACTCTGATCGAAATGACCGGAGCCTACGCCGGAATACTGAATGGTGGCTCGGCAGTGCAACCTTATGGATTGGTCGAATTGCGCCTCTTGGATGATGATGATCCAGTTATGGGCAGCGGCGGCGGCATTGGTGAACGCGTGGTGCAGGAAAGTGCTGCGCGCCAACTCATTTACATGATGGAGAAAGTTGTTTCGGAAGGCACAGGTCAACGTGCGCAGTTTGGTGATTGGCAACTGGCAGGCAAAACTGGCACCACTCAAGCGGCGCGTGACGCCTGGTTTGTCGGATTTTCCGCAAACTATGTTGCTGGCGTTTGGATGGGTTACGATGACAATACGCCGTTGACGGGCGTCACAGGCAGCGGTCTGCCAGCGGAAATCTGGCGTGAAACCATGGTGAGGGTGCACGATGGGCTAGAGCCTAAACCCTTGCCAATGATGTCACCGGATGGATCCGGCCAAGCGCGCGGATCCACGGGTGGATCCAGATCTGGCGGAGGCGGCGGCGGAGCCGTAAGTCTGTTGGAGGGACTTTTGCGGGACATTTTGGGAGGCGGTAGCAGTGGTCGCGCGCCAGCACCAAATGTCAGCGGCTCAGATCGTTGACGTCAGCTCGTGGCCTTTAGATCGGCAATAACTGCGTTTATGTCCCCGCCACGCCGGTCTAGCATCGATCCAATTTCCGTGCGCTCGGTCAGCAACAGGTTCACGCCTTCAATATAGAAGTTGTAAAATTTGTCCTTGCCGGAGCGGTCCGACACAAGAAAAGTCACGTCGAACGGACTTTGACCCCGGAGATAGGCCTTGGTTTTCACTTCGTAGCCGGCTTTGATGGCGCGCGCTGACTCTATCTCGACACGGCCACCGATAAAATCACGGAATTGCTTGCCATATTTCCGTGCGATATAGCCTTGGAACGCATTGGTGAAATTCCGTTTTTGAGAAGCGCTTGCCGAGCGCCCGTCGTTTCCAAGGGCGTAGAGAGCCATGATGTTTACATCGGCATATTTGACGAAAAGGCGCTCAAGATCACGAAGGACTGCCGCGTCTGACTTGCCGGATGTGATCGTTTTTTGAAGATCCACGACGACCTTGTCCACCAGCGCTCTCGCGGCGGCTTCGGTCAGGGCTATGGCGCGCGTCGCACCGAGCAGAGATGCGGCGATTGTCGTGGCCACGAATGTGCGGCGGTTCAATCCGGTCATAGTCACTCCAAACCCAATTCGCTGTATGGGTCTACATAGGGATCAATGTCCGTCGCGTCACTGCCCTCCAACTCGAATCTTCGATTTTGCAAGTAAACAGACCGTGCTTGCGCATAACTGTCGGCGCTTTCGTAGAGCACGGAATCGAACGTATTGCTGAATTTGGTGCGATCATTCAAATATGCGCCGCCACGTGCCGTCGGCGGGATGAACTGCTCAGGGTTGCTGTCGATAGTGAAGAACGTCAGTGGGTTTGTGAAAAAATCAGTGAACAGGCCGACGGCATCCCGTTGCGTGGACGGTCCGAACAGGGGAAGCTCTACGTAGGCACCTTCTCCCACACCCCATACGGCCAGCGTTTCACCGAAATCGGTTTTCTGCTCCGGTATGTTCAGTGCTGAGGCAGAGTCGACCAAGCCAACAAAGCCCAGCGTGGTGTTTACGACGAAACGGCTGGTCGCGATACCTGCATCCGCAAATTTTCCCTGCAGCAATTTGTTTATGACATTGCCGGGTTCGGAAAGGTTGTCTGAGAAATCATTGACGCGGTCACGCACCTCTACAGGCACGTTTGAATAGCCCTGTGATACAGGCCGCACCAGCTCGCTATCCAGGCCTTTGTTGAAAGCGTGAACTTTGCGGTTTGCGTTTTCGTACGGATCATTGATGCCGTCCGTGCGTGTCGCGGGATCTTGATACGTGGTACACGCCGCAACAGAAGCAACGATCAATAGCGTCGCGATTGACTTACGAGGTCTAGGAAGGTGGAAAGATTCAAGCAATTCTATAATCCCGATCAACACATACAGCCATTTACATATAGCTAATGAGCGCCCGGCCCAGTGGGCAAAAAAAGTGCAACGTGGTGTTGTGACCGACTGGTGACATCACTGGGTGTCGCCGACTTGGTTGGATTACGCCACGCCCAAATCGCACCCTGTCAGCATATGGATACAACACCGCGGCAGGTTGCCTACCATTCGTTCAAAGGTCAACAACGCGGTTCTATCTTTTGGCAACCCGGCGCCACCGCGACGTCTGCATATGCGCGAAATGCTCCTTTCCGCGGCAATTCCCTGTCCGCGCGTTGAAAATAATGCTGTCCGCGGGGAAAAATTGAGTTTCGCGTTTTTGGATCAAGAATTGCCAACCCGGATGTTTCCGTGTCTTTGTGAACCGAACTTTGCCGAAAGTCCGCAGTTTTCAAATTAAGGAGAGAGCCATGAGCATCAAACGTCGTCTGTCAGAATTGGGCATCGATCTGCCGGATGCGCCTGCACCTGCCGCCAATTACGTGCCGTTCGTGAAAGTCGGTGCATTTGTCCATGTTTCGGGGCAGATATCCGCAAACGCTGACGGAATGATTTGCGGCAAGCTCGGCGAAACAATGGCTGCCGAAGAGGGCGCCGTCGCTGCGCGCACCTGCGCTATCAGCTTGTTGGCACAAGTCAAAGCGGCGTGCGACGGGGATATCGACCGCCTTGTGCGGGTTGTCAAACTCACTGGCTTTGTGAATTCGACCCCCGATTTCGGCGACCAGCCCAAAGTGATCAATGGGGCATCTGATTTTCTGGTCGAAGCGTTGGGTGACGCGGGGCGGCACGCCCGATCGGCCGTTTCCGCCGCTTCGCTGCCTTTCGGTGTCGCAGTGGAAATCGAAGGGATTTTCGAAGTCGCATGACGTGTCGGCTGCCAGAGGCGTTTTTGAAAGCTCCGCTTGCGCACCGGGCACTGCATGACGTCCGCGATGGCCGACCGGAAAACAGTCGTGCCGCAATTCGGGCGGCCTTGGCGCGTGGGTACGGAATTGAGATCGATGTGCAGGCCAGCGCGGATTCCCAAGCTGTGGTGTTTCACGACTATCAGCTGCAGCGACTGGCCCGTGCCGAGGGTGCAGTCAACGCGTATTCCTCGCAGACACTTTCACAGATTTTGCTGCGCGGTGCCGATGAAGGCATCCCGGATCTGGCAGAAATACTGCAACTGGTCGCCGGTCAGGTGCCGTTGCTTGTTGAGATCAAGGACCAGGACGGGCAAATGGGCCCCGATATGGGGCCACTTCCGCAGCGGGTGGCGGAGGCCTTGCGCGACTACAGTGGACCGGTCGCCGTTATGTCTTTCAATCCGCATGCCATTGCGGAAATGGCTGTGCTGGCTCCGCATGTACCAAGAGGTCTTGTCACAAGCGGATACAAACGGGCTGTTTGCGGGCTTCCGGAAGCCACCTGCGCACATTTGCGCGCGATCCCGGATTTTGCCCGCGCAGCATGCAGTTTTATCAGCCACGAATGGGCAGATCTGGCGCGCCCGCGTGTGGCGGAGCTCAAGGCTGAAGGTGCACATGTCCTGTGCTGGACAGTCAAATCGCCGCAAGAGGAGGCGCAGGCGCGCAAATATGCAGACAACATAACCTTCGAACAATACCTCGCGCCGATTCCAGCTTGATCCCCTCCGCTTACGGCACAATTACACTCTTATGGACAGCAGCACGGCGATGCAGCAAAACGAGGTCGAGATCACGGTGGTGCCGACTCTGCGCGAGATCGACGCCGCAGACTGGGACCGTTGTGCCTGTCCGGAGGCGACCGGTGGCGGACGTCCCAGGGATCCCTTTACGACACATCGGTTTTTGAGTGCGCTGGAAGAAAGTGGGTCTGTCGGCACCGGAACAGGATGGCATCCTCAGTACCTGACGGCGCGCATGGCAGGAGAGCTGATTGGCGTGGCGCCGATGTATGTAAAATCGCACAGTCAGGGCGAGTACATTTTCGACCATAACTGGGCTCATGCCTACGAACGTGCGGGCGGGCGTTATTACCCGAAACTGCAGATGGCGGTCCCGCACACACCGGCGACAGGGCGCCGTTTCCTTGTACACCCGGATCATCAGGACGCAGGGACTGCCGCTCTGACAGAAGGCGCCGTGCAACTGGCGGCGAACAACCGTATTTCTTCATTGCATGTTACGTTTTGCACAGAAGACGAGGCGCAGCGAGGGGCCGACATGGGCCTGTTGGTGCGCAAGACCCAGCAGTTTCACTGGCTCAACCACGGATACTCAGATTTCGACGGCTTCCTTGCCAGCCTCAGTTCGAGAAAACGCAAGAACATCCGCAAGGAACGCGCAGCGGCGAAAGGGTTTGGTGGCGCTATTCACACTTTCAGCGGCGATGAACTGGAACAGGAACACTGGGATGCTTTCTGGCAATTTTATCAGGACACCGGCGCGCGCAAATGGGGCACGCCCTATCTGACGCGAGCATTCTTTGACATTGCTCAAGACGTGTTGCGCGATGACATGGCGCTTGTGCTTGCAGAACGAAACGGGCGCTGGGTGGCTGGCGCGTTGAATTTCATCGGCGCGGAAACGCTTTACGGGCGGTACTGGGGCTGTATAGAACATCATCCGTTTTTGCACTTTGAACTTTGCTATTATCAGGCGATTGATATCGCGATTGACCGCGGGCTGGCGCGCGTCGAAGCGGGCGCACAGGGCGAGCACAAGCTTGCGCGCGGATACCTGCCGACCCCGACATGGTCTTTGCACTGGGTTGGCGACCCGAGTTTCAGAGATGCTATTGAAGCTTATCTGAGGGCAGAACGTGACGCAGTGGATGAGGAAATCGAAGTGCTCACCACATATGGCCCTTTCAAACGTGCGCAAGTCGAGGAACAGGAATGACCGAGAAACTCAGCAATGAAACCCGCGGCCCGTTGCTTGAGCCGTTGTTCGAAGACGGCTGGAGCCTTGTCGAAGATCGGGATGCAATTACCAAAACCTTTGTTTTTGACAACTTCGTCGAAGCGTTTGGATGGATGACGCGTGTTGCCATTTGGGCCGAAAAATGGAACCACCATCCGGAGTGGGACAACGTGTACAAAACAGTGACCGTTGTGTTGACCACCCATGATGTCGGGGGGCTCAGCACGCTGGATGCGAAGTTGGCCCGGAAGATCGACAGTTTGGCAGGGTAAGGCGCATGCAAAGCTTATTACAAATGGAGGTCTGGGACGGAACCAGCGTTGCGGATCTTTTGACAGTGGAATTTTTTATGTCGGCGGTCGGGTCTGTTTTGGCTGCCATCGGCATTTTGATACTGGGCTGGATCGTTTCAGCTTGGTTGCAACGGCGTGTGCGGTCTATGGGGCGCCGGCATCCGAACCTCGACGAGATGTTGTTCGATTTCCTTGCGGCAATCGTCAGATACATCGTTCTGGCCTTTGCGTTTATTTTTGTTCTCAACACCTTTGGGGTGGAGACAACGTCGATCGTAGCACTTGTCGGTGCCGCCGGTCTTGCGATTGGTCTGGCCCTGCAGGGAACGCTTTCAAACATCGCAGCCGGCGTTATGCTGATCCTATTCCGCCCGATCAAGCTAGAAGACTTTGTGGATGTTGGCGGGACGATGGGTACTGTGAAGTCCATTACTTTGAACTTCACCGAGCTTGCAGACCTCAGCAACGCACAGGTCATAATCCCCAATTCGCAGGTTTGGGGAAATGTTATCACCAACTACTCGACCAACGACACGCGCCGCGCGGAATGGACATTTGGCGTTGGGTACGGAGTGAACCTTGCAGATGCAGAAAAGATTATTCGCGATACGATCATGGCGGATCCACGCTCCAAGCCGGAACCGGAACCCTTTATTCAGGTCAACAATCTGGGTGAAAGTTCCGTTGATTTTCTGGTTCGCGTCTGGGTCGATGCGTCCGAACTTTTTGGCTATCAGGCCGATATGAAGCGTCAGGTCAAAGAAGCGCTGGACTCGGGTGGCGTTGATATACCATTCCCAACAACGACAATCGTGCAGGCCGCTCAATAACTTTGCCGCAAAAAAGGCCCGGAGCCTTTTTCGAGCCCGGGCCAGAATTTTTGAGAATGCGTCGCTTAGATGTTGGCCAAAAGGGCTTCACCGGCAGAAATCTCGCACTGACCCGGGCTTTCTTCTTCTTGAAGAAGTACCACTTTGCCGTCTTCAACAAGCATCGCGTAGCGTTTTGAGCGATCCGTCAAACCCGCGGGCGGAGCGCTAAAATCCATACCTATGGCCTTTGTAAACGCGCTTTCGGCATCGCCGAGCATCGTGATGCCAGCTTCTGTTGCGCCGGTGGCTTCCCCCCAGGCTTTCATTACAAAGGGGTCGTTCACGGAAATACAGATAATCTCCTCAATGCCCTTGGCTTCAAACTCAGCCTTGGTGCGTATAAAGCTGGGTACGTGAGCAGAGTGACAGGTCGGCGTAAACGCGCCGGGAACAGCAAAAACAACGACTTTGCGCCCTTTGGTCTTTTCGGCCAAAGACACGGGAGCGGGCCCTTCCGCTCCCATTGCGACGAGGGTTGCGTCCGGAAGCATATCGCCTTGTGAAATTGTCATGCGCTTGGCCTTTCAGGTAATTGCGTTTTGTGTCGCCACAGATATAGGGTGCAGCCTTGCAAGCGGCCACCACAATTCGCGCAGAAAGGTCAGTCATGGGTCATGTCGTTGTCGTCGGAGCCGGGCAAGCCGGCGCGTCTTGCGTGGCAAAGCTGCGCAAGGAGGGGTTCGAAGGGGATATCACGCTCATCGGATCTGAGCCGCAGGCGCCTTACCAGCGTCCGCCATTGTCCAAGGCGTATCTTATGGGAGAGATGGCGCTCGAACGCTTGTTCTTGCGTCCGGCCAGCTTTTACGCGGAAAACGCGATTTCGCTTCGGACGGATGTGACAGTCACCGGCATCGACCGCGCCGACCGGCATCTAAAGATCGGCGACGAGACACTGGCCTATGACCACCTGGTTTTGACGACAGGATCCGTTCCGCGCAGGCTCCCTGCCGCCATTGGCGGGGATCTCGGCAACGTTTTCGAAGTTCGGGATCTTGCGGATGCCGATGCCATGGCACCGCATTTCAAAGAAGGCGCACGTGCACTGATTATTGGGGGCGGGTACATTGGCCTCGAAGCCGCAGCCGTTGCCAGCAAGATGGGTGTTAGCGTCACGCTGGTCGAGATGGCGGACCGGATCCTTCAGCGGGTTGCGGCGCCGCAGACCAGCGATTATTTTCGCGCGCTTCATCAAGGGCACGGCGTCGATCTGCGCGAAGGTGTAGGGCTTGATCGTTTGACGGGCAAGGCAACGGTCTCTGGTGCGCTGCTGACGGATGGAACGGAACTGCAGCTGGATTTCGCCGTTGTTGGCGTCGGGATTACTCCCGCAACGCAACTTGCGGAAGTCGCGGGGCTGGACATTGACAACGGGATCGCAACCGACGCGCATGGCCGCACGTCTGATCCGCACATTTGGGCGGCGGGTGACTGTGCATCTTTTCCTTACAATGGCTCACGCATTCGATTGGAAAGTGTGCCCAACGCAATTGAGCAGGCCGAAGCTGTGGCGGACAACATCATGGGTGCGCAAAAAGGTTACTTGGCAAAGCCCTGGTTCTGGTCGGATCAATATGACGTCAAGTTGCAGATCGCTGGTTTGAACACGGGCTACACCGATGTCGTCAGTCGGGCTGGAGCAGGGCAGACCGCTTCGTTTTGGTACTACAAGGGAGACCAGCTTCTGGCGGTCGATGCAATGAATGACCCGCGTGCTTATATGATCGGCAAACGCCTAATCGAAGCTGGCAAGACAGCCGATCCGGCGATTGTCGCGGATCCTGGATCTGAGCTTAAGGCTTTGTTGCAAGCGTGAGGATTGTCGCAGGCCGGTTTCGCAGCATCGCTCTTGCCAAACTGGGAAAAGGCGATGCTGCTGCACACCTGCGTCCCACGTCAGACCGTGTGCGGGAGAGCCTTTTTAACATCCTCACCCATCATAATGTGATCCATGGCGCGCGCGTGCTCGATCTTTTTGCGGGTACGGGTGCGCTCGGGCTCGAAGCCCTGTCGCGCGGCGCGGCGCACGTGACGTTCGTTGATGACGGTCGCGTTGCGCAGAGGCTGCTGACTGAAAACATCGACAAACTGCGCGTTACACATGAAACGGCTATTTTGCGCAGAAACGCCCTCCACTTGCCGCGCTGTGAACGGCCACAGTCCACGCTCATCTTTCTGGACCCGCCTTATGGAAAGGGTATGGGGACGCGTGCATTGGACGGTGCCGTTGCCGGTGGTTGGCTCGCTCAAGACGCATTTGTTGTCTTGGAGGAAAACGCCCCCATTTCTGCCCCTGCAGGCTTTGTTTTGGTGGATGCACGCCGCTTTGGCGACACCCATGTGACCTTACTGTCGAAATCGCCAGAGTGATGTGCTAGTCCGCTTACATGATTGCCTCGACATTCTCTCAGTTCTGGTTTCCGGCGTTGCGCGATACCAGCCCGCAGATCCCCCCGCGGAAAAGGCCTGCTCCCATTTTTATTGGCGACGCGGTACAGCCTTGGGGGTCTGAGACGATGCTTTTGACAATCCTCCGCAGAGACGCGGCAGAGCAAGACGCCGATCAGCCGTAGGTCGGGTGAAATTTCCCGCCCGGAGAAAGCGTAAAGATCTCATAACCGTCTGCGGTAACACCGATCGAATGTTCGAACTGGGCGGAGAGCGATTTGTCCCGTGTGACAGCTGTCCAGTCGTCTGACAGGGTTTTTGTCTCTGGACGGCCGAGATTGACCATAGGCTCAATCGTGAAAAACATGCCTTCTTCCAATACCGCTCCGGTTCCGCGCCGCCCGTAGTGCAGAACATTTGGCGGGGCATGAAACACCTGACCCAAACCGTGGCCGCAGAAGTCGCGCACGACCGACATGCGATGACTTTCCACGATTGACTGAATGGCATAGCCAATATCACCAAAAGTGTTTCCCGGCTTGACGGCTTCGATGCCGCGCATCAGCGCATCATGGGTGACCTGAACCAGACGCTCTGCTTTTCGTGGCAGATTGCCCGCAACATACATGCGGCTTGTGTCGCCATACCAGCCATCCACGATGACCGTCACATCAATGTTCAGAATGTCACCATCTTTGAGAACTTTGTCCCCGGGGATACCGTGGCAGACCACGTGATTGACCGATATGCAGCTGGCGTGCTGATAGCCTTTGTATCCGATCGTGGCAGAAGTTGCTCCGGCTTCGTTTACAAGACGGGTGATTTCAGCATCAATCGCACCGGTTGTCTGCCCGACGAACACGTGTGCGGCCATATCGTCGAGGATACGCGCTGCCAGTGCACCTGCCGAGTGCATACCGGCAAAATCAGCCCGGTCGTAAATGCGAATACCGTCTTTGGTGTGACGGTTGCTCATGTCCTCGTCCACGTGGATCTCCGTCGTGTGCGTTCAGTGGCCTTCTAGCGCGCCTCTGCGTCAAGAACCACCCTCTCTCAAACCTGAAGTTGTAACGTTTTAGCAATCTCAACGCTTCGCGGGGTGATATTGGTACCGAGACACAAAGTTTCAACGCCTGTTGTACGCGCGCTGCGAAATGCCGCGGCATAGGTGGGATCAATATCCTCGGCGAGCGTGAAGCGGTCGCAATCGGTGCGCTGCACCAAATACAACATGATCGCGCGGTGCCCCTCGCACGCCATCTGCGCCAGTTCACCCAGGTGCTTTGCACCTCGTTTCGTCACGCTGTCCGGAAATTCGGCGAGACCCCTTGCACGACTTAGCGTGACGCTTTTGACCTCGACATAGGCGTCTGGGAGGCCCGGCTCCGAGAGCAAAAAGTCGATGCGGCTGTTTTGACCGTAACGCACTTCTGGCCGGACCGTTCCATACGCGTTCAGTTGCGAAACAAGACCGCCAGACAGCGCTTCTTTTAGAGCACGGTTTGGCACGGCGGTGTCTACACCTGTAAAATGCCCGTTTTCGTGATCTACCAGGCGCCACCCGAACTTGAGTTTCTTTTTTGGGTCGTCGTTGGGTTCCAACCAGATCCGGGTGCCGGGATCAGCAAGTCCCATCATTGAGCCGGGATTGGCACAATGCGCGGTCACTTCTCTCCCGTCCGCATCGAGCCTGCAGTCAGCCAGAAAGCGTTTGTAACGGCGCACCAGTCGGGCCGGGACAAGTTCGGTTTGAAAGCGCATGTGGGCAGGTCTATACCTCACGGTACAGAAGACGCAAGGAGTGGCAAAAGATGGCGAATCCGACAGCAGCCATGCTGGTGATCGGCGACGAAATCCTGTCGGGACGCACACGCGATGCCAACATGTATCACTTGGCTGGTGTTTTGAATGAAGCTGGCATCGATCTGCGCGAAGTGCGTGTGGTCAGCGACAAACGGCATGCCATCGTGGACGCCGTGCGGGCCTTGTCCACAGCGTACGATCATGTATTCACCAGTGGCGGGATCGGACCAACGCATGACGATATAACGGCCGATTGCATTGCGGAGGCCTTTTCGCGCGCGCTCGATGTTCGGGAAGATGCACACGCACTCCTTGTTGCACATTATGCAAAATCCGGGCTGGAATTGAACGATGCGCGCTTGCGAATGGCGCGCATCCCGGACGGTGCCACGCTGATCGACAATCCCGTTTCCATTGCGCCCGGCTTCACCCTTGAAAATGTTCACGTTATGGCAGGTGTTCCATCGGTCTTTAAAGCTATGGTGGCCTCTGTTGTGCCGACTTTGACAGGGGGCGCGCCTCTCGTGTCCAAGACTTTGCGCGTAAACCGGGGCGAGGGCGATATTGCGGGGCCGCTGGGGGTCTTGGCCGGGAAGTATCCACACCTGAGCATGGGATCTTATCCGTTCCAGCGTAAATCCGGCAAATACGGATCGAACGTGGTGATCCGCGGGGAGCATGCCGATGATGTATCTGCTGCAATAACTGAGCTACAGCGGGTTCTTGAGGTATGACTGCGACCACGTCGCAGCGACTTTTCGATGCGATCGATGTGACATGGCCGGCAGCAAATCGACGCATGCTTGGGCCGTGGTGTCTGCGCGATGGGCGAGGGGGCGGGAAGCGCGTGTCTGCGACCACTCTTGCCGCGGACTTTGCTCCGGAGGACGTCAAAGACGCGGAGGCTGCGATGATTGAAAGTGGTCAGAGCCCTTTGTTCATGGTGCGCAACAATGAAACCGCGTTGGATCAGGCACTGGAAGCGCGGAGTTACACCGTAATTGATCCCACAGTAGTACTCACCTGCCCCGTGACGCGCCTTACCGATATTGCTGTGCCGCGTCTTGCAACGTTTGAGATATGGGAACCTCTGGCGATCATGGTTGAGATCTGGGCAAAAGGCGGCATCGAAGCTGAGCGGCTTAGTGTAATGTATCGTGCTCCGACAAAGACGGCCATTTTTGCGCGTTGGAACCAGCGGCCTGCTGGCACTGGCTTTGTTGCGACAGACGGGCATGTTGCAATGGTGCACGCGGTTGAAGTTCTCGAAGCTCAGCGCCGTCAGGGTGTCGCAGGTTGGATCATGCGCGCGGCTGCGCATTGGGCCGCGCGGCAGGATGCATCCGTTTTAGCGGTTTTGTGTACGCAAGCTAACACGCCGGCCCTGGCTCTCTATTCCGCACTGGGCTTTAGGGAAACGGCGACGTACCATTACCGCCGCAAGACCGATTGAACGAAGGAGCGCGACAAAGTGAGCGCCAAAGAACTGCCGACCGCACTGAACCTGCCCATGGTTGACCCCCTGCCTGAGACCACACAGAGTTATTTCGACCTCTGCATGGAAAAGCTTGGGATGATTCCGAACGTTTTGCAGGCGTACGCCTTTGACATCGAAAAGCTCGATGCCTTCACGGGAATGTACAATAACCTGATGCTGGCACCTTCTGGTCTGTCGAAATTGGAGCGTGAGATGATAGCGGTTGTCGTGTCATCCATTAACAAGTGCTTTTATTGTCTCGTCGCCCATGGAGCTGCTGTGCGAGCAATGTCTGGTGACCCACAGCTTGGTGAAGCCCTGGTAATGAACTACCGCGTGGCTAAACTCGATGCGCGCCAGCGCGCGATGCTGGATTTTTCTGCGCAGATGACACAGGCGAGCGCCACCATCGAAGAAGCCGACAGGCAAGCGCTGCGCGATGTCGGATTCTCGGATGCGGATATCTGGGACATCGCCAACGTCGCGGGCTTCTTTAACATGACGAACCGAGTGGCCAGTGCAACCGATATGCGACCAAACGAAGACTACCATGCTCAAAGCAGGTGATCATGCGGGCCAAGCTGCTTTTCATTTTTGCAAGTTTAGCGTTTGTCGCACCAGCACATGCGCTTGACCTCGAATTGCCGTTGGGTGCGCGTCTGACGGCAGAGCGGCCAAGTACGCTTGACAGTTTTGCTGTGCCTTTGGCTCCTTTCGATGGCGCGGCGGTGCCTGCCTTGACATTGGAAGGGGCCATAAAACGGCGCGCGTGGCGCATCTCAACCGAGGGTCTCACGCCATTGCAACTCATGGTGCCATTGCGAGATCAGTTGCGCCAGCAAGGATTTGACGTTGTTTTTGAATGCGATGCTCCGGCGTGCGGCGGATTTGATTTCCGATTTAACACCGAAGTCCTTCCCAGCCCGAATATGTACGTGAATGTATCACGATTTCGGTATTTGACGGCTGTTCTAGGAGATCAGGAGACGCCGTCGCAGGCCATTGGAGTGCTCACAAGCGTGACTGCAAGGGCGGCCTATGTGCAGGTTATCCTTGCGGATACGGGTATTGATGTCGACAGCATGCTCCCCGAGCGCGAACAAGCGCCCTTGCAGGCTCCTGAGCCACCGATTGCTGCAGTTCAGGACGTACTGGCGGATCAACTCACTGAAGGTCTCTTTGATCATGGGCGGGTGGTTCTGAGCGATCTCGTGTTTGCGACCGGTACTTCTGATCTTGGGCAAGGCCCCTTTGCATCACTTGAGCAATTGGCGTCTTTGTTGCGCGCACGGCAGGATCTGAGGATCGCGCTTGTCGGTCACACGGATACAGTGGGTGGCCTCGACACCAATATCGCGCTTTCGCGAGCACGCGCGCACTCTGTGCGGGTCCGATTGATTTCGGAATACGACATTGCCGAAACCCGACTCGATGCGGAAGGGATGGGGTATCTTGCTCCTGTCGCCAGCAATCTGACACCGGAAGGGCGCGAACGAAACCGACGGGTTGAGGCGATCTTGCTAAACGTTGAATAAACACCCCGACGCCGCAGGACGGCGCCGGGGATACTCACCGAGGGTAAGTGAGCAAGTTACCAGTCCGATGGACCCTTTTCAGCAAAGGCCTGCACCAGAAAATCGATGAAGGCACGCACTTTCGGCTGCGTGAAGCGACCTGGTGGATAGACGGCATAGATGCCTTGAGTTTCCATGGGTAGGTCGGGAATTGCGTCTTCTACCAATCCGTTTTCCATGGCATCGGCGTAAAGAAAGCTTGGCAGGTAAGCGATGCCCAAACCCGAGATTGCCGCATTCAAGAGCGACTGTCCGTCATTCACGCTCAACCACCCAGCGGTGCGCACCTGTCTCTTTTCACCGGATGGAGAGGTTAGCTTCCAAACGTTTCCGGAAGATTGGTTCGAATAGTGCAGTAATTTGTGTTCGTTCAGCTCGTCGATTTTCTCCGGGCGACCGTATTTCGCGAAGTATTCCGGGCTGGCAATCATGCGTTTTGTGGATTCAGTCAGCTTTCGCGCGCGCAGTGTGCTGTCTTCCAGCTCGCCGATCCGCACAGCCATGTCGAAACCTTCCGAGATCAGTTCGACATAGCGATTGTTCAGTACCATGTTGACCGTGATATCGGGGTAATCGGACAGAAATTCGCTGAGAACTGGAGATAGGTGGTTAACGCCGAAGTCTGTTGCGACAGAGATGCGTAATAGTCCGGACGGCGCGCTCTGCATCGACGTTACCAGTGCGTCCGCTTCGCCGGCATCGTTGAGTACGCGGCGTGCCCGGTCATAATACGCCAGGCCAATCTCCGTCGGGCTCACACGGCGTGTTGTTCGATTTAAAAGCCGTGCGCCAAGCCGCGCTTCGAGCGACGAGACGTGTTTTGAGACCGCAGACTTTGAAATGCCCATTTTCTTCGCGGCATCCGTGAAGCCTCCCTGATCGACAACCGTCGCAAAAGCTTCCATTTCAGTGAGACGGTCCATCAGTGGTTCCTTCTTGATCTTGCACCACCTTGTATCGTCGTCAATTCTGTCAGGAACGGGGCGTTGTTAAGACAGTATCGCGGTGATTGCGAGGATCGTTGATGGCATGGAAACGTTCAAACCGTCACAATTCTGTTAAGAACACCAGTGTTGACACACATTTTACGTGTACTTTCGCCTGCTAACCTAATGATGTTTTTAGGGTTCGTCGAACGACAGATGTATGGTTCTAGCCAATTTAGGCAAATGGCCGCCACGCTATGCGCGATCATCCGCTTTTGAAGAAGATATCAAAAAAGGTCATTCGCAAAAATTCAATCTTTAGCTTTATTGAGATTGCAATGCACACGGATTGATTGCGCATTATACGCCCCACAAAAATGCCCGACTGAACGCATTATCAAAGAAAAGTGTATGTCTGCAGGCGGCGGTAACAGCCGCGTAGACGCCTTTCGGTGTCAGGCTATACTTCTGGTACGATTAAATTGGGAGGACGAAAATGAAAGTTTTTTTGGCAACATTAACTGCACTTGCAATTCTGGCTGGCCCCTTATGGGCAGGAGGCGAGACGCCGTCTAATCCTGAGGCGGAAGTTTACTTCATAAACCTCAAAGATGGCCAAACTGTCCAATCGCCGATCACGATCATGTTCGGCCTGCGCGGCATGGGCGTTGCACCTTCGGGAACAGCAAAGGAGATGACGGGGCATCACCACCTTTTCGTCAACCGTCCGCCTTTGGGAGAGGGAGAATTTGGCGATGAGGAATATGAACTCAACATTCCTGCGGACGACAACCACGTGCATTTTGGTGGTGGCCAGACAGAAACCACAATTGAATTGCCTACGGGTCAACACACGCTCCAGCTGGTGCTCGGCGATGCCAATCACATTCCGCACAGCACGCCAATTGTGTCTGACGTGATCACGATTACTGTGGAATAACAGTTACAGAGTTGCTGCGAGGCGCGTGCCCTGATCAATTGCGCGCTTCGCGTCCAGTTCAGCAGCCAAATCTGCACCGCCAATCACATGGCAACGCGTTCCAGCTGCTTTCAGCGTATCTGCCAGTGACCGCTCCGACACCTGACCTGAGCACAGGACAATCGTGTCGGCTTCGATCAGCGTTGGGCGTTCGCGCGCCTCACCAAAACTTATCCACAAACCTTCCGGCTCTATGCTTTCGTAGTTCACGCCTGCCAGCATTTTGACGTTTTTCATCGCGAGTGCGGCACGGTGGATCCAGCCCGTGGTCTTGCCCAATCGCTTGCCGGGTTTTTCGGCTTTGCGTTGCAGCAGCGTAACCGCGCGTGCAGGTGCTTCTGGCATAGGTCCTTTCGGTGCAAGGCCCGACCGGTGTTCTTCCGGATCGCTGACGCCCCATTCGCGCATCCAGTGCGGCAGGCTCTCCGTGGGGCTTGGACCATCGTGTACAAGAAATTCCGCAACATCAAACCCGATGCCACCGGCGCCGACAATTGCCACGCGCTGGCCGACCTCGACGCGACCACGAAGCACATCGATATAGCTGACGACATGCGGCGCATTCTGACCTTTGATTTCTGGGTCTCGGGGCACAACGCCTGTGGCAATGACGACGTCATCGTAGTTCTGGAGGTCTGATTTTGAAACCGTTTTGCCAAGTTGCACCGCGACGCCGGTCGTCTTCAGCATGGTGTTGAACCAGTCGACGAGGCCCCAGAACTCTTCCTTGCCCGGGACTTGCTTGGCCATGTTCAGTTGTCCGCCGATTTCTTCGGCCTGATCAAAGAGGGTTACGCTGTGCCCGCGCTGTGCGGCGGTGATGGCAGTAGACAGACCGGCTGGGCCGGCACCTATGACCGCAACAGATTTAGACGAAACCGCAGGGGCGATTTCCAGCTCCGTTTCATAACATGCGCGGGGGTTCACAAGGCAGCTTGAGATTTTCCCACTGAACGTGTGATCGAGACAGGCCTGATTGCACGCGATACAGGGCGCAATTTCGTCTGATTTGCCTGCGATTGTCTTTGAAACAAAGTCGGCGTCCGCCAACATTGGACGCGCCATTGAGACCATGTCCGCGCATCCGCAGGCGAGTACTTCTTCCGCGACATCCGGCGTGTTGATCCGGTTAGATGTAATGACCGGTATGCCGACTTTACCCATCAGTTTTTTGGTCACCCACGCAAAAGCTGCACGCGGTACTGAGGTTGCAATTGTCGGGATACGTGCTTCATGCCATCCGATCCCTGTATTGATAATTGTGGCGCCCGCGGATTCAACAGCCTGAGCCAGTTGCACGACCTCGTCGTGCGTGGAGCCGTTGGGCACGAGATCGATCATCGAAAGCCGGTAGATCAGGATGAAATTGTTTCCGACGGCTTCGCGCACCCGCCGGACAACTTCGACAGGCATACGCATACGGTTTTCGTAAGAGCCGCCCCATTCGTCGGTGCGCTTGTTTGTATGGGTCACCAGGAACTGGTTCAGGAAGTATCCTTCCGACCCCATAATCTCCACGCCGTCATAGCCCGCGTCGCGTGCGCGACTGGCGCACGTGACAATGTCGCTGATTTGCTTTTCGATGCCTTCGCCGTCGAGTTCGGTCGGTGGAAATGGAGAAATTGGCGATTTGATGGCGGATGGCGCCACGCATTTTGGCCCGTAGGCGTAGCGACCCGCGTGCAGGATTTGCATGGCAATCTTGCCGCCCGCTTCATGGACACGGTCGGTGACGATCCGGTGACTTGTCACGTCTTCGTCACTGACCATCATGGCAGCACCCGGCAGAACAGAGCCTTCGAGATTGGGGCCAATACCTCCAGTAACCATCAAAGCCACCTGTCCGCGCGCGCGTTCTGCATAAAACTCCGCCACGCGATTCCAGTCTTTTGTCTCTTCCAGACCGGTGTGCATGGAGCCCATCAACACGCGGTTTTTGAGCGTTGTGAACCCCAGATCGAGGGGTTCAAGCAGGTATGGATAACTGGACATGGCAACTCTTTTGGCTGTGTCGATTGCAAACAAATGCCATTTGCCCGTAAAGCCTGTCACGCAAGACGCCACGTCACACCAGGAAAGCAAAGCATGCAGTGCAGATCGGGCGGCAAGGCGGATGCGGCAGATTTGGCGGGTGTCTTCTTTCGTGCCGTGCGCAACGGCCCGAGCCCTTATTCCGAAGCGCAACGCGCAGCCTGGGTGCCAAGTCGACCGGAGGCAACAGCCTTTGAGCGACGGATCGCACCGCTGGATATTTTCGTGCTTGAGAGCCAGGGAGAAGTTTCCGGTTTCATGGCAACGGACAAGCGGGGCTACATTGATCTGGTATTTATCCTGTCCGAGGCCCGGGGCCGAGGCGGCTTTCGTCTTTTGTATGAGGCAACAGAACTGAAATCACGTTCCAACGGATTGAAGCGTTTGTGGACGCATGCAAGCCTTCCTGCGCAACCGGCCTTTCGGGCCATGGGCTTTTCCGTTATCCAGCATGAAACGGTTGAACGCGCTGGTCAGCTGCTGCGGCGTGCCGTAATGGAGAAATCGCTCACATGACCCCAGAGGACATCGCGAAGCTGCCTTATCGCCCCTGCGTTGGTGTCATGCTGATCAATGCTGATGGCGGTGTGTTCGTCGGGCAAAGGCTCGACAGTAAGGTGGACGCTTGGCAGATGCCTCAGGGAGGTATTGAAAAAGGCGAGGAACCGCGCGAGGCCGCGTTGCGGGAATTGTGGGAAGAAACGGGCGTTGATCCCGACCTTGTCAGCGTTGAGGCTGAAACCGACAATTGGCTAACCTACGATCTTCCGCATGATCTGGTGCCAAGGCTTTGGAAAGCCCGATACCGCGGGCAAAAGCAAAAATGGTTTCTCATGCGGTTCTGCGGTACCAACGCTGACGTCAATATCGCGACGGAACATCCCGAGTTTTCGGCGTGGCGCTGGTTACCGACTGCCGATCTTGTGGACAACATCGTCCCCTTCAAGCGCGACGTCTATACGGCGGTTGTAAGTGCGTTTCGCGACAGGCTTTAGGGCGATATTATTGGCGTGCGGGGTCCGGTCGTCTCCGGAAGTATCCCGTTCAGACGCGGATCATCGTCAATTTCCACCTGCTGGCGCACAGCGGTGAACCCGCTGCGACGGTAGAAATTCAGAGCTTGCGGGCTGTCGAGTGTGCAGGTGTGGACGTGAAAAAGCGAGATGCTTTGGTCCCAGGCGCGCGTAATCGCTTCGTTCATCAGAAACCGTCCCGATCCTGTTCCAATCAAGGCTGATGTCAATCCAAAGAAAGACAATTCGCAAACGCCGCCTACGCGGAAATCAAGCTCAAGCAAGCCTTCATCCCGCCCGTCTTTACTCAGCGTATAGTGCTCTACTTTGGGATCGCTCAAAATGGCACCGAGCTCGTCGTCGCTCAGTCGCAGGCGTCCGCACCATAGCCACTCAAGTGATCCCACTCGTGTGAAAATATCGCGGAACCAGGTCGCGTCCGCTTCGACAGCACGGAACGTTACGCCCTTGGGCAAAGACATGGGTTTGGTTGGTGCCGGCGCACGCATTTCCAGATGCGTGACAATCATCGCCACTTTACCGGGTGGGATGTCGTAGAACCCGTTGCTCAGCACAATCAGACAAGGCCAGCGGACTTGAAGGCCGCCATCAGGTCACTTTGGGGTCGCGGGCCAACATGGCTAATCACTTCTGCCGCACACAGATTGCCCATCTGCGCGCAGGTTTCCAAATCGCGGGATGTCGCCAGACCGTAAAGAAAACCGGCGGCAAACTGATCGCCCGCGCCGGTGGCATCGACCGGAACAACCTGTTCCACAGGCACATCAACGCGCGAACCGTCCCGGATTGCTGTAACGCCAGCGCCGGACCGGGTGCAAATCACCAACGGACACAGAGCAGCGGTGTTTTCCAGCGCGTGCTCCAGATCTTCGGTCTGGAAGAGCGACAGAATTTCCTTTTCGTTCCCAATCACGTAGTCCAGTTCGTGTCCGATCATCTGCAAAAAGTCGTCCCGGTGTCGGTCCACGCAAAACGGATCGGAAATGGCAATCCCGGCCATCCCGCCACCAGTGCGCGTATGCCTTGCTGCGGCCCGGAAAGCTTCTTTGCCTGCGGGCTTGTCAAAGAGGTAGCCTTCCAGAAACATGATTTTTGCGGACTGCGAGACGTCCTGGGGGACGTCTGCCGGGCCCAGATCAGTTGAAATTCCAAGGTAGGTGTTCATAGACCGCTCGCCATCGGGCGAGACAAAGATCATTGAGCGCGATGTCGGCAACTCGCCGCCAGCCACGGGTGGATTTACAAATGCGCTGCCTTCGTTGGCCATGGACTGTGCGTAGAACTTGCCAAGCGCGTCATCGCGAACGCGCCCGATGAACGCCGTTTTAAGACCCAAAGCGCCAGCGCCCGCGACCGAGTTTGCCACAGAACCGCCCGGCGTTTGCAGACGGTCTTCCATTGAACCGTAAAGCACCTCTGCGCGGTCCTTTTCGATCAGCTGCATGATGCCCTTTTCAATGCCCATATGATCCAGAAAGGTGTCGTCCGCATGGGTGATCACATCAACAACAGCATTTCCGATGCCGACAACGTCGTATTGGGTCATTGGGTTTTTTCCTCGAATTGGCACAGATCATTGATCAGGCAGGTGGGGCACAATGGTTTGCGCGCCTTACAGTGGTACCGCCCATGCAGGATCATCCAGTGGTGTGCATAAAGCTGGAAATCCGCTGGAATATTGTCTTCTATCGCGCGCTCTACGATCTCGACAGTTCTTCCAGGCGCGATGCCTGAGCGGTTGCCGAGGCGAAAAATATGGGTGTCGACGGCCTGTGACGGGAATTGCCACCACATGTTCAGTACGACATTGGCGGTTTTGCGCCCCACACCCGGCAGACTTTCGAGTGCGGCACGACTGTTGGGAACGACGCCACCGTAATCCTCCACCAGAATTTTGCTCAGTTTAATTACGTTTTTTGCTTTGTTGCGAAAAAGACCGATGGTCTTGATGTGCTCGATCAGCCTCGCTTCACCAAGATCCAGCATCTTTTGGGGCGTGTCGGCGATTTTGAAAAGTTCCGCCGTTGCTTTGTTCACGCCGGCGTCGGTGGCTTGGGCACTCAGCGCGACAGCGACCACAAGCGTGTAGACGTTTACGTGATTGAGCTCGCCCTTCGGCTCGGGGTCTGCCGCCTGAAACCGGGCAAAAATTTCGCGGATTGTGTGGTAGTCCAACTGCTGAGCCATAGGCGCGTTATGAGGGCTTTCGCGACAGGGAGCAAGCCGCATCGGCACGTGTGATATGCGTCGCTTGGCCCAAGGTCGTTGAGCAAAAATTTACCATGAAGAGGTAACGTGAACTTGCAGGCAAGTGTCAGGTGAACCGTGGCGACGTATGAGATATTCAGCTATGCGGCGGACGCGCTTGTATATGATGAGAGCAGCGCGACTTTCACGCTTGATCCCGGATTCACACCCGTTCAGGACCTCAAGACAATCGTGTTGAGCGACAAAGATGGCATTTTTGACGCTGATCTGGTCCGTGACAAGCACGACGAAAAGAAGAACCAAAGCGCCAACATGTTCGACAGCGACGGGAGCGAGATCGCAAGCGGTTGCCTCAATGTCGATAGATATGGGTATCTCGAAGGTCCCGATGGCAGCCAGATCACGATTGATCGCCTCGCGATCGCGGGTGAACCGGTGAGTTACATCACCGGCGAACAACTGAAACCGGGAACCCGATACAGGTTTTTTGGCGCACAGGACTCGAGTGACAACTTAGCTCGCAACGATGCACGCCATCCATACGACTGTTACGAAGACGACAGCCTATCGCCGGGTTACGGCCCGGGTACAATGATCGCGACTAACAGGGGAGAAGTGCCCGTAGAGTGGCTTGATACGTCGGACCAGGTTCTCACAAGGGACCACGGGTATCAAAAGATCCTTTGGGTGGGCCGCACCAAGGTCACGCCCCGCTTCTTCGCGCGGCATCATCGGGAAGCACTTGTGGAAATCCCTGTTGGCGCTTTCGGCGAGGGACGCCCGGTGCATGCTCTCAAAGTGACCGGCGATCATCGCGTGTTGCTTCGTGATCCCATTGTAGACCTGCATTTCTTTGAACCCGAAGCGCTTGCACCGGCCAAAGCCTGGGCCGATGCGGGCGCTGCAACCGTGTTCTTCACGCAAAAACCTTATACCCTCACGCACATTTTATGTGAATCGCATGAGGTGATTCTGGCGCAGGGGGCGTGGGTCGAAACGCTGTCTCCGAGCCCTCGGGCGCTGCGTCGTTTGAATCCAGACTTTGTCGTCAAATCTCAAAGCGACCTGCGACGCGATGGGTTATGTCAAACCAACGCGCGCATCTGTCTGACCCGCGGCGAGGCGGAGTTCGTTTTGCGTAATATGCATCGTGAGACATCTCGTGCGGCATACAAAGATCGTGAGGCAAGCCGCAAAACCGCAGGAATCGGGTCGATATGAGGGAGAGGATCACGTAGACCAAAAGGCATGACACAGCACCAGTTCATCCCGCCCAACGCCGAAGGCAGTTACCACTATAAGGTGATCCGGCGCGCTATCGATCAGATTGACGGGACGGGCGCGCCTCTCGCATTGGAAGACATCGCACGCGAAATGGGTATGAGCCCGGCGCATTTTCAGCGTCTTTTCTCGCGTTTCGTTGGCGTCTCGCCCAAACGCTATCAGCAATATCTGGCACTTGGACACGCCAAGACACTGCTGCGGGAGCGTTTCAGCACGCTTGAGGCCGCGCATGCAACCGGCCTGTCCGGAACCGGACGCCTACATGATCTTTTCGTGCGCTGGGAGGCGATGAGCCCTGGTGAATTTGCCCGCAAAGGGGCGGGCCTGACCATATACTGGGGTTGGTTCGACAGCCCCTTTGGTGCTGCGATTGTGATGGGCACGTCCAAAGGGATCTGCGGCGTCGGGTTCGGCGATGAAATGGGGCCGGAAGCGGCGTTCAATGATCTGGTCGCGCGCTGGCCTCAAGCTGAGTACATAGAGGATCCGATGCGGCTGGGTCCGTGGGTATTGAAAGCCTTTGGCGCAGAAGACAATCAATTGGATCCGGCACCGCTATACCTGATCGGCGCGCCGTTTCAGATCAAGGTATGGGAAGCCTTGCTAACCATTCCATCCGGTCACGTGACCACATACTCAGAAATTGCCAATGCGGTGGGCGCGCCGCGTGCTGTTCGCGCGGTCGGCACAGCTGTCGGTCGTAATCCGATCAGTTGGTTGATCCCATGCCACCGCGCCATGCGCAAATCGGGCGGTTTGGGCGGCTATCATTGGGGATTACCGGTCAAACGGGCCATGCTTGCATATGAAACGGCCAATGTAGAAGGTTGAATGGCCTTGCTCGACGGGATTGTTACAAATTTTGTCTTGGTTTGAGCCGCGCAAGGCTGCATAACAATGGCGTGTAAAAAAGCGGTTTCGCACGAACGAAGCCCTATCGAGCAAAAGGCAGTTAATCATGAAATATATCAAAACTACCTCCCTTTTTGCGCTTGTCGGCGCGATGGTCCTTTCAGCTTGCAATGACCCGAGCGGCGCAAGCATGAACAACACACAACAGGGGGCTCTTCTCGGTGCCGGTGCCGGCGCGTTGGCCGGTGCACTGTCACGTGGTGACGGAAACCGTGACGAAGCCGCACTTATCGGCGCGGTGGTTGGCGGCGCTGTCGGGGCCGGGATCGGCTACAGCCTCGATCAGCAAGAAGCGGATCTGCGCCGTGATATCGGGAACGAAAACGTTCAGATCACGAACACCGGCGACAGTCTGATTGTAAATCTGCCGCAGGATCTGCTGTTCTCGACCGACAGCTTTGCGGTCCGTCCTGATCTGCAGGCCGACCTGCGCATGGTCGCGGGCAATCTGCAAAGATACCCAGACTCCACAGTGCAGGTTCTCGGCCACACGGACAGTGATGGTGAGGCAGACTATAATCAGCAGCTGTCCGAACAGCGTGCAAACGCCGTGGCTTCCATTCTGATGAACGCAGGTGTGCAACCTGCGCGATTTCAGATTTCCGGTCGTGGCGAAAATCAACCTGTTGCAAGCAACCTGTCCGAAGCGGGCAAAGCACAAAATCGTCGCGTCGAACTTGTGATTCTTCCCACGGTCTGACTGGTTCCAAAAGCTCCGCGGCACCCTTGTCTTTTCTTGAGCGGGACACAGGTTCCCGCCCAAGAGAAAATTAGAGTGGAAGACATGGCAAATATCCAACTCCTTGGGGTGTCAGGAGCACTGCGCGCCGACTCGACGAACACAAAACTTCTGCGCGAGGCAGCCCGCTTGTTCGGCGCGTGCGATTACGTTCACGCCGACCTTCGACTGCCGTTGTACAACGGGGATGCCGAAACGGCAGATGGGATACCCGTCGCCGTTGCTACACTTGCAGCGCAAATCGGTGCGGCAGATGGCATCCTGATCTCTACGCCGGAGTACAACAAGGGACCTCCGGGTGTTTTGAAAAACGCACTGGACTGGGTATCGCGCACCGAGGGCAACCCATGGGCCGGTAAACCCGTGGCGGTGATGTCCGCGGCCGCTGGTCGGGCTGGAGGCGAGCGGGCGCAACTGGTGCTGCGTGGCTTCATGGTGCCGTTTCAGCCGCGCGTTTTATCAGGGCCGGAAGTACATCTGGCGGACAGCGGTCATCAGTTTGATGCGACGGGCCAGCTGGTATCGGAGCAATACACCAACACGATATCTCGGCTGATGGAGAATCTGCGCGCGGAAATTTCGCTAACCCGCGGGGACTGAGACCTCTATCAGATTGGCGTCCTCGTCACGCAGGTAGATGGACAGTATGGGCCCCATGGCACCGGAGCGGGCAACCGGACCTTCCTCGATGTCGATGTCATGAACGGCCAGATGCGTCAGCCACTCGTCCATCGGCGCGTCAGTCAAAAAGCATAAATCGGCAGAACCCGGCGTGGGCACCGTAGCCTTGGGGTCGAAGGTGCGCCCTTGTTGGTGCAGATTGATTTTCGATTGGCCGAACTTCAATGCCCAGCGTTTGGTGCCATCAGCCACCTCAAACTGTTCGCCGCGCATGCCAAGAACCTGCGTGTAAAACCGAACCGCCCGTGGGATGTCGGCGACGGTCAGAACGAGGTGATCGAGCGCGCGCACCCGGCATTGGATTTGTGATTGCGGCATGAGCGGTTTCCTTGCTACGGCTTGATCTTATGCAAAACCAGGCACCGCATAGCACGTTCCGTCAATGCCGTCTTGACCCTGCCCGCGCCACAGCACTATGTGCAATGCTCGGCGATGCAAAAGTCTTCGCGACGGGTGATGTTTTGCCCCCGTTTTTCCATCAGATTTATTTTTGGGATGCCCGGGCGGAAGACGCTTTGGGCCGTGACGGCCATCCGCGCGTTGGCAACGATTTGATTCCCGATACGGGTTTTCCAAGGCGCATGTGGGCAGGCGGACAACTCGAATTTCACGCGCCGCTAAAGGCTGGCATCTCTGCGGAGCGGACGAGTTACTGCGAGGCCGTGACGCGGAAGTCTGGCCGGCGCGGCCCTTTCGCCTTGATCAGATTGCGCCATGAGATGCGGCAATCGGACGAACTTTGCATTACGGAATGGCAGGATCTGGTTTTCCGCCCTGAAACGGACCCCGATATAACCGCGCCGGAGCCGCCACAGTCGGCGCGGAACGAAACGTGCTCACAGACGGTTCGGTTTTCGACCACATCGCTTTTTCGTTACTCTGCACTGACGTTCAACGGACACCGCATTCACTACGACGTGGACTACGCAAAGGCCGTTGAAGGGTACAGCGGATTGGTGGTGCACGGCCCGCTATTGGCTCAACTGCTTATGCTGTTCGCTGAAACCAGGCTCGGACAATTGTCTGCCTTTCAGTTCAGGGCGACCGCGCCGCTCATGCACTTTGAAAGCGCAGAGCTGTGTGCCTGTGGCACCGATCTCTGGGTGCGTGGGCCGGATGGTCGGCAGTGTATGACGGCGCGGGCCGAGACTCAGTCAATATGATGCTTTGACGTCAAAGCCCTCGGGGATGACATTGCGCCCTTCAAGCACCAATTCGGCCATAACCTCAGCAACTTTGGGCGCCATACCGAACCCGATCTTAAAGCCACCGTTCGCAACAAAGTGCCCGGGTCTGCCCGGCCAGGGCCCCAGCATCGGCGCACGGCTGCGCGCCCGTGGGCGTATGCCAGCCCATTTTTCGATGACCTCAGCATCCTGCAAAGCCGGAAGCAGCGCGCGTGCCTCGGCTATTAGAGCGTCCAGTTGTCCGTCTGTACCGGTGGCTGAGCTATACTCACGTTCAGACGTGGACCCGATTGCCACCGTTCCGTCGAGATGCGGGATGATGTGTAGCCCGTCGACAAAAAGCTGCGGACGCTCGGCGGCATCATATTTGAGCAGGGCCGCTTGACCCTTTATGCCGTTGCCGACCTGCCTGTGATGCCCCGCGTTCAAGATTTCAAGGCCGTGTAAACCGGTTGCCCAGACAACCGGCCCTCGGTCGATGCCATCGGTTTTGACCTCGCATTCCACATTCTTCAACGCACGCGCCAGCGCCTGAACACTTTTGCGTGGATGAAGCAGGGCGCTCAAGCTGTCGCTGATGATCCATTCTGATGGACTCGGCACGGTCCAGCGCGCGTCTGAAGTCGGCACAACCGCCCAGATTGCACGATCTTGCCAAAGCACTTTCGCGCTGTCGCCTCTCCGCCGCGCCAAGGAAAGTGCGCGCGCATCCGTGATGGGTTGGATGCGTCCACTGCGCACATACCCTGTTTCCATATTGGATGCGTCTTTGACATCGGACCAGAAACGTTCTGCCATCAACAGGCTTTCAAGCTGAAACGCCTTTTTGGCGTTCCAGTTTTCCGGCACGTGCGGAGCGAGCGCGCCGACAAGCCCACCGCTGCTGCCTGCGCCGGGGCCATTTGGGTCGATGACCTGCACCTTCGCGCCGCGAAGCGTGCAGGCCCAGGCGATCGAGAGGCCAAAAATGCCCGCGCCTCGTATGGTTACGTCGACCATTGTCAACTCCAGCCTTCTGCCCCAGTGTCCTTTTGTTTGCGAACTACTTTACAAGGCGCGCCCGTGCAGAACCAGACAGCAGATGTGATTTGGCGCAAGGGCGACGTTCCGGTGTCCACCCGCTTTGATGACCCTTATTACAGTCTGGAGAACGGCTTGGCGGAGACACGATACGTTTTTCTGCAAGGCAACGGCTTGCCTGACCGGTTCTCAGACGGGTTTCACATTGCTGAATTGGGCTTTGGAACAGGTCTGAACGTTTTGGCCTCGCTGGCCGCATGGCGGGCAACCGGTTGCTCAGGCTGCTTACGGTTCACCAGTTTCGAAGCCTTTCCGTTGTCGCATCAGGACATGACGCGTGCCCTGAGCGGCGTGTCAGAGCTATACTTGCCAACGGAGCAGCTTTTGGCTGTGTGGGATCCCGCCGGCGGCATCTTTCCATTGGGTGAGGACGCGACACTCGAAGTCATTGTCGGGGACGCGCGAACCTGTGTGCCGGGTTGGTCCGGACGCGCGGACGCCTGGTTTCTGGACGGGTTCTCGCCGGCCAAGAATCCTGAACTTTGGGAGCCGGACCTGATGCAGGCCGTCGGCGCGCATAGTCCCGCGGGCACCACATTCGCAACCTATACTGCGGCCGGGCACGTCCGACGCGGGCTGATGCAGGCGGGTTTTGAAGTGAACCGCGTGCCGGGGTACGGACGGAAACGGCACATGACATGCGGGGTGAAGCGGTGAGCGCCCAACCGAACGATACCCGCAGCGGGATCTGGCTGATGCTCGCAACAACCTTGGTTTTTGCAGTTCAGGACGGCATTTCGCGGCATCTCGCGGACACCTACAATGTCTTTTTGATTGTGATGATCCGCTATTGGTTCTTTGCGGCCTTTGTGGTCGCGTTGTCGCAGCGATCAAGCGGCGGCGTGCGAGCCGCAGCCCGGACGAGGCAACCGGTGCTGCAGATCTTTCGCGGTCTTCTGCTGGCGTTGGAGATTTGTGTTATGGTGGCCGCCTTCACGTTGTTGGGACTGGTGGAAAGCCACGCAGTTTTTGCCTGTTTCCCTTTAATCGTTGCAGCGTTGTCCGGCCCGGTTCTGGGAGAGACAGTGGGATGGCGGCGGTGGTCAGCGATCGGGGCTGGTTTTGTCGGCATCCTGCTCATACTTCAGCCCGGATTTGGCGTTTTCGATGTGAGGGCACTTGTACCGCTTGCGGCGGCTACGATGTTTGCGCTCTATTCGCTTTTGACGCGTTACGCCGGGCGACGGGACAGCGCTGCGACAAGTTTTTTCTGGACAGGTGTCAGTGGTGCCATCCTCACAACGCTGGTCGGTGTCTGGTATTGGGAACCTATGACCCGGCCGGACTGGGGCTGGATGGGGTTGTTGTGCCTGACAGGGGCGCTCGGACACTGGCTTTTAATCCGCTGTTACGCGGTTGCCGAGGCTAGCGCGGTGCAGCCGTTTGCATATTTTCAGCTGGTATTCGCAGCGGGCATCGGCATGGCCGTGTTCGATGAAGCGCTGCGCGCAAACGTGGCAGCAGGTGCTCTCATCGTCGTCGGGGCAGGGTTATTCACCCTTTGGCGCGAACGCCTGAAGGCTTGATCCGGTCAACTCGGCGCTAAAGGGCTGCGGCAGCGGTTCCTGTCCCAGTTGCGCGCGATAAATGGGAAGGCTTTCGGTCACGCGCATCACGTAGTTGCGTGTTTCCCGAAAAGGGATGTGTTCGATCCAGTCGACGATGTCGATTTGACCGCGGCGCGGGTCCCCGTATGTCTGCATCCAGCGATCAGGACGGCTTGGTCCCGCGTTGTAGCCAGCGGACATCATGATGACGTTGCCATTGAACCGCCGCGCGAGTGTCGCCAGGTAGGCCGATCCCAGTTCGGCATTGTAAACCGGGTCTGAGATCAGGCGTGCCGTGGTATGTCCGCTCGACCGACCAAGCTGGCGGGCCACCTCGCTGCCCGTACGGGGCATGATCTGCATGAGCCCGCGCGCACCCACACCACTTTGGACATTCGGATCAAACTCGCTTTCCCGACGCGCTATGGCCAGCGTCATTTCCGGTGCCATCGGCAGCGACTGTTCCAGCAAGGGGTGCAGCGGATAATAGCCAAAAGGTACGACAATCGCGCGCCGCGCCAGACGCTTTCCGATCATAACGGCAAGATGCGGCTGGTCTGCATCCACGGCGGCCTGCGCCAGTAATGCGCCGCTGTCAGCGT
Source organism: Pseudomonadota bacterium (assembly GCA_039191495.1). Taxonomy (GTDB): domain Bacteria; phylum Pseudomonadota; class Alphaproteobacteria; order Rhodobacterales; family Rhodobacteraceae; genus Roseobacter. The sequence goes on along the minus strand of JBCCXN010000008.1, from coordinate 60,915 downwards.
CAAGGCTCTCAGCGAGATGGGTCCAGAACCGTTCAGCCAGATTAAGCTCGCCCGAAGCCTGCAGCAAAAGTCCCGCCTCGAAGACGGAATTCTTGGCCAGATCCGAGGTTCTCCAGTCTTCCTCCACCTTGCTCAGCGCCAGTTCGACATCGAACGGCAGATCGGCGCGCTCAGCCGCCAAGAGGCCGTAGAATGATGTCTGGTATTGCGCGCCCTCGGAATAAGCCTGATCGGCAGCGGCGACATTCCCCATGGCCTCATAGGCGCGCCCGCGCCAATATCCCGCGCGTCCCTTCGAGATCGGGGACTGCACCGCATCAGCGTGGTTGTCGAAATGGCGCAAAGCCGTTTGCGGTTCATTCAGTTTGTGTAACGCGATGTACCCTGACAACCATTCCAAATCGGCATAGGCGGATCCTGCTGTCAGAAAGTGTCGGGCCGCGAGTTCATACGCGCGTTCGGCATTACCTTCTCGCATCTCGTCGCGGGCCATGGACCGCCGTCGGTTGGACCATTCTTCCGGGCGCCCCAGGCGTTCAGCACTTACGGAAGTTTCGATCAAAAGCGACTTGGCGTCGTCCCAACGCCCTTTCCGGACGCGCCACATGAAACGTTCAAATTGCAGACCGCCGCTTCTGGCGTGGCTTTCCGGCACCGCAGCAATCAGCGCATCGACGCCCGGAGCGGCATCGCGCAGTGCTATCCGGGCCTTGGCGTCTGCCACCGCGCCATCCGAGGCCAGGCTGAACATCCGGCGCGCGTTTTGCAAAGCGCCGTCCCACATCATGGCGTCGAGGCGCGCATCGTGATGTGGGGCAAGCACGCCTTCATGCGCACTCATAAAGAGGGCGTGTTCCGTCGTGGTCATCGACATGTTGCGCCACGCACCGATCACGTTTGCATTGGCTTCATCCGGACGCCCGGCCCGGGTCAGCGCGCGGGCAAGGCTCAGCACGCCCTGGGGTGTTTGTGGCGCGATTTCGTTGAAGAATTCCATCACAACCGCATCGCTTTCGGCGATGATCTTGGCTTCTGACTGGCGTCTCAGGTAGCGCTCCCCCGGCCAATCTGGCCGCCGCTTCAGGAACGCGCGAACCTCTTCCGCCGTGCCGCTGCCGGCGCGCAGACGCGACCATTCGATCACATCTTCGGCCACATCGCCGTCACGTGCGGCAATGCGCGCGGCGCTGTCCCAATCCCCGCTGCGCATGGCGTCTAGCCCCCAGCCCAGAGGGCGCGGGCGCTCTGCTGCAACCGGCAGGGCGGTCACAAAAACCAATGCCAAGGCGATGAATAGGCGCGTCGTCACTTGCAATTCCCGGGCTATGAAGGCTAGAGCCTCTTAACTTACTTCGTGATCCTTTGCGATCAAATCACGAAAGTGGTGAAAACGTGTTAATTTTGTGCCAATTGGCGGCACACAAGCTAAGGAGCGTGAAAATGTTCAAAGGTTCTATGCCTGCCCTCGTCACGCCGTTTCGCAACGGCGAGCTTGATATTGATACGCTTAAGAAACTTGTGGAATGGCACATCGGGGAAGGCAGCAATGGCCTTGTCCCGGTCGGGACTACGGGCGAAAGCCCAACATTGACCCACAAAGAACATGAAATCGTTGTGGAGGAAGTCGTCAAAGCCGCGGCCGGGCGCGTGCCCGTCATCGCCGGCGCGGGTTCGAACAACACCCTGGAAGCCATTCGCCTGATCCGCCATGCCGAAGCGGTAGGCGCTGATGCCGCTCTGGTGGTGACCCCATACTACAACAAGCCCACGCAATCGGGACTGATTGCGCACTATACAGCGCTGCATGATTGCGCCGACCTTCCGATCATCATCTACAATATTCCTGGTCGTTCGGTGATAGACATGACACCCGACACGATGGGCAAGCTGGCGGAGCTGCCGCGTATCATCGGTGTCAAAGATGCCACGGGCGATCTGGCGCGAGTCAGTGACCAGCGCATCACCTGCGGCAAGAATTTCATCCAGCTTTCGGGCGAGGATGCAACAGCGCATGGATTCAATGCGCAGGGCGGCGTCGGCTGCATTTCCGTTACCGCCAATGTAGCCCCGCGCCTGCTGAGCCAGATGCAGGCGGCCTGCCTCTCAGGCGATTACACAACTGCTATTGGCATTCAAGACCGTCTGATGCCGCTGCACAAGGCTGTTTTCACCGAACCGGGTCTGGTTGGTGTCAAATACGCAATGTCGCAGCTTGATCTATGTGCCGATGAGGTGCGCCTGCCTCTTACGGCTCTGTCCGACGGCACGCGCGATCTGGTCGATGCGGGTCTACGGCACGCGGGCCTGATGAATTGAAGGTGTCGGGCAGGGCTTTTACTCTGTCCGTCCGCCGGACTGTCTATCGCTTGCCGTAATAGAGGCCGACCACATGCTCGGCCTGTGCAAAAAAGAGCCATCGCGCAACTAGCAGCCCGGCGATATGGCTGGTGATCGCTAAAACGGCGAGCAGATGTGAGAACGGCAACAGCAGCAACACCACTGGCACCGCGACCATCAGCACAAGCGAAATGATACGCAGTTTTTCTGCGTGTTTGCGCCCGACCACGTGCACGAATTCCTTCAGCAGGTAGTTCGTACCTGTATGCGGCGGCTCGAACGCCCTCACGCGACCCATGCCTCCCAAACCTGTGGCAGATGCCAGATCAGTGCCAGAAGACGAAAGCGCCCGGTCTCCAAACATCCAGGTGGCGAACTGGATCACTCCTGCAAGAATCAGCAACGCTATAGCCGCCGTGACCTGCCCGGCCAGCAGCGCTCCGCCCGCGATGGAAAACGACAGAAACTTTGCTGGCGTCCAAGGCATGTTCCAGCGCGGGATGGTTCGCAACTGGGCGTAAATCATAGATGTTGTAAAAACAGTGGCCAACGACAAAACCGCACCCAGTATGCCCAACAGCCCCAGGCGCGTTCCAAAAAACACCAGCCCGGCGCCGTAGACTGCCATAACGAATAGCGCGCCAACAGCGCACCAACCTTCGCGGCTGAGCCAGCTTGAGCGCCATTGTGTAAATGCCTTGATGGCGCGTTCCGGGCGCCCCAGGTGAAACGTTGATGCAATGAGCCCGCCCACTGCAAAGGCGTAAGCGATTGCAAAAAAAGCAAAAGCGGCCCAACCGGTGACTCCTGGGTATCCAAAGCCCAGCCAGACAAGCAAGCCAAAGCCCAAGCCACTGAAACTGGTAAAGAAAATGACCGAAGGTGCGGGATGCATCAGATTTTCTCCAGCGTTTTGTCGAGCCAGCCGATGAAGCCCTTGGGCTCTTCTGCGACCGGCGCGAGGAAGGGGGCGAGGACGTCAAGATCACCTGCGTCGGGCATCAGCGTATCCTTGGGGCGGGGTGGCAGGTATTTGTTGACCGGCCTGGTGCCCTGTTCGGGCATCAGATCCATACCGCCACGGTCTGCCACCAACTGGCTCACGGCGCTGTCGGGATCACCAAGGTCGCCGAAATGGCGTGCACCCGCGGGACAAGTGCGCACGCAGGCCGGCTGGCGATCCTCTTCCGGGAGATTTTCATTGTAGATCCGGTCAACACAAAGGGTGCACTTCTTCATGACGCCTTCGGCGTGATCAAGTTCACGCGCACCGTAAGGGCAGGCCCACGCGCATAATCCGCAGCCTATGCAGTTGCTTTCATTGACCAAAACGATACCGTCCTCGACACGCTTGTAGCTCGCGCCCGTTGGACAGACAGTGACGCAGGGCGCGTCTTCGCAATGCAGGCAGGATTTCGGAAAATGGATTAGCTTGGCCAGCCCGCCATCCTCGGGCTGTACCTCGTAAGAGTGGACGCGGTTCAGGAAGGTGCCGTTGTTGTCGGCACCATAGGCATTCTGGTCCGAGAGCGGGGCGCCGTAGTTTTCGGTGTTCCAGCCCTTGCAGGAGATCACGCAGGCATGACACCCGACACAGGTATCAAGGTCGATCACGAGGCCAAGTTTCTTCTCGGTTTGCGCAGGCAAAGTGGTCATGCAGCACCCCCGTTTTGCGCAGCGGTCTGACGTCGGTCTGGCGTCGGTATCATGTCGGTGGGCAGCGCGCGCATCATTTACCAACCTTCCATGTCAGATCTTTCGGGCCGTGCCCCACAGGGGATTGGATCGGTGGCAATGCGGGCTGCGCTTCCGCAGGCGCCCTCGCTTTTTCGATCCGCACCTTCAGATCGAACCATGCGGCCTGTCCGGTGATCGGGTCGGAGTTCGACCACCGCAGACCATCGCCCTTGGGCGGCAGCAGTTCGTGGATCAGGTGATTGAGCAAAAACCCACGGGTGGCTTCCGGCGCGTTTTCTTCAAGTGCCCAAGCCCCTTTGCGCTTGCCAATCGCGTTCCACGTCCAGACCGTGTGATCATTGAGCGCGGCCATCTCCAGCACCGGCACCGTGATCTCGCCATGCGGAGAGGTCACCTTGGCCCAGTCACCATCCTGTAAATTGTTGTCGCGCATCAGCTTGGTAGAGACGTAAAGCGGGTTATGGCCATGCAATTGGCGCAGCCACGCGTTCTGCGACCCCCAGGAGTGATACATGGCCATCGGGCGTTGGGTCAGCGCCGTGATGGGGTAGTCATTCGCGTGATTGTCTTCTTCGCTCGAATACCAGATCGGCAGGGGCGACATCGTCTGCTTGATCCGGTCGCGCAGATGATCGGGCGGTTGGCGTTCACCATAGCCTTCTGCGGCCAGCTGGAACCGGCGCATCGGCTCGGAATAGAGCGAAAAGAGATAGGGCTGCGGGCTGTCATAGAGCCCCATCTTGACCGCCCAGTCCTGATAGGCGCTGTTCCAGGGCTTGTAGTAGTTCGACCCGGTCGGGATGTGTTCGACAAAAAAGCCGCCGTTTTCGATGTAGCGTTCCAGCTGGTTGGGGTTGACTGGGCCGCGCCCGACGTCGTCACCGTTGCCGCGGAAGCCCGCCAGCGGCCCGATGCCGGGCTTGCGTTCGTGATTGACGATGTAATCGCCGTAATCGGCGTACTTCTGGCTGCCATCAGCATTGACGAAGCCGGGCAGGTTGAGCATTGCGCCCAACTCGCAGAGCATCGACTGAAACCCTTTGACGTCGCGATCCGGTTCGATGACCGGCCAGCGGATCGCGTCGGCGGCTGCATCCGCCTCGCAGATCGGGCGGTCGAGCAGTGAGATGCAGTCGTGACGCTCCAGATAGGTGGTGTCGGGCAGGATCAGATCCGCGTAGGCCACCATCTCAGAGCTGTAGGCATCTGAATAGATGATCTTGGGGATTACATACTCGCCGTCATCGGTCTTGTCGGTCAGCATGTCGATGACGCCGCGCGTATTCATCGAGGAATTCCACGACATATTGGCCATGTACATGAACAAGACGTCGATCTTGTAGGGATCGCCGGCGTAAGCGTTCGAGATCACCATATGCATGAGGCCATGGCTGGACATGGGGTTTTCCCACGTGAAGGCCTTGTCGATCCGGGCCGGGCTGCCGTCTTCTTTCAGCGCGAGATCGTCTGGACCGTGCACAAACCCAAGGTGCGGACCATCAAGCGGCGCATCCGCCGTCACCTTGCAGTGCGGTTTGGGGTGCGCGGTTGCCGGCTTCGGGTAAGGCGGTTTGAACCGGAACCCACCCGGAACCTCCACGGTGCCGAGAATAATTTGCAAAGTATGTAACGCGCGGCAGGTCTGGAACCCGTTGGCATGCGCGGAGATCCCGCGCATGGCGTGGAAGGACACCGGGCGCCCGGTCATCTTTTCGTGGCGCTCGCCCCGGAAATCGGTCCACGGCTGGTCGAGCTCGAAAGCTTCGTCGAAAGCGACGCGTCCAAGCTCTGCCGCAATCGCGCGAATGCGCCGGGCGGAGATGCCACAGCGGTCCGCGACCGCCTCTGGCGCATAGTCGTCCGAAAGATACTGATCGGCCATATGGTGGAACACAGGGCGGTGGGTCTGCCCGTCTTTTTCGTACGTGGCCGCAAGGTCCGGGCGCACGCCGGGCTGGTCAAAGGGTGTGAGCTTGCCGGTTTTGCGGTCGATCACCAGTTCCTTGCCGTCGGCATCCCGCATCAGCAGGCCGTGATCCGCCGCACCGGGGTTGTTGATCACCAGCACCGGCGCATTGGTGAACCGCGCCAGATAGTCGAGATCGATCCGTCCTGCTTTCATCAGGCAATGGATCATCGAGAGGATGAACAGCCCGTCGGTGCCGGGCGTGATGCCAACCCATTCGTCCGCCACCGCGTTGTAGCCGGTGCGGATCGGATTGACGCCGATAACCTTGGCGCCGCGCGTCTTGATCTTGCCCAGACCCATCTTGATCGGGTTGCTGTCATGGTCTTCGGCGACGCCAAAGAGAACGAAGAGCTTGGTATGGTCCCAGTCCGGCTGGCCGAATTCCCAGAACGCGCCCCCCATAGTGTAGATGCCGCCTGCCGCCATATTGACCGAGCAGAAGCCGCCGTGGGCTGCGTAGTTCGGCGTGCCGAAGTTTTGTGCCCAGAAGGAGGTGAAGGATTGTGACTGATCGCGACCGGTGAAAAAGGCAAGCTTTGACGGGTCTTGCTGACGCACCGGGTTCAGCCAGTCGCGCGCGATCTCCAATGCCTCGTCCCATGAGATTTCTTCGAATTCTCCAGAGCCGCGTTCGCCGACGCGTTTGAGCGGCGCGCGCAGGCGGGAGGGCGCGTTGACCTGCATGATACCGGCCGAGCCTTTGGCGCAGAGCACACCCTGGTTGACTGGGTGGTCGCGGTTGCCTTCGATATAGGCGACCTTGCCGTCTTTCATGTGAACATTGATGCCGCAGCGGCAGGCGCACATGTAACATGTGGTTTTGCGCACCTCGTCAGAAACATGCGGCGATGTATTGATCTTAGGTTGCTGGAACGTCATCTGGCCTCCCTCGCGCCTGTTGCGTCAGGCGAAATAGTATATCCCCACCAGGACCAATCCCGCGATGAACACGGTTTCGGTGATCAGAAGGGCAATGGCTGGTCCGCCGACGGCCAGCACCCGTTTTAAATTTGTTTTCATGCCGACGGCCGCGATCGCGACCAGCAGCATCCATCGCGACATCTGGCTCACGAAATCAGCAACTTGGGTTGGAATCAAGCCCAGCGAGTTGATTGTCGCGAGTGCTAGAAAGCCGATGACGAAGACCGGCAGCAGCGGCGGGCGGGTATCGTCGTCAGAGGCCTCGGCAAAGGTGCGGATGAGGAGCGCGCCGACAAGCACCACGGGCGCCAGCATGGAGACGCGTATGAGTTTGATCAGCGTCGCCGTGTCGCCGGCGCCTTCGGAGACCGAAAAGCCGGCGCCGACCACCTGCGCGACGTCGTGAATCGTGGCCCCCAGAAAGATGCCGCCTGCGGTTTCGCCGAGCCCGAGCCGGGTCACGAGGATGGGGTATGCGATCATGGCTATGGTGGAGAGGACGGTCACACCCAGAACAGTAAAGATGAGGCGCTGTTCGGATTTTTCGTCCTTCGGAAGGATCGCGCTGATGGCCATGGCAGCAGATGCACCACAGATGGCGACCGATCCCGCCGTCAGGAAAGCAAAGCGCCAGCCGTGTCCGAAAAAGCGCGAGATCAGAAGGCCGAAGGCAATGGTGGCCAGCACTGCGCCTACAACCAGAAGCACGACGTCGAGCCCGAGCCCGGCCATCAGATCAAAGGAGATGCGTACGCCGAGAAAGGCGATGCCCATACGCAGCACGGTACGCGCGGCAAAGGAGATACCGGCAACAGTTTTGCCCTCATCCCCAAGAAACGCGACCGCGATCCCGAGCAGCAGTGCCATGAGCATGGCAGGTGCTTCGTAGTGATCGGCGAGAAACTGGGCCGTCACGGCAACGATGACGGCCATGATCACGCCGGGGAAAAGCTCGTTCGAGCGTCTGGGCAGCGCGCCGACAAACTCCGAGACAGAGGCCGCCGGGCTCATAACGGGCCTCCGCGCTCTGAAGCGGATTGGCACGGGCTCCTCATGCGCGGTCCTGCGCCTGCAGCACGGTGACCGCGATCATATGGTTCACGTCTTCTGCCACGCAGCCGCGCGACAGGTCATTGGCGGGTTTGGCAAGCCCCTGCAGGACGGGACCAATCGCCTGACAGCCGCCAATGCGCTGGGCGATCTTGTAACCGATGTTGCCTGCGTCGAGATTGGGAAAGATCATGACGTTGGCCGCCCCTTCCAAGGGCGATCCTTTGGCCTTTGCCGCCGCGACGTCGGGCACGAAGGCCGCGTCAAACTGCAATTCACCGTCACACATGAGATCGGGCGCACTCTCCCGCAGCAGCGCCGTGGCATGCGCAACCTTGTCGACGGTCGGATGACGTGCCGAGCCTTTGGTGGAAAACGAGAGCATCGCCACCCGCGGTTCACGGCCCAAAAGCTGCGCGTAGGATTGGGCGGAGGCCGTTGCAATCGCTGCAAGCTCGTCGGAACTGGGGTTGATCACCAGCCCGGCGTCGGAAAAGATCAGTGCGTCCTGACCAGAAGCATGATGTTCGGGCAGAGCCATCAGAAAGAAACTGGAGACCAGCGGGGCGGTTTCGGCCTTGCCGATGATCTGCAAAGCGGCGCGTACTGTGTCCGACGTTGTGGCAACAGCGCCGCCGACTGTGCCGTCCGCAAGACCCTCGCGCACCATCAGCGCGGCAAAGACCAGCGGATCGCGCGCAGTTTCCGCCGCTGCCGCGGGCGTGACGCCCTTGTGCTGACGCAGCATGTGATAGGCCGACGCGAAAGCCGCATGATGTGTTGATGTCTGCGGATCCGCGATCTGGAGCGTGGGGCTTTGAGTGGTGCCCGCCGCCACAAGCGCGGCGGCGACGTCATCTTGCGGACCCACCAGCGTGATCCGGGCAACGCCGGATTTCACGGCAGCGACAGCACCCGCGACAATGCGCGGGTCGCTGCCTTCGCTCAGGACGATGTGGGCGGGCCGTTCGGCTGCACGTCTTGTCAGATCGTTCAGCACGCGCACGGCCGACCCCTCTTTTTTACTATGCGGCTGGTGTGATGCACCCGCGCTCAGGCACCGACCTGCGGGCGCATGTCTTCTTTCGAAATACCCGCGACCTGAACCGGCTTTTTCATCGCATCGCGGCGGAATGGATCGCCCAGTTCCTGATTGATCATCGCCTCAATCAATGTGGTCTTACCATTCTCCATCTGGTCCTTGATCGCCTGATTCAACGCCTCTGTCAGCTCGTCCATGGTGCGGGCCACCACACCCTGGAGTCCGCAGGCTTTTGCGATACCGGCGTAGGAGACTTCCTCGTCCAGTTCAGTGCCGACAAAGTTGTCATCGAACCACAGCGTGGAATTCCGCTTTTCCGCGCCCCACTGGTAGTTGCGGAATACGATCTGGGTGATCGCCGGCCATTCGCCACGGCCGATGGCCGTCAGCTCGTTCACAGCGATGCCGAAGGCTCCGTCGCCGGCAAATCCGACAACCGGCACATCGCGCTGACCGATTTTGGCACCGACAATGGCGGGCAAACCGTAGCCGCACGGACCGAAGAGCCCGGGTGCCAGATATTTGCGGCCTTCTTCAAAGGCGGGGTAGGCGTTGCCGATGGCACAGTTGTTGCCGATATCGGATGAGATGATCGCCTCGACCGGCAGGGCCGCCTGGATCGCGCGCCACGCCATGCGCGGGCTCATCCAGTCCGGCTTGGCTGCGCGAGCCCGCACGTTCCAATCCGTTCCGGGGTCGTCCTGCTCGTGCGTCAGCGAGGTCAGTTCCTGTGCCCATGCGGATTTTGTTTGGGCGATATGCGCTTTGCGTTCGATACGCCCTTCATCTCCAGCGGTGTCGCTGAGTTGACCAAGGATGCCATTGGCAACTTTTGCGGCATCGCCGACGATGCCAACGGTGACTTTTTTGGTCAGGCCAATGCGGTCGGGGTTGATGTCGACCTGAATGATCGTGGCATCCGCCGGCCAGTAGTCAATTCCATATCCGGGCAGCGTTGAAAACGGGTTGAGACGCGTTCCAAGGCATAGCACAACATCCGCCTCTTTGATCAGCTGCATACCGGCTTTCGAACCATTGTAGCCCAGAGGGCCGGCGAAAAGAGGGTGGTTGCCGGGGAAAGCGTCGTTGTGCTGGTAGCCCACGCAAACCGGTGCTTCGAGCCGCTCAGCCAGTGCCATCGAGGCGTCGATACCACCTTCGGACAAAACAACGCCTGCGCCGTTGAGGATGACCGGATTTCTGGCGCTCGACAAAAGCTCCGCCGCTTTTGCGACCGAGGTCTCGCCACCGGAAGAGGCTTCGAACTCAATTGGCTCAGGGATCTCGATATCGACAACTTGTGTCCAGAAGTCACGGGGGATGTTCAGTTGGGCCGGGCCAGACAAGCGCTTGGCTTTGGAAATCACGCGCGTCAACACTTCGGCCACGCGGGTCGGGTCGCGCACCTCTTCCTGATATGCAACCATATCCTCAAAGAGCTTCATTTGTTCGACTTCCTGAAAACCGCCCTGACCGATGGTCTTGTTGGCTGCCTGCGGTGTAACGAGCAGCAGGGGCGTGTGGTTCCAGTATGCTGTCTTGACCGCTGTGACGAAATTGGTGATGCCAGGCCCGTTTTGCGCGATCATCATAGAGACCTTGCCGGTGGCGCGGGTATAGCCGTCAGCCATCATGCCTGCGGAGCCTTCATGTGCGCAGTCCCAGAAAGTGATGCCCGCGTCCGGGAAAATGTCTGAGATCGGCATCATGGCGGAGCCGATGATGCCGAACGCGTGCTCAATGCCGTGCGCTTGCAGGGTTTTGACGAAGGCTTCTTCAGTGGTCATTTTCATTGGCGGGTGCTCCTTGGCAGCTGATGTGCGGCCAGACTCCGGGCGCACAAATGATTCCAGTTGCGCAGACAGTATAGTTTGCGCCAAAACTCTGTTAGGGCCAGATCTAGGCTCGTGATAGTACCAACGTGTCCATTTCCTGTAGCTCTTGTGCAACCAGTTTCACGCCGCTTTCAATCCGCGATGCGGGGATCGAGGAATAGGCGAGGCGGTAGTAATTGCGGGGTTGTTCGGGACCGGCAAAGAACGAATGACCGGATTCTATCAGTGCGCCGCGGGCCTGTAGCCGGCGCGCGAGTTCCTGTGTGTCCACGTGATCGGGCGCGCGCATCCAGAACGAGGAGCCACCATGCGCGCCCTGACCAGCGACCGTCAGGCCAAATTCTGCGATGGCGCGGGACATGATCTGGCGCCGTTCATGGAGCGTGCTGCCCATGCGGCGGATCAGTGCATCATGGTGCCCCAGAGACAGGAAATAGGCCGCCGTGCGTTGCACATGCCCCGGGGGGTGGCGCAGGACGGAGGCGCGCAGGGCGCGGGCTTCGCGGATGAAGGGCTCGGAGCCGACGAGATAGCCCAGCCGCAGCCCGGGAAACAGCGATTTTGAGAAACTGCCGACGTAGATCACGCGACCATCGGCGTCGAGGCTTTTGAGCGCAGGTGAGGGGCTTTTGAGAAAGGACATCTCAAATTCGTAATCGTCCTCGACGATCAGGGCGTCCATTTCGGCAGCGCGTTCCAGCAGCTCTTGCCGGCGGTTCATCGGCATGGTGCCGGTGGTCGGGCACTGGTGGCTCGGCGTGGTGAAAATGACATCCGTGTCGGGCGGGATGGCGTCCGGCGGCAGCCCTTCGGCGTCGACGCGCACCGGAGTGACATGGCAGCGGGACTGCGACAGAATGTCCCTAAGTGCATGATAGCAGGGGTCTTCAAGGGCGGCGCGGCGGCGCTGGGTCAGCAACACTTGTGTCGTGAGCCAGAGCGCGTTCTGCGCGCCCAGTGTGATCAGTACCTGCTCGGGGCGCGCCGCAATACCGCGTCTTGGCAGCGTGTGGCGGGCAATAAACTCGATCAGTTGCGGGTCATCCTGATCGTAGTAATCGGTGGTTAGCGCGGTGAAGTCTTTTTGCCCCAGCGCTTTTAATGCGCAAAGCCGCCAGTTGGCGTGATCGAAGAGTTCCGGATCGGCCTGGCCGTAGATGAACGGATAGCGGTAGCCGCCCCAGTTGTTGGGCTTGCGCACAGTATAGCCGCCGGAGAAGCGTTGGCCGATGGCGCGGGACCAGTCCACCGCGTCTGCGCTCTCGGGGCCAGGGGCAAAGGCCGGAGGCACGGGGGCATTTTCGGAGACATAGTAGCCCGACCGTCCGCGCGACGTCAGATAGTCATTGGCCAGAAGTTCGGTGTAGGCAATGGTGACGGTAATGCGGCTGACGCCCAGATGAGCCGCCAGCCGGCGTGTGGAGGGCAGCTTTTCGCCGCGCTGGAAGCGCCCAGACAGGATGCCTTGGGCAATCATCTGCTGGATCTGAGACTGCAAGGTGCCTTGCGCGTCCGGGTGCAGGAAAAACGTTTCAACGGGAAGGGCCATTCCCAAATCCTACACTGGACTTATGTCGCAATCAATCTGGCATTAGAAAAATCGGAAAAGACTATTGGCATCAAGGGCATACAGCCCATTTCAAACCCAGTTTTCATAATTATTGATACCCAGAGTATCAAAAACAAGCAAATCCACAATCACTTTCTGCGTTTGCATGTGCGACCGGCTTACGTCGCGTTTGATCTGAGTCAGAGACCGGCACTCGCAGGTGCGTCACATTCTTGCATGACATTCGCCCAAAGGAGGCTTGTAAACGAGATGGACGGTACGGAAAGATCAAATTCAGAAGATCCCAACGCAGAATACAGGTGTCCAGGCACCTGTGCGCGTCATGGCACATGCGGTCGCTCCGCCGTCCGCCGTTCCGCCGAAAGCAAAAACTTCGACACAGATGACAGCAAAGGAGCTTGCAATGTCTCACGTCCCGCATGACCTGGCAGAGGAATTTCCCCAAATGCATCAGGAAATTAGCGATCTGAAAATCGCTGACAGCCGCTTTGCTCGGCTTTTTGATGATTATCACCGCATCAACCGCGCCATTCACCGCGCAGAAACAAATGTGGAGCCGACCGACGATTGCCACATGATTGCCATGCGCAAGGAACGGGTTGCGCTGAAGGATGATATAGCCGCGTTTCTGGCATCCGCATAAAGCCAAGGTGCAGGTAAAACGTCGGCGCAAGACAGATTGAGGCAGGCCCCGGCGCTGTCCGGCGTCGTTCTTATGCTGACGTTCGACAAATCGAGCGATTAATGCTGCGGCTTATCACGCTGCTGTTGCGTGAAAGAAAGGAGCGCAAATCGCACAATCATGCACGCGCGACTGTCAGCCAATTTTGGCACGGCCTGCGCCGCCTGTCTGACGGAATTCATTCGGATCATGCTGCGTGTCGGTTGCCGACAACCCCTGCACCAGAGGAAACACTCACAGGATCACTCTGCTGACGCGAGCTCAGCCGATTTTGCGTAGCCGCCGTTGTAGGTATCGCTCTTTCGACGAACCTGCGAATGCTCAACAATCCGTTCGCGCGCGATTCCGCGGAACTCTTCGATGGACTGGTAACCCTTGCGCTGCATGTAGTCTCTGAGATCGTCTTTCAGTTCCTGAATGAGCTTCACACCTACGCCACCGCTGCCCTTTTCTTCCATTGCGGCGGTGCATATCTGCAAATTACCGGCTCCATGCGCAATGAAATTAAAGGCCTCACGGAACCCTCGGATGCCGCCGATTCCAGAAATGGCACTATCTGGATAAGCCTTTGAAATATCCGACACGCGCTGCAAGGCTTGGTGCAGAATAGCCAATCCGCCCAACCCGCCGGATGTGACAAGTCCGTCCACCTCGACCTCGAACTTCATCGTTTCGGGGTCCATCAAAGGCAAAGATGGGAACGTATTGCAAAGAGAGATGGACGAAGCACCCGCTTCATACGCCGCACCTGCTGCATCGACGAGCGTCGATGTTGCTGGCGTCAGCTTGACCCAGATCGGGACCGAGACAGCACTGGTGACGGCCTTCAAAATCGACCGAATGACATCCTCGTCATTGGCGATGTTGGCCCCCATGTCCTTCCGGTCCATGTGCGGGCAGGACAGGTTAAGCTCAAGCGCGTCGCAGCCAACATTGACGCAGGCTTTCGCAAGTTTGCGCCAGTTGTCCATTTCTAGTTCGCCGTCAGCACCTGCCATGATGGACGCAATGAGCATCCGGTCGGGGTATGTGGTCTTGATCTCTTCCAAGTCGGGCAGCCACAAATCCAGCGGCTGGTCCGAAATCAGCTCCCAATTCCATGAAGAGTGCGACACGGTATCGGGTCGCTTGTTGCGCGACACATAGGGCTTAACGTCGCTGACGCGCTGGAAAATCGTTTTCGGGCCGGCAACGTTTTCAACGTGATGCAAGCCAATCGTTTTGGTCACAACACCGCCCCAGCCGGATTCAAACGCTTTCAGGATTTTGCGTTTGCTTTCCGTTGGCGGCGCAGATGCCAGAACAAAGGGATTTACAAAATCAAGGCCAGTAAATCTGGTAGAAAGATCGTTCGGCATTGTACACTCCAAACCTGTTTGTAATCACAGCAGAAAATTTTTACCAAAGAGTCAAGAATTTTTGCAAGATGATCTGCACGCACCGCCGCAGCAGAAGAATAGGTGACCGTTTTGGTCAAAACTTAAGCAGAACTGTTTCAGCGAATGGGCTGCTTCCAGCTGCAATCGCCGTTTGCCGGACTTAGGACAGTTTGGTCCGCATAGCCAATCTTGAATTTACGATGAAGCGGGTCAGCCGATGTCTGCGGTTGTCGGACGGGTCGAAGCTGGAACGAAGCTGTGCACCGGTTGCATGAGGCTTTTCTTGTTTGTGCGCGCCTGCAAGTGGGGTCGCCAGAGATCACATTAGGGGAGCGCCGGTCGATGAAGCCGCGCGGGTGAGATTGCGCGACATTGCTGTGGTCAGAGGTTTCGCGGATCAAGAAGGGCCTGGGGTCAGCGTTTTGGGCACGCGCGATGAAACGCCGTAAGACGCGCGAGCACACGCAACGCATCCCACCGCGGCTTTTGCAGCCAGAATACGCGTGCCATTGGGCCACGCAGTCACGCCGACGCGCATCAACCGACCCAATTGCGATAGTCTGGTATGTATCGCCCGAGAAAGTGGTCTGGTCTGGTCAAACCACTATCATGAGGCGGATGCGAGGGGGTTGACGGCCCCCGCAAGATTTATCCGAACACGCGCCCCAGCGCGCCGTCCACGGCATCGACGATATGGTCGATCTCGTCCTTGCCAGCGATGAGCGCGGGAGAGAAGCACAGAGTGTTGTTCTTACCCGGCAGAGAGCGATTGGTCACGCCGATGATAACGCCCTGTTGCATGCAGTCGGCCACAACCGCTTGGGCCAGTTTTTCTTGCACGGGCAGGCGTGTGTCACGGTCTGCGACGAGCTCTGCACCGAGGAACAGGCCTTTACCGCGCACTTGCCCGATGGCGCTGTGCTTCTCCATCAGCTCGCCCAGACGGCCCAGCATGTATTCGCCCTGGGCTGCAGTGTTCTCCAGCAGGTTTTCCTCTTCGATGATCGCAAGGTTTTCCAGAGCAGCGGCCGGTCCGGCAGTGCACCCGCCGAAAGTGGAAATGTCACGGAAATAGTTCATCGGGTCGGATGCATCGTCCTTGAAGAGATCAAAGACCTTTTCGTTGGTCACAAGACAGGCGATGGCCGCATAGCCAGATGCCACGCCTTTGGCCATTGTGACCATGTCAGGCTCGATCCCGTAATGTTGGTAGCCAAACCAGGTTCCGGTTCGACCGACGCCGCAGACCACCTCATCAATGTGCAAAAGGATGTCGTACTTGCGGCAAATCTCCTGCACGCGGTCCCAGTAGCCATCTGGCGGAGTGATGACACCGCCGCCTGCTGTCACGGGTTCGAGGCAGAGACCGCCCACTGTGTCGGGGCCTTCCGCAAGGATGACCTTTTCGATCTGATCGGCGGCCCAGACACCGTAGTTTTCCCGCGGAGCGCCATCCTGTTCGAAAGCGCGGTATTCCAAGCAATGCGGCACACGCACGAAGCCCGGCGTGAAAGGTCCGTACTGCGCGTTGCGTTCATCCTGTCCACCGGCGGACAATGCCGAAATGGTCGTGCCATGGTAGTCGCGGTCGCGGTAGAGTACCTTGTGTTTGTTCCCGCCGTAGCGTTTGTGCGCGATCTGGCGAACCATTTTGAAGGCTTTCTCATTCGCTTCAGAGCCGGAGTTGCAGTAGTATACGCGGCTGAGACCCGGCATCTTTTCAATCAGCCGCTCGGCGAACATGGCGCCCGGGATGGACCCGGCGGAGCCAGCGAAATAGTTGAGCTTGACCAGTTGGTCGCGGACGGCATTGGCGATCCGCTCGCGTCCGTAGCCAACATTTACCGTCCAGACGCCGCCGGACACGGCATCCAGATGTTCCTTGCCCTTCTGATCCCAGACTTTCATGCCCTTGCCTTCGACAATGATGCGGGGGTCCGTCGTCTCGTAGGGTTTGTGCTGACTCAGATGGTGCCAGATGTGGGCACGGTCCGCCTCGACAACGCGCGAGATGTCGTTCTCTTTGAAATTTCCGTCCATGGGTCAGACCTTTCCTTAGGTGGCAGTTTACTGGAATCAGGCACCGTTTGCCCGTCTACCGCCGGAGTTGACACCCAAATGAGCGCTGCACGTAGGGCCAGATTAACTCCAAAAGTAACGCCAGACGCGAGGATCAATCAAGTATATCCGGCGCCGGACGGCCTATTTTACGCCGAATTCGTACATGTGGCGACAGGTTGGGCATACGGGGCCAACCCGGTTTTCATTTGACCTGCCAATGGAATGGCGGAAAAGGAACGCATGGAGTTCCCAAATGCCTTCTGGCGGGTGACCGCGCCCGAGCCCGCGCCAGCAATTCGACTGCAGGCGGAGCACGTCTGCGATGTGGCGGTGATCGGAGCCGGCTTCACGGGCTTGCGCGCCGCATTGGAGCTGGCTCAGACAGGGACGCGGGTTGCGGTTTTTGATGCAGGCGATGTGGGTTTTGGCGCGTCCGGGCGCAGCGGGGGACAAGTGAACCCAATGCTGCCGGTCGCGCAGCCGGATGATCTGCTGAAAGCAGTGGGCGCAACCTATTTTGAGCGGCTGGCGCAAACTGCGCTGCAGTCCGCTGACGATCTCTTTGCATTCGTGCGTCGGCATCAGATTACCTGTGAAGCGCGTCAGAAAGGCTGGATACGGGTGGACCATTGCGCTTCGGCGCGCATCGTCGCACGTCGAAATGCCAAGTTGTGGAACGCGCATGGCGCGGATTTCGAGTTTCTGGAACATGCGGATGTCGCGCGCCTGACCGGCGCCCGGGGCTATTCCAGTGGCACACTGTCGGCGCGTGGTGGAGCCGTTCAGCCGCTGGCGCTGGTGCGCGGCATGGAGCGCGCGGCACGCGCTGCAGGCGCAGATGTGTTCAGTTTTTCCCCGGTTGAAAGCCTGCAGCGTGCGGACGGGCTTTGGAAATTGATCGTTGCCGGGCATCCGGTGAGGGCTGAACAGGTTATTATCGCAACCAATGGATATTCGGGCAGTCTTTTGGCGGGATTAAAGCGATCGGTTTTACCGCTGATGTCGACACAGATTGCAACAGACGCGCTGAGCGAAAATCAGATTGGCCCCATTTTGCCGGAAGGTCACACGATCTCTGACACCCGGCGGTTGATCATGTATGCACGACGCGAACCGGGCGGACAAATGATCTATGGTGGCATAGGCTTTCGCAAACCGATGGGTGGCATGGGTGGCTTCGGTTGGATTGTGAAAGACGCGCCGGAGACCTTTCCAACCCTATCGGGGGCACAATGGCGGTATCGTTGGGGCGGCCATATCGCGCTGACCCCCGACCGGGTCCCGCATTTGCACGAACCATATCCCGGCTTAATTGTCGGGGTGGGATACAACGGGCGTGGCGTAGCGATGAGCCATCAGATGGGTCAAGTTCTGGCGCGTCGCGCGCTGGGCACAACTGCAGAAGCGCTACCCTTTCCCGTCACCAAAATAGCCCCCTATGCATTTAGGCTGCCGCAGGTTTTGGGCGCAGGCATCGCCATGGCCGGGATGCGCCAGCGCGACCAGATGGAGTGGAAGCAAAAAGAGTGATCGGGCCGGTACGCGCAAACTGGACTCATCGTCAGGTCAAAATTGGTCATTTGTTCTGACGCGTCGACCGCTCCACTATGCGCGCGACGGACGGCGCGCTTCACGGCTGCAGTAAGGCAGCTGCGCTGGATCGGCACCCTTATGGAGAAACAGGTCAAAAATCGTTCATCGGTCGTTCGAAACGCCGCCACAGACGATTAAGGGCTTGCAGGAGTTTATAAACTGCCATTGGATGACCTGTGCATAAGGCCAATTCCGGACGAGCGCCGGGTTGCACCACAAACAAAACACTGATCCGAAAACGGGTCGGACAACGATCAACGGGAGATATCGAATGATCAAAAAGACAGCATGCGCTTTCGTCGCGGGCGCCGTGATGGCGCTGGGCGCGCAATCCGCGACAGCCGGCGGCCACGGCGAAATCACCGTGGGCTACTTCCTTGAATGGCCAATGCCCTTCCTCGTGCACAAGGCAAATGGCACCTATGACGAAGCGCTTGGTATGAAAGTGAACTGGGTGTCCTTCGAAACCGGTACTGCGATGTCCGCTGCCATGGCGTCTGGCGATGTACAACTGTCAGTGAGCCAGGGTGTGCCGCCTTTCGTGGTTGCGACATCCGGCGGTCAGGACCTGCAGATTGTTGACGTGGCGGTGAGCTACTCTGACAACGATAACTGCGTTGTGCGCGCCGACCTTGAGGTCGACAAATCCAGTGCCGGCGAGCTTGCGGGCAAAAAGGTTGCGGTTCCGCTCGGTACGGCGGCCCACTATGGCTTCCTGCGTCAGATGGATCACTTCGGCGTCCCGCTGGACAGTCTGCAAATCGTTGACATGGCGCCGCCTGAAGGCGCGGCAGCTCTGAGCCAGGGCGCG
Organism: Pseudomonadota bacterium; assembly: GCA_039191495.1. Classification (GTDB taxonomy): domain Bacteria; phylum Pseudomonadota; class Alphaproteobacteria; order Rhodobacterales; family Rhodobacteraceae; genus Roseobacter. The sequence continues at coordinate 41,967 of JBCCXN010000008.1, read as the reverse complement.
GTTGACTTCGCCTGTGGTTATGGCGGCGGCCTGGGTCGCATGAAAGAGTACGGCAACGTCCTTTTGACAGGTGACGAGAAAGAAGACCTGGGCATCCTGGTGTTTGACGTAACTTCTGCACCTGCATCCTATGTAGCGGAAAACGGTGATGTTGTGGCCAAGTTTCTTGCGGTGACAGCGGACGCCAATGCCAAGTGGAACGGTGGTGCTCAGGACGAGATGCTGCCAATTATCGCCAAAGAGGCGGGCATGGATCTGGATGCTGCAAAAGCGTCGATCGGCACCATGAAGTTCCCGTCCGTGGATGATCAACTGTCCAACGCATGGCTCGGCGGCAATGCGGCGACGTTCATGAAGGGTGTTGCGGATGTCTTCGTTGGCGCGGGTTCCATCGACTCTGCACTGGACAGCTATGAGAACGCGGTCAATACCGGCCCGCTCTCGTCCGCAAGCGGCAGCTAAAGCACTTTGGATCGGCGCGCGATATTGCGCGCCGGTCCGCTAGAAATCCGAGACAGGGCAAACCCTGTCCGATAGCCAGCCCGGCGCGGGCTTCAGGTGGGGATGCATATGACCACGGGACTTTCCATAAATAATCTATCGATGCGGTTTGAGCTGCCCAACGGCGGCGCCGTTCAAGCGCTGCAGGACGTGTCTTTGGACCTCAAAGCCGGCGAGCTGTTGAGCGTTCTGGGCCCGTCAGGGTGCGGCAAGACAACGCTACTTAATATCGTAGCTGGTTTTCTTGCGCCCACGAGCGGCGAGCTGACCCTGAACGGTCATTCCATCAGCGGGCCCGATGCAGAGCGTGGCATGGTGTTTCAGCAAGGTGCTTTGTTTGAGTGGATGTCGGTGAGGGAAAACGTGGGCTTCGGGCCATCCATGAAGTCCATGGCCAAAGGCGAGAAGGACCAGATCGTCAATCATTTGCTCGATGTCGTAGGCTTGCAGGACTTCAAGGAGAAGGCGGTTTACGAACTGTCCGGCGGCATGCAACAGCGTGTGGCGCTGGCGCGTTGTCTGGCCAATGATCCGGACGTCATTCTGATGGACGAGCCGCTTGGTGCGCTGGACGCGCTGACGCGTGAGAAAATGCAGAGCCTTGTCCTGAAACTGTGGAAGGAAACCGGCAAGACGATCATACTGATCACCCACTCGGTGGAGGAAGCTCTGTTGCTTGGCGAGCGGCTGATAGTTATGGCGCCGCGTCCGGGCCGTATTCACAAGGAATACCGGCTGCCATTTGCCGATATGGGCGTTGACAGCGACTTGCGGGAAGTCAAAAAGCACCCCGAGTTCGGGCCACGCCGCGAAGAAATCCTGAACATGATCTGGGACATGGAAGAAGAGATTATGGGCGGTAAGGAGGATGCGGCATGATTCCTCTGATCATTTACGTACTGATTTTTGTTGCGGCGTTCTTTGTCGTGACAAAAGCGCAGGGGGCCGGTCTTTCCGACTATACCTCTCTCAAGACGGTGACCTTCGGCGATGAAAGTGCGGTGCGACCAAATCGTGTGGCGGGTATTGTCTCGATCCTCACGATTTTCCTGATGTGGGGCATTTTCACCGGCTCGAACCTGTTGCCTGGGTTCCTGCATGCGCCGGGTCCCTTCGAAGGCACCACGAGCTTTACCTACACAGCCGAGGCGGAAGACGGATCAACGGATGACGGCACCGTTACTGTGGTTGTTCATCCAAGGGATGTGCCGACCGACGCGCCTGAGGTTGATCCGGGTGATGGGTTTGCCAAGAACGACGCTGCAGCCATCGCGCAATGGCGCTCTGGCCTGATCCGCGTTGATAGCAATGACGAGGTGACTAAGAGCGATGGTGCGCAGGTCGTCGCGATCAACGGCGAAAGTATCGCGCCCGGGCAAACGGTTGATGTCGATGGCGGTTCGGTGACCCTGAGCGACAAGGGTACCCCGAACTTTGAACCTTCGAAGGGCTGGCAGATGGAGCCGCTTTACCTACCTGCGCCAGAGGAGGTCTGGTCGCGTAGCATCGAGATTGTGCAAGACGGTTTCCGTAATTTCACATTGCTGCAGCATCTGGGTTATTCGCTGTTCCGTGTGATTGTCGGGTTCCTTCTGGGCGCGTTGGTGGGCATTCCGCTGGGTTATGCAATGGGTCTCAGCGACTGGTTCCGGGGATGGTTTGATCCGATTGTGGAATTTATGCGCCCGGTACCGCCTCTGGCCCTTATTCCGCTGGTCATCATCTGGGCGGGCATCGGCGAGGCTGGCAAGATCATATTGCTGTTTCTCGCGGCGCTTTGGATTATGGCGATTGCCGCGCGAGCGGGTGTGTCCGGTGTCAAGATATCCAAAGTGCATGCGGCCTATTCACTGGGTGCGAGCAAGTGGCAGATCATGCGGCACGTGATTGTGCCCAACTCGCTGCCGGAGATATTCACCGGCGCACGCGTGGCCATGGGGGTTTGCTGGGGTACGGTTGTGGCTGCCGAACTCGTCGCGGCCGAACAGGGTGCGGGCATGATGATCATGACGGCGTCGAAGTTCCAGAACACCGATATCGTGATTATGGGGATCATCCTCATTGGTGTGATCGGGTTTGGCATCGACATGCTGATGCGGTGGGCCGAACGCTTGCTGGTGCCCTGGAAAGGCAAGGGCTGATCCTGGCTGCATAATGTTCAGAACGGGGGCCTCTTGGCCCCCGTTTTTTTGTTGGGGGCCTGCCCCCGCCGCCCGTGCCGGGCGTCTCCCCCGGGATATTTAAAGATCAAAGAAACGGAGCTGTCTTTTTGCGCGACACTGTGGGTGCGACGGCATAGTCTGTCTAAAGAGGTGAGGGAGGACCGCTATGTCGCTGGAGCCTTTGGGGTTGGACCCGTCGCATTGTCTGATCGACGGGCGCTGGCAGATTGGATCAGGCGGGGAAACGCTTGACGTGACAGACCCGTCAACCGGTGAGCATCTGTGCTGCATTGCGCGCGGCACGGGCCCAGATGTGGATGCCGCGGTTGCGGCGGCGCGTGGCAGTCTGACGCGTGATTGGGGGCGTGCGACCGCTGCCGAGCGGGGGCGTGTTCTCTATCGACTGAAAGCGCTGATTGAGCAGCATGCGGAAGATCTTGCGCGCCTTGAGGCCATGGATGTGGGCAAACCCCTGCGGCAGGCGCGGGCGGACGTTGCGGCGCTTGGCCGCTACATGGAGTTTTATGCCGGGGCCGCCGATAAGGTGCACGGCCAGACGATCCCGTATCTGGAGGGTTACACGGTTTACACCCTGCGTGAACCGCACGGGGTGACCGGCCATATCGTGCCCTGGAATTACCCAATGCAGATCATAGGACGATCGGTCGGCGCCGCGCTGGCCATGGGCAATGCCTGTGTGCTGAAACCGGCCGAAGAGGCCTGTCTGACTGCACTGTGCTTTGCGGAGCTGGCGCTGCGGGCAGGTCTGCCGGCGGGGGTGCTGAACGTCGTACCGGGCCTGGGAACAGAGGCAGGTGCGACGCTGGCAGCACATCCCGGTATCGATCATCTGTCCTTCACCGGATCGGTAGACGTCGGCAAGCTGGTGCAAAAGGCGGCAGGCGACAACATCGTGCCTGTCACACTGGAACTGGGTGGAAAGTCGCCGCAGCTTGTTTTTGGCGATGCTGATCTTGACGCCGCACTCCCCTATCTGGTGAACGCAGGCATCCAGAACGCGGGGCAGACCTGTTCGGCGGCATCGCGCCTGCTGGTGCAGCGCGAGATCTACGATGAAGTTGTTGCGCGGCTGGCGGAGCGGTATCGGGCTCTTGAAGTTGGCGCGGCGTTAAACGACCCGGATGTCGGTCCTCTGATCTCGTCGCGACAAAAGGCGCGGGTACAGGCCTATCTGGCACAGGGTGCTGACCTGACTATCGCAGCGGAAGGACGTTTGCGCGCAGATGCCCCCGATGGTGGGACTTTTGTGCCGCCGACGCTTTTTGTGGATGTGCCGCAAGACCACATCCTGGCGCAGGACGAGGTCTTTGGCCCAGCGCAGGTTGTTGTCCCGTTTGACGATGAGGCAGAGGCGCTGGAGATTGCCAACGCCACCCGATACGGGCTTGTCGCAGCGGTTTGGACCTTGGACGGTGCGCGGCAGATGCGGCTTGCGCGCGGGCTGCGGGCCGGACAGGTGTTTTTGAACAACTATGGCGCGGGCGGCGGCGTCGAGTTGCCTTTTGGTGGCGTCGGTCTGTCGGGACATGGACGCGAAAAGGGATTTGAAGCGCTTTACGGGTTTTCTACGCTGAAGACCGTCGCAGCGCTGCACGGATAAGACCATAGAAGGGCGGCCAGTAAGCCGTCCGCTCGTCCGTTTTGATAAAACTGGTCCGCACGGAACGGCTTTCAACGGTTTATGTCTCACCAATTGGCGGCATCACCAAAGGATTTGGCGCAATCACCAACACGTAGCAGCGCGGCGGTCGCCATATGTGCTTCAGCCAGGCGGGGCATTTGTGTGGTGATTGATTTGGGTAGGGGTACCGCCTGGCCAGGGGGCGCGGTTTGAGATCGGTTTCCCGTATTTCGCCGCGCTTCCACCACTTCTGAGCACGAAAGGTCGTCATATGACACAGGAACGACAATCAGCCTTCCCGACCAGCGGGCCAACTCGATCCGGGGACACAAAGAAACATGTGCTGCGCGTGTTTGTAGACGCGGATGAAAAACACGACATAGTCTCGGCAGCGGTCGAGCGTGGTTACGAGCCATCGATCTGGATCCGAAATGTTCTTTTGCGGGAATGTCGGCGCAAAGTGGATCGTGGTGCCGATCCGGTGCGGGGGATCGATATTGGCGGTCTTTGATCACTTCTGACGACCTGAATCATAAGCAAGGTGCCAAAAGGCATTGAACCCAAGTGAAATTGGAAGTTGTGAAAAGCACGGTGATTCACTGTCGCGGATCTCATGGCCAAGGTAGAAACTTGGCCCGAACTCCGATTTTTCAAAAACCGCTTTTGTTGGGTTTTGGTGGAGCCTAGCGGGATCGAACCGCTGACCTCCTGCATGCCATGCAGGCGCTCTCCCAGCTGAGCTAAGGCCCCTTATGTCTGCGCGATCACGCGCCGACAGGTGGATGTAAAATCCGATGCGCCGCTGCATAGCGACGGGGCGAGGCGGGATCAAGTGGAAAACAGACCCCGTCGCGCGAATTTCCGGCTTAGGTCTCGTCTTCTTCGGATGCGACGTCAGCGATTTCTTCCAGCGGGACATTGTCGTCCTCGTCGTCGTCGTCGTCGAGCAGATCGTCGCCCAGATCCACATCGACGTCGTCTTCTTCAAGAACCGAATCGTCCTCGTCGGCGACGGATTTGGCCTTGGCAGAGGCGGCGTCTTCTGCATCGGCCGCAATCATGCGCGATTTGGACATGTCGACCTCAACGACTTCACCAGTGTAGGGGCTGACAATCGGATTCGCGTTCAGATCATAGAACCGTTTGCCCGTGGTCGGGCAGAGCCGCTTGGTTCCCCATTCTTCCTTGGGCATGAAAACCCCCTTTTCAAATCCGTTGAGATGTAGATGATTCCGGCCAAGTGCCATATGCGACGGTGTGTGTAAAGAGGCGGTTGCACTCTGCCGCAGTACCACATGGCGAATAACAGGCTGAGGACCTTTGAATGCGCATGCTGCGCCTGCCGGGCGATACGGAAATTCCACTTATTTTGCGCAAATCGGCGCGTGCGCGACGAATCTCGCTGCGGGTGTCTCAACTTGACGGTCGGGTGACGCTCACGGTGCCACATGGGGTGAGCGAGCACGAAGCAATTGCCTTCGCGCGCGAAAAGGAAGCGTGGCTGCGCAAGCATCTGGCCGCACGAATTGTCGCCGTCGACGCCGGGCTGGGTGCCATTATTCCCATAGGTGGCCGCCTGCATGAAGTGGCGCGGGGTACCGGTCGCCGCGTGCGGTTTGAAGCGGATTGTGTCCGCGTGCCGGGCCCGTCAGACCGCGTGGCAAAACGTCTGGGCGCCCATCTCAAGACCCTTGCGCGCACGCGGTTGGCGGAGGCTTCTGATCGTTACGCTGCAAAACTTGACACAGCCTACACTGCCATCACGCTGCGCGACACGCGCTCGCGCTGGGGCTCTTGCACGTCGGAAAAGCGGCTGATGTTTTCATGGCGCCTTATCCTCGCGCCACCTGATGTGCTCGACTACGTTGCGGCGCATGAAGTGGCGCATCTGCGGCACATGAATCACTCGCATGCGTTTTGGGCGGAAGTGGAACGGCTTTATGGGGATTATCGGGATGCGCGGAGCTGGTTGCGTCGCGAAGGCACAGATCTGCACCGGTACCGGTTCGGGGCATAGATGCCTCGGCTTGACCCTGGCCCTTTTGTGATCACAATGCGCCCATGAACCTCACCCAACGACCCGCAGATGTCATTCCTGCCGCGCACGATCGCGTCTATCGGGCATTGCGCGCCCGTATCATGCAAGGGACTATACAACCCGGCGAAGCGCTGACGCTGCGCGGTATCGGGAAGTTCTATGAGGTGTCGATGACACCCGCGCGAGAGGCTGTGCGGCGCTTGGTTGCCGAAGGTGCCCTGACAATGTCGTCTTCGGGGCGTATATCGACCCCGGAGCTCAGCAACGAGCGTATTGAGGAACTCGCAGCTCTGCGGGCCCTGATCGAAGTGGAGCTGGCCAGCCGTGCCCTGCCGCGTGCACACATGGCCCTGATCGAACGGCTGCAGACGATCAACACCACAGTGGCGGAAGCGGTCGCGCATCGCGATGCCGTCAGCTACATTCGCACCAATCTGGAGTTTCACCGCACGCTCTACTTGCGCGCCCAGGCGCCTGCCATGTTGGCGATGGCGGAAACGGTCTGGTTGCAGATGGGGCCGACGATGCGGGCACTTTATGGCAAACTGCGCCGCAAGGAACCGCCGCACTACCACAAGCTGATTATCGCCGCCTTGCGTGCAGGCGACGAACCGGGACTGCGTCTGGCCGTCCGTTCGGATGTGACGCAGGGATTACGGATGCTGGCCAGCTAGCCGCACGCCAGATCAGGCGGCAAGGCCCTTTGTGCCGATATCCAGAAACTTGGCCCGGCGGTCTTTTACCAGAGTTGCGCTGTCTTTTGCAGACAGCTCGTCCAGCATATCACCAATTGCACGTCCGACCGAAGCGATCACGGTACCCCGGTCTCGGTGCGCGCCACCCATGGGTTCGGGGATGATCCTGTCAATGACGCCCAGTTTTTTGAGATCTTGCGCCGTCAAACGGAGCGCTTCTGCCGCTTCTCGCATCTTCTCTGCATCTTTCCAGAGGATCGATGCGCAGCCCTCCGGGCTAATGACGGAGTACACCGAATGTTCCAGCATGGCCACTCGATTTGCTGTCGCAAAAGCCACCGCGCCACCCGAACCGCCTTCGCCAATAACCACCGAGATCAGAGGAACCCCGATTTGCAGGCACTTCTCCGTCGCCCGCGCAATGGCTTCGGACTGGCCGCGTTCTTCCGCCCCCTTGCCGGGATAGGCGCCGGGGGTATCCACAAGCGTTACGACGGGCAGGTTAAACCGATGCGCAAGATCCATCAGGCGAATAGCCTTGCGGTATCCTTCAGGGCGCGCCATGCCAAAGTTCCGTTCGATGCGGGATTTGGTGTCGTTGCCTTTTTCGTGGCCGATCACCATCACAGGCGTGTCGTTAAATCGCGCCAGGCCGCCCATCACCGCGTGATCATCAGCAAAATTCCGATCGCCAGCGAGCGGGGTGTATTCCTTGAAAAGTGCGTCGATATAGTCTTCGCAGTGTGGACGTTCCGGGTGACGTGCGACCTGGCATTTGCGCCATGGTGATAAGGACTGGTAGAGATCTTCCAGCATTGCGCGCGCCTTGGTATCGAGCGCCGCAGCCTCTTCTGTAACATCCATCTCTTCGTTGGTGCGCGCCATTGCGCGCAGCTCTTCCGCTTTTCCCTCGATTTCAGCCAGCGGCTTTTCGAAGTCCATGTATTGTGTCATTGCCTACTCCGCGTCGTGGCCTCTTATATGGCGGGCCTTGCAGCGCAATGCAACGGGATCAGGCAGGTGCCAGGACCGGATAAAGCGACGCCATCAGCAAGGCGGCCATAGTCCAATTGAAGGCGCGCAGTCGCGATGGGCGGTTCAGAAACCGCGCCATTTGCTGGCCCAGTACCGTCCACAAGATGATGGACGGCAAGTTGACCATTCCAAAAACCAAAGCCACGATCGCAAAAGCCAAAAATGTGGCATCCCCCGCGTAGACGGAGAGTGCCGTCAGCGCCATGGCCCAGGCCTTGGGATTGACCCACTGAAACGCGGCCGCTTGCAGGAACGTCATCGGTTGGCCCTTGGCACTGCCACTGCTGGCCGGTGCGGCGCGCGCAATCCTGAAGGCCAGCCATGACATATAGAGCACCGAGCAAATCTTGAGAGCCGTGTAGCTTGCAGGCCAGCTGTCAAACAATTGCACAAGCCCCCCACCGACGCAGAGAATCATGACCGAAAAGCCAATAGAAATGCCCAGCATATGCGGGATTGAGCGTGAAAAGCCGAAGTTTGCACCGGACGCCATGAGCATCAGGTTGTTGGGGCCGGGTGTGGCGGAGCTCACAAAAGCAAAAAGCGTCAGCGCGGTAATCGTTTCGAGTGTCATGACGCAAGAAATATGCATTGTTTGGTGACGCAGGATTGCAAAACAGCGCGGTTTAAGCAAATTTGTTGCAACGAATGAGTGATATTGATCAAAAATATGAACAAATATTGCGCGTGCTGTCGGCGGATGGTCGCATCAGCAATATTGATCTGGCAGACCGCGTCGGTCTGTCACCTTCTGCCTGTTTGCGCCGGGTTCAGGAGTTGGAGCGGCGCGGCATTATCAAAGGATATCGTGCCGTGTTGGACCGTACCGCACTTGGCAGCGGGTTCGTGGCGTATATCGGAGTGGGACTGCGCGATCATTCCAAAGACAGTCAGCAGGCTTTTGAACGGTCAATATCGCGCGCGCCTGAAGTTCGCGAGTGTCACAACATCACGGGCACGATTGAGTATCTGTTGCGCGTGGAATGCGCCGATCTGCCTGCATACAAGCTATTCCACACTGATATTCTGGGAGCGATGCCGCAGGTCAGCGCCATCACGTCTTATGTTGTGATGGGATCGCCCAAGGATGAACGGGCCTGAAGTGACCTGTTCTGACTATTGCGTGGCCTCGATTGCGATTTTGGAAAAGACCGCATCAAGGTCGCTGGCCAGCGCTTCAAGCTCTGTTCCACCCTCATCAAAATAAGGTTCGAAGACCAATGCAGGCGTCTTATATGACAGTGCTGCGGTGCCGTCGGTATTTTCCGTGACGTAAAACCGAATAGGCGCTTCAATCATCGCGGCCGTGGAGGTTGCGAGGACTTTTACTGCAAAATCGTTGTTGAAAACGCCGACAACGCGATTCTCGGGAATTGTTATGCCACGCCGGGCGGCGGTTGCCGTTGGTCCTGCCTGTGTCACAACGCCCATTTTATTGGCTTTCACCGCGGCTTTCAGATCCGCCAGCAGCGTTGCATGGTCTTTGTCTGTCATGATCACAACCCAGCCATCGCGTGGTGCAATCTCCGCGTAAGCCCATTGTGCAATCGCAATCATGAAAGCCGCAGTGATGTAACGCATAATGCCTCCGATCCGTTGGGCCAAAGACGACACAGATCGGAGCGCCAAGCAAATCAAGCTTGCGTCAGCCGTTGATCATTTTGGACTGGCGCACAATCACTTCCGCCTGCTTGATCGAGGCGATGTCGACCAGACGACCTTTGTAAACTGTGGCGCCTTCGCCATTGGCTTTGGCTTGCTCCATTGCCGAAAGGATTTCGCGCGCTTCTGCAACAGCTTCATCCGAGGGCGTGAAGACTTCGTTGGCGATGGACACTTGTTTGGGGTGGATCGCCCATTTCCCGACCATGCCCAGGGTTGCCGAACGGCGGGCCTGCGCGCGGAACCCTTCGTCATCTGAGAAATCGCCAAACGGTCCGTCGACCGGCAACACGCCATGCGTACGGCAAGCCGCAACGATGGCGGTTTGTGCCCAGTGCCATGGATCGGACCAGTGTTTTGCACCGTCGCGGATCATATAATAATTTTCCTGCGTACCGCCGATGCCCGTTGTTTGCATGCCCATCGAGGCGGCAAAGTCTGCGGCGCCAAGGCTCATCGCCACGAGGCGCGGGGATGCAGCGGCGATTTCCTCGACATGCGCAATGCCCGCTGCGGATTCGATGATCACCTCGAATGTGATTTTCTTGTTCCGGCCCTTGGCCGCTTCGATGGCTGTGACCAACGCATCCACGGCGTAGATATCGTCTGAGCATCCGACCTTTGGGATCATGATCTGATCAAGTCGGTCCCCAGATTTTTCCAGCAGATCGACTACGTCGCGGTACCAGAATGGCGTATCAAGACTGTTGATCCGCACGGACAGTGTCTTGGTGCCCCAGTCGACGTCTGAAATCGCTGCAATGATATTTGCCCGTGCCGTGTCCTTGTCGTCAGGTGCGACGCTATCTTCGAGATCGAGATTAATCACATCCGCTGCCGAGGCCGCCATCTTTTCGAAGATCGCAGGACGCGAGCCGGGGCCGAAGAGCTGACACCTGTTCGGACGGGCGGGGGCGGCAGGTTGGATACGAAAACTCATCGGAACCTCTCAGAGTAATAAAATTTCACAGTCGTGGCGCTGTTCTGTTATGAAATTGCGTGGGTTGCTGCAAGCGCATTTCGCAGCTGCAGCAATTACGAGTCGGGCACCGCGTCAAAGCGTACGCACATTTCTTTTGCATTCACGGCAAAAAATCGAAGATTTTTGCGCCGGTATGGTTAACTTCGTCGATTTTGAGAGCACATTGCAGGGGTTTTGCGGCAAAGAGAGCGGGAATTTCTATCTCCGGGGGAATACTCATGATCGAGACGCCATATCTTCTGTTTCTGGGGGACGCCCCCGACCAGCTGGCCGCGAAGGTGGCGCAGGGCATCAAGGATTGGCGCCCTGAGAACGCCGTTGGTCAGTTCCGCATGACAGGATGCAACGCAGATGTCGGTCTGACCGACATGACACTGGAGGAGGCAAAGGCGGCAGGTGCCAAGACTCTGGTCATTGGCGTCGCCAACCGAGGAGGATTGATCAGCCCGGAATGGCGCGCCGTTCTGGTGCAGGCGTTGGAAGCCGGGTTCGATCTTGCAAGCGGGTTGCACAACCTGTTGCGCGATGAGCCTGAACTGATTGCGGCTGCACAGGTGCACGGGCGCACTTTACATGATGTGCGCGTTCCCACGGTGGCCTATCCCATCGCAAATGGCGTGAAGCGTTCAGGCAAACGCGTGCTGGCCGTGGGCACGGATTGTTCTGCCGGCAAGATGTACACTGCGCTTGCGTTGGATGCGTCCATGCGTGCCCGCGGCATGAAAAGCACGTTCCGTGCCACGGGTCAGACCGGTATCCTGATTACAGGCGCAGGTGTGCCACTGGATGCAGTCATCGCAGATTTTATGGCGGGGTCGATTGAGTATCTCACGCCTGACAATGAACCGGATCATTGGGACATCATCGAGGGTCAGGGCAGTATTTTCCACGTGTCCTATTCCGGCGTGACACTTGCGTTGATTCACGGTGGCCAGCCCGATGCATTGATTGTCTGTCACGAACCTACGCGCACCCATATGCGCGGTTTGCCCGGATACACCGTTCCCAGCATTGAATCCGTTCGGGACATCACGCTGCAGTTGGCGCAGGTTGCCAATCCGGGATGTCAGGTGGTTGGTGTTTCAATAAATACGCAGCACATGAGCGACGCAGATGCTGCTGCGTACTGTGAAGAGGTTGAAGCCCGTCTTGGGTTGCCAACCGTTGATCCGTTTCGCCATGGTGCGGAGCGCTTTGCAGAGGCGTTGGCGGCGCTCTGATGCCCGCTTCGTGGGGATTTTTTGCCGCCTGCGCGGACGTTTGAAGGTCAAAGAAGGGGCTTGCATGGAGATTCAGGTGACGCGGGACGTATTCCGTCTGGCGCAGGCATTTACCATTAGTCGCGGGACACGGACTGAAGCGCATGTGCTGACGGTTCGGGTTTCGGATGGCGCGCAGAGTGGATGGGGCGAATGTACGCCTTACGCGCGTTATGGCGAAAGTCTGGACAGTGTGACCGCGCAGGTGCAGAACCTGCCCGCGGATCTGACCCGTGCCGCCCTGCAAGATCTATTGCCAGCGGGAGCGGCAAGGAATGCTGTGGATTGTGCGCTTTGGGATCTGGAAGCCAAAGCGCACGGAAAGCGCGCGTTCGAACTTGGGGGCTTGCCTCCGCCCGGACCTGAAATCACAGCCTACACCTTGTCTTTGGACACGCCCGAAAACATGAAAACGCAGGCAGCTGACAATGCGCATAGACCGTTACTGAAGATCAAGCTTGGTACGTCGGACGATATGCCCCGGCTTGAAGCCGTGCGCGCCGGCGCGCCGGCGTCAAAGATCATTGTGGATGCCAATGAAGGTTGGAGCGCGTCGGATTATGCCGCTCTCGCACCGCATCTTTTGCGTTTAGGTGTTGCGCTTGTTGAGCAACCGCTGCCAGCGGGCGACGATGACGCTTTGCTTGGTATGGAGCGGCCCGTTCCGGTCTGCGCCGATGAAAGCTGCCATGATCGTGCCAGCCTGCCCGTTCTCAAGGGAAAATATGACGTGATCAATATCAAGCTGGACAAAACCGGCGGGTTGACCGAGGCGTTGGCATTGCGCGCCGAGGGTCTGGCGCTTGGATACGACGTGATGGTCGGTTGCATGGTCGGATCCAGCCTTGCTATGGCGCCCGCAACTCTTTTGGCGCAAGGGGCTTCGGTTGTCGATCTGGACGGGCCTTTGCTGCTTGCGGAAGACAGGCGGACACCGCTAAAATTCGATTCAAGCGGCGTTCATCCGCCGGAGCCAGCACTGTGGGGTTAGATCAATGCGTACTGTCTATCTGAACGGCGATTACCTTCCCGAGAACGAAGCCAATGTTTCGATTTTCGACCGTGGTTTTCTGATGGCGGATGGCGTCTACGAGGTGACCTCGGTTTTGGATGGCAAGCTGATTGATTTTGAGGGCCATGCGGTGCGGTTGCAGCGCTCGCTTGATGCTCTGGAAATGCGCAATCCGATCTCGAAAGACGACCTTTTGGATGTGCACCGCACTTTGGTGCGCCTGAACGGCATTCAAGAAGGCATGATCTACCTGCAAATCACCCGTGGCGCGCCCGCTGACCGGGATTTTGTTTTCCCCGATCCTGACGAGACGGTGCCGACGATTGTCCTGTTCACCCAGAACAAACCGGGCCTGGCCAACAGTCCGGCGGCCCAAAAGGGCATGAAAGTGATCAGCATCGAGGATATTCGCTGGGGGCGTCGCGACATCAAGACGGTGCAACTGCTCTATCCATCGATGGGAAAGATGATGGCCAAGAAAGCCGGTGCGGACGATGCTTGGATGATCGAGGACGGCTATGTGACCGAGGGCACGTCAAACAACGCCTATATCGTCAAAGGCAACAAGATCGTCACCCGGGCGCTCAGCAATGACATCCTGCACGGGATTACCCGTGCCGCCGTGCTGCGTTTTGCACAAGAGGCACAAATGGAGGTGGAAGAGCGCAACTTTACCATTGATGAGGCAAAAACTGCGGATGAAGCGTTCATTACTTCGGCCTCCACTTTTGTGATGCCAGTGATCGAAATTGACGGCGTCGCATTGGGAGACGGTGTCCCCGGACGACTGGCTTTGCGGTTGCGCGAGATTTATCTCGAAGAAAGCTTGAAGGCCGCGATTTGAGCGATGAAAGAATGCTGACGCAGGGCACGTTGGCAGCGGCTGTTGGCACGGAACTTGGCACATCCGAATGGACCACTGTCAGCCAGGATCAGATTAACGCCTTCGCGGATCTGACAGAGGACTGGCAGCCAATCCACATTGAGCAGGCAGCGGCACAGGACGCCGGGTTCGACAGCACTGTGGCACATGGATTTTTGACTCTGTCTTTGCTGTCCAAGATGTCTTACGAGGTTCTGCCCAAACTCGAAGGAGAGACGGCTTCGCTCAATTATGGATTTGACCGTATCCGCTTTCTCGCGCCGGTGTCTGCTGGCGCGCGGATCAGGGGGCATTTCGTGCTGAGCGATGCGCAGCCACGCGGCACAGGGTGGTTGCTGCGCTTTTCGGTCACAGTGGAAACAGAGGGGCATTCCAAGCCAGCGCTGACTGCGGACTGGTTGGGCCTTTACCTCTTTTAGTCGACGGCAGCATCGATCCATATCTGACACGCCGACGATCTGCTATGATGACTGTCATTGAAGACAAGGGGCGGGTTCATTATGACAGCTTATTTTGATTTGGGTGACTACAGTCGTGAAGTGACGACCCACCAAGAGGCACAAACTTGGTTTGATCGCGGCTTGGTGTGGCTTTTCGCGTACAATCACGAAGAGGCCATCGTTTGTTTTGAAAAGACAATTGCGCTGGATCCGACATGTACGCTGGCGCATTGGGGCATCGCCTATGCAATCGGGCCCAACTACAACAAACCGTGGGAAGTGTTTTCGCCGGAAGAAAAGGCGCCTGCACTGGCGCGGGCGCATGCGGCGCTTGACGCCGGTCTGGCGCTGACCGACGCAAAGCCTTCCGAACGCGCGTTGCTTGAGGCTTTGGCGTCGCGATATCCTCAGGACCCGGGTATTGAGGACTACCAGCCTTTCAATGACGGGTTTGCAGCGGCGATGAAGCCGGTTTTTGAGGCGCATTCCCATGACCTGGATGTGGCCTTTGTTTACGCTGAGGCGATGATGAACCGCACGCCATGGCAGTTATGGGACTTTCACAAAGGTGTTCCGAATCCTGACGCCTCTACTGTGGCGGCGATGGATGTGTTGGAAAATGCCTTTGCCGAAAAGCCGGGCGCATGGGATCATCCCGGGTTGCTGCACATGTACATCCATCTGATGGAAATGTCGCCGCACCCGGAACGCGCCTTGCCGCACGGGGACCGGCTCACCGGTCTTGTGCCGGATGCTGGACATCTGGTGCATATGGCAACGCACATTGATGTGCTCTGTGGAGAGTACCAGAACGTGCTGGCGCGCAACCTCGCCGCAGCAGACGTGGACGACGCGTTCAAGGCACATGCGGGCGCCGCTAATTTCTATGCGCTTTACCGCATCCATAATCTGCATTTTGCGCTTTATGGCGCAATGTTCCTCGGCCAGAAGACCCAAGCCCTGTCGGCGGCCGTCCGGTTGCGCGGTGAGGTGCCGGATGACGTTGTTCGGGTCTATCCTGATCTGTTTGAAACATTCGTGGCCGCGCTGCCGCACGTCTATATCCGCTTCGGGATGTGGTCGGAGATACTTGAATTGGAGTTGCCCCAGGACAAGGCGCTTTACACCACGACAAACGCCCTCATTCTTTATGCGCGGGCCGTCGCGCTGGCAAATCTTGACCGTCATGAAGAGGCACAAGTCGAAAGGGCCGCCTTCGATGCCGCCTACGCCGTGGTGCCGCAAGAACGCATGTTGTTTCAAAACACGGCACGCGATGTGCTGGCGATCGCCGAGCAGATGATGTTGGGCGAGATGGAATTTAAATCTGGGCGGAAAGCGGAAGGGCTCGATCACTTGCGCGCGGCGGTCGCGCTTGATGACGGGCTGGCTTACGAAGAACCCTGGTCCTGGCCTCAGCCAACGCGTCATGCCCTGGGGGCATTGCTTATGGAAGCCGGCGCTTATCAGGAAGCCGAAGCGGTCTACCGTGCCGATCTGGGTCTGGATGGTGCATTGCCGAGACCCAGTCAGCATCCACGCAATGTCTGGGCTTTGCATGGACTACACGAGTGTCTGAGTAAGCGACACGAAACCGCAGAACTGATCCATATCAAGGCACAACTGGATCTTGCGCTGGCGCGCACGGATGTGCCGATCCGCGCAAGCTGTTTGTGTCGCGCTCACGCAGCTTGAATTTTGGCTCGCTGTTGGCTTTTTGGTTTGTTCGACCGCATCGGCGCAATTTTTTCTCTCATCGCAGGGGCGGTAATTAGGAAAGGCCTGTTCGCGCAATGGGCGTCTGCTCGAGCGATAAGTATTAGCGTACCGGTCTTTCGATAGATGCAGTTCTGTCCGGCAACACAACGTGCGTTGAAGCGGCAATTCGCAGTGTACGCAGCGACGGTACGATGACTGCCTCTTGCGGGCTGGTGAAACCGGTGCGGTCGCTCGATTTGAGCGTGGGAAAGACGAACGACCGATGCAACATGGTCGCATGAACGCCAGCCGGACGCGAATGGTAGCAGCACGTCGCGTTTCTTACTCCTTGCCCACGTTCTCCTCAAACGACGTCTTGAAGGCGTCCTGCTGGGCGGAGGTGGCGTCTGTCTGATAGTTGGCTTTCCACTCATCCATGGTCATGCCGTAGAATGATTCGCGAGCGTCATCTTTGCCCATTTCAATGCCACGTTCGTTCGCAGCTTCTTGATACCACCGCGAAAGACAGTTCCGGCAAAACCCGGCAAGATTCATCATGTCGATGTTTTGCACATCCCTTCGGTCTTCCATCAGGTGCTTTTGCAAGCGGCGAAAGGCGGCAGCCTGAAGTTCGATTTCGGTTTCTGTGGGCATGCGGTACTCCTGAGAAAGTCTGAACACTGAGATTGGCACGCAAGCTTGTGGTGTCAACGGGTGCAGTCGCGCCGTTGCGGGTAAAGGCTGGGCAAAAGACCTGACATCCGCGTGTTAAACGGCGGTGGTACGGCAAGGGAGGTTGCCCTGACGCGCTGCATGGACCATAACGGCGTCAATGAGTTAGCGATAACAGGGCGCTGTTCCGGCATCGCGGGCAAGGTTTGAGAGGATCCGGAAGAGATGAGACGTCATCGCAATGTGAAAATCGTGGCCACCTTGGGACCGGCCTCCAGCGAGTACGACATGATCCGCGCCCTGCACGATGCGGGCGCCGATGTTTTCCGGCTGAACATGAGCCACGGAAGCCATGATGAAATCCGCGCGCGCCATGCGATCATCCGCCAGATCGAAGAAGACACAGGCGGCAACATCTGCATTCTTGCCGACTTGCAAGGTCCTAAGTTGCGCGTTGGCGTCTTTGCCAATGAGGAAGGAGAGACTTTGGAAGAGGGCGCGGCCTTCCGTATGGACCTTGAAGCCACGCCAGGTGATGCAAGCCGCGTTCAGCTTCCGCATCCGGAGATATTTGCCGCGCTCAAACCTGGTGCAACGCTGCTGGTGAACGATGGCAAGATCCGGCTGAACGTAGAGGACTGCAGCAAAAGCCATGCGAATTGCACCGTTGTTGCCGGTGGCGTGATCTCGAACCGCAAGGGCGTGAATGTGCCCGACGTTATTTTGCCACTCGCGGCTTTGTCCGATAAAGACCGCGATGACCTCGAATTCGTTTGCGAGCTCGGCGTAGACTGGCTTGCGTTGTCTTTCGTGCAGCGCGCAGAAGACGTTTTGGAAGCTTCCGATCTCGTGAATGGCCGCGCTGCCGTGCTCAGCAAAATCGAAAAGCCGGCAGCGGTTGGCAACTTTGACAGTATTCTTGCGGTTAGTGATGGCATTATGGTCGCGCGGGGTGATCTGGGCGTGGAACTTCCGGTGCAGAATGTGCCGCCGATCCAGAAGCGCCTTGTGCGCAAGTGTCGCAGGGCTGCCAAACCGGTGATTGTTGCAACCCAAATGATGGAGAGCATGATCGAAAGCCCGATGCCGACGCGCGCTGAAGTATCGGACGTAGCCACAGCGATATACGAAGGGGCGGATGCCGTCATGCTGTCTGCGGAGTCCGCCGCTGGTTCCTACCCGATTGAAGCTGTAACGACGATGAACAACGTCGCCACAGAGGTCGAGCAGGACCCGACTTACACTCAAATCATCGAAGCTTCGCGCGAAACGAAAGGGGCAACCGTGGCGGACGGCATCGTTTCGGCTGCACGTGAGATAGCAGAGACAACCAACATCAAGGCGATCTGCTGCTTCAGCCAGAGCGGGACTACGGCCTCTTTGGTCGCGCGCGAACGACCGCGTGTGCCGATTATTGTCATGACATCAATGGTTAACACAGCTCGGCGCTTGACCCTGTCATGGGGGACAAACTGCGTGCTGACGCCGCCGCTCGACCGCTTCAAACAGGCGGTTGTAGCGTCAGCACGGGCAGCCCTGGATCAAGGATACGCAACGCAGGAAGACCAGATCGTCGTAACAGCCGGTGTGCCTTTCAACGTACCGGGTACAACTAATATTTTGCGCGTCGCCCCATGCAACGAGCGCATGATTTTCAATACGGATCCGGAATAGGCATCAGTGCAGGGTGAAGAGTGATAAGACGCCTACAAGAATAAGGCTCAGCGCCCAGACGAGATCGAGGTTGAACCAACTCTTGGAAAGAAACTTCAGCCCGAGCCAGTGATAAACGCCCAAGGCCAGCGCGCCGCCAGCTAACGTCATGGCGACCGTGTGCAGGACCGCAACGACCGTTGCGATTGTAACGTTGCCGCTGATCAGCGTGTCAGCCGCAGCATGCCCGGCGTTCGTTTCAATTGTCCTGCAAATGCCAAGGTAGATCGGCACCAACATCAGACCGGCACCGTGTGCCATCGCCGTCAAAAACGACCACAACCCGATCTTTGAAGGCGGTACCCGCGCCAGAAACCGGGGATGGCGCCGATTGAACAGCAGATAAAGGCCAAGAGTGATGACAAGGCATGCGGCGACAATCTGAATTTCGCGCTGCCAGTCCACCAGAAAAAACAGCGCAGTGAACGGCAAGAGGATTGCCGCCATCGCCAGAAGGTGACCACCAGCCAGCGCCGCAAGCGCTTTATAGAGGCTGGACGGCTGCCGTTCCATCAAAGCGGAAGACACCGCAAGCGGCCATCCCATCCCCGGGTTCAGCCCATGGTAAAGGCCCGATGCGACAACGGCCCACCAAAGGGCCGCTGTCGTTGATAACTCTGCCATAGATCAGACGGAGGGATAACAGAAACTGTCAGTCGAACAGTCGCCGCCTTCCAGCCGTATCTGGTGACTGCGGTAGCCATCCGGGAAATCGACCCAGAAGTTCTCTGCCAGTTCCAGCCCGCCGTTTTCGCCCACGTTGGCCATGACCATCGCTGCACCCCGGTCGCCAGGATAGAACTGATCATCCCAGGTGGAATAGAGTGAGTTCGTCCAGTAGACGCGTTTGCCGTCGCGGCTGATTTCGACCATTTGCGGCCCGTAGCCAAACTCGCGGCCATTGGGATGTTTATGCTTGGCGACAATCCCGCCGATTTCGACCTTGCCGGCAAGCTTTGGGTTCATCGGGTCGGAAACATCGTATTGATGCATCTCGCCCGTTCCCCAGCAGGACACGTAAAGAAAGCGGTCATCGAGGCTCAGGTCGATGTCCGTCACCAGCGGCGGCACCGCTTCGAACCCCTTCAGAAGATCAGGTAGATCGTCTGCGGCTGCGGGTTGCGGTGGGATCGTGACGGTTTTCTTGGCTTCAAACGTTCCATCGTCGTTCTGCCACCATGTCCAGATCGAGCCTTCCAGATTGGTGGTGTCCACAACAACGCCGCAGAAACCGTGCTTTTTGGCCGGATCATGGGCCGGCCGCACTTCCAGCGCCATCTGGTGGTTTTCGCCCAGATCTATGGTCTGCATGTTCTTGCGTGCGCGCAGATCCCAGAAATGAAGACTGTGGCCGTATTTATTGGACAGCAGATCTTCGGGGACGATCCCGTTTTCGAACTGCGGTGGCAGACCCCATTCCGAACTGACCATGTAGTTACGCGGCAGGTTCCACCAGAAATCATACTGTTTGTTTTGAGGGCCGCGGTCCATCTCGTAGCGTCCAATGACTTCGAAGGTCTCGCAGTCCATGATGAAGATGCCCGGAGGGCCGTCTGTGCCATCTGGCCCGCCGCCGCCCAATGTGCTGACGTAAACACCCTCGGGGCCGCAGTGGATCGTGTGCGGCCGTGAATAGCCGGTTTTCTCGAACACTTCTTCGGGCTCAATGATTTTATGGATTTCGGCTTTCAGCGGGTCTTTCACATCAATCACGTAAATGCGCGAAGAACGGATACCCGGGATAATCAAGTAACGACGTTCGAGAAAGGCGTGACCCGTCAATGGTGACAGGGACGATGAGCAGGCGTTCCAGCCAAAGTGGTGAAATTCATCGCCCGTGTTGGGCATAATCACCTGATGTACGATCTGGCTGTATGTTTTTGAATTAGGATCGACATCCACAATCGCGAGCCCGTCAGGCTGCGATCCGTCGGGGCTGAGCATCAGCGTGAATGCCACGTTCTCAACCGGAGCTTCCATTGCGAGTTTTGGCGTTGCGTGAAATGTCGGATCTGGCCGCAAGTTCATAATATTCCTCCCTAAAACGACGTACGCGGGGTCTGTGCCCGGGACGTTCGGGACGAGCGTCTCACAGTTTCGAGATTCTGGCAAACGCGGTCACTGCGGGCTGGTTTCAGCAAGCCTCACACCGTAAACACGGGGTCAGATTCGCGAGGCACGCTGACATGGAAGACGTTGTTCCATCCTTTATTTCGGTGACGCTTGGAATGATCGTGTTCTTCCTTGGCGCCTTTTTGACGCGCGGCGTTGCATTCCTGCGAAACTACAACATCCCCGAACCGGTCTCGGGCGGCATTGCGGTCGCGCTGGCCACCTGGGCATGGTTTGCACTGACAGGCCGGCAGATCGTTTTCGACTTGTCCGTACGGGACTACCTTCTGGTTCTTTTCTTTTCCACGATCGGACTGAACGCGCGGATTGCAGACCTCTTTCGCGGTGGAAAGTTGCTTGTTATTCTGCTTGCTTTGACGCTTGTTTTCATGGTGCTGCAAAACATCGTCGGTTTGATCGGGGCAATCGTATTTGATCTCCCGCGTCCGGTGAGCGTCCTGTTGGGCTCCGCAGCACTGATTGGCGGGCATGGTACGGCCATTGCCTGGGGTCCGCAGATAAGTGAGATCAGTGGTTTTGAGGCGGCCGAGGAATTGGGTGTCGCCGTGGCGACGCTTGGCCTCGTTGTCGCCTCGCTCATTGGTGGACCGATCGCCAAGCGTGTCATTGATCGCAATGGTCTTGAGGGCGCGCGTGATGCCGATCCCATTGTCGGTCTCGAATTCCAAGAAGCCGGCGAGCCCGATGAAGAGGTCAATCAAATAAGCCTTATGCGTGCGACGCTCGCCGCGCACATCGCTATTTTTCTGGGATACCCCTTACACTTGGCCTTGGGCGAGATTGGTTTGCAACTTCCAATGTTTGTCCCCTGCCTGTTGGTCGGCATCGCCATGTCGAATACCGTGCCCTACGTTTTCCCCGGGTTGATCTGGCCGGCCGGCAGCAAGGCATTAGCGACCTTGTCAGATTACAGTTTGTCGATCTTTCTCGCGATGTCGCTGATGAGCATGCAACTCTGGACCTTGGCCGATCTGGGTGGACCGGTTTTCTTTGTGTTGGCGCTCCAGCTTGCGATGACTGTGCTTTTTGTGTCCTTTGTGGTCTTTGTCGCCATCGGACGAACTTATACCGCGGCAGTGCTGACGTCCGGTTTTGCTGGATTTGCGCTGGGGGCAACGCCAACGGCCATTGCCAATATGTCGGCGGTTACCAAACGTTACGGCGCCGCTCCGCTTGCCTTTATCGTCCTGCCTCTGGTCTCGGCCTTTTTCGTCGATCTGGCAAACGCGTTCATCATCCAGTTTTTCGTGGGCCTCTAGGTGCGATGGAAACCGCAATGAACATACTTGCCTTAATTCGCGACTTGCCCTAAAGAGCGGCTTCTCATGCGGGACCGGCCAGAGTGGCATGCCGAGTCGCGCGTAAACCGACCCGAACCAAGGAGACGGAAATGCCCAAGATGAAGACCAAATCAAGCGCCAAGAAGCGCTTTAAGGTGACAGCCACCGGTAAGGTGATGTCCGCTCAGGCTGGCAAGCGCCACGGTATGATCAAACGCACCAAGAAGTTCATCCGTGATGCGCGCGGCACAACAACCTTGTCCGCGCCGGACGCCAAAATCGTCAAGGGCTTCATGCCCTACGACCGTTAAGCCTGAAGGAGAACGAAGATGTCCCGTACAAAAGGTGGAACAGTCGCCCACGCCCGTCACAAGAAAGTCGTAAAAGCTGCAAAAGGCTATTACGGCCGTCGTAAGAACACGTTCAAAGTTGCCCGCCAGGCAGTCGACAAGGCAAACCAATACGCCACGCGTGATCGCAAAAACCGCAAGCGTAATTTCCGCGCGCTGTGGATTCAGCGGATCAATGCGGCGGTGCGCAGCCATGATGAGGCGCTGACATACAGCCGCTTTGTCAACGGTCTGAACCTCGCGGGTATCGAAGTGGACCGCAAGGTTCTGGCAGATCTGGCTGTGAATGAGCCCGATGCCTTTGGCGCAATCGTCAAGCAGGCGCAAGACGCTCTGGCATAAGCCAACACATAAACCAGTGAAAAAGCCGGTCCGCATGGCCGGCTTTTTTTTATGACGTTTCGTCATCCCGGGAATTCATCCGTGATCACTTGCGAGTCTTCAGGCGGCTGAATACGTCGCTAGCGAAAGACAGACGGTCGTCTATTTCAGTAAAGATTGGATGGTTAAATGAAAAAGCTGTTGGCAGCTGCAATTGCGGTACTTTTGGCTTTGAGCGCAACAAGCGCTACGCATGCTGCGGCGATCCGGATCGACGCATCCGGAGGCGGAAATCAGCGTGTCTACGAAATTGGTATAGATCGTTATCTTGGGCTGATCGGCATTGACGCGCGCGGCGATCAATACGACGCAAGCCTTGTGACGGAAGATTTGCTTTTGGCTTCGATAGAGCAGCCCGACCGTGTCGAAGGTTTCTATAAAGGAACGGGCCTTGTAGATCTGTTGGGTGGAGAAGAATTCGACACGATCGATTTTGATTTTGCGGGCCCGTTAAACAACAAGATCTTTTCAGCTGTCTGGGTTGAGTTTACCGGTTCTTCCAGTCTTGGACTGCTCAAATGGACCGCTGACGGCTCACAGTCCAAACGCAGTGGGAGCCTTCAGGCCAATGCTACATTAGGTGGCAACCCGCTGGCACCCGCGCCAGTACCGCTTCCGGCAGGTCTGCCTTTGCTGCTGGTTGGCGTCGGCGGCCTTGTTTGGCTGAAGCGTTGCAAGACCACTGCCTAAGCCCAAATTGCCGCGACAAAAGTGCGCCTTCACCGGTGCCTTTTGCTGCGCATCGATGCGCGCCGCATTGAAGCGAGGGTGGCGTTTAGCGATCCGGTTTTGACTTTTCATCACGTCAGTCGCACGGCTTGAATTCGGCTCAGATTCTGCTAGCACCTGCCGGGCGAACTTCGGTGAGGCGGATATGAGCGATCTCAAACACAAATACTTGGCCCAGATTGCGGATGCAGCGGACGAATCCGCGCTGGAATTGATCCGTGTCGCTGCCGTCGGCAAAAAAGGCGAAGTTGCATTGAAGATGCGCGAGCTGGGCAAGATGACGCCGGAGGAGCGGCAGGTCGCCGGACCTGCACTCAACGCGTTGAAAGACGAAATCAATTCGGCACTGTCCGCAAAGAAAGCCGCCTTGGCGGACGCTGCACTGGATGCAAGGCTGCGCGACGAATGGCTCGATGTGACTTTGCCAGGGCGCGGGCGTCCGCGTGGGACAATCCATCCGGTCAGCCAGGTGACAGAAGAGGTCACCGCCATATTCGCCGAGATGGGTTTCTCTGTTGCGGAAGGGCCGCGCATTGATACTGACTGGTACAACTTCGATGCGCTAAACATTCCCGGACACCATCCGGCACGCGCCGAAATGGATACGTTCTATATGCGCCGCGATCCTGATGACGATCGTCCACCGCACGTTTTGCGCACGCATACGTCGCCGGTACAAATTCGGACGATGGAAGCACAGGGTGCACCTTTGCGGATCATTTGCCCGGGCGGCGTCTACCGTGCGGATTACGATCAGACTCATACCCCAATGTTCCACCAGGTCGAAGGATTGGCCATAGACAAGGACATTTCGATGGCAAATCTGAAATGGGTACTTGAGGAGTTCTTTTCCGCATTTTTTGAAGTTGAAGGCATCAAAACCCGCTTTCGGGCCTCGCATTTTCCGTTCACTGAACCGTCTGCAGAGGTCGATATTCAATGCTCTTGGATAGACGGTCAGTTGCGCATTGGTGAAGGTGACGATTGGATGGAAGTACTTGGGTCCGGCATGGTGCACCCCAAAGTGCTGGCAGCCGGTGGCATCGATCCGGACCATTGGCAGGGTTTTGCCTTTGGCATGGGGATCGACCGCATCGCGATGCTGAAGTATGGCATCCCCGATTTGCGGGCCTTTTTCGACAGCGATCTGCGTTGGCTGCGCCATTACGGGTTTGCGTCGTTGGATCAACCGACGTTGCACGGCGGTTTGAGCAGATAGAGACGTGTCATGCTGCGCATTCTGATCGTCGATTCCGATACGGCCGAGCTGAACAACAAGAGTAAGGCAGCTGTCGGACATACAGCAGGCGAGGGATATGCGCAGGCGCTGCATACGTGTCGGGACAATTTGGAGGTGACGGTCATTGCGCCTTACGATGGTGCTTCGCTTCCGGAGTTGTCGGGCTACGACGGCGTGGTGTTTACCGGCTCGGGCGTAGAATGGTGCACGGATGAACCCGAAGCCAAGCCTTTGGCCGAAGCCATGGAACAGTGTTTTGCCGCTGGCTTGCCGACACTTGGATCTTGCAATGGTATGCAGCTTGCTGCGCGAGTCTTGGGTGGCAGCAATCACGCTTCGCCCAACGGTCGTGAAGATGGTCTGGCGCGGGATGTGCAAATGACAGCAGCCGGAAAGTCGCACCCGTTCCTCGCCGGGCGGCGCAACGGTTACGCGGTGCCATGCGTCCATCGCGACGAGGTTCAGCAGCTTCCTGATGGTGCTGTGCTTCTCGCTACAAATGCTCACAGTGCAGTGCAGGCTTTCGTCTATGAGCAGAATGGCATTCGGTTCTGGGGTGTGCAGTATCATCCGGAGTACACCTTGCCCTTCATCGCGTCGCGGGCCCGCGCATGGAAGCGGTTGCCCGATGAGACCATCGCGGACATCGAAGTCGCAGACAGCGATGCCGAGGCCGCGGCTCGTTTGGGCGTGCGCAGCGACGACTTAAAGCCAAGGATGCGTATGACGGAACTGCGCAACTGGTTGGACAGCCTTTAAATGACTGTCGCAGTTGTGATGTGACAACGTCTGAAACGAGGGCCACGGTGCGGCCATGTTCCGACGGCTCATTATGTCACTTGCGGCTATGCTTATATCTGCGGCCACTGCATTGGCCACACCCTCTTGTGGGGGTGTGAACGCCCCATGCCAATTGGCGGAACGGAGTTATCATCTGCGTGCGCCGGACGGATGGGATGGAGAAACAGCCCTTCCGGTACTGCTGCATTTCCACGGCTGGATGCGTCAGGGCGATCTGGTGATCCGGCACGAGCGCATTGCCAGCGCCACCCGAAAGCGTGGTGTCCTTCTGGTCGCTCCGAATGGCATCCGCAAGACGTGGAACTTCTGGGGCAACGAGACCGAAGATGTACCGTTTGCGGCGTCCGTGCTGGAAGACGTCGCGCGACACTATCCCATAGATCGTGAACGCATCTTTGTATCCGGTTACTCTTTCGGCTCAGCCATGGCGTGGCGCTATGTGTGCCAGAACGGTGACGGCGTTTCCGCGTTATTGGCTGTTGCAGGCTCGCTCAAACAGACGGAAGTTTGCCCACAAGCACCAGGACAGGTGCGTCACGTTCACGGGCTGAAAGACAGGGTAATGGACTTTCCGATGGGACCGGGTGGCGACACAACATATCCGGTCGTGTTGTGGCGCGCGAAATACGGCTGCCAGATGGGCGAGCTGAGAGAACCATGGCAAGCGCGCGACTTTCTGACGTTTGAACGCACGGTTTGGAACTGCACGGGCGGCAGCGTCACGCTCGACCTGCATCCCGGTGGCCACTTCATTCCACACGGGTGGATCGCGCGGCAACTCGACGAGATACTGGGTCTGCCGCCGTCCTACCCTTAAGCCGCATCAAAGACCGCGCAATGTCTTTCCCCTCCGCCAGCTTTGGTCTATCAGGGCGCCAGAACGAACAGACCCGGTGAAGACCCATGAAATTCACGCTGTCCTGGTTGAAAGACCATCTGGATACAACTGCCACACTGGAAGAAATTCTGGAGGCATTGACGGACCTTGGCCTTGAGGTCGAGGAGGTCGAAGACCGTGCCGCGCGGTTGCGGGATTTTACAATTGGCCATGTCAAATCCGCGGAAAAGCACCCAGACGCGGATCGTCTGCGTGTCTGCCAGGTCGAAACGGATGAGGGCTTGAAGCAGATTATCTGCGGCGCGCCCAACGCGCGTCAGGGGATCACCGTAGTCGTGGCCAAACCCGGTGTCTATGTGCCGGGGATCGACACGACCATTGGTGTGGGCAAGATCCGTGGTATCGACAGCTTCGGCATGATGGCGTCCGAGCGCGAGATGGAGTTGTCTGACGAGCATGACGGTATCATCGAATTGCCGTCTGGAGAGGTGGGACAGTCCTTTGTCAGTTGGCTGGCGCAAAACGATCCGGCCAAAGTCGATCCGGTGATCGAAATCGCGATTACGCCGAACCGCCCTGATGCGTTGGGTGTGCGGGGCATTGCCCGGGATCTCGCCGCCCGTGGTCTGGGTACGCTTAAATCGGGAGGTGTGGATGCGGTCGAAGGCAGTTTTCCTTGCCCGGTGACCGTGAGCATCGACGAAGACACGCTTGACCAGTGCCCTGTGTTTTACGGGCGGGTCATCCGTGGCGTCAAAAATGGTCCGAGTCCTGACTGGTTGCAGGACCGATTGCGCGCCATCGGTTTGCGTCCGATCTCGTTTCTGGTCGATGTCACCAACTTCTTCACCTACGATCGCAACCGCCCGTTGCATGTTTTCGACGCAGACAAAATTGCGGGCAGTGAGTTGCGGGTGCATCGTGCCAAGGGCGGTGAGACGCTGGTCGGACTGGATGAGAAAGAATACACTTTTGCGCCGGACATGACGCTGATTTCTGACGCTGAACATGTGGAGAGCATCGCCGGTGTGATGGGTGGTTTGCCGTCCGGCTGCACGAGTGAGACGACAAACGTTTTCATTGAGGCGGCTTATTTTGATCCCGTCCGCACCGCCTATACCGGCCGCGCGCTCAAGATCAATTCGGACGCACGGTATCGTTTTGAACGGGGGATCGATCCGGAATGGACGGCGTACGGTATCGAGCATGCAACACGAATGATCCTTGAATACGCGGGTGGCGAAGCCTCGGACGTCGTGGTTGCGGGTAAAATCCCCGACACCAGCCGTGCCTATGCGCTTGATCCGGCCCGCGTGCGGTCTTTGGTCGGTATGGAGATTCCCGAAAGCGAGCAGCGGCAAACGCTCACCGCGCTGGGTTTCCGTCTTGAAGGCAACATGGCGCATGTGCCCAGCTGGCGTCCGGACGTCATGGGCGAGGCCGATCTTGTGGAGGAGGTGGCCCGTATTGCCTCGCTAACAAAACTGAAAGGCATCCCCTTGCCCCGTTTGTCAGACGGCGTGCCGCGTCCGATTCTGCTGCCGCTGCAAAAACGCGAAGCCATTGCGCGACGGACTTGCGCGGCGCTCGGGTACAGCGAATGTGTGACCTACAGCTTTATTGATCAGACAAGCGCGCGGCTGTTTGGCGGGGGTGAAGACTCAACGCGTCTTGAAAACCCGATCAGCACCGATATGAGCCACATGCGTCCGTCTTTGTTGCCGGGTCTGTTGCAAGCTGCCGCGCGCAATCAGGCCCGCGGGTTTGCGGATATCGCGCTGTTCGAAGTGGGCCCCGCGTTTCACGGCGGCGAACCTGGCGAGCAGCATCTGTTGGTCAGTGGCTTGTTGGTGGGGCGGACCGGTCCCAAGGACGTGCACGGCGCATCGCGTCCGGTTGACATTTTTGATGCCAAAGCGGATGCGGAGGCTGTGCTTGCTGCAATCGGTGCGCCGGCGAAAGTCCAGATCATGCGCGGCGCGGCGCCTTGGTGGCATCCGGGTCGCCACGGAACGATCTGTCTTGGCCCCAAGAAGATACTTGGCGTCTTTGGCGAGATACACCCCAAAGTGCTGGCAGGAATGGATGTAAAAGGTCCCGCAATGGGTTTCACGATTTGGCCTGCCGAGGTGCCGCAACCGCGCAAGTCCGGCTCTACACGTGCAGCCCTCCAGATCAGCGATCTTCAGTCGGTCGAACGTGACTTTGCCTTTGTGGTTGACGCAGATGTAGAGGCCTTGACGCTCGTCAATGCAGCTATGGGCGCAGACAAGGCGCTTATCGAGGATGTCAGGGTCTTTGATGAGTTCATCGGTGGCGCACTGGGCGACGGTAAGAAGTCGTTGGCACTGACTGTGCGGATGCAGCCCAGAACGCAGACGCTTACGGACAAGGACATCGACGCTGTAAGCTCCAAGATTGTCGAAAAGGTGACCAAAGCCACCGGTGGAACGCTGCGCGGCTGATAATGCGGCCGGACATTTGGGCTCGATGCTCTAGCTGGATGGGCAGCAGCGTACGGATTGCCCGTCTCGATGATCAAAAAGGAGAACGATTTATGCCGCTGAAGGTTTATCTGTCCGGCGAAATACACACAGATTGGCGCGAGCAGATCATCGCCGGGGCAGACGATCTGGATGTCAGTTTTCATATCCCTGTCACGGACCATGCGGCCAGCGACGACTGCGGCGTTGCCATTCTTGGTAATGAACCCAACAAGTATTGGCACGATCACAAAGGCGCTATGGTCAACGCCATCCGCACGCGCAAAGAAATCGGGGATGCAGATATCGTGGTCGTCCGTTTCGGGGACAAATACAAACAGTGGAATGCAGCATTCGATGCCGGATACGCCTCTGCCCTCGGCAAGTCGCTGATCATTTTGCATGGGCCGGATCATGCCCATGCTTTGAAAGAGGTCGATGCGGCAGCCCTTGCTGTCACGCAGGAACCAAAACAGGTCGTTGAGATTCTACGATACGTTCTGACCGGAAAGCTTCCTGCCTGAGCAGCTTCAACCCTCTCGTGGTGGGATGTTACGAGCTTTCTGAACCGCAGGGCGCGCAAAAAAACGCTCAACGTAGGACGCCACATTGAGGTGATCGGAGTACCCAACCGCATCTTTTGCACCGTAAAACTCAAGCGCATTCAACCAAGGCGCTAGTGCGATGTCCGCTATTGAAAAGTCGCCGGCGATCCATTCCTTGCCTTCGAGAACGCCGTCCACCACACCAAGTAGCCTTGTGGCCTCTGCCACATAGCGCTGCTGAGGTCGCTTGTCGTCGTATTCCGATCCCGCGAATTTGTAGAAGAAACCGAGTTGTCCGAACATTGGGCCGACGCCACCCATTTGGAACATGAGCCACTGGATGACTTCGGCTTTCTCGCGTGCGTTCGATCCAATCAGTTTTCCGGATTTTTCGGCCAGATAGATCAGGATCGCACCGCTTTCGAATAGAGCTATGGGTGCGCCATCGGGACCATTAGGGTCGAGAATCGCAGGAATTTTGTTGTTGGGGTTCAGCGAAAGGAATTCCGGGCTTTTGACATCCGCGTCCGCCAGTGTCACGCGGTGAGCCTCATATGGAATACGCATCTCCTCCAGTGCGATAGAGGCCTTAACGCCGTTTGGGGTCGGAAAAGAATACAACTGCAGCACATTGGGATCTTGAGCGGGCCACTTTTGGGTAATCGGGAAAACAGACAGGTCAGCCATTGGTCATCTCCTTGATTGTTGCGGGCCACATAAGCGTCGGGCTTGCGATTGCAAAGTGGCGTGGCTGCACATGATATGTGCGCGCACAAAAAGAGGACCGGTACACGACCGGTCCTCAGGTGAAGGGTTATGACCCCGAGGTTATCAGTTGTTGCCGAGGTTGAGCGCCGGCAAGCTCAGTCCGCCACCTGTTGCAGCCGCAACCGGTGCAGTCGCCACCGGCGCCGCGATGGAGGCTTTGATGATTGCATTTCGCTCGGCTGTTTTGCTTGGCACAAAAACGGGTTGCGCGCCCTGCTCCATTGAGACGATGGCGGTTTCATACCATGCGTTTGACGCGTCTGCAGATGCCGTCGTTCCGAAACCCCACCGCAGGTGGTGACCCATCACCTCGGCATATGGCATCTGGCCGGTTGCCAGTAGAACAGTCGCACCACCGAGCGCCATGGCCGCATCGTCCTGACGGTAGCCCATACCAAGACAAATCTGCCCGTAGGCCGCAGCGGTGTTCATGTCATTGTTGAAAATACCATTCGCGATCTGCTGCGCCGACGTCGCCACCAGTTTTACGTCTTTGGTGCCGATCTGAGAGGACGCAGGCTGCATGGCCGTTGCGATTTGACCGCAGGATGTGGCGACCTGGTCTTCTGTCTGTCGAGCCTGTGCCAAAACACCTTGGCTTTGCGTAATCGCAAAGGCGCGCGCTTCGCAGAACTGCTCTCCGAGTGCTTGTTCCGGATCCGTCACGTTGTTCGCAAGCACAACACCCTGATTGGCCTGCGTCATGCCTGTCACCAACTCGCAATGGCTTGCCATAGATGTCGGTGCCTGACCAAGCGACAGGTCAAGGGGGGCAAACGTAGTGGGTTGCTGCGCGCTCGCAACTGTCGGTGCGGTGGCACCTGCGGCCACATTGTTGCGGGCAACTGCGCCGTTATCCTGCAAAGAGGCCGTCTGAACACCAGTATCGTTGTACTTGTTGGCATACGTCGGGTCGTTAAACGCTTTCAGCAGACCTTTCGTGCCTTCGTTTGCCACAACCTTGGGATAGGCTTGACCCCCTCCCGCTTGCATGCGCTGCATGGATCCGACCAGGTTCTGACGCTGATAGTCGTCCAGATAGCCGGTGGGTTGCCACCCCATGTAGGACTGATAATTCGCAATCGCTGAACGCGATCTCTTTCCCAGCGCACCGTCAACCGTTCCAACAGGAAAACCAAAAGAGTTCAGTGCCGACTGCACTTCGCGATTTTGCTGCCGCTGATAGCTGTTCTGGCTGTAGGTGCTGCGTTGTTGCGTTGTCGAACGCCTGACTTGCTGTTGTTTGTTTTTGTTGACCTGATTATTGATCAGCGCGCCGACGGCGGCGCCAACTGCGAAGGCCGCAGCATTGTTGTCCGCCATGGCTGCGGTGGAGGTCATTACCATCGCTGCCGCGACGATCGCCGAAATTCCATTTCGCTTTTTCATAGCCCAAACCCTGATAAAAACTCGTTTTAATCTCCGCGATTAAACCAGATTCGCCCAGAAGCTGCACGGTTTATTTCCCTAATGACGTCGAATTGAAGTTCGAATGAAGTAAAATTGGACTGTTTCGAATGCGCTTTGATCCCAACGTTATCGCTATCTGATCGCGAATCCTGGCTTCATAAGTGGCAAAAAAAAGAGCGTGCGGCTATGTGCATGCTGTTTCAATCGGGCGAGCGGTCACGAGGATGATTGACGCGAATTTTCTTATACCGTTAACTTGCTTTAGAAAATGACGTGGGGAGCACACGGCGAGTATATCGCTGATTTTCTTGCTCTTTGCGCGTCCGACTTTTTTCGTCTGGCTGTGTCGCGGCCTGGTTGTTGTATTTAGCGCGTAGCATGCGCTCATGCATTTGGAGCCTTGGATGGCCGAACACTTTTTAACCAAATCCCGCATCGACCTTGCGCGCTGCATCGACGTTTCAGGTTCAGCGGCAGTCGACCAATACGACACTCTTTTTGCGCAGCTTTCCGCCAAATCGGGGCCGGACGTCGCCAAGCTCTTTGCGGAACCTTTGATCAGCAAAGGCAATGATCAGGCGGCGGCAACGGTTTCCTGGTACAGCGACAGGACAGGGCAGGGTGTGCCATTGTCCAAGCTCGATCCTGCGGGCCAGAGCGAGGTGGGTGCGCGCCTAACGTCCCGACTGGAGGTGCTGCATTCCCTGATTGATGATCCCGAGATTGGTCCGCTGGTTTCCGCAGCGCTCTACATTGGCGCTACCAGCGATATCTGGTCGGTCGATGGTGAGCCGGTTCTCGTGAACTGGGGCCTGACGCCGTCCGAGGGCAGCGATCCGACATCGCGCGCCGCGCACTATGCCCGCACCCTTGGAACGCACCTGCCGATGGAGGCCGCTCCACCACTTTCGGAATCGGATCGCGCAACGCGCCAGGAAGCCAGAGTGGCTGCCGATGCTGCAGTGCCACCCGTTGCCAGCGTGGCGGCAAGCGCTGTCACGCCGCAACCGATAGCGCCGGACGCAGCCAGGCCTGCCGAACATGCATCCGGTGAAGAGATCAAGACGCCGCCACCGCCACCTCGCGGTCGTGTGCCCCTGCTCGCATGGCTGCCGCTGGTTTTGTTGCTCGGTCTGTTCGGTGGCATTCTGGTTTGGCTGCTCATGCCAGGAAATCGCATTTTTGCCGATGATGGCGCACAGCCGGTTGTGGTTGATGAAGCCGCGTTGCGCGCCGCCCGCGAAGTCAACCGTGCTCTGGAATTGCGGCTGGCGAACCTCAACGAAGCCATGAACGGCGCTGTTTGTCGTGCAGACGGCACACTTTTGATGCCGGACGGGCTGACGATGGAGGGCCTTTTGCCGCCGGAGCTTGGCCAGGGCGTCCAGCAGGGTGGACAGATCGTTTCGGCCGATACAACACCGACGCTGCCCCCTGCGCCCGAACGTGTCCGGCTGCAAGGGCAGGGCGATACGGCGACTTTGCTGGACCATATTGATGCCCGCACGGCGATGGTTCTGGTGGGCACGGCACAAGGCATGTCAGCCGGGACCGGATTCTTCGTGGCGTCGGACCTGATGGTGACGAATTTCCACGTCATCGAAAACGCTACCGCGGACAACATTTTTGTGACCAACAAGTCTTTGGGCGAGCTCAAGCGAGTTGAAGTGCTCAAAACCTTCGGGCCAATGCGCGAAGTTGGGGCCGACTTTGCATTGTTGCGAGTGACGGGCGTTGATCAGCCGTTTTACACGCTCCGCCAGAGCGACGCATCAATGCGACTTCAGTCTGTGATTGCGGCGGGGTATCCCGGCGACTTGTTGCGTACGGATGCTCAATTCAAGGCGCTGCGCGAAGGCAATATTGCGGCCGTGCCGGAACTGACGGTCACCGATGGCACGGTCAACACGGAACAGGCTTTGTCGGCGACAACCAACGCCGTCGTACATTCCGCCCCAATTTCTAAAGGCAACTCCGGGGGCCCGCTGATTGATATGTGCGGTCGTGTTGTAGGTGTGAACACCTTTGTCGTGCAGGGACCTTTGCGCAACCTCAACTTTGCACTGGCTACGGACGACCTGCTTGCATTTCTTGCTGATACTCCGGCGGGGGCTGACGTCTCTGGCCAGGACTGCGCTCCTCTGGTGGCCCGCCCCACAGCTGCACCTGTAGCGTCCGACAGATAGCGGCGTAAGGGAATGATCAACGCCTTTCTCACCAACACGTCGACTGAGGGCCTAAAGCCGCTCGGTACCGCGCCGCAGCGATCCTACGAGTTGGTCAGCGACACTGTGCGTGATCGGCTGGGCGACGAGCACGCGGCCCTTTTCGCCGAACCCGTCGCCACGCAATATGGTGACCGTTTTGATTGGTACGCGCCAGTGAACGGCAAGGCCCTTCCTCTTGCGCGGGTGGAAGACACGGAGCAAGTTCGCGACCGGTTGGCACTCTTGGTGGGTGACGTGAAAGCCGAGGCAGAGGCGTTGCTTGCATCAAAACTGCCCGAAGACCAGCGACTTGGAGAGGCCCTCGCCAACGCTCTAGAGGTGCCGGACGAAGCTTCCGTTTTCGTCGTTGTGTCTGAAGATGGGAGCGACCCACAACCTGTCCTTGTCAATTGGGCCTGGACCCTGGACGAACAGCGCGCCGTGCGCGGTGTGCTGACAGGCATGGACCGACGTGTACCAGAAAAACGTCCGGGGTACGTGCCACAGCCACCGATCACTGCCGCCAAGAGGGTTGCGCCCGTGGCAACTGGTGTGAGTCCGGTCTGGTGGTGGCTTGTGTGGCTCGGGTGGGCGCTGCTCGCGTTGGTCATCGCTGCCATTATCGCACTGCTGGTTGAGCCTTGCGCGTTGCGACTGCCTTGGTTGCCCGATACCTGCGCGCGCGCCGAACCAATACCGGACAGCATTGCCGAAGACCGCGCACTGCTGGAGGATCAGATCGCGCTGGCGCAAAAAGAAATCGCCATGAAAGACAGATTGTGCCAGCCGGATTTCGCGTTGCTGCCGATACCGGATCCGCAAACGCTTGCACCACCCGAAGGTATCCAACCCAGCCTGCCGATTGACCCAGAAGTGGACAACCGCGCCGAAGCAGCAGGCGCGACTCGCGGTGACTTGTCTTTTACTCTGATCTGGGAAGGGACGGATGATCTGGACATGCACACCACATGCCCCCGTGGAGAAACGCTTTTCTTTCTCGACAAGGCGCGCTGCAATGGCATCATGGACTTGGACATGAACGGCTTTCAGGTTGTGCCAAATCCGGTGGAAAACACATACTTCACAAATCCGCTTGCGGGGGATTACAGGGTTCGGGTGAACCTGTATCGCCAGAGGGAAGGCTCGGACCCTGTTCAGTTCACGCTTCAGGTGCGCGAGGGTGATCGCGTGACAACACAAAAAGGCACAGTTTCCGCAAGCAACCAAAACTGGCAATATGTGTACCGGTACGGGGGAAAACGATGATTGAAGAACGTGTCGGTGAGCTCAAGCACCTCGTGGATTTCGGTGAGGAAATCGCACTTGTCCCCTACAGTGGCATCCAAATGCTGGACTTCGGCTTCAATTTTGACACGCTGGAGATAAAGGCCTCGAAATTCATTGAACGTGTGACACGCGAGGAGGCGGGTGAGGTGGAGCGTACGCTGATCCCGCTAAGCGGCAATGAAGAGCGCGACATGCCTGTTCTCGAGGCATCACTTGATACCGACGACGCTTATTCCGTCCGCGCCGTGGCCGCACTTGAGCCTTTTCTTGAGAAATGGGTCCCCGTTCCTGTTCTGCGGATGAAAAATCAGCGGGGTCCCAGTGGTGAGGAACGGTTTGATCCGGGGCCGTCGTCGTGGGCGCGCATGCGCGTTGTCGAGCTGGAAACACCGGATGCAGAAACCGGTCATACGCATCGCGTGCAGCTTGCTCTGGACACCAACCTCGTACCAGAAGGTCAGCCGGACCACTACATTGCACCAGAGGTCGCCGACGCGGAAAAGCCCCGTGATTTTCGGCTGGTATCAGAGCCCGCACATATGGATTGGTTCCTGCGCCGTCTAGAACAATCCGAGGATGGTCCGCTCGTGGACTTGCAGCTGTGGGTATCGGACTGGCTGAAAGAACTCTTTATGAGTTTCAAGCGCGCGGAACGCCCGGGCCGGACAATTCTTGAAGAAAACCTCCCGCATCAGTTTGAGCATTGGGCACGCTACCTTGCCTATCTAGCTCTTGTTCAGAAGGCGGTGAAACCGCCGAAAATCCGTTTTGTGAACACGGTGGCAGAGCGTGATGCCGTGACGCCTGTGTCTGTGGACCTGGTTCTTGACATAGGAAACAGCCGCACATGTGGCATTCTGATCGAACAGTTTGCTGGAGAAAGCCGCGTCGATCTTGCCCGGTCCTTCCCGTTGGAAATTCGGGACCTGTCGCGACCGGAGTTCATGTACTCCGGGCTTTTTGAGAGCCGGGTCGAATTTGCCGAACTTCGCCTTGGCGATGAGAGGTTTGC
Source organism: Pseudomonadota bacterium (assembly GCA_039191495.1). Taxonomy (GTDB): domain Bacteria; phylum Pseudomonadota; class Alphaproteobacteria; order Rhodobacterales; family Rhodobacteraceae; genus Roseobacter. The sequence continues at coordinate 6,109 of JBCCXN010000008.1, read as the reverse complement.
CAGCCGCTCAGGTCGGCGCAACAGTTTCTTGTGGCCCAGCTTTGTGCGCTTGGGGCCCGAAGCCGTTCGGCTGGTACAGGGCGAGGAAGGCACGGAAACGATTTCGGGCCTGTCGTCGCCGAAACGATATCTTTGGGACGATGCGGCGGTTTCGCAGGACTGGCGCTTTCACAATCACTTCGATCCAAACAACCTGCCCAAAGCAGTGCGCGCAGCAATGCGACATTTGAATGAGGCAGGAGATGTTTTGGAGCAACTGCGCGGCGACATTAAAACCGGATTGCGCCCTGCCGGGTCGGCAAGTCTGACACCCGCGATTCGTCCCCAGTTTTCGCGGTCATCGCTCTATGGCTTCATGCTGGCTGAGATCATCGCGCATGCTCTGATTCAAGTGAACGATCCTGCCTCGCGTGCGCGCCGTGCGCAAAGCGACCTTCCACGGCGCTTGAACCGTATCATCCTTAGCCTGCCGACGGCGACGTCCATCCAAGAGCAGGCAATAATGCGGTCCCGAACTGCGGGCGCGTTGCAATTGGTCTGGTCGATGCTGGGAATTGGTGAAGGCGACAGTACAATTTCGCGGCGACCGGAGCTTATCATCGAGTGGGATGAAGCCAGCTGTACGCAACTTGTCTATCTTTACAGCGAATTGACCCAGAAGTTCGAAGGCCGCATCGATACCTTTTTGCGCTTGAAAGGCAAGGAACGCCAGATGGCGGACATGGCCGCGCCGGAGCCAATGTTGCGTCTCGCTTGCATCGACATAGGCGGTGGCACCACGGATTTGATGATTACGACATATCGCGGAGAGGCGAACCGAGTTCTGCACCCTGAACAGACGTTCCGCGAGGGTTTTCGCGTCGCGGGTGACGATCTGGTGCACCGCGTGGTCAGTGCGATTGTTATTCCTCGCCTTCAGGAGAGTATCGAGCAGTCTGGCGGACGATATGTGGCCGAAAAGATGCGCGAACTGTTCGGCGGCGACCGCGGCGGGCAGGACCAGCAGGCTGTGCAAAGACGCCGGCAGTTTTCGGTACGTGTTCTCATCCCGTTGGCGGAAGCGATCCTCGCCCAATCGGAAGGCTCAGAAGAATTCGAACGTATTGATCTGCATCCGTCCTCGGTTTTGGGATTTGAAGTGCCCGAAGAGCCCGCTTCTGATACCGAACCCGAGGAATACACGTCGCCCGAAGTGCTGGGCTATCTGGAACGCGCAGCGGCGGAATGTGGTGCGGAAGGCTGGCATCTTGCAGACATGGTGCTGAGCACCTCGCGAGAGGATGTCGACGCAATCTCGCGCGAGGTGTTTCAGAAAGTTCTAAGCAACATGTCGGAGGTCATTGACCATCTGGGCTGTGACATTGTGTTGCTGACGGGTCGTCCGTCACGGCTGCCTGCCGTGCGTTCCATCGTCGAAGAAATGTTGATCGTGCCGCCGCACCGCCTGATTTCGATGCACAAATATAAGACAGGACGCTGGTATCCGTTCCGCGACTCGATCACGCAACGGATCGGTGACCCAAAATCTACCGTCGCTGTTGGCGGCATGCTTATTGCGCTGTCGGAAAGCCGAATACCGAACTTCAAAGTCACTACAGAAGCTTTCCAGATGCAATCCACGGCCCGTTTCATCGGCGAAATGGACAGAAATGGGCAGATTGTGCGGGATCGCGTTCTTTTCTCGGACATTGATCTCGACAAAAAAGGACGTTCCGGAGACCAGACCGCAACCCTGAAGATGTTTTCCCCGGTACATATCGGTTCACGTCAGCTTGATCTGGAAAGATGGACAACAACGCCTCTGTTCCGGCTCGATTTTGCCAATGCTGGCGCTCAGGGTCGCCCGTCACCCATCGAAGTAACGCTCGAAAAAGACGAGGGTGATGACGATGATGCGCAAACGTCGGTGGCAAAACTACGTCGGGAAAGCTTGCGTGAGGCGTTTAAAATCGTCGAATTACTGGATGGCGATGGTGACGAAATGAAAACCAGCGACGTTTCATTGAAGCTTCAAACTCTTGGTTTTGACGACGAGTACTGGATCGATACCGGAGTATACAACATATGACCGGCTTAACGCGCAAAACGAACGTGGTATACTGTTATGGCTGAACCCAATCCACTGGCAAACCGATGCAGTGAAGTTGCGCGGTTGACACGGGATGCGCTGACCTGGGTCAATGATCCGGAAAATGCCGAGACCGTTGGACCGAAGCACAAAACCCTGACCAAGTTGCTGCGTCGTGGAGCGCGGCGTGCGGACCGTCTGAGCCGGTCGGCTGGGACAAACATGTCCGTCAGTGTTTTCGGCCCAAGTCAGGCAGGTAAGTCGTTTCTGGTGTCCGTTCTTGCGCGCCCTCAGAATGGGCGGCTGGCGGCGGATTTCAACGGTCCGGGCGGGCAGCTCGATTATATTAGTCAGGTCAATCCGGCCGGTGATGGCGAGTCAACCGGGCTCGTGACACGCTTCACCATGACAAAAAACCCGACGCCGGACGGCTTTCCGATCCAGCTCAATTTGCTGAGTGAAGCCGATATCGCACGCACGATCATCAACAGTTTTTTCGAGGATGGGGATCAGTCCGAAGCCCCGCCTGAGAGCGAGGATCTCGAAGCGCATTTTGCGACCCACGCGGGCAACGCGGGCGCGGGAGAGGTTCCGGGACTGAGCTTTGAAGAAGTCTATGAGATCGCGGAATACGTCGAAAACACGTTTGGCAAAGTTGCCTACGCCAGTCACTTGCGCGGATTTTGGGACGAAGCCGCCAGCCTTGCGCCAAGAATGTCGGTGGTCGACCGGGGCGCGTTCTTATCGATCCTTTGGGGGGGGTATCAACCGCTTACGGATCTCTACATAAAGCTATCGTCCGCTCTGACACTCATCGACCACGCAGAAGAGCTTTATGTCCCGCTGGATGCACTGCAGCCGCGTGAGACATCCATCATCGACGTCAACACGCTCAGCGGTCTGTTTCGGCCCGAAAGCGAAGACTTGCTCGATGTCCGTACTGCCAGCGGCACAACGGCGCAGATGAACCGTGCTATCCTCTGCGCTCTGGCGGCGGAACTGGTGTTTCCAATGGCCGAGCAACCGTCTGAGTTTTTCGCTGACACCGATCTTTTGGATTTTCCGGGCGCGCGCAACCGTTTCGAATTACCGCTGTCCAAAACGCTGGAAAACCCCGAAGAAGGCGTGCCGAACATGCTATTGCGTGGCAAGGTTGCGTATCTCTTCGACCGCTATGTGGCCAATCAGGAAATCACCTCGATGTTGCTTTGCGTGCCGGACAGTAACATGGACACTGTCAGCTTGCCCGGGCTCGTGGAAAACTGGATTGGTATGACACACGGCGTGACGCCTGAACAGCGTGCCGGGAGTGACTGTATCTTGTTCTTTGTTCTTACGAAGTTCGACAAGCATCTGGGCGAAAGTGCATCGGGTGGATCTCCGACAGAACGGTTTGAACGAAGGATGAAAGCCAGTCTAGTGGATGGTTTTGGCAAACTGTCGGACAGTTGGGTGCAAAAATGGGCGCCCGGCCAGCCTTTCAACAATTGTTATTGGCTGCGCAATCCGAATTATTTTGTCGAAGGGCTGATCAATTACAATGACGACGAGACCGAACAGGAGATCCGCCCGGAAAAGCAGGATCGGGTGGCAGAGCTTAAGCAGGGATGTCTGTCGACGGATGCGGTTAAGGCGCATTTCCGTGAACCCGAAGTGGCTTGGGACGCAGCACTTACCTTGAATGACGGTGGCGTTGGCTACCTGACCCGCGAACTGACCAAGGTTTGCAAACCGCAAAGCAAACTGGCGCAGATATCAGCTCAGCTGGACAAGATGACAGGCGATATTCTCGGTGAGTTGCGCGATCTTCATGTGTCTGATGATGTCGAGGCGCGTATCGAAGAAAAGCGTGTCGCTGCCGCCGAGATCATCGACTGTCTGGAACTGACTTTGCAAAGCCACAGGTTCGGTGCGTTCGTAAATGCACTTTGTGTTGATCAGGATGCGATAGAAGACCGAATATCACGCGTGCCCAGTTCCATCCGGATCAGCCAGGCCGTTGGGGCGTCGGCCATCGAAACGGGCTCTGACCGCCCGGCGTCGCCTGCGCGCCCCGGAGGTGGCTCCAGGCCCGCTCGACCAGGCCGTCCAGCGCGGCCCGCATCATCCAATGGAGGCTCTGAAACGTCCGGCCCGGTGCCGACGAACGGTGGCATTCGCACAATGACGTCCGAAGAGTTTCAGGCGACAACGGCGATCGACATCTGGCTTGAACATCTTGGCGCTTTTCGTACCGATTCCGATCGTTTATCTGTGTTCAGCCTGACAGAGGACGCCGCTGCAAATCTGGTGCGTGAACTGGTTCATGGGTTCCGCCGCATTAGCGTCTCGGAGGATATGACCGCATTGCTGAAGTCCATCGATTACGGTCTCACGGTCGACAAGCAAGCGCCGCCCGCAGCAATCGTTTGCGCGGAAACCATCAACCGTTTCATTTACGCTCTTGGGGCCGAAAAGATGGTCGAAAAGGACCTTCCTGTGATCGAAGCCCATGACGGCACGACCCGCACCGCGTTCTCTACACGCGCGACTTCGGACAGTGCGTTTGATCTGCCGCAGGATCAACGCGCCACGGCTGAAGAGACTTGGACGGATTGGGTCTACATGCTCGAAGCGCTCTGCATTGGCAACGCCAAGGACGGAGACGCCGGAGAAATCAATATCGAACAGAACTTGGCAATTGGCCGTATCGTGCAAGGGTTGGAAGGCGGCGCAACTGTATAGACCCTGTGAGACAACGGAGAACGTTTTGTGATTGAAGTCAAATCAGATCCCAAACACCCCCGTGGCGGCTACGCGCAGTTGCGGCTGGCCGATAACGCGATTGCAGGAGAAAGCACGCAGGTGGCGGTGTTTGACAATTACTCCGAGCGCTTTCTTGGAGAAGCCGGATGGCAGCCGAACAAGGTCATGTTCGGGCCTTACTCGATCGATCGTTCCGCCGGCGACGCGCGGATCGTTATCGGTCCAGAGATCGTTAATCAGATCGAGGAATATGCAAACGTCAAAATCTGGGTCGGCGACGTTTCTCAAGACGTCTCATGGCCGGATGAAGTGGCACCCGCACCCGGTGCCGCACGGATTGGCGGTATTCTGACGGCCGGCGAGACGGCAAGACCACCGGAAAGTGCGTTGAAAGCGAAAATCGCTGAACCGGAACCTGAAATGGTGCCCGAAACGGAAACGCCGAACGAGCCAGAGTTCGAGCCACAGCCAGAGCCGGTGCCGGACGGCGGTAAGAGAGGGTTTTTGGTTGCGGCGTTAGTTGCGCTGTTGGCGCTGGGTGGCGCGGCGTATTGGTATATCGCCCAATCGGATGAGGACACTGAACCGGTCGCACAGCCGCAGTCAACTGCTACGCCCGTCGCACAATCGGCAGAACCCTGTTCGGCAGAAGCCTTACGTGCGTTAGACGGGTTTCCCGCACAGCTGGACGCGTTGCGCTTATGCGGACCGGAAGCCTCCGCGGACGTTACCTTAGGGCTGGTCGAAAGCGCCGTTGGCAATGGTGATGCAACCGCGCTGCTGCTTTTTGGCACAGTCTACGACGATCAGGTGACGGACTCCGAACTGGAAGACCAGATAGGATTCACTTTTGGTGACGTGCCGGCAACAGCGGCTGAGTACTATGCACGTGCGGTGGAGGCAGGCTCTGACGAAGCACCAGAGAGGCTGAAAACGCTTTGCGCACGCATGTCTGGCATGAGTGACACGCTCGTGCAGGGCGCGTTCGCGGATCATTGCAGTGAGTAGGGAGCGTTCCATGGTATTGCGGATTTCCTTGATCCTGAGTTTTCTTCTGTCGGTTTGTGCGCTGCCATCGGTCGCGCAACCCTTGTTGGTAGAGGGCACGAACACGGTTTATCAGCGCGTGCTCACACGTCCTTCGGCACCGCTTTACGCTGCGGTTGACGGCAGTGTTATCGAGGACGTTCCAGCGTTTCAGCCGTATTATGTTTTTGGCGAGAACAACGGATGGATAGAAGCCGGACCATCCGTTGCGCGCGCGCCGGTGGGCTGGTTTCGCGGCACAGATGTCGT
>JBCCXN010000007.1:0-198459 GCA_039191495.1 Pseudomonadota bacterium | reverse complement strand
CAAAAGTATTTGCTCTCTCTGCTTCGGCGGAGGGAGCTTTTTTGTTGTTTGGAGGCATCAAGCAGAAGCTGCACAGTTTCGATACCTTGCAGAAATAGCGGCATCGGTTACCGTCTGATTGCACAAAGAACTTGGGAGCAATAGTTATGCGATGGCACAAAACAGTGGCACTGGCTGCTCTTGTAGCCGGTGCCTCAGCGCCGGCTTTGGCTCAGGAAAACGACTGGAAATACCAGGCAACAGTTTATCTTTTCACGGCCGAAACGACCCAGACCGTGAATGGCAATGAAGCCATACTGTCCTTTTCCGATGCGCTGGAAAACCTGGAAGGTGCTTTCATGGGTGCCTTCAACGCATCCAATGGGAAATGGACGTTCATCGCCGATTTCATGTATACGGATGTGTCACTGGACGGTGGAACGCCAGGCGCTGCCTTTTCTGGCGTTGTCGCTGATGTGACACCTTTGGTGATCAGTGGCTATGCCTTGTACAGAGTGCATGAAACGCCAGCAGCGTTCATCGATGTCGGGGCCGGATTCAGGTACTTTGACATTGATACGACTGTTACACTGACCCCTGGTGCACTTCCGGGCCGACAGACCACCGTTGGAGATGACTGGACTGACCCTGTGATATCGTTGAACGCCGGCTTTGAGTTGTCGGATGCGTGGAGTTCCACACTGAACCTGGACTATGGCAGTTTCGTCAGCGATCGCGAAACATATCAGCTGACGCTGACCTTCAATTATGCGTTTACAGAGAACTGGGTCGCGCGCATCGGGTATCGCTATATGAATGTTGAGAACGACGGCGATGGTGTGGACTACAGTTTCGAGCAGTCGGGTCCGGCGATTGGTATTTCGTATCGTTTTTAGGTAAGCCTTTTGCTTCAGTTCCAGCTGTAGTTGAAGCTCACGCTGATGCGTTCGTCATCTGACATGTTCACTGGCACCTCGTGGCGCAGCCAGCTCTCCCACAGGAGGACGTCCCCGGCTTGCGGTGCCTCATAGTGAAAGCTGCGCATGTCGACACGGGCATCTTTGGAGCGTGTTGGCGCGGCCATCATCATCGGCAAACGAGGGTCCTCAAACTTGATGGCGCTGGCGCCATCAGGCACGACCACATAGGTGGTACCGCTGATTACGGAGTGGGGATGAATATGAGAAGTGTGAACACCGCCTGTCGGCAGGATGTTGATCCAGATATCTTCGAGGGTCAGGGCGCGCCCATCCAAATCGAGCTCCAGGTCCTCGACAAACACAGCTACATGGGCGTCCAGCGTTTTCACGAGATCGGCAAAAATTGGAAACCGGTAAGGCAGGTCTGACAGTGAGGCGTAGCTGGTATAACCCGGATAACCGTTGGTCTCGCACCAGTCCTGCCCGGCTTCGTCGTCTTCCGCGATCGACCAGCAAGACGCTTCAAGCTCCGACGTATTAATGGCCGGTTTCCGCGCCGAAAGATGGGCTCGGTAGAGACGGGTGACGAAAAGAGAGGTCAATGTGCTCATAAACCCTGCGTAGCGTAATTGGCGGGTCTGCGACAGGGCAAAGCACAGATCGAGGGTCTGGCCCCCAATCGGCGTTTCCCCATCAAGTGCATAGGTTTTTTTAATACAGGGGGTTCGGCTCTCCCCAGTCATTGGCTGCGTCGCTGGGTCGGGTGCAAAGCCACAACAGAGCAATCGCGCCCACCACGGGAACACATCCGATCAGTAGCCACCATGCGCTTTTGCCGATGTCGTGCAACCTGCGCGCAGTGACCGCGATGGCAGGCAGCAAGATTGCCAGTGAGAAGATCAAACTGAGCGGTTGCCCTGCTCTTTCATCGCCAACCTGAAAGCCCAGGAGCGGCGCGATCATGAGGGTTTCGATAAGTCTGATAACGACTGACACCAGGAAGATGGCGAGAACCAACCACCAGAATTCCGCCCTTGACGCCCGGCCTTTAAACTCTGCGTATTTACCCAGAGCTGTTGTCACCGCGAGAACCATACTGCCCACCGTGTACCTCCATCTGTTGCGCACCATTCTAGCCCGCGCATTCGGCATACGCCAGAAACGCCATCCTGCAGCTCACCTACAAACGGGTTTGCACATATGAAATGAAGCCTTGCGCTGGCACAGTAACGGACCGGGCAGTGTTTGTGCGCAAACGTGGGATCGACGAGGCGCGAGGGGCGCGACAATTGCGCGGCCTGTCCTGCGCCGATATGCGGCATCAGGCGCGTCGCAGCCATGTTCATGTTGAAATGGCGCTGCCACATTTGTCGATTTAAGTGGTTGAGTACCCGCCGTGCCAATGCACTGGCGTTGTCGCCAAATGGATCCGTGCAGGCGCGCGATCACGGCGGGCGGTTAGGACGGCACGTCGTTTTTTACGCGAAAGCGCTTTGCCGGTCGCTCTGACGGCGCGGGGCTTTTGCATTTGCGGTTGTCGTAGGGTACTTGCCTCGCTGTGCCTGCAAAGTGAGATGCTGTCATGCCTGAAAAACTGACCATTGTCTCGGCGCCTACGCCGCTGGTTTACCTGCCGCGCCTTTCGGCACATCTCGACGTCGAGCTTTGGGTCAAGCGTGACGATCTGGCTGGTCCTTCGCTGGGTGGCAACAAGGCGCGTCAGCTGGAGTATTATTTTGGCAGCGCCTTGGCCGAGGCGGCGGATACGGTTCTGATCACCGGTGCTGTGCAGTCCAATTTTGCCCGGTTGGCCGCTGCCGTGGCGCGGTCGCAGGGGATGCATCCGGTCGTGCAATTGGAACATCGTGTTGCTGGTAAACCCGAAGTGTATCACACGTCAGGCAATGTACTTTTGTCCCGGCTGATGGGGGCGGAAGTGGTGTCTTATCCGGAAGGAGAAGATGAGACAGGGGCGGATGCGGCTTTGCATGCTCGCGCCGAACTCCTGAAGGCAGAGGGGCGTAGACCATACATCATTCATCTGTCAGAGGATCATCCGCCGTTGGGGGCGCTGGGGTATGTGGATGCCGCACGGGAAACACTGGCGCAGCGGGATGATTTTGATGTCTTTGTCGTGGCGTCGGGCAGCGGTGCGACGCATGCGGGTTTGCTGGCCGGTCTGCGCGGCGCAGGCTGTGCGGCGCGGGTGATCGGCAGTTGTGTGCGGCGGAACGAACATGCGCAGGCACCGCGTATTGGGCGCATCATGGGGCGACTGGCCGCGTTTTGCCCTGACGCCACCGCGGTCAGGGATGCGGATATTGATATCTGGGACGGGGCGCTGGCACCCGGCTATGGCCGCCTGGGACCGGCGGCGCGGGAGGCCATGCAAATGATGGCCGCCCATGAAGGGCTGATGCTGGATCCGGTCTATACGGCCAAGAGCTTTGCGGCGATCCCCGCGCTGGTGCAGACGGGCGAGATTGCGCGGGGCGCACGGGTCTGCTTTGTGCACACGGGTGGATTGGCAGCACTCTTTGCCTATACGGAAGATCTGGCGCCGATGATCTAATCCATTGCTTCGAGTTGAGGCCGCGCGCCGCCTTCATCCAGCAGATGGATGACTTCGCCGAGCCAGCGTTCCCGCACCCGTTGGGCCAGTTGCGACAGCGGCCGGTAGCGCGGCGAGAGCACCACGTAGTTGTAGCGAAAGAACCCCTTCATGGGCCTAAAGACGACCGCGCCGTCCGTGGTGTTGAACCGGTTTTCCGTGACCATGGTGAGCGGATCCATGATAGAGAGGCAGCGACCGGAGCTGATAAAGGGCAAAAGGGCGAGGAAATACTGGCTGTCGACCATCATGTTCGCCGTCACTCCGGCCTGGCGCAGCGTTTCGACCGTGCGCTGGTGGATCGCGTGTTTCTCCTGCAGCGAACCCAGTGGCAAGCCGTCAAGATCGGTGCAAGTGACAAAGTCTTTTTCTGTGAGCGGGTGATCCTTGTGCATCGCGCAGTAGCAGTCCGCTGTAATCAACTCCTGCCGGATCGTCGCGGCGGCGGGACCTTCGGTCAACAAATCGGCAAAGCCGAAATCGAAGCTCTGTGTGGCGGCAAGTTCGCGGATTTGCATCGAGGTGCGTGTGGCCAGTGAGATCCTCACGCATTTGCTGTCCCCAACCGCCTCGCTGATGAATTTGGGAAAGAGAAAGGTGGACGGCCCCGGCATCGAGGCGATATTCAGGGTGCCGGCCTGCCCGTTGACGAGACTTTTCATCGTGACCGATACGGCGGAAAGGCGATCGAGAATTTCGCTGGCCTCTGCCATCAGGTAATGCGCCTCCGGGACCGCGACCAGTTGGCGCCCGCGCCGCTCGAAAAGCTTGATCCCCAACGAGTCTTCCAACGAGCGGATCGCAAGGCTGACTGCGGGCTGGGTGCGCCCAAGTTTCTCGGCGGCTTCGGACAGAGAGGCGGAATTCATCACGGCGCGAAAGGCAGAGATCTGGTTTAGATTCATACATGATCCATAAATTTTTCTTTGGTTTTGGTAATATATTAAAATTTGTCTTTATTTGAGCAACGGGTAATCTGGTGTCACGACTCGATTTTCAAGAAGTCAACGCAACGGGGAATACCTATGAAACACGTCTCGACTCTCTTCGGGGTTGCTGCGGCAGTTGTACTGTCTGCGGGAACTGCTTTTGCCCAAGACCCAACATTCTTCAGGATCGGAACCGGTAGCGCGGGCGGTACCTACTTTCCGATCGGTGGCACAATTGCCAATGGAATTTCCGCACCACCCGGTTCGCGGGCGTGTGACGAAGGTGGTCAATGCGGCGTGCCGGGATTGATCGCGATCGCGCAATCGACGACCGCCTCAGTTTTTAACAACACTGCGGTTCAGAATGGCGAGCTTGAGGCCGGTCTGGCGGCCGCGGATGTCACCCGTTCCATGTACTTGGGCGCAGGCAAATTTGACGGCAAACCACATGAGAAGCTGCGGATCGTCGCCAATCTCTTCCCGGAAGATCTGCATCTCGTCCTGCCGAAAGGTCAGAGTGTTGGCAGCCTTGCCGATCTGGAAGGCAAGCGCGTGGGTATCGCGCAGGCCGGTTCCGGCACCCAAGTGGCCGTGGAGATGATGCTTGCACAGTGGGGTGTCACTCGTGACAACATGGACGAGGCGGAGTTGAACAACTCGCAATCCGCAGAACGCCTCGCTGACGGTCAACTGGACGCTTACTTCTATGCTGCGGGCTGGCCTGTCTCCGCCATGGTGCAACTGGCCACAACAAAAGGCATGGAGCTGCACAGCTTCAGCGATGCGGACCTGTCCAAGATCAACGAGATCATTCCAGCCTACATTCCCTCGGCCATTCCGTCGGGTGTGTACGAGGGCATCGACTACGAGGTCAAAACACCTGCGGTGTCTGCTTTGCTCGTCGTCTCCTCTGATCTGTCGGAAGAGCTGGTCTATGGCATTACAAAGGCCATGTGGAACGACAACACGCGTAAACTGCTGGACAATGGCCATGCCAAAGGCAAGCAGATCACACCTGACACCGCGTTGGACGGCATCTCGGCGCTTGGTGTTCCGCTGCACCCCGGAGCGGAGAAGTTCTATAAAGAAGCCGGGTTGCTTCAGTAAAACCACCAGATGGCGGGCGGCTTAGCCGCCCGTTTCGCATTTGTCCGGACAATCCCGAGCAGGAGGGGACGCCATGAGCGATCCGCGCGCAGAAGACGTGCGCGAGCTGACCGAAGAAGAGCTCGCCGCTATCGAAGAAAAATATGACGAAGGCGCTGCCACGCGGAACGTTACCCCTGCTTTTGGCAAGTTTCTGCGTTATGTCGCGCTGACCTTTGCCATATACCACTATCTCACAGCGGGTTTTGCCTTGCCCCCTGATTACTGGCACATGGGCTGGCACCTGTCTGGTTTGTTCATTCTAACCTATTCCCTTTATCCGCTGGTCAAAACCAAGACGTCCTTCGATCTGAACACCGGCGCGATGCGTCTGGGCGGCGTTCCGTACCTCGACGTGGTGTTGATGGTGCTTGGGGTGGCCTCGGCGCTTTACCTGGGTCTTGCCTGGCGTGGCATCCAGTGGCTCGATGTAGAAGAGATGACCTTCCGCATGGGCAATCCGAACGGGTATGACATGCTTTTTGGCTGCATCCTGATCGTGCTCGTGCTTGACATCGCGCGCCGCACCCTGGGTTGGATTCTACCGATGATCATCAGCGTTTTCATCTGTTACGCGCTGTTCGGCCCGCAGTTTCCCGGGCTGCTGCAGCACCCGGGTGTCAAATTCAACACCTTTGTATCGTCGATGTATTTCCCGCAAGAAGGCATCTTTGGCGTCACGCTTTGGGTCGTATCAACCATTGTGTTTCACTTTGTTCTATTCGGCGTCATTGCGCAGCGCACCGGGTTGGGGCAGCTCTTTATCGATAACGCCACAATTCTGGCCGGGCGTTACACGGGCGGGCCTGCAAAAGTCTCGGTTGTGTCCTCCGCCTTCTTTGGCACGATTTCAGGCTCATCGGTGGCCAACACCGTTTCCACGGGCGCTTTGACAATCCCGAATATGAAGCGTCTGGGCTATCCGGGGCATTTTGCAGGTGGCGTTGAAGCTGCCGCATCCGCGGGCGGGCAGATCACGCCACCGATCATGGGGGCCGCGGCTTTCATAATGGCCGAGTTTCTGGAGCTGCCTTACACCACCATCGTGATTGCCGCGATTTTTCCGGCGCTTTTGCATTATGTGGGCGTTTTTGCCGTGGTCCACCTGATGGCGCGTAAGCTGGGTCTGGAAGGGCTGGGGCGCGAGGCGCTGCCAATACTTGGCGCAGTCTGGCGCGATGGCTGGGCCAATATCGTGCCTCTGGTCGGTCTGCTTGTCGTCCTCTTCTCCGGGTATACTCCCTACATGTCTGCCTTTTGTGGCATTTCGCTGGCCATTGTCGCGGGCATGAGCCGGATGCGAGAGCCGGTGACGCTGGTCTATGCACTGGCTTTCATTGCCTTTGTGATATGGAAGTACATGGGGCAGGGGTTTGATCTGAACATGTCGCTGATCCTGATTGCAGGCGCTGTGCTGGCCACGTTCAACCCGCAAAGACGCATTTCGATTTCCGAGATGGCGGATACCTTTGAGACTGGCGTGAAATATGCGCTGGCGGTGGGGGCCGCTTCGGCAGCAGTAGGGATCGTAATCGGAGTGATCAACACCACCGGCGTTGGTTTCCGCATCGGTTTCATGGTCACGCAGGCCGCGTCCAATCTGGGCGCCGATCTGGCACCCCTGTTTTCCTTTGGAGCGTGGGAGCTCTTTTCGGTAGAGGATCTGACGCTCTTTATCAGCCTTGTGTTTATCGCTCTGGCCTGCATCCTGATGGGTGCCGGTGTCCCGACGACGGCCCTTTACATCATGCTGGTCTCTGTCGCGCAGCCGGCGCTGGCGCAGCTAGGTATTCCGCCGATCGCAAGCCACATGTTCGTCCTGTATTACGGTGTGGTGGCTGAGATTACGCCGCCTGTCTGTACTTCGGCCTACGCGGCGGCCGCGATCGCAAATTCCAATCCGTTCCGGACGGGGATATCAGCCTTCACACTGGGTCTGGGAAAGGTGATTGCGCCGATGGCGTTTGTCTACGCGCCCGTGTTGCTCTTTGTCTCGTCCACCGGATTTGACTTGTGGGAGTTCTCCTACACGGCGGCGAGCTGCATCGCAGGGGTCATTGCCTTGTCATCGGCCGTTGTCGGGTACTGGCTGGCGCCCATGGGCGCCGTCTACCGGGTACTGATGGCCATGGCGGGGCTGATCTTTATAGCCCCATCTTTGCAGGCGGATTTAGCGGCTCTGGTGATTTGTGCGCCGGCCGTGCTGAGTCAGGTGATCGCGCGACGTGCCTCAAATGTCGCCGCATGAAGGCAGGCGGCCGGTCACCGTCCTCGGGGCTGGCATTGTAGGCATTTGCACCGCTCTGTCGCTTCTGGAACGGGGCGTTCCCGTCACCTTGGTGGATCGGGGTGCGCCGGGGCAGGAGACGTCGATGGGGAATGCCGGTGTGGTGTCTCCCTGGTCGATTATCCCGCAGTCGCTGCCGGGCACCTGGAAGAGCATTCCCAAACTGCTCTTTGGATATGGCAGGCCGTTGTCCATCGACGCCCGTGTACTCTCGCGCATGATCCCCTGGGGGATGCGGTTTCTGCGACAAGGACAGGAACCCAAGGTGCGCGCGGTGTCCGAGGCGATGGCCCATCTGTGCGGTCCATCCACCGAGATCTTTCAAAAACACCTTGCCGGCACTGGGCATGAGGACCTGATCTGCGACAGCATGTACATCCATGCATTTCGGGATAGCAGCCGCGCGCGCCTGAGCGATCTGGAGTATCGCATACGTTCGGAGAAGGGAGCAGACATCGAACTGGTCGGAGCGGACGCGCTCGCAGCGCTGGAGCCGGCGCTTAGCCGGGATTTCAAAGCGGCTGTTGTGATCAAAGGGCAGTCGCGGGCGCGTTCTCCGGGTGCGCTGGGTCGGGTTCTAGCACAGAAAGCGAAAGCGCTGGGCGCAAAGTTCGTCAGAGCCGAGGTTAAAGCGATTTCGCCGGACGGCACCGGATGGCGGTTGGAGGCGAAAGGAGAAACGTTTCACGCGGAACGGCTGGTGGTCTGTCTGGGCGTCTGGAGCCGTGAAATGCTTGAGAAGCAGGGTTACGACCTGCCGCTGATGGCGGAGCGGGGCTATCATCTGGAGTTCCGTGCCCCCGGTATCACATTGCACAACTCGGTCATGGATGTAGATGCGAAAGTGGTGGCCAGCAGCATGGAGAACGGTGTGCGCGTGGCGGGGCAGGCCGAGTTTGCGCCTGTTGATGCGCCGCCAAACGCCCGGCGCAAGGATCAGCTGGCGCAGGTTGCCAAGGCGGCCTTTCCAGACTTGCAGCAAGGTGACGCGACGTTCTGGATGGGCCGCCGCCCGTCCTTTCCCGACAGCCTGCCGATGTTAGGTGCCTCAACCCGGCACAAGTCCCTTTTCTTCAATTTCGGCCACTCGCACTATGGTCTGATGATGGCGCCAAAATCAGGCGACGTGCTGGCTCAGACCATCTGCGGCCAGAGCCCCAATTTTGATTTGAGGCCCTATGCCACAGACAGATTTGTCTAGCACTCCGAATGCGTGTTTCAGTATTTTTCCGACTGCCAACCGGGCCGTTACGAAAAATTTCGTAATACCCACACGCGTCGCTAGAAACTGCCAACAAACCGCTTGACGCAGGGGCACCGCAAAGCGCTATCGTTCGGTTCAGTTTAAGAATTTGTAACCAGAATTGTTGCGAGTGCGGGGGAAGACCAGATGAAGTGCGTTGAGTGCAATTACCGGCGAAAAATCTCTCTGCCGGACTACCGAGATGCTGTGAACAAGCGCTATTGTGATCATTGCGGCATAACCGCCGAAGAACTGGCGCAACACGGCGAAAAACTAGAAATTTGCGGACAAGAGCATTGCTATGACTATGACACACGGGAACAGACACATATACCAATCGCCCTCTGTCGGTCCTGCCACGTAAAGAACCACCAGACAGCGGACAACACGCACAGCCCCTGTCACTTGACGGCCCGATTAAGCCGAGAGGGATTAGACTGACCTGGACCAATCCCGATCGTTCAGAGACGCAGTTCTTCTATTACATCACGATCTGATACACGTATGGGTGTAATGGGATTAGCCACATGCAGCCTTGCAGTGTACATTTTAGTCAGATACAATAACTGAACCTTACCCCACTGTTTTAAGGACATTTCAGCGATGAATACTATTGTGAAATCCGTTGGTGCCATACTCCTTGCGGCTGTTGTCGGCTTGCCGTCCAGCGCGATGGCCGACAGCTCGAACAAGATCAAGGTCAAGAGCAAAGTGAACCTGAAGGTGGGTCAGGCGATGATTGTTCATGGGCGTCGAGGCTCATGCGGCAAGTTGCCGACAAAGGCAGAGCTTTCGGCAAGCAAATCGGATATCGACGCGGCGCTGACAACTGGTCATGTTGTTTTTGGCAAACCTGGCGTGCGCAAGAGCGGTGCGTGCGGTGGCTGGACACCGGTTTATGAAACGATATTTGTTGCGGATAAACCCGGCAGAGAAACAGTAAAGATACATGGCGACAGTGTGCGCATCTTTGTAAAATAGAAACTGCGCGCGCGATCCTGAAATGCCACGCGGCTTCTTGACAAGCACAAACCTTTGCGCGTGCATCGGGACCGTAAATTGGGCTTGCTATGTTGGAGCAAGACGCCTATATGGCCCCCTCATCATGAACTCCACGGGAATCAGGGTGACGCTTTTGGCGGCCTACCCGTGATGTTGAAAGGAAAACGGCGATGAACGCCAAAGAATTGCATGACAAGACGCCAGACCAGCTGCGTGAAGAGCTGGTGAACCTGAAAAAAGAACAGTTCAACCTGCGCTTTCAGCAGGCCACTGGTCAGTTGGAAAACTCTGCGCAGTTGCGCACCGCACGTCGCAACGCGGCCCGCGTGAAAACGGTTCTGAACCAAAAAGCTGCCGCTGCAGCGTCTGAATAAGGAGAGCACATATGCCAAAGCGCATCCTGCAAGGCGTCGTGACCTCCGACGCGAACGCACAAACAGTCACCGTATCCGTTGAGCGCCGCTTTACGCATCCGGTTCTCAAGAAAACGATCCGTAAGTCCAAAAAGTACCGGGCGCACGATGAGAACAATACGTTCAAAGTGGGCGACAGCGTCCGCATTATTGAATGTGCACCAAAGTCGAAGACGAAACGTTGGGAAGTGCTACAGACCGCAGAGGCCTGACGCACCCCTGATTAATCGAAACCCTGGGGACAAGGCCATGCATCGGCCCCCCATAGGTCGGGAGAAACCAAATGATCCAGATGCAAACCAACCTGGATGTTGCTGACAACTCCGGCGCGCGCCGTGTTCAGTGCATCAAGGTTCTGGGTGGTTCCAAGCGCAAATATGCGTCCGTGGGCGACATAATTGTCGTCTCAGTCAAGGAAGCCATCCCGCGCGGTCGCGTAAAAAAGGGCGATGTCCGCAAGGCCGTCGTTGTCCGTACAGCAAAAGAAGTCCGCCGCGAAGACGGCACAGCGATCCGTTTCGATCGCAACGCGGCCGTCATCCTGAACAATGCGGGCGAGCCGATTGGCACCCGTATCTTCGGACCGGTGGTGCGCGAGCTGCGCGCAAAGAACTTCATGAAAATCATCTCGCTCGCTCCGGAGGTGCTGTAATCATGGCCGCTAAACTGAAAAAAGGTGACAAGGTCATCGTTCTGGCCGGCAAGGACAAGGGCAAGACGGGCACTATTTCGTCCGTGAGCCCGAAGACCGGCAAAGCGGTTGTGGACGGGATCAACATGGCGATACGCGCCACGCGTCAGTCGCAGACCTCGCAGGGCGGCCGGTTGCCCAAAGCGATGCCGATTGATCTGAGCAACCTTGCCTATGTCGACGCGAACGGCAAAGCGACACGCGTTGGCTTCAAGATGGAAGGCGACAAGAAAGTGCGCTTTGCCAAGACAACAGGGGACGTGATCGATGCTTGATGCTGCAACCTACACACCCCGTCTGAAGGCCGCTTACAAGGACAATGTCCGTCCCGCGCTGAAAGAAGAGTTCGGCTACAAGAACGACATGCAGATCCCGCGTCTGGACAAAATCGTTCTGAACATCGGCTGCGGTGCAGAAGCCGTGCGTGACAGCAAGAAGGCCAAATCGGCACAGGAAGACCTGACGCTGATCGCCGGTCAGAAGGCTTTGACCACGCGTGCGAAAAAATCTATTGCGGGCTTCCGCGTGCGTGAAGACATGCCGATGGGCGCCAAGGTGACCCTGCGCGGCGACCGCATGTATGAGTTCCTTGATCGTCTGATCACGATTGCCTTGCCTCGCGTCCGCGACTTCCGCGGCGTCTCCGGCAAGTCCTTTGATGGTCGTGGCAACTACGCCATGGGTCTCAAAGAGCACCTCGTGTTCCCGGAAATCGACTTTGACAAGATCGACGAGAACTGGGGTATGGACATCATTATCGCCACAACAGCGAATACCGACGCTGAAGCAAAGAGCCTGTTGAAGCACTTCAACTTGCCTTTCAACAGCTGATCGGGAGGATTTGAGATATGGCTAAGAAATCAATGGTTGCACGCGAGAGAAAGCGTGAGCGTCTGGTCGAGAAATATGCCGCCAAACGTGCCGAACTGAAAGCGATCATCAACGATCAGGACAAGCCGATGGAAGAGCGTTTCCGCGCCTCCCTTAAGCTGGCCAAAATGCCCCGCAACTCCAGTGCTACGCGCTTGCACAACCGTTGCCAGCTGACAGGCCGTCCACATGCTTACTATCGCAAACTGAAAATTTCGCGGATCGCGCTGCGTGATCTTGGCTCCCAGGGCCAGATCCCCGGCATGGTCAAGTCGAGCTGGTAAGGAGGGTAAGAGATGAACGATCCTATCGCAGATATGCTCACCCGCATCCGGAACGCTCAGATGCGTGGCAAATCCACCGTTCAGACACCAGCCTCCAAGTTGCGTGGCTGGGTTCTGGATGTGCTGGCGGACGAAGGTTACATCCGCGGGTATGAGAAAACCATGGGCGACAATGGCCACCCGGCCATCGAAATCAGCCTGAAATACTTCGAAGGCGAACCTGTCATTCGCGAACTCAAACGGGTCTCCAAGCCCGGTCGTCGCGTGTACATGGGCGTTAATGACATCCCGGTGGTCCGTCAGGGACTGGGCGTGTCGATTGTCTCCACTCCCAAGGGTGTGATGTCGGATCAGGCAGCGCGCAACGCCAATGTTGGCGGCGAAGTGCTCTGCACTGTGTTCTAAGGAGAGCGCAATGTCTCGTATTGGTAAGAAACCGGTTGAGCTGCCCTCTGGCGTCACTGCGACGCTGTCCGGCCAGACAATCGAAGTCAAAGGCCCCAAGGGTACGCGCTCTTTCAGTGCCACGGATGATGTGACGCTGACCGTCGAAGAAAATGTCGTCATCATTGAACCGCGCGGCAAGTCCAAGCGTGCGCGTCAACAGTGGGGCATGTCTCGCACGATGGTGGCGAACCTTGTGACCGGCGTGACAACAGGATTTAAGAAAGAGCTTGAGATCCAGGGCGTGGGTTACCGCGCACAGATGCAGGGCAACACCCTGAGGCTAAACCTCGGCCTCAGCCATGACGTGGATTTTGTTGCACCTGACGGTGTGACAGTGACCGCGCCAAAACAGACCGAAGTTGTTGTGGAAGGCATTGACGAACAGCTTGTTGGTCAGGTTGCCGCGAACATCCGTGCCTGGCGTGCGCCCGAGCCTTACAAGGGCAAAGGCATCCGCTACAAGGACGAGTTCATCTTCCGCAAAGAAGGCAAGAAGAAGTAAGGAACGCAGAATATGGCAAACAGTAAGAGAGACCTGTTCCTCAAGCGCCGTCTGCGCGTCCGGAACAAACTTCGCAAGGTCAATGCTGGCCGGGTGCGTCTGTCTGTGCACCGTTCGAACAAGAACATCAGCGTGCAACTGATCGACGACGTCCAAGGCAACACCCTCGCCTCCGCGTCAACGCTTGAAAAAGATCTGGGCGTTGTGGGTCAAAACAACATCGAAGCGGCCAAGAAGGTCGGCGCTGCGATTGCAGAGCGTGCCAAGAAGGCCGGTGTTGAAGAAGCCTACTTTGATCGCGGCGGTTTCCTCTTTCACGGCAAGGTTAAAGCTGTGGCAGATGCCGCCCGTGAAGGTGGTTTGAAGATCTAAGAACTGAAGGCCGCCCGCGCTGGGGCGGCCTCGATGATCCGGGGGCCCATAACCCACCAGGATTGAGACAACCGGGCGCCACCACGTGACAAGAGCCCACTGAAAAAGGAAGTTCTCATGGCAGAACGTGAAAACCGTCGCGGCCCGCGCCGCGATCGTGACGAAGCACCGGAATTTGCTGACCGTCTGGTCGCCATCAACCGTGTGTCTAAAACCGTTAAGGGTGGTAAGCGCTTTGGCTTTGCCGCACTTGTCGTTGTGGGTGATCAGAAAGGTCGCGTCGGCTTTGGCAAGGGCAAGGCGAAAGAGGTGCCTGAGGCGATCCGCAAGGCAACCGAGCAGGCCAAGCGCCAGATGATCCGCGTGCCACTGCGCGAGGGTCGCACGCTTCACCACGACATGGAAGGCCGCCATGGTGCGGGCAAAGTCGTGATGCGCACCGCGCCAGAGGGTACTGGTATCATTGCAGGTGGTCCGATGCGTGCGGTTTTCGAAATGCTGGGCGTCAAGGACGTTGTGTCCAAATCGATCGGCTCGCAGAACCCATACAACATGATCCGCGCCACCATAGACGGTTTGAAAAAGGAATCGAGCCCCCGCTTCGTTGCGCAGCGCCGCGGCAAGAAAGTGGCCGACATCCTGCCGAAAACAGACGCGGCCCCCGCCAAGGTGGAAGACGCGCCTGCCGAAACCGCTGAAGCGTGAGGAGTTTGATCGATGGCTAAGACAATCGTTGTAAAGCAGATCGGCTCCCCGATCCGCCGCCCCGCCAAACAGCGCCAGACGCTGATTGGTCTGGGTCTGAACAAGATGAACAAGACCCGCGAACTTGAAGATACACCGTCTGTGCGCGGCATGATCAACTCCATCCCGCACATGGTGGAAATCATCGAAGAAAAAGGCTGAGCACCGGTTCGGACCTGACAAGGTGTGATAAACTGTCCCGGGACAGCCTGAGGCGAAAGAGCAGCGCTCCGAATAAACAGACGTTTCAAGCGCCCCGCAGGAAATTGCGGGGCGTTTAGTTATTGCAGCACGGCAGCAACGGCAGCATTGAGACCACAGCGCACTTCGATAATTGCTTGAGAATGCCCAGCAGGCAGACAGGCGCGCGGAGAACAAGCCTTCACTAGGAAAACACGTCAGGCCTCTGCGGCTGAAAATTTATCTATATTGCCAGGCTTGCGGGGCGAAGCGATAACCTTCGGTTTCTGCTTCAACAAACCCAACACCCGGGAAAGAAATATGTGCGCCCGCGATCCGCAAACGGTCCGTGCTTGCCATGTCAAAAACCCGCGCCCTTGTGGCCGCCGCCATTTCCGTATCGACGTCAAAGCCTATGGTGACCTCAGGGCGTGGAAATTGGACGGGGCCCACATGCACGATGTCGCCAAACAACAAGAGCGTGTCATCGCCTGAACTCAACATGAATCCGGTATGTCCCGGCGTATGACCCGGCAGCGGCATCGCGATTAGTCCGGCACCCAGATCGCTCTCCCCCGTGAACGGTGCCAATCGTTCGCCAAAGGCCGCAACGGCTCCCGTTGCCATGTCGAAGAAACCCTGAAAATCCGCTGGGGCCTGAGACTTGATGTCGGCATTGCCCCAGAAGGCCAGATCAGCCTCACTGACATGCAGCGTTGCGTTGGCGAAGGGGTTGCCCGCTTCGGTCAGGATGCCGCCGATGTGATCAGGATGCAAATGGGTCGCGCAGACGGCGTCAACCGCAGCCGGGTCAAGGCCTAGTGTCGTCATCGCAGATATCAGATGACCCAAGCTGTCGCCAAATGCTGTCCCGGTACCGGCATCGATCAGCGTCAGGCGTCCACCATGGTCGACGAGATAGGCGTTGACACCGGTCGGATGGGTCGGACCGGAAAGATATGCGTCTGCGAGCAGATCAGCAAACCCTTCGGCATCGATTCCGATCAGCGCAGAGGCATCAATGGGCAGAAACCCGTCGGACAGCGCGGTGACCAACGCCTCGCCGATCCGAAATTCCCGCGCGGCCACCAGACCTGCGCCCGCAGAGCCCGCTGCTTTGGCAGGTGCCACTCGAAGCCCAGCCAAGCCGACCGCGGCCAATGCACTGGCGGTGAAAAAGTCGCGTCGCTTCATGATGCTTCTCCTGTCTGAGCAAACGATTCTTTCTGTTGGATGCAACTTAACAGAGAAATAGCAAATGGACTTACTACGGATCAGAGGGCTCTTCCCCGAAAACTCTCAAATGGTCTGTGGCCCGCCATAAAACACGCCAGATCACGCAATTGGATCAAGCAAGAAGTCGCGCATTTTCTCGCCAAAACATAACGTAAACAAGAACTCTAAGATCAGACGGCAGTGGAACAGCAGAATTTTTCAGGCTTCGGTCGTCGGTTCAGCGTGTAACTAAGGACAGGTTTGAGTCCATACTCACCTCAATGCCTGACGCACCGCATATCGGCAGCCCTCGCGTTTTATTTGCGCATGAATTCGCGGAGCACCACAATGCTTTCGTAACCTTCGATCGGAGGTTTGTAGAAATGCGCATCCGCAAAGTCTGTAAAATCCTCCATCGATGGAAATTTCACAAACAGCACAATGTCGTCTTCCCCAGTGACCGAGAACATCCGTTCCACCTCTTCAAAGGCGAGTAACTTGCGCGTCAGTTTCTGCTTGCGGCTGGGATCAAGCCGACTGACGGTAAGAAAGACAATGATGGACGTTGTTTTGGCCTGAAATTCGGGAGAGATTACTGCGACCTCGCGCTCGATCGCCCCGACTTTTCGCAAGCGCTGCACCCTCCGCAGGCAGGCCGCGGCCGATAGGCCAATCCGTTCGGAAAGCTGCTCGCCAGTCTGGCGCGCGTTGTGTTTCAAACACGCGAGGATCTTTCGATCGAAACTATCAAGTTCGTCCAACCGGCTTTGTTTCATTGGACTAATCTCCTGATCTGGTCCGCGCCAATTTTCCGCATTTTTCCAGAAATTATGCGAAGCAGCAAACGCAAGGGCGCCAATTTTGCGAACTCCGCGTCGCCGGGATCAGTAGTTTTGGAGCATCAACACCACCGCGCCACGAAGCAAGTGCAATCAGCTTTAATCACAGCAACTGAGGATCTCATGAAAACACTCGCAACATATCTGAACGGTACGATCGGATCAGCATTGACGCTATCTGCGAAGCGTCCGGCCGTAAGCTGGTTCCGACGTGCCAAAGCCGCAATTCAGGAATCCAACCGAGCTCAGCGAGACTATGAACGGTTGCTCGAGATGCCGGATCACGTACTTCGGGATATTGGATTGCAACGGTACCAGGTCCTCAAGGAGCTCCGCAACCGTCGGAATGCGTTGTTTTGGACGATTGGCCGATGAAACTCTTCCCAAAGTGGTCGATCCGCAATTCAAACCGGGGTTCGGAAGTTCGCAACGAAGCGTCGACTTTGGATGTCTCGAATGCTCTTAGGGAACTTCACCTTTTTAGTGATCGCGAGTTGGCAGACATCGCTCTCGGACGGTCGGATTTGAACGAAGAGGGCCTCAGGATTGCCGGCACAAAAAGGCGAAGGTGACTGGCTATCTTTAATACCGCAACTGAATCCTGCCTCAATATCTGCCTTGTCCGCATCAGTGGCTTGGGTCAAAACTGCCCCTTGATCCATTTGCCCGCGCCGTCTATACGCCCCCGGTGGCGTAATGCCATATCAGAATCGAAACGCCGTGTTTGCCCGCTCCCGTCGCTGGGGGGTACATCCGGCACAAGGAGAAGCGACAATGAAACTGAATGAACTGCGCGACAATGATGGCGCTGCAAAAAAACGCACTCGCGTGGGCCGCGGCCCAGGCTCTGGCAAGGGCAAAATGGGTGGCCGTGGTATCAAGGGTCAGAAATCCCGCTCGGGCGTGGCAATCAACGGTTATGAAGGCGGCCAGATGCCGCTTTACCAGCGTCTACCGAAGCGTGGCTTTAACAAGCCGAACCGCAAGACATTCGCCGTTGTGAACCTTGGCTTGATCCAGAAATTCGTCGACGCCAAGAAAATCGATGCGTCCTGTGCGATCACAGAAGACGCTTTGGTTGAAAGTGGTTTGGTGCGTCGCAAGAAGGACGGCATCCGCGTGCTGGCCAAGGGTGACGTGACATCAAAGCTGACGCTGGAAGTGACCGGAGCCTCTAAATCCGCTATTGAAGCGGTCGAAAAGGCAGGCGGCTCGCTTACAGTGGTGGCGCCCGTCGCGGAAACGTCAGAGGCGTAAGCCCAAGATCGGACTTGTGGCGCGCGCATCAGCCGCTTACATAAGTCTCCGAGTTTTCCATAACGCCGCCCTGCCGGAAAACGGCCCGGGCGGCGCATTCGTTACGAAAGAGAGCCCTTCATGGTATCTGCCGTAGAGAACATGGCCGCCAACACCAGCTGGTCCGCGCTGGGTAAGGCCACTGACCTTCGGAACCGCATTCTTTTCACCCTTGGTCTGTTGATCGTATACCGGCTGGGCACGTTCATCCCCGTTCCCGGCATCGATGGCGTCGCTCTGCGCGAATTCATGGAGCAGGCTGGGCAGGGCATTGGCGGTATGGTGTCAATGTTCACCGGTGGTGCGCTGGGGCGCATGGGGATTTTTGCGCTGGGGATCATGCCCTATATCTCGGCCTCGATCATCGTACAGCTGATGACGGCCATGGTGCCCAAGCTGGAACAGCTGAAGAAAGAGGGCGAACAGGGCCGCAAGAAAATCAACCAGTACACGCGCTACGGCACCGTTCTGCTGGCCACTTTGCAGGCCTATGGGCTCGCTGTGAGCCTTGAAGCGGGTGATATCGTAACCGATCCGGGCTTTTTCTTCCGCGCGTCCTGCGTGATCACGCTGGTCGGCGGTACGATGTTCCTGATGTGGCTGGGTGAACAGATCACGGCGCGCGGCGTTGGCAACGGCATTTCACTTATTATCTTTGTTGGAATTATTGCCGAGGTGCCGGCGGCACTGGCGCAATTCTTTGCGTCCGGGCGGTCCGGTGCGATCAGTCCGGCGGTGATTATCGGTGTGATCGTGATGGTCATTGCCACAATCATGTTTGTGGTCTTTATGGAACGTGCGCTGCGTAAGATCCACATACAGTATCCGCGCCGCCAGGTGGGTATGAAGGTATATGATGGCGGCTCCAGCCATTTGCCGGTCAAGGTGAACCCGGCAGGCGTGATCCCTGCGATTTTCGCCTCTTCGCTGCTTCTTTTGCCGGTCACCATAAGCACGTTCTCGGGCAACTCGACCAACCCGATCATGTCCTGGCTGCTCGCGAACTTTGGGCCCGGCCAGCCGCTTTATCTGGCGTTTTTTACGCTGATGATCGTGTTTTTCACGTTTTTCTACACCTTCAACGTCAGCTTCAAGCCGGATGATGTGGCGGACAATCTCAAGAACCAGAACGGCTTTATCCCAGGTATACGCCCGGGCAAGAAGACGGCTGAGTATCTGGAATACGTGGTCAATCGCATTCTGGTTCTGGGGTCAGCTTACCTTGCGGCTGTTTGCCTTCTGCCCGAAATCCTGCGCGGTGAGTTCGCCATTCCGTTCTATTTTGGTGGCACATCGGTGCTGATTGTGGTCTCTGTCACCATGGATACCATCCAGCAGGTGCAGAGCCACCTTCTGGCGCATCAATACGAAGGCCTGCTTGAGAAGTCGCAATTGCGTGGCAAAGGCGCCAAGGGCCGCAAGAAACGGAGCCCCGCGCGCAAATGAACATCATCCTCTTGGGCCCTCCCGGGGCTGGCAAAGGCACGCAGGCCGCGGCGCTTGTTGAAGACCGTGGCATGGTGCAGCTCAGCACGGGCGATATGTTGCGGGAAGCCAAGGCAAGCGGCACCGAGATGGGCAAGGTTGTGGCCGACGTCATGGCGCGCGGCGCGCTTGTCACGGATGAGATCGTCATCGGACTGATCCGCGAAAAACTGGCGACGGCCGAAGCCAGCGGATTTATCTTTGACGGGTTTCCGCGCACACTGGCGCAAGCGGATGCGTTGGGTGAATTGCTCGTTGAATGCGGCGAAACGCTGGACTCGGTGATCGAGTTAGAAGTCGATGATGATGTCCTCGTGTCGCGCATCGTCGGACGCGCAGAACAGGCACGCGCAGCTGGACAACCCGTCCGGGCCGACGACAACGAGGAAAGCCTTAAAGTCCGGCTGATGGCTTACTATAAGCAGACATCGCCGCTGATCGGATACTATCACGCAAAAGGCATGCTGTCGCGCGTTGACGGGCTGGCAAGTATCCAAGAGGTGCAAGCCGCGATCAAAGCGGTACTCGACGCTTAAGCGTTAGGGGCGGCCACCGCGACCTGCTTTACGGAATGATGAAGGCACCCTCCACGCGCGTGCAGTCGGTGCGCCTGCGCGGTGCCGGTGTTTGCGGTGCAAGCTCGATTGCAAACACAGGCACAATGCGCGCTCGCGGCGGCAGGTGATCCCTGTTCCAGAGCGATGCGATCCTTTGTTTTTCCTGCGGAGGGAGATGCGCCATCTCAAGCATTAGTTTCATAATCAACGTTTCGCGAATATCACCGAATCCGCGCGCCACTAGATGAAAGGCACCCGGCCCGCCGATCACGCAGTCTTCATAATATCGGCTCACGGTTTCGGCACTTTCGCTGTCATGGGACATCGGGTTGCCGGCAAGTTCGATTGGCAGGCCGTTCACGATTAATCCGCTGGCCAACACTTCTTCGCGCGCACTCTGCACGCCAAAGCCGTCATTGAGCACCCCGTCTCCGGAGATGTCGATGATATAGTCTCGTGCCGTCACGTCGAGCGCTCTCATGGCCGCGCCTGCGGCAAGCAGAGCGTTGCCCAGAGCCGTGGGCTGCAGATACATCGGGTCGTTTGGTGTATCAGGTATAGCAGTGATGTCATCGGCGAAGTCTGAAAGTTCAGCTGGTGTCGATAAAACACGCATAGGCAGGTGAACTTTCTGAAAGCGTCTGCCGCTCCACTCCATGTAGGCGATCGCGACGCGCCCCGTTCGCCCGCCAAGGGCGAGGCGCACCACGCGTGGGTCGCGCAACGCCTCGGCGTAGGCCTGACGCTGGAAGTGCCGCTCGGTGCGTTCAATGGAAGACGAGACGTCCACAGCCAGAACAAGTGCGACGTCGACATCGTCTGGTGCAGGGTTTGAGGGCGGTTCCGCCCAGGCTGGGCCTGTGCATAAAGCTGCAGTCAGCAAGAGTTTCAGAACGTGTAATGTGAATTGTTGCATTGCCTGTATCCTTTTGTTTGACGGCCACCTCCCAAGCCGCGACGGTTTTTTTGACCAATTTTATTTAAAATGGTTAATTTTGGGTTTTTCGGCCAACCAGAATTTCTGCGTCGCAGCAATCGTGAGGTGTGCTGCTCGAATTTTGAGCGCGCCGAGTCAAAATCACAGCATGGTGGAAATTTGAGCGCTGCAGAATTCGCGGCTTGACGGCTACGTGAAAAGCCCATAACCAGCGATATCTCGCACGAGAATCAATTTGCCAACCGGGTCGCTCCTGTACGGCAAGATCACCTGTATCAGCTGACGCCCGATGCCGTAAAACGCTTCGGGCTTACGTTGTGAAAAAAGGGTCTGGCATTACGGACCCGCAACGAAAAGGAAATAGACACGTGGCACGTATCGCCGGCGTAAATATCCCGACTGCAAAGCGGGTTCCTATCGCCCTCACCTATATCACCGGCATCGGCAACTCTTCGGCCAGAGCCATCTGCGACGCGGTTGGCATCGAACAGTCCCGCCGGGTCAATGAGCTTTCCGACGCGGAAGTTCTGGCCGTGCGCGAGCACATCGACGCCAACTATTCAGTCGAAGGCGACCTGCGCCGCGAAGTTCAGATGAACGTCAAGCGCCTCATGGACCTGGGCTGTTACCGCGGTCTGCGCCATCGCCGCAACCTCCCAGTACGCGGTCAGCGTACGCACACCAACGCGCGCACGCGAAAAGGCCCGGCAAAGGCCATTGCCGGCAAGAAGAAGTAAGGGAGGGTCTGATCGATGGCACGTGACAAGACACGTACGAAGCGTAAGGTCTCCAAGAACATCGCGGCTGGCGTAGCGCATGTAAACTCGAGCTTTAACAACACCAAAATCCTGATTTCTGATGTGCAGGGCAATGCGATCTCGTGGTCGTCCGCCGGCACGATGGGCTTTAAAGGCTCACGGAAGTCTACGCCCTATGCCGCACAGATGGCTGCAGAGGACGCTGGGCGCAAGGCACAGGAACATGGTGTAAAAACACTGGAAGTTGAAGTGCAGGGTCCCGGGTCGGGACGTGAGAGCGCGTTGCGTGCTCTGGCCGCTGCGGGCTTTAACATCACGTCCATCCGCGATGTGACGCCCATGGCCCACAACGGCTGCCGTCCACCAAAGCGCCGTCGCGTTTGATTGCAATTCTCTTTCAAGGCTGCGCTTTTCCGCGCGGCCTCTACCCGTTTTTGAAACCTCGAGCGTTTGCACCTTTGGACATGGGGAGCAAACAAGAATGGAGGGACGCATGATCCATAAGAACTGGGCTGAACTGATTAAGCCGCAACAACTGGACGTGAAGCCAGGCAACGATCCTGCACGCCAGGCAACCGTTACAGCGGAGCCGTTGGAGCGCGGTTTCGGCCTGACACTGGGAAACGCGCTGCGCCGCGTTCTGATGAGCTCGCTTCAAGGGGCGGCAATCACATCTGTGCAGATTGATAATGTGCTGCATGAGTTTTCCTCGGTCGCTGGTGTGCGCGAGGATGTGACCGACATTATTTTGAATTTAAAAGGCGTAAGCCTGCAGATGGAAGTGGAGGGACCAAAGCGTCTGTCCATCTCAGCGAAGGGGCCTGGCGTTGTCACAGCAGGCGATATCTCCGAGTCCGCAGGGATCGAGGTGCTGAACCGGGATCACGTTGTCTGTCACCTGGATGACGGCGCCGATGTCTACATGGAGCTGACAGTCAATCAGGGCAAAGGCTATGTCTCGGCAGAAAAGAACAAGCCGGAAGACGCCCCGATCGGTCTTATCCCGATCGATGCCATCTACTCACCGGTCAAGAAAGTGTCTTACGACGTACAGCCGACCCGCGAGGGCCAGGTGCTGGACTATGACAAACTGACCATGAAAGTGGACACAGATGGCTCTATAACGCCGGATGATGCGGTGGCTTTTGCTGCGCGGATCTTGCAGGATCAGCTGGGCATTTTCGTGAACTTTGACGAGCCGGAATCGGCGTCGCGCGCGGATGAGGACGATGGTCTGGAGTTCAACCCGCTTTTGCTCAAGAAAGTGGACGAGCTGGAGCTATCTGTGCGTTCGGCGAACTGCCTGAAGAATGACAACATAGTCTACATCGGGGACCTGATCCAAAAAACCGAAGCGGAGATGCTGCGCACACCCAACTTTGGCCGCAAGTCCTTGAACGAGATCAAGGAAGTCCTGTCCGGTATGGGACTGCACCTCGGCATGGATGTGGAAGACTGGCCGCCAGACAACATCGAGGATCTGGCTAAGAAATTCGAAGACGCCTTCTAAGGCGACTTCGGCAATGCCCGCGAAGGTGCGGGGAAAACCCGGGCATGGTGCCCCAAGGAGAGCCGGTGACACGCATCGCCGGCCAGACAAAGCAAAACACGGCCCCTCGAAGGGCCATCAGGAGAAAACAAATGCGTCACGCACGTGGATACCGCCGTTTGAATCGCACACATGAGCACCGCAAGGCGCTCTGGGCGAACATGGCTGGTTCGCTCATCGAACATGAGCAGATCAAAACAACCCTGCCCAAGGCAAAAGAACTGCGCCCGATCGTTGAAAAACTGATCACTCTGGCCAAGCGTGGCGACATGCACGCCCGCCGTCAGGCCGCAGCCAAGCTGAAGCAGGACGCGTATGTTGCCAAGCTCTTTGATGTGCTTGGCCCGCGGTACAAGGACCGCCAAGGCGGCTACGTCCGGGTCCTGAAGGCCGGTTTCCGGTATGGCGACATGGCACCAATGGCGATCATCGAGTTTGTTGATCGTGACCGCGACGCCAAAGGCGCCAAGGACAAGGCCCGCATTGAGGCAGAACAGGCCGAATTCGACGCGTAAGTCATACCGCATCGCGCAGATGGCCCTTGTCCCTTGCGGGACAAGGGTTTTTTTATGCCTCCGGCGGGGATATTTAGAGATCAAAGAGCGCAAAGAACGGGGTGTCCTGCATGAAAAGCCTGGTCTTCGGATTCGTATGTTTTCTAAGCGTCTGCGCATTGCGGCCGAGTCTGCCTGTTGCGGCGCAGGAACTCGGTCAGGTGCCCCAGTCGCAGATGCAGATTCAGCTCAGTTTTGCGCCGTTGGTAAAAGAAGCTGCGCCAGCGGTCGTCAATATCTACGCAAAGGTGATCCGTGCAGCGCAGCGCAGCCCGTTTCGGGGCGACCCGTTTTTTGAACGCTTCTTTCGCGATTTGGGCCCGTCGCGGCCACGCGTTCAGAATTCACTCGGGTCGGGCGTTATTCTGAGCGGCGACGGTATCGTGGTGTCGAACCACCACGTCGTTGGGAATGCGACCGATATTCGTGTTGTACTCGCGGATCGTCGCGAGTTTGACGCGCGGGTTTTGCTGGCGGATGCGGAAAGTGATTTGGCAATTCTGCAGCTGGCGGGAGCATCGGGATTGCCACGCCTTGCTTTGCGTGACTCTGCGTCGGTTGATGTGGGTGAACTGGTTCTGGCCATCGGTAACCCGTTTGGCGTGGGTCAGACGGTGAGCAGCGGTATCGTTTCCGCGCTGGCGCGGTCGGGCGCCGTGACGGGCAATGCTCGGGGTTATTTCATCCAGACCGACGCACCGATCAACCCTGGCAATTCGGGGGGCGCGCTGATTGACATGCAGGGGCGACTGATCGGCATTAACACCTCCATACTGACCCGTTCAGGAGGATCGAACGGGATCGGTTTCGCTATCCCTGCCGATCTGGTGGCAGCCTTCAAAACGCAGGCGCAGAAGGGGCGCGACAGTTTTCTGCGGCCGTGGGCCGGCATGAACGGGCAGCCCGTTGATGCGGATATGGCCGAGGCCTTTGGACTGCCATCACCGGGCGGTATCGTCGTTTCCGTATTGCATAAACAAAGCCCATTTGCCGCCGCCGGGTTGCGCGTGGGTGACGTTATTCTGACTGTCGACAAGCAGCGTGTGAATACGGTCTCAGAGATGATCTATCGGATGAGCGTGGCAGGGTTCGGGACCTCTGTGAGCATCAGCTATCTGCGCGGCGGTGCGGATTTTGACATGCAGGTTGAGCTTGCGGACGCGCCGAACGTGCCGTCACCGGATGAGACTGTGCTGAGCCGGCGTGAGGTGTTGGAAGGTCTGCGAGTGGCCCGTTTGAACCCGGCGCTTTTGGCGGAGCTTAATCTGCCACTTGAGGCCGCGGGAGTTGTGGTTCTAGTGCCGGAACGGCTGGGTCGGCGCGTCGGATTGCAGCGCGGAGATGTAATCGAACGCGTCAACGACACGCCGGTAGCGCATCCTGACGATGTTCGAGATGTTTTTTCCAGCAGTGCGTCGGGCTACCGGATGATGGTCCTGCGCGGCAATCGCCGCCTCGTTCTGCAGTTTCGCGTTTAGCCATGGGCGATCTCTTTGCATCGGACACACAAGATGAGGACGCGCCGCGCCCGCTTGCAGACCGCTTGCGGCCGCAAGCGCTGTCCGAAGTGATCGGGCAGCGACAGGTTCTGGGCCCCGAGGCGCCGTTGACCGTGATGCTGCGGTCTGGAGCTTTGAGTTCGCTGATTTTCTGGGGCCCACCCGGTGTCGGTAAAACGACGATTGCCCGGCTGTTGGCGGATGGGACGGATTTGCATTTTGTTCAGATCAGCGCAATTTTCACCGGCGTTCCGGACCTGCGCAAGGTGTTCGAGGCTGCCAAGCTGCGTCGGCAGAACGGACAGGGGACACTTCTTTTCGTGGACGAGATCCATCGTTTCAACAAAGCCCAGCAGGACGGATTTCTGCCGCATATGGAAGACGGCACGATCCTACTGGTTGGTGCCACGACGGAAAATCCCTCATTCGAGCTGAATGCCGCCCTCCTGAGCCGTGCTCAGGTTTTGGTGCTGGACCGACTGGATCTGGCAGATCTGGAGCATCTTGCGCAGCGCGCAGAGCAGGTCCTAGGGATCGCTTTGCCGCTTGACGGGCCAGCCCGCGAAAGCCTTTTGGAAATGGCGGATGGGGATGGGCGGGCGCTCTTGAACCTGATCGAACAGATCGCCGCTTGGGTCGTCGACGGTAAGTTGGACAAGAGCATGCTGAGCGCGCGGCTGATGCGGCGTGCAAGCCAGTACGACAAATCCGGGGAGGCGCACTACAACCTGATTTCGGCCTTGCACAAATCGGTGCGGGGATCAGACCCGGACGCATCACTTTATTGGTTCGCGCGGATGCTGGAAGGGGGCGAGGACCCTCGGTATCTTGCGCGCCGTTTGACCCGTATGGCGGTCGAAGACATCGGGCTTGCTGACCCGCAGGCACAGACGGTCTGCCTGAACAGTTGGCAGACATATGAGCGGTTGGGCAGTCCGGAAGGAGAACTCGCGCTGGCGCAGGCGGTCATTTACCTGGCGCTCGCGCCCAAATCCAACGCGGCCCATGTCGCTTACAAGTGCGCGCGCTCGGGCTCCAGACAATCCGGATCAGAGCCCCCTCCGAAGCATATCCTGAATGCGCCGACATCGCTGATGAAAGATCAAGGGTATGGCAAGGGTTATGCCTACGATCATGATGCGGACGACGGGTTTTCGGGCCAAGACTATTTCCCCGATGGCCTGACGCGCCCAGCCTATTACCAGCCGGTGGAGCGCGGGTTCGAGCGGGAGTTGAAAAAACGGCTTGAGTATTTCGAGCGGTTGCGCTCAAAGCGGCAATCTTGACATTGATGCCGCGACGCGGGAGAGACCGCGCATGGGACTGACGGTGGTATATGTGGCGCTTGGGGGCGCTTTGGGAGCGGCCCTGCGCTACCTTCTGGGGGTTGGGATCTACCGGCTAACCGGCGGCCCGACCGGTTTTCCGATTGCCATCCTGACGGTCAACGTTCTGGGCTCCGTCGCGATGGGCGTTTTCGTGGTGTTGGCGGCGCAGCGCGGGCTTTTGCATTACGCACCTTTCATCATGATCGGTCTGTTGGGAGGGTTTACGACGTTCTCCAGTTTTTCGCTTGAGACGGTGCGGCTTATCGAAGAGGGCCACTGGGGTCACGCCGGTCTTTACATTGTCTTGTCTGTTATTTTGTCCGTTGGCGGGTTGGTCGCGGGCATGTGGATGACGCGGACTGTGATGTCATGAGCCGGGTGCAAATGGTGACTGTAAAGGCCGATGACGCGGACCAAAGGCTCGACCGCTGGTTCAAGCGGCACTTCCCGCATATCAGCCAGGGTCGCATTGAAAAGATGTGCCGCAAAGGCGAGCTGCGCGTCGATGGTGGTCGTGTCAAGGCGGCAACGCGGCTGGAAGCGGGCCAGGAAGTGCGCGTGCCGCCGCTGCCGGATGAAAATGCTCCTGAACCACAAAAGCGGTCGCATGTCTCAGCTGCGGACGCCAAAATGATCCAGTCTTGCGTTATCTATCGCGACGCGGATTTGATCGCTCTGAACAAGCCCGCCGGCTTGCCGACGCAGGGCGGTTCAGGTCAGACGCGCCATGTGGATGGTCTGTCGGAGGCGCTGATGTTCGATCTTGAAGAAAAGCCGCGCCTTGTGCATCGCCTGGACAAAGATACGTCCGGCGTGCTGCTGCTTGCCCGCACGCGGCTGGCGGCCAAGGCTTTGACCGCTGCCATGCGCCACAAGGAAACGCGCAAGATCTACTGGGCACTGGTGGCTGGGGTGCCGACGCCTTATCTCGGCGAGATCCGCTATGGTCTGGTCAAAGCACCGGGCCGGGGTCGCAGCGGAGAGGGTGAAAAGATGATCGCGTTGCATCCAAGGGATGTGGATGACACGCCGGGCGCGAAGCGTGCACACACGCTATACGCCACATTGTATCGCGTTGGCGCGCGCGCGGCATGGGTGGCCATGGAGCCGATCACCGGACGGACGCATCAATTGCGCGCTCATATGTCCGAGATCGGACACCCAATCATTGGCGATGGCAAGTACGGTGGGTCCGGACAAGAAAACCTTGGCGATGGCTGGGGGGCTCAATTGGGCGGTGTCATTTCCAAAAAATTTCACCTTCACGCACGCATGATGCGCTTTGAACATCCCGAGACCCGCAAAATCATCACCGTGACAGCCGAATTGCCCGATCACATGGCTGCAAGTTGGGAGACTTTTGGCTGGACGGACGATCTTGCGGCTGAAGATCCGTTTGAGGCACTTTGATGAGTGCGGATTTGCGGCTCGTGATCTTCGACGTGGATGGCACCTTGGTCGACAGCCAGAACCATATCGTGGCAGGTATGCGCCGCGCGTTCGGATCGATGGGCATGGACGCCCCTTCGCATAGCGACATTCTGGCGACCGTTGGCCTATCCCTGTCGCGTGCCATCGAAGAGCTCGCGCCGGACGTCGAACCGTCGCATCAGGCGGAAATGGTTGACGCCTACAAAATGACCTATCGCGATTTGCGGATGGATGCAGGCAGCAAGCAAAGCTCGCCCCTGTATGACGGGATTGCGGACGTTCTGCAAAACTTGCATGCTGTTGATCCGCTTTTGATGGGTGTCGCGACGGGCAAATCGCGTCGCGGTCTTGATGCCCTGCTGGACGCGCATCAGTTGCGTTCCTATTTTGTCACGCGGCAATGCGCGGACGATCACTCGTCCAAGCCGCATCCTTCCATGGTCTTGAGCGCAATGGCCGACGCGGGTGTGTCGCCGGAAGAAACCGTGGTGGTGGGGGATACGCGGTTTGACATGGAGATGGCCCGTGCGGCCGGTGCCGGTTTTGTCGGCGTCAGCTGGGGCTATCACGACCGCAGCCAGTTGGCGGGCGCTGATGCGATTGTCGACAGAGTGTCAGACTTGACCGAGGCCGTTCTGCGCGCAGGAGCAATGGCATGAGCGAGTGGAAGGCGAAACGGTTCTGGAAAGATGCAGAGGTGCGCAAAGAGGCAGGTGGCTTTGGCGTCGCGCTGGATGGCCGATCAGTAAAGACGCCGGCAAAAAGGCTGCTGCTTGCGCCAACCCGCAGGTTTGCGCAGGCCATTGCAGATGAATGGGCTGCACAAGACGAAACCATAGACCCTTTGTCGATGCCCTTTACGCGCAGTGCAAATGCGGCGCTGGACAAGGTGTCGACACAGCACGGCGAAGTCGCCGACATGCTGGCCGCTTACGGGGACAGCGATCTTTTGTGCTACCGTGCAGACAGTCCTGCGCCACTCGTGGCACGTCAGGAAGCGGAATGGTCGCCTTTGCTGGAGTGGGCGGAAGAGGCTTTGAACGCACGTCTTGAGGCGCGTTCCGGTGTCATACATGCCCCTCAGGACGCGGCTGCGCTGAAGCAACTTTCAGACCGTGTCCACGCCATGACAGCCTTTGAACTTGCAGGGTTTCACGACCTTGTCAGCCTCTCCGGCTCACTGGTTCTGGGATTCGCGGCAACCATGGATTTCAAGGACGCCAAAGCGCTTTGGGACATTTCTCGGCTGGATGAAATATGGCAGGCCGAAGAGTGGGGACCGGACGATGAGGCCGAGGCCGCAGCGCTTGTCAAAGAACGGGCTTTTTTACATGCAAAGCACGTCTTCGACCTGTCACACGCAGCGCAATAGGTGAACATTTGTTCGAAGCTGCGTCAGAGCGCCATGCGAACGCGGATTTTGATAATCCTGCCCTTGACGTTATCGCTTGAATCCTAACAGTATAAGCCCCACTCGCGACACGTAAGTGTCTAGTGTCACTTCCGGCCGAAATGGTCGGGCAAACCGCCCTAAAAATGGCGGAAAATCAGGAAGAGGTTAAAAATGAAAAAATCAGTACTTCTTGGCACGCTGACAGTTGCCGGCCTTGCGGCTGGCGCGGCAGCGGCCGGTACTCTGGATGACGTGAAAGCGCGCGGCACGCTGAACTGTGGTGTAACCACGGGCCTCGTCGGCTTTGCAGCGCCCGATGCGAACGGCGAATGGAACGGGTTTGACGTTTCTGTCTGTCGCGCAGTTGCGGCAGCGGTTTTGGGTGATCCTTCCGCCGTTGAATTCGTTCCCACAACCGGAAAGACGCGCTTCACAGCGCTTGCGTCGGGTGAAATCGACATGCTGGCGCGTAACACTACGTGGACATTCTCCCGCGACGTCGACCTCAAGTTCACCTTTGTCGGTGTCAACTACTATGACGGCCAGGGTTTCATGGTTCCGAAAGATCTGGGCGTGTCCTCGGCTAAGGATCTGGACGGTGCAACGGTCTGCATTCAGACCGGTACGACAACCGAGCTGAACCTTGCGGACTTCTTCCGCGCCAACAACATCGGCTACGAGCCGGTGCCGATCGAAACAAATGCCGAAGCGCAGCAGCAGTACCTTGCAGGTGCCTGCGACGTCTACACCACAGACGCGTCTGGTCTGGCCGCGACACGCGCCACTTTTGAAGCGCCTGGCGATCACGTCCTGCTGCCGGAAATCATCTCCAAGGAACCACTTGGCCCGCTTGTCCGTCATGGCGACGACGAATGGGGTGATGTGGTACGCTGGACACTGAACGCGCTGATCACAGCAGAAGAGCTGGGTGTGACCTCCGCCAATGTTGGCGAAATGGCCTCAGGTTCCGGTAACCCGGAAGTCGCCCGCTTGCTAGGAACAGAAGGCACGTTGGGCGAAATGCTTGGCCTCGAAGCAGACTGGGCGAAGCGCGTTATCGAAACGCAAGGCAACTACGGTGAAGTCTTCGCCAAGAACATTGGTGAAGAAACACCAATCGGCCTTGCGCGCGGTCTCAACGCACAGTGGACCAACGGTGGCCTGATCTACTCACCACCCTTCCGCTAAAGCCAGGTTTTGCAAGGGCGCAGGTTAATCCCTGCGCCCTTCGCACTTTTAAACGACTGAAAAAATACTGGCCGTGAGAAGCACAAAAGTGCTCGGGGAGAAGGCCGGAACCACGGGGAACACATAAATGACGACACTGACGGACCCACCACGGGAGTCGTTTCGGCTGTCGATGCTGATCAACGACACGCGCTACAGGTCGATGACCTTCCAGGCGATTGCCCTGCTCGCGCTTATTGTTTCATTCGCATATCTGCTGAACAACCTGTTCACGAACCTCGCTGCGGCCGGACTCAATATCTCCTACACCTTTCTGGGTGACCCTGCGGGGTATGATATCAACCAGACGCTTGTTGAATATGACAGCCAGTCACCGCATTCGCAGGCGGCCATTGTCGGGGTTCTGAACACACTGCTTGTCGCTTTTCTCGCCTGTATAACTGCGACTTTGTTCGGGGTCGTTGCGGGTGTCTTACGATTGTCCAAGAACTGGCTCGTCGCCAAGCTGATGTCATTTTATGTGGAAATTTTCCGCAATATTCCTGTTCTGATCTGGATCATCATCATTTTCACGATCATGACGGCTGTCATGCCGGCGCCGCGCGCCTTTCGAGGTGACGAACCTGATGCGACCATGCTGTTGGGCGCTTTCGCCTTTACCAATCGAGGCGTCTACATTCCTGCGCCGATCTGGGGGCCGGGCTCCATCGTTGTTGTATTGACCTTCCTCGCCTCAATCGTTGGCGTGGTTGGGTACCGTCGATACGCTACAAACCTGCTTTATTCGACTGGCAAGCTGTTACCGATGGGCTGGCCGAGCCTGGCGATTTTCTTTGTTCCCAGCATTTTGATGTACTTCATTATGGGGCGGCCCATTTCTCTGGAATACCCTGAGCTTGGCGGCTTTAACTTCAGTGGCGGCATCCAGATCGGTGCGCCGCTCATCGCGTTGTGGTTTGCCTTGTCGATTTATACCGGCGCTTTCATCGCTGAAAACGTGCGCGCGGGTATTCAGGCGGTGTCCAAAGGCCAGACCGAGGCGGCATCTGCGCTGGGCTTGCGTCCAAACCGTGTCATGAACCTTGTGGTTTTGCCGCAAGCGCTGCGCGTGATCATTCCGCCGCTGATCTCTCAGTATCTCAACATCACAAAGAACTCTTCGTTGGCCATCGCCGTAGGGTACGCGGACATCACCGCGACGCTGGGTGGCATTACGCTCAACCAAACCGGTCGCGCGATTGAATGTGTTTTGTTGCTCATGCTGTTTTACCTGACGATTTCTCTGTCGATCTCGTCGATCATGAACGCCTACAACAAATCCGTAGCCCTGAAGGAGCGTTGATCCATGTCTGATACACAACAACACTCCGTCTCCTTCGTTCGAACCGAATCCATTCCAGAGCGTGAACCGCCTTATGCCGCCTCCGGTCCGGTCAAATGGATGCGCGAAAATCTGTTTGCAACACCAGCGAACAGTATCCTGACAATCGTCGCGGCCTATTTCATTTACTTGCTACTCGCCTCGACACTGCCTTGGATACTGAACGGCGTCTGGGGCACCTCCAGCCTCGCCGAGTGCCGTGAGGTGCTTCAGGGTGTTACTGGTGCCTGTTTTTCGGTTTTGACCGAGCGGTGGAACCAGCTCTTGTTTGGGTTCCAGTACCCGGAGGAGCTCTACTGGCGTCCGGGTCTTGCTTTCGTGCTGCTTTTCTTGGCGGCGGCTCCTGTGCTGTTTTTTGATCTGCCGCGCAAGCTGCTCATCTTCACTGCTCTTTACCCGTTCATTGCCTATTACCTGATCTGGGGCGGGACGATACTCACGCCGATCGTTGCACTGGTTGGGTGCATTGTGGCTGGCTTGGTTTGGCAACGTTTTGTTGCCCGCAGCTTTGCTGCAGGGTTCTTTGGAGCGATCATCGCGGCTTTGTTGGTTTGGAACCTTGGCGGGCTGCTAATCACGGAAGAGGCTAACGAAGCGGCCATGCTGCAGGCGGTGCCGAGTCGGGATCTGGGTGGCTTTATGCTGAACATGATGCTCGGCGTCACCTGCGTGTCTCTGTCCATCCCCATTGGCATTGCACTGGCGCTCGGGCGGCAGTCATCCATGCCTTTGATCAAATGGGTCTGTGTCGTGTTCATCGAGTTTATTCGTGGCGTCCCGCTGATTACGCTGTTGTTCGTGGCCTCGGTCATGCTGGCGTATTTCTTCCCGCCTGAATCGACCGTGGATCTTTTCCTGCGCGTTGTGATCATGATCACGATGTTCTCTTCGGCCTACATCGCCGAAGTGATCCGGGGCGGTCTGGCTGCCCTGCCGAAAGGACAGTACGAAGCTGCCGACAGTCTGGGGCTGGATTATCCGCAGGCAATGAGGCTCATCATCTTGCCGCAAGCGCTAAAGATTTCCATTCCGGGTATCGTCAATATCGCCGTGGGGCTCTTCAAAGACACCACGCTGGTTTCGGTGATCTCCATGTTCGACATTATCGGCATGATCCGGGGTCCAATTCTGGCTTCGACCGAATGGAACGGTGTTTACTGGGAGCTACTGGGCTTTGCTTCGGTGCTCTTCTTTGTCGTCTGCTACGGCATCTCGCAATACTCACAATGGCTCGAACGTCGCCTCGCGACCGACCACCGCTAAAAAGGAGGCCTGTTCATGGCTGAAGCTGCACAAATGAAGGTCTCTGACGAGATCGCAATCACGATCACCAAAATGAACAAATGGTATGGCGCGTTCCATGTGTTGCGCGACATCGATCTAACAGTGAATCGGGGCGAGCGGATCGTCATTTGCGGTCCCTCTGGTTCCGGCAAGTCCACACTCATTCGCTGCATAAATGCTTTGGAAGAGCACCAGCAGGGGAGCATCGAGGTCGACGGTACCTTGTTGTCTTCGGATCTCAAGAATATCGACAAGATCCGCTCCGAAGTGGGTATGTGTTTTCAGCACTTCAACCTGTTCCCGCATCTGACGATCCTTGAAAACTGCACGCTTGCTCCGATCTGGGTGCGCAAGACGCCCAAAAAGCAAGCGGAAGAGACGGCAATGCATTTCCTTGAGAAGGTGAAAATTCCTGATCAGGCGGGGAAATACCCGGGGCAGCTCTCGGGCGGTCAACAGCAGCGTGTGGCGATTGCGCGATCGCTTTGCATGCGCCCGCGCATCATGCTTTTTGACGAGCCGACCTCCGCGCTTGACCCGGAGATGATCAAAGAGGTGCTCGACACTATGATCGAGCTTGCCGAAGAAGGCATGACCATGCTGTGCGTGACGCATGAAATGGGGTTTGCTCGCCAGGTGGCCAACCGCGTGATCTTTATGGATGCCGGTCAAATTGTTGAGCAGAATGAGCCGGAGGCCTTTTTCAATAATCCGCAAAGTCCGCGGACGCAACTTTTCCTGAGCCAGATTCTCGGCCACTGATCCGGTTTGAAGTTGCCTTGGTTACGCCGCCCTTCGGGGCGGCGTTTTGCATTAATCGGTCAGTTCCCGCGGGGTGACGAAGTCGATCACCTTGCCCTGAAACCATTCCGCCTTTTCCCACTCGGCAATGTCGAAATCGCATACCAGTGTGGCACCCGTCGGGTAGTCTTCAAATCGGCTGTGCGCAGGTGGGTTTCGGACGAGCCTATGCGCCATGTCACATATTCCCGGATTGTGACCGATCATCAGAACGCAATTGGCGCGCGCATTTCTGAGTTGATCCATCATGCCTTGTGGGTCCGCATGATAAAGCGCCTTAAGGATCTTTACTTGCGTTGCTGGTTCTAGAGCCAGCC
The DNA here is from genome assembly GCA_039191495.1 of Pseudomonadota bacterium. Taxonomy (GTDB): domain Bacteria; phylum Pseudomonadota; class Alphaproteobacteria; order Rhodobacterales; family Rhodobacteraceae; genus Roseobacter. The sequence continues at coordinate 164,027 of JBCCXN010000007.1, read as the reverse complement.
CCAAAAACGTTTGGCCTGTGCGCTCGGATGACGAGCAAAGGACTTCGCCCGGTATATGTTCCTTGGAACGTAGCCAGTCGCCGAGGGCACTTGCGGACCGTTTTCCGCGCTTATTCAAAGGCCGATCATGATCTGCAAGGCCAATTTCCCGCCAAGTCGATTTGGCGTGTCGCATGAGGATCAATCTGCGCATGCGGTTATTCCTTGAACTGCCTCATGTGATAGGCCGATTGCGCGGGCAGGCGCGGATGATTGCCTGAAACAGGACATGCTCTGCGCGCCCGGCATCCCTGTTGCATGCACTCTTTGCCATCTTGGGTGTCCAAATATGCTTTGCAGGTGTCCACCTTGTATCCCTCTCCGCTGAGCGCGTCTACGGGGCACGATGTCAGGCAAGGTTGTGTGCCGCAAGATGTGCAAGGGTTTTCCGGGGCTGGAGGCAATTCGATACGCGCTCTGAGTGCCAACGCGCCACGAAAGGAAACGAACAGTCCAGCTTCGTCATGTACAAGGAGCAGGATTGGAGAGGCATGGATCCGGCCCGTACGCAGCGCCCAGGTAAAAAACGGCTGATAGGGCGGCCCGCCAAAAGGGAACAGGGCCTGCGCGTCAAGCTGCATCGCCCATTTGCCGATGACGCGCAGCGACCACCGATCCATTGGGTTGGCATGTCCATCGTGCCATTCCGGCGCTTCTTTGAACGCACCCCAGAATGCCGGCTCGTGCGGACCCAACAGCAATAATGTCTTGCAATCCTTCGGCGCCTTATCTCCGGCGACGGGGTGAAAACCACCCAAGATTGTCAGATGTCGGCTCTGGGCCTGCGCTTGCAGGTCGTGAAAATTCACTTCTTCGAAAACGGCAGTGTCAGTGACCAGCCAAGTCGACTTGGCCGATCGTCTTGCCATTCAAGCCCTACGACCATGTCATCATGGCCGTCTTTGGGCGCCGCGATGTATGTACCAAACAGGCGGTCCCACAATGAAAGGGAAAAACCGTAGTTGCTGTCGTGTTCGCTGCGATGGACCGAGTGGTGTACACGATGCATGTCGGGTGTCACAAGGACACTCCGGACAACACGGTCCAGCCCGCGGGGCAGAGCGAGGTTGGAGTGATTAAACATCGCTGTTCCGTTCAAAATGATTTCAAAAAGCACCACCGCAATTGCCGCAGGTCCGAGCAAATAGACCAGTCCGATCTTGAGCAGCATCGACAAGGCGATTTCGACTGGGTGAAATCGTATCGCTGTCGTTACATCCATGTCGACATCCGCGTGATGCACGCGATGCAGGCGCCAGAGAACGGGCACTTTATGCGTAACAAGGTGCTGCAACCATATGGCAAAATCGAGGATCAGAACCACCGCGATCACTTCCAACCAGAGGGGCAGTTCCAGAGCGTTGAACAGGCCCCATCCTTGCGTCTCGGCGTCCAGTGCCGCCCCCACGGCGAGCAGCGGCAAGGCAAAGGCCAGTGCGCGCAGCGTGATCGTGTTAACGACGGTAACGCTCCAGTTCGTTATCCACCGGGTTTTACGCGGCTGACGACGGGTGCGCCTGGGCGCAACGGCCTCAAGCGTTGCCAAAACCACGAACAGGCCCAAAAACACGGCCAAACGGATGAGCGCTTCATGCTCCATGACGCTAATGTAACCTCGGGGATTATCCGTACAAGCGGCAGCTTGACACATCTACGTCAGCTGTTTCGAATGATTGAGCCTGCGCCGTGTTCTGTAAAAAGCTCCAATAAACAGGCATTTGGTGCGCGTCCGTCCAATATAACAACAGCGCGTACACCACCGTCGAGCGCGGCAAGCGCTGTTTCCGTCTTTGGGATCATTCCTCCGGCAATCGTGCCATTTGCCGTCATTTCGTGAATCTGACTGGCGGTGAGTTCGGTCATCACCTCGCCATCCTGTGTCTTGACCCCTTCGACATCGGTCAAAAGCAGCAGACGATCCGCATCGAGCGAAGCGGCAATGGCACCTGCCGCAGTGTCCCCATTGATGTTCAAGGTTTCGCCTTCTGGTCCGGCACCCAGAGGCGCGATCACTGGAATGTACTCGGCGTCTGCCAGATCGCGCAGAACACCTGGGTCAATTTCTTTGGGCGTGCCAACGAGCCCCAATGCAGGATCGGTTTTTGCGCATGCAATGAGGTTCGCGTCCTTGCCGGACAAGCCAACGGCACATCCGCCCTGACGATTGATCGCTTGCACGATGCGCTTGTTGACCAATCCGCTCAAAACCATTTCGACCACTTCCATGGTTGCGGCGTCTGTCACCCGTTTGCCGTCAACGAAATCGGATTTGATGTGTAATCTGTCGAGCATCGCATTGATCATCGGACCGCCGCCGTGGACGACCACAGGGTTTACCCCGACCTGACGCATCAGCACGACATCGCGGGCAAACTCATCCATTGCCTCATCGCTGCCCATGGCGTGTCCGCCCAGTTTTATAACCACTGTCGCATCTGCATAACGCTGCAGGTATGGTAGGGCATTGTTCAGGGTGCGGGCGGTGGCAATCCAGTCACGGTTCATATCTTGGGTCTTCATGTTCAGAGCGCCGGTTTTTGGGTTATTGGCTGTGGATCATTCAATTGTCGCGATTATGGCGCGTAACGTGGGGATGCCCCAGCCTTTTTCGCTCGACGTGACCACAAGCTCGGGAAATGCTGCCGGATGTTTCGCCAGCGCGCCTCGGACCTGGTCAAGAATCTTTTTGCGTTCTGTTTCTTTCACCTTGTCGGCCTTGGTCAGAGCGACTTGAAATGTGACGGCCGCCGCGTCCAAAAGCGATAGGATATCTTCATCGACTTTTTTTACGCCATGGCGTGCATCAATCAACACGAAGGCACGGCGCAAGGTCTGACGCCCGGAGAGATATTGCTTTAGCAGGCGTTGCCATTTCTCGACAACCGGCAGTGGCGCATTGGCATATCCATAGCCTGGCAGGTCAACAAGGTAATGTCGCGCCCCCGTCGCGAAATAATTGATCTCTTGCGTGCGCCCGGGCGTGTTGGACGCGCGCGCAAGGCCCTTGCGCCCGGTCAATGCGTTTATGAGAGATGACTTGCCCACGTTGGAGCGTCCGGCAAAGCAAACTTCGAACCGGTCGGCCTGCGGCAATCCGGACATCGCAACAACACCCTTTACAAACTCGGTGCCTCCGGCAAAAAGCAGTCGCCCGTGTTCCATCGTCTGCGCGTCCGGCTCTGTGGCGCATGGAAACCCCAGTTGCATCAGAGCACCTCAAGCAGATCGCCGCGCCGAATAATGCCGCCTTCGACGACTTCTGCGCGCATCGAGAAATCTTGATGCCCCCAGCTATCCAGGGCCTGCAGGATGTCCACATCGCGCAAGCCCGTGTCCGGATTAGATGTCGTGGCCATGCACCTGTCCGTGCGCTCGCGAACAGACAAAACGCAGTCACCTATACGCACTTTCTTTCCCATCCAGTCGAACTCAGTCCAAGGGTCTTCCCCGTCAAACCAGATGTTGCCACGCCAGCGATGGATCGAGAGCGGATGACCGACGCGGTCTTCGACAGCGCGATGAGAGGCGTGGTTGCACAAAGTAACAGACGCAAAATGGCTGTCGGTGAACCCGCGACCATCGAGCCGAATGATGCGATCCGGCTGCGCACGATTTGCGGGTACCAGCGGTTTTACCCAACGCAGAAACGTATTTCCATCCGTGTCCGGATTGAAGGTCAGATCGGTCAGATCAGGGTGAGACAAGGTCAGTTGGCCGCTTGCTTCGTCGAATTCGGAAGAGATGGCCATCAAGGCGGGCGCCTTTGAAACGCGGCTGAAGTTCGCGCAGGATGCCCACTCGGACCCGTCCGCTTTCGACGCATCATGTGCAACGGCCCACGTGCGATCGTATGGCATCGACTGGCCTGCGGTCAAAGTTACAGTCTCCAGCGCTTCCCGCCCATGGCTTTTGAGGGGGTGGCGCAAGATGTCCGTAACGCGTCTCATTTATTGTCTTGTTTCGGCTTTTTGGCAAAGCTGCCTTTGATGTTGCCAAAGACGTCCGGTGTATAGCCCTGGCTGCGCATGATCATGTACTGCTGCGCAAAAGTGATGGTATTGTTTGCAATCCAGTAGACAACGAGACCACTTGCAAAACCGCCCAGCATGAACATGAAGACCCAGGGCATCCAGGCAAAAATCATCTGCTGGGTAGGATCCGTGGGCGCAGGGTTCAGTTTTTGCTGCATCCACATGGAAATGCCCAGCAAGAGGGGCAGAATTCCGATAAAGATCAAACCTATGATCGAACCCGGCTCGGGTCCTGCAAACGGCAGTAAGCCGTAGAGGTTCATGATCGACGTCGGGTCAGGCGCGCTGAGGTCGCGGAAGGGGCCAAAAAATGGAGCATGCCGCAATTCAATTGTAACGAATATCACCTTGTAGAGCGAAAAGAAGATCGGGATTTGCAACAGGATCGGCAAGCAGCCCGCTGCCGGGTTCACCTTTTCCTTTTTGTAGAGGGCCATCATGCCCTCCTGCATTTTTTGACGGTCGTCTCCGGCGTCTTCCTTGAGTTTTTCCATCTGCGGCTGAAGCTCTTTCATCTTCGCCATCGAGACATAAGACTTGAAGGCCAGTGGCAACAGGATCGCTTTAATGATCAGGGTGAGACCGATGATCGCCCAGCCCATGTTGCCGATCAGCGCATTCAGATAGTGCAACAACCAGAAAATCGGTTTGGTCAAAAAGAAGAACCAACCCCAGTCGATGCTGTCGATGAATCGGTCAACACCCTGAGATTGATATGTGCGGATCGTTTCCCATTCTTTGGCCCCGACAAAGAGCCGGGTGCTCAATGTAACAGAGGTCCCGGGTGCAACGGTTTGAGCGGGCAATACGGTTTCTGTCTGGTATATGTCGGCACGCGGGCGAAACTTGGTTGTCAGGCGGGCAGCGCTTCCCGCGTCTGGAACCAGCACCGACATCCAGTAGTGATCGGTAAAGCCAATCCACCCGTTCTGTACGTTTTTGATGCGCTCTGCCGGTACACCTTCGCGCGTGTCGACCTGGAAGTCCGGGATGTCAGACCAGTCCGTTTCGGACAATTCTCCGTCGGCCATCGCAATGACGCCTTCATGAAGAATGAAGAAATTCTTCAAATCATCCGGTTCGCCATGTCGTGCCAGCACTCCATAAGGCGCCATTGTGACCGCATCCGTGCCTGTATTGGCGACCGATTGCGTGATCGTGAACATAAAGTCTTCGTCGATTTCAATGATGCGGGTGAACAAAAGACCCTCGCCATTGTCCCACGTGAGGCTTATCGGGCTGTCAACGCTCAGGCTTTCGCCGTCTGACAGGGTCCATCGCGTATTTGGGCCGGGCACCGCGTCGGGGTTCACGCCAGTTCCAGCGGCCCAGCCATAAAGGGCATAGTGCGCGTTCGCCTCTCCAACCGGAGACAAAACCGTTACGATTTGCGCATCGCTATCCAGTGAGACGCGGTAGTCTTTCAAAGCCAGGTCATCTATCCGGCCGCCCAAAAGCGAGATGGTGCCCTCCAAACGATTGGTTACAACGGGCACGCGTGGTGCGCGATCAAGCGCGGGGTCCGTGGCACCTTCGGTTTGTACGGCATCAGGGGCGTCTGTCGCCAGTTGCGGCACGCTTCCAGGGACAACGCCTTGTTCTTGCGTTGCAACAGAGTCGGCTTGCAGCGGCGGCTCTGGTTCTGGCGGTGGAAACAGGATGAACCACACCAGAATCACAAGAAAACTGAGCGCGGTTGCAAGAATGAGATTCTTGTTCTGTTCGTCCATCGGGCCCGCCACCTGATCTGGTTTCGTGTCAGCGTGGTTCAACAGAGTGTCGGCGCAAAGGTCAAGCGGATTCGCTGCATTTCCCCCGACGGGCAAGCATCAAATGTCACGCACACACGATGCGCACCGCACTTGGAACGCAGCAAAGTCCACGGTTTCAGTCAGATGGATTTGTTTCCCAAAATCTGCGGAGCGCTCTGCAGTTTCCCATTGTGGCGCGAAATCCAGTCAAGCGTTTCGTCAAAGGGCATGGGTTTGCCAATTCCAAAGCCCTGAACATGGTCACAGCCCAGCTGCGCAAGAAGTGCATGCTCACCAACTGATTCCACACCTTCGGCCAATGTCTCGATCTGCAACCGTTCGGCCATCGTGAGAATAGCGCTGATCATGCGCTGCTGCTCCGGGTCTCGGTCAGCTTTCATAACGAATGACCGGTCGATTTTAATGCGGCTCACCGAAAACCGCCGTATTGAAGCGATTGATGCGTGACCTGTGCCAAAGTCATCGAGGTCGATCTTGCATCCGAGTTGGCCCAGCCCGTTGATATTGCGTGTGATCGTGTCATCGGGCGCGCTTGCAACCACTGTTTCGAGAACCTCGATCGCCAGCCGTTCAGGGGGCAGGTCAAACCGATCAAGCTCCCACTTCACCTTTTCGACCAGTTTGGGGTTATTGAGTTCGGGGCCGGCAAAATTCACACCAACCTGCGGCACCTGTGCGCCGGCCGTGTCCCAGGCTTTCAAGGCTGTGAGAGCGTTGTACATCATAACTTCGGCCAGCCGTTCCAGCATTCCGGCCTCTTCGATTGCAGGCAGAAACGCATTTGGCGGTACCATACCGCGATTGGGATGGTTCCAGCGCGCAAGCGCCTCAAAGCCTGTTACACGCCCGGTGTCCGTAGAAATCTGCGGTTGGAACCACGGCTGAATCTGGCCGCGATCCAGCGCTTTGACCACTTCCGCACGCAACTCCGCGCGGGTCTCTGTTCGTTTGCGCATCTCGGCGGAAAAAGCACGTATGGCATTGGGTCCGTTGGCCTGCGCCTCGCGTAGCGCATGTTCTCCGGCCTGAAGCCATTTTTCCGCTGACTTTGTCAGCATCCGGGTGTTTTGGCAAAATCCGACACTGGCAGAGACGTAGATCGTCGTGCTGTCGATTGCGATCGGTTCTTCGATCGCGGCCTGTATTCGACCAGCCAACTGGATGCACAGCTCCAGATCAAGGTGGTGTACCGGCGTGAGGCAAACTGAAAACCGAAAATCGCTTAATCGTGCGACGGCATCGTTATTGCGGAGCACAGAAAGAATGCGGTTGCCTGACACTTCGATGATTTGGTCGGCGGCGGCGTCTCCGTAGCGTTGTGACAGATCCTTCGCATCATCCAACTCGATCTGAAAAAGCGCAGATTTCAACCCATCCTCGCGCGCCTCTTTGAAAATGTGTTGCGATGCGGTTGTGAAGCCGTCCTTTTGCATCAAGCCCAGCACCGCGCTGTTTTTCAAGGCTTTGAGGGCGGTTTCCGACCTTGCGCCGGTCGCAAGATAAAGCACAGGAAAGGCCAGAGTTGCGGCAATCAGACCCGTCTCATCCCACGCCCAAAAGGCCCCGAGGCACACCGCAGGCACAAAAGCCAAGCACATCGGGCTGGCGAGAATGGCGGCGCACTTGTTTCTCAGGTCAGAGACTTTTTTTGCGAGTGTCTTTTGCATGCTGTTCCTCTCACCCGGTCCGCATGGATCAACGTCGAGTAGAAGGAATAGAGTGCTCTCAATGAGTGCGCGGTTAATGCGCGCCGTATTTTCGGAGCAAAATTTGCTAAAATCCTAGGCGTTTAGGTCCAATCCGGCGAAATCAAAGAGCTTTGGATCCAGCAGATGCGAGGGTCTGGCGTTCATGAGTGCGCGAAACATCACTTGCCGCCGCCCTGGACTGTTCTTTTCCCACTGATCCAGAATGGCTTTTACCTGCTGGCGCTGCAGACCATCCTGACTGCCGCAAAGATCACAGGGGATAATCGGATAACTCAACGCGCCAGCAAACCGTTCGCAATCCGTTTCGGCGACATGCGCCAGCGGGCGATAGACAAACAGATCACCTTGTTCGTTCACCAGTTTTGGCGGCATCGTGGCCAGTCTGCCGCCATGGAACAGGTTCATGAAAAAGGTCTCGAGAATATCGTCGCGATGATGACCAAGCACCACGGCGGAACACCCTTCTTCTCGTGCGATGCGGTAAAGATGGCCGCGCCTTAACCGCGAACACAGCGCGCAGAACGTACGGTTTTGCGGTATTTTTTCCATGACGACCGAATAGGTGTCCTGGAATTCGATCCGGTGCGGGACATTCATCTTCTCCAGAAATTCAGGCAAGACCGTTGCGGGAAATCCGGGCTGTCCCTGGTCCAGGTTGCACGCCAGCAGATCGACGGGAAGCAGCCCGCGCCATTTTAGTTCATACAGAATTGCGAGCAGTGTATAGCTGTCCTTGCCGCCAGACAGACAAACCAGCCAGCGCGCGCCCGGTTCGATCATCCCGTACTGCTCAACCGCATCGCGCACCCCGCGCACGATGCGTTTGCGAAGTTTGCGAAACTCCGTTGACTTCGGTGCCCCCGCAAAGAGCGGATGTATCTCCTCTGAACCGTCCAGCATTGTACCGTCCTGTTTTGCCCGCGCCTCTATAACAATGCCAAAACTAAACCAAAAAACCCTGAACCGCGTAACCCACTAAAACAATGGTGACACGATGATACGGCTGCTTTTGACGGTAACGCTTTGCGTGTGTTTGTCTGCGTGCGTGGGCAAGCCGTCGCTCGAAGATCCAAAGCTCTCGGACCGGGAATTTGACCTTGAGGCGTTTTTTGATGGCAAAGTCGTCGCGACAGGCCAGTTTCAAGATGTATTCGGGACTGTGCGACGCCGTTTTGACGTCGTAATCGTAGGCACTTGGGACGGCGAAACGCTGAAACTTGTTGAAGATTTTATCTACGAAGACGGGTCGAACGAGCAGCGGATCTGGTCACTGCGCAAAACGGGGCCGCAAACGTGGTCCGGCACTGCGCCGGGCGTCATTGGTCAGGCAGAAGGCGTGGAGGCTGGTGACACGTTCAATTGGACCTATAAGATCGATCTTCCTGTCCCGGACGGAACCTTGCGCGTTAATTTTGACGATTGGATGTGGCAGGTAAGCGAAAATCAGGTGCTCAACCGAGCATACATGAAGCGGTTTGGTGTAGACATCGGCGAGGTTACCATTTTTTTCGAAAAGAAATCCTGATGCGTCTTAGTCTTTCCGGTCCGGTACCGGATCATATCCGCTGCTCCCCCAAGGATGACACCGCGCAATCCGTCTGAGCGCCATCCAACCACCGCGCAATCCGCCATGTTTGGCCAGAGCGTCGAGCGCGTATTGGCTACACGTTGGCTGAAATCGGCAATTATGCCCGACCCAGGGGCTGAAAATCAGCCGATACGCCCGTACGGGCAGGGAAAACAAGAAGGCCAGCGGACTCATGTGCCGCGACCATGAAGCTGTACAAGCGCACGTCGCAGGTCTTCGATCATCGCTTTGAACGGGCGCGCAGCGGTGACGTTCCTGCGCCCAACCAAAACATAGTCAAAACCCGGCTGACCCGCCGTCGGCAAAACCTGTCTGGCGATTTCGCGCAGACGTCGTTTCGCGCGGTTTCGCGCGACGGCTTTTCCGACTTTCTTGGAACAGGTAAAGCCGACACGGATGTCGTCACCTGTTTCGCCATGCATACGATGGCGCATTTGCAGAATAAATCCTGGTGTTGCCACGTGGCGCGCGCGAGTGGCGCTTAAAAAATCCTTGCGCTTGGTGAGCGTCGACACGACAAAAGACACCGCCGCGGGCGCCTCCCCTTTAGCCCTTTCGGCGATGGGTGGCGCATGCGGCGGTGTCATAAAACGTCAGCCCCCCAGACGTTCAGGTCAGGCGCTAAGCGCCTTTCGGCCACGCGCGCGACGCGCGTTCAAAATCTTACGGCCCGCCTTTGTTGCCATGCGCGCCCGGAAACCGTGGCGCCGCTTGCGCACGAGGTTTGAGGGTTGAAAGGTGCGTTTCATCGCTCCGTCTCCGTTCTTGTCTTCGGCGCAGGCGGAATCGTTGCCCGGCCGGTGGTATCAGAAGCCTGTGCTTTAATGTGCATCCCGAATTAAGTCAAACACTCTTCATGGAAAATCAGTAAAGCGCTGCAACAAATGGCCGGACAATGGCTCCCGATATTTCAGGATCTGCTGAAACGCCGCGTCAAATGGGCCGGTCTTGTCACGTGTGTTCAAGCGCGCGTGATCGGGCTATCGCAGACATGCGCAAGCCGTCATTTACTAGCCAATTGCAACGCGTGACCGGAAAGGCGACAGTTATGGCTGAGATGACCAATCCCCCGAAACAGACTTTTCTGCGCCGTCTGCCGCTGTTCATCATTCTGGCCGTCGCGGTTGTCGGGGCCTTCTTCTTGAAAGATTACTTCAGTTTTGAGGCACTGCGTGACAATCGCGAGGCACTGATTGCATTCCGCGACCAGCACTTTGTGCTCACTGTGCTGGTTTTCGTTGCGAGCTATATCGTCATTGTTGCGTTTTCGCTGCCTGGTGCACTTGTTGCGACACTGACCGGAGGATTCCTGTTTGGAACGCTTGGCGGCTCTTTTTTGAGTGTGACCGCCGCAACAACGGGAGCAACGTTGATCTTTCTTGCCGCACGCCATGGGTTTGGCGAACGCCTGAAGGAGCGTATGGATGCGTCTGACGGCACTGTTGGCAAAATCAAGAAAGGGATCGACGACAACCAGTGGTCGATGCTTTTCTTCATGCGACTTGTACCGGTGGTTCCGTTTTTTGTGGCCAATCTTGTGCCCGCCTTTCTTGCGGTGCCGCTTTACCGCTACGTTGTTTCCACGTTCTTTGGCATCATTCCGGGATCGCTGGTCTACTCGTCTGTCGGCGCAGGTTTGGGTGAGGTGTTTGCCAGTGGTCAAAGCCCGAACCTCGGGATCATTTTTGAACCCCACATCCTGTTCCCGATTCTTGGGTTAAGCCTGCTGTCGCTTATGCCCGTACTGGTCAAAGCGCTGACGGGCAAGAAAGGTTTGTGACGTTGGAAAGGGTCAAGACGGATGTTCTGATTTTGGGCGCGGGCTCCGGCGGGTTGTCCGTGGCCGCAGGTGCATCACAGATGGGAGCGGACGTTGTCCTTTTGGAAGGTCAAAAAATGGGTGGCGACTGTCTGAATTTCGGATGTGTGCCGTCAAAAGCGCTGATTGCCTCAGGTAAAGCCGCTTTCAGCCAACGGCACGCTTCTGTCTACGGTGTCGCAAACGGTCGGGGCGATGCGGATTACGCAGCCGCAAAAGATCATGTCCACGATGTCATTGCGCAGATTGCCCCCGTCGACAGTCAGGAACGTTTTGAAGGATTCGGCGTGCGCGTCATCCGCGATTTTGGCCGCTTTATCTCCCCGACCGAAGTGCAGGCCGGAACCACAATCATCACTGCGCGTCGCATCGTCATCGCGACCGGATCTTCGCCTTTGGTTCCGCCCATTCCAGGTTTGCAGGATGTTCCGTTTGAGACCAACGAAACACTGTTTGATCTGCGTGACAAACCGGACCATCTGCTAATCATCGGCGGCGGGCCCATCGGAATGGAAATGGCGCAGGCACACATTCGGCTGGGCAGCCAGGTCACAGTGATCGAAGCAGCACAGGCGCTTGGTCAGGACGATCCGGAACTGGCTGCGGTGGTCTTGGACAGCCTGCGCGCCGAAGGCGTCTTGATTGAGGAAAACACCAAAGCCGCCGAGATCAAGGGGTCAGCCGGCGCAGTAGAAGTCGTCACGCAAGATGGGCGCAGCTTTAAAGGGTCGCACTTGCTTTTGGCGGTTGGCCGCAAGGCGAATATTGAAGGTCTTGGCCTCGATGTTGCCGGCATCAACACTCGGGACAACGGGATTGACGTAGATGCAGGCCTGCGTACAAGCAACCGCAAGGTTTACGCCATCGGCGACGTTGCGGGCGGCATGCAGTTTACTCATGTGGCCGGGTACCATGCTGGTGTCATTATTCGCTCGATGCTCTTTGGCCTTCGGTCGAAAGCCAAATCCGCCCATATCCCATGGGCAACCTACACGGAGCCAGAGCTGTCACACGTTGGGCTGACCGAAGCGCAGGCGCGCAAAGCGCATGGGCCTGCTCTCGAGGTCGTGCGTTTTGATTACGCTCACAACGACAGGGCTATTGCTGAGCGCAAAACCAAGGGTTTCATCAAAGTCATGGTGTATAAAAGCCGGCCCGTCGGTGCGTCGATTGTCGGCTACCAGGCGGGCGAGCTTATCAATCTGTGGGCTCTGGCGCTCGCAAATCGAATGAAAATGAGCCAAATTGCTGCGATGGTTTCGCCTTACCCGACCATCGGAGAAGTCAACAAACGTGCAGTTGGCGCGTATTTCTCTCCACGTCTGTTTGACAACGCGACCGTCAAACGAATCGTGGGGCTTGTCCAGCGCTACATCCCGTGAAACTTTGAGACATGTTCAATTCGCTATCAGGTCGGTTGCTTGTTCTGACAACCATCTTTGTGATGATTGCAGAAATCCTGATTTTTGTCCCTTCTATTGCGCGGTTTCGCGAGGACTATCTAACGAACCGGCTTGAACGGGCGCAAATCGCTTCCTTGGCATTGTTAGCGGATGACATGATTGACCGCGATCTCGAACAGGAGCTTTTGGAGAATGCGGGCGTCTTCAACGTGGTACTGCGCCGGGATCAGGTACGTCAGCTGATGCTGTCCTCTGAGCTGCCGCAACCCATTGCCGCCACGTTTGATATGCGCAACGACAGCGCAGTTGTCCTGATCAGAGATGCACTTTTTCGACTTGTTGCGCCGGAAAACAGCGTTATTCGCGTGATTGGCGCGCCGGTGCGGGATGCCGGTCTGCTGATCGAAATTACCATGGAAACAGAGCCTTTGCGCATGGCCATGATTGATTACGGCATCCGCATCCTGATACTCTCGGCGGTCATATCCATCATAACAGCCGTGCTGCTTTTTGTTGCCATGCGTGCTTTGCTCCTCAAGCCGATCAAACATGTCGTTGGCCAAATGCGGAACTATGCCGAAGCGCCCGAGGACGCACGCCGCATCATCACGCCGTCGGCCAGCGTGACCGAACTACGTGAGGCTGAAGAGGCTTTGCAAACGCTTGAGACCGACCTGACCCAGGCCCTGCGCCAGAAAGATAGACTGGCACAGTTGGGGAGCGCGGTCAGCAAGATCAGCCACGATTTGCGAAACATTCTGACCACTGCTCAGCTTTTTACAGATCGCATTGAAGCAAGCGAAGACCCGGCCGTTAAGCGTATGGCACCAAAGCTCGTCAGCTCGATAACGCGGGCCGTACACTTGTGCGAAAGCACACTCGCGTTTGGACGCGCCGAGGAGCCGAGCCCGACGCTTACCATGCTGCCGCTTCGAGATCTGGTCGACGAAGTGATCGATAGCGAAAGGCTGGCTGTGGGCGATCATGATCTAGTGTTTCGTTGCGATGTACCAATGGCGACTAATGTGCGTGCGGATCCTGAGCAGCTTTATCGCGTGATTGCAAATTTGATGCGCAACGCGCGACAGGCCATTGTTGCGACGGGGAAGCCCGGCGAGATTGCCGTCGCTGCGACGGAGGATGAGGTGGCCTGGTGGGTCCATGTCAACGACACTGGCCCCGGTTTGCCGCAAAAGGCGCAGGCCCATCTCTTTACGCCGTTTCAGGGTGGCGCGCGCAAAGGAGGCAGCGGTCTTGGTTTGGCGATTTCGGCCGAATTGATCCGAGGCCATGGCGGAACCCTGGAACTGGCCGAGACGAGCGCTGCCGGCACGACGTTTACAATCTGCCTGCCCAAGGGAGATGGCACGCTTTCAGAACCCGCACAGGATTCCGCTGCTTGACTGCTGGAGCAAGGTAGCTATGCGTTGGGCGAGAAGAACTGCGTCTTTTGACTTGCATAACCGAAGCGGCAAGACTAAACCCCGCGTCTAGTGGACCGATAGCTCAGCTGGATAGAGTACTTGACTACGAATCAAGGGGTCGGGGGTTCGAATCCTCCTCGGTCCGCCACTTGCAAAAACTGCATGTTGTTTCCTCCTATAACTTTGAATGGTAAAGTTATTTCTGAGGTTCGGATGCCCTTTTTGCGGCTTTGCGAAATGGGCTCCACAAAGGCCAGGTTCATTACTGTGCGTTTCCACTCCAATCCGCCTTTTTGCCAGAAATCCCAAGGGTTTGCGAGAAAAATGCATGATACGTTGGAATAGGTCTTCGAAGGTATGGTTTGAAACACGGGTTTCGCAGTTTTTTCCTGCAAGAGCAGTTTTCCACGCTCAAGGCCTGCGATTTTCCGCTCATAGGCGGAGATGACGGTGACCTGTTCTGCGTTCACAATGAGGTCCAACAGTGAATCGAATTTACGGTCGATGTTGGAAAGCTTGTCTTTCGCGGCATGCATTGCCTCTTTGATCTGTTCAGTTCGGATGCACCATGCGCGACGAAACGTAGCTGTAGCGGCCTTTGTCAGGGCTGGTTGAGGCTGCAGGCTGGCAAGAACATCCTCTACCGCACCTTCGATGCCGGCCTGGCGGATTGATTTGCGATATTCAGAACAGAAGCGCGTTTTGCACCAGTAATAAGCGTGGCGCTTGCCTGTCTTGCTGCGTGACCACGAGGCGGTCAGGTGTTGGCGCAGCAGGAACATTTGACAAAACCGCGCAATGTGAAGGCTTCATTGATGTCCAATCGCATGGCGGCTTTCAAGGTTCTTCCGTTTAAGCGCGCTTGGATTTTCTCATAGGTTTCGAGGCTGATGATGGGATCGTGGTGGCCTTTGCGCGGCGATACACCCCTGCATAGACAGATCGCGTCAGAAGTCGCTGAATGCGCTGTGGTTGCATGTGACCCGTCTTAATGCGCTTTGGGCAGGCAGGCTGATCTTCGAGAAATCGCTGAACCTCGGCTTTGGTTTGAACGTGAAGTGGCTCACACGTCCGTACTCTCCAATCTGCGGTTGTGTTTTGGTCAGTCCTCCGCATGTTAGCTAGTTCGGTGGGTGATCCTTGTTCTCAGAAAATGGAAGAAGCTTGAGCGCGAAATCTTGGGTCGATTTAATATGAGCTGAGGCGAGGGCCACGGCCTTGTCAACGTCGCGAGCTAAGACGCTTTCCATTATTGCGCGATGTTCTGCATCGACGTCACGTTTTGGCAGAGTTGTGTCACCAAGACCGCATGCGAGATGCATGTAGCGAAGTGAGGCCTCAAAGAGGGAACCTGCCTGCTCAATCAGATGGTGCGATCCGCAGGCCATAAACAAGGCAGCATGGAAGTCCCAATGCAATCGGTCCCAATTCTCAGTGTATTGGCGTGCCGCATCGGTTTTGGCAACGGCCTGTGCTTGAGTTGCTTTCGAGAGCCTGTGAAATGAGACGACAATGCGCTCTTCCCACGCGTTGTCCCCCAATGAAATAGCCTCGCTCAGCATAACGCGTTCCAACAAGACCCGCGCTTTCGTCAGCGACACCATATCTGCGTGGCTGACGGCAGCGACCGCAAAGCCACGCTGGTAATTGGAGCGCACCAAGCCTTCAGCGGCCAAACGGTTGAGAGCTTCGCGTACCGGCGTAGCGCTGATCCCGTAGCGCTCCGACAAAGCGGAAACGGTCAAACGTTCGTTTGGACGAAGAATGCAAGACACAATGTCCCTACGAAGTTGTCCTTGGATTTTCGTTGTGACGCTCCGTGCGCCGTCTTCACACATCGCTCGATGCATGCATGGCTCCTTTGCGACGAAAGCCGCTCGTGTTCGATTAAATGTTCTCAGCATCCGATGAGCATAAAATATATATTTATTGACACATATACATATTGTATATTTTTTGAAATTTCATCTTCTGAATTTTATTGGAGACCTTTGTCATGAGCGTAAGCGCCCATTCCTGGACCACAGCGCCAGGGGAACAGTTAGCCGAAGGCATTGTCCGAAAGGGCTTTCGTGGCAGCCGCATCATGCTGGTTCAGAACATTTTGGACCCGGGTTCGCCGGAAATCCCATTGCACAGCCATGAAAATGAGCAACTTTCAATTTGCGTAAGCGGACGGATGACCCTTTGGATCGAAGAGGTTGAATACGACATGGGGCCGGGAACGCTCATCAAGATCCCAACCAATGCAAAGCATCGCGGCCAGCAGTACGGCGATGAGCCATGTCACATTATTGATGTATTTGATCCGATCCGCGAGGACTATCGGCATCTCGTCGCATACCAAGACGCAGATTTTGCAGATGCGTAGCTGGTCCGAATTCACTCAGTAGCTTTTGATTAACCAAGGTACGTTACGAAGAGTCTGGCAAACGGATTGCGTTTTGGTTGGTGCTTCGAAAAGAACCTTAAAAGGCAAGTCGTTCTTCCGACCCAACGCGGCGTTGGAACAGTCAAATTTGTTAGATAAAACCGAGAACAATGTGCAGATCGCCCAGTTGAAACAACGCACAGAAATACGGTCGCGGCGCAGCCAAAGCTTGGACACTCGTCGATCCAGTCGGGAAAGCGTATGGATCTCACGTCCTGTGGTGCCGGTAGCAACTGGTTTGCCACCCGCTTGTCGTTTCTTCGCCGCGCCCGACAGAAGGACCAGTTTTCTAGATATTTGGTTGATGATTTGACGCGAGTCGATGTGACTTTGGACCAAAGCGCTGTCATTGGTGGCAAGTGGATATTCGACGCATGCGGATGTGCTGTTGCCTCAGCTAAGACCGAAACAGCGGCGGCGCTTCTTGAGAATGAAGCCAGAGTTCTTGACCTTCTTGGGGGAAAGTTCGCTCCGCGGCTGGTTCGCCTTACACGATCAGTCCGAGAGACGAGGCTTACACGTGAATACATAACAGGTCGCTCGCTTGCGGAGTATCCGCGTTCAAGGTGGACGCGACCTTTGCGAGAATTCTCAGAGCATCTTAAAGAGATTCATGATGCCGGAGTCATTCATGCCGATTTAAAAGCGTCTAATCTTATCGTGGCAGAGAAAGGACTCGTCGCAATCGATTGGGAGCATGCTCTTCCGAGGGGTGTGAGACTCGCTTCTTGGCCGCGTCGTGCTGTGTCATTGGGGTTGTCTTCGCCCGATGTCATCTGGGGACGAGGCAGCGCTGAGCCCGAGGTTGATTGGTATGCTCTGGAGCGCCTCAAAGAGCAAAGCGTTGAAGACTATGCACAGGCATGAAAGTGAGCAAAGATAACGGGATGTCGGAACGCAATATAGCAGACGTCACTGCAATCATCGCAGGCGAAAAAAACATCGAAGTGACCGGATTTCGTTTTGTCGAACGGCTCTCCGAAGTGCCCGTCTATACCCTGACAGTCGCGCATGATCCCAAATCATTGAAAGACATTGTTGGGCAGACGTGCGCGATAGACCTGGATGCAGATGCTTACCTGACGCTTAAGCCTAGGGATTTCGCCGGGATCGTAATCTCGGTCGAGCGATCACAAGATGCGGAGGGCAAAGCGCTGCTCGACCTGGTTGTTCAACCGTGGCTCGGCGTGCTTGGGCTCAGCGTCAGCAGTGCGATATACCAAACCATGACTTCGCTGGACATTCTCAAAGCGGTGCTCAGTCGTAACGGCCTTTCGCGGGCGGTGATCAAGGGCAGCACGCCCAAGGTCAAGCGGGACATGGTTGTTCAATACAACGAAAACGATCTGGATTTTGTCCGCCGCATTCTGGCTGAAGAGGGCTTTGCCTTTTACTACCATGATGGCTCTGCGGCCGACGCTTTGGTGCTTCACGACACCTCATTGCCATACCCCGACAAACCAGCCGCTGTCTCCCTGACCGATGCGCAGCTTGGAGACGTCGCGTTGCAAGAGGCCAGCTCTCTCACCCTGAACCGTGCCTTGCGACCTGACACCGTTGCGCTGACGCACTATGACGGTGAAACGGCGAAATTCGCAAAGGGTGGGCCGAAGACTTCAAGTGAAGCAAAAACTGCGCAAAAGCCAACGGTTACAGAGTATCGCGCAGTGACGGTTGGAAAGCTCTCCACAGACGAGATGACCGTTTTGACAAATGCGGAACAGGCGCCAGAGGTGCTCTTGCGCGGCACAACAGAGCACCCCGGCCTGTTTATTGGTCAGGAGATAAGCATTTCCAGCGCGACGGATAATGAATTTCATGGACGTTTTACGCTGATTGAAGTGGTCTATACGCCAAAACGAGGTAACGCGGTGCGGTGCGATTTTGTTGCAGTGCCGGAAGATCACGTCCCCGCCCCAACGCGATTGCCGAAGCCATTGATTGCTGGCGTTCACAACGCCGAGGTAGTGGGCGCCTCGTCCTCTGCCAAGGCAGGCGACATCTCTTGTGACGCCGAAGGGCGGGTTAAAGTTCGTTTCTTCTGGGATGGTGACGCCCAAGCCAGCGCGTTCTTGCGTGTGGCGGAACCGTTCGCAGGCAAGGGCTATGGCACCCAGTTCACGCCACGTGTCGGACACGAAGTGCTGGTTTCATTTCTGCATGGCGATCCAGACGCCCCGGTGATTACGGGCCAGGTGTACAACTCCAAAAATAAGCCACCTTTCGCAACGAAAGACACGACGAAGTCGGGTATTGTCTCTAAGCTTGAAGGACCCAAAAACGAATTCGAATTCACTGATGAGAAGGGCAAAGAACTGCTCGCACTGCGCGCGGCCAAGAACTACGAACTCATCGTTCCTGAGAATGTCGTGCGTAAAATCGAGAAACTGGAGACGGTGACCATCGGCGAAACTTCGTCGCTGAGTGTCAAGAAGGATTGGAACATCTCGGTAGATAAGGCGATCGCGCTGGAAGCGGACAGTCGCAGCGCTGATATAAGCGACAAGGACGAACTAAGTGCCAAAGAAATCGCGCTGACGGCGAGCAGCAAGATCACTTTAAAAGTCGGCAGCAATTCGCTGGAGTTGTCTTCAAGTGGCGTCAAAATCAATGGCATGAAGGTGGAAATCGCGGGCAAGAGCAAGGTGGATGTCAAAAGCAACGCTGCTGTGAATGTCGAAGGTCTCACGGCCAAGGTGGCGGCGAAAACCACAATGAATATCGAAGGCCTTCAACTAACTGCAAAAGGCAAAGTACAAGCCAAACTGGAGGGCCCCATGTGCGAGCTTTCGGGAACCGGCATGGCCACGGTCAAAGGTGGTCTTGTGATGATAAACTAGGTAGAAGTTGTGCTTCGCAAAATCCCATTCGATAACAGCGCAGAACTTCTTGAGCGTTTTGCGGTGAGCGAGGAAGCCGCCGGTCGTGTCTCTACGGATGACAGCCCGGAAGTCACCCTCGGCAAACTTAAGGACAGTGGCGCGTTTGTTGACGTCTTAAACTTCTTCGCCTTCGGATTGCCGCCGCGGGAAGGCGTTTGTTGGAGCATAGCGGTGTACCGGACAATGCGCCCTGAGCTTGACGAAACGGAGACAATAGCGCTTGAGCTTGCAGAAAAGTGGGTAAAGGGCCTGCAGGAAGGGTTTCGCGTACGTCTGATGGGTTTGGCTGAAGAAATAGACAACGAAACAGCCCTGCACTGGTTGTGCAGCGCCGTTGCCTGGAACGGGTCGGGCAGCATCGGGCCGCCTGATGGCCCGGTGGTCTTGCCTCCGAAAGGGCTGCATGCTTCGGCCCTGTTGGGCGCGGTGTCGCTCTTGATGGATGGAACGGAAGCCGGGTTCGAGAGACTGCAGGACGTAAATTTCAGAATTGGACTGGAAGTCGCGCAGGGGGGTTGGCCCACACTCGCGATGGAGGAAGAGTAGATGCCCGGTCTGCCTGCCGCCCGCGTCAGCGATATGCATGTATGTCCCATGGTGACGGGTGTTGTTCCGCATGTTGGCGGCCCAATTCTCGCGCCATCTGCGCCAACGGTTCTGATCGGGAAACTACCCGCTGCGGGCGTCGGATCGACGGCAACATGTGTCGGCCCACCTGATACTGTGGTCAAAGGGTCCGCGACGGTACTTGCGTGCAAAAAGCCGATGGCGCGGGTTGGAGACACATGTTCCCATGGCGGCACGATAGTATTGGGTTGCTTTACTGTGCTGGTCGGAGGGTAGCGCAGAATTGAGCGCCCCAAAGCACATCAATTAAATTCCAAATTGAAAACACTTGGTTTGGAACCGATCTGAACATGGTCGCAACCGGAAACGCGACCTCGGTGCTTAATGCTGTCTCTGCAAGGCGATGCAGCTGGTCCGGCGGCGTTTTTGGTGCCTCATCTTCGCTGATTTTTTCTTTCTTGAAGAAAGCTGTTTGTTTTGTCTAGAGAGCCAACCCGTTTACGCAATTTTAAAGCCTAAGACGCACAGTGACGGCGATCGTGCAAATCTGAAGGCGAGTGAAAACCACAGTGATGGGATGGCAAATTTTCAGGGAATTGCATCTAAAGATTGTTCTCTCAGTTCTTGTCGTGGTACTCGCGATGCTGCTTCTGCAAGGTGGATTAAACCAGCTTAAGCTCCGCGCTTTGGTCGCCGAAGCGACCTCGTCAAGACACCAGATATCGGCCAGCGCGGTGGAAGCATCAGTCGTACAGGCCGAGGCGCTGGGATTCGCGATTGATCAAATGGCGGGTTTGGAGGACCTCCTCGCGCGGGAGCGTGCCGAAGACCCAAGTATCGATCTGATTGCAATCGTTTCGCCCATCGGCACGCCGATTTTGTCGTCGGGCAACCTGTCTGTGTCTTCGGATGAAGCTGATCGCGTGCTCAAGCGTGTGCTGGGGTCACAGGAAAAGAACACGCGCTTTGATTCAGGCGAGCGCCTCTATACCGGACGGCTTCTGTTTGACTCGAGTGGCGCCGTGATGGGGGCTGTCTTGATCGTTGCTCCGACAGAGATCTACCTGGCGCAAGCGCAGCAATCGTTTATGCAGATGAGACTTACCTACGCGACGATTTTCCTGGTCTCCGCAGTGTTGCTCATACCGCTGGTCGTGTTCCAGTTTGCTGGTCTACGGCACGCATTTGGCATTTTGGATCCCCGCATTTTCGATGGCCAAGCAATTGATCACACAGAGGCAACATCACCAGAGCTTGCCGAACTGAAAGATCTCATTGTGACGGGTTCGGAAAAGGTGGCGCAGATAGAGACAGAACTCGTTCAACTTGTCGGAACAAAACCGGGCTCTGAGGGAGTATCTACGTGAGAGGTACGAAAGGTACGGGCCAGTTCCGCCTCGTAAGCGGCTTTTCGCGGAAGCTGTACATAACGACAACCATCGCGATGATTATCGTGGCCTCGTTGAGCCTTTTAGCCACGGTCGTTCATTTCAACAGCGCACTGAAACCATATCTCGTTGCGAAAGCGGAAGCCGTCGCAACTTCTGTCAAACAGGATATCGAATACGCATTGCACATTGGCATTCCTTTCGAAGAGCTTCGAGGTTTGGACGAACATGTAGCGAACCTGATCTCGGAACACCCTGAAATCAGCACGCTTGAAGTGACAACACCCACTGAGCTTGGCTCGCGTTTTTTGGCTCGATCAAGTTTGCAGACAGCTGACCGCGAGACCCTATCTGAGAAATTAACTATTTGGAACAGCTCAGTAAATCCGGTGGCATCCATCGCGGACGTTGCCATAATGATTTTGGGCGCAGATGCCGATACAAGAATCGTATCTGTCAACATCGAGGTCGAAGGCACTGTTGTCGCCCAAGTGCTCGCGACCGTAGATGACGCCTTTATCAGCAGCAAGATGACATCAGTGTTTTTCGATACTCTGGTGATCCTGATCGCTGTCGCGCTTGTGGCTTTGGAAGTGGTTGTTGTCTTTTCCAACAGTCAACTTTCCGAACCTTTCCGGCGGGTGGAAACTGCTCTGAGGCGTCGGGCTGCAGGGGACTTGAGAGAGTATCAAACGGGTCGTGCAAAAGGTCGGATTGCCGTCTTTATTAAAGGTCTCAACGCCCAAAATTCACGTTTGCGCGAAGCGTTGAAACGCGCTCTGACCTCCGGAACCGAAGCTTCGCGTTTGACTTCGTTGAAAGCTCTCGGAGAAAAGAGAAGTTTCTTTGTGACAGAGGCCAAATCGCCGGCTTCGATCATGGATGCGCGCATACCGCTGTTTGTTTTTTGTTTCGCAGAAGAGCTCCAGAAATCATTCTTGCCGCTCTTTGTGGCTGAAAACTATTCCGAGGGCGATCTTTTTGCTCGCGATATCATGATGGGCCTGCCGATTTCGGCTTTCATGTTCGTCATTGCGGCCTTCACCCCATATGCTGGTCGTCTGGTTGACAGGTTTGGAAACAAAGCGCTCTTTCTTGCAGGCCTCGCACCTGCGGTTTGCGGCTACTTCATCTGTTTTATGGCCACGAGTGGGAATGACATACTTTTGGGCCGATCTATTACCGCAGTGGGCTACGCCATCATCACGATCAGTTGCCAGAGTTACATTGCCGCGGTCGTAGACGCTGAGAACCGCGCACGTGGCATGGCAATCTTCGTTGGCGTTCTGATGACGGCCACGATGTGTGGAACAGCCATCGGCGCGATTCTTGCCGAGTGGCTGGGCTACAAGTCTGTTTTCCTCGTAGCCATCTGTTTCTCGGGCATTGCTGGTTTGTTGGGCTGGAAGATGTTGTCCACTGACCTGCCCGCACCGGAAAAGAAAAAACTGCCCGCCGGAATGAGCAAGAGCCCCTTTGCGACGCTGATGCGAAACACTCAATTTGTTCTCATCGTCCTGTTCTGTGCGATTCCAGCCAAAATAATTCTCACAGGCTTTATGTACCTTTTTGTACCGATCTACCTGGCGAGCCTTGATGCCACGCAGTCAGAGATCGGTCGCATTATGATGCTCTATTCCCTGATTATCATCCCGATAAGCCCCCTGGCTTCTGGCTTTGCAGACCGTTTGGGCAAGAACCTGTGGATGGTCATCATAGCGACCATTGCTTCCGGGATTGTCTTGATGGCGCTCTACCAATCCGCATCGGTTGCGATGGTTTTGGTCGTCGTTGCTGCATTGGGAATTGTACACGCCTTCCTCAAAGCGCCGCTCATCGTTGCAGCAATGGAAGCCGCAGAGAAAAGCCCGGACATTACTCGAACTGGGGCGCTTAGTTTATTGCGCACGAGCGAGCGTATTGGTTCAGTAATCGGGCCAGTGGTAGTCGCTGCAATGCTTGTGATTCTGGATTACGGCCAGGTGGCAGCAATCCTCGGTGCATCTGTTACAGTTCTGGGTGTTGTCATGGCCTTCCTGTCCCTGAGCCGCAAGGGAGCGCCTGCGCATGCGTAAGCCGTTGCTCTGCGTTGTTGCTTTGGTCAGTTTTTGCTTCCAGGCAGCCTCCCAAACGCTGTTCGATTCCTCCTCGCCGGCAAAGGTGCATATGGTCGTCTGGCGTGGCTGCGAAGAGGCTTGCAGTTCATTCATTCGGTATTTTAAAGATCGAGACCTTCCAGTTGAGGTTGCAGTCACGGACGTTGCGAGGGATCGTGATCAACTCGTTAATGTTGAATACCAACTAAAGTCTGAAGCGCCGGACCTGGTTGTCACATGGGGGACAAGTGTAACGCGTGCGATACTCGGAACGCGCGCGGACTATGGTGCAGAGAGCGCGCTGGGCGACGTGCCGGCGCTTTTCATGATTGTGGCTGATCCCGTTGGGTCTGATATCATAGCAAGCTACGAAAACAGCGGCCGGCAGTTGATTTCCGGCGTGCGCAACCGCGTTCCAGAAGACGTACAAATGCGGCTGATGTTTGAGTACTACCGCCCAAAGAAGCTGGGCGTGTTGAATGACCCGAACGAATTAAACTCCAAACTCAACACCGAGAAATTGCAAGCAATCAGCGATGAACTCCAGTTCGAGGTTGTGGAAGAACTGTATGATGTAAATGCCGAAGGAGAGATTGACCCTGCCCAAATCCCGGAGGCCTTGGCTGAACTCAAAAAACAAGGTGCTGAAGCAATATACGTTGGGTCGAGTTCGTTTAATCTGGAAAACCAAGACGTATTTGTCGCGGCGGCGACTGAGCTTGGTCTACCAGTGTTCAGTGCATACACACAGATGGTGCGAGACAGTGGCGCTCTCATGGCCGTGGGCAGCAATTATTCGAACATCGGTCGTTTGGCGGCGGTCCAAGCTGAGCGCGTGTTGCTTAAAGGAGACCAACCTGGAGAGCTTCCGGTCAAGTCTTTGAACCGCTTTTCGGTCATCCTGAATATCGAGACGGCGCGCGCACTTGAGTTGTATCCACCGCTTTCGCTTTTGGGGATTGCGGAGGTAATACGGTGAACCAGTTGGAAGCTCCCATACCCGGAGATTTGCCTTTTGGCATATACCTCAAAGGCGACCGCGCGACATACCGTGGGCTTCGGAACGCCTTCAACGCCTCTCAGGCCGCGTGGAGGAGCTACTCAGAGACACCGGAGTCGCTGCAAGACGAGGAGCTCGCTCGCGCCAATGCCACTGCCTGGGCAACGCTCTCTGCGGCTTGCGAAAAATGTTTGACGGAAACGTCCAAAGACCTCGAAATCTTATCTTGGTTCGTGGCAGCGCAGCTTCACGGGCCTAAGGCGCTGCCGAATACCGCCGAAGCTATGGGTGTGCTTTCAAAACTCGTCGACACCTCCATTGGCGACATACATCCAGCACCGCCGCCTGAAAAGCTCAAAGGCGAAACCGAGGAAGCACGTAGCGCTGAAGTAGCTGAGCTTCGATTGCGGCCCTTTATCCAGCTTTTTGGCGAGGTCGAGAGGTCTGGCCTGATCCACGCACCGGTGACCAACTTGGCCTTGTTGGGCGAAATTACTTACGGGCGGGCGCTTTTGGCTGAAAAAGACGGCGCTTTGGACGCGCTTCGCGCGGAAGCCGCAGAAGCACTCGGCTCTGATTTGGAAAATTTCAGGCACAATGTCGAAGCGCTTCAGCAGCTTGACAGGCTGACGTCAAGCTTGGACTCTGCGGCCAAACGCTACGCCAACGAGCATCAGCAAACACCTCCGCTTATCGGCTATGGCACTCGCCTGGTCTCTGACGTTTTGCGAATTTGCCGACTCCTCGTCGAAGGCTTGGGGTTCGCATGGCCCGGGCAGGAAGATTTAGCCGAAGCGACATCCGATGGCCTCGATACGGAGGGTCGTGGTGCTGAGGCAACTCGCACCCATGGTCAAAAAAGTGGCGGCTTCGGCTCTGGTGCCGAAGTTGCAAATCGTCAAGAGGCGCTTTTGGCGATCGCACAACTTGCAAGATACTTCCGCCAAAGCGAGCCGCATTCCCCGATTTGCTTACTTCTCGACCGTGCGGTGCGCTGGGGCAATCTCGGTGCCGCCGAACTTTACCGAGAAATTCTGACGGACGGAAGTGTTGGCATGTCTCAGATGGCCCTGATGACCGGGTTGGAAAGCGAGGGATATGCCGACGGCTTTGGCCGCCGTGGTGCGCGGCCAACGGGTGGCGTAGAACACCCGAAGCTTGAAAGCCACTCAGCAGTGCTTCCAACGTCGTCAAAGTCTGATCCCGAAAACACCCAGCCGCGAACTAAAATGGCTACGACAGCCGCGGGTGCTTCGTCCGACACCGTACAAAAGGCAGATGCGGATCCTCCGGTAAGTCCGGACACGGACCTGCCAATGGAGGATTTCACATGGTGAAATCGCTCTCGAGCCTCCCCCAATCCAAATCTCAAACCAAAGGTGAAACATGGCCAATATCTATATGCGCATTGACGGGATCAACGAATTCAAAGGCATGGCAAGTGTCAAAGAAATTGCGGGCAAGAAAGGGTTTTTCCCTATAAAATCTTTCTCACTTGGCTTCAGTCGATCGGTCTTCGTCACTGTAGGGTCGGCAGGCGACGCTGAAACCGGGGTGCCAACACTGGGCGATTTGTCCGTGGAACGCGAGGCAGACAGCGCATCCGGCATTATTGAAACACTCTTTTTTGCTCCTGGCGACAAAGGAAAGACCCTTGAGATCGTCGAAACCAAGGCTAAAAACGATGGCTCTGGCCTTATCCCTGTTCAAATCATCACGATGGAAGAGGCGCGGATTTCCAGCTATAACTCCCTGCCTGGCAGCAACAAACTGGCCATCGCATACACCACAATTTCAATCACCCACTACTACGAAGATGCCGCTGGCAAGGTCGAGAAGGGTGATGTCGTCAAATTCGACCTCAAGCTCGGCAAGCTCGAGTCCGGCAACCAAGATGCAATGAAGTAAAAGCTGCGAGGATTAGATCATGGCACTCAATGCACAGCACAAACGCGTTAGTAAAAACCGCGTTAGCATAACCTATGACGTCGAAGACGGTGGCTCCAAACAGACTAAAGAGCTGCCGTTCGTAACAGCCATGATCGGTGGCTATTCCGGCGACCGGGAAGACAAAGAACCGCTTGAAGAACGATCATTCTATGGCGTTGACAAAGACAATTTCAACGAGGTTCTGTCTCGCGTGGGGCCACGGCTGGTCTATACGGTTGAGAATAAAGTACAGGATGATGGTTCCGAATTCGAGGTGGATCTGGATTTCAAGTCCATGAAGGACTTCGAGCCGGACGCGATCGTCGACAAGGTGGAACCACTGCGGAAACTTGCGGAGACACGAGAGAAATTGATGACCCTCGTGGCAAAAGCCGACCGGTCGCGCGATCTTGAAAAGGTTCTCAAGGAAATCTTGCAAGATGCGGACTTGGTTAAGTCGCTGGGCGACGAGCTCGGCGTCGAAACTGCAGATAAAGGGGAAAGCTGATGTCACAAGCACAAGCCGTAAGCGATGCGGGAGCCGGACCAGAATCAGTAGAGCTGAGCCTGCTTGACCGCGCACTCGAAGCGACCTCGCAAACACCCGAAGACACAACGAAAGAACTGCTCTCTGTTCTCACCTCGCAGGCGATGGACGGTCAGTTGGTTTGGGATCAGAACGTTGGCGTCACCATCAGAAAGGCCGTGGCCGAGATTGACAAGCTTATGTCCAAGCAGATGTCGACGATCATGCAGAACGACAAGTTCCAGCAGCTCGAAGGGTCGTGGCGGGGCGTTCAAAAGGTTGTTCGAAATACGGAACTTGGCCCCCAGCAGAAGATCAAACTTGTAGATTACAACAAGGAAGAACTGCTTGAGCAGTTCGAGGACGCTCCAGCTGTGGACCGCAGCCCGCTCTTTGAGGCGCTGTACCAAGATGAATTCGGTACCGCTGGCGGTGAGCCTTATGGTGCCCTCATTGGCGATTATTACTTTGGCTACAGCGACGAAGATGTCGCACTTTTAACCTATATCGCCGAAACCGCCGCCGCTTGCCACGCACCTTTCGTTGCGGCGGCAGGTGCAGAGATGTTCGAGTACAAGAGTTTTGAAAGTTTTGCCGAGGGGCGACCCGTAGCAGCAGGTTTCGACTCTCCAACTTATGCCGCATGGAACGGCTTTCGCGACAGCGATGACAGTCGTTATGTGACACTTACGCTACCGTCGACGATGGCTCGTTTGCCCTACGGTGCGAACGGAGGAAAGGCCAAAACCTTCGACTTCCACGAACTGAACACCGATTCCGATGGGAACCAGCGACCCAAAGACAATAGCGAGCTCGTTTGGTCAAACGCAGCCTATGACATGTCGCTCAAGATGAACGATGCATTTACAGCCTTTGGCTGGTGCACGGCGATCCGTGGTCTTGAAAACGGCGGTAAGGTTGATCAGCTTCCCAACCTCACTTTCAAGTCAGATGCTGGCGATGTTCAGCAAGCATGCCCTGTCGAAACAAACCTCACCGACGAACGCGAGAAAGAGCTGTCCGACCTGGGCTTCCTGCCTCTGGTGCACTACAAGAACTCCAGTCACGCGGTTTTTATCGGCAGCCAGACGGCGCAGCGTCCAAAGACATTTGTCGACCCGGATGCGACGTCAAATGCAGCCATATCTGCACGTCTGCCGTACATCATGGCCGCGAGCCGAATTGCGCATTATCTCAAGGTCATGGGCCGCGACATGCTGGGCTCGAACCTCGAAGCCAACGATATCAAGGCAGATTTGCAATCGTGGATCGATCAATACACCAATGCCGGTGCCATGGGGAATGCAGAGCGTTCCAAAACCCCACTCGCCGCCAGCAGCATTGATGTCATCGAGCAGCCGGGCAAACCCGGTGCCTATTCGGCGGTGGCATACCTGCGCCCGTGGCTACAAATGGAAGAGCTCACGACCTCCGTACGCATGGTTACAAAGATCCCGGGTGGCTGAGGACCGGGTTTGTGACGATTGATGGGGCAACACTGGAAGATCTTCTCTCCGCCGCGGAAGCGGCGGAGACACACGCTCCTGTGCACGACTCAGCTGCCCTGCGGATTGAAACGCTCCAAAAACGCGTCCGCAACGTGGCACACCTGCGCTCGCTTTTACTCAGATTGGTTCTCGACATTGAAGACTGTCTGAATGCTCAGCTCAATGCCATCATAGAAGCGCCTGAATTCCAAGACCTCGAAGCCCGATGGACCGGTCTTTTCAGTGTTGTTTGGTCAAAACCTGACGCAGACAACATTAAGATAAAAATCCTCGACTTGAATTGGGACGAACTTTGCCGTGACCTGTACTACACCAGTGAAATCCGTCGTTCGAAGCTTTATACACTGCTGGGGCACAATGAACTCGACACGCTAGGTGGTGAGCCCTTTGGCATTGCCATGATTGATCATGACCTGTCGATGAGCGTGGATACCGAATTTGACGATCTTTACACGGCACAGCTGATATGCGCATTGGCAGAAGCCTGTATGTGCCCCATTTTAATGGGTGCTGGCGAAGAGCTGTTTGGTGAAAGCGATGCGGCTTGGTTTACAGACGCCCAACGTGTAAAAAATGTCCTGAACGGTGAAGATTTTCGTGCTTGGCAAACATTGCGAAAATTACCCAATGCTCGGTTCATGGGCCTCGTTTTCCCGCATACACAACTGCGCGGGCGCTACGAGGACGCGGATATCGGGTTCCGTTTTCATCAGGCACACAGCCAAAGTGTGGGGCTCTGGGCCAGCGGATGCTACGATTTTCTGCGCACCGTTATAGCGGAGTTTCATCGTTGCGCTTGGTTCGGCTTTCTCAAGCTGGTTTCCAACGAACCTGGTGTTGGCGCTGTTGTTGCGCCAACACAGCACCCCATTCCGGACGCGTGCACGCGCAGTTTGAGGGCCAGAGTTCGTATGACACGCGATCTGGCCCTCGACTTGTCTGGGAACGGTTTTGTCGTCCTTGCCGAAAGTACAAAAAACAACGCACCTTACTTTGTCGGCAACCGCTCGATTGCTGACAGCAAGGGCGTGGCGAGCAGGGAAATCGTAACGCAATTGCAATCCGTGATGATCGCATGCCGCATTGTCCATTATGTCAAGGTTCAGATCCGCGCCCTGATCGGTCAGGTAAAAACAGCGGCCGAGTGCGAGCAGATATTGAATGAGTGGTTTGACCCCTACGTATCGCCTTCGAGTGCTTCGGTGGAGGTTCAGGCTCGTTTTCCTCTTCAGGGAGCAAAGGTGGAGGTCACCGAAGCGGCCTCCGACAAGGCGCGTTTCCAGTGCCAGATTGTATTGCGGCCGCAGTATCAGATCGACAACGTTGTCGGAGAGCTGCAGCTCAAGACAGATTTTGGCGCTGGCAAACTCCGGGGAGTTCAGTAGATGAGCTTTGCAAAAGCATTCCTCGGCCAGCGCGACGGCGATTCATCTGGCAGACTTATCTCGGCCACCGTGGAAAGCATGCTCCAATCGATCTCTCCTGAGTGCAGTGTCCCTGAGGCGTTGCGCCACGTCAGGTCGTCGAACCTTTGCTACGGCGTGCCCATGCAGTGGGCTTTGGGCGATGGCGCCAAAAGCAAACGCACCCGGAGTGTGTTGCGCGAACGCCTGACGATTTTTGAGCCTCGGTTGAAGACGCTCTCCGAAATCGATGTGGTGGAGCATGAAGACGACAACACAGTGACATTCGTTGTCGTAGGCACGTCTCAAGTTGGCTCCAGCACCGAAGCCGTCGAAATTGAAAAACGGCTGTCCCGCATGGATCAGCATGTAGATGGCGAGGGCTGACCGGTGGAGGATGTCCTACAATACTTCGAGAACGAACTCGATTACATCCGGCGTTCCTTCGTAGAGTTTGAGCGCGCCTTCCCGCAGAAAGCCAAAGAGCTAGGAATTACAGCGGGGCGCAGCAGTGACCCCGATGTACAAAGGCTTGCCGACAGCCTGGCTTTGGAGGCAGCGCGCCTGAACAAGCGCATGGACGACACAATGCCAGAGACAGCGATCGACCTCATGCGTATGATCGCCCCGGGCTTTTTGTTTGGAGCCCCGAGCTATGCCGTTGTTCAACCCGACTCTGATGAAAACCAAATAACTGAACCAATAACGATTCCGAAGCAGACACCGGTTCCCGTAACGCTCGACGGCGATGCGCCGGACTGCTTGTTTTCTGTGGCGCGAGATACGTCTTTGGCGCCCGTCGAAGTCTCCAAACTCCGGCTCGATCGTGCTCCATTTCGCTATAGCATACCTGAACAGTTCCGCGGCTGTGAGGCAGCGCTTGTCGTGACACTATCGCCACTGGATGCGGGGCAGTCTCTCACGGAGGCGATTGGCTCGTCTCTTGAATTATATGTCTCCGCCGGAGGAGGACGCAAACAACGTCTCATAGATGTGCTGAGTGGGGAGGTGCAAGGCGTGGGTTACGCCAGTGCAGCAACTGAGGCTTATGCACAGCGGGACTGCCGTGTATTGAAGTCCGGCTCGCATGTATTGACCATGGCGGAAGATTGGACGACCTTTGTGCCCAACGAGCTGACCCAGGTTCAGTCGATTGCAAGGTTGCGAGATTTCCTCGCGTTCCCTGACAAGGCTTCGTTCTTTACATTGAAAGACACTGACGGAGGTTTTCAGTCTGTAGCGGACGGACCTGTCGAGCTCAGGTTTTTTCTGACCGGCCGCGGGGCCAGCACGATCGACCAGATCTCTGACGAAGATCTTGCGACCAATGTAGTGCCACTGATCAACATATTCATCGATGAGTCCCGCCCGGTCAGATATGACTACGCGCGCACACAAGTGCCTGTGAAACCGTCTCTAAGCAACACAATGGCAGTCGACTGTTTGCAGATCCGCGACATACGAAAGCTTACGTTTGAAGGTGAAGAACTCCTTCCATGTGTGACGTCTCCTGATCGTCGGCATACTCAGGGACTGCCGGTGTGGCAAGAACGCTATGTCGTTGGTGAGTTTGACAAAGCGCGTCGCGAGGTGAGTTTTTCTACGCCGGGAATCGTTGCTGACGGCGCACCAACTTTTGACTTCGTAGCGTCAATGTACTGCTCAAATGGCCGGGCAGCCATTGCTCCGAGGCCCGGAATGCGCATGTACATGGAGGCCGAATCCGTGGCGGGCGTACCCTTCAAGCTGATGGACGAGCCCTCTATGCCCATCGACCCGGACACCCGGCGTGGTCGGATCTGGGACATGCTGTCGATGATCAACGGAAATTTTTCGTCAGTCTACGAACCACAAACATCCGCAGAAACGTTGAAAGAAGCTTTGAACCTCTGTGCTCCGGACGGCTATACCGATGCTGCAAAAGCTATATGTAGCGTGATCATCACGCCTTCGATTGCGCCGGTTCATATTGGCGACAACGTGCTTTTGGCATCGGGCAATGTCATTGAAGTGATGCTCGACCTGGATGCTCTTCCCGTTGCGGGGCATGTCTTTGCAGTGGCCCTGCATATCTACTTCAGCTCTCTTGTCAGCTATGACCGGTTTTTCCAGCTCAAAGTTCGAGAACGCGGTCGAGAGCAGCCGTTCAAAGTGTTCCCCAGACTCCACGGGAGCCAAGCATGCGGATAAAAGATAGTAGCGCTACAAGCCTCATTGATTTGTCTCCCCTGCAAGCTCATCGGCTCGGCAATACCCATTTTGAACGCGCCTTAGCAGCAGGTCGTTTTGATCCCTTTCCCGATGGGACCCAAGCTGTGGGCGACCGGGTTCAGCGCGGATCTTTGGCACAAAACAGTGGTACGACGGAAGCTGCCATCGCAGGTGGTGCCCTTTCCGGTTTTGATGGTGCGATGCCCGACCATATCCAAGCGGCATTGCAAAGGTCGCTCCATAAAGACGATGAGAGCCTTCGTGCCTTTCTTGCAATTTTTGACCGCCGGCTTTTGGAACTGCGCGTGCGCGCGGAGAAGGCTCAGATTTTGGTTGCAACGCAAGACGCGCGCGGCAGTGAAGCCGCAACTTTGCTTGACCGGTTGGTTCGGCTGGTCAGGTGCAAGGGAAAGGACAAAGGAAAGGATATGCGGTATTTGCGATTGATCTTGCCTCTTTTGTCCCGCGTTCGCAGTCTCGAAGGTCTGCGAAATCTGGTAAGCTGGTGGTCCGGGCGGTCAGTACGTGTCGCTTGCGCCTTCGATACAATGCACCCGATCGATGCCTCATGTATGACGCGCCTGAGCCGCGATGCGCATCACGGCGCACGCCTCGGGCAGGGCGCCGTTCTCGGGCGTTTTGGCAAGACGCCAACAGGGCGTCTTTCGGTATTCATTAGCTGCAATAGCCGGGAGGATTTCGGAGAACTTTCGCGCGACATCGAGAGCGTCGCCGAGTTGCGAAACGCGCTGCAAAAATACTTGCGCGATCCGGTTCCGGTCACCTTTTACGCCGATGTTGAACGTCGCCTCGTAGAACCACCAAAGATCTCATCCAAGCCACGCCAAGCGGACCGATTAGGCGCGTACAACCTGCTATCACCGCAGGCGGCGCCCGAAGACCGCGCCTTTCTAAAGCTGTCAGATATTGCTGCATAAGGACCGAACCTATGACCAGTTTAACCAAACTTGTATCTCGTCTTTCCCCTGCGCTGCGCATGTCGCTCGAGAACGCGGTAGGTGAGGCAATAAAGCGCAAGTCCGTGTCGGTCGAAAACTCTCATTGGCTGTTTCACATCGTTTTCGGGCCCGACACAGAACTTCAGTCTTTTCTGGAGCAGCAGGGCGTTAACATGAGCGATTTGCAAAGCGAATTGGAAAAGGCCATGCCCATCGGAGCAGGGGACGGAGGAAAGCAGCCGACGATTTCGGGTTCGGTCACCAAGCTCATTGAACAGGCATGGTTGCAAGCTTCTGTCGAAATGGATTTGAACCAGATCACGCCCGACATATACCTTTTGACCTCTTTGCTGCCGATCTCGTTCGGCGCGCGGGCAGAGCAGCTGGACGCGCTCAAATCTGTTTCAACGGATGCATTACGCGACTTTTGCACAAAACGTGGCGCCAGCGTTCCACGTGCCAGTGCAAGTGTTCCTGGCGCTGACAACGCCCCGGCCAGCGCCGGCACAGCGTTAGAGAAATTCACGCATAATCTGACACGTCAGGCCCGAGACGGGAAACTGGACGTGGTATTGGGGCGCACGAGCGAGATTTCCAAAGCCATCGATGTCTTGCTTCGCAAGCGGCAAAACAATCCAATCCTGCTTGGCCCGCCAGGCGTCGGCAAGACCGCTGTCGTTGAAGGTCTGGCGCAAAAGATCGCGTCCGGCGAGGTCCCGGAGCAATTGCAGGGCGCGGACCTTGTTGCACTGGATATGGGACTCTTGCAGGCCGGGGCGAGCGTTAAGGGCGAATTCGAAGAACGGCTAAAGAACGTGATCAAAGAAGTCCAGACTTCCGAGACACCCATTATTGTTTTCATCGACGAAGCGCACACAATGATCGGGGCAGGGGGGGCCGAAGGGCAAAATGATGCAGCCAATCTTCTCAAACCTGCTTTGGCGCGCGGAGAGTTTCGCACGGTCGCTGCGACTACATTTGCGGAGTACAAAAAGTACTTTGAGAAAGATCCGGCGCTCTCGCGGCGCTTTCAACCGATTTCCATCGACGAGCCTGGCCGCGATGCCGCAGTCAACATCCTGCGGGCTGTGGCGGAAGGGCTTAGCAAGCACCATGACGTTTTCGTGCGGGAGGAGGCGATCAAGGCTGCCGTCGATCTTTCCGTTCGTTTCATGCCGACCCGTCGTTTACCCGACAAAGCGATCAGCCTGATGGATACCGCCTGCGCGCGCGTCGCGCTCTCGCAGCATGCGAGGCCCGCACAGATCGAGGCGCTCGAAGAAGAACTGCGGTTTGTGGAGGCCGAGCTTGAAAAGTCTCAAGCCGACGCGCGTATGTTCGGGGAACCTGAGTTCGATGCGCGCGAACTCAACTCAAGTATCGAAGACCTGCAAGCGACAGTCGCGGACCGTATATCCATGTGGGAGAACCAAAAGGAAAAAGTTGCTCACAGTCTGGAAGCGGCACGCGCGGCCATGGGGTCTCCTGACCAAGAGACGCAGTCTGTCCTGCCCGAGAACGAAGACGTGAGCGGCGATGACAGGATATTTGTCCACCCGTGGGTGACACAAGCCACGATTGCCGAGGTGGTCTCCGACTGGACCGGGGTGCCGGTTTCCAATCTTGGTGCAAGCGAGGCGGAGCGTCTGCTTGCGCTTGAAGCTTCGCTCAAAGAGCGCGTGATTGGACAGGATGCCGCCATCGAAGCGATAGCCCGGTCACTCAAGATCTCCCGGGCGGGTCTGACGGACGCGCGTAAGCCCATCGGCGTTTTCATGATGTGTGGTCCCTCGGGTGTCGGCAAAACGGAAACGGCGCTCGCGATCGCAGACCAGTTCTTTGGTGGAGAGGATGCCGTGGTCACGATCAATATGACGGAGTTTAAAGAAGCGCACAAAGTGTCCATGCTGCTCGGCGCAGCAGCTGGATACGTGGGCTATGGCAAGGGCGGTGTTCTGACAGAAGCCGTGCGACGCAGGCCTTACTGCGTGCTTCTCCTCGACGAGATGGAGAAGGCACATCCGGAGATTCAGGATATCTTTTTCCAGATTTTCGACAAGGGTCACATCAGTGACAGCGAAGGCAATGATGTCGACTTCCGCAACACTATAATCATCATGACGTCTAATGCCGGCGGCGAAGAGATTCGCGACTTCGTCGATTCGTCCGATCGGGAACCCACATCTGCAGAGCTCACGGAACATTTACGTGTGCGCCTGCTGGATTTCTTCAGCCCGGCGTTTATCGGGCGCACTGAAGTTGTTGCCTACACACCCCTTACGCCTGACGTCGGCAGCAAACTTACCAACATCCACTTGAACCGCGTTAAAAAACGCATCAATGCGCAGTACGGTGCATCGTTTTCATGGGAAGACAGTTTTGTCGATTATGTGGTCAGCGCCAACTCTGATCCCTTGTCGGGCGGTCGCGCGTTGGAAGCGATCATCAACAAGAAGTTTCTGCCGCGTCTCGCGGAAGAATGTATCCATCGGGTAATCGAAGACAAACCACTTTCGGCTATCTCGGTCTCGCACAATGGAGAAGACGTTGTGCTTTCCATGGAGTGACCCGTTGATCGTCTCCCGTTTCAAAACCGTTCTTGTTGCTGCAATTTGCGGTATCGGTCTGTCGAACTCTACCTCGGCAGAGTTGCGGCCGCTGAAGCTGGCAACCCAGGTCTTGCCGCCTTACCAGATGATCCAGGGCAACGAGATGACCGGCATTGCTGTCGAACGTGTCAAATGCGCGCTTGGCGCTCTGGATGTGCCTTACGAGTTCCACATGACGAATTGGGCCGACGCACAGCTTGGCACCGAAACCGGTCTTTTCGACGGTTTCTTTGTCGGGTCCGCGAACTCGGCGAGAGCGGAGTTTTCAGTGCCATCAACACCCGTGGTGTCTGAGGATCTGGCCTGGTACCTCCCGCTCAACTCGGAAATCAATCCGAACGATGCCGCTGACGCCGTGCGTGCGCGCTACAGTGCAAAATTCGCCACGTCGAAATGGCGGTATCTGCACAGGAATGGGTACAACGTTGTGATGCGCCCAAGAGATGCGGCTTCTCTGCTCAACATGCTGGTGGTTGGCGACATTGATGCCGCTCTAGAATACGAGCTTATTTTTTCCCACTACATGGAAAATAGAGGTTTGAACGAGGCGCAATTCCAAAAGATCGAATTCCGACGTCAAGACATGAGCGTGCACTTCTCGAAGACGTACCTGAACGCCAACCCACTGTTTCTCAAAAACTTCAACGCACGCATGCAGGTATGCGTCGCAACGGTACAATGACCCTTAGTATCCAAATCATCCAGGTACCGCCTGCGGAGACAATTCCGAAGCGCGAGTTTTACCTAAGCGAGTTCCCGGTCAACATTGGTCGTGACTACGCAGCCGACGTATGCCTGCCTGATTTGTCAGAGGAGATGTCGCGATCGCATCTGTTGATCTTCAAATCATCGACGGGGCGATATCAGGTGACAGACGTCAGTACGAATGGCGCCACTTTGAACGGGAACGTCATTCCGCCGAAGAAAGCGGTTTCGCTCGTTGACGGGGATGTTTTGGGCTTCATAGGGTACAAGCTTCTGGTAGGCATTCTGACGGCTGCATCGAACACCGATGAGGAGCCGTCTCAACCGCATCCCAAACTTTATTTGGGCGCGGAGTTTTCCACGGATGCGCCACTCTTGCCAGACTCAGAGATTGAGCAGACGCACTCCGAACCCGATGAAGTGTTTTCACAGAACGCCCTCGATCTCGATCCTGAGTTGATGTTTGATCCGTTCGCCGACGGACCCGCAATCGATGAGACCGCAGCGCAACAAAGCCCGGGGCTGAGCCGAAACCCGAACGAAGTAGAGTTTGCTGAAATCGTTCCACTTCCCGAGGGGGCTGCTCAGAACGCGCACGCGCCGGAATTGCTCGAAACCATCATTCAGGCAAAGGTCTATCGAGAGAACGTCAATCAAGCGATTGAGCGCGCAGTTGATCGTTTCTTGGATGAACTTGATCCAGCGGCCTTGCAGAAGGACTACGACGAGTACATGCCGCGCTTTGGTCGCCGGAAAGCGCGGTATTGGTCCATTCACCTCCGCCAATTTGAAAAGCGCAAACTGAAAGGCGGCTTCCGTCGCAGCTTTATGGCGCTCTTTGCTGAGGAGATCAGGAAGCTATGAAGCGCGCATTTGGGATTTTCGTGCTAATGATGCTGGCGGGTTGCAGCGGGCGCGCTCCTGAAACACCCAAGCCCGTCAGCAAAACCGTGAACGTGGCGGCAGGCTCCAACGTCAATCAATACAATGAAGCATCGAACCCGGTGGTTGTTCGACTGTATCAACTCAGCTCGCGGTCTGAATTCGAGGCGGCGCCGTTTTGGACCATCTTTGATGGCAACTCACCTGAACTGGCGGGTGTTGTACTTGATCGGCGCAGCCTGTCCCCGCTGTTCCCCGGAGAAACGCGTCTCGTTTCTTTCGACCTGGTTCCGGATGTCTATTTTCTCGGAGCATTTGCCGAGTTTGCCGATTTTGAGACACAGAATTTTCGTGACGCCGTGCCGATCGACGCGGATCGTCTGGACAATGGCGTGACGGTCTCGGTCACCGCGTCTGGCGTGTCGATAGAGTTCCGGAACCCTTCGGATGCAACAGTGGAGGCGGCGCAAGAGAAAACACCCGGTCTTTTGGGACGCATGGCTCAAGGCGTGGGCAAACTTTTGGGGCAAAGCGAATGATCAGCGGCAGCGTCGTATGGAGCGAAGGCATGTTCATTGCTCCCCAGCACTTTCAACACATGGATTTGTCGCATCAACGCTATGCAAATGAGCTGGCGCAGCTCGATGTCAGCGCTGGCGACTACGGGGTGAGCGAGCTCGAAATTGACCATGAAGCATTCAAGGTGGGCAAAATCGTCGTGCGCGAAGCGGCAGGTGTCTTTCCTGATCGGTTGTTCTTCCGACTGTCAAAAGGCTTGACGCTTGATGTGCCCGACGGCGTGGTTGAAGAAACCGTTTTTCTGTCTGTTCCGCTTGCCATTCGGGGTGAAGCGCAATTTGGCTCGCGAGAAGAACCCGTGCGCATGATCAAGCACCGTGATCGTCTGGGTGATCTGAACGATCCTCGCAACAGCGCTGTCGACACAGAGCTTGCAGAAGTGGGCGCATGTTTGCGGATGGGAAGCGCCGATTTCTCTGGATATGCCGCGATACCTGTGGCCCGTATACTGGAAAAGACGTCGGAGGGCCGCGTCGTCCTAGATCGCTCTTTCGTACCGCATGTTCTGTGCCTTCGCGCGTCAAAGCTGCTCATCGAACGTGTGGAGGAGACGATATCCCTTATGCGCGCCCGTGCGGCCAACGCGGCGGTACGGCTGTCAGCAGATACGGATCTACGCAGCGAAGCAAGTCTCTTGGCCGAACGGCTGGAGTTACAAGCGTTGAACCGCTGGCTCTTGGTTCTGCAGAATGAAGCGCATACCGGGAGGATCGGGCCGCGCCGGCTCTTTCTGACCTTGGCGAGCATGGCCGTTGAACTTGACGCGATACTCGGGAAGTCCGTCGATGAGGCTTTGCTCTTCGAACCCGAACAAATGACGAGCTGCTTTGAGAACCTTCTGTCGTCATTGCGGCGCAAACTAACGCTCGAAAAACCCGCAAGCGTTATGTCGCTGTCGTGGAACAACGAGCTTTTTGAGAAGCGACGGGTGCTCCGGGTCGTTGTGCCCGCAAAGCTCCTTCAGGAAGGTCGGCGCCCCGTGCTTGCATTGCGCGGACCAGACCAAGCAGATGCTCTTGCCCATCTTGCGCCAAAGGCTTGCAAACTGGCTGGCTTGTCAGCGATGCCGGAACTCGTGTCTCTCTGCTTGCCGGGCGTCGACTTGACACCGATGCCCATGGCCCCGCCAGAATTGCGCAGCAGCGCTGATGCCGCGTTTTTTGCAATCAACACAAGCAGTGAACACTGGCGGCTCTTTGTAGAAAATCGAGAGGCGCTTGCCCTCCATGTCGACGATCGAATCGGCTCGGTTGAAGCAACGCTTTACATGTTGGAATAGCCATGGATGGCCAAGTCGCCGATACGCCAACAATTACTGTCACGCCCGAGGGCACTGCACCTGTAGCCGGGCTCAAGCAAGCGCAGGCTTCGCTTGGTGATCTCCAAGCTATGGATCGCGAATTGACGCACTACCGGGCGTCGGACAACAGCCTCATCAATGCGTCGGCCGAACTTCTGGCTTTGTGCGGAACGCTGTCACGATTGGAGGCACGCGAGGACATCCATGCGACACGCACGGAGATGGCCCGCGCGATCATCGATCTGAAATACCACGTCGTCCGTCTCGACTACCCGCCATCCGTGGCAGAAAACCTATGTCTTCTCTATTCCATCGTTCTTGACGAGTTCGTGCTCATGCGTCCTTGGGCTCACGAGAACGGGTGGGAAAACCGCACCCTCGTTGCCGATCTTTTTGGGTTTCGCGACGGTGGCGACCGATTTTACAATGTTGCCGATCGTGCGCTGATGCAGCCAAAGGCGCTACGCGAGTTTCTCGAGATCATCTACCTATTTCTGAAACTTGGATACCGGGGCAAGTACAACCGGTCCAACGAGCATGAGCGCGACCGCCTTTTGGCTCGGATCGAAACGTCTTTGAACATTGTGCCGCAAGAAGTTGTTGCCGAAACCGCAGGCCGTGAAGTGATAACGGGACCCCGACCCAAGCACTTGATCGCGACGCGTACGAAGTTATTGGTTGCCGCATCCATAATCTTCGCTATCACCATCGGACTCGTCAGCCACAGGGCGCAGACACAACGTACGCTCCTGGCCGACTTTCATGCAAAGCGCTCGGCTGCCGAGACCGGTGCAGAGGTTGACTTCGTGTTCTCCAGCGAAACGGGAACAGTCAGGGTCGTGCCAAGACCGTGAAGTGGCCAACTGTCATACAGATCGCCTTGGCGATTTTCCTGCTTGCGACAGTGCTGCAGTTCGGCTGGTTTGTGTACCTTTGGTTTGCGGACAGCTCATTTTACATATGGCACTGGATTTGGATTGGAATAATGACGGTTGTGGCACTTGTGGTTGCAACGCTGTCCATTATCTACCGAAAACGCATTTGGCCCAAAGACCCTGCCGCGGTCGAAGTTCGAGCGCTTAGGCAAGACGCCAAACGGCAGTTCAAGCTGGCACGCGCGAGGGCGCGGGTGATTGGACGCGTGCCTGATGACGTGCCTTGGAATATCTTTGTTGCCAACGAAACCAGCAACGCGTCCTCCGTTATGGCAGAGTTGGGCTACGTCGCATTCGGCGACCCTTTGAGCCACAAAGGTCTTACCTTCAGTACGTGGACATCTCCCACGGCCATCGCTTACAGAATTGAGATTGGTAGTCGAACCGAACTGTCCTTTGATCTGCTGGACATGGTCTTAAAGCGGCTGTTCAAAAACCGGCCAGCCATGGCTGTCAATGCTGCTTATGTTGAGGTTGACCTCTCGCTGCTGATGCAGACGCAAGCTGCGCAAGCAGACAGCAACTCCGCCATCAACCGCATTCTCAATGTCGCCATCCACCAGTTTGGCATCGATATCCCGGTTCATGTGGTTTTGGTTGGTCTTGAGCATATGCCAGATGTATCTCGCGCTGCCGTTCTCACTGGGCATCTCAATAAAGGAGTTGTGTTCGGCGGCTTTCTTCCCGACGACGAGAGTGACGTCGCCGCGCGGGTCGACGCGCTTTTCGCGCAGATGATTTCAAACTTGGATCGTGGCCTTATGCCTGCGGTGCAAAAGCAGCTTTTGCCCGAATTCTGTGCTGCGCTGGTGAACGCACCTTTGCAGCTTGCGCTTCTGAACGTTCAGATGCGCAAGCGGGTGGCGACGTTGATGCAGCCTCTTCCACCGCACACTGAGCCTTTAAATGTTCAGAGTATTTCTTTCGTTGGTGCACGAGACGGCATGCCGCTCGTCGATCCTTTGGCGCAGGTAACGGGACAACGGTTCTTTTCCAATGCCCCGAAAACAGAAGAGGGCGGCGAAGCACCCACAAGCGTCACTGCAGAAAACGCAGGTCTCATCGCGCGGGCGTATCACAGCGAGAGCTTTAAGGTACGACCCAATCGGCGACAGTCGGCACAGCGCGGTCTGAAAGCATCGGTGTGGACTTTCGGGCTTGCTTCCGTAGTAGCGGTTTTCGCTTTTTCTGCATGGGAAAATTATGCAGCTTACAAATCCGTCAATGACAATCTCCAAGCTGCATTCGACACCTACTACTCTGAAGTGTCGGACATTTCTACGGACTCAGATTTTCTGGTTCAACGCACGCTTCTGTTGCAGCCACTGCGCGATGGCTTGGCACAGTTTGAACCGCTGGACGATCAGTACCACCGAAGCCTTCTGCCAAGCTGGTCTATGGAAGAAATGTATCGCGACCTCTACGAAAGAGAATTGACCGACGGCTACCAGAGCACGCTGATCGATTTTATGGAGAAAGAGATCTTCGCATTTGACAGTTTGGGCGACGGTGTCGAACTTATTCAGTTGGCCACAATCGAAGCGCAGCTCCACGGCGATCAAGAAGCGTACATGGATGACTTAATTGCGTACTACTCAAAAGGTCTTGCCGAACAAGGCGAGGTCTCTGGTGCATTCCAAAACTCGCTGAAATCGGTGTTGAACGACCTCTTTGCGCTCAATCAACCTAGGGAAAACCGGAACGAAAGCTTGCTAAAGGTCGTCGCGAATACGCTGGCAGGCCTGGACACTGCTGACCTGCTCTACGAGGCTTTGATGCGGCGACCCGAATATAGCCAGCGCGTTGACTTGCGTCGGTTGGTCGGCCCACGGTTTTCCGAAGTGTTTGTCGAGATGGACAATCCGGAAACGTACTTTGTACCGCGCGCTTTTACTTACGCCGGCTTTGAAGAGCTGTTTATTGAAGGCGAAGTTCCCGACTTAGAGCGCATTTTACGAAGCTACGAGTCGGTGATCGGAAAGTTGGACAACGCGACCGAAAACACCATCACGCGGCGCGTGGCGCAAAACTACACAGCAGATTACATCGACCGGTGGAGCCGCTTTATCCTCGCCCTTGAGCTGCGTGTGCCCGAAGTTTGGAGTGATGCGCAAGTTCTGTTAGCTGCGTTGACGAACGCATCGGAAAACCCGATTGGTCAGCTCGTGAACGCGATTTCGACCAATGCCGACATACAAGTTTTTGCGCCTGCTGCGACGGAGCCGGTGCAGACAGCCGGTGACGACACTGCCACCCAAAACGGCGTTGACGAGACTGCGCCTCAACTGGCTCCCCCATCCTCGAGCACGGAAGCCGCTGTCGCCTCCAATATTCGCGCAGCTTTTAAGCCTTATCTCAGTGCTTTGCAGACCGGGCAAGATGAGCAGAGCCAGTTCGATCTCTTTTTGCAATACGCTGGCGATGTAAACGTCTGGCTTTCGGAAGCCACAACGTCAGCGAATGGCCCGGGTGAATTTCTGTTCACGCAATTCCAAAACCCTGAGGCACCGAACCCTCTGGCAGTGCTGAACACATTCGTAACCCGTTCCGATCTTGAGTTCATCCGGAACTTCGGCAGCAATCTCGCAGCAACACTGGACGATAACGCCATGGAGTTCGTGCGGGCCTATATCGACGGCGAATGGGAGCGCCAGATTCTTGTTCCGCACCGGGCATCATTGACGCAAACGTTCCCGTTCGCCCCTTTCAGTGACAGGGATTTTCCACTGGCCGAGTTCAGCATGTTGTTCGGCGCAGAGGGTAAAATTCGCGTATTCGAAAGCACTTTCCTGTCCGGGTTTAAATCTGACAGCGGACAATATCTGCCCCGCAACACTTTCTTGCCGACCGGGCGAGTTGAACTGACAGATGAGACGAGGACAGCCTTCACCAGATTCTCCGAAATTTCAGAAGCGATGTTTGTGGACGGAAAGCCGTTCCTGGAATTTGGCGTGCGTACGGGCTTTCTGGACAGCGATCTGAGCCGTCTTAATCTGACTTCGGGTATTACACTTCACCAATTCAGTCATGGTCCGGTGCGGTGGGACCCGCAATCCTGGCCGCTGGCGGGTATCCAAGACAGCACTATTACGCTTCGCATTTTTCGTCGTTCGAGATCTGTAATCAACGAAGCATATGTTGGTCCATGGTCTTGGTTTCGGCTGGTACAAGACGGTTCTGGTTCAGTGAATCCGTCACTGGGCGTCGCGGAAGCCACCTTCGCCACAGAAGGTGGCGCGGCGCTGCTGCAATTTGATGCTGCGGTCCAATACAATCCTTTCGAGCCGGACTTTTTTTCGGAAGTTTCGCTTCCGCAGTCGCTTTTTGCAAATCCAGAACTGGTGCCTGTCGGACAGTACGACAGCGCCCATGTCGCTGATGCACTGCTGGCATCTTGGCGGAGCGGAGAGCCGGCCGCTGCGCAGCAGCTGATTGCCCTACGTGGCCGCGAATTGGATTTTCTGACGCGCGTTGACGTGCAGCGATTTTTGTTTGAGGCCGGGTTTTACAGCTTGGACCTTGATGGCATTTTTGGGCCCGCTACTCGCGATGCACTTTGGGCTTGGCGCCGTCACGAGCAACAAGACTAAATGCTTCGATTGCACCGCGTTGCGCGGTCCGTGTTCTTGTCAAAATCGTCTCTTATCATGGCAACTCCACAAGCGGGTTTTGCGGGGTTTTGCTTGGTTGCGTGGATAAAGCCGAAGCGCGAAATGGCATCGTTAACTTTGCTCGAAGAGTACCCGTTGTCTGAGCGCAAATCGAGTGCTTCTGATCGTCCGTCCCAAAACGCTTTCTCTGCCGCTTCGTCCCATCCATCAACTGCCTCGAGACGTCCATTAAAGACATTGGAAATTGTCAGGCATCAGAAAGATGCGTCACAGCGGCCAGACCGGACGGATACCTTTTGTCAATTTGTGACGGGTAGACATCGTGATTGGGAGCTATTGCATCGCGCGCTCGGGTGCATGATTGGGATGCGCCGCGCAGGAGGGCGAAATACGCCGATCAAAAAAAGCATCACTTCTCGCTAGTGAAGCAATTAAACGGAGTACAACATGGCATACACGAAATCGAAATTCACCGCAGACTTTGAAGCGGCTCAACAAGCTGGTCTCTCCTATCACGGCATGGCGAAGGTCGTGAAATCTATTCCTGTCGAGGAAGCATGGGACCTTTACCAAAATACCCGTCGCGCACCCCTGCGGATGCAGATCTTTGGGCGGCATATCTTTGACCAAAATGAACAGGTCGTTAAGTTTGCGAAATCCGTCCCATCCGGCGATAGTAAACAGATGCCAGACTTTATGGTCGGCATTACACAGACCGAACTGGACAATTTCGGCAAGACCAATGCCAATGAATCCGGCTCGGCTTTGCTAACTGGGCGCGACTCGTGGAATCTGACGATCAATGATGTCTGGGTCTGCGGCGCTGCGCATGCTGTGCAGGAGTTTCATCCGGCGTCGCCGATCAATGCGCGCAATGTCTTTAGCCAACAACATGTTTTGACCATTACGGGGCGGGAACTGGTGGGGCTGGCGCTGGCGGGCTATATTGCGGTTTCAAGCAATAAGGATATCGACACGATCTATCGCCCCAGCATCAACAATAAGGTCGAAGATCTCAATCTGGTGGACTATCAGGTGACCATCGCCAGTTTGAAAACCGTTAACGACGCGCAAAGCTTTTTGGCGAGAAAGGGCTTCCAGATCAGCTAAGCGCGCAGCTGGACAGAT
This sequence comes from Pseudomonadota bacterium, assembly GCA_039191495.1. Taxonomy (GTDB): domain Bacteria; phylum Pseudomonadota; class Alphaproteobacteria; order Rhodobacterales; family Rhodobacteraceae; genus Roseobacter. Next base: position 119,593 of record JBCCXN010000007.1, on the reverse strand, counting down.
TTGGTTTGCTGGATGCCTTATAAGACTCGTCGCACCGTGACCGAGCTTTAGTTGAGGGTCGTGTCAGATTAACTTCGCTTGAGTGGATCAGCGGTGTCTCGTAGCGTTTGGGCATGACCCAGCCTCCCTTGTTCAAGTACTTCAAAACCAATCCCGAAACCATCCGTTTGGCGGTGATGCTGTACATTCGGTTGCGTGTTCGCTCCGTAACGTCGAAGATCTTCTGCATGAACGCGGCATCAATGTCAGCCAAGAAATCATTCGCTGTTGGTTGAATAGGTTCGGCCCGGTACCAGCGCGGCATCTCACTGCATGCCTCGGTGTAAAGCAAAACACCGTTCTTGCCGCGTCTTCAAACAGAAAAATACCGCGATGCCGAGCAAGCTCCGCGATCGCGTCCACGCTGCTGGCGCGCCCGCAATAGTAATACACCGGGATTGCCCACGTGTTTTGTGTTATGACGCTTCGATCCTAATTGTATTTAGCCTGCTGTTGCGCTGACAGCCGCGGTGCATTCCCGCACCTTCAGATCGATGAAAGTTATCGGCACAGTCTGCAGGCAGGAAACCTGCCGTTGGCTGAACAATTGGGCGACGAAACTGCACCAGCCCTTTCGACGGAGAAAGCGCGCAACGCCGCCTTTCCGACAAATACGATGTTTGCCGAATGGCGTCACCGTCCATGCTGCCTTTCATAACCATTTCAATTAGGAGCGCCACTTCCACTCACAACGGAACTATAAGCTTAACCGCGCCGCCGCTCTCGCCAAGCGGCGCCAACTCTGTTCCCCAAAGTTCAAGTTACTCACCGCAAGCTGAGGCTGGCTCGAATTCGTATGGCACCACTGACACTTAGATCCCATTATAATTCAATTGACAGCAGGCCTTTACTGTAAAGCCTAATTTAGGGGCTTTCTGGACTTGGTATCACAAAGGTGGGCGACCAATCGCGCGCAAAGTCAAACTCACACATTGATGGCCAAACGAATACCGTCCGTAAGCTTCTAAGGAACGGAACGCGCGCGGCTAACATGTGCGGCTACTATTTGCCATCCCGAAGGAAACCTGACCCACGTCTGGCTTTGCCTACCGGGCTCGCCCGGCGGCAAATCAAACAGCGTCATCGCGGTTGCAAAGCTGTCACCAAACGTCGTTATGACCGTCCGGGACAGCGTCCGCGACGATTGATCTGTGCGTCGGCTCCTGCGGAATGCCGCGATCTCATCGTATCCATAAAGGTTTTCCGCAACGCCGTATCGAATTGTGCGTTGATCATCGTGGAAAAGCGCATTGAGTTTCGCTATGTCGTTGTTGACCAGTGCAGTTTCATATTGTGCAAAAGCCGCTTCGACCTCTGCAAGGATTTCAGGGCGATTAATCTCCATCACGAAACTGCACTAGCGGTTCGCGACGAGGAAACGCCTTTTGTTTCCAGGTTGTATGCCGCGGTAAGGGCAATGTCTTCGCGCCAGGCCGGCGCAATCAACTGAACCCCGTACGGCAAGTCGCCGTGCCAGACGGGACAAGATACCACCGGCAGTCCTATAAAGGATATGGGTTGTGTATAGACGCCGATGTTTGGGCGAAGTGGGACCGTCTTTCCATTAAGCGTAACCGTTTCGGACCCCAGCAGAGGTGCCGCCATGGGTGTGGTGGGGGCAACGAGCAGATCGAAGTTTTCAAAGATTTTCGCTACGTGTTGTTGAAACCGCAGGCGCGCCCTTTGCGCGCGAACATAATGCACGCCGGGAACCAGCGATCCAGCCAAGAGCCTGTCGCGCACATAGGGATCATATAGCTCCGGGGTCTTGGTGATATCTTCGAGGTGGAGCGCTGCCCCTTCAACATTGGTGATGACGAAAGCGGCCGCGCGTGCGGCCTCAGCGCCCGCAATATCTAGGCCTTCCTGCGCCCCCAGAGCTTCGGCCACCTTATCAGCGGCTTCGTCTGAGCTCGGGCTGCCCTGACCGCGAAACCAGCCCCCTAGGCGTGCCACACGTCGGGGTGGAAATTTTTCCAGCGCGGCACGGCTGTCGATGCGTGCAGCGTCTGAATTGCAGACTGGGTCGAGTGGATCTGGCCCTTGCATGACATCAAAAGCCAAAGCCAGATCTGCGACTGAGCGCGCCATCGGTCCTAAGTGATCCAAACTGTCGACGAATGGAAAAGTTCCAGAGCGCGAAAGACGTCCATACGTCGGCTTGAGGCCAAACAGCCCGCAAAAGGCCGACGGTACCCGGATCGAGCCGTTGGTATCTGACCCCAATGCCAAAGGCACCATACCAGCGGCGACTGCCGCGCCCGACCCTCCCGAAGATCCTCCTGACATACGACGTGGATCATGAGGGTTTCGGGATGGTCCGTAATGCACATTTTCCCCGGTAAAATCGTAAGCGAACTCGCCCATGTTCAATGCGCCGAGTGTGACGGCTCCAGCGCTGGTCAGGCGTTGGACCAAAGTAGCATCACTTGTGGCAGGCGCCGCTGTTCGGCGCAGCAGGGATCCGGCCAGCGTCGTAACACCGCCGAGATCGAACAGGTTCTTCACCGCGAATGGCACCCCGGCGAGCGGACCAACCGGCGTGCCACTGTGTAGCGCTGCGTCGATCGCATCCGCTTCGGCCAAAGCGCGGCTACGGGTAATCTCGGTAAATGCATTGATTGATGGATTGTCTGCGTCGATCCGCGTCAGTGCCGCTTCGCTGCGCTCTCTTGCGGAGATCGTTCCAGCGGCGATCGCGGCAGCAGTTTCGACAGCGGTTGCCTCCGCAAGATCGCTGGGCAAGCTCACGCGCGAAACACCGGCGCAGCTTCGAAACCGATGTCTTCAAGCGTTGCGGCAAGCGCAAGGACGGTGGCGAGATTCGCGTAGATGCTTTTTCGGGCTACCGCGTCCTCAGCGAGTCCAGCCAGATGGGGCATCGAATATATCAAACTGGTAATTTCGGGAGGTGCAGATTTAGCGGCCACTTTGAATCTCCTTTTTCCGCAAGCAGGGTGCATCTCGAATCGCCACAGGGCGACAGGAAGCCGTGCAGAACAGTACATCGGTGTTTCCGTTGCGTGTTTATTGAGCGCCACAAGACCATTTCGAGTAGTAACCGGGCATTCGCCGCCAAATGTCTTAAGCAAGTGACAAAAGCGTCGGGCCGATAAACCCGCCCAGCTACGCTTTCTAAGCCTGTGTAAGGCTCCGCAGAGTGTCGCGCCGGCGCGTGAGATCGAAACTGTCGATCCGCACTGAACCATGACAACAGGGGACGACCCGAATATGGCACTCTATAAAGCAATTGCGGTTGCACTGGGCGTAACGCTCATGTCCACCGCTCCCGATACCGGGCATACGCAAGGGCGTGCAGACGTCTTGATCGCAGTCGGCGAACAGGGCCCAAGCTCGCTTGATACGCATAATCCAGTCGCCAACGATTACACGCGCCTCGTGGCTTGGAACGTCTACGACCGGCTTGTAAAGCATGGCATGAAGACGCTTGACGATGGTACGACCGCCTACGACATCACAGTGATGGAGCCTGAACTGGCCACCTCTTGGGAGATTTCCGAAGACGGCAAAATGTACACTTTCAACTTGCGTCAGGACGCCACATTTCACGATGGCACGCCCGTCACTGCGGAAGACGTGCGCTGGTCGTTTGAACGTGCGGTCGCGGCGGGCGGCTTCCCCGCGATCCAGATGGGAGCGAGTTTCTTTCTTGAAAAAGAGCAGTTCGAGGCCCTGGACGATCACACGTTCCGCATCCACATGCCGACGCCCAACAAATACGTGATGGCGAACCTAACAGTGCCCATTCCGGTCATTGTCAACAAGACACTGGCGTTGAAACACGCCACTGACGACGATCCATATGCCTTTGAATGGACAAGCCGGAACGACGCAGGTGGCGGCGCGTTCAAGGTCGCCCGCTGGAATTCCGGCGAGGAACTCGTTCTGGAGCGTTTCGACGATTGGAAGTCGGGGGAATTGCCGTCCATGAAAACGGTGGTCTATCGCCAGATCCCTGCCGCCGGTACTCGTCGCGCGTTGGTCGAGAAAGGCGATGCAGACATCTCGATCGACCTGCCGCCGAAAGACTTTTCAGAAATGGACGCAGCCGATGACGTAAACGTGGTGGGCGTGCCGGTGCAATCGTCCGTAGTCTATGTCGAGATGAACACGAAGTTGGCACCATTCGATGACGAACGTGTACGCAAGGCAATCGCTTACGCGCTACCCTATGACGACATAATGGCGTCGGCCTATTACCAGCGGGCGATCCCGATGTACGGCGCGAAAGACGTGGCTTCGTACCCGCCGGTATGGCCGACACCTTCGCCGTATTACACGGATATCGAAAAAGCCAAGGCGCTGCTCGTCGAAGCGGGTTATCCCGATGGGTTTGAGACCGAGCTGTATTACGACATCAGCCGCGGGACGATCCGCGAACCTATGGCGATCCTGATTAAGGAAAAGCTGGCGGAAATTGGCATCGAGGTCACCATTCAGAAAGTACCCGGTGCGAACTGGTTCTCCAAAATGCTTGAGAAGTCGATGCCGATGGTGATCGCGAGTTTCTATGCATGGCTCGATTGGCCGGAGTATCATTTCTACTGGCACTACCATGGTGGCAACAATTCGATTTTCAACGCCGCCAATTATACCAATGACGAGCTGGACTCGGTTATCGACAAGGCGCGCGTGACCTCTGAGATCTCGGAGCGAGAAGCGTATGATGCGCTCATCAGCGAGATGAACAAAATCGTGATGGACGAAGTGCCGAAGGCGCCGCTTGCCCGCAATTATCTCGACGTTGCGATGCAGCCTAACGTGGGCGGGTACAAGTACTGGTTCCACACGCAGCTCGATTTCCGGTCCTTGACCAAGAACTAAGAGATATGGACCGTGGCGGCGCAACGTGGCGACCGCGGTCCATTGACTTAAGACCAATGGGCATTTGAAAGATGTTGAAGCTGATCCGAACCCGGCTCTGGGCGGCGGTTCCTAGCCTGTTTTTCGTGCTTTTGCTGACCTTTGTGATGTCTCGCGCGTTACCGGGCGACCCTGCTGCATACTTTGCCGGACCATCGGCGACGGAAGAGTCGGTGCAAGAGCTACGTGAGAAACTTGGTCTAGACAGATCGGTGATAGAACAGTTCATGATTTACCTCAGCGAATTGGCGCAGGGGGATCTCGGGACCTCGCTGACCACCGGCCAGCCTGTGCTGTTTGATTTGCAGCAACGACTTCCGGCCTCGATGGAACTGACCTTGTTCGCGCTGCTCCTGGCTGTCGTGGTCGGCATGCCGCTTGGTCTTTGGGCGGCGATAAAGCCGGGGTCGATCGTGGACCACATCTGCCGCGGTCTATCGACCATGTCCGCGGCCTTTCCTGGATTCTTTGTCGGATTGCTGTTGGTCTTTGTCTTTTACTACATCCTCGATTGGGTTCCGTCGCCCGTCGGACGGCTCGAAATATGGTACTCGCCGCCGCCGGCAGTCACCGGCATGTACGTGATAGATGCCATGCTGATCGGCGACTGGGAGGTTGCCCGAGCTGCCTTTGGCCAGCTGATCCTGCCTGCGGTTTCCCTGGGCTTGTTTGCGCTTGCCCCTATCACTCGGATGACCCGCGCCTCGTTGATCGGTGTTCTTTCCAGCGACTTCATACAGGCGGCGCGCGCGAACGGCCTTTACAGCCACCAGGTGCTGATAACCTATGCTCTGCGCAACGCGCTTTTGCCGGTCGTGAACATTCTTGGCATGATTTTTTCTTTCCTTTTGGGCGCGAATGTTCTGATCGAGCAGGTGTTCGGTTGGCCCGGCGTGGGACGGTACGCGGTGGAAGCGGTTACGACCAGTGATCACGCGGCCATACAGGGTTTCGTCGTTACTATGGCTATCATCTATGTGTTGCTGAATCTGACCGTTGACGTCGTGAACACGCTCGTCGACCCGCGGGTCCGCTATGAGGTCTAAGGGATGACCGATACCCCCGTGGCAGCACCGGCTCAGGGCGGATATCTGCGCGCCTTGCGGTATATCTTGCTCGAAAACCCTCTCACGCTTTTTGCCTTCGTTTTGTTCCTGTTGTTGCTGTCGGCGGCTGTCTTCGGACCATGGATTGCGCCTTACGATCCCTATGCCACGGAGTCCGCGCGGGCCCTTCAACCGCCCACATGGGCGCATCCGTTCGGTACGGATCATTTGGGCCGGGACGTGCTCAGCCGGGTGATCGTTGCCGCGCGCATCGACCTTGGCATTGCCGTTTGCGCCGTTGCGCTTTCCTTCAGCGTAGGGCTGCTGCTGGGCGCTTATGCAGGCTATTTCGGCGGCTGGACGGACCGGATCGTGGGGCGGTTCGTGGATGCCATTATGGCTTTTCCGCTGTTCGTGCTGGCCATGGGAATTGTTTCGGCCCTCGGCAACACCCTTTGGAACATCGTCTTCGCAACGGCAATCATCAACCTGCCGTTCTACATCCGCTTTGCACGGGCCGAAATCAATTCGCGACGCGATGCTGGTTTCGCGGAAGCCGCCCGGCTTGGAGGAAACGGTCCGTTTCGCGTGCTGCACCGCCATCTGATCCCCAATGTGCTACCACCGATGATGGTGCAGGTCTCGCTCAACATGGGCTGGGCGATCCTGAATGCAGCTGGGCTCAGCTTCATCGGACTGGGCGTGCGTCCTCCCACCCCGGAGTGGGGAATCATGGTCTCGGAAGGGGCCAATTACATTTTCTCGGGAGAATGGTGGATTTTTCTGTTCCCGGGCACGGCCCTTGTCCTGTCAGTGTTCTGTTTCAATCTGCTTGGCGATGGTCTGCGAGACCTCTTCGACCCCAGACGCCGGACATGAGCACGCCACTCCTTGATATCTCGAACCTGTCGGTTCGTTTCGCGGCTCGGGATGGCATGGTGCATGCCCTAGACGGCGTCAGCTACGCTGTTGGGCAGCGCCAAGCGCTTGCGCTTGTCGGTGAAAGCGGGTCGGGCAAGTCCGTGTCTGCTTTTGCGGTGATGGGCATCCTCGGGGCATCCGCGAAAGTGACGGCAGATCGCATATCGCTGGGCGGTGTAGATCTTCTTGTGGGAGGTCAAAAGGCACTCAAGGACGTGCGCGGCGGCAAGATGGCCATGGTGTTTCAGAATGCCCGTGCGGCGCTTAACCCGATCAGGCCGATTGGGCGGCAACTCATGGATACGCTTTGGCGGCACCAGGGGCTGAAGGGTGCCACGGCACGGGAAGCCGCGATCGACGCGTTGGCGCAGGTGCGCATCCCCGATCCGGCGCGCCGCTTTGATGCCTATCCCTTTGAGATCTCCGGAGGCATGTGCCAACGGGTAATGATAGCCATCGCTCTTGCCTGCAAACCGGCACTTTTGATCGCCGACGAGCCAACCACCGGCCTTGATGTGACAACCCAGGCAGCGATCATGGACCTTGTCAGCGCCATGGCCGCCGAACAGGGCATGGGACTGTTGCTTATTACTCATGACCTTGGTCTTGCCCGGCAGCACTGCGACCGAATTGCGGTCATGCATGCCGGCCATGTGGTTGAGACCGGCACAACCGAAAGGCTTTTCGACGCGCCCGCGCATCCCTACACCGCAGGACTGATTGCAGCTACGCCAACCGAAACAACCACGTTGGAAAGCTTGTTGCCAATCCCCGGCGGTTTGCCGGACTTGCGAGGCAGCCTGCCGCCTTGTCGCTTTTCGTCCAGGTGCACACGTCGAACCGACATTTGCGACAGGTCGACTCTGCCGATCTTCGATGTTGCGCCGGGGCACACGACCATGTGCCACCACCCGGAAGTCGCTCCAAAGGCGAGGGTGTCCGCATGAGCGTGGCACTGGATGTCATCCAGCTGCAAAAGCACTTCCCGATCTCGGGGGGCATGCTGCACGCGGTGGACGGTGTATCGCTCAGTATCTCGCGCGGGGAAAGCGTTGGGCTCGTGGGGGAATCAGGATGCGGCAAATCCACCCTGGTGCGCCTCGTGGCGCGTCTCATCGATGCCACGAACGGACAGATCGTCTGCGGCGGCAAGGATATTGGTTCCATTCTGGCCAAACAGTTCGGCTCGACCCCCGACCGCGCGCGTATCCAGGTGGTTTTTCAGGACCCGACCGATAGCCTGAACCCGCATTTTCGCGTGTCACAGAGCATATTGGACCCGCTGACACGCTTACGGCGGGATCTCACCCGCGCCGAACGGCAAGCGCGTGTGCGCGACATCGCCGCGCAATGTGGTCTCCCCGACGCGTTGCTCGAACGCTATCCGCACCAGCTCTCCGGCGGTCAGAAAGCGCGCGTCGGTATTGCGCGCGCTCTTGCCACCGAGCCGGAAATACTGATTTTGGACGAGCCGACCTCGGCGCTTGATGTTTCGGTACAGGCGGTGATCCTGCATTTATTGGAGGACCTGCAAAAAAGGCTTGGGGTGAGCTACCTCTTCGTCTCGCATGATCTGAACGTCGTGCGCCTGCTGTGTGATCGTGTTGCGGTCATGTATCTGGGCAAGATCGTCGAGTACGCGCCGACCGAGCAGTTGTTCCGAAAGCCGCGACACCCCTATACACGAGCGCTGCTTGAAGCGATCCCCGGGCGCACCGGCTCGTCCGAGCGGTTGGACGGCGAACCGCAGAGTCCCGTTGATCCGGATCCGAACACCTGCCGTTTTTGCGGTCGCTGCCCAAGGGAGGAAGCGCTGTGCGCGACCAAGGCGCCCGTCCTCGCCTCTCAAGGGCCCGCCCATCGGGCGGCCTGTCATTTCCCGCTTGGGGGCGAGGGCTCATGACGCAATGGGACCCCAAGACAGGCAGCCTCGCGCTGCCGGTAGTGCGTGCCTTTTACCAAAGCGGCGGTACACCCCAAGCCGTATTCAATGCGGTTTTTGACCGGATCGATGCGCGTGGTCTTGACCCCGCCTGGATCGCGTTGCGCAGCCGTCAGGAGGTGCTGGACCAAGCTGACGCTCTTGATCGCGCGGACATCCCCCGGAAGCCTCTTTGGGGCGTACCTTTCGGCGTAAAGGACAACCTTGATCTCGCGGGAATGTCGACAACAAACGGATGCAGGGCGCATAGCCGACGAGCCGTTGCAACAACACCAATCGTGCAGTGTCTGATCAACGCCGGGGCGATCCCTGTTGGAAAAAATAACATGGACCAGTTTGGTGTCGGTATCAACGGGACGCGCACCGATTTCGGTGTGCCACGCTGCGCATTCAACGACGCCTATATCTCGGGCGGGTCAACGTCCGGGGGTGGTGTTGTCGTTGCGGCGGGCTTGGTAAGTTTCGCCATTGGCGGTGACGCAGCTGGATCCGGCCGGGTGCCTGCCGCGCTCAACAATATCGTTGGGTTAAAACCAACACCGGGTCTGGTGCCCAACACAGGGGTACCGACGGTGGCGGGACTGTTCGGAACCAACTCGCTATTGACCCTCACTGTCGATGATGCGGTGACAGCGACGCAGGTCATTGTCGCCTATGATCCCAAGGATCCCTTTTCGAAACCAGAGGCTGAAAAATTCTCATTGTCGGCGCCGGACACACCTTCTGCTTTCCGTTTCGCGGTCCCTGATGGCGCCTCGCGTTACTTCGCGGACGATACTGAGGCGGAGCGTCTTTTCGATGCAGCCGTTGCCCGCCTGGAGGATTTGGGTGGCACTGCTGTTCCAACTGATATCACGCCGTTTCTCGAGCAAGCGAGTGCGCTCTATGAAGGACCCTTCATTGCCCAACGCACCGCCAACCTGGAGGCGTTTCTGGAGAAACATGAAGAGGATGTCTTCCCGGCCACCCGGGAGATCCTCGGCTGGGGTCATGGCTTTACGGCGAAGGACCTTTTTCGCGCAGAATACAAGCTTCGCGAGGTTAAACAGTTCGCGCACAGGCTTTTCAAAAACGTGGCCCTTCTCGCCACCCCAACGACGCCGACAACCGTGACAGTGGCACAGATGCTGGCCGACAATATCGGACAGAACGCCATGCTGGGGACGTATACGAACTTTGTGAACCTCGTAGATCTTCCGGCGATCTCTGTTCCGGCAGGCTTTCGAGAAGACGGGATACCGCTTGGTCTTATGCTGATCGGCGCCCGGCTTGATGACGCCCGTCTGGCGGCCTTTGCCTCGGCCTATCAGAAGCTGTCGGGCTTTCCCTTGGGCGCGACGGGGCGTGTGTATCCATGAACTTTGCCTTTCAAACCATCACCGAGTTATCGGCAGGATTAGACGCGCATACATTCACGCCGGTCGATCTTTTGGATGACGTGTGCCAGCGACTGGGCGCTCTGGAACCTATATTGAACGCTTTCGCCTGCCTGGACCTCGACGGCGCAAGGCGCGACGCCGAAGCCGCCGCGGCGCGGCAAAGCGCCGGGACCCGGTTGTCTCCACTTGATGGGATCCCGACCTCGGTCAAGGACCTGATCGCGCAGAGGGGATTGCCGCAACGTTTTGGCTCGCGAACCACTTCAGACGCGCCGATGACCGAGGACGCACCCTCCGTGGCCCGGCTGCGGGCGGCAGGCGCAGTGTTGCTTGGGAAATCGACGACCAGCGAATTCGGCTGTAAAGGTGTGGGTGACAGCCCATTGACCGGGATCACTCGCAATCCTTGGGACACGGAACTGACCCCGGGGGGTTCCTCAGCGGGTGCCGCGGCGATGGTCGCGGCCGGCCTGCTGCCCTACGCGCTGGCAACCGATGGCGGCGGTTCAATACGTATACCTGCTGCGTTGTGCGGCCTGTTTGGGATCAAAGCACAGTTTGCCCGCGTCCCGGTCTACCCAACGTCCGCTACCCCCACGCTTGCCCATGTGGGACCATTGGCGCGAAGCGTCGAAGACGCTGCTGTCGTACTGCGTGTCATCTCCGGTTTCGACAGGCGGGATCCGTTCTCGGTCGCCGGATCATTGCATGGTACTGCCGAAGCGCCGGATACAAAACCGCTTCGCATCGCCTACGCACCGGACCTCGGCTTTGCCGCACCTCAAGCACAGGTTTCGAGACTGGTCGCTGCGGCTGTCTCGAAGATTTCGGAAATGGGGCACCGCGTCACGGAAGTGGCGCATGTCATGGACGATCCCTTGGAGCTTTGGATGTCCGAATTCTATGCCGGTGCGGGCACGCGGTTGCAATCCACGATCAAAGAGGCACCGGAGCTGATTGACCCCGCCGTGCTCGAAATGCTGAAACCGGCGTTGTCGCAGGACATGCAGGACTACTACACAAAAGTCTTCGAGCGCTATGCGCTGCGCGACAGGATGCGCCGGTTTTTCGAAATTTACGACCTGCTGATTTCGCCAACTCTGCCATGTACGGCATTTGGTGTCGGATTGAACGCACCACCCCATTGGAGGGAACAAGATCCTATTGGCTGGGTGTCTTATACCTACCCGTTCAACCTGACCGGGCAGCCAGCCGCTTCGGTGCCGGTTGGCTTCAGTGACCAAGGGTTGCCAATTGGGATGCAGATTGTCGGCCCCAGCCACGGCGAGGCTTCGGTGCTGGCGCTCTCGGCACAGTATCAGCGCACGCACAGCACATTGCACATCCGGCCAACTTTGGCCGCCTAGCTTAGACGAAGGGAACAACAATGACATTCGAGATCGAGGAAACATCCATCGACGAGATCCACGCGGCCTACAAGAGTGGTGACATAACGGCCGTCGAACTGACCACAGGGTACCTCGCCAGGATAGAGGCCCTCGATAAATCGGGGCCGGAGCTCAATGCCTTTGTGACGATGAATCCCGGCGCGTTGGACCGGGCGGCGGAACTCGACAAAATCTACGCTGAAACGGGCGCTTTTGTCGGACCGCTTCACGGCATCCCAATCGGTATTAAAGACCAAGCCGAAACTGCCGGGATCGAAACGAGCTTTGGTTCTGCCGCCCTCACCGGGTACATCCCGAAAGAAGATGCGACAATCGTGAAGAAACTGCACGCGGCTGGGGCCATTCTTCTTGGAAAGCTGACCATGCCTGACTTTGCAGCGTCTTGGTGGGGCTATGGTTCGGTGCATGGAATTACACGCTGTCCTTATGCGCTCAACCGGGATTCTGGTGGATCAAGCGGCGGGACGGGCAGCGCTGTAGCGGCGAACCTCGTGGCCGTTGGTATCGGCGAAGACACGGGCGGCTCTATCCGTTTGCCGTCCAGCATCAATAACCTGTGCGGTTTGCGTGTTACGCCGGGCATGATCAGTCGTAACGGGCTCTCACCATTGCTCGTTCCCCTCGATACGGCAGGACCGATGGGCCGTTCGGTACGCGATATCGCGACTGTTCTGGACGTTATTGTCGGCTATGATCCAAAAGACCCTTATACTGCGGTGAACAAGATTGCCGGTCACAACGGCAGTTATACGCAGTTTCTTGAGGAGGGCGCTCTGGACGGCGCGCGCTTCGGTACAATTGTCGAAGCGTTCGGCGACGATGACAACCCGGACTGTGCCCGCGTCAACAAGGTCGTGCGTGCCGCTATGGAAACCATGAAAGAGGCCGGAACAAGTTTCGTTGAACTCAGCATTCCCAACCTCTCTGATTGGATCTCCGAAACTTCTCTCTACATTTCGCGTTCGCGCAACGATGTGGACAGGTTCCTGGAAAGCCGGGGTATTCCGCATACGCTGCGTTCAATCTACGACTCCGGCAAGTACGACAAGAACCTCGATCTGATCCCGGCATTGGCGACGCAATCGCCGGAAACGCCAGAGAAGGACCCAAACTACTATGGCAAAGTTGTAAAGGGGCTGGAGCTGCAGCGCATGATCATGGGCTTCATGGCGGAAAACGATCTTGATGGCATTTGCTATCCGTCGCTGCAAATACAATCACCACCCCACGAGGAACTTGCGAGCGGCATGTGGCCGGCGCTGGAATATCCGACGAATACAGTGATCGCATCGCAATCACTGATCCCGGCGATCAGCGTACCCGCAGGTTTTACCGAAATGGGACTTCCCGTTGGTCTGGAAATTATCGCGCCGCCGCACCATGAGCCGGACCTGCTGCGCCTTGGCTATGCCTTTGAACAGGTAACGAAGTGGCGGCGCAAACCGGAGTTTTAAAGCGGCCGATTTCTGGGAAAGCAGTTTTGTCGCCCTTTGTCGTTATCATTCCCAAGTATGACATGGTCTTGAAACTACGGCAATTTCGCAGTGTTGCCATCACGGGGCGGATTGAACTCTTTACGCCTGCAGCGCCGCAATCAACTCTCGCGTAAATTTGGCGGAGGCCACCGGCAATGTTCGCCCGCGTTGTTGTCCCAAAAGCAGATTTCCGGGCGCAACGTCTTCTTTCGCCAAAGGGCGAGCGATCATGTTTGGAGTGCGTCCCGTTTCCAGGCCGATTGGAAACTGGAAGCTTATCAAACTCTCCCATTCGCTATAATGGCACATGAAGTCGAAGCTGTCTGATTCAACAGCTGGGTTGACTTCTATCGACGTTGTTCGCCGTGCGGCAGTTTCCAGCAAGACGCGGACCGCGTATTTCTCTGACGGCGCGACGTGGGGAAAGCGCAAGGCGTCTCGGAGGCGAACCGTTTTTTGATCTGCAAGGGGGTGATCGGCGCGCATCACGGCGTGGATCGGTTGCGCGATTGAATAAACGATTTCGAAATCCACCATTGTCCGCGGCTCGAAGACAAGAGCGATGTCACTGGCAAACTCCGACAATTCTCGCTCTGCAGCGACGCGGTCGCGGTTGTTGACCGTAAACGTAACCCCAGGATGATCGCGGCGGTACTGTGCAATTGTTTTGGGCAAAAAGTACGGCAAGAGGGCCTGTGAACAGGCGATCGAGACATGCCCGCGCCGCACACCGGAAAGGTCAGACACTTGAGATTTTAACCGGGCAAAATCAGAGCGTTGTGAACGAATGTGGTGCAAAAGCAGCTCGCCCGCCGGGTTGAGCCGCACACCGCGAGGGAGGCGTTCAAATATCTCATATCCGAACTCGACTTCAAATCGATTGATCCGGCGGTTTAGAGCTGAGGCCGTGATGTTCATGTCTTCAGCCGCTTTGCGGATCGACCCGGCTCGGATGACGCCATCGATATATTCAAAGTCTTTCAGATGTCGCATAACCCAACTCGCTTGCTTGCGGTGCAAATTTTGCACCAGTTTTGTGAATTCTTAGCATTTGTTTTCGCACCTGCCAGCAATGATGCTTTGAACATCAGGTGGGAGAATCGGCGATGTTCAAGAAACCGATGGAAATTCAGGCGTGACCGCCGGAATTCCGCTCACCTTACCATCACTGAGGCAGGCCTATTGCGATGGCACGGCGCCAGAGGAAATCATTGACCAAGTTTACAGCCGGATCGCTCAGGTCGCGGACCCTTGTATCTTCCTGTGCCTTTTTCCAAAAGAACAGGTGTTATCACAAACCAAAGCGCTGGGCGCCTACGACCCCGAACGACCGCTTTGGGGCGTGCCCTTTGTCATCAAGGACAACATTGACGTCGCCGGGCATCCGACCACTGCAGCGTGCCCGGACTTTTCCTATGTTCCGGACGATACGGCTGTAGTCGTTAGGCATTTGCAAGCCGCCGGTGCAGTATTGATCGGCAAGACGAACCTGGATCAATTCGCGACTGGTCTGGTCGGCGTGCGTACTCCCTATGGTGCACCCAAGAATGCTTTGGACCCCCAAATCGTGCCGGGCGGGTCTTCGGGCGGGTCCGGCGTTGCCGTAGCCCATGGCATTGCAACGTTTTCGCTGGGTACCGACACAGCTGGGTCCGGGCGCGTGCCCGCAGCTCTGAACAACATTGTCGGATTGAAGCCAACTTTGGGATCTCTATCGGCCACGGGCATTGTGCCTGCTTGCCGCACACTCGATACGATCTCCATTTTCGCTCTGACGGTGTCAGACGCCTATGAAGTCTTTGCGGCTGCGGCGGTCTATGACCCCGCGGACAGTTATGCCCGTGATATAGCAACACCTGCATTGGTTGCGCCGCCACGCGCGACAAAAATTGGGATCCCGTCCCAGGACAGCATCAGGTTCGAAGGCGACAAAGTACAGGCTCGGTCTTTTGCCGATACCATCGCGGCCCTAAAAGACGACGGCGCAACCTTGTCAGAGATCGACTTCACACCGCTCTATGAAATAGCTCAAATGCTCTATTTCGGATCTTGGGTTGCCGAACGCTACGTCGCCACCGAAAGTCTGATGGACACGAACCCTGAGGCGCTATTGCCGGTCACACGGAAGATCATCGGCTCGGCAATCGGCAAATCCGCCGCTGAGACTTTCAAAGACTTTTACAAATTGAAAGACCTGATCGCTGAGGTGCTGCCGGCAATTACGACTTGTGATGTGCTGCTCGTCCCAAGCATTCCGACCTTTGCGACTGTTGCTCAGCTGGACGCCGATCCCCTGGGTCCGAACAACATGTTGGGCACATACACCAACTTCGTAAACTTAATGGATATGTGCGGAATAGCTGTTCCAACGCCCGCACGTTCTGACAAACGTCCCGGCAGTGTCACGATTCTTGCCGAAACGGGTGCAGATGCGAAAGCGGCGGCCATAGCCACCAGGATCGAGGCCTTGGGTTCACGCAAACTGGGGGCGACAGACTGGGAATTTACGTCAGCAGACTTGCCTGACGCACCGTCGGATGATGCCATCCGAATTGCGGTCTGCGGCGCGCATATGTCCGGTCTACCACTGAACTATACTTTGACAGATCGCGGCGCGACGTTCGTGCGTAAGGACTGCAGTGCGCCCGACTATATGTTCTTTGCCCTCCCCGGAAGGCAAGTCCGGCGTCCCGGAATGGTGCGCACGGCATCTGGAACCGGGTCCAAAATTGCGCTCGAGTTGTGGGACATGCCGATCACCGCTTTTGGCGGTTTCATGAGAACGATCCCAGCGCCCTTGGGTATCGGCACGATCAATCTTTCAGACGGGACCGCGGTGCAGGGTTTTGTCTGTGAAGCCATTGCCTGTGAAGACGCCGAAGACATTACCAAGCTTGCTGACTGGCGAAAATACCTGGCCGAAACGGCCTGAAACAGAAGCGCACAACAGACGCGCCCACCAATGACGCATAGCGATGTGCGACACAACATGGAGACCAGAATGACGGAGACTTCGAGAAGACGATTTTTGCAAACTGCAACGGCGACTGCGGCGAGTTTACCATTCTTGCGCGTCCTGCCCGCCCGAGCGCAAAATGGCGACGTGATGGTTGCCGTGAACGGTCAGACGATAAACAGCCTCGATCTGCACCGCACCGGTACGAACCGCCCGAGCTATCAGGTGGCCATCAATTGTTATGATCGGCTTTTGTCCTTTGGTACAAAGCCTTCGTCTGGCGGGGGTCTGGAATTTGACTACTCCAAAGTTGAACCTGAACTTGCAGAAAGTTGGAGTATCTCGGATGACGGCTTGGTCCTGACCTTCAATCTTCGCGAAGCGACGTTCCAAGATGCAAGCCCGGTAACCGCTGCAGATGTAAAATGGTCATTTGATCGCGCCGTGTCACTCGGCGGGTTCCCTGCGGTTCAAATGAAAGCGGGCGGTTTCGTACGACCAGACCAGTTTGCCGCGCTTGATGAAAGAACTTTCCAAATCACGCTGGATTCTCCGTCGAAGCTAGCGATCCCCGATCTTGCGGTTCCGATCCCATTCGTCATCAACTCGAAGGTCGCAATGGAGAATGCGACAGAAGACGACCCTTGGGCTACCGAGTATCTTCACTTGAACACAACCGGATCTGGAGCCTTCAAAGTGGCACGCTGGACCCCCGGTGAGCAGCTGGTTTATGAGCGTTACGACGACTGGGCGAGCGGGCCGTTGCCGGCTTTTCAGCGTGTTGTCATTCGTGAAGTGCCCTCGGCTGCGACACGCCGAGCAGTTATCGAGCGTGGTGATGCTCAGGTCTCGTTCAATATTCCAAGCAAAGACGCGCTTGAGTTGTCCGAGATCATGGAAGTCAATTCGACCCCCATCGCCAATTGTATCAACTGTATCGGCCTTAACTACAATTTTGGACCTTTCCAGGACTCCGACGTCCGCAAAGCGGTGGCCTATGCCATCCCATATGAAGCGATCTTTGAAGCCGCGGCCTATGGCCGTGGTGCGCCGCTTTGGGGTGATGAAACCGAGCGTTCGGATATCGCATGGCCGCGTCGGACCGGCTACATGGAAGACCTCGAGAAGGCAGCGGAGCACCTGGCCAAATCGGGATACCCGGACGGCTTTGAAGTGCCGTTCTCGATTAGTTTGGGCCAACTCGATTGGATGGAGCCGACGGCGCTTTTGATCCAGGAAAGTCTCGGAAAAATCGGCATAACCGTCACAATTGACAAAATTCCTGGTGCGGACTGGCGAACAGCATCGTTGGTTGAAAAACGACTGGCTTTCCACCTTGAAGGCTTTGGCGGTTGGCTTGATACGCCAGACTACTACTTCTTCTGGGCCTATAAAGACGGTCATCTTTTCAACTCGTCCAACTATCGGAATGAAGAGATCGAGACTTTGGTGGATGTGACCTTGCCCATGGAAGTCGGTCATCCGGACTACGAGCCTAACGTGAAACGCATGCTAGAAATTGCGCTGGAAGACTTGCCCCGTATTCCGCTTTGGCAGCCCGCATTGAACGTTGCTCTGAATGGCGCCACGGATTACGAATTCTGGTTCCACCGGCAACTCGACGTGCGACCAATCAAACCAGCGTGATGTCTCCGCGTGCGAAGATCATCACCGCGCGTATTCTACAGGCCATTCCGGTTGTTATCGGGGTGGTCATCATCACCTTTGTCTTGACGCGTGCTTTACCAGGTGATCCGGCGGTTTACTTTGCCGGTGACGCGGCAGATGAAGCATCGATCCAACAAGTGCGCGAGGCACTCGGGCTGGATAAGCCTTTGACAGAGCAATTCATGATTTACGTTGGCGACTTGTTGCGCGGCGACTGGGGCAACAGCCTGTCGACCGGACAACCCGTTCTGTCCGATCTTGCGCGCCGCCTCCCTGCATCGCTTGAATTGACCCTGCTGGCGTTACTTTTGTCATGCGCCATCGCGACTCCACTGGGCGTCATGGCGGCGACAAAGCCAGGGTCATGGCGGGACCACCTTTGCCGGGTCTTGGTAACCGCCGGCGTCTCGTTACCGACGTTTTTTACTGGCATCCTACTGATCTATGTTTTCTATTATCTGCTCGACATTGCGCCTTCGCCGCTTGGGCGGCTTGACTTTTTATATGTCGAACCTGATCCGATCACTGGTTTCTACCTGATTGATGCCGCAATCGCAGGAGATTGGAAGACGTTCGGCGGGGCCGCGAAACAGCTCATCCTGCCGGCTTGCACAATGGCCATTTTCACGCTTGCTCCAATTGCGAGAATGACGAGAGCGTCAATGCTACAGGCCTTGTCGTCGGATTTCATACGAACGGCACGTGCCGCAGGATTGCCACGGCAGAAAGTCCTTCTCAGCTACGCATTGAGAAATGCGCTTTTGCCGGTTGTGACGACCTTGGGCATGGTATTTTCATTTGCACTTGGTGCGAACGTGCTTGTTGAAAAGGTCTTTGCATGGCCGGGCATTGGGTCCTACGCGGTCGATGCATTGGTGGCATCGGACTACGCGGCGGTGCAGGGATTTGTTCTGGCTATGGCGCTGTTATTCGTAGCGCTAAACCTGACAATCGACCTGGTTTATGCCGTGATCGACCCCCGTATCGGGTTTGAAGGCGCATGAGCGCCGCCGCGCCTCAGTCCTTTCTTGGCCATGTTGGCTATGTTCTGAGGCAGAACCCGGTTACAATGGTCGCGTTTGGGATGCTGGCGGCACTGATCGTTTGCGCGATCTTTGGTCCTGCGCTGGTGCCCTATGACCCGCTTGCGTCCAGCGACCGCATCCTGCAACCACCAAACGCACGTCACTGGTTCGGAACGGACCATCTGGGGCGCGACGTTTTTAGTCGCGTGATCGTGGCGACGCGGCTGGATATGGTCATTTCCGTAGGCGCTGTTGCGCTTTCATTCGTGGCCGGATCCATGCTCGGTTGCATTGCAGGGTACTGGGGTGGTTGGTTCGACTCCGTCATCAGTCGGGGCCTTGACATGATCATGGCCTTCCCTCTGTTCGTTCTGGCGATGGGCATCGTCGCAGCACTTGGGAACACGGTCGAAAACGTGATCTATGCCACGGCGGTGATCAACACGCCGTTCTATGCCCGTGTCGTGAGAGCCGAGGTCAACATCCGGCGTGAAGCCGGTTTTGTGCAAGCCGCGAAACTAGCGGGAAACTCCGACTTGAGAGTTGTGGCTTTGCATATTTTTCCCAATGTGTTGCCGCCGATGATGGTTCAGGTCTCGCTCAACATGGGTTGGGCAGTCCTGAATGCGGCAGGGCTTAGCTTTATCGGATTGGGCGTACGTCCGCCGACACCGGAATGGGGCATCATGGTGGCCGAAGGCGCTAACTATATCATATCGGGCGAGTGGTGGCTGGCGGTTTTCCCAGGGCTTTGGCTGATGATGGCCGTTTTCACCTTCAATCTGTTGGGCGATGGGATGCGTGACATGGTTGATCCACGGCAGAGGCGCTAATGCTGCAGATCCGAGACCTCCACGTGCGGTTCGAAACCCGTAACGGAAAGGTCGACGCGGTGCGTGGCGTAGACCTTGATCTGGCCCGCGGAGAAACAATTGGGATTGTGGGCGAAAGCGGTTCGGGCAAATCGGTAACTGCCTTTAGCTTGTTGCGCATCCTGGATACCGGTGGCGACATTGTGGCAGGTAGTTTAACCTATGGAGGTATTGATCTTGCGCAGTCGGATGACGTCGCGATGAATAACATTCGCGGGCGCGAAATATCGATGATCTTTCAGAACCCGCGTGCGGCCTTGAACCCAATTCGCAAGATCGGCCATCAGATCGAGGATGTATTGCGTCAGCATGCACAAGCCACGGCGCAGGATGCGCGCGAAAAGTCGATAGCTGCGCTGGACGAGGTCGAGATCAAAGACGCCGCGGCGCGATACCACGCCTATCCCTTCGAGCTTTCGGGTGGCATGTGCCAAAGGGTTTTGATTGCACTCGCGCTGGCGTGCCGTCCGCAACTCTTAGTCGCCGACGAACCGACCACAGGCCTTGATGTTACAACTCAAAAAACGGTCATGGACCTCATTCGGGCGCTTGCCCGGGAACGGCAAATGGGCGTGGTACTGATCACCCACGACCTCGGACTTGCTGGGATGTATTGTGATCAGCTTGTGGTAATGAAAGACGGTGTCATTGTCGAAAAGGGTGCACCTGGAGCTCTGACAAAAAAGGCGACGCACGACTACACCAAACGGCTTTTGGCAGCGACACCGCACAAGGGGAAAATGCTGCACGATTTGGTCGTCGACGGAACCGCCCAACCTGTGCCAGCGCAGGGCGATCTACTGCTTTCAGTGCAGGACGTCACCAAGACATACGCCGGCAAATCCGGTCCTGTCGAGGCCTTGCGTGGCATCAGCTTTGATCTCCACAAAGGCGGCTGCCTTGGGTTGGTCGGAGAAAGTGGATCCGGCAAATCAACTCTCTCCTCAATCATTGCGCGTTTGCAGGACGCCACGGCTGGCGACGTGCAGTTTGAGGGGGCGTCTTTGTTCGATGTGCCCTCTGCCCAATTTGCAAGTGATCCCCGCAGGTCCCAGATCCAGATGGTTTTTCAAGATGCCACTGACAGTCTGAACCCACGCCATACCGCGGCCCAATCCATCGAAGAGCCGTTGCGCCATCTTTCCGACATCGGGCGGCGCGCCCGAGAGGACAGGGTGCATGAACTCGCAGGTCACGTCGGTCTTCCGACGAATCTTTTAAGCCGCCTGCCACACCAACTCTCCGGCGGGCAAAAGGCACGCGTCGGGATCGCGAGAGCGCTCGCGGTTGAGCCAAAGCTTCTCATCCTTGACGAACCAACAGCAGCCTTGGACGTCTCCATTCAGGCGATTGTTTTGAACCTTCTGGCGGACCTCCGGCATCGGCTTAGCCTGACCTATCTTTTTGTAAGCCACGACCTGGCCGTCGTTCAGATGCTTTGCGACAACGTCGTGGTTATGCGGTTGGGGCGAATGGAGGAAAGTGGACGAACGGATAACGTACTCGACTCTCCGCAAAGCACATATACACAACAACTTCTGGATGCGGTGCCAAGCCCGCTAGGCTAACTGCGCTATAGATCGTGATTGACGAAAATGAGGTTTCCACATGAAAGCTTGCGGGTGCGGATCTTAAGCGCGAATTCGGAGTGCCTGCTTTGTCCGCACTTTGGTCATTCGTTCACACCTTGGCGAAAGGCCGCAATGAACTGAAAGTTGGTCCTTTTCCGCCCCACCAACTACGATCAACTCTTTGACCGGGTGTAAATCTGGGCGTCCGACGCGGCGCACTCTGGCAGATTTTTTTGCCAAAACGGGGTCGAAGCGGACGCGATCTAGAAAATCGCGTGTGACTGTATAGGCATTGGAGATTGTTTGGCGATGAGCCGCACGTGCCGCTCGTATACACCACCCGCCAACAAGCCACGGGTCACGGTGGCGATTTGTGCCCACACCAAGGCGGCAAATACTGCCTGAACACCCAGCAGCGCGCCTGCCTTGGCTGAGCCTTTGCCTCTTTCGACAGGACCTCCAAACGTCTCTGAGCCTGCTACAACGTTTGCATTTGCGACAGATAGAATCCTGTACCGCGGTGGTTGCAAAACGGAAGCTTCCCGAATGCTCGATGATGAGCAATAGTCTTCGAACTCAAACAAGAACCGAAGGCATTCCTTTTAAAGATCTTCACTTTCGGCGACCGTTCATCGGAAAAACTGTGGCAGGTCCGAAGAGTGACAGAGGGCTCTGATGGATTGCAAATCGGTGCAGTTGAGTGAGCCGATCAACAGTTGGCACATGCAAACACCGCTGCGCTGACCAAGTGCCTGCGTGTCGGCTGATAAAGCAATAGGTCCGTTCTGAACCGGTAATCAAACTCATCCATATAGAAGCGGTTTTTCGCCAAGTTTTAACCCGAATCCCTTAGACGGTCCGACCACCCGAGTTTCCATTACGAGTTTTCGATGCCCGACAGTGTCAACGGCCTGATCTTCAGTGAGTTCCTTGTCGATAACCCATGGGGTTTTGACACCGATGGCGACGGAACGGCGAACAAATCGGACGAGTTCATAGAGCTACAGAATACGACCGGCAACACGATCTCGCTCGACGGGTACGAACTTTGGAGCGACGACGCGGGCCTTCTGTACGCGTTCGGACCCGGCGACACCGTCGATCCGGGACAAACGGCCACGATCGTCGGAGAATACACGGGCGCACCGCCGGCAGGCTTCTACGATTCTGGTCGCAGCGAAGGAAACAACTGGCTTCAGGATGGCGAGGGTAACAAAAATGATACCGTGTACCTCGTCGACACGGCATCCGGCGGATACATCGCCTTTTCTTATGGCAACCCAGCGCAGCCGCCCTCGCCGCCGCCTGGATTTCCGGGGACCAGCCAGTCCGGTACTGGCGAATCGATAAACAGTACTGCTCCGAATGACATAAGCTTCGTCAGAGATGCCGATGGCGACTGGGTCGAATCGGCATCGCCCGAACCGGGCTCTCCGGGTGTGGTGTGTTTTGCAGCAGGGACCATGATCGCGACGCCTGATGGAGACCGGCCTGTCGAGAACCTGCAGGTTGGTCATTTGGTGATTACACTGGACGGCCGTGCGCGACCGATCTTGTGGGCCGGTACGCGGACTATCGGACCGGAAGCACTCGCCGACCGGCCGGAGCTCCGACCGATCGCGCTCGAGCCACGTTGGACCGGATGCCGGGAACGATTGTTGCTCTCTGGACAGCACGCCGTCCTCATCAGATCGCCAGGAGACCCGCAGGGGCGTCTTGCGCGTGCCCTTCAGCTGGCCCGAATGAAGGGAGGTGCGGTTCGTACCGCAAACGGGGTTCGAAAGGTCACCTATGTCCACTTCATGCTGCCCAGTCACGAAGTGGTATTTGCACATGGTCTGGCGGTGGAGACCTTCTACCCGGGCGCGTGGGCCATAAAGACCCTCGCGCCGCACTCGCAACTCACACTTCTGGCGGCGTTTCCTGGCTGCGACCTGCAAGACATTGCAGGATCATACGGTCCGCCAAAGCGGCCCTACGCGAGAAAACGTGATCTTGGAACGCGGCTTGCGGCCATCCGTCCGGTAAACATAGAAAATCCCTCTTGCTCGACTGTTCAAAAACTGCCGTCCTGAGTGACGCGCGTTTAGGCGTCCGGATCCAAAATGCCGAAGAGGACTCTTTCTTGGCTGGTCCGTAAAGACGGCAATCAATATCGATCAAAACCGAAAGCTTCAAATCGGTACGCCAAGGCTTGATCTCGAACGCTTCTTTCTGCCGGTCATGCACCGCAATGCCTTGCCACTTCGCGGCGCGGATGCGATCAAGGAGCGGTTCCGCTCGACGATTGCGGCTGGAGCACAGCGAGGACCGAAGCAGGAGTTCTGACAGCGATGCGCGCTGATACCAGCCATCAATACGTCGGGACCTCAGACGGCGTCCACATCTGCGGCTGTCACCGCAGGCGCGCGACTGGGACAACATCCAGAAAGAGTGTCTAAGCAAAGGGAACTAGATGCGTGCCTGCAAGTGCATCCTTGCGCCGCCGATCCTGGACAGAAATCGTGAAATGGGCCCCGCTATGCGCGCTTGACAGGCCGCCCCGTTCTCGGTCGACGGTGGTTAGAATGACCGGCTTATTGCCTTGTTTAAGCAGGTTTGACTGGAAGTGCGCGGTCAAAGGCGGATCTTTTTCAGGGAACTGTTTGAGCGTGCACCGGTCCATGAAACTAAGAAGAAGATTTTAAACATTGCCACGAACCGGCTTGGGTTGTGAAAAGGCAGTTAATAGCAAACAAAGGTCATCGGAAGTTTCAGCGCCATATGTTGCATTGAGCCAAAGGTGCCACATCAACGACACAGCGTTTCCTTTGAAAACAAATGCGCAACGCAGACTTGGGCCGTCACTGAATTTCGCTGTGTGAAACCAGAAAAACCGCCGTGCTGGCCTGAAAGGAATAAAGACCGCGCACGTGTTTACGTTTCTGTGCGACCTTTTCCGAAAGTGGCACTCTTGGACTCTGTAGGCGCGTGGCGCGATCTCTGCGCGTGCCGCTGAGCAGAGGCAATGTCGCACCAACACTTGTATCCGTGCGGCAAACAGGACCCTCCAAACAGCTTTTGTGCTTGCGCGTGAATACTATGGCGCATTTACTTGGTGCGGAAACAAGAACCGGGAGGCTCAAGTGAGAAAAACAGCAACATTAACCGCAGTCACCGCCGTTTGCGCAGGTGCGGCGTGGGCGGACTGCAATACAGTTACTTTTTCGGATGTCGGATGGACGGACATCACCGCGACCACTGCGGCAACCACCGCGGTACTGGACGCGCTCGGCTATGAGACAGACATCAAGATTCTCTCTGTGCCAGTGACCTACACATCTCTCGCCGATGGTAACATTGATGTCTTTCTGGGCAACTGGATGCCTACGATGGAGGGCGACATAGCGCCTTACCGAGAGGCGGGAACCGTGGACACCGTGCGCGCCAACCTTGAAGGCGCAAAATACACGCTCGCAGTCAACAAGGTCGCCGCTGACCTCGGGATCGGCAACTTCGCAGATATCGCAGCAAACCTCGATGCTCTTGATGGCAAGATTTACGGCATCGAGCCGGGCAACGACGGCAATCGCCTAATCCAAGACATGATCGATGGCGATGCTTTTGGGCTCAGTGGCTTTGAAGTCGTCGAGAGTTCTGAACAGGGCATGCTGGCGCAGGTCGCGCGGGCTGACCGGCGGAACGAGCCGGTGGTTTTTCTCGGCTGGGAACCGCACCCGATGAATGCGAATTTCGAGTTGACCTACCTTGAGGGTGGCGATGACTGGTTTGGTCCGAACCTCGGCGGCGCCACGGTTTTTACGAACACCTCAGCAGGCTACGTGAGTGAATGCCCGAATGTAGGCAAACTGCTTGCAAACCTTGAATTCAGCCTTGCAATGGAAAACGAGATCATGGGCGCGATCCTCGACGACGGACAAGAGCCCGGGAACGCAGCAAAGGCTTGGCTTACGGCGAACCCAGGCGTGCTTGACAGCTGGCTGGAAGGCGTGGCTGCGAAAGACGGCGGGGATGCAATGACAGCGGTCAAATCAGCGCTCGAAGGCTGAACACGTGACAAAAAGCGGCCGGGGGAAACCCCGGCTGTGTTGAGTTCGGCCAAGGCAGGGGAGCGGAATGGACTGGTTGACGGAAAACAAGATCCCGATCGGTGCATGGGCACGGGATGTTTTCGACTGGATGCAGATAAATCTGGCGTGGTTCTTCGATACGTTGTCCGACGTTATGGATGCGCTGATTGAAGGCATTTTATGGGTGTTGCAGACGCCTCACCCGCTGATTGTCATTGGTGTTTTCGTCGCGCTCACTTGGGGACTGCAGCGCAACTGGAAAACCTGCGCGCTGGTTGCGACTGGCTTTCTCTTCATCCTAAATCAAGGCTACTGGGAGGAAACTACCGAAAGTCTGACACTGGTTCTTTCAGCCTGTATCGTCTGTATGTCTGTGGGCGTGCCGATCGGGATAGCTGCCGCGCATCGTCCGAAACTCTATGCCTTCATGAGACCGGTTCTGGACCTGATGCAAACGTTGCCGACCTTTGTCTACTTGATTCCCGCAATCGTCTTTTTTGGAATAGGGATGGTGCCGGGCCTCCTTGCCACAGTCATTTTTGTCGTCCCGGCCCCAATACGTCTGACGTACCTCGGTGTAGCCGCAACGCCCAAGGCCCTTCTCGAGGCCGCTGAAGCCTTCGGCGCGACAGGGCGACAAATACTCTGGAAGATTGAGCTTCCATACGCCTTTCCGCAGATAATGGCAGGTCTGAACCAAACAATCATGTTGTCGCTGTCGATGGTCGTGATCGCGGCGCTTGTCGGTGCGGACGGCCTTGGTGTGCCCGTGGTGCGTGCGCTGAACCAAGTGAACACCGCGCTTGGGTTTGAAAGCGGTTTCGTCATCGTGGTTGTCGCAATCATTCTGGACCGGATGTTGCGGGTGGAACGTAAGAAATGACCCAGCAACCTGCTGTAGTGTTCGACAACGTGTCAATTGTGTTCGGTGAAGACCCAAAGGCCGCATTGCCTTTGATGGACGAAGGCCGGGACCGGGCCGATATTCAGAAGACGACGGGACAGGTCCTGGGCGTTCATAATTGCTCGCTCGAAGTCGGGACAGGCGAAATTCTGGTTCTAATGGGGCTGTCGGGATCGGGCAAGTCGACGCTTTTGCGTGCTGTGAACGCCCTGAACCCAGTGGTACGTGGCTCGGTCACGGTCTGCGACGGAGCATGGAGTTGCAACGTCACAACCGCAGGGTCAGACGACCTGAGGCGGGTCCGGCGAGAATGTGTGTCGATGGTTTTCCAACAGTTCGGCCTCCTGCCATGGCGCAGCGTTTCGGAGAACGTTGGACTAGGGTTGGAACTGTCGAATATTCCCAAAGCAGAGAGAACCGAACGTGTGAAGAACCAGCTTGCGCTTGTCGGCTTGTCGGATTGGGCCGAACGGCGCGTCGGCGAACTGTCGGGCGGAATGCAACAACGCGTCGGACTGGCTCGTGCTTTTGCGACCGAGGCGCCGATCCTCCTTATGGACGAGCCTTTCTCGGCCCTCGATCCGCTGATCCGTACTAAGTTGCAAGACGAACTTCTCGAGCTCCAAGCGCGCATTCGCAGGACAATAATTTTCGTCAGCCACGACCTCGACGAAGCGTTCAAGATCGGCAACCGAATTGCAATCATGGAAGGTGGGCGGATCGTACAATGCGGCACGCCGCGCCAGATATTCACAAAGCCGGTCAATGAATATGTCGCGGATTTCGTTGCGCATATGAATCCGCTTGGCGTCTTGTCAGCGGCGGACGTAATGGAACCTGTTTCCGGGGCAACGGATGAGACTGTGGCAGAGGATACTGCCATCATCGATCTGATGGACATGCTCACAGAAAGCAACACGACTGTTGGCGTCACACAGGATGGAGCTTTGGTTGGACAAATCACCCAGAGCGCGTTGATCGCGCGTCTGACCAATCCAGGCGGTGCGATAAACGCACCGAAGACTAACCGCTAGACTGACTCCCAGCTGCCAGCGCGCAATCCGACATTCGAATGTGTCGTATGTCTGAATAGAACGCCGACAGCACTCAAAAGCGGCCATCGCAGTAGCGCCTGGCATTGATTGGCTTCGGTTTCAAATGTCTGCGTCCGTCGATCGGTAGAAAGACTGACTTGCGCTCCGAGCAGACTAAAAACCGGCGCGCTTGTTATAAATGTGGAGATCGCAAAGACTTCCATTGAGAACGGCGGACTCTGAATTTGCCTGCAATCTGGCTCTTCGGATGGCGCAAGGTCCAGCTGTTCCGGCACCGCGTCCCGGCGCCCTCTTCCAGAGTCTGGATTTGCCGTGCCCGAACGCGCTTTGGTGCAACTTGCATTGGTATGGGGTGACCCGCGTAAGGTGGAAATCAAAGACCGGTCTAACGTGCGTGACAGCATGATTTTTTGCACCGCCGGTCGCGTGAAAATTGCGCTCGATATCAACCCGCAAATTGCGTTTACACCGATGACGATTTGGATGGTGAAAAAGTGATACGCCCCTTTGTGGCGGCTCTTAGTCAGTCGACGGGCTTTCGAGAGCTTATGTGGCCTTGAATAGGTTCAGAATGTCCTCGTTCGACGAAATTTCTGATTTGGACCTATCTAAAACGGCGGGTGCCAAACACCCCGCGGACCGGCCACATGTGAACTTTTGACCTCATCAGATTAGGCACTCCGCTTAAATACAGCGCAACCCAGCCTTGCACAGTTTCCTGCCGATTTCCCCGTCTAGTGATGAAGCAAAGATGCCAGAATTCGGCTTTCTTTAAAATGCAATCGATTTTCGAGCGGTGCGTGAGCTTGCGCGACACCATTGCGTCTCCTCGAATTTCGACGGGGTCAAGTAAGCTGGTTTATCGCTCTGTCGGCAGATACGGCGGCGGATGTTCTGTTATCCACGCCCATTTTCTGGAAAATCTGTTCCAGGTGTTTGTTAATTGTTCGGCTGCTGAGCGAGAGAATTTGCGCTATGTCCCGGTTCGTCTTCCCCATTGACAACCAATACAGCACCTCTGCTTCACGCGGGGTGAGGTCAAACACCTCTTCGAGATGCGTATAAGGTGAAAGCGCCTGATGGCGTCTTATCTTGAGTAATAGGTCGCCAGATGAAGATACGTTCACATATTGCAGGCTAAAATACTCATGCGCAAAAGCTGGTGTTTGCGATGCCGGACGGCCAACGCAAGACTGCAGCCAGTTTATGAAATCACGTCCATCGAGCAGGTTGCCGTCTTCGTCTTTGGCCAGACCGATCAGATCAAGCGCTTTGGGGCTGCCCCAAAGCAGGCTGCCCGTGTTGGATACAGCAAGGATCGAACGGCCTGAAGCGTCAAGCGCCTGACGTGCGCTCTGAACCGCTTTTGCATTTATTATGTGCGTCGTGATCCGGGCGACCAGTTCGTCGATGACGGCTGGTTTGGTCACATAATCAACTCCGCCAGCTTGCAGCCCACGAACAATGTTTTCTGGCTCTGACAAACCGGTCATAAAGATCACCGGAACATATGCCAAATCCTCTTCGGCCTTGAGCATTTCACAGGTTTCGAAACCGCTGATCTCCGGCATGATGGCGTCCAGCAAGACGACATCCGGTCGAATCCTCCGAGCGAGATCCAGAGCCGAGTGACCATTCGTTGCTACCACTGCGCTGATCCCGTTCTCTTCCAGCGCCGTGCTCACCATGCTGAGGGTTTCCGGGCTGTCGTCTACAACCAGCGCGATCAGTCTTTCGTCACTTTCAACGGACAACATCTTCGGCCTCCTCGAGAATGTCGGCGATGCCGGCCAGGTCGAAAACAGACGCCATTTTGTTCAACCGAACCAACATTGCGCCGCGCAGGCTGCCTTTTTCCGCGAGTTCTGAGATACGGTCTGTCAAGCCTCTTGCCATCCCGTTTCGTGCAAGCTCAATCAGATCTCGGCGGTCTGCGTCCGACAATGTGGCGGTCTGAGTTGTTTCGGGTTTGGTTGTCTCCTTGTAAATCAGTTCAAGCCTCAGCGTTTCTGAAATCCGCAACAGGAAATCGTCGAGGGTGTAGGGTTTGGCGATGAAACCATCGCATAGTTTCAATTGAGCCGGCGGCATGCGGCTGTCCATGGCGTGACCAGAAATCATGATGATCGGTGTCGTTCGATGGGCGCCGCCACGCAGAATTTCAGCAAGCGCATATCCATCGATACCGGGCAAGTCGATGTCCAGAACGAAGAGGTCGGGTGTGATGTCATCCAACATGCCCAGCGCCTGCTCCGCACTTGAGGCGGTCAATACAGCAAAACCCAAAGGCGACAAAAAACTGTCTATGAGACTCAGGTGATTGAGATCGTCATCGACAACAAGCAATGTCTTGCGTGACCCGATCACACCCGAGACAGACATGGCTTCTGTCTCAATTGCGGTGTCAGACAGGTTGTCACGAGCACTTTTTGAGACAGCTGGCAACATCACACGCACACGGAACAGGCTTCCAACCCCGACCGAGCTTTCCAGCGTGATCTCACCCCCAAGGATTTCGACAAGAAGCTTTGTTATCGTAAGCCCGAGACCCGATCCTTGTGTCTTGTCGCTTCTGCCTCGTTCGAAAGGATCCCAAATACGCCCTCGATCAGCTTCTGGAATACCGCAACCTGTATCCTTGACATCGATCACGGCGACTTCATTTCGGTAAGTGATCCGAAGCGAGACTTCGCCTTGCTCGGTGTAGCGGATCGCGTTCGACAAAAGGTTGATAAAGATTTGTCGCAAACGTTTTTCGTCAAAAACAACCCAAACCGGGAGATACTCGCTGGTCTCCATCCTGAAGTCTAGGTTCTTTTCGCGTGCAGCCTCTTTGAAAATTGAGCTGACCTGTTGCAGGAAGATGCGCAGATTAATCCGATCCCTGCTGAGCTTCAGACGCCCAGCTTCTATCCGCGATATGTCCAGCAGACCTTCGATGAGTCCCGCGAGGTGTTCGCTGCTTCGACGTATCGTGGTGATGGAATTGCGACGGTGCGAAGGTATTGTTTCATCACGTTCAAGAATTTGGGCAAAGCCGTAGATCGAGTTAAGCGGCGTGCGCAGTTCATGGCTTAACCCGGTCATGTAGCGCGTTTTTGCAAGGTTTGCGGCTTCGGCTTTCTCTTTGGCCACCTGTAACTGCCGGTCGGTCCGTTCGTGTGCGCGGACCTCGAACAAAAGCCGCTCGGTTTGTTTTTCCGCCTCTGTCCGCGCCTGCTTTTGGCTTTCAGCAATCAGCAGATACATCCAGACTGAGATCCCGATAACGATCAACACCAAAGAAAAAACGACCCATAGAACCGCGTCGAAGTTTTCGGCCGTGCGCTGTTGCCGAACAAACAGCAGTACGCCACCTACAGCTGCCCCGATCAGTGATGTGCTGAGGACAAAACGTGACATGCGCGACATCAAAGCTTGCGCCACCGGTCTGGGAAAGTGTTTTTCCAGCACGTCGCGCATGGTGTTGTCGATGCGCGCGTGTGGTTTGCAAACATCACCGCAGGTACTGTCCAAAGTGCAGCACAGCGAACAGATTGGCCCTTCGTGGAAAGGGCAATGTGTCATGTCTTGGGGATCAAACGAATAATCGCACACGATGCAAGCGCTGCCCGTTTTCGTCGGTGCGGGGCGCGCGATGTAATATCGCCCCCCAGTTGCCCAAGCGATGATCGGGGCCAGAATGAACGAAGTCCCAAGAGCGATAAAACTCGACAACGCTTCGGGCTTCGCGCCGAATACACCTCCAAAAGCGAGCAATGACAGAAGGCAGGCCGCTGCGGTCGCGCCAATCCCGACGGGATTGAAGTCGTAAAGATGCGCGCGGCGAAACTCGATGCCCGGCGGGCTCAGGCCCAGAGGTTTGTTCACAACCAAATCGGCAACCAGTGCGCCTATCCACGCCAACGCCACATGCGAATAAAGCGCGAGAGTCGCCTCCAACGCTCCGAAAACGCCGAGTTCCATTAGCATTAGTGCAATGACCACGTTGAAGACCAGCCAGACGACACGCCCGGGATGGGCATGAGTGAGCCGAGAAAAGAAATTCGACCAGGCGATTGAACCTGCATATGCATTCGTGACGTTGATCTTGATTTGGCTGAGAATCACAAAAGCCGCCGTCAAAACGAGGACGCTCCAGGGCGACGCAACGGCCATGCCAAAGACAGTTTCATACATACGGGTTGGATCGGTTGCATGCGCTGGCGGCACGCCACTTTGAATTGCGATCACGACCAGATAAGAGCCAGCCAGCATTTTGAGCATCCCAAGCACTGACCAGCCAGGACCGGCAGTAATAACCGCAGTCCACCAGCGACGACGCTCGGCTGCCGTCTTTGGTTCAGGCAGAAACCGCAAATAGTCGACTTGCTCACCGACCTGCGCGATCAGCGAAAATATCACGCCGGATGCGGCACCGAGCAGGATCAGGCTACTGCCGTCATGCGTGTATTGTTCGGATGTCCCTTCGAAGTTGGACCAGGTAGAAAAGTCGTATCCGACAACAGCAAGAATAACGAAGGGCGCTATGTGGAGCAGTGCCCAAACGGGTTGAGTCCAGGCTTGG
The DNA here is from genome assembly GCA_039191495.1 of Pseudomonadota bacterium. Classification (GTDB taxonomy): domain Bacteria; phylum Pseudomonadota; class Alphaproteobacteria; order Rhodobacterales; family Rhodobacteraceae; genus Roseobacter. The sequence goes on along the minus strand of JBCCXN010000007.1, from coordinate 87,810 downwards.
AATGCAGAGATTTTCGAGAAACCGTTGACCACCAGCGGAATGACAACAACTGCGCTGAGAAAATATCCGACGACGAGCGGGATGTGCAGTGCATATTCCAATGCGAGAGCGAGAATTGCGGCCTCAAGAGCGAAGAAAATGAACGTAAATGTCGCATATATCAACGAGGTGATGGTCGACCCGATGTAACCAAAGCCGGCACCACGTGTCAGTAGATCGATATCGACGCCATAGCGCGCGGCGTAATAACTGATGGGAAACGCTGTAACGAACAGAAAAGCGCCCACAAGCATGATGGCCGTAACCGCAATATCAAAGCCGTAAGAAAGAGTGATAGTTGCGCCGATTGCTTCTAGCGCAAGGAAAGAAATGGAGCCAATCGCGGTATTCGCCACCCGACCATAAGACCAGCGCCTTGCTCGGTGTGCAGTGAACCGGAGCGCAAAATCCTCCATGGTTTCGTTCGCAACCCACCGGTTATACTGCCGCTTTTCCTTTGTAGCGCGGTACATCTTCGCCATTTCAGACCCCCCGGTCATTATCCCTTGGACACCGGCGAACCGAGAGTCGTCAGGCAGCGTTGCGCGCGTCCTCCCAAGCCATACGCATCATCTGTTTGAAATAGCCTACAGGGTAGTTTTGCGCAGGGGCATACGTCAATCAACGTATACGCATCTGGATGGGGTTAACGGAAGCTCAGGGAAACCAGCACGGATTCTGCTCAAGAATCGAACCACATCGAAAGGAATTTTCATGTCCGACAAGAAAATACCGGCCAAAATGGCTGGCACAAGCCGTCGCACATTTTTGGCCGGGACGGCAGCGATGACAGCTTCTCTCTTCGTGCCAAAAAACCTCAGGGCGTCTGACTTCCCTACTGCCGAAATCAATACGACAGGCCTTGCCGTGACCGACGACACCGTGACCATAGGCATCCTGCATTCAGTGACCGGCACCATGGCAATTTCCGAAACAGGTTCGGTTCAGGCCGAGAAACTGGCGATCGATCAAATCAATGCCCAAGGCGGTATATTGGGACGCAAGATCGAGTACATCCAGGAGGACGGTGCATCCGACTGGCCGACCTTCGCAGAAAAAGCGCGCAAACTCCTCGTCAACGACAAGGTCGCGTCCGTCATGGGGTGCTGGACGTCGGCATCACGCAAGGCGGTTCTGCCAGTTTTTGAACAGCACAATGGCTTTCTTTACTACCCGACCTTTTACGAAGGTCTCGAGCAATCTCCCAACGTGATCTACACAGGGCAGGAAGCGACGCAACAAATCATCGCTGGTTTGGACTGGGTGACGCAGACAAAAGGGGCCAAGACCTTCTATCTGCTCGGCTCCGATTACATCTGGCCGCGCACGTCAAACAAGATTGCCCGCGCGCATATCGAAAAATTCATGGACGGCACCAGCGTGGTTGGCGAAGAGTATTATCCGCTAGGTCACACCCAGTTCAACTCTGTGATCAACAAGATCCGTCTGCGCAAGCCGGACGTTATCTACGCGATTGTTGTGGGTGGTTCCAATGTAGCCTTCTACAAGCAACTTAAAGCGGCAGGTATCGACCCGGCGGAGGAAAGCCCGATTGTACTGACGATCTCGGTGACCGAGGACGAAATCCGCGGGATCGGCGGCGAGAATGTCGAAGGCGCTTATGCGTGCATGAAGTACTTCCAGAGCCTTGAGAATGACAACAACCTGGCTTTCGTCAATGCCTTCAAAGAGATGTGGGGCGACGATATGGTCATCGGTGATGTGACCCAGGCAGCATACCTTGGCCCTTGGCTTTGGAAAGCAGCCGTTGAAAAGGCCGGATCATTCGACGTCGATAAAGTGCGTGAAGCAAGTCCCGAGATCGAACTTACCACGGCCCCGGAAGGCTACGTCAAAGTGCACGAAAACCATCATTTGTGGTCGAAGACCCGGGTCGGCAAGGCGCGCGTCGACGGTCAGTATGACGTTGTTTTCGAGACAGCAGATCTGGTCGAGCCAGATCCTTTCCCGGAAGGCTATCAGTAACTCGCCCAAGAGGCCGCCCCAACATTTGGCGGCCTCTTGGCTAACTTCCTTCCCACTCGAGCGGCAGCAAAGGGCACGAAATGTTCTCAGGTTATTCGATGAGCGAGCTTGGCGCGATCTTCGCCATGCAAGGGTTTGCAGGTCTGATCCTGTTTTCCGTTTTTGTGCTGATGGCACTGGGACTAGCCATTATTTTTGGTCAGATGGGCGTGATCAACATGGCACATGGGGAGTTCATGATCCTCGGTGCCTATATGACGTATCTGACGTCAAACATATTTTACGACTACCTGCCCGGTTTGTTTGGAATTTACTTTTTTGTAGCGATGGTGATCGCTTTCATTGCGTCTGGTCTGTTGGGACTACTGGTAGAGTGGTCTTTAATCCGCCACCTTTACAAACGCCCGCTGGACACACTGCTGGCGACATGGGGTCTCAGCCTGATCCTGCAGCAGGTGTACCGCAGCATTTTTGGCGCGCGCGAAGTGGGTGTCAGCATCCCTGATTGGATGATGGGCTCGCTGCCGCTCACGGACCTGGTTGAAGTCCCGATCAACGGCATATTTGTAATGGTTCTCGCTGTGACGATTTCGATGGGCGTTTATGTGCTGATGTTCCGCTCGAACTGGGGACTGCAGGTGCGCGCGATCAGCCAGAACCGGGTTATGGCCGATGCAGTGGGTATCAATACCGCCTGGACCGACCGATTGACGTTTGGCATTGGCTGTGGCGTTGCCGGAGTGGCGGGCTCGGCCTTTACGATGATCGGCTCAACCGGGCCGACTGCTGGCCAACTCTATATCGTTGACACATTTCTCGTTGTTGTTTTCGGCGGCGCGGGCAGCCTCTTGGGAACGATAGCGAGCGCGTTTTCGATCAGTCAGGCACAATCGATCATGGAATTCTTTCTGTCCGGTTCGATGGCCAAAGTTCTCACCCTGCTTGTGGTGGTGGGGATCCTGATGATCCGCCCGCAGGGTCTCTTTTCTCTGAAACTGCGCAAGTAAGGATCCCGGCAGATGAATACCACCTCAAATCGCCTCTTCTCTCTCCAGGATATCATAGGGTTCGTTGTTCTTGCAGCCGTGATTTTCATCCTTCTGCCTCTGGCCTTGGATAACTTCCGGCTCAACCTTTTTGGCAAATATCTGACATATGCATTTGTCGCGGTTGGCCTGGTTCTGTGCTGGGGTGCAGGCGGTATTCTCAGCTTGGGGCAGGGGGTGTTTTTTGGCCTCGGCGGATATTGCATGGCCATGTTCCTCAAGCTCGAAGCTTCTACGCCCGAAAACACTGTAATTCAATCGACGCCGGGCATTCCCGATTTTATGGATTGGAACCAACTTACGTCTCTTCCATGGTGGTGGGAGCCTTTCAACAGTTTGGCTTTTTCGCTTTTGGCTGTGGTCGCGGTTCCTGTCGTCTTTGCGTTCATCATTGGTGTCGCGATGTTCCGTCGTCGCGTTGGTGGGGTGTATTTTGCCATCATAACGCAAGCGTTTGCGGCCATTCTGACTATCTTGATTATCGGCCAGCAAGGTTTCACGGGCGGTGTAAATGGCATCACGGATCTGCGCACGTTGAAGGGGTGGGACATTCGCACCGACGAAGCCAAGGAAGTTCTGTATTATGTTAACGGCGTTTTACTTTTTGCGTGCTTGGTGATCGCGCAGTTCGTGCGAAAGTCGAAACTTGGCAGGCTGCTCATCGCCATGCGCGACCAGGAAGATCGCGTACGTTTTTCCGGCTACGATGTGGCGAGTTTCAAGATATTCATTTTTTGCCTTGGCGCTGCGTTTGCAGGCATCGGTGGTGCGATGTTTACGCTACAGGTCGGTTTTATGTCACCGACGCTCGTCGGCATCGTGCCCTCGATTGAAATGGTGATCTTCTGCGCGGTAGGCGGCCGCTTGTCCATTTTGGGCGCAGTCTATGGGTCCTTGCTCGTCAATTGGGCTAAGACATCCTTGTCAGAAAGCTTCCCCGAGCTTTGGTTGCTGGGGCTTGGCGGACTATTCATCGCAGTTGTGATGGCTTTTCCTAACGGATTGGCGGGTTTGTATGCCGATCACGTCGCACCGCGTTTGTCCAAGCTTTTAACCCGAAATGAAAAAGCCAGCGCAGAAGGTAATGCGACGGCTGCGGCAGAGTAGGAGACCATCATGCTTGACGCCAATCCTTATCCAAAATTTGTCCTCTCCGTCGAAGGGCTGACGGTATCCTTTGACGGGTTCAAAGCAGTTGATGATCTGAGTTTTTATGTGGAGCCCAATGAATGTCGTGTGATCATTGGCCCAAATGGCGCGGGTAAGACCACTGTACTCGATCTGATCTGTGGGCGCACAAAAGCGACCAGCGGTTCAGTGAATTTCAAGGGTCAAGAGCTGTTATCGATGCGTGAAGACCAGATCGTGCACGCAGGCGTCGGACGGAAATTTCAGACCCCTTCGGTTTACGAGGACTTGACGGTTTTCGAAAACCTCGAGCTGAGCTACCCGACGGGGTACACCGTGTTCGGCGCTTTGGGGTTCCGTCGTACAGACGCGGTCAAGGTACGCATAAAGGATATCGCGAAGACAATATTTCTCGATACGCTTTTGCAAGAGAAAGCCGCGTTTCTGAGCCACGGACAAAAGCAGTGGCTCGAGATTGGCATGCTGCTGATTCAGGACCCTGAGCTTTTGATGCTGGATGAACCTGTTGCCGGCATGTCCGTTGCAGAACGCAAGAAAACGGCCGAATTGCTCAACAAAATCATTACGGATCGCTCGGTGATTGTGATTGAGCACGACATGGGTTTTGTCGCCGACATCGCAACACGGGTCACGGTGATGCATCAGGGAAAAACACTGTCAGAAGGGTCAATGGACCGTGTCCAGAACGACCCGAAAGTCGTTGAAGTCTATCTCGGTCATTGAGGAGCAACACCATGTTATCGGTACAGAATCTCCGCGCAACTTACGGCGAAAGCGAAATTCTCCACGGGATAAATCTCGACGTCAAACCAGCAGAAATCGTCGCTATCATGGGGCGCAATGGAATGGGCAAGACGACGCTCATGAAAACGCTGATGGGTATTGTGCCGGAAAAAGCCGGCGACACGCGCATCGACGACATTGCCGTTTCGGGAATGAAACCTCACCAACGCGTGTCCTCAGGCATCGCATACGTGCCACAGGGACGGATGATTTTCTCCTCTATGACAGTGAAGGAAAACATCGAAACCGGGCTGGCGACAACAGGCGGCAGCACCGTGCCGGATGATATCTACGAGCTGTTTCCGGTACTTTTGGAAATGAAGTCGCGCAGGGGCGGCAACCTATCGGGCGGGCAGCAGCAGCAACTTGCCATTGCTCGCGCGCTTGCGAGCAAGCCCAAGGTGCTGTTGCTGGATGAGCCGACCGAAGGCATTCAACCCTCAATCATCCGGGAGATGGCGCGCACTCTGCGCCGGATCCGGGACGAAACGAACCTGACAATTGTCGTGTCCGAACAGGTCCTGAGCTTTGCGCTCGACGTGGCAGACCGGGTCATCGTTATCGAAAACGGTACCTTCGTGCACGACAGCCCCCGCGACGGCATCGACGAAGAACGCGTCTCAAAATTTCTATCCGTCTGACCTTCAACCTTGGGAGTGAAACTATGCCAGACACATTACACCAACCCACCGCATCCTATTCGGCGGACACGCTCATTTCGGTCGACCTCGACGAGAGCCCTCACACCAACGAGAAAATCCACAACCGATGGCACCCCGACATTCCCATTGTCGAATGGGTGGATCCGGGCGACGACTTCATTGTCGAGGCATATGATTGGACCGGCAGCCAGATCAAAAACAACGATGATGCATCAGACGTCCGCGATGTAGAATTGCCGCAAGTCCACTATTTGTCCGGTCCGATCGGCGTTCGCGGCGCGGAGCCAGGAGATTTGCTGGTCGTAGAACTCTTGGATGTCGGCCCGCTTAACCGCAGCCAATGGGGTTTCAACGGCGTCTTTTCCAAAAACAACGGCGGCGGCTTTCTTCAGGAGCAATTCCCAACCGCCCAGAAATCAATTTGGGATTTCAAGGGCATGTTTACGACGTCGCGCCACGTTCCCGGTGTGCGCTATGCGGGGCTTATTCATCCGGGCTTGATCGGCACACTTCCAGACCGAAAAATGCTCGATGCATGGAACATCCGCGAAAAGACATTGTTCGACACCGATCCGACGCGCGTGCCTGCGCTGGCCGAACTGCCGAACACGCAGGCCGCGCATATGGGTAAGATGACGGGCGATGCGCGTGCTGCCGCTGCTGCCGAGGCCGCGAGAACACTTCCGCCCCGGGAGAATGGCGGTAACTGCGATATCAAGGACCTCAGCCGCGGTTCTGTTTGCTACTTCCCGGTTTTTGTTCCGGGTGGCGGTTTGTCGATGGGCGACACACACTTTAGCCAGGGCGACGGCGAAATCACGTTTTGTGGTGGTATCGAGATGGCAAGCTGGCTGCATGTGAAGGTCAGTGTCATCAAGGACGGCATTTCGAAATACGGCGTTAAGAACCCGATGTTCAAGCCGTCGCCGATCACGCCAAAGTATGATGACTACCTGATCTTCGAAGGCATCTCGGTCGACGAAGACGACAACCAGCATTACGTCGACATGACAGAAGCTTATCGACAGGCGTGTCTAAACGCGATCGAGTATATGACAAAATTTGGATACTCGCGCGAACAAGGCATCGCGATCCTCGGGACTGCACCTGTTCAGGGCCATGTCTCTGGCATCGTTGACTATCCGAACGCCTGTGCCACGCTGTGGCTGCCAACGGATATTTTCGAGGGCGATCTTATGCCGGGGCCAGATGGCCCAACCAAGTATCTGGATGACTCGGTTGACGTGCCAGTTGCGCCAGATCTTTGATGTCTCTTCGCACGGTTCCTGTTGGAGTCGTGCGATTTTTTCCAGAAGAAAGGCAATCCTATGCCCGTCTATGACTATGTCTGTAGAGAATGTGGGGTTTTTCAGAAATCCGCGCCGATAAGCCAGTTTGACGCGCCGTGCGCATGCCCAAGCTGTGGCGCCGTTTCGCCGCGCGCATTGACCGTGCCGCAACTCTCGAAAGTCTCCTCCTTCGCGCGGCGCGCGCATGACATAAACCAACGGTCGTCTGACAGTCCGATGCGCGCAAAGGCCAACGGGCTCCAACCGACCGGTCCCAGAATCAAAAGCAAAGCGCGATATCATGCTGATGGTTCAAGAAGTCTGGGTGGTCATCGCCCCTGGATGCTTTCGCATTAAAAAGGCCTCTGTCTCACTTTTAGTGGCCGCTTGGTACGGCGAAGGACCGGCAGTCGTACCCAACGTATCCACAAAAGCCTTTTGGAAAGTGCCCCGGCGGACTTATGGCGATTTGGCAGCGCAGCCTCTGTTCTGATGCCATCCGTTTTCGACCGCGGTCGCGTGTACGTTCTACGCGCAGCATGCCGCAGCGCACGGAGCAAATGAATTGCCGCTTTACACCAGTGAAGAATTATCAGAGCGCGGCACGGTGCGTAGCTTGGGGTTTGGCGACGCGTCAGATTAATAAACTGACGCACGATGTGCGCAATGGCTTTGTTTTGGCATTCAATGCTGCAGTCCCTTCTCCTCGAAGACAGCGAACCTGAGCTTCGGATGCAAAACCTTCGAGACTTGTATCTACGCCGAGCCCGCTGAAAGAACTCCATTCGGTCATTTACAGAATGTTGTCCACTTTGCTGCTTCTGAGTGACAGCACTGTTTGAAAATTCGCTTTGCTCGTTGCAATGCTCCTCCTACGTTGGCACAGGCTGGGAGTTTACGAGACTTTAATGAGAACACTTGCTTGCATTTGCCGGAAAGTGGCACGTCATCCGCGTTTCTACCGCTCAAATAATTGATTCCAAACACTAAAGGCACAATCCATGTCCGATCCGAATTCACTGATGACACCTCTGGAAATGCACAACGGCGCGTTGCGAACACCGATTGATCCGGCGCATCTGGGCACAGCAGTTTTGGACAAATCGGGCGAATTCGATGCGGGCACCTATCAAAGTTTTACCCTGACCTATACGGCGGGGCGTTTCGGGGTGGATGACAGTGGCAGCATTCGCGTGGTTTGGAGATTTGCTACCGATCAGACCAACCCGCAATTCGATGACCCGAAAGGTGCCGGATACACCGAGGTCGTGGCCTCTAACAACGCCGTTCTTCAGGCCAGATTTGACCCCAAAGGCAACATCCGCCCATGGGACCGGACACTGCAGATCAAAGTGGTTAAAGGTTTTATGAAGGAAGGCGACACGATCACTATTCGCTTCGGCGTCACAGATCATGGCGGACCAGGCATGCGGCTGCAGACGTTTTGTGAGAGCCGTTATGAATTCCGTGTGCTCGTGGATCCCATCGCGACCTACAACTTCCAGACGTTGCCCGTGCAACCGGCAATTTCTATTGTTCCGGGCCTGCCGGAAACCTGGGTGGCCGTGATACCTTCGACGATTGCCAGCGGCAAAGACTTTTCGCTCAAGATCAAGGCCGAAGACACTTGGGGCAACCCGGCGAACAAGGCGTCGATGACGCTGATGCCCAAGGCGAACCGGCCTGTTGAAAACCTGCCAGATATCATCGAGATTGGCACGGGCACTTTTGCAACTGTTTTGAAGGGGCTTGTAGCTCATGGTGACGGGCCCCTGGAAATTACCTTTCTGAACACCGATGGCTCCGTTATAACGAAATGCAACCCTGCGGCTGTTCACGACGCACCTCCCCTGATGAGCTACTGGGGGGACTTACATGGCCAGTCAGACGAAACGCTGGGCACAAACAGCGCTGCGGATTACTTCTCTTTCGGGCGCGACAAGGCCTTTCTGGATGCCTGCGCGCACCAAGGCAATGATTTTCAAATGACCGATACGTTCTGGTCAGATCTCAACAAGATCACTGCGCACTTCAATAAGGATGGAGAGTTCGTCACGCTGCCCGGTTATGAGTGGTCAGGCAACACGGCTCTTGGCGGCGACCGAAACGTCTTCTTTCCCGTCGAGGGTCGCACAATGCGTCGCTCTTCCCATGCTCTGATCGAAGACCAGAGCGATGTAGGCACTGATTGCCACACCGCAGGCGCTCTGTTTGAAGCTTTTGCCAAGAATAATGAATGGGACGTGATCTGCTTCGCCCATTGTGGCGGCCGGTATGCGGACATCACCATGGCGCACGACGGGCGCTTTGAGAAATCTGTCGAAGTGCATTCTGCCTGGGGCACGTTTGAATGGATCGTGCAAGATGCCTTCAAGAGCGGTTACAGAGTTGGCATTATCGGAAATTCTGACGGACACAAAGGCCGCCCCGGCGCCAGCTATCCCGGCGCGGGCTGGTTTGGTGCCGTCGGTGGTCTGACATGCTTTCTGATGCCCGAACTCACGCGAAAGAGCTTGATTGACTGCATTAACGCGCGTCATCACTACGCGACGACGGGCGGGCCCAGCGGGCGCGTTCGTCTCACCGTCACCGCAACATTCGAAAGACCCGCGACGCAGTATCTTGATGATCCTTTGCTCACAGACCAATGCCGTATGAAACCATGCACAACCGCCATGATGGGCGACATTGTTCTGGTTTCGTCGGGTGAAATTCGGCTGGAGGTTAACGTTTATGCTGCCTCCCCAGTACGATGCATCGACATTTTCAATGGCCTCGAGCACTTGGAGTGCCATCGCCCTTACAGCAAAAAGGAGCTTGGCAATCGCATCGGCGTATTGTGGGAAGGGGCCGAATATCGCGGTCGCTTCCGCGCCGTATCCTGGGATGGTTCTGCACATTTCGACAGAGCTGCGATTAAATCCGTTAACGCGGTGAATTTTTTCAACAAAGACAAGACGCTGGATCTTAAGGGGAAGTCGGAATTGACGTGGAAATCCGTTACAACCGGAAATTTCGCAGGTTTCATTGCCACTTTGGATGACGGCGCATCCGGGTCCGTCGCGCTCGATACACCTCTTGTTAAGGCAGAACTCGCTTTGGATGATATTGGCTATGAAGATATAGTTCTGGATGCGTCAGACATCTTACCGCGCGCGGTCCGCCTGTTCAGATTGCCCGATGTCAATTCTCACACATCGGTTCACTTGGAACGCAGGTTAGGTCCACACGCAGAGCGAGATAACCCATTTTATGTCCGTGTGACACTTGAAGACGGGACAAAGGCGTGGTCCAGTCCTATCTACTTGTTGTGCGATAAAGCCGAATAGCTCGTTCACGTAACAGTTCTTTAAGCGTGGCCAAGGATTGCGCGACTTCTTTGCATCGTTTTTGGGGACACGTATGCGTTTTCGGATTCAGATTTAAGGGATGTGGCAAGGGAACAGTGCAAACGCGTATCAGCCTGTAATTCCCGCACATTGGGACCTTTAGCGTCTGGCTAACTGCCGCATATCCACAAAACTAATTTGTTCGCGATGGTCGATACGCTTTGTGCATCTTCGCTGTTCCAAAGCTCGACTTTGAACAGGCTGAACGCAGCCGACTATGACACGACTTTAGTGCGTTGACGAATGAGTTGCGCAATGCGTCACTTGAAATGTGCCACCAGCTGTCATTTCCCCTGAAACCAGTTGGGCTTTGACTAGGCGGAAGTCGATATCCCAAGGCGTGAGCGCGGCGATTACTTAGTGATAGAACAGTTCCATATTTGCGGATGTGAAGGTGGGCTGGACGTTTGCAGAAATTTTGATGTTGTTCGAAGACGCAGCTTGGCACTGTATCGTCGAACCCAAATAGAGATGCGCGTTGGCGACGGGTTAAATCCTGGAGACATCTGCCAGTGGTATTCGGCAGAAATAGCGCCACGCGTTGCAGAAGTTCGCAGACTTCGAACCTGTCCAGTCGCTTGACGATTTGTTCCATGCGGACGCGTCTGCGATCACCACAGAGATCGAAGATGGAGTCCGCGCGTCAATTTGCAAAGTCTGCGTGGAGCTCGGAGCGTTGGACTGTCAAAAAACCAAAGGTACGCGGCTTGTTGGAGCAGTCCGCAATTTTTTTTTGAGACATTTTGTCAACGAGCGCGGTGAAGCTCTTCTCATTGTAAAGATGTTACTATATCACACTACTGCTTGGCACATACTGCGAGGAGGGCACATGGGTAAGAGAGGCGACGCATTGCGAGCGGAAGTGTTGGACTTTTTGCGCCGGGCCGATGCTCCTTTGTCAGCATATGACATCTTGGGCAAGCTCCGCGAGTCGAACCCCAAAACCGCACCCACGACAGTGTACCGAACCCTGAATTCGCTGACGGAACAGGCTTTGGTGCACAGGCTGGAATCCATTAACGCGTATGTTCTTTGCCAGAACAGTGAACCCGGACATGAAGCAATTCTGTCAATATGCGATGACTGCGGCACGGTTGAAGAGACGGTAGCGCCCGAGGTGCATAAGACGATGGCGAAAGCCATGGGCAAGTCCGGTTTCTTGCCGTCAAGACATGTCGTCGAAGTGCATGGTACCTGTTCGGAATGCATGCCGGAAAACTTGAACTCATGAGTAAACGCAACAGAAGTTTCGACCTTCTCCTTGTGGGCGCAGGACCAAGACTGGCCGCAGCAGGTGTCCTTGTCGTAATGCTCTGGGCGGGCTTCTTTTGGGCAACCGGTGTGTCTTTGCCTTTCACGAGTGCTTCGCAATGACAGCATTGGCATTCAAAAACCTGACGCTCGGCTATGATCGACATCCGGCCGTTCATCACCTCGAAACAGAAATTCAGAGTGGCAGTCTGACCGCAATCGTTGGCCCGAATGGAGCCGGAAAATCCACGCTTCTGAAAGGTGTGACCGGCCTGCTATCGCCGCTCGAAGGTCGTGTGGCCTTTGACGTCGTCACGCGCGAGGAAATTGCCTATTTGCCTCAGCGGTCAGATATTGACCTGACCTTTCCGATGTCTGTCATGGATCTGGTTGCCATGGGGCTTTGGCAAGAAATAGGCGCCTTTGGATGGCTGGGGCGCGCGCGCAAGGCCCGGGTCAGCGACGCAATTGATTCCGTTGGGCTCACAGGTCTTGAAGGCCGCGCGATCGGGTCGCTTTCAGGTGGTCAGATGCAACGCGCGCTCTTTGCCCGGCTCCTTTTGCAGGATGCCAAACTTTTTCTGCTCGATGAGCCGTTTTCAGCGATCGATGCCAGGACCATGGCCGATCTTATCGGTGTCATTCGGAGGTGGCACAACGAAGGGCGGACAATCATGGCGGTGTTGCACGATCATGAGACCGTGCGCGAACATTTCCCTGAAACGCTTATGCTCGCCCGCGAGCTTGTGGCCCACGGGCCGACACAGCAGGTGATGACATCTGAAAACCATGCCCAGGCACGGGCGATGTGCGAAGCAAATGACGGCGTGCCGAACCTTTGTGAGAAGAACGCCGCATGATCTGGGACGCGATCATCGCCCCTTTTGCAGAGTTCGGCTTCATGCGTCGGGCGCTCCTGGGGTGTATCGCCATCTCAATAGGCTCGACCCCTGTGGGTGTCTTTCTGATGCTGCGTCGCATGAGCCTGACAGGCGATGCTATGGCACATGCGATCCTGCCGGGTGCCGCAATCGGATTCCTCGTATCCGGCCTGTCGCTTGGAGCGATGACAATCGGAGGTCTCGTTGCCGGTATGGTGGTCGCCGTTGCGTCAGGTCTTGTTTCGCGCATGACGGCGCTCAAGGAGGACGCAAGCCTTGCGGCGTTCTATCTGATATCCTTGGCGCTCGGCGTGCTGATCGTATCAACGCGAGGCAGCAATGTGGATCTCATGCATGTTCTGTTCGGGACGGTTTTAGCGCTGGACAATGCGGCGCTTATTCTACTGTGCAGTATCGCGAGCCTCTCTTTGGTGACACTGGCCGTCATATTCCGCCCACTCGTTCTGGAGTGCGCCGATCCGCAATTCCTGCGCTCGGTTAGCAAGCTCAGTGCCGTGACGCATTTCTTGTTCCTCAGTCTGGTCGTCATGAACCTCGTTGCGGGGTTTCACGCCTTGGGCACGCTAATGGCCGTGGGCATTATGATCCTTCCAGCGGCAGCCGCACGGTTTTGGACCGCTGGCATCGGTGGGCTCGTCGCTGTGTCTGCACTGGTGGCCATCCTGTCCAGCATCTCTGGGCTTCTTTTATCTTATCATTTCAGCCTGCCATCCGGACCTGCAATCATTCTTGTTGCAGGTATATTTTACGGCATGTCTGTTTTCCTTGGCCCGGTCGGGGGGCTCATCGCCCAAGCTTTGCCGCGCCGCCACTACGAGACATAAGGGAGAAACCATGTCATCTCGTCGATCACTTCTGAAATCCGCAACCGCTTTGGTGGCGGCGTCAATGATCCTTCCCGGTGCGGCCTCTGCGGACGAACCGATCCCCGTTGTTGCAACATTTTCGATACTGGGCGACATGGTCGAACGCATCGGCGGTGACCACATCGCGCTTACAACGCTCGTTGGTCCGGGCGGGGATGCGCATGTTTATCAACCCACGCCACAAGACGCTGCTGCGGTTGCAGAGGCTGATGTGCTGTTCATAAACGGACTTGAATTCGAGGGTTGGCTGGAGCGTCTTGCCGAGGCGGCGCCGTTCGGAGGCGAGATGGTGGTCGCGACCACCGGCGTAGCTGCAATTGAATTCGAAGATGAGCATGGCGACGAGCACGATGACCATGACGATCACGACGACGAAAAGCACGCTGAGGGCGAAGAACACGATCACGACCACGACGAGGATCATGCGGGCCACGATGATCATGATGACCATGATGAAGACCATGCCGGCCACGATGATCATGACGAGCACGGCGAGGAACATGCAGGGCATGACGATCACGACGACCATGGTGAGGATCATGCCGGCCACGATGATCATCACGGTCATGACCACGGCGCATTCGACCCGCATGCGTGGCAGACTATCGAAAATGCAATGATTTACGTCGACAACATTACAGCTGGTCTTGCAAAAGCGGACCCCGACAACGCTTCTCTGTATTACGAAAACCGAGCGGAATATGTGTCGGAGCTTGAAGCTCTTGATGAGGAGATCGACGAAATGATGGCCGAGATTCCTGAGGACAAGCGCACTGTCGTGACCTCACACGACGCTTTCGGATACCTTGCTGCGCATTACGGAATGACGTTTGAAGCGCCTCAAGGTCTCAGCACTGAAAGTGAAGCATCAGCTGCTGACGTAGCCGAACTTATCACACAAATCCGAGAGGAAGGAATTTCCGCTGTCTTTGTTGAGGCAATAACGGACAATCGACTGATTGAGCAGATCGCCAATGAGACGGGAGCCAATATCGGCGGAACACTCTACTCTGATGCCCTGTCCGCTGAAGATGGGCCAGCTTCGACTTATGTCGACATGATGCGCTACAATGCAAAGACACTGTCCGAGGCGGCGCTCGGTTCTTAAGACACCGCATCCCGCCTTACCCGTGGGCTTTCTGCGGCCCGGCCGAATTACGCTTCGTTGCCGGGCCGTAATCTGTGGCAATGCGATCTGACGGTCGCAAATGTCAACGAATGCCTGGAGACGGAGTTGAAGAGCCGGGTTGTCTAAATCGGGAATGCGTCGGCGCTCCTGGATCCGCGGGTTGTGCAAAACGTCTGCAGTGGTCGGCCCCCGGTTCTGATCCAAACGTCCGGTTGCTTGCGAGACAGTGATCTCTTTGCCGATGACCCTGTAATAATACGTCGGCAGTACAGCAACCTTCAAAAAAAAATTGCAAGAGGTGTAAGGAACAAGCGATGCCGAACGTCTACCTTTTGAACCAGCAAAAAAGGAAGACCAATGACCCAATCAGACACCTGCGCCTGTGACACCTGTGCGCCCTCCTGCAATTGCCAAAAAGCGCCCGTGACGGACGGTAAATGTTGTTGCGGGGAAACCTGTACGTGTAACGACTGCGCCTGTGGACCGGATTGTGGCTGCCCAAACGCGGCGAAATAGAATAACGACCTCTTATGTCGGAAAATGACCCCAAGTCGTTGGTTGCTGCCGCGTTGTGTGCACATCGCAGCGCGCTCAAACGTTTCGTGGCATCCCGCGCCGATCAAAATGATGTTGACGACGTACTCCAGATCGCCGCAATGAGGGCACTGGAACGCGCCGACAAGCTTCGAGAACCGGACCGCGTTCTGGGGTGGTTGTTGCGGATACACGCAAACGCAGTATCCGATCTGGGACGGAAGTCGGTTAGAAATCAGCTTCTTATAGAAGCTTTGGCCGCAGAAACACCGCAACTCGGAGACACTGAGGTTGAGGTGTGTGGCTGTAGTCTGGCTCACACCAGACACCTCAACAAAAACTACGCTTCGATCATCGGTCTTGTGGATATAGCGGGCGTCCCGCTGGCTCGGGCGGCCGACGCATTGAATATATCGATCAATAACGCGACTGTGCGCCTTCACAGAGCGCGTGCAGCGTTGAAGGTTCGCCTCAAACAACACTGTGGCGTGACCAGTCTGCGCGGTTGTAACAGCTGTCGGTGTTCTTCAGATAGATGGTAATAAAGACCGTTCCGACAAAGGACCCGAAAAATAGTACACGGCCATTACTGCCGTTTCCTCGATACCGACGTCAGGCCCGACAAAAGTGGACCTAAGTTGAACCAGAGACAATCGGGCCAGCGCTGCAGTTGACGTTCGGCGGATGTCACAGATTTTCTCAGAGAGCGTTCGGCAACTTGCCAAACAAACCTTTTGACTTGCGCCGGACGCTGGGTTTTCAAGGAAATGAAGCGGCGCAGTGATGACACATAATGGCAGACGACCGTCTTTCGAAAATCATGATGGTCTGTCATGAGAGCGTTTGCCTCAGAGTTGCCGAAAGCCCATTCGCGTTGTCCAACTGCCATGCTCACGAGCGTTTCGTTTTAAATGAGCGCGTCCGCGACGTCCTCTGAGCGAGTTTGTCACGCCTCCGGAAAATGTCAGTACCGCAGCACTCGCACCAATTGCGGTAGCCGGCGCTGTTTCGACGCATTTTGCCATTAAGATCAAAGGTTGGACCTGTGAAACTAATAAACCGAGCTAGAATTGAATTTATTCAATGGCTACCTAACGCTTGGCGATGGGCTCGGATGTTTGCACCTGACCAGCGCCCCAGCATCACGTCGGCGAGAAAGCCAACGATCCGGTAAAAATGATCCACGAACGACGCGCTTTTCGTTTAAGTCTCCGCTTGATCCCTCGAAAGCGCTGGAAATCCGAAAGGGACCGCTGAAAAAGAGCACGCGTGCCCGAATTCAATCCTTAAAGCGCCCGACGACACGTCCGATGAATACAGCAATGTAAATCGTGCCCGTTGCGGCCTGCAAACCTGCGAGCAGGCGTGGAATGGGTTTGAGTGGTGTAATGTCGCCGTACCCCAATGAGGTCAGCGTGACCAAGCTGAAGTAAATGAACTCGGAAGACGTCTTATGCTCAGAAGGCGAATTGAAAGAACCCGGTGCGTCAATTTCGATTTGAACGTACAACAGCGACCAACTGACGCCGATGAGGATGTATCCAAAGACCGCGCCCATAACCGGATCCAGCCCGGCTTCGCTATTTTGCGCAAGCTCTGACATCGTAACGAACAAACATCCAACCAGTATGAAGGCCGTAACCACAATGAACACCGGGCCGACGTAGCTGACTTTGTCTGATGCTCCAATCAGGCCCAATATGAACCACAATGCCACCAGTGCCAGCCCAAGTATTCGCCCGTGCGAAGCCAAAGTTGCAGCGTGCAGAGTCCCCGCAAAAACAAGAGAATAGGCGGCAATCGTCATGAAATGGCTGAGCACACTGTCATCCGAGACGGCTGAAAGAAACATCGCTGCCAAAAGCAGCAGCAAAAGGCCGGTCCAACGCCATCGCGAAAAAACGTGGTTGGTTTTAGAGCGTTCCACGATCGGCTTCCAGATTAATGACCACACAATCGAGAGCTTGCTACAAACGCGTCCCAAAAGCCAATCAACCAGTTGTCTGGATTTCAGTTTTTCCGCTCACGCGAGACGGTCGGGACGTTCGATCATCTATGTCACCGCAGAACCGGCCGGTCGCCTGTCGGTGCTACGCGATCGTCCACCCAATGCGCGAAGATTTGGTATCCGGCGAAACGAAATGCCGCGTCGACGAACATTTACAATACGCCAGTGGACATCATGCCGCCAATCGTGCCTATCAAGAACCACAAGGCATGGGCAGGTTGACCCGGGTCGGAGCACCAGTGATCTGATGCAAGAATGCGGTTCTCTCACCAATAACATTGGGCTTGAAGGAACAGTATTTCAGAGCAAGCAAACGGTCTATGCGTTGGAAAAGAGGATGAATATCTTTTGCTTGGGCGAGGCGCCTGATTCGCACTCGACCAAACGTTTTCCCCGCGACCATGAAAGCAACGATTGATTTTAAATCGCCTGCGGCACTTCTCGGAGGCATCAGCCGCTACCATCGTGCCAAAAGTGGCCGGTCGGGCGCCAAGGCTTGCCTGAAATCCGGGTGAATCGTTGGGCGTTTCGGACCACTCCACAATCAGCCAGTTGCTGATGCAGGCCTATTTTTCACGTCCGGCGCAGATGCTGGAACAATAAGTTTGCCTTCGCAAAAACACTGGGCAGACCGAAGCACTGGTACAGCCCAGGCGCTTGCCGTCATCAGTGTTGGAACACTGGAAGAAGACGAACCAACAACAAAAACCAAAGTGTCGGCCCATCCGCTGCTTGTCTTGAGTTTTCGCTTATGCCGTACATGCGGCGGGAACAATATGACCGCCAGAGTAAAAGCGATTGTCTTACTGGTCACTGCCATAGCTTTTAGCTCTGGTGTCAACGCGCGGCATGCATGTGTAAATGCCTGCTAGACATTAAGTTACGTTGGCCACTCTAAATTCTAAGGTGCGGTTCAAGTCGTGTTGGGCACTGATCCCAGTTGCGCTCTTGATCATTGTATCGATAACTTCAGCTGCGTCGCGTCGGTGAAAAACCTGACGCGGGACTGGTTTGCGCGTCTACCATGAACTTCACCACTATGTCGCAGTCTTCGATTGGATTTACGTGCAACAAAGCGCGCATCACCTCGGCAAACTGCGCCTTTGGTGCTTTAGGGTGGCACTTTTATACCGTCATTCGTAGACGCCAAAACAACGATGGTCGCCGAGTTGTTGCAGTTGGCGCTGCCACTCACGCAGCTCAACCCGACCTTTTGGGTTGCGCATAATCGCTCTGTCGCGGTCGCTATGACGCTGCGAAACCCGAGCCTGCCACCCGGTATGCATCACGTGGCGGTGCAAAAATGTCGAGTAACTTCGCGCCGTCTGGCCCCGCGCGGAACCCGTGCGCAACTCCGCCGGGCGTGCACCAGAAATCACCCGTCCCCACCGGCACTTCAATGCCGTTGTGCACGCGTGTTCCGCTGCCTTCCAGAAGCACACCCCACTGCTCTTCGGGGTGGGCGTGGATTGACCCTTCGCTCCCCGGCTCGAAACTCACGACGGACAACATCGCCTGTTCCCCCGGAAACACACGGGTTTCAATGCCGTTTGCCAAAGTACGGGACATACCCTGGCTTAGATCGGAAAAGTTGAAAAAAGTGTTTGGTTTGTTCATGAAGTCCTCTTTCGTCGTAGCAAACGTCATCGGTCGAGTTCGAAAATCTCCAACGTCGTCTCGCCCGCACGGACGCGGGCGCGTATAGCGTCTTCACGCGCGGCAACGGCTGCGACTTTCTCCAAGACATCCGTTCCAATGCCGTAGGGAATGACCACGACCCCATCATCGTCGCCCACGATAATGTCGCCGGGATTGACAACTTCCCCGCTCAGGACCACAGGAATGTCCGTTTCTCCTCGGTCCGTTTTCGCGGTCGCTTGGGGGTGAAAGCCCCGACAAAAGACTTGGAACCCCAATGCTGCAATATCTGCACTGTCCCTGATCGTGCAGTCGAAAACCGCTCCTGCCATTCTCTTGGCCAGGCATCCGTCTGCTAGAAGATCGCCAAACGGGCCGAATTGGTTCGATGCGCCACCATCGACCACGAGCATATCGCCTGGTTCGGCATTGGCGACGGCCCGGTGTATGGCCCCGTTTTGGCCCGGCGTGATCCGCGCGGTGCGTGCGACACCCGCTATACGTTTTCCGCGGATGAGCGGTTTAATTTCAGGTGCAAGCGCCCGAACGCGCGCATCTGCGTTGCATAAATTGCCTGTTGGAAAGGCCGCAAAGTTGCTTAGTGTCATGACTTTGGATCGTGCCTTTCAAGAAAATCAGCCATTTCGGACCAAAGGGCAGGTGCATTGGAATACATCGGGAAATGTCCTGAATGCGGGATTTCGATAACGTCGACACCTTTTGGCGGCAGGTCACCGAGATACGATAGATGACGGTTTTGCGCGCCATAGATAAAGCACCGTGGACAGGTGAGGTTTGCAAACATGTCCATCAGAGGTGCGTCGTCGGACAGCGCGACCATGGACGTGAAGATAGGTTTGTAAGAACTGGCGCGCACCTTCAGCGGTAATGATGCGGCATACAGCGCTGACCCGAATTCCGCCCGATGCCGCACCCTGTCAATGAACCCCTTCGCGAAACCCTCCGGTGTCTCAGCAGGGTGTTCGATGATCTGACGCGACAGGAAGCAATCCTCCGGTGCGATGTTACCTTCGATGTCGATGAAGCTGAGGACACGATCCTGGTGTTGATGGGCCAAGAACAAAGCGGTCAGTCCACCCATGGAATGCCCAGACAGATGGAAGCTATCGATACCCAGAGCGTCACAAGCCGCCAGTGCAACTTGCACCAGAAACGGGATCGACAATGCGTCTGGGTCGGTGATCTCAGATGCTCCGCAGCCCGGTGCATCCCAGGAAATCAGAGTGCGATCCTGAAATTCCGGGTGCATTGACAGGTCTGAATAGTCTTCCTTGGTCGAGCCGAACCCGTGCAGACATATAAGTGGAGGTCGCGTACCGCGCTGGTGCAAACATGCGAGACGGACGGAAACACCTTCGACGGTCAATACCAGCGTACCCGGGATCATGCGCAGTCTTTCAAACGTTGAATGGTTAGTATTTTCGCGAAAGTGTAGACGATTCGCCATATAAATTATAAATTAAAGGAATGATCGACGCTATTGATAGAAAAATCTTGTCGCTTCTTCTGAAAGATGCAGCCATCTCCAAAGCCGACATCGCGCGCCGCGTCGGACTCGCACCATCGGCAATTTCCGAACGCGTCCGCAGGCTTGAGGCTGACGGCGTGATCCAAGGATACGAGGTGCGTCTGGATCCCGATGCGCTTGGAAAAGCGCTGTTGGCTTTCGTTTTCGTGACAGATGCCAAGCCTAGTCTCGGCTTTGACACCGCTGCCGCGCTCTCTTGCGTCACAGGTCTGGAGGAATTGCACAAGATTGCTGGCGACGACTGCTACCTGCTCAAAATACGAGCGGCGGGAACCGATGAGCTCAACGAGATCATCGAAACTCAAATCAACCCGGTCCAGTCTGTCACACGGGTCCGCACGACGATTGTGCTAAGCGCAGTCACTGAAAGGCCCTGCCTTGCAGGCCATGCGATTTGACGGCTGAAAGAGTTCTAGAAAGTCGGCCTGTGGTTCCGGTCTCGATAAGGCCAAACTTACTTGGCCAATTCTTTTGCAGCTTTGGAGTCAAACCGGTTACATCGCCCTGAAAAACGGCTCACATGTCTTATGTGATGGCTACGTCTGCTTTTGGTTTTGGTGGCAAGTTCAGACACCGTGAAAATCGGTGTTTTGAGCGTCACAACGAAGTGCTGTGACTGGCCATAAAGAGATTTTCAGCGGCAGGACTTTGCGCTGCGGATGCAACCTGCGGTGCCGTCATCCAATGCAAGCGCAAAGTCTGCGTTTCTCGACTTCGTCCGTTACACATCGCAGTCGCCTTGAGCCACTTCGTCGGCACACAACAGATGCTGAGCCGCATTTTTTTGGCACTTTGGACTGAGATCGCGGCGTGCAACGTAAAACTGGCTAAAGGGTTTCGTCTGCCTTCGCCCGCAATCGATGCAGCGCGCGGAGTAAGGCAGTCGGATGCGAGTGCCCGAGGCCATGACATCCGCACCGATCCCGCAGAGTTGTACGATCAGCTTCGTGTGGGAGCCTCCACGTTTGACCACTCTGCTACCATGGCAGGCATCCGTGCGCCTTGTACTTCGACCGCGGATACCTGATTGTTTAGTTCCGCCTGCTCAGAGGGCGTGAAGCTGACACCAGTCGCTCCGATGTTCTCAAGCAGGTGCGGCATTTGAGTTGTCCCCGGGATAGGCACAATCGATGTTCCTTGAGACATCAGCCAGGCCAAAGCGATTTGACCGGGAGCCGCGTTTTTGCGCGCGCCCCATTCTGTCACCAGGTCAACCAGCGCCATGTTTTTTTGGCGGTTCTCGGAGTCCATTCGGGTGGTGCTGGCCCGAAAATCGCTAGGGGCAAAGCTGGTACCCATGTCAATTGCGCCGGTCAGGAATCCGTAGCCAAGCGGGCTGAACGGAACAAAACCGATGCCCAATTCATTACAAAGAGCCAATAAACCTGTTTCTGGTCCACGCCATAACATCGAGTACTCGTTCTGAACCGCAGCGACCGGTAGTTCTTCATGGGCGCGACGCAGGGTGTCTGGCCCCATCTCTGACAAGCCCCAATGCAGCACCTTACCCTCATCCATGAGATCCCGAACAGCGCCTGCGACATCTTCAATGGGCACCGTCGGATCCACACGATGCTGATATAACAAGTCAATCCGGTCCGTGCGTAGACGCCGCAGCGACCCTTCGACCGCTCTTTTGATGTGAGACGGATCGCTGATTAATCCGGGTGCCCACTGGCCGGTTTCAAGGTCGACATTGAAACCAAACTTGGTCGCGATCTGGATCCGGTTCCGGATATCGAGAGATGCTTCACCTAAAATCCGCTCGGACTCATGTGGACCATAGACTTCTGCCGTGTCGATAAAGGTAATGCCCTCATCAACGGCGCGCTGGATGATGTTGTGCATTTCAGATCGGTTGGGGATCGTTGTGTGAAAAGTACGACTGTGGTTCTGCACGCCAAGGCCCATGGCGGAAACTTCGAGCGCGCCCAGCATGCGGCGTCCTTGCGGAACTGTGCCAGAGGCAGAGGTCTGAGCGACCGTGCGTGTGGAGGCCAAACCGCTCAAGGCTAACGCCGCGGCTCCTGCAGTTAGAATGGAACGGCGCGTTGGATCGACGGGGTTGTTCATGGAATTTCTCCTAGGATTCAGGCGTTTGGATCAAATTTGATTTTTGGCTCAGCTGCCTGGTGTGTCGCGCACAAAGGGGTTGCCGCGCTGTGCGGTTGCTGTGAACGTCATTGCGTTTACTTTCCAGCCGTCTTCGGTTTTGACGAACCGATGCGCATAGGTGCCCCAGACTTCCCACAGTGCATCGTTGCCATTGTCGGGCAGTGCACCCCGCTCCAGCCGGTTCCAGGCATAACCATGTGACTGCATCGTGGCCGATCCATTGGCCTCAAAAGTTACGCGATGATTGCCACGCAGGTGGAAAGAAGTTTTTTCCTCCGTCAGGTTCGCGGCCCAACCGGCAACCAGAGCATCTGCTACAATCCGGGCGGGTTCTCCCCCGGCCAGCGATGTGAAGTCGACGTCAATCGTGTCGGAAAAAAAAGAACGCGCTATCGCCCATTCCTTGGCGTCGACGGCCGCATCCAGAGCGTCGGCGATGCGGATCATTTCTGCCTGAGCGACAAGCGTGCCTACGGAAACAGGTGTGCCCGCAATCGCCTCTGCATCAGCTAGGGCAGGCGGCGATGTTGCGAGTGATGTTGCAACAAGCGAGGCTAAAAAATCGTGTTTCATCATGCATCTCCATCTGTTTTCGCGATGGGATTAATATGGAACGCTTTTTACATAATAAAAAATTCTATGTAGCTATTATTACCATGCCTTATGGGCATTAATACTTTCTACTATGACTCTAAGCCTTTGTGTCAGTTCTCCGGCGTTTTGCCGCGTAACAAACAGAAACTCGATGGGAACCGACAAACCGCTCACTCTGTGAAATCGCACTTGCGGTGGTGGGCGATCCATGTTGGCAGAATTGACAAAGGCACAGCCGACACCAGCCGAAACAAGGCTCAGAATCGTTGTTTCGTTCTGTGCTTCTTGCACGACGTTTGGAGTCAGCCCGATGCGCGCCAGAGCGGCGGTCAGCGCGTCGTGGTAAGCAGGCGCGACAACACGCGGGAAAGAAACGATCGGCAAACCGTCAATGTCGTCGAGCTCTAGCGCACCATCCGTTTCAAAGTCGAGATCAACTGAAGCTGCAAGCATGACATTGTCGACGCGTAAAGGCAGGATTGATACGGCTTCATCGACAAGGTTTTCCTGCCGGTAGACAAAGGCCGCGTCCAGTTCTTCTGCGAGGATGCCATTGATCTGATCGACTGATCCCATGGGTACGATATCCATACGCACATCCGGGTAGGTTCTGGAAAATCGGTTCAGGGCCAGTGGCAGATGCCCTGACCAAGATGCGCTTTCGAGCAAGCCAATGCGCAGGCAACCTGCTTCGCCTCTGGCGATACGCAGCGCTTCATCCGCTGCGCTGCTCGATGCCGCTAGGATAGCCCGCGCGCGGTCTGCAAATGAACGCCCGGCGTCGCTCAGGATAACACGTCGTCCTTCACGAATTAGCAGCTCAACGCCCAGTTCGGCCTCGAGATCTCGAATTTGCCGGGACACAGCGGGTTGCGCAATGTTGAGCCGTTCAGCTGCATGAGAGATACCGCCATAGTCAGCTACAGCCACAAAGTATCTCAGATGCCGCAGCTCCATTTTAATGCCTTTTAGCTATTGTTATGGCCTATCTTTAGCATATTTTGGTATGTATTTGAAACACCGTTCCGTTCCCAAGTCATGATGGGCCCGCGAACGAAAATTAGACGGGAAGCCGGACCACTCGTGGCCCCGCAAGCGCGGTGTTCGCCACGGTCCCGACAGAGGCCGAGTTTTTGGGCGTGCTGATAACAGCTATGGTTTTTTTGTAAGCCTTGGCATATTGCCCGGAAAAGAGCGTCTTGATGGCTAAACGGCTAAAATTCGCTTTTGACATCGCCCCGATCCGGCATCGTGAAATCCAATAGCAACTCAGAGAAGACTGATGATACCTACGGACGCTGAGCAATTTGCCGCGGAATCCACGGCTCGCTTGATCCGTGCGGAACAGGCGGGCTTGCGTCTCGCCATTGCCTGCCGAACCGTCGTGACAGGCTTCGCCTTCGTATGGTACGTCGGCACACCAATTCTGTTCTCCGAGCTTGAGCCAAGATTTGCGACCATTGTTGTACTTCTTATCTTTACTGCGATCGGAATTGCGCATCTTGCCGTCATCGGCACACGGTTTGATCGCCGGTGGATGAAATACGCGGTCTATACGCTCGATAGCTTGTCGATCTGTGCGATTTTTGTGCTGATCCCGATCAGCCGCGCAGATGAAGTGCCACAGATCATCGCGTTCCGTGCTTACGGCATCTATTATTTGTTCCCGATCGTTGCGATTTGCTGCTTGAGCCTGTCTTGGAAACTCGTGATCTGGACGGGTGCGATGTGTATCGCCGGCTGGTGGGCCGCATTCCTATGGGTCGTGTCCGGCATGGACCAGACCTTGTCTTGGGCGGACATCCCTTCAAACGCGACCCGCATCGATTACGAGCGCGTGTTCCTCTCTATCGACTTCATAGGACGCGGCAACCGCATTGAGGAATCCGCCATGTTGATGTTCGTCACGGTCGCCCTCGCGGTCGCCGTATACCGTGCGCGCGGCGTATTTTTTGCCCAAGTTGCGTCCGATCTCGAATGGCGCCGTGAACGGACGGCACGAGAGCGGGTCAGCACGTTGTTCGGCAAGTATGTTCCCTTCGAAATCGCGCAGAAACTCATCGCCAATGATGGAACCCTCCGTCCGCAGCGCACCGCGGGTACCGCTCTTGTCATGGATATCGCAGGGTTTACAGAATTCTCAGCTGGCAGCACACCTGAATATGTAATTGGTGCGCTCGACGCATTTCTGGCCGATGCGACGGAGGTCGTGTCCGAACATGGCGGGATCGTCATGTCGTATTTGGGTGATGGCTTTCTGGTCACCTTCAACGCACCGATAGCCGTCGCTGAGCCTTCGCACGCTGCGATCAGGACAGCGCAGGCATTGCTGCACGTCGCCAAAGCCCATGATTTTTCGGTGCGGATCGGGATTGCCGGAGGCGATCTGGTTACGGGCACCATCGGCTCGTCCGATCGACAGTCGTTTACGGTGTACGGAGATGCAGTGAATCTTGCGGCGCGACTGGAAAACCAGTGCAAGTGCATGGGTGTCCCTATTCTCGTTGATCAATCGACAAGAGAAGCACTCCGCGGTTCTATGCAGCTTGAACCCTACGGGATGCAGCGAATTGACGGGTTGACCGCGGACGTCGCCTTATTCGGCCTGGCTAAGTCCGTCTAACGGTGCCCTGTAGTCACGGACACATCTTTGTCAAAACCGGTTTCTCAAGCAGCGACGTACCAAGCTGAGCCTATGGCACCAGTTGAGAAGCAACAGCGAAAAGGACATCTGGCCCTTCAGCGGTGTGGCGCGTCCAGCGTTAGCCACTATTCGTTGTGGACACAAAACCAAAAAGGCGCCAGACGCCTGAAAAGCAGGGCTAAATCGAAAACGAGAACGCAGTGAAAGTGTCGGCAAAGCGGCAATGCGTTCAGGGCGTCGTTTGACCTCCAACTCATCACACGTTTTCACGCGAGCGCAGCCTGGTTGGCTTATGATTTCGCCGCAATACGCAATTTCGGGCCCGATGCCGCATGGTTCTGATCTCAAGCTGTTCAACATCTCTGGTTCCTTTTTCCTCGGAATTTGCCTTCAGGCAAAGCCCACAGCGCCGATCTGCCATGTGTGCAAGAAAAACGGGATACAACTCAATTGCGATGGATATCTTCGCCGTTGGCGCAACCAGTCTCAGTTTTTGCAGGTCAAAAGGAAAATGGCGCGGGCTTCCCAATGCGTCTTTGATAAACATCATCCGCAACGGGAATAAAGTGGTTTGCGGAAGGTCTGCGATAAAGGCATTTGGCGTTATTTCCCGACAAGCGCTCAATGCGAGGATGCGGTTTGTCTATTAGCCTGCACTGGCAGTTTTGTTGTGAATTTACTTCACTTTGGCGCAAACACAAAATCGCTCGGGCGTCCTGTCAAAACTCAGCGATAGTCAGTAAAATGAGCTGACGTCACAAGCAACCCTCGGTCCCCGCTAATGTGCTAATTCAGGGGTATTCCCTTGCCATGGCGCCGACCCGGATCTTGCGCTTTTTTTCCGCGCAACGCGCTTGCGCATGAAGCGGGTCGAAGGGCTCTTCGCGAACATCTTACTGGGGTTCCATGCAATTCAAGAAAGGCATGGCAATGAAACTCGAAAACAAAACGATCATCATCACCGGCGCAAGCAGTGGGATTGGCGCTGCGGCCGCAGTTCTGTTTGCGCAAAGTGGGGCAAACGTTGTTCTGGGCGCGCGCCGGGAAGTCCAGTTGGACAAAATCGTGGCGCAGATATTGAAAAACAACGGAAATGCCGTCTCGCTTGCCG
This sequence comes from Pseudomonadota bacterium, assembly GCA_039191495.1. Lineage (GTDB taxonomy): Bacteria > Pseudomonadota > Alphaproteobacteria > Rhodobacterales > Rhodobacteraceae > Roseobacter. The sequence goes on along the minus strand of JBCCXN010000007.1, from coordinate 61,126 downwards.
GCGATGTGACTGATGAGGATTACGCCTGTGCGCTTGTCGAATTATCAGAAAGGAGTTTTGGAGGTTTGGATGGTGCTTTCAACAACGCGGGCACGACAGGCGACATGAGTGCATTACCAGAAATGGAAACTGAAAACTGGCGAACAGTCATGGCCACTAACCTGGACAGCGGGTTTTTTGCAGCAAAGTCTCAGGTTCCGGCGCTGCGCAACCGGGGTGGCGGGTCCATTGTGTTCACATCGTCTTTTGTCGGGCACACGGTGGGCCTTCCGGGAATGGGCGCGTATGCCGCGGCCAAGGCAGGCTTGATCGGTATGACACAAGTTTTAGCGGCTGAACATGGTTCCGAGAACATCAGAGTAAATGCACTTCTTCCAGGCGGTACAATGACCCCGATGGCAGGCGGCGACGCCGAATTCCATGATGTTGTCAGGGAGCTTCACGCGCTGAAACGCATGGCCGAACCTTCTGAAATCGCCGCAGCTGCCCGGTTCCTTCTCTCGGATGATGCGTCATTTGTGACCGGAAGTGCGATGCTTGCCGATGGGGGAAACTCGATCAGCAAGTTATAAGAAAAAGAGCAGATGTTGATGCGGAACGAGTCAATGTCTGCTCAGTGTTTGCCTCTTTGCACAATGCTGTTTTTGTTCAAAGTCTGCTGTCGGATGAGTGCGCGCTTTCGCCGCCTCGCCATCCGATCGCACTCAGGAAATCAAAGACGGCGGTCCAACTCGGGCAGACTTCCTTACATCATCGGGTTGCCGCAAGTCTCGATAGGATCCGCTTCAGGAGCGGAGTTGGCCCAAAATGGCGGTCAACCTGCGTCCCATGCATCCGTCCGTTTGCTATCTCGGCAAGATCGAAACTTCAGATGTAATTTTTGTGACATACTCCGAAATCGCCTCGGGGCTTTGCGGTTGATACAGGCGAATGACCTGTGTCCATCCGGGCTGAACATCAATGTTGTTCGGCGCACCTGAACAGTTGTAGCGGAACGTGATCGATCCGTCTGCATTCGCCTCTGCCGCTCGATTGTTGAACGCGAAGTTATCTTCAACGATCCAACTGTCCCTACTGTACGTGGTGACTGAGAAAAACGCGCCTTCATCGTATTTGAGTGGTGGTCGCGGCAGCGTCATCTCCGAACAGGCCCCTTCCGCAGCCGTGCCTTGCGGCACAATGGTCGAGATATAGACCGCGTCCTTGTAGGGTAGTCCACCCCAGCCTTTGGCCGTCGCAATCAGGAACATCTCGGGGTCCACTTCTTCTGGTCGACCAAAGAAAAGCTCTGGTTTATTGGCTTCGCTCGCGCGAGCCACCAGCGACGCGCGTATCTTATCAAGGCTCTCCTTTTCAAAGCCCTTCGGCGCGTATGGCTGTTCCGCGCTGGCTTCGATCAGAAACCCGTCCTGATGTGCATGGGCCTCTGCTAAACCGGAGTCATCCGTCGATTTCAGGCCAGTGCGCATGTTGAGAAACACGTAGCGGCCTGTTGTCAGGTCTTCCGGCGTCAGTGTGACACTCTCGCCTGAATACAGCACATGTAGAGTATAGTGGTTTTCATCGATGATCTGGATCATCGAAAGATAGTCCCAGTCCGGATTGAAGATGGTCGCACCCCCCATCGTGTCGACAACGGCATGACTGTAGAGGACGTCCTTGTTTTCGGTGATCACAAACTGATTGTCGGGGCTCGACGGTTCTCGCGAGTGGCGGATGGTGTTGACGGCGTAGTTTGCCGAATGCTCCGCCATATAGCGATCTGTTTCGGCAAAGGCGAAGTTACCTTCAGTCACAGCGATACCCGAGGCGAAAAGCGGTGAGGTCGCAAGGGTGGCGAGGGTTGCAAGAATGGAAGTCTTCATCGGGCGACCATTTTTACATCCGGAAGTTTGTAGGTGCGTTCCAGAACCGCTTCACCGGGACGATACACGCGCATCAGGAAGTTCCATCGGTCCTCAATATCGACCCTGTTGGCTTTCGCGCCGCAATCCGCCTCGGAGCCAAAGTGCACGGTGAAGGTTGCATCCTCGTTGAGCGTGACATTGCGGTCGTTGACGATATTGGTATCACTCTTCATGAACCCGTCCGCGCCGTATACGGTGATTGACCAAAAGGCGTCATTTGGCGGGATGTCGTATGTGCCCGAATAACACCCATCAACCGCGCCAGGCCCAGTATAGTTAATGTAAACGGCATCCCTTTCTGGGAAGAGCCCCCATGCACCGGCAACGGCCAAATGGCGGGTCGCTTCGTTAACCTCTCCGCGCGGTCCCATCCAGTCAGGCTCGTATTGGTCGAACTTCTGGAACTCAACTTCATAGCCAGCACGAAGCGCAAGCATGGTCCTGACATCCCACTGAGGTTCCGGAAACAGATCGTGACTTGCGGCGTCAATCACGAACTCATTTTGCATACGGTTGACCAGTGCCACATCATTGGGGTCAGACGGATCCATGATCTGTATGCGCATGATCAGCGACACGTATTTTGTGTCGGCGGGAATGTCGTATGTGCCTGGCTCGTAGAAAACAACCGGCGCGTAATGATCGTTGTCAATCACAAGGATCGAAAAATAACGGTCATCCGGAAACTCGGGAATCGTGATCGTTGCGCCGTCTTCAGTATCGATAACCGCGCCGGCATAGAGCGTGTCGCGGTTCATCCGCACAACGGCCTGCGCATCGAGCGGCGTCGGCGTGCGGATGTAATAGAAGCGGTTCACATCGCTTCCTGCGTTGGTTTGGAATTGCGCGAAAGTCATGTCGACTTCAGCGCGGACGTAGGTTTCGGGGTTGACCGTTTCTTGGGCGCTAGCCGCATGCGTGAGGGCAAGGACGTTCAGTAAAGCAAAGGGCAGTCTCATAGAGTGGCTCCTTGGTAAGGATCGAACAGCTATGGGATCATTTGGCCGAGCGGAAATCGCTCTCACCCGCTGTCAGAAAAGTAGTGCAGAGACGCAGCACATCAACTGCTCATGAAAGAACAGATAGGTACGCGATGTGTCATTTCGCCTGATATCTGGATGGGTGTCAGTACCGAATGCCCGGAAAAGCGAGCGGCAGCGTGTCGTATGGCAACCAGGTGAACGGCGGGTTCGGGTGTTGTCCTTGCAGCTTGCCAGTTAAAACGAAAGGGACGTTGAGCGCCATTTACGCACACGGATGTGAGCCGCCAAAAAGACGTGGCGGTATTGTCTGTTGCAGTTGCAGGTTAAGTCGTCTGCTGTTCCGCCGATGCCGCTTCAGATGCTGCGGCGTTGATTGCATCCTTGCGCTCGGCGGCCGTTGCCTCTTCATTGACGCGCACAGTTACTTCACGATTGGCAAATCGAATGCCGGCTTCTTCAAAGGCGGCACGGATGCGATGCAAGAGCTCACGGCGGATGATAAACTGTTTGCCCGGGACGGCTTTGAATTTGACGCGCAAAATCATAGCGCTGTCTTCCATCTGGATGACACCCTGGGACTTTGGCGGCTCCAGGAGACCGTTGCCGACCAGCTCATCCTCCATGAATTCGGCGCCAATGCGCTTGATGATCTTTTTGACCTGCTGGGGATCGGTGTCGAAGGTCAGGCGTAGCGGCAGTTTCATGATGACCCAGTCGCGCGAGTAGTTGGTCAGGGCTGCGATGTCGCCAAAGGGAATCGTATGGACAGCGCCGAGGTGGTGGCGCAGTTGAAGGCTGCGAACGGAGATACGTTCCACGGTGCCCTTCACGGTCCCAAGGTCGATGTACTCGCCCCGGCGAAACGCGTCGTCGATCAAAAAGAAAACGCCGGATACCACATCCTTGACCAGTGTCTGGGCACCAAACCCGATGGCCAGACCGATAACGCCAGCACCTGCCACAAGCGGTCCGACGTTGACGCCAAGGCTGGAGAGCGCGGCAAAGAGGCAGGTTACGCCGATGACCACCAGAGCCGTTGAACGCAAAAGCGGCAGGAGTGTCGCGGTGCGACTGGCGCCGAGACCGCCCTCGGCGTCGCCGCTTTCCTCGCCTTCTTCCTCGGGTTGCTCGGCGGCGACGCGGACGTCTATGATCGTGCGCAGAAAGTCCCAGATAGCCCAACCGATGATGGCTGTCAGGAACACATTGACGATCGTTTGTAGAGACCGGCCTGTTGAGCCGTTCGCCGCGAGTGTTTCAGGATCGAGACCCCAGGTTGACAATACGACGATCAGCCCTGCAGCCAACAGCAACGCTCGCACGGCGTTGCCGATCGCAAGTTTGACAGCATTGTCCATGGTTTGAGCGCGCAGGTAGTGGACCAGCACGCGGTAGCTTACCCAGAGCCCAAGAAATACCAACATGGTTACGAATATGTTTTTGGCTATAATGTCGACATTGCCGCTGACCAGCGCCCCTCCTGTGAAAATGACCCAAGTGAACAGGAAGGAGAGGGCTGTAATCGCGGCCCAATTGCGCGACAACATGGCTACGGCAGAGCGCATTTCGATGGGTGGCAGCAAGTCGATGGTCGCCCGGTGAATCCAGTATGTACCGGCCAGCGCCAAGCAGATCCAGAGCATGCCAAGCAGCATCGTGAGCAAGTCCGGAGTGCCGACGGGAGCTCCGAAGTGAGCCATCACGTCTGACGTAATGGTTTCAAACATCCACATGCCCGATAACCCAAGCACAACCCAGTGGACGCGCCGCGTCGCCTCGTCGCTGAGCGCGACCAGCCGGTACATTGGCCAAAACTGAGGGAACATAATATCGACCACGGAACGCACGATCAGCACCACGGTGACAACCGCGACGTAGCTGGAGACAAAAAAGCGAATATCGGGGTTGTGGAAGAAGAGATAGAGGGCCGCCATCGCAGTTAGAGCAAAGGCAACTGAGCCTGACAGAGCAATGATAAGGACAAAGAATGCATCGACAATCGTCGAGACAGAGCCATATGCGCCCTTTCCCAGATTGCGCTCGCCGATAACAGCTTGGCGCGCATCACCCCGTTTGCGCCAAAAGTGGCGGACAACGCCGCCTGCTGTGAGGCTGATGCCCAATGCCAGGAAGGCGAGCCCGACGCCGCCTGCGTCGGAAAGACCGGCAAAAACGGCACCGATGCCCGCACCAAGCTCTGGCAGTTTGGCAAGGAGCGCCGCGGCGTTCGTCGTCAGGGTTTCGCCAATGTTGCGGCTGTTGGTCAGCAAACTGTTGCCCTGCACAGCTTCTTCGGTCCGGCGGGCTGCGAACTCGGCAATCAGGATGTCGCGCACCTGTTCGTCAGTTAGACGTCCCAACATCGCCTGAAACTCGGCGTCAGTGAGGTCAGCAGACAGATCAACGCCAGCCTCTTGTGCGTGCGCAACCGGTGCCATGAGCAGCGCAAGTAACCGCAGCCCTAAGGCCAAGAGCGTTAGTGTTCTGCGAACGGTCGATGAAATAGTCATTTTCCCTCCCTGGCTTCTTTTGGCGCCGGATGCTGCGTTTACCGCGCAATCAAGCAACAGAACCTGCTTTGCCGCGCCAACGCAAGTCCCTGACCGCAGCGAGTTTTGGGAAGCATTCCAAATCAATGCCCGGCGCTTGTTTGCGGCGAATGTCCTGAAATTCGGATCAGAACATCCCGTTGTTATGTGCGAGTTTCGGCGGAATCTCCTGCAATACATCCCAGTGCTCGACAATTTTTCCATTTTCGACACGAAACAGGTCGTAGATCGCAATGGGCTTGCTGCCCCACGTCCCTTCAGCCTGAGTAAGGACGAAGTTCCCCTCGCCGATCACCCGGTGAAGTGTGTGGTTATTGATCTCCCCCAAGACTGCTTTCAGAGCGTCAGGGCCGTCGCCGACAACCGGGTTGTGCTGGGCGTAGACCCCATTGCTTATGTAATCATCCATCTTATCTGTTTGTTGGTCCATCAGGACGATACGAACAAAGTTTTCGACCAACGCCTTGTTGTCGGCCGTCTTATCCAGATCGACGACATCGGTCGTTCCATCGGTCTGGGTGCGCCCGCTGACAGTTTCCGCGTGCACAGGAATGATCGCGTCCCAGTGTTCGGCAACCTTGCCATCCTGCATGCGCCAGAGATCGAAGGCCACGACTTCATCGGCGCCAAAAACATTCGCATGATGATAGGTGGTGTGGGTCAGGAGCAGATTGCCGTCTTCGAGAACCCTGTGGGTGGTGTAGTCGAACCCCGCTTCCTTCAATGCTGGCAGCAGTTCGATCACGGCATCGAGCCCCGTCGGCACATGCGGATTATGCTGAATGTAATCCGCAGCGTAAAGCTTGCGTATCTGTCCTGCATCAAAGTCGCGGAAGAGTGCGTCCATAGCGCGTAACAAGGCGATCTTGGCTGGTGTCAAAGGGGCGTTAGACGTCTGTAACATAAGATTGAGATCCTTTCGGTTTAAAGGTGTTTGGTTGTTGCGAGACTGCGGGTGCGGCTGTTGCGGTTTTCGTCGATGGCCGAGGTTGGAAATTTAGACGCTCATCCCGCCGTCGATGACCATGCGCGCCCCGGTGATGAAGCCTGCCTCTGGTCCCGCGAGAAAGGACGCGAGCGCTGCAATTTCGTTCGGCTGGCCATAACGTTCCAGCGGCACACGGCCCTTGATAAAAGTGGCGAGTTCGGTCTGATCGGGGTTCATGTCGGTGTCGACAGGACCGGGAACAATTGCGTTTATAGTGATGCCTCGCGGTCCAAGATCGCGCGCCCATCCTTGCACGAACCCGTTCACCGCTGCCTTGCTTGCCCCATAGAGCGCTAAGCCTGGCGCGAAGTAATCGTTGGCGATGGTCGCTGTTATGACCACAATCCGGCTGCCCGGTGACATGACAGCTGCGGCAGCCTTGATGATCTCAAAATTGGCCCGGACGTTGATGTCAAAGACGGCGCTGTAATCTTCGATACTGAGGCTTTCGATGGATTTGGAGATGTTGATCCCGGCGTTCGAAACCAGAATGTCTAGTCCGCCCTCATGCGCCACAGTGTCGGCTACAGCGCCGGCGCCGGCCCCGATTTCGCTTGCATCGGCGCGAATGGTGCGCGCTTGACCGCCGGACTGCAGGATGTCCTGAACAATTGCTTCAGCGGTGTCGGACGAACCGACATGTGTTATCGTCACAGCCGCACCTTCGGCGGCTAGTCTTTTTGCAATCACCGCACCGATGCCGCGACTGCCACCCGTGATGAGCGCGATTTTACCCGCAAGACTCTGTCCCATGCACAATTTCCTCAGTCGATTGTTATTGTGACTTTTCCGAAGGCATCGCCGCTTTGAAGCGCTGAAAACGCGGCGGGTGACTCGCCAAAGTCAAACCTTTGATGAACTGGGATTTTGACAGCGTTGCGGCTTACGGCGGCCGCCACGCGTTCAAGCAGGGTACGTGAGCCCACCATGATTGGCACAACACGCACTCCGCTCATCATCAGGTCAAGCATGCTGACCGCGGGCCCTTCCATGCCCTTTAGGCCGATTTGCGCGACCGTGCCGTTTTGGGCCGCTGCGCGGACGGCAGTTGCTATGGATGGCGGTCCGGCGGTTTCAACAACAACCTCTGCGCCATGTTCCTCTGTCGCTTCCCGGACGGCGGCGTCCCAATTGGGTCGCTCAAGGTAGTTTACGCCGAAATCTGCGCCAAGCGCTTCGGCGTGTTCCAGTTTGGCAGGGTCTGACGAAGAGATGCCGACGCGCGCGCCAGCGACTTTGGCCAGCAGAAGTGCGATGAGCGAGACGGACCCCGTGCCTGTGGCGAAGACGGTTTGGCCCGGCTTCAAGTGCCCGGCTTCAAACAGCGCATTCCATGCCGTTACCGCGGCGCAAGGAAGCGTGGCCGCCTGTTCGAACGACACGTTATCGGGCAGGCGCACAAGTGCGCGTGCTTCAAAGACTTTGTGTCGCGCAAGCACGCCTTGTGCCACCTCGCCATGGGCGAATGCGCCCATGTAAGACTCAAACGCGCCGCTTTGATGTCTGGGATTGAACGTGACCACCACCCGGTCGCCAACGGAGACATCGGTCACATCGGACGCGACCTCTTCAACGACGCCTGCGGCGTCGGAGAGGGGCACCAGCTCCGTCGCTGTTTCTACCGGAGAGATACCATTGGCGACCATCAGATCGCGCGCATTTAGGGAAAATGCCTTGAGCGCGACGCGCGCCTGTCCGGCTGAGAGTTCTGTATCTGGTATATCTTTGAGGGAGAGAGATGCGATCCCTTCGCCGGGTCTTAACGTCCATTTTTGAGACATATGTGGCTCCTCAGGTTGGTGTGATTGTGCCGGATCGCGACGGCAGACCCGTGTTGCGCGGCACAGAGGTCCAGCGGATCATTCCGATTTGTTGAATGCGTAGCGTGCGATTTTCCAATCCCCGCCGACACGTTCAAACACCCAAAGCTCACGGTTAATCTCGGGCACCGTTTGGTTCGTTTGCTTGATGAAACGTGTCCCGGTCGAGGTGGTCGTGGCGTAGGCTGTGTTGCCGGAAACGACGATGTCATCGGGATTGATTGCAAATTGCAGATTGATAGTAAGGGCATCGAAGGCGAGCGCGTAAAAACCAGTGATCGCTGCTTTGCCTGAGAATGCGGCAAATCGGTCAGGGATCAGGATAGCGTCATCTACATACAAACTGCCGACCCCGTTGGCATAGCTTTGGTTTACCAAGCTCTCATAGCGTCTAAGCACATCTGCAATTTTGTCCTTTTCGCTGTGGCCGTCTGCCAATGCGACGACCAAGGACAGCAACAAAAGGATGAGGCCAAGCCAGACGCGGCTGCCCACATTGCGCAGTAGTTTCATGCTGTATGCCTGCCTCTTTGCGGTGGGTTGATCAGGATTTGCCATTGCGGTGAGCCGTCTCGGTCAAGATCGGTTCTGTGGCGCGCCAATGCTCGGTGATTCATCGGTCTTCTGCCCGCCAAAGGTCGGACAAAGCCTTTGGCACATGCCTTATAGAGCCTTCGGTGGTTAACCGATCCCTCGTGACCGCGAGGTCGGTTTCTTTGGCGAATGGGCCTCGGGTCAGCAGGCCATCGGCCCCAGTTGAGACCCCCATTTTATGTTCTGTGTTTTGCGGGCAGAGCATCCACTGCGCGGCTCCGTTGTCATGGTCTAAATAAACGAGAGTGGGGAGCGTGATGACAAGCTCTTGGTGGACCATATGTAACCTTTCGACTCAGGCATTGAGTATGGTACCTAATTCGTTCTAAGGCACAATTACGCACTTTTAAGATACGTTGTATGGTTTGGGATACCAGATGCGCGAAAGAAGGCTTGATCTGCGATAGAAAAGTATGCCACGCGTCTCTGGTGCAGTTTAAGAACCGTAACGTAGGAACGTAGAGAAATGCTCCCTATCGGTGTTCACAGTGAGGCAGAAGCGCTGCTCTGCCCGATCCGCACGGTTCTGTCGAAAGTGACCGGTAAATGGCAGATGATTATCGTGTTGGCGCTTTCGGACGGACCTTTGCGCTTTGGCCAGCTAAAACGCACAATCGGGGACATTACCCAACGCGTTCTGACCGAGAACCTGAGAAGCCTGCAGCGCGACGGATATCTCACACGCACAGTTTATCCCGGACCACCTGTTGCGGTGTCCTACGAACTCACGGAACTTGGACGAGAATTGGTCAAGCTGCTCACGCCAATTGTATTGTGGGCGGACAAAAACATGGAAACCGTGAAAGCGGCACGACTGGACTACGAAAGTCCAGCCGCTTGAATCCGGAGATCGTCGCCGCGTCGTCGGCAAACCACCGACCACGTACTGTGCATCGCTGACCGGTCGAAATCATGGCGCGGCGCCAGAACCAACTTTTGGGACCCAATTGCCTCACTGGGCATTGCGGTAGCGACAGGGCGAAATCTGTGGGAGCCAACTTCTTGTTCGGTCTCAGATGCGTTTTTTTGTCTCGCGTTCATAGCGTATGCGGGATTTGACAAAGTGCCCGGCAGCGCTGTTTGATCGTTATCGCCAGATCGCCCATTGATCGCGTTGAGACATAAAACGGGAAGACCTTTGTCCTCCAAGATCGCGGACACCTCCAGAGCAGCGGTTCCGTGAGACCACTGACACTCGGCCGTATTGAAACCTGCAGCCCTTGCGGCGCGAAATGTTTCATTTGCGCTTCGATTTGTCCGCAGAACCAAAATGTTAGCCGAAGTTTTGGTCGTTATGACCAGTCTACATCAAATATTGTGATAACCCGGTCAACTTGTCGGTCAGAAAGTGCGCGGGCGCTGATGCCGCGCATGAGAAGTGCCAGACGGGCCGTTGCCTCGAGCTCTTCGATGGCATTGCAAGCAGCCTCGACCGTCTTGCCTGCGACCACGGGCCCATGATTGGCAAGCATGACAGCAGAGCGCTTTCCGGCGAGCCCACGTACGGCATCGCCCATGGCCGGGTCACCGGGGACAAAGAAAGGCAACAGCTTTACCCGACCAAGTTGCATAATCGCATAAGGTGTAAGCGGCGGCAAGAAGCTGTCTTCGTCAACATCCGGCGTCATCGACAACGCGACAGCATGGCACGAGTGAAGATGCACAACGGCGCCAGCCGTGATGCGGGTTTCATAAAAAGCCAAATGAAGCGGCAACTCTTTGGTCGGTTCGTCACCATCGACGCGCCTGCCTCCGGCGTCAAACCGGCTCAGTCGCGCTGGATCCAACCGGCCAAAGCTGGTTCCGGTGGGCGAAACGAGCAGTCCTCCATCCTCGGTCCGCGCCGATATGTTGCCGGTGGAGCCATGCGTCAGACCCCGGTCAAAAAGAGACATCGCAAGCTGGCATAAGCTTTCGCGTAGTTTGTTTTCGCTCACGCGGCCAGGACCTTGGCGGCTTTTTCGAAAAAGTCCTCTGAGCCGAAATTTCCGGATTTGAGTGCCAGCACCAATTTTTCGCCAGCGCGCAGAGCGGGGACGCCGGGGTCAATTTCCGGACCTATAGCAAGGCTTTGGAGAGCGAGCGCCTCTACCACGGCGCCCGAGGTTTCGCCGCCTGCAGTAACAATGCGCGTAAACCCCGCACCTACGGCGAAACGGGCGAGGTCCGAGAAGAAGCTTTCGATGGCCATTGCAGAGGCTTCGCGACCGAAACGCTCTTGTATGTTTGCCACCGCTTCAGGGTCAGCAGAGCTGTAAACCAGGGGGAGGTCTCCAGCGCTAAGCGCCCAGTCGAGCACTTCTTTGGGCGAGACTTTCTCGCAAATAATGTCTTCCGCCGATAACTCACGAGTGGCGTAGTGGGCTCTGTGAAAGGTGACCTGTCCGCGCGTGGCAACAGAACATGACCCCGAAATGACAAGGGCAGGGCCGTCTTGTCCTCGCCAAGCCGGTGCGCCCGGTTGGCAACCAAAATTGGCGGGCAAACCCATAGCAACGCCAGAGCCGCCACTCACAAGCGGTAGCTCTGCGGCGGCAGCACCGATCACCATAAGGTCCTCATCGCGGATCGCGTCGACCACGATAAGCTTCTTTCCCGCTTCATGCTCGGTATCGAGTGATTTTGTGATGGCCTTCGCGCCTGCGAACACGGCTGAAACGGGGACATGGCCTACCGTGTAACGTGTTTGCGGAGCCAGCCAGCGGCGCAGGTCGGCGTCGGACATAGGGGTCAGCGGATGGTTTTGCATACCGCTTTCGCTGAGAAGTGTATCATTTACGAAAAGGTGGCCCTGATAGACAGATCGCCCGGTGCCTGGAAATGCCGGGCAGACAATCACTCGATCCGCGGAAAGGGCGTCTGCCAACGCGTCTGCCACCGGGCCGATGTTCCCGTGGGGTGTGGAATCGAAGGTTGAGCAGTATTTGAAGAAGAATTGAGTGCAGCCTTGGGCTTTCAGCCAAGCCAGCGCCTCCAGAGACTGTGCAACGGCATCTTCGACGGGGATGGACCGAGACTTTAACGAAACGACGCCTGCTTCGACATCTGTCGCAGCTTTGCCCGATGGGATACCGGAATATTGCGTAACGGACATGCCCTGTTTCGCCAGCGTATTGGCCAGATCACTCGAGCCGGTGAAATCGTCACCGATACAGCCTAGCTTCATTCGTTTTCTTTCGGCAGCGTGAGGCCTGCATTTTTGGCGTAAACCTTTGCAATGGCAGCGTCATCCTGTTTGCCAAGTCCCATCTCTACAGCGAGTTTATACTGTCGCAGGGCGGTTTCGGTGATCGGGGCGTGAAAGCCCGTGGACTTTGCAGCTTCGAGCACGATGCCCAAATCCTTGGGCCATATATTGACCTGACTGTGAGGTGTATAATCACCCGCGACCACGTGTGGCGCCCGATTTTCCAGCATCCATGAATTGCCAGCACATTTGGTAATGACATCGACAAAGGTGTCCGGGCTGATGCCTTGTGTCATGCCAAAGGTCATGGCTTCGGCCATGGTCGCTATATGGACACCAGCAAGAAGCTGGTTGACCGCCTTCATGGCAGACCCTGCACCTGCTGCATCGCCTAACCGAAACACTGTTTCAGCCGTCGCTTTGAGGATTGGTTCCGCAGCCGAAAAGGCCGCTTCGCTTCCCGATGCCATGATACCCAGCGCGCCCTGAGCGGCTTTGACGGACCCACCTGAAATTGGCGCATCAAGGAAGTGTACGCCTTTCTCGTTACAACGTTTTTCGGTTTCTTTTGCGAACTCTGGCGGAACGGTCGCGCAGGACAGGACGACAGCACCCTCGCGCAGGGAAGAGACGACGCCTTCTTCAACAAACAGCACGCTTTCCACTTGGACGGCGTTTAGAACGACTACGATCACTGCATCCAGCAACGGTGCGACATCAGCCAAAGCGCCGTTCTTGCCACCTTCGGCAATAAAGTTTGCGACCCGCGCGGCATCAAGGTCGAACCCGTGCACGTTCATACCGACACGCACACACGAGCTTGCCATGCCATAACCCATGGAACCCAGACCAAATACAGCGGCGTTTACATCCATCATGCGGTCCCTTTGCGATTGCGCAATACGTGACTGGCATCCCGGCGGGAGCTTTCGACACGATAAACTTTATCAGATGAAGTGATGAAAATTGTTCGACCATCTTTGCCGCCAAAACAGATATTGGACGTCTGCTGAGGCAGCCAGATCTTTCCGATCAGCGCACCCTCTGGAGACAAGCAATGGATGCCGTCAAGCGCTGATGTCCACACATATCCTTCGTGATCCACGCGCAATCCGTCGGGCACACCGGGGGCCACGACGGCGAAGATGCGAGAATTAGACAAACCCATTCCATCGACATCAAAGACCCTTATGTGGTGAGGCAGCTGATAGTCGATTCCGGGGAAACTCGCGCCTTTGATGGCGCCTGAGTCTGCAACATAGAGACGGCTTTCATCTGGTGAAAAGGCGAGACCATTAGGCTTTTCAAAGTCCGTAACAACAGCATGAAGCGTGCCGTCAGATGTGGCGCAGAACACGTAGCAGCCACCAATTTCGCTTTCCGCCGGATAGCCTTCAACGTCTGAATTGATCCCATAGGGTGGATCTGTGAACCAAACGGACCCGTCAGATCGTACAATAACGTCGTTTGGGGAATTCAGACGCTTTCCGTCATACGTTTCAGCGATGACCGTGATTGCATCTGCGTCTTGTGGGTCATTGCGTCTCAGAACTCGCCGCCCCCCGTGTTCGCAAGACACCATGAATCCCTCCACGTCCAGGGTATTCCCATTGGCGAATTCGCTGTTTTCCAGTGCCACCTGGGCTCCGGTTTTCTCTGCCCATCGCATCATCCGTTTGTTTGGGATGTCATTGAAGTAGAGCGCATCGTTCAGCCAAACCGGACCTTCGGTCCAGGTGAAGCCGTGGGCGATCATCTCTGGTGGCCGAGATGTATCCAGAAAGGTGTCGAACTTCGGATCGACTGTAATGTATCGAGGCACACTCATGCGGTTGCCCCTTTGCGAAGCGTCTGGAAGAGTAGCATCGCCAGAATGATGGCGCCAAAAATGATATTCCGCCAAGCGTCGTCGATCTGCATCACGGACAGGATCGAAGTCAGCAGCGTAATAAAGAGTGCACCGCCAATGGTTCCAAAGAGCCCGCCTCGACCGCCAAGAATTGATGTACCGCCAATGACCACAGCCGCGATGGTCGGCAATAGGAACGGGTCGCCCATGCTCTGATAGGCTTGGTTTGCATAGCCCGCGAGCATGACGCCTCCAAGAGCGGAACACATGCCGGCTATTGCGAAGGCAGCAAAGACGACGGACGGGGTTGAGACGCCCGAAAGGAACGTGGCTTTCTCGTTGAACCCAATAGACCGCAGGTAGCGGCCAAAGGGTGTGCGCCCCAGAAACAAAGCCAGCGCAATCGAAATGACGATCCAGATGACAAAGCTAATCGGCAACCCAATGATATCGCCTGAGGCCATCGCAACCATCAGCGGGCTCGATTCACCTTTCGGGTTGAAACCGCCGGTATTGAGCACAGCGACACCCAAGAGCATCGAATTAACGGCCAGCGTCCAAACCATCGAAGGAATGCGCAGGATGGCCACTCCAATTCCATTAATTATTCCGATAAAAGCTCCGAATGCTAATGCCGCCGGAACGGCCAAGACCGTAGGTAACGGGTTGCCAGTCCCGACCAAGGCGGTCGAAAGGATTGCAGCCCCGGTAAGAATCCAAGGCACGGACAGATCAATGTGACCAAGCAAGATAACGATGGTGGCCCCGGTCGCCAAAAGGCCAAGAAAGGCGGCGATCTGCAACTGTTGGGTCAGGTAATCTGCACTCAGAACCTGCGGGAAGAAAAAACTGCCTGCGATGATGAGCAACAGAACACCAAAATAGGGCATGAGGCTATCAATGGAGACGTGTCTTAGCATCAGGCAAAGACCTCCAACTTATTGCGTGCGCGCAATACATCTGCGCCCCCAATGGCGATGGCCGCCGCAAGGATCAGGCCTTCGAAGAGAGGCTGTGCCAAAGATGGTATGCCCGAGAAAAACATGAGCGACGCGATGGTCTTTAGGATGAAAGCACCTGCCAGAGCCCCTATCAATGTCCCCACGCCGCCGCGCAAAAGGACGCCGCCCAAAACAACAGCGGCGATCGAGTTAAGTGTGAAACCCGCTGCGATTCCAGCATCCCCTGTGGTGGTGACAAAGCTGTAAAAAAGGCCCGCGAGCCCTCCGAAAAGCCCTGCAAGCGTGAACGCCGCCAACCGAATGAACCGCGTATCGATCCCGGACTGAAAGGCCGCTTGTTCAGAAGACCCGAGGGCATATAGGCCCAGGCCAAGACCAGTTCTCCTGAACGGCAACCAAAAGCCCACCACGGCGATTGTGGTCAAGATCAGGGCCGTAGGCATGCCCAAAACATCAAGGGTCATTGCATCCGCCAAATCGTAGTTTACCGCGCCCCCCGGCGTGGGTCGAAGCAGGAGGGCAAACCCAACGAAGATCGAGGCCGTGGCCAAGGTGACTACGATAGGCTGTATGCGCCCGAACACGATGATAACGCCGTTTAAGAGGCCACAGAGCGCTCCGGCCACCAAAACGGCCAGAATGCCGAACGCGATCCCAAGAGCAGACCCTTCCAGCAGGTACGACGCAACACAGTTCGTCAACGCCATCACCGCACCCACCGAAAGATCAATCCCACGAACGACGACGGCAAAAAACTGGGCGCAGGCTGCAAGCCCAAGAATAAGGCACTGGTTGGCCCAGATCGTCATCACATAGGTTGACGCCCCGCGCGGGTGCGTACCCAAATAGGCAGACAAAAGCGCAATCAGAACAACGCCAGCGATGACCTCGCGGCGGTTGGCGCGCATGTAGTCAAGCATGGGCGGCCTCGGCTGAGGTGCTTACGTTGAGCGTGGCTGCGATAATGTTCTGGGGCGTCAGGTCGTCGCCACTGAGCGAGGCGACGACAGCACCGTCGAAAAACACATGCGTTTCATCGCACAGCTGTATCAGCTCTTCATAATCAGTACTCAGCAGGACGATTGCGGTGCCCTGATCTGCGAGTTGTCTGAGGATCGCGTAAATCTGGGTTTTGGTTTTGACATCGATGCCACGCGTCGGATCTGCAAGCAGAAGGCATCGCGGCTTCAGAGCAAGCCATTTCGCCAGTACCACCTTCTGTTGGTTACCACCCGATAGCGACGAGACGGGTAGGCCGAGACCACCGTGTTTCAGAGCCAGTTGCGCGATTGAATCCGCGTAAAGTGCCTCGTCGCTTGCATCAAGGTCAGATCTGCCAAGTGCTGCAAGCTCCAGATTTTCTTGGATGCTCCGATCCAGGATCAGCCCTTCGGTTTTGCGGTCTTCAGGGATATAGGCCAAGGCCACATCCTGATGTTTTGCGGCCTTTGGGCTTTTGATGTCAGAGCCTGCTCCTGCGATAGCAGTGACGCCTTGGGTCTTCCGCAAGAGGCCAAAGAGCCCCATCAAAAAAGTGCCTTGGCCTTGGCCATCTAGCCCGCCCAGACCCACAATCTGGCCGCGTCGCACTCGCAGGCTTACGTCTTTGACCTGCTTCTCCCACGAGAAATTCTCCACTTCAAGAACAACTTCGGCGTCGTTCAGGACGGCTGTCTTTTCCGGAAAAATCTCTTCGATCTTTTGGCCCACCATCATGTCGATGATCTCACCATAATTGTGGTCGCCATTCATGAAAGTCGCAACACGCCTGCCATTGCGAAAAATCGACACGCGGTCGGCCAGCGCCTCGATTTCGTGGAAACGGTGCGAGATAAAGAGCACTGCAGTGCCTGCATCACGTTCTTCACGAACGAGCTCAAAGACCTTCTCTACGACCGAAGCGCTAAGCGCCGACGTCGCTTCGTCCAGGATAAGCAATCGAGGATTTTTCATGCTGGCTTTGGCAATTTCGACTTGTTGACGTTGTGGCAGAGAAAGGTCCGCCACCCGAGCACTCATTTTGATGTCGCTGCCTCCGATGCGAGACAGCACGTTCCGGGCTTTGGCAAGCCCCGTGGACTTCAGCCACCCCAAACCGGCGGCCGGTGCACCCAACAAAAGGTTCTCACGCACCGTCAGATCGGGCACCAAAGACAGCTCCTGGAACATGCAAACCAAACCGTGTTTGAGAGCTGCCTTTGGGCTGGCGAGATTAACCTGCTCGCCGTTTATGCATATCGTTCCGCCAGTCGGTTGCAGTACGCCTGCAATAAGTTTCATAAGAGTGGACTTACCCGCGCCGTTCTCTCCCAGAACCGCATGAACCTCACCCGGGTTGCAGGCGAAATCAACACCATCCAGCGCCTTAGTTGGCCCAAAATTCATGCAGATGTCCTGCATCTCCAAAAGCGGGTTCTTCGTATCAAACATGAAGGCACTCTAGGCAAAGCGGCGGCGCTTGTCTCGCGCCGCCGAGTGGGTCGTTGTCGCTCAGGTGTTGTCCGGCGATTGACCCAAAAGCTCCTCGGGAGTGAAAGGAGCGAAGCATTCAGCATACCCGGTGCCGGTGTTGAAAGTCTTTGGCAAATCCGGAAAATAGTTCTCCCCTGGTTCAAGCTCGTCCGATGTCACCTGCGGGATAGGCAGGAAAATCGTTTGCGGCAACTCATTGCCTTCAAGGAGCGCCACAGCCGCCTCAAGAGCAATGGCGGACATTGCAGGCGCCTGGCTGGCGGAAACACCGGGGATATCAAGCTCACTCATCAGCATGCGTACGCCATTTTCACCATCTACACCCATTGGCACGACCGGGTGGCCTGCGGCTTGCATGGCATTGATCGAACCGGCAGAACCGTGTTGCGAGACCACTGCGTCAAACTCTCCGTGTGTGGCCAAAGCGTCTGCCACCACCTTTTGGCTGGTTCCAGTATCCCAGTTGCCCACGACCTCGATGATTTCCAGTCCATCAACTTCTTCCAGAACACTCATCATTCCCAGGCGGCGATCTCTGTCGGTTGCATTTCCTGGAAGCCCGTTGACCATGAGGATTTTGTCAGCCTCCCCGCCCAGCAAATCCATGACCGTTCGGGCCTTGAGGGTTCCAAGCGCGAGCTGGCTCTCGTTAACTTGCACCACTTTGTCCGTATCCAACACGTTGTCGAAAGGGACCAGGATGGTACCAGCCCGTTCTGCCCTCCGAATGACCGGTTCGAACGCGGTTGGGTTGACAGCAATAAAGGTGATCGCATCGTAGCCAGCCGCGATAAAATTATCGATGGCAGCGATCTGCGCAGCACTGTCATTGCCGACCGAAACAACCGTGAACTCGTCGATTTTTCCGGCATTCTCCGGACGCGCAGCCCAAGCCTTAGCGGATTGGATTGCCTGGATGCGCCAGTCATTTCCAGCAAATCCGTTCACGAAGGCCAATTTGTATGGGCCGTCCTTTGCATCGTAGGAAATTGTGGACGTATCCGGTGCCGGAGCGAAACACTCAGGGCGATACGTGTCGGCAGAGGCTGTACCAACGGCCGCTACGGCAAGCGCCGTGGTCAAAAACAGATTCTTCATTGGTCCTCCCAGTCGGCTGTTCCGACGGTTCTTGTTTCGACGATGTGTTGCGCATGTTTACGTAAACACATTGCAAGAGTCGTAGATGTTTACGTAAACATTCGTCAAGTATAGATTCTAAAAAAGACAAGATATGGTCAGACGTCGCACCACCGATTCAAAAAAATCTCAGCCCACAATGCATGACGTTGCGCGTGTTGCGGGGGTAAGTCAGATGACCGTATCTCGTGTGATGCGAGGCACAGGATACATTTCAAAAGATGTTATAAATCAAGTTGTTAAGTCAGCGAGAGAAATCGGTTATGTTCACAACCGGCTGGCTGGCGGTATCGCCGCGTACGACAATCCAATCGTTGGTGTCGTCGTCCCGACTATGCAGAACCGCGTGTTTACCGAGGTCCTCTCGGGCGTCAACGAAGCGCTGAGCGAAAGCGGTTTGCGTCCGGTCTTTGGCGTTTCTGAATACTCGCTCGAGACGGAGGAAGACATTGTTTTCGACCTTTTGTCTTGGCGACCCCGAGGACTGATTCTGCCGGGGCTTGAACACACCGCGTCACTTCGAAAGATCATTTCTCAAACTGGCGTGCGCGTGGCAGAAATTATGGACATCGATGGTGATCCGATCTCGGCCTGTTTTGGTTTTTCTCAAGCCAAAGCGGGGGCGGACATGGCTAAACATCTGGTCGAAAGGGGGTACAGGACATTTGGGTACGTCGGAAGCCTCGGCGGCGCAGATCTGCGCGCGACCAAGCGATTTGATGCGTTTTCCAGAATCGTTCGCGAAGCGGGTGCCAGTTTGGTGTTTCAAAGGTCTACCGAGGGGGCCACGTCAATGGAAGTCGGACGCCAGATTACCAATGATCTTCTTCGAGAGCCTAATCCACCTCGTGCTGTATATTACGCGAACGACGACTTGGCAGCGGGCGGCATAATGCATTGTTTGGCGGAGGGCATCGCTATGCCGGACCAGCTCGCTCTAGCGGGGTTTAACGGTCTGGCATTCCTGTCAGCGCTGCCAAAACTTCTGACAACAACCATCACGCCGCGTTTCGAAATCGGCAAGGCCGCCGCATCCTGGCTTATGCAGTCAGATATGGCTGAAACCACACAAAAAACTGAACTTCCGGCCAAGCTCAGGATCGGCGATACGACGTGACGGTGTACAGTCAAAAGCACCGTCTAACTTGTTTTAGGACACCAATACTCTTGGTCACTTTCTGGCGCATAAATCGGCAACTGGTAGTCTTTTTTGGAAAGCCACTAAAGCGTATTGTGATTAGCAGCGGTCATTTTGGTTGCTAATGATTTGATTTTGAATATAAAAATTGCCTTCTATGCGCCATGGCAAATTGGCAGTTTGGACTCGATTCTAGGGCGGTTGACGGCGTTGGAAAAGGCCATTGGCCGCGGCGCAAGCATCGGTATATTTTCCGGTATCCTCCTGAACGCTAATGTGGTCGGGAGTGATCAACCCAGATGTGCTTGGCCACGGAAAATCTCACTAAGATCGGTGTAAAGCCCAGCGAGGTAACGCGATTGCATTGCGAGATCGTTCCAGTCGACGATGATCCTTTAGCAACTGGGGCCTACAATTGGCCTCGCACAGGGCGTCACGGCTACAAGAGAACCGCCTTTCTTCGGGATCTGCTTTCGGCTGCATCGCGTCGCAGCCGCGTGCCCGCTCGGTGCCTTGCACAGCGGCTCGCAGCTCACGGCCTTGCAGATGAAAACAGCTAACAAGTACTGCGGCGAAGGCGGCCCGGGAGAGACCTCCCAATGGGCGGTCACCGGCGCGAGATCCGCGTCCGTCTTACCGCGCGGATCAAAAAATGCGAAAGAAGAACCTCTCTGGGATGGCAGTTTTGCAACGCGGTATAGTCCGTGTTTGTTCAACCTGGTTACAGCGAATATCCCTGCTCCAAGGCGGTTCGCCTAAGAGACGGGTTAAGTGTTTCTAATCATGCCAACCGTTCGGCTGAATATGTCGAACGAGCTGCATGAGGATTCCCGCACGCTTAAATGACGAAGTCCTACTCCCACGCAAACAAGACGCTGTCGATTAATTCTGATCGTCACTCAATAGATTTCGAGGGGATGGAAATCGCCGCTTTGGTGTTCCTTCGAAACACACCTTGCCAGACGCAAACTTCCCAAAAATAAAGTCGAACCCGATAACCAGAGCTTAAAGCATCGAGTGTAGAAAGAAAAAAATTCACGAGGAAAGCTCATGTCCATAAAGAACTTTGTGATGTTCAGCCTGAAACGCGGCATGCTTCTCTCGATTTCTTTGCCTATGCTCATTGCAGCAACCGTTTCGCTATTTTTGATGATTGGGCTGTGGCAACAGCTTTCAAGTTCCCGGCAAATGGTTCAGATGAAACAGTTTATCAGCGCTATGGGCGCGCTTATCCATGAGCAGCAAAAAGAGCGCGGGGCAACCAGCGTTTTTTTGAGCAGTCAAGGTGCGCGCTTCGAAAAAGAACTGGCATCACAACGTGAACAGACTGACGCTGCAGCAAAAAACTTGCTGGTGCTTTTGGAAGATCGGGATTTTCGCAACGATACGCCCATCTCACGGAAATTCACCGATATTGCGTCCGTTTTGTCTGAGCGCGGGGCCTTAAGGGCTAGTGTAGACGGTTTGTCGATTGCTACTCCCAAGGCTCTTAGTGCGTATACTGCGCACAACGCCCAGATGCTTGAAACGATTACCATGATTGGTGCCAAAACAAGAAACCCTGAAATTGCAGCCAAGGTGACGGCGCTGGAAGCACTGCTCAGCGCCAAGGAGTTTTCCGGAATAGAACGTGCCATTGGCTCTGGCGGCTTTGCCGCCGGCAAGTTTGATCTCCAGCGTTTACTATTTCTCGAAAGGCTGATCACAAAGCAAAATATTGGCCTGACACGCTTCGCCAACCTCGCAGAAGATGAATTCAGACAGCAAGCGGCAGCCATCGCAAAGCTCGACGCGATGGCGGACATCGAAAGAATGCGGGGTATTGCTCTTTCATCTTACACGACGGGGGATCTGGAAGGTGTTGCGCCAGCTGATTTCTTCGGAGCCACAACTTTGAGAATAGATGCAATGAAAGCGCTGGAGGACGCGTTGATCTTAGATATTGTTGATGCCAGCAAGGCTTTGCTTCAATGGTCGATGGTATCGTTGGTGGCCGTTTTTCTTGGTGTCCTGCTGGCTGTGGGTGCAGCAGTGCTGACCACCTTGTATGTCATTCGGAATATGCTAAATTCGGTGCGGAAAATCTCGAATGCGGGCGACCGTCTGGCGCGAGGCGAAGAAGACGCCGAGTTACCTGACGATTCCCCAAAAGAACTTGGCAGGATCGTCTGGTCGATCAATTTCTTCCGCGAAAGTGTTAAAGAGGCAAAAGAACGAGAAGCAGAAAACGTGCGACAGCGTGAGGAACGTGACGCAAAAGAACGCGCCCGTGAGCTCGAATTGGAGAAAGAAGCACGTTCCCAGGAGGCTAGTGAAAGACAAGCCACGCTGGAGCGTCAAGGTATGGTCGACAAGCTGAACCTTGGGATCAAGTTAGTGGTGGATCACGCGGTTGAGGGCGACTTTTCTCAGCGTGTGAACACGGATATTGGCGACAATGAACTCG
This sequence comes from Pseudomonadota bacterium, assembly GCA_039191495.1. Classification (GTDB taxonomy): domain Bacteria; phylum Pseudomonadota; class Alphaproteobacteria; order Rhodobacterales; family Rhodobacteraceae; genus Roseobacter. Next base: position 39,094 of record JBCCXN010000007.1, on the reverse strand, counting down.
CCGCTTTGGCGGCCAACGTGAATGAGCTTGTTCAAAGCATGGAGCATGGCATTGACGTGACCGGTGGTACCCTGCAGCGCGTCGCAAATGGTGATCTCACGCAAGCGATGCAAGGTGAATTCAAGGGCGCCTTCAAAGGTCTACAAGACAATGCCAATGGTATGATCGAATCGCTAGAGTCTTTGATCGGCGAAATCTCTGGAAGCTCAACGAATCTGGCATCGTCATCGAACGAGCTTCGCGATACGTCAGATACCTTATCAAAACAAGCGGAGCAAAACGCTGCTTCTTTGGAGGAAACCTCGGCGGCTCTCGAGGAATTGACGGCCAGTATCACGCAGGTCAGCGCAAATGTCGGAGAGGCAGACAGTAATGCGAGCCTTGCAAGCGAAACGGCCAAGTCCAGCAGCGTGGTTGCCGCGGATGCTGCGGAGGCGATGGGGCATATCGCGGACGCTTCGAAAGAGATTGCCAAGGTTGTCACGGTCATCAACGATATCTCATTCCAGATCAATCTTCTGGCTCTAAACGCAGGCGTCGAAGCCGCGCGGGCAGGGGAGGCAGGACGCGGCTTCTCAGTGGTGGCTTCGGAGGTCCGTCAATTGGCGCAACGCGCCGGTGACGCCGCAAAAGAAATTGACGACGTTATCGCCCGAAGCGACCAGGCGGTCACCGTTGGTGTCGAGAAAGTCAGTAAAGCTCAGCATTCCCTTGAGAAGATATCAGAAAGTGTAGTCGGTGTGTCTGAACGCATCAGCCAGATTTCTTCAGCTATCTCCGAACAGGTCGAAGGTGTTGGCGAGATCAATGGAGCAATCGCGCGTATCGACAGCAACACGCAGAAACAGGCTGCTTCCTTTGAAGAAGTAACGGCAACGGGCGCGCTTTTGTCCAACGAAGCTGAAGGATTGAAGAGGGCCACCTCTCGGTTCAAAACCGGGAAAAACGTTGGCACGTCATCTGTGGCTGGGAGGTCAAAGGCACAGGTGTCAGCGTCAAAACGAGCTGTCGGTCCTGCGGCCTCGCGTGACAATCTCGCGGAAGACGTAAAAGTTTGGGAAGAATTCTAAATTGCCAATTAGGCAACAGAAACTCGCAGCAAAAAACGTCGGGACGGCAGCATCAAACTCTTGACTTGTCAGATGGGCCCCATAGTTCTGCTTCTGATATCAGCGCGGCGAAAGAAATTCTAAAGGTGAACGATACCCTCAGTCATGCCGAACGCGCCGACTCAGATCTTGGCAGTAATCAAATGGCTTAGCGAAGTTTAGCCGCTCTTGGATCTTGAATCGAAGCTGGTGTTATAACCCTCTGCGTTCAAAGACGGGATGCATACGCGCCTGCGCGGGGCGACCTTCAAGACCAACATTCGGGCTGGTGGGAAGGTCGAAACCCGAGTGTTCGGCATGATCGACGACGGTGGCTTCGTGCGTCACGAAGATACCTTCCGCCTAGACTATTGCGAGATCGTGCTGTCTGACCGGCTTATGCGGGCGATTCAAGCCGATCAGGACGTGATGATCTCACCCAAGTATTTCCGTCTCAGACGGCCGCTTGAGCGCCGCTTGTATGAGATAGCCCGCAAACACTGCGGCAACTCTCCCAAATGGCAGATTGGCCTTGCCAACCTGCAAACCAAAACGGGCAGCAACGCCCCTGCTAAGCGCTTTCGCCATAACCTCCGCGAGATCATCGAGAAGGACGAAACGCCCTTCTACCGCTTCGAGCTAGACGACAACGATCTTGTGATTGTTCGCCCTCGCACCAAGCCCGCAAACGAATACGTGCCGACGATCAGCTTACCCAACTGGTCAGAGGAAAAAGCGCTAAAGATCGCAAGCACACTCGGTTGGGATTACTACGTGCTACGCCAGAACTGGTTGGACTTCGCCACGGCAGAAACCGCCAAGGGAAACCCTCCCAAGAACGCCGGCGCGGCTTTCGTCGCGTGGGCAAAGAAACAAGACAAGCTTCGCTAAGCGGCGGCTCATGCCGCCAATGGGGGCTGTCTGCCCCCAAACCCCCCGAGGATATTTGCAGAACAGAATTTTCATGTAGAATGGTCAGGCCGTACAGGCTGGGAAGCCGATGACCGCGAACGGAATGACGGCCAGCCCCGACGGGTTGGCCGTTTGTCTTATTTTTGGGCACAATGTCATATACTTAGGCAGATTGTTGAGGCTTGCGGGGGGATGAAAGATTGTTGGCAGAAGCCACGTTTTCGCCTGCAAACAAAGGGGCCTAATGTTCCTTAACGTAATCTTTTGGGGGAAGCCTGAAGTATCTTACTATTGTCGCAACAGCACTGGCGCTGTCTGCAGGTTTATCGGACGGAGCGACTTTTACAAATGCGGCGCTCTACAACTCGTCGGCTGGGTCGCAGACCGTTATTGATTTTGAAGGACTGGTCCCAGACAATGGGTTCGGTTTCTTCACCCAGTCCTCACTCACTCTTATTGGCGTGACCTTCAGCGTTTCATCTGGAACTTTGGGCGTTGGGGGAGCCAATGCGTCAATTTCCGGAACTCCATACGATTCTGCAATTCTGTTTTCGAACAATGACGCTCCGATAACGGCGAGTTTTGGCTCTGGCGTTTTCTCTGTAGCAGGCAATTTCGGTGATCTTTCTGGAACATCTCAGAATGCGTCCGTGTCTATCTTCGGCACCGGTGGGCTTTTGGAATCGTACAGTTTTACCGCACCGGATTTGGCTCCGGGTAGTCCAGGAGCCTTTGTAGGCTTCACTTCAACGCAAGAGATCACATCTCTGTTGTTTACTGGTGTAATCACATGGGAAGGTGTGGATAATTTCTCATTTGGCGGTTCTGGCTCCATTACTCCTGTCCCGGTACCAGCGAGCCTTCCTTTGCTTGCCGCTGGCCTCCTCGGTTTCGGCGCACTCGCTCGCCGCCGGAAAAAAGCTACCTAATCAAAAGCCCAAGCGTGCCAACAGGTCACGCTTTGGCTGCTCTGCTGCCCTGTCACGCTGATCGGTTAAGGCGGCGAGCGCCTGCACGTGTCCGCGGCTCTAACGCTGTGCCTGCTGCTTCAATGCTTCGATCTGATCCAACAGAACTTGCCGCTCCCGTTCGTTCAAGGAACGAACTTGGGCCATTTGCTCACGGAGCATCTTAACTTCGACCTCTAGGGCGCTGTTTCCATTGGGGTTACTAGAGGTTTCCAATGGGGTTGTATCTTGGGTTGGATAAACCCCAATGGCTCATCATCTCGGCGAACACCTCACCTTGCACATCGAGAGAGGTACGCTGGTTCGTTGTTTTATCGGATTTGCCGTATCCAGGCATGTCATACCAGTGGACAGTAAAAGAATTGGCCAACTCGGGAAGGACGCGATGCCAGGAAAAGGAAGACCAAGGCCAGCCGTGCGCTAGAACCAGGTCAGGTCCAGAGCCAGCCCGACCGGCAGCGACGTGGCCTGCTGTCGTATTGTAAGTTTCATTCAATTTCCAAGTGGTCGTGCAAACCTACCTTCTCACGCCACAAACTATCCTGTACGCGCAGTGTCTTGCGATAGCCGGCGGTCGGCACGATAATGGCAAGGCCGGCTCTGTCCAGCGGCTTGCGCATCTGTGAAAACCAAATGCAGCGGATTCGACTAAGGTTCGCTTTGACGTTCCGCAACGCAGCATCAGGGTTCGTTTCCGAACGGCAGCAATGGGCACGGTAGTCTTTGTCATTTAGATTGCTGCGGGCAGGTCTGTCCGCAAACCGCCCGGCCTCTGCCGCGAACTGCGCTTGCGACGCTTATCCAAATTTCTTGCGCATCAAATGCTCGAGCGCGATGTGCCATTGAGTTTTATCCACTTCGACTCTCCAAGCTGAAAGAGGCGTGGGCAGCGAAAGAAATTCAGGTTGGACACGTTGACCAGCCCAAGATCGGGCGTGGAAACAGGGCGTTCGCTCATCAAAGCCCGGATGCGTCAGGCAACCAGCCTATTTTACTTGATCAAATTCAGAATGTCTTTGTTTCAGCGTCCAATTATTGATATTGAGATCGTTGGTCCAGATTTCCGTGAGACAAGGGCGAGAAGTGTGCTCTTCTTCTCTAGTCCACGTTACGCAAGGTACAAGAAGTGGTCGTTCATGCCGATCTGTAGCGAGTGTCTGAACGAGCCCATCGCATTTGATGCTGCGCGCTGCACGAATAGCAGATTTGCGAAAGTCCTCCGCCGTGTCACTGGTGAAGGACATTCTTGTCAGAGAGCCTTTCGGAAGATCACCTTATCGTCTCCGTCAGCCCAGAAGTCGCGAATCCGCGCTTCTTCTTCAAAACCTTTCCGGGTATAGAACTTGCGGGCGCGCGTAAAATCGTCTTTGCCAGAAGTCTCCACGATCAGAATACGCTGCCTCTTGTCTTTCAGGCGCTGCTCCGCTGCACTGACCAGCGCAGAACCCAGACGGTTGCCCTGCAGGTCCAGACGCACTGCAAGCGCGAGCATGTTCCAAGTTCCGTCGGCCATCTCTTCAGGCGTTGTATAGCAGAGGCCAACCGCCTCGCCGCAGTGGTGACACGTGAGCCAAAAGGCGTCCGTCGTGCGCTCCAAGGCCGGCGCCAACATTTCTGAGAGCATCTCGCTTGGGAATAGTTTGGTTTCATCCAATACGGTCGTTAACCCCGCGATGTCGTTGGAAGTTGTGGATTTGATGATTGAGTTTACCATTGTTCGAATATCCTTATCGGTATCGGTCGTCGCATTGAGGGTTTACGGTGCGGATGCCGAGCCTTGTGGCAGGAGAAGGCCGCCCGATCACAGATTTGGTGAACGGCCGCTTCTCGAGGCGGTCGAATAGCTTCAGCAAACAGTCGGTCCGTAGATGCCCATCACGCGTGAAACATGAGACTTTGAGCGCGTTGTAGTTCACGATGCGCGCGGAACGGATCGCTCCACCCTGCGCCAGCACATGCAAAAAACGCCGCTCGCGCTTTGAGAAATTCAACAGATTGTCCCTTGCGTTTATCTAAGCCGAAACAGCTTCCGGCATCACGCTCGGAAGTCTTTCTGGTTCAAGCTAGTCCCGTTCGGTGGACCTTAGCGGTGGGCCGCAATCGACGACATAAAATCTCCATCGGTCGGTATCACCACCGACCTGTTACTCGTCTAGCCTTTCAATCGAGATTGAGCAAGCGTACCTTCTTTGACCGAGTAGCAAGGTCTTCTTGGCTCCCCAAAGCCCTCGTTCCGATAGGACTTTGGCAAAGGCTCGGTTTCGCTAAAGCTGCAATTCTTGCGCCGTAGGGAAGATGACCTCTCAGAACCCATCATACCCGTGCCGCACTATGCACAAACGGCAGTGAAGCTCACAAAGGCCGAAAATGGCTTCAGTTGAAGATCAGCTCTGAGATACTGGCCGCTTTAAAGATATGGCGCATGAAAGCGCACCAAGTGCGCGCTGGGATACGTTGTGCGCCCAATACGAAGGGCCTTTAATGAAGGTTAAGTGGACTGCGGTCTTAAGCTGTCAATTCTCAACTTCGTTAGGAGATTACAATGACTTTATTGCGACTGGCACCGCTACTTAGCTCGTTAGCATCCTTGGCAAGCCCAGCAATAGCAGACATGCCTAGGTCTGCGGGCTTGCTCGAATTTGGACCTGACAACGTGCTTTTCGTTGCAGATTCATATGATGCCAGCATCTCTGCGTACGTCTTGACAGCGGAAGGTTCACAGCCTGTACAGGACGTTGCGTTCAACTTGCTTGATTTGGACCCTCTGGTCAGCAGCGCGCTCGGCTCCGAAGGACGGCTGATCTACGGCGATCTGGCGGTGCACCCCGTCACCCGCAATGCATATGTGTCTGTAACCGCACGCATTGATGGCGTTCAGACACATGAGGTGGTTTCTATATCGCGAGACGGGATCGTTCGTCGTCTTGATCTTGCAGCACTTTCTTCGTCGCGCTTTGTCTTGGAAAACGCAGCAGATACAAACGTCACGTTTTGGCGCGACATACCTGCACCTTCCCTAACCATCACGGATCTAGACTTCGCAAATGGAGAACTCTTTGTGTCCGGCGTTTCGACAGGAGAGTTTGCGTCAACTTTACGCCGGGTGCCTTATCCGTTTGAGGCTAAGTCAACATCAAGCAGCATCGAGATTTATCATGCGGCTCACAATCAGAATGAGACCCGCGCGCCGATCCGCGCGATGGCTGTTGTGGACCTTGATGGCGTGCCAACCACGGTTGCCGCCTATACGTGCACACCACTTGTTACGATACCCGTGGACGCCCTCGAGGCTGGGGCACATGTTACCGGGAAAACGATTGCAGAGCTTGGATATGGCAATACGCCCATAGATGTCATCTCTTTTGCATCGGTGGACCAGCAGGGCAAAATCTCCAATTATGTGTTGGTGGTGAACCGCGAAATGGACGCCGATCTGATCGCCTTGGATGATCTTACGGCAGCGGCGGCCAGTCCCGGCCTGTCTGAGCCGGTGCCCTACCTGGGTGCAACATCCGGCGTTCGCACGGTACCGTTGCCGCTTTCTGGGGTGGTACATGTTGCTGACCAAGATCCGCAGTTCCTGCTGGCAATGCGTCGTGATCTCGACACCGGCGCGATGGAGCTTGTATCTTTCAGAAAAGGTTCCTTCTTTAGGTTGAGTGACTTTATCAGCGAATATAACTTCCCAGACTATGCTTATGCAGATGACCCGATGTCTACGGGTGTGCGAATGTTCCAGAATATGCTGAAATCTGACGAAGGTTTCCCAGGTCAGATCCGGCAATGAGAAAACTGGGTGTTTGCCTGGCGCTCTTACTATCCATGGCAACGACGGCGAACGCAGCAAACTGTCCGGCAACGACCTCAGAGCAAGTCGAGATCTATCCGACAGCTGAGGTGCTACCAGAGAACTTGCTGCGAATGTATGTCTATTTTCCGCGGTCGATGGGCATTGACGAAGGTCTTCGCAACGTACATCTCCTGGACGACAACGGGGTCGTGATCGACGGCGTCTTTTTGACCAATCGAGTAGACCTTTGGTCAGTCGATCAACGACGATTGACCTTGGTGCTGGATCCGGGTCGGGTCAAGACTGGGCTGAAAGCACATGACCAACTCGGAAGGGCTCTGGCAGTAGATCAGTCATACACACTCTTGGTTTCGGGAAGTGCGATGGATGCTGAGGGTTGCGCAATCGGGGATGATGCGCGACATCGGTTTTCTGTGGAAGCACCGGACAACGTAGCTCCCGCGCCATCTCAATGGGTCATTTCAACACCTGAAGCATCGACCCTGCAGCCGCTGACTATTGATCTGGGCAGCCCACATGACCACGTATCGCTTGCATACCGCATACGTGTTCTGGACAGCGACGGTGCGATCTTACCCGGCAAGATTATGCTCGGTTCTGGGGAGAGCACTTGGAATTTCATACCGCGCAGACCTTGGTCAAGTACCGGTTATTCGGTGATGATTGATGGAACTTTGGAAGATCTGGCGGGCAACCGGCCTGGCCGTCTTTTTGATAGTCCGTCAGCGCAAACACAGTTAGATTGGATTAACCATCTGCACTTTGCGCCTAGAGCGCCTTAAAGATGGGTTGATGAACCCGATGATTGAACGCCTTTTCCGGAACTGGGCCTATGCTGCGCCGCCTATGGCTTTGCTCTTAATTGGGCTCTATCCCTTTATTGGTTCCGCTGTCGAACTCTCGGTCTTCGCCGCGCTGCCGATATACATGTTCCACCAATTTGAGGAACATGATGACAATCGGTTTGCCCTTTTCTTGAATGGTATGATGGGGCCAGAAAAGCGCGGTTTATCAGCCCGCGATGTCTGGATCGTCAACGTTATTTTCGTATGGTTCTTTCTGCTTGCAGTTTTTTATCTCTACAGTATCAACACTCAGTGGGGAGTTCTCGCGGCGTATCTCTTGGCAATCAACGGTGTCGTTCATGTCGTTTGGGCGGTTATGTTCCGATCCTATAACCCCGGTCTCTGGACCGCGATCGTGCTCTTCATACCCGGCGCTATCTGGATCTACTCGACCATTTCCGCAAACACGGTGATCCACGTCGTTTCTGCGGTCGTCGTGGTCGTCCTTCATGCAGGGATCATGATTGCAGCACGACGGCCTGCGTAAGCTCTTGGCGTTAGGTCGATTGCGTTGGGGCTCGTCCAGTTGGACAGGCTGAAAGTCGAAGCCTCAAAAGTCAAAGACGTAACGAACCCCGGCAAATGTGATTTTGCCATCCAGGTAACTGTTCACCGTGTCATCGTATTCCTGCAAGCCAAGTTGTACATAAAGTTGCAGATTTGGGCCAAGGTTCTGAACCGTGGAGGCAGAGGTATAGTTTATTGAGGTTCCCTCGCCGTTTAGGTCATCCCCATACGTTCGCTGCAGCGAAAACGCAGTTTTGTAGCTTTCTCCAAAGCCCAGAAAATCACCAATGATCCCTGCTTTGGTATTGGCATAAAAACGGCCATCATCGTACTGACCATGTGCTACATGCAGGTTAATACCGCTCACCCGGTGCAAAAGGGAGACAGACCCATGGACATAGTCATCGTTCCGACTGGCATATCCATACCCGGCGTCCGCTTTGAAATTGTAGCCTGACGCATCCGGTGGACAGAGCTTAAGAATTTTTCGGGCGACTGGCGTCGGTTCCCAAACCACGCCTATCCGAATCTGAAATATTTTGGCCGATTGAATCAACCGCCAACCACCCAGCAAAGACGGCCAATCCAACCGTTATCGTGCGCTTCGTTCTTGACATGGTGTACCCTGCTATTGCCCGAATGCTGAAAACCGTTGTGCAGATTGTCGCGGTGTTGATCATTCAGACAAGGCATCCAAACGCGCGTCTTAGTGCGCGTTTTGCAGCTATTGCCAACGACTAAGAAAGATCGAATGCTTAATTTTAAAACTCGGAGAATGCTTCTGATTTTTTTTGACCATTGTCTTGATCTGGTCCGCCGGTTTTGGTCAGGCACCTGCGCTGCGACCCTTTGGCAGAATGGACTTTGGTCTGAACAACTCGCCGACAAGGGCCCACGCGAGCGTCGAGCCGGAGTGCCCAAAACCAGAAGCGGGCGTTACCCGTTCCGGAAACCGTGCCGTCGTTAATGGGTTCGGACAAGGCCCCTCGCGTCGCCATGCCAGTTTGGCGTAAGCTTCACTATCAATGATGCAAGTACCGCCACTGCAACGATCGAAAATCTGACACCATATTCCTCCACGAAACCAAAAGAATCCCACTGCCCCGGATAACGCTTGAGGCACACCAAAAGAGGTCAAAATTCCATGGATCGATGGTTTCAAATTCGAACGATCGCTGCAATAGCGCGGCACGGTACTGTGAGCGCCGCGGCACGCGAGCTGCAGCTTCATCGCGCAACCGTGCTCCGGCACGTCGATCTTATGGAAGATAGCCTCGGCGTCCGGCTCTTTCTGCGTCACGCGCGAGGTTATACGCCCACCCCAGCGGCGCTTGAGCTTGCAAGTGTGGTGCAGCGCGCGCAATCAGACATCGCCAAGATAGTGACTGCGGAGCAAATCGATCAGGGTTCGGTATCAGGGCGTGTTACAATCACCGCCACATCCCTCATGGCGCAGACTTTTATGCCATACCTCGCTGCGGAGGTTTCGGACACGCCTTCCTTGTATATTCATTGTTTGACGGGGGTTGGCATTGAGGCTCTCGAAGACGGCAAAGTTGATATTGCCATTCGGATAGGCCAGAAGCCGAAGATCCCAGAATATGTTGTTCAGTCGCTTGGAGAGATACGCTTTGGCTTGTACGGCAGTCCGGCCTACATTTCGCGCAACGGACATCCGAAGGACGTGCATGACCTGGAGGGTCATATCTTTGCAGGGCCACTAAATGATGGTCCTCGGGTTGGACCGCTCGCCTGGCTCCTCGACAATGTCCCTGATGCACAGTTTCAACTGCGCAGCGATGACGCCCAAGTGCTCTCCACACTTGTGTTCGACGGCCAAGCCTTGGGAACAATACCCACCTACGTCGCCGACAAAGCCGGACTTGTGTCAGTGATTGTTGAGGCTGGGCTTTGGACGGCACCGCTTTGGGCAGTGACCCACCGAGATGCGCATCGGTCAAAGCGCGTTCAGTTTTGCTTGAGCGCGATCAAGGATGCCGTAAAACAGCGGAGTTTCATGGACGATCTTGCGGTGGAACCGATTGGATAAGCCGCAGCGCGCGCGGCGCGGCACTGTTCTCGGGAAGCAGAATAAATTATTTTGTGTCCGGTTTGTGGCTTCGAAGCACGACATACAAAGAGCCTCCAAAAACAACAGACAGGACCGAGAACACGAAGACGTTGGATTCGAGGCCTAGAATGCGCGCTTCTACGCCGTTGGGGTCCACCAGCGCTCCCCCATAGAAAGATGACGTAAGAAAGGCCAGCCAAAACCCGGCGACAAAACAGAGGCCAATTACGATCGGAAGGACGATGTCATTGCGTATCCACAGCAGAAAAAGCGCCAAAAACGACATCAATGCTCCAAAGAACAAAAACCACGCGCCGTGCACGCGTGCGTGTGGACTCCAATCCGGATTATAGAGATGGGTTTCGTTCAAATCTGCGATAGCAGGCACAATGCCGTAAACCAGCGTACCGGTCGTCACTATGATTTTTAATATCAAGATTGTTCGGGTGCTTTGCACATTGACAGCCCCTTGGTGTTAAGCACGTTTACTCTGCCGTAGCCCAATAAGTTCATCGCACACAACGCGCATAAACGCGCACCTTGATGCGCGTATGTGGTGCACACGCAGCCTCTCCCTTTGTCCTTCAGTTTTTTTGATGCCCGGTTTTGAGATGGACCAGTCATTGGCGCGGAGAAAGTCAACGGCGGGTCTGTCCAACGACCTGTGAATTGGTAACAATCCTGGTTTCGTGGCTGCGGCGAAAGTCCGTTCTGGCGGCCCGCGCCGCAACGACGAGTGCCGTTGGCTACTGAACGCTCACGGCCTTTGTCTGATCCAAGCGCACTGACCGAACGACAGTATTTTTGCAAAGCTGTCATTTCGATTGAGCTTGAGAAGAGGTCGGGTTCCGCGCTCAAAGCAGCGAGTATGTAACGCGTAGCGGATGACTGGTCAGGAGCTCATAAAGACCGGTGCGGTGGAATGGAATGACGACGGCTATTCGGCAAAACCTTCGCGGCTTTCCCAGTCGATTTCTGGTTGTTGTCCGACAATACCGTGTGGATTATGGTCGCCGTCATTCACATAGTAGCCGTAGCGGATTTCATTGAAATCGACGGTCGGTTGAATGCTAGGCATCTGATAAATCTGCCGTGTAAAGCGCCATAGTTCCGGGTAATCTATTAGCCTTTTCCGTGTGCAGCGAAAGTGCGTCGCGTAGACGGTGTCGAAGCGTACCAAGGTCGCGAACAGCCTGATATCCGCGAGGGTTAAGTTGCTTCCAAAAAGGAAAGTCCTTCCCTCCAGCCGTTCCTCCAGTGCGTCCAATGTGCGAAAGACGAGATCCACCGCATGATCGTATTCTTCTTGTTTCTGAGACTTTCCAGCCCGATAAACAGCATTAGAAAGCCCGTCGAAGATATGCTGCGTCAATGCATCGACGTCCTTGGCAATATCAGCGGGTCGAAAGTCAACCGAGGTGCTGACGGCATCAACGGCTTTGATTATATCCAGTGAAGAGTTGGATAGGATCTGGCGACGAGTCGCATCCCACAGCACCGGAACTGTCGCGCGCCCGGTATAGTCTGGAATTGTTGATGTGTAGAATTGATGTACATGCCGAAATTCGGAACGATTTGGCAGCGGCCCACCTGGCATGAGGCCATAGCCTTCGCGGCGCGGACCGCCAGCCCATTGGATCTCTATCGTTTCCGTCAGCTCCGCGAGCACAAGCGCGATAACAACGCTATGAGACCACGGGCAACTCGCCGAGGCTATAAGGAAAAAGCGGTCGGACGTTTCGACCAATTGCTGCCTGTCGATTGAAGTCTGCAGAGCACTTTGTTCGCGACGATAGTAGCCTTTCAACATTGATTGATCTACGGCGCGATCCCATTTTCCCTTTAGCAACATACCCATTTTTCTGTACCTGCACTTTTGATTTGTCTTGGCCGAGGCCGCTGGAACGCGACCTGAATGTTACGGCAAGCTCTCTGCGAAACCTTTCGCAAGTGGTTTCCAAGCGCATATTGCTAATGCCGTTGCCCCAAAGGCTGCCACGACGAATGGCATTATCAATGCGGTGTCACGGCTGAATATGCTCTCTGCAATGCTGACGATAAACCCTGACAGTATCAAACCCACAGGCATCATTCCCCACGCCAAAAGTCGGTAAATGCTGTTCACGCGTCCCAAAAGTTCGTCTGGAATGGCCCGCTGTCTGTAAGAGACCGAAACTGTGTTCCAGATCAAGCCGGTAAACTCAAAGGCCGCCAGCACCAATGCCAACGCGATGCCGTTCGGCGCAAGTGGGATCGCGATGAAAGCCACTGCTGACGCCAGCGTCATCCATTGCGCTGCGGCGCCCGCTCCCATCCAACGGACCACGCGTTCAGCGAGAAAACCGCCAGCTATGCCGCCAAGCGCAGCCGTTGCCAGGATCAATCCGTAGCCCCACGCCTCAAGTACAAGGTTTTCTTGCACATGCAAAACAAGCGCGATTACGACCATCTGATGCAACAGGTTCCATACCCCCGTCAGGACTGCAAGAAGGCGAAGCAATGTCATGCGCCTTAGGAAATCCAAGCCCTGGCGCAATTTACTGCGCCAGTTATGAGTATTGGCATATGGAGGGGAATAGTGCGCCTGCAAACCGAGCATCAGCAGAACAGCCACCGAAAATGCAACTGCGTTAAGGGCAAACGGAAGCCAGATCACTGACGCTACCAAAAACGCTCCGAGAGCTGGCCCCAAAAGAGAATTGCCCACGAGCTCAACGCTCCAAAGCCGCCCATTTGCGCTTTCTAATTTCTCGAGCGGGACGATGGCTGGCAGCATGGTTTGTGCCGCGTTATCCCGAAACACTTCCGCAGTACCCACAAGAAATGCACAGACAAGCAATGCACCAAACAACATCGGATTGGCAGTCCCGTTTTGCGGCGCGGCAACGAGAGGCGCAGATGTCCAGACAGCGAAGGCCGCCAATCCGAAAGCGACCGCCCTGATCACATCCATTGACAGGATCAGCCGACGCCGGTCTACCCGATCCGTTACGATACCCGCCGGCAAGGCAAACAGGAACCACGGCAGGCGTAACGCCACTGGCATCAAAGACACAAAAAGTGGATCACGGCTCAGCAGAGATGCAAGCCAGGCCCAAACGACAAGCGCTACCCCGTCAGCGAGATTTGTCATTCCACTTGCCGCAATGAATTTTGGCAGCCGATCCATCTTCGGTTCCGCTCTCATCGTTTTCTGTCAGCTCAAAAGGACGTGTTCGCTTCCTGTGTAATTGCTCAAGTCAACATGAGGTCAAGGGAAAAAAAATTTCGAAATATCAGCGCCAGAGTGGTCGTAGAGGCGGGCAAAACCGACTTTGGATTCTTCGCCTTTGCTGATGCAGTATCCTCTCGCGCCTGCGGCCAGCTTGTCTTTCAAGCGCAGCAAGAGTCGCCAAACCAGTCATTCAAACCGGCTTGATCAGGCCAAAACAAAACTTCACGTTCGCCGTCGGAACGATTGATGCGCGGGACCAAGCTGTCACTGGCGTCCTATGGTTTAGTGACCGCTTGGAAGCGCCAAGATGTATCTTGCGAACGCTGATGACAACTCGCCTCAATTGAACATTGAGTTTGGTATTGAGAGCGCGATGTTTGGGAAGAGGATCACCAATGTTAGCGTTGCGATCATCGCCACGAGAAATGGCAAGACACCAGAAAAAATGGTTGCCAGCGGCACATCACCAGCGACCCCGCGGACCACAAAAACGTTCAGGCCAACTGGCGGTGTGATCATTCCCATTTCGATGACGATGACAGCAACCACGCCGAACCAAATCGGATCAAAACCCAGGCCGAGGATCACCGGAAAGTAGATCGGGATTGTCACGACCAGCATGGCGAGACCGTCGAGGAACATGCCCAGCACGACGTAGCTTAGCAAAATGACCCCCAGTGTTCCGTATGCGCCAAGCCCAAGCTGAGTAAGCAATTCCCCCAATGCCAAAGGGATATCTGTGATGGCAAGAAACGGGTTCAGAACGTTCGCTCCGATCACGATCATGTAGAGCATCGCGGAAGTGCGAACGGAATCGCGCACGGCGTTGGTGAACCCTTTTTTCGTCAGCTTGCCTGACAGCACCGCAATAAGGATCACCAGACCCGCGCCAATACCTGAGGCTTCAACCGGAGTGAACACGCCTAGATAAATGCCGCCGATCGAGACCAGAATGACGCCCAAGAGCGGGGCGGCCCGGCCAAAAAGCTGCATGCGAACCAGCAGTGATGTGGGCTCTCCGGGTGGGCCAGCCTTGGGATCACGGAGTGTTACGATCCAAATTGCGACAACAAACAGGATAGACATTAGCAGGCCCGGCAGAATGCCCGCCATGAACAGGCGGCCAATCGATTCCTCAGTCAAGATCGCATAGACGACGAAACCGGTGGATGGCGGGATAAGGAAGCCAAGAGTTCCTCCAGCAGCGATTGATCCAGTCGCCAAGCTTGATGCGTAGCCAAAACGCTTCATTTCTGGCAGTGCCACACGTCCGATCGTGACTGCAGTCGCCACCGACGAACCAGAGACCGCGGAAAATGCTGCGCACCCGATCACCGATGCGGAGGCCAATCCACCACGAAACCTGCCCACCCAACCGTGAGCCGCATTATAGAGGGCGCGACTGAAACCGGCTTCAGATGCGATGTTCCCCAACAGGACGAACATAGGCACCACGATCAGATTGTAGTTCGAAACCGAGGAATATGTCTCAGTGAACATAATCGCGGTTGCCCGGCGCAGGCCGTCCAGAAACCACACACCGAAAAAGCCAGTTAGCAGCATGGCCAATGCAACCGGTGTACGCAGCAACATTAGCAGAAAAAGCCCGGCGATACCGCAGATCCCGATCGTCAGGTCAGTCATCGGCGCTTCTCCATCCGACAATCAAGACAAAAATCTCAAAAGCGTAGATCAATGCGCAAAGTGCCATCCCGGCAAATAAAGCGCCGTAGAACGGCCAGATCGGTATTTCGAGCATATTGGTAACATCGGTAAATTCGATGGCCTCAGCGGCTTTCTTCCAGGCCTGCCGGCACAAGAAATACAGAGCAACTATGGTAAGGGCGCGAAACAAAAGACTACTCAAGAAACGTCCCCATTTCCCCAGCAAAGTGTCAAAGAGATCGACGCGCACATGTCCGCCGGAGCTGGTGCAATAGGGCATCGCCAGCATGGCAAGTGCAACCGCAACAAGTTGCACGATCTCGTTCACTCCCAATAGCGGGTTGCCGAACGCATAGCGCATGATGACGCCCAACACGACAACCGCAACCATCGTGACAAGGCAAAGCCCGGCCCCGAAGGCGAGAAGAGCTGGCACCTGATTGACCCGCGCCAACCAGGCGGGCTCTTTCAAAAGAGCCATGTTGTCATTGAGCTGCTAGGGCGCTGATGTAGGCACGTGCGTCGATGCCATCTGCTTCTGCCTCGGTAACGATTTCCTCGACCACCTCTACAGAGGCTTCATTGAACCGAGCGGCTTCTTCCGGCGAAAGGGTAATCACCTCTTTGCCCTCTGTTTCGGCAAAGCTCGCAAGAGCCTTGTCTGCAATTTCCAGCCAAGCGGCGTTTCCGTTCAAAGAGGCCTCACGACCCGCCGCCAAGACCGCTTGCTGTTCTTCGTTGGACAAATCGCCAAAGGTATCGCGGTTCATGATGATGAAGAACAGTGAGATGCTTGTCTCCATGCCTTGAGTGACATGGTTCGTAACTTCGGCCAAACGGAACGCGCCAAGAGTGGTTGCATCGGTCATTGCTCCGTCGATAACGCCGGTCTGCATCGCATTGTAAATTGCGGGGGCGGGCATAGATACCGGATTCGCGCCCCATGCCTTAACCACGAGCCCTGCGTTGCGCGACGGTACGCGAATGTTGAGCCCTTGCAAGTCGTCCAGGCTATTAATCGGATCATCTGCCATCAGAAGCAGGTTGGGCGCATTGTTCCAAAGTCCAACGAGAACGGCGCGGCGGTATTCTCCGGACAATAAATCAATGTTGTCGATGATCGCCTGCGTCCCGGTCTCGGGGGAGATCACGCCGGGCAATTCAGCCAGAAGTGTTGTTGGAAAATTCGACGCGGTATACCCAGGCAATCCAAAGGCAAGGTCGGCGACGCCGTCGATAACCCGGTTATACTGCTCAAGAGGTCCAGGTCCAAGTTCGCCGCCCATATATGCGCGCACGCTCACTTCGCCGCCAGATGCCTCGGCGATAGCATCCGAAAAGGGGGTATATACTTTGTCGACCACAAAGTGCTGTGGCGGCTGGAAGTCCGCCAGCGAAAGTTCGTCGGCGATGGCCGTTGTAGCCATAAGACCAATTGCGGCGGTGGCAATGATTGTTGAAAGTTGCATGATGTCTCATCCTCCATGACGTCGCGCAGATCATTCGTTAAAAATGATTGTCGACAAATGTCTCCATTTTTTGCAGAGCGCGCCAATTCGAAGGACTCCGTCTCTGATAAGAAATGGCTATTGCTCTTGTTTTGAAGCCTCCCCTTGATCGCGGAGAACACGGTGCTCAGGCGGGTAACAGGAAGCCCGAGAAAAACGCACTCAGCTCTTCGTGGGCCTCCAGCGGCAGTATGTTGGCCACATGTTGGTCGGGGCGAACAACGATCACACATCCTCGTTCCCGGTCGATGCCACGCATGGAGTAGATGTCGCCGGCTTTTTGATCGACACAAAACATCTTTTCGTAATCCGTCAGCCCCAATTTGCCCTTTTTGGGTAGCAGCAACGCAGGCATCGCGTTGAGGTTCAGATCCCGGTGATATGTCTGGAACACAGCCCGCACATCAATAACAGCATCCGGATCGGCGCCTTCAGGTGTGAATTTACACAATGGTGAAACGGGCGAGGTTTCGAGAAATGCGCAAAACGCACCGATGCCGGAATCCTGCGAGGTGGAGTCGCCTGCACCCGCAAAAGCATAAATCCGCCAACGTCCATCGGCTTCGAGCGTATGGCTCAAATGCATCGGCTTGGCATCGGCCAGTCGTATGACAGGTGCAGAGTGAAACCGTGTGCCGATCTCAAAGCCACTGGCAAGGTGCTGCCAGTCTGGCATCGCGGTTAGATTTGACGGTTGGTACTTGACAGACAGGCCCGCTGTGAACCGACCGTGCTCAATGAAGTAACGCTGGAAAACTGGTGTGTTTGCCAAGGCAGTGCCGGCCTCGGGCGGGGCAGCAATAATCCGCGACCATTCATGGTCAAATTCAACGAGATCCACGGCCACCTGTTGTCGTTCGGCTGAATAACTATGCAATAGCTCCGGTGCGCAACGGCCCTGCAGCACCGCGATCAATTTCCAGCCAAGATTGAACGTGTCGCCCATCGAGACGTTCATGCCCTGTCCGGCCTTCGCTGAATGGGTATGGCAGGCGTCACCGGCGATGAAGACGCGCGGAAGTTGAGTGTCGGACTTTTCAGCAGGCACATCGTCGAACTTGTCTGTCACGCTGTGGCCAACTTCGTAGATCGACCACCACGGAGCTTCTTTGACGTCGATACTGTAGGGGTGCAGCACGCGATTTGTTGCATCGACCAGATTCTGGAGAGTGACGTCTTTGATCGAGACCTTTTGGTCCTCGGCCAGTGCATCCATCTCGATATAGATCCGAACCAGATTGCCACCCTCGCGCGGGATGAAGATAATGCTGCCCTCATGCTCGGACTTGATCAGCGATTTCATCCGGTAGTCTGGAAAATCAGTCACGGCCAACGCATCCATCACGCCCCAGGCCTGTCCCGACCGGTCGCCACGTAACTCGCGCCCGATGGCACCACGAACAGCGCTGCGCGCTCCATCACAACCTACCACATAACGCGCGCGCACGGTTTCGCGCCTTCCGCCGTCATGTTTGATCGTGACGGTGACAGGGTATTCTCCATCGTCTTCGTCGATGGTCAGGTCTGTAAACGCACAGGAGTATTCGGGCTCCAGCCTCGTGGTCGAATTGGCCATGATCTCAAGATAGCGGTCGTGCACGCGGGCCTGGTTGAGGATGACATGGGGCATTTCGGACAGATCGTCTTCGACATCCTGAATGCGGCCAGTGCGGTGAATTTCTCTTGGGTTTTCTGGATCCGGATTCCAGAAGTTGGTCTCGTTAACCCAACAGGCCTCGCGCATGATCTTTTCGGCAATGCCAAAAGCCTGGAACATTTCCATCGACCGACAAGAAATGCCGTCGGCCTGCCCCTTTACCATTCGACCGGGTTTCCGCTCGACGACCCGCGTTGTGATATCGGGGTGCGCTGCCAGTTGTGCCGCGAGTGTTAGTCCTGCCGGGCCGGTGCCAACGATCAAAACATCCACCTCGGACGGCGGCTCTTCGCGAGGGGCCTCATATCCCTCGGCAGGTTCGTGGACATCTGGATCTCCTGCATGGAAACCGTTCAGGTGAATTTGCACAGTGTTTCTCCTTCAATGCGTCAACTGATCCCCTGCTCAGGGCATAACAAACAGACATCCGGCACGGTTTTGCATTGCTCGAAATGCAGGCTTTGGCCGTTAGGGTTCTGATGTCGCCAGCGCCGATCCCAAAGGCCGACAGTCAGAAAATATGCCCTAGACCTACCCAAGCGCTTTGGTTCAGGCTAATTCGAAGCATTCAATTCAGGATAAGCAACGGCTAAGATCGAACAAGTGTTTTGGCAACCTGCCGCAGGATATCCATCAATTCCCCCTGCGCCCTGGTTGGCACCCAGTTGCTGCGAATGGTTAACCCGATGTCCCGTCCAGGCCAGTCAATGCCCGTGTGCAATTCGACCAATGTGCCATCGCCGACTTCGCGTTTGACCTGCTGTTCAGAAATACAACCAAGCAGGTCACTTTTGGACAGCAACTCGCGGATCAACAGAATAGATCCGCACTCGACAACACTATCGGGCATCGCCATGCCTTGGCTGTCGAACAATTGGTCGAACTGCTCGCGCGTCGGCGTATTTGGGCGCGGGACGACCCAAGGATGCTGAACCAGAACGTCGAGGGAGAAATTGGCACCCTTTTCCAGGGGATGGCCGGGCCGGGCCACGACAACAAGATGGTCCGAGAACAGTGGTTCCTGAACCACATCCTCGACCGGCAACGGCGTCCTCAGCGCTCCGATAATGCAGTCGATGTCACCATTTCGTAATCCTGTCAGCATTTCTTTGTAGGTGCCATCAATGACCGTGATTGTTTGTAGCGGCCTATCGCGACGAAACCGGGCGATTGCCTCTGGCAGAAGATGCGCACGCGACAATGGCAAGGCGCCAATGCGGATACTGCCAACCTCTCGACCGTCAAATTCTGCCAGATCGGCATCGGCCTGATCAAATTCGGCAAAAGCAATTCTGGCGGCCTGTGCGATCTCGCGGCAGGGTTTGGTCGCTACCAGACCAAAAGATGTCCGTTCGAAAAGTGATCGGCCAGCTTCCTGTTCAAATAGGGTAATGGCCCGGTGCACGGTCGGTTGGGCCAATCCCAGATGGCGGGCTGCCAACATGAAACTTTGCGCCTCTGACATTGCGATCAGGGCCTGTAGCTGCGCAAAAGTGGCAGTGACCACGAGCCGGGGTGAAACCTCGGACATTTTGTTATCCAGCCGGTCCAATGCGCGGCGCAGACGTGCTTCAAGCGTCTGGCCACGCTCGTTCAAGAAAAAGCCGTGGCGTGTCCGCTTGAAGAGTTTCCCGCCCGCCTCGCGTTCCAGTTTGGCCAGCGCTTGAGTGACGGCTGGCTGGGACACCAAACACTTCTCTGCCGCCGCCGTTGGAGTTCGCAAATCCGCCACCGCCAGAAACACGCGGAAGTGTCGCAAATTGCGCGAAATCATCGAGAAACTACCTTGTTTACTGATCCTGAACCGGTCGCTTAAGCATCCGTTTCCCCAATTGGGCCGAAAAAGGCGAGGGTGCACCAACTGTTCTGCGACCCCGCCCATAGACAGTTCTTATCGAAACAGACGTTGAACTGAATAGTCAATATCCGCGCTCACATGTGAGAAAAGGGAAACAATAAGCCCTGATTTCGATCACACCCGTAGCGTTTGTTTCAGGACTGCCACTCGGAGAGGACGAATGTCTGACAAAAAAACTGCTCTAGTGATTTCGGCTCATGCCGCAGATTTCGTGTGGCGGTGTGGTGGGGCAATCGCACTGCATCAGAAGCTTGGGTACGACGTGTCAGTTGCCTGCCTCTCTTACGGCGAAAGGGGCGAAAGTGCCCGGCTCTGGAAAGACGGAAAATCACTGGATGATGTAAAGTCGATCCGCCGCAATGAGGCCGAGAATGCGGCCGCCGCGCTCAATGTTCGTGATATCCAGTTTCTGGATCTGGGGGACTATCCGCTCGACCTCGGCAAGGAGTCACAGGACCGCGTGGTCGATATCATTCGCAAGGTGCAACCGTCATTCATGCTTAGCCATAGCCAGTATGATCCGTACAACACCGATCACATGCGCACGACCGATTTCACTCTAACCTGCCGTATGATTGCGCAAGCCTGGGGCCACAAGCCGGGTGAAAAGGTGCTTAGCGCGCCACAAGTCTATCTATTCGAACCGCACCAAACCGAGCAGATGGGCTGGAAGCCGGATACGTTCTTAGACATCACAGAGGTCTGGGACCAAAAGCGCGCCGCCATGGAATGCAACGAGGGACAGATCCATCTTTGGGACTACTACACCCGGGTGGCTCAGCAACGCGCCAACCATTTCAAGCGTAATTCCGGCGGCATGGCCGGTGGACGCGACTGCAAATTTGCCGAGGGCTTTCAGTCGATCTTCCCGCGCACAGTCGACGAGCTTTGAGGGAAAGAAATGACAGAAGCAACAAACCCGAGTTTTGATCTTGCCCATCTCGGCCATGTCGAAGTGTTGACCAACAAGTTTGACGAAAGCCTTGATTTCTTTACGCGCGTCTATGGTTTAAAGCTGTCAGGCCGCAACAAAGACTCTGTCTTTCTGCGCGCGTGGGACGACTATGAATTTCACTCGTTGAAGCTAACGGCATCGGACATGACTGGCGTCGGCCATGTTGGGTATCGTGCTGCTTCCCCTGAGGCACTTGAGCGACGGGTGGCAGCCATCAAGGCCTCTGGCTATCACACGCTCGGCTGGAATGATGGGGACATGGGCCATGGGCGAGCCTTCCGATTTGAAGACCCGTTCGGCCATGTTTTTGAGATCTACTACGAGACCAAACGCGCGCCTTCTGATGATCCATCGGCGCTGAAGAATACCGCCAGCCGGTTCACAGGCGCAGCGCCCCGGCGGATCGATCACTTGAACCTTTTGTCCGACGACGTTGCTGAATTTCGCCGCTTTATGGAGACGTGCCTCGGCAGCCGGGTGACAGAGATGATCCAGCTCGACAATGGGCGCATTGGCGGATGCTGGTTCACCATTAACAACAAGACTTATGATCTTGCCTGCACCGAAGAACACGGCGGCGGCCTGGGACGCTTGCACCACGTCACCTATGCCACTGACCAGCGCGAAGATATTTTGCGCGCGGCCGATATTTTTCTGGAGAATGGCGTGCACATTGAAACCGGCCCACACAAACATGCAATTCAAGGCACCTTTTTCCTGTATGTCTGGGAGCCTGCTGGCAACCGTGTCGAGCTTGCCAACGCCGGTGCGCGTTTGATCCTTGCTCCAGATTGGGAGCCAGTCGTTTGGACTGAAGCAGACCGCAAGAAGGGTCAGGCCTGGGGGTTGAAGACGATTGAATCATTCCACACTCACGGAACCCCACCTGTGGGAGAAAACTGATGGGTGTTGTCGTTCAGAACATTGATCGCGCGAACACTGACGTTATCCGCCGCCTTGGCGAAGCCGGCGTTGCAACCGTGCATGAGGCGCAGTCGCGGACCGGGCTGATGACCGCCAACATGCGCCCGATCCAACAGGACATTGCCATTGCGGGGTCCGCTGTGACGATCTCCGCCCCGCCGGGGGATAACTGGATGATCCACGTTGCAATCGAGCAGTTGCAGGACGGTGATGTCATGGTGCTGGCCCCTACTACAGCGTGCGACATGGGCTATTTCGGCGACCTTTTGGCCACCTCTGCGATGGCACAGGGCTGTCGCGCACTGGTAATCGATGCAGGCGTACGCGACACGCGGGACTTGCGGCAAATGGGCTTTCATGTTTGGTCGACAGCCGTGTCGGCACAGGGCACAATCAAGGGAACCATTGGATCAGTCAACGTGCCCATAGTTTGCGCCAGCGCACTGGTGAACGCGGGCGACGTTATCGTCGCGGACGATGATGGCGTTTGTGTCGTACCGAGAGAAACCGCAGAAGCGGTCTTGCAAGCGGCACAAAAGCGCATGGAAGCAGAAGAAGAGAAACGCCAGCGGTTTGCTGCTGGCGAACTTGGGCTCGACATCTACGATTTCCGCCCCCGTTTGGCTTCGAAGGGTCTGACTTATGAGTAATGGCACGCGCGTTATGTGGATGCGCGGGGGCACCTCGAAAGGCGGCTATTTTCTCGCGAGCGACCTTCCGGCTGACCCTGGCGCACGCGCCACTCAGTTGCTTTCAATGTTTGGCTCGCCCGACGCGCGCCAGATTGACGGGATGGGCGGCGCGGACCCGCTCACTTCGAAGGTCGCAGTGGTCAAACCATCCCAACGGGCCGGCATTGATGTCGAATATCTGTTTCTACAGGTTTTCGTCGATCAACCCATCGTCACGGATGCACAGAACTGTGGCAATATCCTCGCCGGGGTTGGCCCCTTCGCAATCGAACGTGGTCTTGTGGCACCTCGAGATGGCGAAACCCCGGTATCAATCTTTATGGAAAACACCGGCCAGATCGCGGTTGCTCGGGTGCTAACTCCAGCAAGGCGGGTTAGCTACAGCGGGACGACGCGTATCGATGGCGTTCCCGGAACGGCCGCGCCCGTTCCGATTGCCTTTCGCGAGACCGCAGGCTCAACCTGTGGGGCACTTCTTCCGACGGGTAATGCCTGTGACGTGATCGACGGTATCGAGGCGACGTTGATCGACAACGGCATGCCATGCATTGTCTTGCGCGCGTCAGACATGGGGTACACCGGCAAGGAGACACCTTCCGAGCTAGAAACAGATGACACTCTGCGCGCGCGTCTGGAAGCAATCCGGCTTAGGGCCGGGCCGATGATGAACCTTGGCGATGTAACGCAGAAATCCGTGCCCAAAGTGACCATGGTCTCAACCCCGCAAAATAGTGGCGCAATCGCGACGCGTACGTTCATCCCGCACCAATGCCACAAGTCTATTGGTGTTTTCGGCGCTGTGAGTATTGCCACCGCCTGTCTAACACCCGGTGCCATTGGCAATGATCTGGCGAATGTGCCCGACGGTGATGTCAAGATGCTGTCGATCGAGCATCCTACCGGCGAAATGACCGTCGTCGGACATCTGGAAAACGGAACCGTTACCAAGGCCGAAGTTATTCGTACGGCGCGGAAGCTGATGGATGGACGCATCTTTTCATCAGGGTAACCGGATGACCCCTTTGAATCCGGGGTAAGAGAAGCTGCCGTTCGGCCAACCTTACGACTTGCGAACTTTGGGCTCGCAGTCAGTTTTGGTGGCGTCTTGCTTCAACGCCAACTATCGAAGGAGGAACCTTCGAGCGCTTGAAGTGCATTTAAGTCTTAGCCGGTTGGCTCACCATGCCAACGACTGGATCCGAACCGCTTTCATACTCGAAAACGCGACGTCGGCATTGGTAGGCTCTGAGCCAGGCTTTTAAATTGGATTTTCTTACTGCGAGCGCTCGCAACGCAATTACTGCTGCGCGTTTAGGTGATGGGCGAAAAGCCCGGAGAAGGCAAAGCCACTTGCTACCGGATCTCGACCACGCCCGCCAATGCCGGTGAGACTGCATGGGCCGAGGCCACCGATGCCCGGTAAACCCTACCCGGATCGCCACCTGGGAGGAGCTATTTCAGTCTCCTCCTTCGCCGTACCTGTCCGTGGCGTTCATGCGCAAGGCGGTGGCTTATGAAGAGCAATGCCGTTCTTCGGGAGGTCCGCCGGCGGCGACGCTGTGTAAGCTGCGACAGATCGCGGAAGGCAAAGCGATTGCACATATTAGCTACGGTGACCTCCGATTGGGCGCGCACCTTCTGCGCGAGTGGAATGGCCAGACATACCAGGTCGAGGTGACCGAGGACGGCTATCGCATGGATGGGAAAGACTGGCCGTCGCTCTCGGCCGTTGCAAAGCATATCACCGGCAAGACATGGTCGGGTCCACGGTTCTTCGGGCTCTCCCGAAGGGCGGGAGGCAGCCGATGGCGAAAACCCGTTGCGCCACTACACCCGTAAGGCTGGAGCAGGAGCTCAACTCGCTGCATGCCCAGCGGGAGGCCTGTGCCGCCTATGTCGCCAGCCAGAAACATGAAGGCTGGGTGCTGCTCGACGATCAGCACGACGACGGCGGTTTCTCTGGCGGATTGCTGGAACGCCCGGCCTCGCAGCAGCCATTGGCTGACATACGGAGCGGAAAGATCGACCAGATCATCAATATCCTTGACGGAGCCACTGCCTCGTTCGTTTCGGTCACGTAGTCCTTCAACACGGCGCCCAGCATGGGGCGGCTGATGCTGTACATGCTGCTGAGCTTCGCCCGGTTCGAGCGGGAAGTAACAGCCGAAGGGATCCGGAACAAGATCGCAGCCTCGAAACGCCGGGGCCTCTGGATGGGCGGGCAGGTACCGATGGGGTACGATCCGGATGGTCGAACGCTGAAGATTAACGAACCTGAGGCCCAGACGATCCGAACGCTCTACGCGCTTTACGAACAACATGGCACGATCCGGCAGATGAAGGAAAAGGCTGACGCTTTGCTACTGCGCACCAGGCGAAGGACGCTGTCATTGGGTGAGACCCGTGGCGGCGGTGCCTTTGTTCGCGGGCATATCCATCACATTCTGACGAACCCGATCTATGCCGGGCGCATTCGGCACAAGAATACAGTGCACGAAAGTCAGCACGACCCCACAATTAATCCTGATCGATGGGATGCGATGCAGCAGCGCCTGCAAGGTATGGCCTACCGCATACGCTTGAAAAAGACGCCGCGCCGCGTGTCTCTGCTTTGCGGGAAGATCTTCGATGGAACCGGAGACCGGCTGACGCCATCGCATTCGAAAACGAAGAAGGCCACCCGGTTGCGGTACTACGTCTCGCTCTGGTTGATTGCACGCAGCGGGGAGAGAACCTTGATGGATGGCGCCTAGCTGCGCTCATGGCCGTTCGAGGCGCGGGCAGCTGTCACAAATTTGTTTCGCAAATGCCAAGAAACTGAATCAAAACCGTCACGCAGATGTAGCGTAGCGCGCTTATCTGCCCCCTAATCATGGGGGCGATATGCTAACAATCGATGCGCTGACCAAGCGGTTCGGAGAAAAGACGGCTGTGGATGCAGCCAACATCTCTGTCGACAGACCAACTATGATCGGGATCATCGGTCGTTCCGGGGCTGGTAAATCCACCCTGCTTCGGATGGTCAACCGCCTCAGCGACGCCACCAGCGGGACAATCGATTTTGAAGGTGAAAAGATCACCGCCCTGCGCGGTGCCGCCAAGCGGGACTGGCAGTCCCGCTGTGCGATGATCTTTCAGCAGTTCAATCTGGTGCCCCGCATGGATGTGGTATCGAATGTGTTGCACGGCACTTTGAACAAGCGCTCGACTTTTGCGACGATGTTCAACCTTTATCCGCAATCGGACATTCACAAAGCGATCGAGATTCTCGACCGGCTGGGTATCGCCGAACAGGCCCCCAAGCGGGCCGAGGCCCTGTCCGGCGGGCAGCAGCAGCGCGTGGCCATCGCACGTGCGCTGATGCAGGACCCCAAGATCATTCTCGCGGATGAACCGATCGCCTCGCTTGATCCGATGAATGCGCAGGTGGTGATGCAATCGCTGCGCAATATTCACGAAGAAGATGGCCGCATGGTGATCGCAAACCTTCACACGCTGGATACCGCGCGCCGGTATTGTGATCGCGTGATCGGGATGCGGGACGGTCGCATCGTCTTTGACGGCACGCCTGCGCAGCTCACCACGGGTGTCGCGCGCGACATCTACGGGGCCAGTGCGGATTTTTCCGAGGCGGCCACATCTACCGAGATCGAAACACTGGACAGACCCGAGGTCCGCGAAGCCGAAGCCTACGTCTGAGCCAGTTTCCCACCCGCGCATAGCGCGGGCCACCTTCATCTAACCAACTGGAGACAATGATGAAAAAGACCCTCGCATTGGCGCTTGCCGCAACCACTGCCCTGAGCACAGCCGCTTTCGCCGAAGGCATCAGCGAATTCCGCATCGGCATTCTGGGCGGCGAAAACGCGCAAGACCGGATGAATTCGTACCAATGTCTGGCGGACTATACGACCGAGGCGCTGGGTGTTGAAACCAAGCTGTTTGCCCCTGCCGACTATAATGGCGTCATTCAAGGTCTGCTGGGCGGCACCATCGACATGGCCTGGCTGGGCGCGTCTTCCTATGCCGCGACTTACCTGCAAAACCCCGAAGCGGTTGAGCCGGTGCTTATCAAGGTGAACGTGGATGGTTCGATCGGCTATCACTCGATCGGTTTCGCACGCAAAGACAGCGGCATCACGTCGCTGGACAGCATGGAAGGCAAGGTTTTTGGATTTGGCGACCCGAACTCAACCTCGGGCTATCTGATTCCGTCGATCGAGATTCCGCAGTACAAAGACGGCGTGACCATGGAGAGCGGCGAATACTTTGGTGAGGTCAAGTTCACCGGCGGCCACGAACAGACCATCGTCGCGGTGAACAACGGCGACATAGACGGTGGCGTGACCTGGGCCGACGCTCAGGGCAACTGGGAAGACGGGTATAACTCGGGCGCGCTGCGCAAGGCGGTGGATGCGGGCCTGGTCGACATGAACGACATGGTTCAAATCTGGAAATCCAACGTGATCCCCGAAGGCCCGATCGTGCTGCGCAAAGCGCTGCCGGTAGATGTGCGCGCAACAATGACCGAACTGGTCGACAGCCTGCATGAGCGTGACGCAGATTGCGCCTACGGTGTTGCTGCAGGCGAAACACTGGGCTTCCAGCCGGTGACACATGACACCTACATCTCGATCGTCGAAGCGCGCAAAGCGAAAATCGGCGGCTAAGTCATTTCCATGACGTATCCGGTAGCCCTTGCGGGGGCTGCCGGATTTATTTCCGGGGGCAGAATGGCAGACCTATCCATGGGCAGTGCGCCGCAGAGCGTGGTGAGCATCCAGTCGAGTTATATGGCGCAGGTGCAGCGGCGCAGGCTGTATGGCGGGCTGACGCTGCTGATTTTCATCGTTTTGATGGTGTCTGGCTTTAACGTGGCGGATGACCGCAACGCGGGTGGTTTCTGGGAAGGGCTTCCCCAGATCGGCGACTATCCGGCGGATGTTTTGTCCGAAGCGTGGGAAAAGCGCACGGACCTGCCCGGTTTGATCGCAAAGTACTTTCCGGCGCTGGTTGAAACGATAAATATTGCGGCCGTTTCAACCCTGATCGGGGCGCTTGGCGGGTTGCTCCTGTCGCTTCTCGGGACGCGCGGCCTGGCGAAATGGCCCCGCCTGATCCCGCTTTTTCGGCGGATTTCGGACATTCTGCGGGCGGTGCCCGAGATCGTGATCGCGTTGGTGCTGATCTTTGTGCTGGGCGGCGGGCCGGTGCCTGCGATGATCGCGATTGCGCTTCACACGGCGGGCGCTCTGGGCAAGATGTTTTCCGAAGTTGCGGAAAACGCCGACTTGAAGCCGGTTGAAGGTCTGGCATCAACAGGTGCGACGTGGTTGCAGCGCATGCTGCTGGGGGTCATGCCGCAAGTAGCGCCGAATTATCTCAGTTACACGTTGCTGCGCTTTGAAATCAACATTCGCGCCTCGGCCATCCTTGGTTTTGTTGGCGCGGGCGGACTTGGGTACGAATTGCGCAATGCAATGGCCTGGGGCCCCGGTCGCTTTGACGAGGCCGCAGCTATTTTCATCCTGCTCTTTGGTACAATCGTGTTTTTTGATCAGGTCTCAAGCCGCTACCGGAACCGACTGACAGAGGGGAAAGGCCAATGACCACAACTGATCTGAGCCTTGCAAAGCATCAGGCGGACCAGCTGGTCCAGCGCAAGCGGTTGATCGGCTTTTCCATACCGGCGGTGATCTTCGTCTATCTGACCTATATTTTCTTTGCCTTCGATCTGCCGGGGCTGGCGCAGCGGGCAAACATCGACAATGCGATCACGCTGGCGTCTGACAGTTGGTCACACAAGGTTCACGTCACGCGCGACAACCGCTCGGGTGAGATCACCTACGCCGTGGAAGGCGAGCGGAAGGGGCGATACCCGGAAGGCAAGCGCCCGGATTGGGTCAGAGGGGATGAGATCATTACAATTGATCTGGGCGGCGACCACATCGTGCGATATCTGCCGGGCAACGGCACCGAGATCGAGATACCGGGTTTCCCGCTGATCGAGGTTCACGCCGAGGGACGCAGCCTGACCAGCAATCTGCCCGACGACCTGCCCGACTGGATTTCGGCCTCGAACCGCCGCATCGGGATCACCACGCCCGAAGGACGCGTTACCATGACCGGTGCGCGGACCGAAGTCTTCAACTATTTCCCCGGATGGGAGCTGTTCTGGTTCACTCTGGGCAGCCCGTATCACGGTCAGAGCCTCGGGAAAATCCTGTTTGGCGAACAGATTGATCCAAATCGCAGCAATATATCGGGTGCGGTGTCAGACTGGTGGAACAATGCCATGTGGCGTCACAAAGACGTGGCCTGGGCCATTGGCGAGACGATCCTTATGGCCTTCCTTGGCACCATGGGGGCGGCGGTCATTGCCCTGCCGTTAGCATTTCTTGCGGCCAAACGCTTTTCGCCGATGATGCTGATCCGTGGCTTGACGCGGCGGCTGTTTGATTTTGTCCGTGGTGTTGATGCGTTGATCTGGACAGTGGTTCTGGCCCGCGCCTTTGGCCCCGGTCCGCTGACAGGCACGCTGGCGATCCTGATCACGGATACCGGTACGTTTGGCAAAATCTTCTCGGAAGCGTTGGAGAACGTCGATCAGAAACAGATCGAAGGCGTTGAGTCCACTGGGGCCAAACCGCTGCAGCGCTACCGGTTCGGGGTGATCCCGCAGGTGGTGCCGGTGCTGTTGGCGCAAATCCTCTATTTCCTGGAATCCAACACGCGTTCGGCTACGATCATCGGCGCGATCACCGGGGGTGGTATCGGTCTGATGCTGACACAGGCCATCCAGACTCAAAAGGATTGGGAAGAGGTGGCCTATTACATCGTT
Source organism: Pseudomonadota bacterium (assembly GCA_039191495.1). Lineage (GTDB taxonomy): Bacteria > Pseudomonadota > Alphaproteobacteria > Rhodobacterales > Rhodobacteraceae > Roseobacter. The sequence goes on along the minus strand of JBCCXN010000007.1, from coordinate 9,578 downwards.
CTGATCATCGTGATGGTGATGTTCATGGATTGGTTATCGGGCTGGTTACGGGGCAAACTGATTGGGCGCAAAGACTGATGGCACGACTGAGGGCGGACACACCCCTTATCCATCCTGAATGCGAAGTCTCAGACAGTACCTTTGGAGCCTTTGTCGAGATCGGCAAAGGCAGCCGGGTCAACAATGCGCATTTCGGGGATTATTCCTATTGCGACCGTTATGTCGATATCGCGAATGCGCAGATTGGCAAGTTCGTCAATATCGCGGCCTTTACCCGGATTGGCGCCGCGGATCATCCCCTGGACACGGCGGCGTGCCACCATTTCCTGTATCGGTCGGCTGACTATTGGGACGATGCCGACCACGATGAGGGGTTCTTTGCGCACCGCAGGTCCCGCACGGCCACCATCGGCCATGACACATGGATCGGCGCCGGTGCAATGATCAAACCCGAGGTGACTTTGGGCCATGGTGCCGTTGTGGCGGCCGGGGCCGTCGTGACCAAGGATGTTGATCCCTATACGATCGTCGCTGGCACGCCGGCGAAATCTCTGAGATTGCGACAACCCTCCGAGATTGCGGAACGGCTGATCACCCTTGCATGGTGGGATTGGTCGCATGCAGATCTGCGTAAGGCACTGGAAGATTTTCGAAGCCTTAAAGCTGAGGCGTTTCTCGAAAAATATGAGTGAGTGTGTGTCTGCGTAGCGGGAGCAAAACTGAGATGCTCAAGCCATCGGCGGGCTGAGTGGTGTCACGCTGCGGCCCTTCAGATGCGCCGGTCGGATGTCCGAAACGGGTTTGCCCTTACCCCTGAACAGGTTCCGCCATATCGGTTTCGAGTGTGAGGATCACGCGGTCACCCGCGAACCATGTGCGACCATATTCGACCGGAATGCCTGTTTCGTCCACGTTCACGCTGGTCGATTTCAGGAGCGGGTCCCCTTCGGCAACTTGCAGATGCAAGGCTTGCGTGGCCGAAGCGCGCATAGCGGTCAGGCGCGTCGACGCACGCGTATAGTCTGCAACGCCGACGATCCGCAGCGCTTCGGTAATGCTGGTATTGGTACTCAAAGCCTGTGTTAGGCCCGGAAAGCGGCCTGCCGGAAAGACGCTTTCGACCACGGCCACGGGCTGCCCATCGGCCAGCGACAAACCGTGATAGGTGCAGACCGGATCGCCCGGCACAATGCGCAGCGCTTGCGCCTCACCATCGGTTGCCGCGCGTTCTTCGATTTGCAGGGCTCGCTTTTCGGGGCGGCGGCCCGCGGCAATCAGGTTTTCATGAAATCGCACGCGCTGGCCAATCGGATAGTCCGTGGGCGTTGCGGCCACAAAGGCACCCGCGCCGCGCCGGGTGCGGATCAGACCTTGGTCCACCAGGGCGGAAATTCCGTGCCGCACCGTGTGCCGGTTGACCCCAAACCGATCAGCCAACGCCGCCTCGGTCGGCAGTTTGTCACCGGGCGCGTAGCGTCCTTCGGCCAGATCATTTCGCAGGGCGTCTGCAATGGCCCGCCAGATGGGTGTTTTGGCTGATCTGTCACGCAAGTTTTACAAAACTCCTCTGTCTTTGGACGCGCCATCTGCTATAATGTGTATAGTTGTATAGAATTTGGAAAAGTTGTCGAGATGAAAGACGCGTTTGACGAGCATGCCGCGCGCAAAGCCTGGATGGGCCTGCTGGCAAAGGCGCCAGAAGGCCGGGTTGCTGCTCTGCTTGACGCTAAGCTGGAGCGCCCTGCCTTCAACTGGCTGAGAGCACCCGAGATCGGCAGCACCATGGTGCGCGGACGCGCAGGTGGCACAGGTGCGCCGTTCAATCTGGGTGAAATGACAGTGACACGTTGCGCGCTGACGCTGGACAGTGGCGAGGTGGGGCATGCGTATATTCAGGGCCGTCGAAAGGCGGATGTCGAGGCGGCGGCGCTGGTGGACGCTTTGATGCAGGGACCGGTAGCGGATTCGGTCCGCGCGGCGGTGCTTGAGCCGCTTGAGGCCGAGCAGATGGCCACAAAGACAGAGCGGGCGGCAAAGGCCGCTGCGACGAAAGTCGAGTTTTTCACCATGGCCCGAGGAGAGGACTGATGCAGGCCGAAACACTGGCAGGTGGGTTCAGCAATCCCGCTGTGCAATCCGCCCATGCCTTCCGCAGCATTATGGAAGCAATGGCACGTCCGGGCACCATTCAGGAAACCCGAGGCGCAGAACCTCCCGCCCCGCTATCGCGGGCGGCGGGCAACGTATTGTTAACCCTGTGTGACGCCGACACGCCTGTCTACCTTGCCGGAGATGCGGATAACGACGCGGTCCGCGCTTGGCTGGCCTTTCATACCGGCGCGCCGGTGACAGGTCCGTCCAACACTATGTTTGCCGTTGGAAGCTGGGAGGCGCTGATGCCTCTGAGCGCGTATCCCGTCGGAACCTCGGAATATCCTGATCGATCGGCAACCCTGATCGTGGAATGTGCCGAGCTGGTGCCCGCAGGGGCAACTCTGCGCGGTCCCGGGATCAAGTCGCAGACCGCGCTGTCCTTGCCCGAAGTCGCGGCCTTTCGGAACAACAGCGCTTTGTTCCCGCTGGGTCTGGATTTCATTCTGACGAGCGGTGCGCAGGTTGCCGCGGTGCCACGTTCGACAGAGGTAAGTGCGCCATACAACGCGTCGGAGGTGATCTGATGTATGTGGCCGTAAAAGGCGGCGAGCGCGCCATTGAAAGCGCCCATGCCTGGCTGGCGGAAGAGCGTCGGGGCGATCCGAATGTTGCCGAACTTTCGGTTGCCCAAATTCGCGAACAGATGAAGCTGGCGGTGGATCGCGTGATGGCCGAAGGATCGCTCTACGATCCCGATCTTGCGGCGCTGGCGATCAAGCAATCGCGCGGTGATCTGATCGAGGCGATCTTCTTGATCCGCGCTTATCGTACCACGCTGCCCCGGTTTGGCGCGTCCGAGCCGGTAGACACCGGCGCGATGGCCTGCGACCGACGCATTTCGGCGACGTTCAAGGATTTGCCGGGTGGTCAGGTTCTTGGTCCGACCTTTGACTACACGCACCGTCTGCTTGACTTCAAACTTGCGGCAGATGGAGAGGTGCCCGAGGCACCGACGCGTGAGGCTGTCGTAGGTGACGTGCCGCATGTGACAGAGTTTTTGAACCGCGAAGGCCTGATCGAAGAAGCCCCGCACGACGATACGCCGCCCCCGGATCTGACCCGTGAACCGCTGGAGATGCCTGCGGCCCGCGCGCTGCGCCTGCAGGCCCTGACACGCGCGGACGAAGGGTTCACGCTGGGTCTCGCGTATTCCACACAGCGAGGCTACGCCCGCAACCATGCCTTTGTTGGCGAATTGCGGATTGGTGACGTCACCGTCGAAATGGACATTCCCGAGCTTGGCTTTGCCATCGAGATTGGTGAGATCGCATTGACAGAGTGCGAGACTGTGAACCAGTTCCAGGGCTCGAAAACCGAACCACCGCAATTCACGCGCGGCTATGGGTTGGTCTTTGGGCAAAGTGAACGCAAGGCGATTTCCATGGCATTAGTGGACCGGGCGCTGCGTTGGGAAGAGCTGGGTGAGGACAATGTCGGCGCGCCGGCGCAGGACACTGAATTCGTTCTTTATCATGCGGACAACATTCAGGCGACAGGGTTCCTGGAACACATCAAGCTGCCCCATTACGTCGACTTCCAGTCGGAGCTGGAACTGGTGCGCAAGCTGCGGCGCGAAGCGGGTGCGGAACATGTGCAGGAGGCAGCAGAATGACCGAATACAATTTCGCATATCTGGATGAACAAACCAAACGGATGATCCGCCGGGCGATCCTCAAGGGGCTGGCCATTCCGGGGTATCAGGTGCCATTCGCCTCGCGTGAGATGCCGATGCCCTATGGATGGGGTACGGGCGGTGTTCAGGTTTCGGCCGCTGTTTTGACGCCGGATGATACGCTGAAGGTCATTGACCAGGGGGCCGACGACACGACAAACGCTGTTTCGATCCGATCTTTCTTTGAGCGCACCGCCGAGGTTGCGACCACAACGGCGACCGATCAGGCAAGCGTCATCCAGACCCGCCACCGCATCCCCGAAGAACCCCTGACCGAGGACCAGATCCTTGTGTATCAGGTTCCGATCCCGGAACCCCTGCGCTTTCTGGAACCGCGTGAAAGCGAGACGCGCAAGATGCACAGCCTTGAGGAATACGGGCTGATGCATGTCAAACTTTATGAGGACATCTCGCGCCATGGTCATATCGCGACGTCATATGCCTATCCTGTCAAGGTCGAGGGCCGCTACGTGATGGACCCGTCTCCGATCCCCAAATTCGACAATCCGAAACTGGGCGACATGGCCGCAATTCAGCTTTTTGGGGCCGGACGCGAACAGCGGATCTACGCCTTGCCCCCCTATACGCAAGTCGTCAGTCTGGATTTCGAAGACCACCCGTTTGAAGCCTCGAAAGCGGAGCAGATCTGTGGGCTGTGCGGCGCGACGGACAGCTATCTGGACGAGGTGATTGTCGATGACACCGGTGGGCGGCTCTTTTGCTGTTCGGATACGGACTATTGCACAGGCCGCCGCGCACGTGGTCATCCAGGCCCGGCGTTTCCGGGCAGCGAGGTTGCAGCATGACCCCCCTTCTGTCGGTTCAGGACATCTCCAAGCACTATGGCCCGCATGTTGGCTGTGCCAATGTCTCGTTTGACCTCTATCCCGGTGAGGTGATGGGCATTGTCGGCGAAAGCGGGTCTGGCAAGTCGACGCTGCTGAACTGTATGGCGGGGCATCTTGCGCCGGATGCCGGGCGGGTCGTGTTCGATACGCGGGCGGATGGTCCTAAGGACACCGTCACCATGTCCGAGCCGGAACGCCGGATGCTGGGCCGCACTGATTGGGCCTTTGTGCACCAGCACGCCCGAGACGGGCTGCGCATGGGCGTCTCGGCCGGAGGCAATGTCGGTGAGCGCCTGATGGCCGTGGGCGACCGGCACTATGGCGAAATTCGCGACAAGGCGACAGACTGGTTGGAGCGGGTAGAGATTGACAGCTCTCGCATCGATGATCGCCCGACAACCTTTTCCGGCGGTATGCAGCAACGCCTGCAGATTGCACGCAACCTGGTCACACGGCCGCGGCTGGTGTTCATGGACGAACCCACCGGAGGTCTGGACGTATCGGTGCAAGCGCGATTGCTGGACCTGTTGCGCGGTCTGGTGCGCGACATGGGACTGTCGGCGATCATCGTGACCCATGACCTTGCCGTTGTGCGCCTGCTTGCCGATCGTCTGATGGTGATGAAGTCGGGCCACGTGGTTGAAGCAGGTCTGACCGATCAGGTGCTGGATGATCCGCAACATGCCTATTCGCAGCTTCTTGTTTCTTCCGTTTTGCAGGTGTGACCGATGATAAACCTCAAAAACGTCTCAAAAACCTTCACCCTGCACAATCAGGGCAGCGCCATGATAAAAGTCATCAGCGATGTTTCGTTCCGCGTCGCGCCCGGCGAATGTGTTGCGCTGACGGGCGCATCGGGTGCGGGTAAATCGACGCTGATGCGCATGATTTACGGCAATTACCTAACACAATCCGGGTCCATTCTTATTGGCGATGTAGACATCGTTCAGGTTGAGCCGCGCGCAGTGATCGCATTGCGCCGCGAAGTGCTGGGATATGTGAGCCAGTTCCTGCGCGTGGTGCCGCGCGTGCCGACATTGGATGTTGTCGCCGACCCGCTGCGGGCACTGGGCGTTCCAGCCGACGAGGCGCAAGAGAGGGCAGAGAGCCTGCTGTCTCGGCTGAACATTCCTGAACGCCTTTGGTCGCTTTCGCCCACCACGTTCTCTGGTGGGGAACAACAACGCGTCAACATCGCGCGCGGGTTTGCGCATGAATATCCGGCGATGCTGTTGGATGAACCCACAGCAAGCCTTGACGCTGCCAACCGTGAAGTTGTTCTGACCCTGATCGAAAGTGCAAAAGCGCGGGGCGCTGCCATCATTGGCATTTTCCACGATGAGGCGGCGCGGCAGCGCCTGTGCGATCACGAGATTGACGTGAGCACGTTCACACCCGGTGTGGCCGCATGACCACTGGACGCCTCATTGCCGTTGTCGGACCGTCCGGTGTGGGCAAGGACAGCGTGATGTGCGGGCTTGTGCAGGAGATGCCGCGTTTGCATTTGGTCCAGCGCACAATCACGCGCGCGCCGGATCTTGGTGGCGAAGACTATGTGCCAGTTTCCGTGTCCCGGTTTCACGAATTGGCTGAGAGTGGTGCCTTTGCCGTGCACTGGGGCGCGCATGGGCTATTTTATGGCATCCCGCAAAGGGTCAGCGATCAGTTAGACCAAGGCACGGATTGCCTTGCCAACTTTTCGCGCAGCGCGCTTCTGGCCGGTGCTGAGGCGTTTCCCAGCTTCGTTGTTTTGAACATCACGGCCAAACCGGACACTTTGGCCGCGCGTCTGACCGCCCGTGGCAGGGAAACGGAGGCCGAGATTCAAAAACGCCTGGCCAGGGCGCAAAAGGCGCTGCCTGAAGACCTTGATGTCGTCAACCTTTCCAATGACGGGCCGCTGGACCGGACAATTGCGCGCGCCGTTGCTCTGCTACAGCCAGTGAGCGTGTAGCAATGGGTTATGTTCACAACCACCCTTTTGCCGTGCGCGACGTCGCGAGAGGTTTTTCAGGGCAACGAACGCATGACGGACCAGCAGAGCGTTCGTTCAACCCCGCCCCCCATCGGGGGCCAACCAGCCCCATATTCCAATGCGAGCGTATGACATGAACTCCCCTTTTCCTGCCTCGTCTTTGACCCAAGCACATGAAAGCACGCTGCTGGCTGACCTTTGCCTTGCGAATGCGCAACTGGTTTTAGCCGATCGTGTGATGTTGGGGTCCGTTACCATCGAGCAGGGTGTGATCACCGACATCACCGAAGGCAACGCGGTTCCCGCGGACGCGCTGGACTGTGGCGGTGATCTGGTTTTGCCGGGTCTTGTTGAGCTGCATACAGACAATGTTGAGCGCCATATCGAGCCGCGCCCCGAGGTCGACTGGCCGCATCTGCCCGCCCTGCTGGCGCATGATGCGGAACTGGCGTCGACCGGCATTACGACCGTGTTCGATGCCATGCGTGTGGGATCGATCCATTCCGGGAAAGGGCGGTATATTGACTATGCCCGCAAGCTGGCCGATGAACTGCTGGACGCACGCGCCGCAGGTCTGTTCAGGATCAGCCATTTCCTGCATCTGCGGGCCGAGATTTGTTCGGACACTTTGCTGGACGAACTGGCGGCCTTTGGCCCGGAGGACCGGGTGGGGATCGTCAGCTTAATGGACCACACACCCGGGCAGCGGCAATTCAGCGATCTGGCGACGCTGAAAACCTATGTCGCCAAGAAGCGGGGCATGAACGAAACGGAATTTGAAGAGCATGTGCAAAACCTGCTCAGGCTACAGGCCCGGTTCGGCGAGAAACACGAGGTCGGCGCGGTGGCCGAAGCAGGCCGTCTGGGCGCTGTTCTGGCCAGCCATGACGATACAACGGCAGAGCATGTGGCCAAATCCGCCGCGAACGGCGTTGGTTTCGCCGAATTCCCAACGACAGTTGAAGCGGCCGAGGCCTGCCACAGCCATGGCATCGCTGTCATGATGGGCGCACCCAATCTGATCCGGGGCGGATCGCATTCCGGCAACGTGGCCGCCGCCGATCTGGCCCAAGCAGACCTGTTGGGAATTGTTTCCTCAGACTATGTGCCGTCTGCGTTGCTGTTGTCGGCCTTTCATCTGGCCCGTTTGTGGGATGATCTGCCCCGCGCGATCGCAACTGTAACGCGCAATCCGGCCCGGTCTGCGCATCTGTCGGATCGCGGTGTGTTGCAACGTGGGATGCGCGGTGATGTCCTGCGTGTGCGCCAATTCAGCGACACGCCGCTTTTGCGCGGTGTTTGGAGCCAGGGCCGTCAAGTGAGCTAAAGTAAGCTTGGCACTCATGTAAGCCCGGCTGGTCTTTCCTTGAAGGAAAACGTGAAAGCCGCGGCGCGACGAGATCGAGGTCACCGAACTTCCGCCAAGTGCCGCGAGTTTCCCGCGCGGTGAGGGCTGGGAACGGTGTGTTTGTTCGCACCTCGGACCTAGAGCCTTTTCTGATGAAAGGGGACAGTTGCGTTTAATGGAGTGGCATGCAGATTGCCCCATCGTTCTGGCAGGTCACATGTTGCTTGTCTGAACAGGCTGGCCACAAAGCGCACTTCTCCTGCGACGCCCGCTTCCCTGCCGACAACATGCCCTCGCGTGATACTGTGAACAACCTCGATACCCTTGAGCGTGTCTTTTGCGGCGCTGAGTGATTTCAAGCCATGCGTTGGCGTGACAAGTTTTTTGAGCGTGGCATGGTCGCTTTCGATCCGGTTGTTTTTCCATTTGCGATCAATGTGGCGACTCTCCTCACCTTGGAACGACTAACGGTTCGTTTCGCCAATGACCTTGGATGAGCCAACCGTGTGCCGGTCATCTCAAGCCGGACAGACCCCCGCTCAAGTCACGGTCGAAGGTCCAGTCACCTTCACCGCCAAAGCGACGCGCATCGTGGGAGATATGCTGACCGTCACCTCAGCGTTCCAGCACCGCAAGCGCGGTGTGGAAACCAAACTTGTCATCGGCGATATGCAGCCAGGGATCGATGCAACCCTATTACGCAGTATCGCGCGAGCACACCGGTACTTCGATCTGGTCCGATCGGGCAAAACCTTTGCTGAGATCGCCGAGGCCGAAGGTGTTTCGAAACGCCGCGTTCAGCAACTGTTCAAGCTGGCGTTTCTGGCGCCGGACGCGATTAGAGCAGTTCGCGAAGGCCGGCAGCCCGTCGGGATGACATCCGACTGGCTCAAACGACGTGCCTTCTCTCCGATCTGGACAGAGCAGTGCGATGCCTTCGCCGCATTGTAAGCCACTGCATCAAAATCAATTCTTACGTCTGCGGCGCTGATCGTCGCTGGCTTCGTCGGATACAAACGCCCTGCAGATCGAAGCGCCGTTCTAGGTGCGAAAGCGGGGCGTTGAAACCAAGATCATTCTCGCTGATACGACCGCCGCAAGAGACGAGACGTGAATCCGAAACATTGCGCTTGCGCATCACTGGCTGGAGCGGATCAAAGCCGGAGAAACCTTCGGCGACATCTCGAGGGCCGATGGCATCTCCAAACGCCGCATTCAGCACATGATCGAACTTGCCTTCCTCGCGCCGGATCTCGTGCGAGATGCACTGGAAGGCAAACAGCCCCTCAGCATTACGTCCGACTGGTGCAAATTGCGCACCTTGCCATCGGACTGGCAGGACCAGGGCGCGCTTATCGCGACTCTCTGATCCAGCAAACCCACACCTGCTACCGCGAAAACGCCGGGTTCAGATTTTCGAAGATTTGCGGCGCTGTTCCGGTCCGGTCATCGGTCTGTGCCAGCGCACCTCGCCGCTAACCCACAGATAACGCGATCCTTTTCGAAATGCACCTTGCACGGTCGGGGAGTGGTTGGCTGTGCTTGCAGTCCTGAGCTATTCGGTCTGGGGTCAATTTCCCT
>JBCCXN010000006.1:0-241367 GCA_039191495.1 Pseudomonadota bacterium | reverse complement strand
GCTCCCTCCGAAGAGAGCGCTCGACTTGCATGTGTTAGGCCTGCCGCCAGCGTTCGTTCTGAGCCAGGATCAAACTCTCAAGTTGAAAAGCTCTTGCGAGCTTAACCTTGACGTTCGAACCTCTGCACATCACTGGATATGTTTAGACCTGCCCGGCCTGGGCAGAACATATCCAATAGTCATCTGTTTGTTGTGCTTCAGGTTATCAAAGATAACCGGAAACCGTCCAAACAGTGAAGCTGACACTCTATGATCGGCCGAAGCCTAAGAGCGCGATATACAGACGTTGATCCATCGAAATAGACCAAACCGCCCACATATCTCTTCAGTTATTCATCAATTTCAAAGAGCGTAGAGACAAAATCGACAGTGATGCGCCGTAACTTTTTGGCGCGCCCCGCCTCGAATACCTCTGGTTTTTTAGTCGTGCGTCTCGTTTCGGTCCGTTGCGTTCCCGCTGTGTCCCGCCCGTCTGGCGCCCCGTCATTGCATCTCTGCGCCGCCGGTGAGGGGGTATTTACGTATAGTGGGGAGAACCCGCAACCCCTTTTTTCGTGAAACGCCATCTTTTTTTCAAAAACTTTGTTTTTACTTTAAAATCATAGGGTTAAATAGTCGAATTTCCGCGTTTTGGGCAAAATTCCACCGCGCGGGCCCTTGATTTAACGACTTAGTCTGGTCGCTATAACAAGATATAGGGTTTTCCGTAGGCTAAACCCCTAGACTATCCGGAGACTCGCTGCATCTGCACGGCAAACAACACGACTTGAAAGGCGTGTTTCGCGCACTGACTGAGTCCTTTTAACCCTAAAGGGCGATCATTGATGGCGACGCAACCAGCCGAAGGCCGCAAAACCGGCCAACATCAAGGGAAATCCTGCAGGCACCGGTACAGCCGGCGGCTGTGGGACCCGTTCGAATTCGATACCTGTCAAAAACCCACTGGTGTTGAGCCCATTGTAAGGCGAATGGTCGATGTCAAACCGCTCGTCGTCAGTTATGGTCAGTCCGCTGGCGGGAACCTCCACCGGACCGATTGGAAATAAAAACTCAGCCGTTGCAAAAGTGAGATCTTCTGCCGGTTCGTCGCCAATACTGTAGTCGATCCGGAAGGGAAGTTGCGGCACCTGGGACGTCGACACCCCCCGAATGCCGGTTATCCGGACATCGTCGAATGTGCTCGAAATCGTCATAAAGAGTTGAGCACCAGCACCGGTCCCGAAAAAGATACCATCCGAGCTGTTGAGTTCAGCCTCCGAAAGCCCACGGCTCAAAAGGATCCGGAATGTGACACCATCAACGGTTTCGCGTATGCCAGAAATTTCACCCGGAAAGACAACCAGAGCGGTCTCCCAGATGCCATCGGTGAAATCAATCAACGCGGCCTGAGCCGGGCCGCAAAAAAGAAACGCGGCCGCCGCCGCCACAAACGGTTTGAAATCCACTTCTATGCTCCAATACTCAAATAAAACAGGCACAGACTAGCAAAATTCAGACACAACGACAATCAGCCGGGAGTTGCATGTTTCCGTCGCGGTTTTGGCAGGCGCAGCGCCAAAAGCACCAACAGGAGCGCAAAGTATATCAACGGGCCGGTTTCCCATACCTTTTGCACCATGATGTTGTGCACCGTCGCCAGCATCACCGCCGGATACACCAGCTTGTGCAGCATCCGCCATCGCGGTCCCAATCGACGGACTGACCAGTTGTTTGACGTCACCGCCAGAGGCACCATCAGCATGAAACCAAACATCCCGACCGTTATGTAAGGGCGTTTGACGATGTCCGCCCAGATCTGACTGAGTATGCCCACGTCCAGCACAAGCCACACAAGCAGGTGCAATGCCACATAGGCAAACGCCAGAACGCCAATCGCGCGACGGTACTTGATAAGGTTAATGCCGAGATATGTCCGCAAAGGCGAAATGAACAAACCCGCAATCAAAAGCTGCAAGGCAATCTCGCCCAACTCGTGCTCGAGCGCCGCGATGGGCTCGCGCCCCAAACCGCCGGTTTGAGCAAGGTACAAAAGCCATGGCACCGGCAACACGCCGAACACGTAAATCAGCCACACCGGAAATCGCCGTGCTGCATAATTGATGTGATCGGTGGCTGTCATCGCCATACTATATACTAACGGTGCTCTCAGTAGAACTTGGCGAGATCCATGCCCGCGTACATCGAAGCGACCTCATCTTCATAGCCGTTGAACATGAGGGTTGGAATGCGCGGCGAAAAAAGACCACCTCCAATCACGCGTTCACTGGCCTGCGACCAGCGCGGGTGATCGACCTGAGGGTTCACATTGGCATAAAAACCGTACTCATTCGGCTGCAGCTGCTGCCAGGTATTGACCGGCTCTTCTTCGGTCAGCGTGATCCGCACAATCGACTTGATGGATTTGAACCCGTACTTCCACGGCACAACAAGGCGCAGCGGTGCGCCGTTCTGATTGGGAATGTCCCTGCCATAGATACCCGTGGCCATCAGCGTCAGCGGTTGCATCGCCTCGTCCAGTCGCAGCCCTTCCACATACGGCCAGTCGATCCAAGAAGACTTTTGCCCCACCATTTCTGACGGGCGGTAAAGCGTCTCGAAGCGCACGAATTTTGCGCTGGATTGCACGCCCGCGAATTCGAGCAGATCGGCAAGCTCGAAACCGTTCCACGGTATCACCATCGACCAGGCCTCGACACAGCGAAACCGGTAGATGCGCTCCTCCACAGTCATCGCTTTCATGATGTCTTCAAAAGCATAGTCTGCGGGGCGGTCCACCAATCCGTCGATCGTAACGGTCCACGGCGACGTCGTCAGCGCATTCGCCTTTTGAAAGGGATCGCTCTTGCCCGTACCGAACTCATAGAAGTTGTTGTACTGGGTGATGTCCTCCCAGCTGTTCGGCTCAAGCGCGTCGGCAGCCGTAGCCTGCCCTGCGGCCGTCAGCCCTGCGCCGGCGGCGAGACCAGCCATAAGCTGCCGGCGGTCGAGGAACAGCGCTTCATCTGTCGCGTCACTGTCTTTCAGATCGTTTTTCCAGCGGAACGCCATGCAATACTCCAACGGTTTAAGTGTTGGGCAGGATGTAGAGATCAAAGCCCACTGCGCCAAACCAAATCGGGTCACATTTCAAAAAGTTCATCGTAACGTGAAGCGTCAGAGCGGCGGCAAACCCAGCAATTCGGGCAAATCAGCCATCGACCGGAATATGTGATCGCAATGCGGGTTGAGCCGTTCTGCCGGAGTGTCCGCAGCATATCCAAAACACCAGATGCCAGCCGCCTGCGCCGCCTTTGCGCCGCTCGGGCTGTCTTCGATGACAACGCACCGAGCGGGCGGAACACTGTGATCCGCGGCTATTTTGAGGTATAGATCTGGTGCCGGCTTGGGACGCGGCACATCTTCGCGCGAATAGACCCGTCCGCGCAGACGATCTGCCAAACCGGTCCGCGTCAACGTGATCTCCATCTTGCGGTGCGGCCCGTTTGACCCAACGGCATAAGGAATGCCGGCAACGTCTAATCGGTCCAATACCGACGTCACACCAACAATCGGCTCGACAGTGTCGGCCAAAGCCGCAAACACCGTTTCGTATGTGTCCTCAACCCAGCTTTCGGGAAGGTCCGCACCCAGTTTGCGCGCTTCAACCGCAACACCGGGCAAGGTGCCGCCAAGGAAGAGATCTGCCAGCCGGTCCCGGGTCACCGACAAGCCGTAAGCAGCCAGTTGCCTCAACAGGACATCGGCTGTCAGCGTCTCGCTGTCGACGAGCACGCCATCGCAGTCGAACATCACCATATCTGGTGGAAATTGCATATGCGCGTAGTGCCGATCATATCGGCAAAGGTCAACGCGCTGCATGCTTCGGGCAAAGTCCGGCCCGATTATTGCTGACATTATTGTTATTGGAAATCTGTCTTACCCACGGCTTAGGCGCACCAAACCGTCATTCAAGCGAAAAAATCGTGTTTTCGCAGTGAACCAAATCGCTTCCGTGTGCGTTTTTCACACGTCTCCTTCGGGAAGACGTATCACTGCTCAATGAAATGGGAGAAAACCATGCTTCGCAAGACCCTTCTGACACTGACTGCAGCAACCGCACTGGCAGGCACTGCCGTATTTGCAGGCGGCAAAAAAGACATCGTCGACACTGCGTCCAGCGCAGGCACGTTCAGCACTCTGGTTGCGGCTGTTTCCGCCGCTGATCTGGTCGACACGTTGAAAGGCGACGGACCGTTCACCGTGTTCGCCCCAACGGACGAGGCCTTTGCCGCGCTGCCGGAAGGCACTGTTGAGACGCTGCTTAAGCCTGAGAACAAAGACCAGCTTGTCGCCATCCTGACGTATCACGTGGTACCGGGCAAAGTCATGTCCACAGATCTGAGCGATGATATGACGGCGACAACCGTGCAGGGCTCCGACATCACCATCGATCTGGATGACGGTGTTGCTGTCAACGATGCCTCCGTGGTCACCGCGGACATCGAGACATCGAATGGCGTGATCCATGTTATCGATGCCGTGATCCTGCCACCGGAAGCCTAAAGCGCATTTATGTGGCCCGACCCGGCGGGATTACCCGCCGGGCCTTTTTGGTTCAGTGGAGAACTGCATTATCCGGCTTCGGCTGATTGGTGGCCGCAACGCGATCACCGATAATCAAACCTTCATTGCCTGCGGTGACCTTTATGATTTCACCGTCCTTGACATCCCCCGCGAGCAGCATTTCGGCAAGAGGATCCTGTAGCGCACGCTGGATCACCCGCTTCAGCGGGCGCGCGCCGAAGACCGGGTCGTAGCCTTCGTCGGCCAGCCACTTATGCGCCCCGTCATCGAGGTCGAGTGCAATCTTGCGCCCGGCCAACCGCCGCAGCAGCCGCGTCATCTGGATGTCAACGATGCCGTCCATATCCGCACGACCCAGACGGTCGAAGATGATTGTTTCGTCCAGACGGTTCAGGAACTCAGGACGAAAGTGCGCGCGCACCGCATCCATCACATCGCGCTTGGCGGCGGAGGCATCCACACCGTCGGGTAGCTGGCTCAGCGCCTGCGCCCCAAGGTTCGATGTGAGCACGATCAGCGTCTGCTTGAAATCGACCGTGCGCCCCTGACCATCGGTCAACACCCCGTCGTCGAGGACCTGCAACAGCACGTTGAATACATCCGGGTGTGCCTTTTCGACCTCGTCGAAAAGCACGACCTGATAGGGCCTGCGCCGCACCGCTTCGGTCAGCACACCACCTTCGTCGTAACCCACGTAGCCCGGAGGTGCACCGATAAGACGGGCCACCGCGTGTTTCTCCATGAATTCCGACATGTCGATACGCACCATCGCGCTGTCATCTTCAAAAAGGAACTCCGCCACGGCCTTCGTCAGCTCGGTTTTACCCACACCGGTCGGCCCGAGGAAAAGGAAAGACCCAAGCGGACGGTTCTCGTCGTTAAGCCCCGCACGCGCGCGTCGTACCGCGTTGGCCACCGCTTTAACGGCCGTGTTCTGCCCAATCACACGCGCGTGCAACTGCTCTTCCATCCGCAGGAGCTTTTCGCGTTCTCCTTCCAGCATCTTGCCTGCCGGAATACCGGTCCAGCGCTCGACCACGCTGGCGATCTGCTCTGGACGCACTGCTTCCTGTACCATGAGGTCATTTTCTTCGCGCCCTTCGGCCTCGCCCAACTGCTTTTCAAGCTGGGGGATCACACCGTAGGACAATTCACCCGCACGCGCCAGATTGCTTTCACGTTTGGCGATTTCCAGCTCCGCACGCGCGTGATCAAGCTTTTCCTTGATGTCACGGGCACCCGCCAGCTTATCACGCTCGGCCTGCCACTGCGCCGTCATCGCATCGCTGCGTTCCTGCAAATCCGACAGTTCCTTTTCCAGCGTCTCCAGCCGGTCCTTGCTGGCGGCATCGTCTTCAAGGCGCAGGGCTTCTGCCTCAATCTGCATCTGCAGAATCTGCCGATCAAGCGCATCAAGCTCTTCGGGCTTGCTGTCAACTTCCATGCGCAAACGGGACGCCGCCTCGTCCACTAGATCAATCGCCTTGTCCGGCAGGAACCGGTCGGTGATGTAGCGGTGGCTGAGCGTCGCTGCGGACACTAACGCATTGTCAGATATGCGTACGCCGTGGTGCAGTTCATACTTCTCTTTAATACCGCGCAGGATGGAAACGGTATCTTCCACTGTCGGCTCCTGAACCATCACGGGCTGGAACCGTCGCGCAAGCGCTGCGTCTTTCTCCACATACTTGCGATACTCATCAAGTGTCGTCGCGCCCACGCAGTGCAACTCCCCACGCGCAAGTGCCGGTTTGATCAGGTTCGCGGCATCCATCGCACCATCGGCCTTGCCTGCGCCAACCAGCGTGTGCATCTCGTCGATAAAGAGAATGATTTCGCCTGCAGCCTCGGTGACCTCGGTTAGAACAGATTTCAACCGTTCTTCGAACTCGCCCCTATATTTCGCACCGGCAATCAAGGCTCCCATATCGAGCGCCAAGAGCTTCTTTTTACGCAGACTCTCGGGCACGTCGCCATTAACAATCCGCAAGGCCAGTCCTTCGGCGATCGCTGTCTTACCAACGCCCGGCTCACCGATTAAAACCGGGTTGTTCTTGGTGCGACGGCTCAACACCTGCATAGCACGCCGAATTTCCTCGTCTCGCCCGATGATCGGGTCGATCTTTCCCGCTTCGGCCCGTTCGGTCAGGTCCAGAGCGTATTTCTTCAGTGCATCATAGCCATCTTCGGCGGTCGCTGTGTCTGCAGAACGCCCTTTACGGACCTCATTGATGGCCGCGTTCAGGCCCTGGGCCGTTACACCGGCATCATCCAGCACCGTCTTGGCCGGTGATTTGACCATGCAGAGCGCCATCAGCAGCCGCTCGACCGGCACAAAACTATCGCCCGCTTTTTTGGCCAGCGCTTCGGCCTCGGCCAACACCTTGGCCGTCGCGCCGTCGACATAGACCTGGGCCGCGTCACCCGTCACCTTCGGCAGTTTTGACAGCGCCAGATCGACGGATTGCAAGACCTGCGCAGGCTGACCGCCCGCTGCCGAAACCAGATTGCTCGCCAGCCCCTGATCATCATCCATCAATGCTTTGAGTAAGTGTTCGGGTGCCAGCCGCTGGTGGCTGTCCCGTGTGGCGATCGTTTGCGCAGCCTGAATGAACCCGCGCGACCGCTCCGTGAACTTCGATAAGTCCATGGGTCTCTCCTTTCGTAAAGCGCCTCTCTTGCGCTGCGCCCGGCTTGGCGGCACGTCAACGTCTTGGGCCTCATGTGTCAAATGGGCAGCCCGAACCATGCCGTCAAGGGCCACTTGTTCCCTAAAAGCGACAGTTTTAAAGATCAAACCGCACTGCCTCTGTGGATCGACGCGGGAGGGAAAACCGCACGTCTATTCCCCGTGAAACAAGGGTGCGGGATCTCTAGATTTCTGCAGAGGTGGGGAATGAGTTGAATCTGGTATCTCGTGAGCCTCGGTAAACAGTTGGCAAGATACGCCACCATAAATCAAATGACCGCAGCTCTGCGCGGTCGGCGAGGGTCGGGGTGCGGTGGCCCATTTAGCCACTTAAAGACGTTCCTTCCCAAGGGTGCGTTAAGCCTCAGACCCGGCCAAACTGTCCCGGATGGCGCCCTCGGTGCGGCATCCGGTTTTTTTTAACTTTCCCGACATAGACACACCCGGCTGCGCCCCTTAAAGCAGGCGCAGACAAACCGGGGACAGACATGGCAGATGACCGTTTGATCGTGGCACTGGACGTGCCCAATGCGCTTGCGGGCGCTGAACTGGCAAGACGCATCGGCGATGCTGTGAGTTTCTACAAAATCGGGCTAGGCATGCTGACCGGTGGGGGTCTGGCGCTCGCAAACGAGCTGAAACAGGAACACGGCAAACGCATCTTTCTGGATATGAAACTCTTTGATATTGGCGCCACGGTCGAAGCTGCGGTCCGCGGTCTGGCGCAATTTGATCTCGATTTCCTGACTGTCCACGGCGATCCGCATGTGGTCCGTGCCGCCAAGGAGGGAGCTGCGGGAAGCGATCTCAAAATCCTGGCCGTCACGATCCTGACCTCTCTGGACCGCGATGATCTCGATGCCTGTCTTCTGAAAGCCGGAGACATTCCGGACATTGTGCAGGACCGGGCGGCGCTGGCCTTTGAAGCCGGCGCAGACGGGGTAATCGCCTCTCCGCAAGAGGCTGCCCTGATCCGTTCGACGCCGTCTGCCGAAGGCCGATTGATTGTGACGCCCGGCGTCCGACCCGCCGGTGCGGATCTGGGCGATCAGAAACGAGTCGCAACACCCGCGAACGCAATTGCCAACGGCGCAGACCACATTGTGGTCGGACGTCCGGTCTGGACAGCCGAAAATCCGCGCACTGCGGCACAGGCCATTTTGGACGAATTGAAAAGCCCTCAGGCTTTGGCTCCAAACCGCTGAAATCCCAGCCAAAATGTCACTTGTCCACAACCTCGGGGAGAGTGGCGAATCACCTCTTTGTACCGCAACAAACTGTGGCCAACGAACAACAGACAACATGATGTAGCGATTCCAACGTGACTGAACCTTTGGTCAATTCGCCTTTGGGTGGTAATGTTGCCCAAGGTGATACTCCCCGACGAACCATGTCTTCCTGAGGTTCGTTACCTCCCCCCGCTTCAGTCTGGCGGGGGGTTTTTATGAGAGACAAAGCGCTCTGTTCAACACCTTGGTCACGCGATAAGGTTCACGACAATTGCGAAAGCAGGTGTACCCGATGCCCAGCCTTTGCCGTGAGTGCTTTACCCCTTTTACAGATGGCAGGCGCTGCCCCGCCTGTGGCAGTCCGCGTATCGTGGCGCATGACGAGCTGAACAGCCTCACAATCGCGCATATGGATTGCGACGCTTTTTACGCTTCCGTCGAAAAAAGGGGCAATCCCGCCCTCACGGACAAGCCTGTGATTATCGGTGGCGGTCGGCGCGGGGTCGTGTCAACGGCCTGCTATATTGCGCGCATCCGTGGCGTACGCTCGGCCATGCCGATGTTTCAAGCGCTCAAACTGTGCCCGGATGCCGTGATTATCAAACCGCGCATGGAGATTTATGCCGAAACCTCCCGCGCCATCCGAAAGATGATGGAGGCGCTGACGCCGGACATCGAACCACTGTCGCTTGATGAAGCATTCATTGACCTGACCGGGACCGAACGGTTGCACGGTGCACCGCCCGCAGCGATGCTTGCGCGACTGGTCAAGCAAATGAAAGAAGAACTTGGCGTCACCGGATCTGTCGGTCTGTCGCACAACAAATTCCTGGCCAAAGTCGCCTCTGATCTTGATAAACCCAACGGTTTTTCCGTGATTGGCAAAGCCGAAACCGATGCGTTTCTGCGAAACAAACCGGTCCGGCTCATCTGGGGCGTGGGGGCGGCGGCGCAATCCGCGCTGGACGCAGCCGGTATCCGCACTTTTGCGGATTTGTTGCGGTGGGAACGGACGGACCTTGTTGCCCGGTTCGGCAGCATGGGCGACAGGCTTTGGCATCTGGCGCGCGGGCAGGACAGGCGGCGCGTCTCGGCCCATGCACCGATGAAATCGATCTCCAACGAAACCACCTTTCACGAAGACACGTCGGACGTGGATCTTTTGGACGGACATCTTTGGCGCATGGCTGAAAAAGTGTCGGACCGCGCCAAGGCAAAGGGACGTGCCGGGCGTGTCGTCACACTCAAACTCAAACGCGCGGATCACTCGCTGCTCTCAAGGCGCCTGAGCTTGCGCGATCCTACGCAGATGGCCGATACCATCTACCGCACTGCACGCGGGCTCTTTGATCAGGTGCAAGGGGAGGGGCCCTACCGCCTGCTGGGCTGCGGTCTGTCGGATCTTGTTGCCGAAAGCGAGGCGGATCTTTCCGGCGATCTGCTCGACCCACAGGCGCGACGGCGCGGCGCGGCGGAGCGGGCGACCGACCAGATTCGCGCGCGTTATGGTTCGGAGGCAATACTCAAAGGTCGCGCGCTGCGATGAAACTTTACTCTGCTGCCAGCGGCATGCGTTCGTGGCCGATCGCAGCAATCTCCGCGACCACCGCGCGCAGGGCATTCCGCACCGTTTCGAAATTGGCATTCGGGAGAATCGTCTTCTCATCCATGTAGAGCGCGCGGTCTAACTCGACCTGAACGGCGTGCTGCCCCCGGGCCGGTCGCCCGTATGTCTGCGCAATATAGGCCCCAGCAAACGGGGCATTGCGCGCTACGCGAAATCCATGTGCGGCAAACGCCGATTCAACACGGTCAACCACGCCGCCGGATGCAGCAGCGCCAAACCGGTCGCCCAGGACAACATCCGGCCGCCGCGCGCCCGATCGCACCACGCTTTCCACTGCTTCATGCGGCATGGAGTGACAATCGATCAACACCGACTGTCCATGGTAGTTGAACGCGTCATTCAGCAGTGTCTGCAATTCCGTGTGATAGGGGTGCCAGAACCGGTCCAACCGGTCTTGCGCCTCTGTAACCGCGATCTTGCCGCGATAGATCGCACGGCCATTTGCCACAACCCGCGGGATAACGCCAAGGCCAGAGGCGACACGCGGGTTATGTCCGCGCCGCCGGACCCCTTCGATCAAGGCCGGATCAAGCTCTTCCGGGCTACGATTGAGATCAACGTAGGCGCGCGGCACCGATGCCTTGATAAAACGCGCACCAAACTCCGGCGCACAGTCAAAAAGCTGATCGACAAAAGCGTCTTCGGACGACCGCACCGACCGCTCGTTCAAAACCGTACGCCGCATCATGTCGTCGGGATAGCGTGATCCGCTGTGCGGGGACGCAAAGACAACACAGGATTCATCCCGTTTCGGCAGTTTGGTCTGAAAAGCGATTTTCGACATCCGGATTCCTTTCAGCAGACCATAGCGCAAAAATCTGAAACCAAAAGCTCTTGATCCCCACCGCGACTCCTTTTATAGACCCCGCTACCGGCGCGACATCTCGCGCCCCATTTTTATTTGGGGCATCGGATTTTGCATCGGCACACGGGTGATTAGCTCAGCGGTAGAGCACTTCGTTGACATCGAAGGGGTCACTGGTTCGATCCCAGTATCGCCCACCATGTTTCACCGGTTCGGCTCCGCCCGAACTGCCCGCAACCCCGGCGCAGATACGCGCGCCGACGAAGAGATGTAAAGGAGAGGACCATGAAGGTTCGTAACTCGCTCCGCTCGCTCAAAACTCGGCACCGCGATTGCCGTGTTGTGCGCCGGAAAGGCCGCGTTTACGTGATAAACAAAACGCAGCGCCGGTTCAAAGCCCGCCAAGGCTGAACCGAAACATATCACCTTTTGAAAAGCCGCCGGTTCGCGCGGCTTTTTTTGCGCCGGCACGTCCGATTTTCGCACAATACATTCAGCAGGGCCGGCTTTTTGAGCCAAATCTCGGCACCGCCAATCTGGTGGATGCGCCACCTTTCGGACGCACCTCGTCGGCACGCCCCTGAAGGCGGTTTGTATCAAACCGGGCTTCGGGGAAACGGCCACCGTTGCGCACACGCGGCTCATACGCGTCATCGTCGGGATCGTGATCGACAATCGGGCGCGGCAAATCAGTCAGAGCCCATCTTTGGCAGATGCTCTGATCCTTTACCGTAACCAGCAGGCGTCCATCTCGCGCGCGCTGTGTCAGGTCCACCAGGTGCCCGCTCCTGATGCGGCCCTCACGGACTTCAAAGGTTAAAGCCTCTGGCAAAACGATGTACTGCGCCGCAGCGCCGTACCCGTCGACGTCCCCCTGCCAGACATCACCGTAGGTCAGTACAACTTCATATGTTCCGGGCGGCACAAGCACTTTGAAAAACCGCCCTCCTGTGATGAACGCGGCAAGACTTTCCGCGCCGCTATCTGCGTCGACCAGCACCAGCACATAATCCTGACCGGCCAGTGTCTTGATTTGCAGCGGGAAAGTTGCAGGCAGTCCGGTGCGGTTCCACATCAACCCGTGTTCGGGCAATTCCTCTGACGCAGCAATCGCCCCTGCCAGGACAATTGCGCCAGCAAAGACCACACGCCTGAGCAGCATCACTGCACCCCTCGTGTTTCAATTTGCACCTGAGCACCGCAATGCTTGCAATGCACAGCGTCCGGATCGTGCCGCGTCAGACCGCAGGACCGGCAGGTATAAACGACCTTGGCGGGCTGCAGAATGGCCCGCGCCAGTTGCACAAAAAGCGCAACACCCACAGCCATCATGAAAACGGTAAAGAGCTTGCCGGAGGTCGTGGTCGGCGTAAGGTCGCCGTAGCCAGTCGTCGTCAGCGTTGTCACCGTAAAGTAGAGGGCATCGACATAGCCTTCAAATCCCGTCGACTGGTCCATGAAAAAGGCAAAGACGCAGGTCGTGACAAAAAAGACAAAGACGAAGAGATTGACAGCCGCGAGCACCGCATCCTCGTGCAATCGAAAAAACGGGCTGATCCGGCGAAGATCGCGCATGAGGTGGTAGGAATGAACAATGCGCAAGGCCCGCAAAAGGCGCAAAAAACCAAGGTTGGCATGTACAAATGGTCCGACCAGCAAAGACACGATAACGATGATATCCGCCATCGTATAAATTTTGCGCAGGATTGCCTTGCGGTCTTTTGCGATCCAAAATCGCGCGCTGAAATCCATCAGGATCAGCAAACCGACAAAAAAGCCAAACCACTCCATTGTTGGGGTCGCAGGCAAAGGTGCCACGGCGATAAACCAAAGTATGGTCGCCGCATCAAAGATAATCAGGCCGAACCGAAACCGGCGCGCGCGTGGTTTTGATCCAGTGTAGAGTTCGGTCAGCGTCTGTCTGAAAACCTGTGCCATCAAAAACATCAACGCGCAGATCAGCGCATTTGGCAAGCGCCTGTGTTCTTGTGCCACTGTGTCCCGGCCACACCGCCTCTTGCGTTTAAAGCAAGTGGCCATAGGTAAAGATTTCGAACTCCGCCAAAACAGAGGCCTTCTATGACGTCCGAAACCGAATACACCCCACCCCAAGTCTGGACATGGGACAGAGAAAGCGGCGGGAAATTCGCCAGCATCAACCGCCCGATCGCGGGCCCGACCCACGACCAGGATTTGCCGGTCGGGGATCACCCCTTCCAGCTTTATTCATTGGCAACACCCAATGGCGTCAAGGTGACGGTTCTGTTTGAGGAATTGCTCGCACTGGGGATCTCAGACGCCGAGTACGACGCGTGGTTGATTAAAATCGGGGACGGAGATCAATTCGGATCCGGGTTCGTCGACATCAATCCGAACTCCAAAATCCCGGCGCTGCTGGACAGGTCCGCAGAGACGCCGGTGCGGGTTTTTGAATCGGGTGCCATTCTACTGCATCTGGCCGAAAAGTTTGGTCGTTTCATGCCGCACGAAGGCGCTGCACGCGCTGAAACATTATCATGGCTTTTCTGGCAGATGGGATCGGCACCGTATCTCGGTGGCGGGTTTGGTCATTTCTACGCATACGCACCGGCCAAATTCGAATATCCCATTGACCGCTTCACGATGGAAACAAAGCGCCAGCTCGACGTACTGGAACGCACTCTGGCAGATCGCGATTATGTTGCTGGAGAAGATTACACAATCGCCGATATCGCAATCTGGTCATGGTATGGGCAGCTCGCGCTGGGCCGGCTCTATGATGCAGCGGAATTCCTTGATGTAGACAGCTATGAGGCGGTGCAACGCTGGGCCAAGAACATTGACGCGCGCCCGGCGGTCAAACGCGGCCGCATGGTCAATCGCACGTTCGGAGACCCGGAATTACAATTGCATGAACGCCACGAGGCGTCCGATTTCGACACGCAGACCCAAGACAAGCTCGGGGCAGCCTGAAGTTCCCGGAAAGTTGCGCATGCGCCCTTATGGCGCTTGCGCGTATCACCCCGCGCGGGACCGGCCCACCTGACGGCAGATCAGGATTACGGGCAACACACCAATGGCGACGATCACCAGACTGGGCACGGCGGCCCCCTCCAACCTTTCATCGCTGGCCAGCCGATGTGCCTGCACCGCCAGCGTGTCAAAGTTGAACGGCCGCATGATCAGCGTGGCAGGCAGCTCTTTCATCACATCCACAAAAACAATGAGCAATGCGGTCAGCAAGCTTGGGGCAAGGATCGGCAGATGCACGCGTCTTAAGGTTCCTCCAGGCGTCTGACCGAGCGAGCGCGCTGCTGCATCCATGCTTGTGGGCACCATCGCCTGCCCACCTTCATAGGTGCCAAGCCCGGCCGCCAGAAACCGCACCATATAGGCAACGACCAGCAACCATATCGATCCGGTCAGCAACAGTCCTGTGCGGATATCGAAAGTGTTGCGCATGAAGCTGTCGAGCGCATTGTCAAAGGCGGCAAAAGGCACCAGCAGCCCAACGGCAATCACTCCGCCCGGCACCGCATAGCCCAGCCGCGCCACATAGGCCGCGCCGCCGGACAGCCGCCCCGGAGAAAGGCGCTGGTAAAACCCCAGGGACACCGCCGCGCAAACGGTCAGACCCGCGGCAATGGACGCAAGGGTCAGCGAGTTTCGCACAAATCCAAGATACCGCGGGCTCAGCAGGTTCTGTTCGGAGCCGATTCCCATCTCCAAAAGCACAAAGAAGGGAAGTATCGCGCCAAACAGCACGGGTGTTGCGCAAAATACAACCGCCAGTCCCGCGCGCGTACCGCGCAACCGCGCGGGCGACACGGACTGCTGACGCCGCGTTGCGTCATGGTAGCGCGCGTGCCCGCGTTGCGTGCGCTCCAGAAACGCAAGCAAAAGCGCAAAGCTCAGCAGGCACAAGGCAAGCTGCGCTGCAGCCGCCCTGTCAGCCATTGAAAACCAGCTTGTGTAAATGCCGGTGGCAAAGGTCTGGACGCCAAAATAGGCCACGGTCCCGTAATCCGCGATTGTCTCCATCACCGCGAGCAACACACCCGCTGCGATCGCCGGGCGCGCCATCGGCAGGCTCACGCGGAAAAACGCGGACCATGCGCTCGACCCCAAAGCGCGTGCCGCCAGAAAGGTCGTGGCGCTTTGCTGCAAAAAGGCCGCGCGGGCCAAAAGGTAGACGTAGGGGTAAAGCACCAGAATGAGCATTGTCGCCGCGCCGCCCAGACTGCGTATCTCGGGAAACCAGTAATCGCGCGGACCCCATCCGGTCACCTGCCGCAACACGGTCTGCACAATGCCCGGATGGTCGAGAATATGCGTATAGGCGTAGGCCATCACATAAGCCGGAAAGGCCAATGGCAGCACGAGAGCGATTTCAAAAAGCCGCACCGCCGGAAAGCGGGTCATCGTCACCAGCCAGGCCGCGCCAACACCAATCACGAACGTGCCCACAGCCACCAGGCCCACCAGCCATATCGTTGCCGCCGTGTAGCGCGGCAGCACGGTCTGGGTCAGATGCGCCACCGTATCGGTTCCGCCCGTCACCGCCGCCAGAGCCACGGCAACCATGGGCAGTAGACAGATCAAAGCCGCCGTCAGCGCCAGCCCGCCAAACCAGCGGCTTCCGCCCCTTCGGGTCCGGCCCGCAGGCATTTCAGTGTGAACAGAGATCAGCGAGTCTGACATCCGTCTCTTTTCAACCGGAAACCCCCAAAATACCACCCCCTGTTGCGCCCGCCTCTTCCTCAAAGAAGGCCAGCACATCCGCAAAAACCTGCGGGTACGACAGAAAGAGCAAATGACCCTGCCCCGGGTATCGCCGCAGCGGCACGGCGCCCAGCTGCGCGGCAAACTGTCCGGTCTGCGCACCGGAAAAGACCGGATCCCGGTCGCCGGTAAAGATCCGCAAACAGCCTTGCGCCACCGGAGATCTACCTTTCCACATCCAGCGGCGCAGATCGCGCACATGCGCACGAGGCTTTCCTCGGTTGGGAAAAACAATACGTGCCCGGCGCGCCTCAATGATGGCCTGCGCGCGCGCTGTCAACACCGGGTCTTCCCGCACGGAGCGACCAAAAAGCAGGATTTCATAATAGCACAACCAGACCGGCTCGACGCGTAGAGACCGCGCGCGCCATGCGGACTGAATCAGGTCAATGGCACTGCGTGTCGCCGTCTCTCCTCCCCCGGCACGCGGCAACGCCGGAGACATTAGCGCCACCCTGACGTCCCCCGAAAGGTGTCGCGCGGTCTCCAACGCAATGGCACCCCCGGTGGAAAACCCAAGAATTCGCACCGGCTTTTCTGGATAACGTGCCAGCAGTGACACGATCTCCTGCGCCGCGTCGCGGATCCGCAGCGGCGGATGCAAAGAGCGCCCGTCAAGGCCTGGAAACCTGTAACGGACAATCCCGTAGCCCCGCGCGCTCCACTCTTGTGTGGCCTCAAACATGTCAACTCGGCAAAGTGCGCCCGGAATCAACACCGCCAGAACGCGCGATCTCTCCAATGCGTCTGCGTCGAAGAGAAGGTTTGACACCTCAGTCGTAGGTGCGCTGGTCTTCGATCACCACGCCATCTTTTGGCAGGCTCCCGGGCGCTATGATCTCTACCGCCGCCTTCAGCTTCAGCGTGTCAACAACCGTGCTTACATAGTCATCCGCGCAACCACCATCGGTTTCGACCTTCACCGTCATCGCATCCTGTTCCCCCTCGCGAGTGATGACAACACGCGCCTTTGTCACCTCGTCATGATGCGCCACGAAGGATGCGACCTGTTCCGGACGTACAAACATGCCCTTAACCTTGGTGGTCTGGTCCGCGCGCCCCATCCAGCCCTTGATCCTCAGGTTGGTACGCCCGCATGGGCTTTGGCCGGGAAGAAAAGC
Source organism: Pseudomonadota bacterium (assembly GCA_039191495.1). GTDB lineage: Bacteria > Pseudomonadota > Alphaproteobacteria > Rhodobacterales > Rhodobacteraceae > Roseobacter. The sequence goes on along the minus strand of JBCCXN010000006.1, from coordinate 224,572 downwards.
GCTCAGATCTCCGGTGGCAAAACGGATCAGCGGATAATCAGGGTTGAGCGTCGTCACAATAACCTCGCCGATCTCGCCTTCCGGCACCGGATCACCTGTGCCCGGGGTGACGATCTCGACAATGACATGTTCATCAAGAATGAGCCCTTCCATTGCCGGGCTCTCATAGGCGATGTTGCCCAGATCGGCAGTGGCATAGCATTGCAGGCAGATGATACCACGGTCTGCATACCAGGCACGCAGGGATGGAAACAGCGCCCCGCCACCAACAGCTGCTTTGGTGATCGAAAGCATGACGCCCATCTCATCAGCTTTGTCGAGGATCACCTTGAGGTAGTCCGGCGTGCCAGCATAGGCCGTCGATCCCACGTCGCGGGCCGCGGCAACCTGGAGTTCCGTCTGACCTGTTCCTGCTGGTAGCACCGTGGCCCCGACAGCCCTTGCACCGCTTTCAAAAATCGCGCCTGCCGGCGTCAGATGGTAGCCAAAACAGTTTTGTACGATATCTCCCTTTCCGATGCCCACCGCAGCCAGAAACCGGCCGATTCGAAACCAGTCATGATCCGCTGTGAAAGGTTCGTAGATCGGGCCGGGAGATTGAAAGACATGCGTGAATTCATGCGCCGGTTTGGTTGTGAAACCGCCCAGAGGCCTGTCGTCGGCCTGCGCGGCCCCCAGATCCGATTTGCGCAAAACCGGCAGACGCGCAAGAGCAGCCGCATCCGTTACTTCACGGGCGTTAAAACCGCGCAATCTGTCGCCATAGCCTTTTAGGGCCTGAGCTTGTGCCAGACGTTTGGGCAAGACACGCGCGATTTCCGCAGCCCGCTCGTCGGCACTGCGCGTTTCCAAGTCATCAAAAAAATGGGTCATGTCGATCAGGCCACCGTGGACAAAGGGTTTGGGATACAAACAGTCTTAAAAAATGGTGTTCTGGCGTGAGCGGCGCGGGTCTGCCGCGCAAAACCGCGGACCGACCCCTTTGAAAAAAGATCCGTCGCGGTATGCACGAAATGGCTCAGGTGTCTGGCCATGCTTTTCCGACTCCTCAGGACAGCCAACGCTTGCGTCGTCGGTAACTGCGCACATCCCGAAAGGATTTACGTCCCTGTTCAGACATTCCAAGATAGAATTCCTTCACATCCGGGTTCTCGCGCAATTCCGCTGCTGGCCCGTCCATAACAACACGACCGGATTCCAAAATATACCCGTAATGCGCGAATCTCAGCGCAACGTTCGTGTTTTGCTCTGCCAGAAGGAACGTCACGCCCTCGTTCTCGTTCACCGACTTCACGATGCCAAAGATTTGCTCGACCAGTTGGGGCGCAAGCCCCATCGAAGGTTCGTCCAACAGAATCGTTTCGGGCCGCGACATTAGCGCCCGCCCGATTGCCGTCATTTGTTGCTCGCCGCCGGACGTGTAACCAGCCTGTGACTTACGGCGCTCTTTCAGGCGGGGAAAATACGTATACACCATCTCCAGATCGGACTGGACCGCCCCGGCACCGTCCCGTCGCGTATAGGCACCGGTCAGCAGATTTTCCTCGACGGTCAGATGTTCAAAACAGTGCCGGCCTTCCATCACCTGCACAACACCCGCGCGCACGATATCCGCCGGATCCTGATGCTGGATAACGCTGCCGTTGTATTTGATGGAGCCTTTGGTGACCTCGCCACGCTCAGACGCAAGCAAGCCGGAAATGGCTTTCAGGGTTGTGGTCTTGCCTGCGCCATTCCCACCCAGCAAAGCTGTGATTCCGCGTTTGGGAACATTCAGGCTCACGCCTTTCAGCACGAGGATCACATGGTTGTAGATTACCTCAATGTTGGTGACCTCCAGAACGGTCTGGGTCGCTGTGTTTTGCGCGTTTGAATCATCCAGCATGGAGTTCACTCATTGATTTGTAGCAAGGCCGGCGGCAGTTGCCCGCCGCCGGTCACTTAGGTTTAGCCGCACCCGGGGGTAATGTTGTTTTCCGAAGCAAAGGCCGTGGCATCTTCTTCAACCAGCGCCGAGATCACCTCTTGGTCCGACTGATTGAACTCATTGATGAGCGTCCACTCACCCGCGGATGCATTCCACTGCGACACCGCGCCAAACCCGTTGCCACCATGGTTTTCACACGACACAGAGAACTCTGGGCCAAAGTTCGGCAGGCCAAGGGCCGACATTTTTGCCTCTGTCATTTCGAGCGCTTCCATGCCGTCACGCATCATCGCTGGCGTGATATCTGCGGTACCGTGGATTTCCTGAGCGGTCTTGGCGGCCTCGGCTGCCAGCATCGCCGCATAAAGCCCGCGGTTGTAGAGAACAGTGCCGACCTGATCGCCAGCGCCCGCGGCTTTGCCTGAGTCCACGACATACTGCTGAATATCCGCAAAAATCGGGAAGTCATCGCCTGCCGCGTGCATTGCGAGGGCCTTGTAGCCATTGGCTGCGTCACCGACCGGTTCAACGTCATTCTCGGAACCGGACCACCAGACGCCGATGAAATTCTCCATCGGGAAGCGGATATTGGCGGCCTCCTGAATGGCGACCTGGTTCATTACACCCCAGCCCCACATCAGCACATAGTCAGGGCGTTCGCGACGGATCTGCAGCCACTGCGATTTCTGCTCCTGACCCGGATGGTCGACCGCCAGCAGGCTCAATTCGAACCCGTGCTTTTTGCCCAGCTCTTCAAGCGTGCGGATGGGTTCTTTTCCATAGGCCGAGTTGTGGTAGACCAGCGCGATGGTTTTGTCAGAAAGACTGCCGCCATTCTCATCCAATAGATGGTTCACCGCGATCGATGCGCCGTCCCAGTAGTTGGCCGGATAGTTAAAGATATTCCGGAAAACGGTCCCATCCTTGGCAGATGTCCGGCCATAGCCCATCGAATGCACCGGAATGCCGTCGGCCGTGGCCTTGGGGATAAGCTGATAGGTAATCCCGGTCGAAAGCGGCTGATAGACCAGCGAGCCTTCACCCTTGGTGCTTTCATAGCACTCTACACCCTTTTCCGTATTGTAGCCGGTTTCGCATTCGACCACGCGGGTCATAACACCACCGATGCCTCCGTCACGCTCGTTCAGCAGTGTGAAGTAGTCCGCATAGCCATCTGCAAATGGAATGCCATTGGCCGCATAAGGACCTGTCCGGTAGCTGAGTGACGGGAACACAAGATCCGCCATCACAGGGCTTGCAGCCATTACCGCTGCAGTTGCCCAGGTTGCCAGTTTCATTTTCATCGGTCATCCTCCCTTGGTTGTCTCCGATGCGCCGGCGGTCCGGCGTCTTGTTCAGCGGTGTTGTCCGCCTCATGATGCGTGCCCCACCCTAATGCGGGAAGGGCCACAATCTCAATTTTTCCTTGGCCACGCGCCACAGTTGCGCCAATCCATGCGGCTCAGCGATCAAAAAGACGACAATCAGCCCACCCACGATTACAAGGTTGAGGTGGGCGACAATGTCCGTCGGCCAGCCAAACCAGTCCACGCCTATGATCTTCAGAAACACCGGCAACAGCACGAGGAAGGCAGCCCCTGCAAAGCACCCGAAAATCGACCCCAGTCCGCCAATGATGATCATGAAAAGCACAAGGAAGGATTTGGTAATGCCGAAAACCTCACCCACTTCCACTGCGCCCAGATAGACCGCGAAGAAAAGCGCCCCCGAAATGCCCACGAAAAATGAACTGATCGCAAAGGCCGTCAGCTTCGCTTTGAGTGGATTGACCCCGATGATCTCGGCGGCAATGTCCATATCGCGGATCGCCATCCACTCGCGCCCCAGAGCACCACGCGTCATGTTCCGCGCAATAACCGCACTCAGAATGGTAAAGACAAGGCAGAAGAGATAGGTGGCCCAGGCTTCGGTGTTCGGGCCGGTGACCAAAATGCCAAACACCTCGCGTTCGGGCGCATTGATCTGCCCTGATGCGGAGTAGTTGTAGAACCACGCAATCCGGTTGAACATCCAGACAAGGAAGAACTGTGCGGCAAGCGTTGCCACCGCCAGATAAAACCCCTTGATCCGCAACGACGGTAGTCCAAACAGCACGCCAACCCCGGCTGTGATCAGTCCCGCAAGCAGGACGTGAACGATCATACTCACATCCGGGAACGCCGTCATAAGCTTGTAGCAGGCATAGGCCCCCACAGCCATGAACCCGCCGGTACCAAGGCTGACCTGGCCGCAATACCCCACCAAAATATTCAAACCGATCGCCGCAATAGAATAGATCAGAAACGGCATCAAAATCGAGTTGACCCAATAGTCGTTGATCAAAAACGGGATGACAAAAATCGCGATAAACAGGACGGCGTAATAGCGATACCGGTCAAATCGGATCGGAAAGGTTTGGCTGTCCTGCGGGTAAGTGGTGCTGAAATCCCCGGCTTCACGATAAAGCATACGTCAGCCTCCCGATCTTTCGTGCTCCGGCGCGCCGACCAAAGCTGCCATTAACCACGCCATCAAAATTCTCACGAATTCCCCAATTTGCCCCATTTGCGATGCCAGAGTCGACTGCGGGTGAAGGAAAGGGTGAGATGACGGCCATTCTCAAAGACCTGCGTGATCTTGAAGCGCAGCGCAAACGCGGCGAACTGACGGACGGCGAATACGCCCAGCGCCGCGCGGATATGCTGCGCAGTATTGAAGTCGCGGAAAGCGAGTTCGACGCCGCGCCTGCCGCCCCACCGCGCGGACGCGGCGCGTCAGCGCTTAGCTTTGGTTTTGTTCTGACCATCGGCGTGATGGGGCTGTGTGTCGGGGCCACCTTGCTGGTCCTGCCCGATCTCAACCTTGCGCTTACACTGGGGGTCACGATTCTCGCCGCACTCAGCGTCGCGCTGCTGCGCGATCTTGAGGAATAGAGCCTACACCCGCTCAATGATCTTCTCCCCAAATAGTCCTTGCGGGCGGAACAGCAGAAAGATCAGCGCCAGCATATAGGCAAACCAGTTCTCCGTGGCGCCGCCCAGATAGGGCTGACCGATCAGGAACTCGAACAGCTTTTCGCCCACCCCGATGATCAGCCCGCCGACAATCGCGCCGGGGATCGAGGTGAAGCCGCCAAGCATCAGCACCGGCAGCGCCTTGAGTGCGATCAGCGACAAAGAAAACTGCACACCGGACTTGGCACCCCACATGATGCCGGCAACAAGCGCCACAAAGCCGGCCAGCGACCACACCAGAATCCAGATGAAGTTGAGCGACACCCCGACAGACAGCGCCGCCTGATGGTCATCGGCCACCGCGCGCATCGCGCGACCCTGTTTGGTGTACTGGGCAAAAAGCACCAGAAACAGAACCAGAAACGCAGCCACCAACGACGCTACAATGTCCAGATTGTCGATGAAAAACCCGTAGCCAAAAGCGTCAAAAGTCACCCGGTCGATGGTCTCGTTGATGCCCTGTGGCAGTCCGACTTCAAGCGTCTTGATGTCCGACCCCCACATCAGGTCGCCCACACCTTCTAGGAAATAGGCCAGCCCGATTGTTGCCATGAAGAGGATTATCGGCTCCTGCCCCACGAGAAAGCGAAAGATGAACCGCTGCACAAGCCAGCTGAAGCCGATCATGACGCCGACGGTCAGCAGGATCGCCGCCACAGCAGGCACGTTCCACCCAAAGTAATGCACATCCGTGCCAAAGATCGCATTGATCAGATGCGCAAAGGGCACCAGCCCGTTCATGATCCCGTAAAGCGTCATTGCAGCAAACAGCGCCATGACGCCTTGGGCGAAATTGAAAATGCCCGAGGCCTTGTAGATCAGCACGAACCCCAGCGCCACGAGCGCATAAAGCACGCCCGCCATGAGACCGTTCAGAAAGACTTCGATTGCGTACAGAAGTTGGTCAGGCATCAGTCACTCCGAAGCTGCGGATCTTGCCAAGCGTGCGCCGCTTACCGCCCGCAAGAGAGTCAAATTTGGGTATTGAGAAAAGGACACAGTGGCGCCGCCAGGCTCCAAGAAAAACCGGGTGTTCTGGTTCGGTTTTTTAGCTTCCTTGAAAGGCGCACCATCAGCGATCAACCACTCATCCGGAAAAAGGCTGAGTTTCTCATGGTAGGCCACGAATGCACCAACCTGACAGGCACCGCGACCCACGTCCACGAGGATCGCGTTCTCTCCAAACACAAAAGCTGGCACGTTGGTTTCGCCGATCAAAAGATGTATCTGTTCTCTGGTCAGCTCCTTCAGTCCAGCAGTGTTTTCTTGTGTATCGGTCAACGCGGCTGGCAAACACCGTTCAAGCGCCGCGGATTTGAAGTCCCGCAGTCCGCGTTCCGACGAGAGCGAGCCCAAATCAACGGTCTCTGCGGTCGTTGTGCAACCCGTCAACAGTGCCGAAATCGGCAAAATAACTTTAAACACACCGACCGCCGCGCACCGACGCAATACCGACGTGATACCGACGTGATACCGACGCCCAAAATCAATCATGCGATACCCCCAGATAGGCGTCGATCACGTCCTGATTGTTGCGCACCTCATCGGGCGTGCCGTCACCGATCTTTTTGCCGTAATCCATCACCACGACCCGGTCAGAGAGATCCATCACAACGCCCATGTCATGCTCAATGAGTGCAATGGTCGTGCCGAACTCGTCATTCACATCCAGGATAAAGCGGCTCATGTCCTCTTTTTCCTCCACGTTCATGCCCGCCATCGGCTCATCCAACAGCAAAAGCGAAGGTTCCGCGGCCAGCGCGCGCGCCAGCTCAACGCGCTTTTTCAACCCGTACGGCAGGCGTGATACGGGGGTTTTGCGGATCGCCTGAATCTCCAGAAAATCAATAATTTTTTCCGCGAATTCGCGGTTTTCCGTCTCTTCTGTCTCGGCTTTTCCGTGCCAGATCGCCTGCCGCCAGATGCCTGTTTTCATATGCGTCAGACGACCAGTCATCACGTTGTCGAGCACAGACATCCCCTCAAAGAGCGCAATGTTCTGGAACGTGCGTGCAATGCCTTGTCGCGCCACCTGATAAGGTTTCATCTGCGGACGCCGCGCGCCCTTGTACCAGACCTCGCCCTGCTGCGGGATGTAGAACCCCGAAATGACGTTGAGCATCGAGGATTTGCCCGCCCCGTTCGGTCCGATGATCGCGCGAATTTCACCCTCGCGAATGTCAAAAGAGATATCCTTGATCGCCTCGACCCCGCCGAACCGCAGGGTGATATTGCGCATTTCCATCACGACGCCACCGATCTTGCGGCCATCCTCAGTGGTATATGCAACCGATTGATCAAGCATGGTAATTTATCACTTTCTGACAGTGATCACCGGATCGCAGGCGCGACGAATGCGGACATGCGCGTCGTCCGGTCATTCTGCAGCCATCTTCTGGTCAATGGGTTGCACCGCTGCCTCGCGCACTTCCAGAGTGGCTGAGATTGACCCTTTGCGACCGTCTTCATATGTCACTTCAGTGGTTGTGCGCAAAGTCTCCGACCCATCATAGAGCGCCGCAATAATATCATCGAATTTATCTTCGATGATACGACGCCTTACCTTACGGGTCCGCGTTAGTTCACCATCATCCGCATCAAGTTCCTTGTGCAAGACGACAAAGCGGTGGATCTGGCAGCCAGAGACCATTTCGTCCTGGGCCACCGACGCGTTCACCTCCTCAACATGGGCCTGTATCGTGTCCATGACCTGCGGATGCCGCGCCAGCTCCTGATACGAGGCGTAGCCAATGTTGTTACGCTCCGCCCAATTGCCAACGGCAGTCAAATCAATGTTGATGAAGGCGGTGCATTCGTCTCGATCATTCCCAAAGACAACGGCTTCGAGGATATTGGGATAAAATTTCAGTTTGTTTTCAACGTATTTCGGTGCAAACAGCGCTCCGCTTGCCAGTTTACCGACGTCCTTCGCTCGGTCGATAATCCGCAAATGGCCAGACCCTTCTTCGATGAAACCAGCATCGCCTGTCGCAACCCAGCCCTCAGCATCCTTGGTTCCGGCAGTGCTCTCCGGGTTCTTGTAATACTCCACAAAAACACCGGGGCTCCGATAGTGGACCTCGCCTTTGTCATCGATGCGAAGCTCCACGCCGGGGCAGGTGACCCCCACTGTATCCGACCGCACCTCGCCGTCTGGTTGCGCCGTAATAAAGACCGTCGCCTCGGTCTGACCATAAAGCTGTTTTAGGTTGATCCCCAGCGCGCGATAAAAATCGAAAATCTCAGGGCCAATCGCCTCTCCGGCGGTGTAGCCTACGCGAATGCGGCTAAACCCGAGGGTATTTTTGAGCGGCCCGTAAATCGCAAGCTCGCCCAGCGCATATTTGAACCGATCCCAGGCGCCGACCGGCTGGCCGTCCAGCAGACGTGCACCCACTTTGCGCGCGTGGTCCATGAAATGTGCAAAAAGCCATCTCTTAAAGCGCCCAGCGTCTTCCATCCGGATCATAACGTTGGTGAGCTGCGTCTCGAAAACGCGCGGCGGTGCGAAGTAGTACGTTGGACCAATCTCGCGCAGATCTGTATGCATTGTATCCGCGCTTTCCGGGCAGTTTGTGCAAAACCCGGTCCACATGGCTTGTCCGACCGAAAAGATGAAGTCCCCGACCCACGCCATCGGCAGATAGGCAAGGATCGAGTCTGTTTGACGCAGATCATCGAACTCCGAGGACGACTTAGATGTCTCAATGACGTTCCGATTGCTCAGCACGACGCCTTTCGGGCGTCCGGTCGTGCCGGATGTGTAGAGCATGACGCAGGTGCTGTCATAGGTCAGCCGCGCCTGTCGCGTCTCGATCTCTGGCAGCAATTCATCGCGTTTTGCCCGGCCAACTTCTTGTACGTGACTGTACTGATGCAATTTCGTGTGGTCGTATTTACGAAGCCCGCGCGGGTCGAGGTAGATCATCTGCTCGAATTCGGCCAGCTGGTCTTGGATCTCTATGACTTTATCGACCTGCTCCTGATCTCCTGCGACAACAAAGCGCGCACCGCAGTGGCTCAGAACATAGGCCATCTCTTCAGCGACAGCATCTTGGTAGAGGGGCACAGGCACTGCACCGATCATTTCAGCCGCGATCATCGCCCAGTAGAGGCGGGGGCGGTTACGGCCAATTATCGCTACGAAATCCCCCTCGCGGGCTCCAAGATCGACGAGGCCGATCGCCAGCGCCTCAACCTCCTCGAGTGTTTCCGCCCAGGTCCACGATTGCCATATTCCATACTCTTTTTCGCGGTATGCGGGAGCAGTCGCGTAAATCTGTGCATTGCGATGCAGAAGCGCCGGGATCGACTGCGGCCCCTCTCCCCGCTCAACAAGAGTATTCAAAATGTGTCCTCCCAGACATTGCCCTTCTTACGGCACGTGCAGCGATTGTCCGCCGTCATGACAACAAGATTGGGATTTTTCGCTGAGAGGTCAACAGAATACTGCCCCGCTTGCCCATCACTGCGACAGACGCCGTACAGTGTCCCATAACACGTGCAGCCCAATGATCAGGTCTTCTTCTGCCGTGTCTTCCTCAAAAGCATGGCTTATTCCGTTGATCGACGGCACAAAAAGCATTGCTACCGGCATCAACCGTGCGACATTTGTCGCATCATGCAAGGCCCCCGAAGGCATTTTACGCCAAGCGCCGGACGCATGTAAGTTTGCGGACTGCGACAGCGCTGTAATCAAGCGCGCGTCCATGGCGATCGGATCAAGCCCCAAAAGCGCGCCAAAGGACACATCCAGCCCGCGCATTTGGGCAATCTCAGTCGCGCATAAGCGTACAATGCTCTCCATGCGATCCAGCCGCGCGCTGTCCGCATCGCGCCATTGCATCGAAAAACTGGCCCGCCCCGGCACGATAGAAGACGCGTTTGGATGCAGTTTGACATGTCCGATTGTCCACACGGTCCGTGGTGTGACAACGTTCTGAAACCGATCATTCAGAGAAGCGTTAAAGTCAGACAGCGCCTGAAACGCATCCTTTCGCATCTGCATCGGCGTGGTTCCGGCGTGGTTCTGCTCCCCTGTGAAGGTGATTTTCATATCCCTGATGCCAACGATATCCGTCACGACACCGATCTTCTCGGCCGCATGGTCCAGTGTGGGTCCCTGCTCGATATGCATTTCCAAAAAACCGGAGAAGCGCGAAGGGTCCACGGGACCCGTCACCATGCTTGCCATAGCCCGTCGCGCCTCTCCGAGGGTTTGACCCGCATGGTCGCATAAGGCGTCGGCCGCCTCCTGATTCAATTGACCTGACCAAACGGCGGACCCGGTCGTGACGCCAAAGCGTCCCTCTTCATCCTGAAAAGAAACAACCGACACGGCCGGACCACCACAGGCGCGGGTCGCGCGCGCCACTTCCAAAGCGGAGATGACACCCAAAGCCCCATCAAGCCACCCGCCTTCTCGCTGGCTGTCACTGTGTGAGCCGATCAACAACGACGGGCCATCTGATAGTCCAAAGACGTTGCCCATGGCGTCTATCTCGACGTTCAGACCTGCGTCCGTCATCCGCGCCGCGAGCCATTTTCTCGCGGCGACATCAGCGTCAGAGTACGCTGGGCGCACCACACCTTTACCCACACCGCTTGCGCCAAAAGAGCGCAAGGTATGCAAATCCTGAATGAACCGGTCGGCGTGCACCATTCAATTCTCCAAAAGTCACACTCTCATGCGGACACCAGATGTCAGAAGCCACATGCCATAAGACACCAAAGGAGGCCTCCATGATCAAGTACTACTACCCGGACGGGACGCATTGCTACCGTGCGCTGCACACAACGCACGCAGTCTTTTACAATGATGACGGAACGCTCACCGCGCGCGCAGAACGCCCGGACAGAAACGGGTTTTACGAATTTGAAATCACCGGATTCGAACTGGTGGAAACAGGTGTCTTGTGTAAATGAGGCTGCGGCCGCAACTATTCCGCGGCCATCTGTGCACCGGCCTTTTCAACCCTTACAGCCGAGAACTTGAACTCGGGAATCTTGCCATAAGGATCAATCGCCGGGTTTGTCAGGATATTTGCAGCGGCCTCAACATAGGCAAACGGCAGGAACACCATTTCCGGAGCGACAGCGCGGTCTTCGCGCGCCATGATCTCAATGCTACCGCGTTTGGTCGTAAGCCTCACGTGCTCACCCGGCGCCACTCCCAACTGGCGCAAGGTAGACGGGTGTAACGAACAGTTTGCTTCGGGCTCCACGGCATCAAGAACGGTGGCACGGCGGGTCATGGAGCCGGTGTGCCAATGCTCTAGCTGACGCCCGGTGGTCAGAACCATCGGATAATCAGCATCCGGCAGATCATCCGGCGGGATCACGCTGGCCGGTGTGAACCGGGCACGTCCTTCTGGTCGTGGGAAACCATCCCCAAACACGACCGACTGACCGGGATCGTCCTCGGACAGAGACGGATAGGTGACCGCACCTTTTTCCAGACGGGCCCATGAGATGTTGTTGAGGCTGCGCATGTTCAGCGTCATTTCATCGTACACTTCTGACGGATCGGTGTAGGTCCAGGGCAAACCGCAGCGTTTGGCCAGTTCCACCTCGATCCACCAATCCTCGCGTGCCTCGCCGGGCGGCGAAACCGCCGGACGCAACATCTGAACCGTCCGGTTGGTGTTCGAGACAGTGCCCGACTTTTCGTAGAGCGCCGAAGCAGGCAGAATGACGTCTGCGTAATTCGCTGTTTCCGTGATGAAGATATCCTGCACAACAAGGTGATCCAGCTTTGCCAAAGCATCACGCGCGTGTTCCACATCCGGATCTGACATCGCTGGGTTCTCGCCAAGGATGTACATCGCCTTGATGTCTTCTGCGTGCACCGCATCCATGATCTCTGTAACCGTCAAGCCCTTTTCACTGCTGAAGTCGCCTGAGTTCCAAACTTCGGTAAATGCGCTGCGCACACCGTCGTCGGTTACGGTCTGATAATCCGGCAGAAACATCGGAATGAGCCCCGCATCCGACGCGCCCTGCACATTGTTCTGGCCGCGTAAGGGGTGCAGGCCCGTGCCCGGGCGTCCGACATGCCCGCACATCAGCGCCAGCGAAATGAGGCAGCGCGAGTTGTCTGTACCGTGGATGTGCTGACTGACACCCATTCCCCAAAAGATCATGCCCGCCCGCGCCGTGGCAAAGTCCCGCGCCACTTCCCGTAGTGTTTCCGCCGGGATGCCGCAGAGTTTTTCCATCTTTTCAGGCGGGAATTGCTTGAGGTGCTCTTTCTCTCCCTCCCAATTCTCAGTGAAGGCTTCGATGTATTGCTGATCGTAGAGACCTTCTTCCACGATCACATGCATGATCGCATTGAGCATGCTGACATCCGCGCCCGGTTTGAATTGCAGCATATGTGTCGCAAAACGCTTGAGGCCCTGACCGCGCGGATCCATTACGATCAGCTTGCCGCCGCGTTTTGCAAACTGCTTGAAATAGGTGGCTGCAACGGGGTGGTTCTCGATCGGGTTGCACCCGATCATGATCGCGACATCGGCATTTTCGATTTCGTTAAAAGTCGCGGTCACAGCGCCTGAACCCACATTCTCGATCAACGCCGAAACAGATGATGCGTGACACAGACGCGTACAGTGATCGACGTTGTTGTGACCAAATCCTTGACGGATAAATTTCTGGAACAGGTAGGCCTCTTCGTTTGTGCATTTGGCCGAACCAAAGCCCGCAACTTCGCGACCACGGTCTTTCAGACCACCCGCCGCAAAATCGAGCGCTTCGTCCCAGCTTGCCTCGCGAAAAAACGCCTGCCAGTTGTCAGGATCCACGTTTAAACCTTTGGAGGGTGCGTCTTCGCGCCGGATCAGCGGCTTGGTGAGCCTATGGCCATGGTGAATGTAGTCATAACCGAACCTGCCCTTGACACAAAGCCGGCCTTCGTTGGCCGGACCGTTTATGCCTTCGACGTATTTTATCTTGTCGTCCTTGATCTTGATGGAAATCTGGCAACCCACGCCGCAAAAGGCGCAAACGCTTTGTACTTCGCGGTCAAAATCCGAGCTGTCGCCCACCTGGTCGTGATCCAACACCGTGGACGGCATCAGCGCTCCCGTTGGACAGGCTTGCACACATTCTCCGCATGCGACGCAGGTGCTCTCTCCCATGGGGTCGGCAAAATCGAACGTCGGGTAGGCGTCATGTCCGCGCCCGGACATGCCAATCACGTCATTGACCTGAACCTCGCGACAGGCACGCACACAAAGACCGCACTGAATGCAGGCGTCCAGGTTCACGGACATCGCCACATGGCTGTCATCGAGCAGTGGGATGCGTTCTCTTTCCAGCGCTGGAAATCGACTTTCAGCCACCTCGTTCATATGCGCCATGTCGACAAAATGGCTAGACTTGTCGTGCGCTGCTTCCACCTTCGGCTGATCGGCCAGTAGCAACTCCACAACCATTTTGCGCGCGTTTTCGGCGCGCGCGGAATTGGTTGTGACGACCATTCCTTCGACCGGCTCCCTGATACAGGACGCCGCCAGGGTTCGCTCGCCTTCGATCTCCACCATACACGCCCGGCAATTTCCGTCAGGGCGATACCCCGGGGCCGGCTTGTGGCAAAGATGCGGAATTGTCAGACCGCGGCCATGCGCCACTTCCCAAATGGTTATTCCGGCGTCTGCCTGCACTTCCGCACCATCCAAGGTGAACGTAATCTTGTCTGCCATTCAAACGCACTCCAGCAAATCCATCGGACTATAAATCGGATTTGTGAATACGGGGAGTCCTGTTCCCGACACCCCAAACCGGATTTGCGCCACCACAGTTTCCGATCAGCGCGCTTTGTTTCTTTGATCGGAAAATATCCCCGCCGGAGGCACTCGACCTTTCGATCCCGCTGTGAACGCGTTAGGACGGCGCAAAGAGGTGCAACACAAGATGTCACACATCACATTAATCCGGCACGGACAGGCCAATGGACAAGCAACAGATGAAAAAGGCTATGACCAGCTCAGCCCGCTGGGACACCAGCAAGCCGCGTGGCTGGGTGCGTATCTTAAAGACAAGAACCAGTATCACGCGCGTCTCTACACGGGAACACTCAAACGACATATCGACACGGCAAGCGCCATGGGCACCGGCCTTGATCCGGTCACAGATCCGCGTCTGAACGAGCTTGAATACATGACCCTCGCCCACGCGCTTGAAAGAGAGCAAGGCGTGCCTTTTCCGATGGATCAAGCGGCGTTTACGACCCACTTGCCGAGGCTTTTTCTCGCATGGTCGCGCGATGAAATCGCAGGCGCGCCAGAGCGTTTCAGCGCTTTTGAAAGCCGCATCGCTTCTGCTGTGAAAGAGATTTCGGACGGCGATGGTCCTGCACTGGTAGTCACATCTGGAGGCCTTATCTCGTGCATTATGCGTCAGACCCTGCGGCTGGACGTGACTGCGATGGCGCAAATGGCGCTTGCGATTTACAACAGTTCCCTGCACCGGATTTTCCCTGTTGGTGGACAATTCACGCCAACGCTGTTCAACGCAATCCCGCATCTCGAAGAACCGGAACGCCACCATGCGCAAACCCATGTCTGAATGTTCACATGTGAAGAGGCTGCAATGACACATCTCTGGCTTCGTGCGGAACAGCGCGATAACGAAACACGGGTTGGCCTCACTCCTGATGGGGCGCGCAAACTGCTTGCCCGGGGTTTCCGGATCACGGTCGAAACGAGCCCATCCCGTGTCTTTGCCGATGCGGATTATGTTGCTGTCGGGTGTGAAATGGCGCCTACGTCGACATGGCCTGATGCTCCAAGAGACGCGATTATTTTTGGTCTCAAAGAACTGCCGGAAGGCGACACACCGCTTGCGCACCGGCACATCATGTTCGGGCACGCTTACAAAGGCCAGCCCGCCGGTTTGAAGTTGCTGGGACGGTTCAAATCGGGTGGCGGCGCTCTTCTGGACCTGGAGTATCTGCTAGATGAAAACGGGCGGCGCGTCGCAGCGTTCGGGTATTGGGCCGGATATGCCGGCGCCGCTTTGGCGCTGAAGTGCTGGGCCGCACAACAGGCCGGCAGGATTGCAGGGCCCATCACAACTTACGAAAGTTCCACACATCTTCTGGCTGAACTGCAAAGCGACTTGCTGGCCACAGGCACCCATCGTCCCTCCGCGTTGATCATTGGCGCACTTGGTCGGGTCGGTTCCGGCGCAGCTGATCTGTGCACCGCAATGGGCGTTCCGACGACACGCTGGGATCTGGCGGAGACAGCGCGCGGCGCACCTTTTCCGGAGGTGATGACACATGACCTCTTTTTCAACTGCATCCTTGCTCGGCCCGGCACGCCGGTGTTTGTGCCGCCAAATACACCCACTGCACCGCGCAGGTTAACGGTTATCGGCGATATCGCCTGCGATCCGTCCAGCGACTTTTCACCTATCAAGGTCTATGATCGGACAACGACCTGGGACGCACCTGCTTTGCGCGTGCATGAAACGCCACCGCTCGACGTGACCGCCATTGACAATCTTCCGTCACTGCTGCCACGGGAAAGCAGCGAAGATTACGCAGAGCAGCTTTTGCCAACCCTGCTTGAATTGTCGGGCAACGGTCCTGTCTGGAAGCGCGCAGAAGACACATTCAGAGACCACGTCGCGCGACTGTAACTCACGCGAACAGTCTGAAGTAAAGCCAATCGGGCAAAAACTGCGACAGCCTGAACACCCATGAAAACAGCCTCGGAAAGCTATGCTTGAAGCGCTTTGTGTTCATATGACGAAACATATCCTCCGCCGCCTCTTCGGCTGTCATGATGAAGGGCATGCTGAAATCGTTTTTGTCCGTCAGTTGGGTTTTAATGAAACCCGGATTTGAAACTTGCACATCGACACCGCTGCCGCGCAAATCTGCATACATGCATTCCGCAAGTGACATCGTACCAGCCTTGGAGGCGGTGTACCCAATGGATCCGGGCAAACCTCGAAAACCGGAAAGGCTGCCGGTAATCACGACATGACCCTGCCCGCGGGTGACAAACTGTGGAACAACGCGTCCCATGACCCGCACGAGGCCTGTAAAATTGATGTCTGCCATGGCGTTTGCCTGCTCGGCCTGCCAGTCCTGCGCCGCAAATGGCCAGTAAACGCCCGCGAGAAAGACAACGCCGTCAATCTGACCGATCGCTTCAGCGGCCTGTATAACGCTCGCATCGTCCGCCACATCCACCGTCTCGTATGATCCCGGATTTGGCAGCGCATCAACCACCGAACGCAATTTGTCCTGTGACCGGGCTGAAACGATAACATGCGCGCCAGCTTTGCTCAGCCTGTGGGCCAACGCTGCGCCAAGCCCGTCCCCGGCCCCGACGAGCCAATACCGTTTGCCGGTCCAGCTGCGCATTACGCCTCCTTGGGCCGCATTGTTGCAACGAGCTCAGCAACTTTGATGCCAAATTTGCGAAACTGGGAGCGGTTCATGATCGTGCCATTTGGCGTGAGGTACATCCAGTCTACTGTGTTGAGCACATGACCGCCGGATGCTTCCGGAAGGCGAATATTGTAACGCAACAAAACTGACGAACCCGATTGTTGTCCTTCGCCGACGCCGACCACATCCGGCGCGCTCGCCTTGATCCGTCCGGCATGATCCAGTTCGAGATGCCACTCCCTATCCTGGACGCTGCCATCATCATAGACAAACCGCTCTTTCATCAAACCGCGGTTTCCCTCCCAGGTGGCGTTGAAATCCGCGACAAACCGGCTGCTCACCCGTCCAGTCGGGCCGTAAATCACGCCTTCGCAAAGGATCGGACCATTGAGGTGCTGACGCACGTCAAACATTGGATTGTCATCCTCGTAATCCTCGGGTCGCTGCGCCACAAAATCATACAGATGTTTGCGCGCCCAGAAGAACCCGAGAGCCACCGCAAATCCTGCCAGCGTATAAAACAGAGCACTCATGTCACGTATCGCTTTCCAAATCGGTTGCCACCAGCAGCGCTATGGCTATCAGTTTCAGCCCGCAAGGTACGGCAGCGTATAGTATCGTCAGCATTTCCAAAGCCTCCGATGAGTTGTCGGTGGCCCCGCTTTGAAAACCTGCTCGCTCGAGCAACGGCAACAGCGTGACAGCCGCGAACGCCAGCGTCAGCTTTGATACGAATGACCACAGACCGAACCCCTCGGACGCGGATGGCGAAATACGCGCCATCCGATTTGCAAAGATCGCAGGCAATAAAGTTAGATCAGCGCCCAGCGTCGCGCCGGACGCGACGCAAATCAAGGCAAACAGCAGCCAATCCCCCGGACCGAGCGTAAACGTAAGTCCGAATGACGCGATGGCCAGTGCCATTGCGATCAGCAATACATTCCTTGGCCCGTGGCGTTCGGCCAGTGCCCCCCAAAACGGAGCAGCTATTGCCGCCGAAAGAAAGAACACCAATAGCAAAGGGCCCTCGAACCCCGGCGCTTCCAGTCGGCTTTCGACAAAGAACAAAAAAAGCGTGGAACTCACGGCAACCGGTGCTGCGTTGACCATTGCAATCATGAGCAATCGACGGGCCAGTGGGTCGCGCAATACCGCCAAGAAACCAGTTGACGGTGCAAGCCCAACGGTACGCCATTCGGGCCGCATTGCCCATACAGCTGCTATTGCAAGCACCGCAAAGCCCACAGCAAAGCCAACAAACGGTGATGCCATTCCAACACCCAGTGCCACAGGCGCGACGGAGGCAACACAAACGCCCGCCAACGCGCCACTTTCGCGCCAGCGTGCAAGTCGCAGGTGGCCTTGTCCTGACAACGTGTCGGCTTTGCGCACGCCCTGAGCATAAAAATTGATGGTCAGAAAACTGAATGCCGAAAACACCAGCGTCAGCGACAAGCCAAACCACCAAAGGGGCGGAAGCAAAGGTGGCACCGCAAACAGAGCCAGCATTGCTACAACCATCAAGACAGCGCCCAGTGCCACGGCCTGCGCACGGTGGTCGCGCGTGCGTTCCGCCAAGCGACCCAAAAGCGGGTCCTGGACAACGTCCAGAAGGCGCAATCCGAAAAGCACGGCCCCCAACCCCGCCAAAGAAACGCCGAACTCATCGACATAGAACTTTGGTGCATGGACATAAATCGGCAGTCCAGCAGCCGCCAGGAGCGCTGCAAACAGCGAATAGGCCGGCAGGCGCTCGGTCGATTTCATCAACGCGAAACCTCCTCCGTCGGAGGCTCGGGGCGCGTGCGAAACAAAGCCCCTTTTGCCCAAAGCTTCAATGCCTGCCAGTGGATTAATGCCAAAACTCTGCGGGACCCAAAAGGGCGGCGCAACAGTGCACGCAAGACGGACCGGTTCGTGAGCGCGTGGCGTTCGCCTGTCAACGTCGCGACCAGTCCGCCGTTTGCGCGTGCATAGTCGATCCAGACACCTATACGGTCGTCATCAATGTCAAAGCGGAACCGATAGGCGCCCTCAACGGGTTGGAACGGAGAGACATGGAGTATTTTTTGCGCATTCAAAGTGTCCGCCCGGTCGATCGGCCGTCCGTCCGGATGCACGCAAAGATAACTGTGTCGGTCCCCATAGGTGTTTGTCACCTCGGCAATGACAGCGAGCAAAGCACCACCTTTTTCGCGACACAGCCAAAAACTGACCGGATTGAAGACATGCCCGAACACACGCGGTTGCGCCAAAAGTTCTATCTTTGCCACATGGCGAATTTGGTGATGCCTTAATACCTCGCGCACCCAGGCTGCACCGCGCCCCTGACCCGGCGGGCCGCCGTGGTCGGCATCGTGCAGGCCGACCAGACCGCGGCCATTCCGCGCGAAAATCCACGGCGTTCGTAAGGTGGCTTCAGCATCAAGCAGCATGTAGTCAACGGAATACCGAAACCCGTTTGACACCGCTCCTTTCCGACCGTGATAGGTTTGGCCGGCGATATGATCAATTGTTGCTGTCACTCGGCCGCCATCTGCAAGATTTCGGATTGCCGCAACGCGCGGACAACATCTACAGCGCTTGACAACCCGTCTTCGTGAAACCCGTTTTTCATCCAAGCGCCGCAAAACCATGTATTTTGCGCACCGTTAAAGGCGGCCACATCTTTCTGGGCCGCCAGTGCCGCGAGATCATAAACCGGGTGCCGCAACGTGACCTGATCGTAAATCAGATCTTCGCGAATGGCCCGCTTGGTGTTGAGCGTCACAAAGTGCGGATCGTCTTGTGGAATCGGCTGCAACGAATTCATCCAGTACGTCAGATCAATGCGGTCAGATTTCGCATCCTTGTCTTCGGTGTAGACCCAACTTGCCCAAACCTTGCGGCGTTTCGGCATCATATTGGTGTCTGCATGCAGGACGATATCGTTTGGTTGATATCCGATTACCCCCAGCGCCTTTTGCTCCTGTTCGCTGGGATCAGAAAGCAGTTCTAACGTGTCGTCGGAATGTGTCGCGAAGATAACGTGATCGAAGGTCTCTTCCACGCCGCCCCAGGCACGAACGGCCGCCTGACCCGCAAATCGCCTCACCGATTGCACCGAAGCGCCAAGCCTCACATCTACTCCAAGAGACTTCAACGCGTCGCTCAAGCGCGAAACATACTGTATCGATCCTCCTTTGACCGTGTACCACTGGTGCTGACCTGTGGCGCCGAGCAAGGCATGATTTTCAAAGAAACGAACCATTGCATAAGCCGGGAAATCCATGATTTTCTCTGTCGGGGTTGACCAAATAGCCCCCGAAAACGGCAGAAGGTAGTTGTCGCGAAACCATTCCCCGGTGCCAAGCGCGTCCAAAAACTCGCGCACCGTCAGGCTCTCGTCACCCGCCAGTCGCACTGCATGTTTGTTGAATTTGAAGATATCGCGCACCATCCCAACGAAAGAAGGGGACACAAGATTACGGCGTTGCGCGAACAACGCATCGGCCGACGTCAGTGCATATTCCAGCGCGCCGCCGTTTATGGACGCGCCAAAGCTCATGTTCGATTTCGCGATAGGCACGTCCAGCTGCTCGAACAGTGCGGTCAGGTATGGGTAGTTGGCATGGTTGAAAACGATAAAACCTGTATCGACAGGCTGATCGCCATTTTTACCGGCAAGTACAGTGCGCGCGTGTCCGCCAAGACTTTTTTCGCTTTCAAATAGCGTCACGTCATGCGTTTTACCCAACATGTGCGCCGCGCCCAGTCCGGTTATGCCTCCCCCAATAATTGCGACACGAGATTTGGGGTGCTGCCGGGATGCGCGAGGCAGATCACCGACGGACAATGCTTCAAAAGGCATAAAAATTCCAGAACGTTAGTGCGACATATTCGACTTGTACGCGCCGTGACGTAGGCCGGATGCATTTGCAGAAAACATTTTTTTTTGTGATCCGCTTCTGCGACGTCCTCGTATGTGGAGTATGTGCGCGGCTTTAGATATCAATAGCAGGGCAACGGCGGTGTCTCCGCCGCAATTTGCGCGTATATCGCGGTACACGACAAACGAAGGTACAGTTTCAAACGTGGTCACGACGACTGACGGATCAAAACGAATGCTCTGGGTCAGTCACATGGTCCGGATCCGTGACGATCAGGACCGCAAGGCTTTCGCTGAGCTGTTCGACCACTTTGCGCCGCGCGTGAAAGGATTCCTGATAAAGTCGGGAGCAGACGCGACTTTGGCTGAAGAGTGCACGCAGGATGTTATGGCAGCCTTATGGCACAAATCGCACCAGTTCGATCCAGCGCGCGCATCAGTTGCAACTTGGATTTTTACGATCGCTCGCAATCGCAAGATCGATTTATTGCGTCGACAGCGCAGGCCTGAACCGGAAGATTTGGCATGGGGACCCGAAGCGGAACCTGACCAGGAACATGTACTGAACCTGCAACAAGAATCTGAACTGTTGGGAACGGCGCTCGAAGCTCTGCCGCCCGCCCAACGGGAGTTAATCGACAAGGCGTATTTCGGGGATCTGACCCACAGCGAAATCGCCGCTGAAACCGGTCTGCCTCTCGGCACGATCAAGTCTCGGATCCGACTGGCGCTGGAACGATTGCGTCACTCGATGAAAACGCAAAGTGCTAAGCAATGAGTAACGAAATAAAACACCACTTGAATGATGCGGTTCTGATGGCCTACTCGGCCGGAACGTTACCTGAGGCCTTCAATCTGATTGTTGCCTCCCATCTTTCTTTCTGTGACGCCTGCCGCGCGCGGGCGGAAAGTTTTGACGCGCTCGGCGGTGAAATTCTAAATCAGTCTGACCATGCACAGTTGTCAGGTTCGAGTCTGTCGGACACGCTGGCATTGATTGATGGTGGCGCGGTTGCGGAAGCAAAACCTAACATAACGTATTCATCTGGCGTTTTGCCGCAGCCCATCCAAGATTACGTTGGTGGTGACCTGGACAGTGTGAAATGGAAACCCATCGGCATGGGCGTGAAACAAGCGATTCTGCCGACATCCAAAGAAGCGACCGCGCGGTTGTTGCTGATACCGGCAGGCGTCGCAATGCCAGATCATGGACACCATGGCACGGAAATGACGCTGGTCCTGAAAGGCGCTTTTGAGGACGATGATGGTTATTTTGCGCGCGGCGATATCGAGATCGCCGACAGCGACATGCATCACACGCCCGTTGCCGACATTCACGAAGATTGCGTGTGTCTGGCCGTCGCAGACGCACCACTGCAGTTTGACCGTTTGATCCCGAAAATTGCGCAACGGTTCCTGCGCATCTGACGATCAGACCGCGATTTCGTGCGCTGCAAGACGTTCCCAATCGAAGCTGACACCGACACCTGCATCATCCGGCGCAACGGCGCCGCGCGTGTCTACGACCAAAGGGCGCAGCGTAAATGCATCGATCGGGAAGCTGTGCACTTCGATCCACGCACCATGAAGCTGTGACGCCACCAGACTGACGTGCAGCTCCTGCATGCCGTGTGAACACAAAGCAATGCCCGAGCCATGCGTGAGATCGGCGACCTGAAGCCAGCCCGTCACTCCCCCGCAATTTGATGCATCCGGTTGGATGAACCCCAGTTCCGACTGCGCGACAGCCATTTCAAATTCGTGGATCGTATGCAGGTTTTCGCCCTGCGCCACAGCGATCCCGGTTGCCTCGGAAATCTGCTGATAACCAACGTAGTTGTCTGGGATAATGGGCTCTTCGAACCACAGAATGTTTTGCTCCTTCACCGCATTGGCCAATGTGATGGCCTCGGACACACTCAGCGAATAGTTGGCGTCGATCATAAACGGAACGTCCGGCCCGACATGCGCGCGGACCGCTTTAATCCGCGCAATATCATCCGCCATGTCGGGCTGGCCAATTTTGATTTTTACGCCATTGAGACCGGCATCAAGATACGCCTGAATGTGGTTCAATAGCTTTGGCAGCGGAAAGGCCAAATCGATGCCGCCACCGTAGGCTTTGCAGGTCTTTCCGGCCCCGCCTGCCATTTGCCACAACGGCTGGCCAAGCTTTTTGCCCCGCAGGTCCCATAGTGCAATGTCGACAGCCGAAATGGCAAAACTCAATATGCCGCCGCGGCCAACGTAGTGCATATGCCATTGCATGGCCTCATTCAGCGCTTCGACGTCTTGTGCATCTTGGCCGAGCAGGAACGGCGCCAGATCATGTTTTATCATCGCCGCGGTGGCGTGCCCGCCACGGCCACCATTGTACGTATAGCCGGTGCCTTCATGACCGTCCTCTAATCGCACAGTCGCTGTGATGAGATGAAAGTGCGTATGGCTGCCGTGTTTCGCATCCACAAGCACTTCCTGAAGTGGCACGTTGAAAAGGCGTGCCGTGACCGATGCAATGCGGCTCATGATCTTACATGCCGGCGCACTCGGGTACGGGTGTCTGAACGGTCCCGTCTGCAAGGTGTTGCAACAGATTGTCGACTGTCAGAGCGCCCATCGCCGCGCGCGTTTCAATCGTCGCACTGCCCACATGTGGGAGCAGCACCACGTTGTGCAGATCGCGTAAAGCCTGAGGGACCTTGGGTTCTGCCTCGAACACATCGAGGCCGGCCCAGCCGAGACGGCCCTCTTGCAAGGCCGCAATCAGCGCAACCTCATCCACGACAGAGCCGCGGCTGACGTTGACAAGGGTGCCCTGCGGGCCAAGAGCGTCCATCACTTCGCGATTGACGATCTTGTTTGTGGACGGCCCGCCTGGCGTGATGCAAATCAGGCAATCTACTGCTGCGGCCATGTCCGCAAGATTGGCGTAGTAAGTGTATGGCACATCTTTGGCACTGCGGGAATGATAGACGACGGTTGTCCCGAAAGGGGCCAGTTTATCTGCAATGGCCTGACCAATGCGCCCCAAACCAAGAATACCCACGGTTTGATTGTCAACGGACCGCGTCAGAGGCGCATTGCCCTGCGCTTCCCATTTGCCCGAACGTACCCATGCATCATCGCGCAGCAACTCACGGTAGCACGCCATCATCAACATAACGGCGGTTGTCGCCACTTCGGCATTCAGAACATTTGGCGTGTGCGTGACCATGATGCCGCGCGCTTTCGCGACCTCAACGTCAATCGCATCATACCCGACACCGTAGCAACTGATCATTTTCAGATTTGGCAGCGCGGTCATAACGTCCGCAGGAACACCGTCATGACCGTTGGTTGCGATATGCGTGATTGCCTCGGCTGGATAGTCACCGTCGCTCAGTTTGTGGATCGCAAAAGCCTCTTCCAACCGACTGCGCATAACCTCTGTAATGCCGCCGATCTGCAACAATTCTGCCATGTCACGCGTCCTCGCTTAATGTTTGTCGTTGTGAGCCCAACCCATCAATCCAAAGCTCCATCACATCGCCCTTTTTCAGGTAGACCGGGGCGGGCTTCATACCCATTCCGACGCCCGGCGGTGTTCCTGTCGAAATGACATCGCCCGGGTGCAAGGTCATGAGGCCTGACAGATGTTCGATGATTTCGGCGACCGTGAAAATCATTGTCTTGGTATTGCCGGTCTGCATGCGCTTGCCGTTCACATCAAGCCACATGTCCAGATTTTGCACGTCAGCCACCTCGTCGCGGGTTACCAACCATGGCCCGGTTGGTCCGAACGTGTCGCAGGACTTGCCCTTGGTCCATGTTCCGGTCAGATTATTCTGGAAATGCCGCTCACTAACGTCGTTAACCACGCAGTATCCGGCAACATAATCCAACGCGTTTTCTTTGGTGACGTATTTTGCCGTTTTGCCGATGACGACGCCGAGTTCCAGCTCCCAGTCCGTGTGCGTCGACCCGCGCGGCATGCTGACCGTGTCATGTGCACCAATGATCGCCGAATTGGCTTTCATAAAGAGAACGGGATGATCCGGAAACGGGTTTCCTGTCTCAATTGCATGGTCTTTGTAATTTAAGCCGATGCACATGAACTTTCCGATGTTCCCAACACATGGTCCGAACCGGGGATCGCCGTCGACAAGAGGGAGGCTCATGGGATCGAGCGCACGCAATTTCGCGAGCCCCGCTTCGGACAAGACACCGCCTGCAATATCGTCCACATGATCCGACAGATCACGCAGGTTGCCGTTGTCATCGATCATGCCCGGCTGTTCCGACCCTGCGTCACCGTATCTTACAAGTTTCATGAGCTCCCCCTAATGGTTGTCACGCGGCATATGTGCGCGAGAGATATCTTTGTATTGGTCGGAACCTTCCAGAACCATGCCCTGGTCGAACCGGCCGACTTTTTCCCGGAAATACTGCTGCCATGGCGACTGGCTTTCCGGTGCGCTGTACCCGCCTGCCGCTTCGAATGCGCGGGCGCGGGCGGCCAATTCGTCCATCGGAACAAGCATGTTTGCTGTACAGGCGTTTAAATCGATGCGGACACGGTCGCCGGTTTTAAGAAGCGCCAGACCGCCGCCTGCGGCCGCTTCCGGCGACGCGTTTAGGATCGACGGGCTCCCGGAGGTCCCGGATTGCCGCCCATCGCCAACGCAGGGCAACGCCTCAACACCCTCTTTCAGCAAATAAGCGGGCGGACGCATATTCACGACTTCCGCCCCACCGGGATATCCTTTCGGGCCTGCGCCTCGCATGAAAAGAATACAATCCTCATCGATTTCTTCCGCTGGGTCATCGATGCGGTGGTGAAAGTCTTCCGGTCCGTCAAAGACCACGGCTCGCCCTTCGAAGGCATTGGGATCATCCATGTTGGACAGGTACTTTTCTCGGAAATTCTCACTGATCACGCTCGTCTTCATAATCGCGCTGTCAAACAAATTGCCGGACAGGTTGATGAAACCTGCGTGCTCTTTGAGCGGCTGTGATACCGGTTTGATGACATCCGGGTTCTCGCTGCTCAGATGTCCGCAGTTTTCCTGCATGCTCTTGCCATTTGCCGTCAAAGCGTCGGGATGAGGCAGCAGGCCGGCCTGCAGCAATTCCCCGACCACGGCTGGCACACCGCCTGCGTGCTGGTAATCTTCGCCCAGATACTCTCCCGCAGGCTGAAGATTGACGATCAGGGGAACGTGATGTCCGAATTTTTGCCAGTCATCATTGTCCAACGGTACACCCAACATCCGTGCGATGCCGTTCAGGTGAATGGGCGCATTGGTCGACCCTCCGATCGCTGAATTGATCACGATCGCATTTTCAAACGCATGTCGGTTCATGATGTCACTGGGGCGCAGATCCTCCCACACCATATCGACGACGCGCCGGCCCGTTTCATAGCTGATCTGGCCACGTTCCCGATAAGGCGCTGGTATTGCCGCGGACCCGGGCAACTGCATGCCCAAAGCTTCTGCGAGGGAATTCATGGTAGTGGCCGTGCCCATCGTGTTGCAATATCCAACTGATGGTGCTGACGACGCGACGAGTTCCATGAACCCCTCGTCATCGATCTCGCCCGCCGCATGCATTTCGCGCGCTTTCCAGACGATCGTGCCACTACCGGTCCGTTCTCCGCGGAACCAGCCGTTCAGCATAGGACCGACGCTCAGTGCAATAGCCGGAATGTTAACGGTCGCAGCTGCCATCAGCAGGGCTGGCGTGGTCTTGTCACATCCGATGTTCAGGACAACACCATCCAGCGGATAGCCGAAAAGGGTTTCCACAAGGCTCAGGTACGCGAGGTTGCGATCCAGCATGGCGGTCGGACGCTTGCCCGTTTCCTGAATAGGGTGCACCGGCACTTCTATGCAGGTGCCTCCCGCCGCGATAATCCCGTCGCGCACACGCTTGGTCAGTTCCAGATGGTGCCGGTTGCAGGGGCTCAGATCGCTGCCGGTCTGCGCAATCCCGATGATCGGCTTTCCCGACTGCAACTCCGCACGCGTCAACCCGTAGTTCAGGTAACGCTCAAGGTAAAGCGCCGTCATTTCTGGGTTGTCGGGGTTCATAAACCACTTGCGCGAGCGCAAGTCTTCTATTCCGATGTTCCTAGTCATTGGCCTGACCAGCCTCCGTCGATAATGTGAGGGTGTCCTGTTGTGAACGCGCTTTCATCGCTCGCCAGGTAAACCACAAGAGCGGCAATTTCCTCAGCTGTTGCAACCCGTCCCATAGGCTGGCGCGCCACGAATTGCTGCATCGCCTTTTCACGGCTGCCAAGCTCTTCGCCGAGGGTGTCGACCCGGTCCAGCCAGCTTGGGCTTTCAACCGTACCGGGGCAAATTGCGTTACAGCGGATGCCACGAGCAACGTAATCGACAGCAACCGATTTTGTCAGCCCGATGACAGCGGCTTTCGTGGTTCCATAGATAAACCTGTTTGGCGCGCCAATGATTGAAGAACACGCCGAAGACATGTTGATAATCGAACCGCCACCGCGCTCCAGCATTCCGGGCAGCGTGGCCCGGATTGTACGAAACATCGACCGCACGTTGAGATCGAAAGCGAACTCCCATTCATCCGTTCTCGCCTCAAGAACAGAACCGTGATGAACGAAGCCCGCGCAGTTGAACAGGACGTCTGGCCGAGCCCTTTCCACACCTGAAGACACGCTTTCGTCACTGCGCACGTCCAGTTCGAAAATTTCAATATTTTCGTGATTCGCATTGCGAATCGATAATAGAGCATCTCCATTGATATCGGTTGCGAAGACTTGCGCGCCTTCGGCCGCCATCGCAAGTGCACTGGCGCGCCCAATCCCCTGACCCGCCGCTGTCACGAGCGCGCGTTTCCCCTTAAGTCTTTGGCCTGACATTGTATTTTCTCCCGTGACCCACCAATTGGCCGCAACCAGCTGCACTTGTTTTTCCGTGTCGTTGCCGTGCACTTTCGGCCGGCTGTCCAAGAAAATTCAATCAGTGGGCTGGTCCCGAGGCGGGTTTGCGATAGCGTAAGTCAGCGCGGCGGCTTTGACCACCGCTTTAAAACCTGAAATTCCGAAAGGCAAAAACCGCATGACGCAATCGAGACGCATAACGCTCATCGGAACAGGGCTGATGGGCGTGCCAATGGCGCGCAATCTGATAACGGCCGGACACGACGTGACCGTGTGGAACCGAACACGGGAACGCGCCCAACCGCTCGAGGGTGACGGAGCGCGCATCGCAAACGATCCGGTCGATGCGGTGTCCTCGGCGGAATTCATTATCACGATGCTATCTGATGGATTTGCATCTGGCGCGCTGGTGGATGACGCGCAGGTGCAGGCCGCATTGTCGTCCGGCGCAGTCTGGATCGACATGTCCAGCACAACCCCAGAGCATGCGCGTGCTCAGTCTGAAACATTGCACGCACTGGGCTTCCAACACCTGGACGCTCCGGTGTCCGGCGGCACCAAGGGCGCGGAAGCCGGAACATTGGCAATCATGGTCGGCGGTTCATCCGAGGCGTTCAGCGCGGCGAACGCTGTGCTCGGAGCCATGGGGCGCCCAGTTCACGTCGGTCCGTCCGGCGCCGGACAGCTTTCGAAACTGGCCAATCAGACCATTGTCGCTGTCACGATTTCAGCTGTCGCAGAAGCAATGCTTTTGGTTGAGCAGGGCGGAGCTGACCCAGTCGCCGTACGTGAAGCACTCAAGGGCGGTTTTGCCGACAGCACCATCCTGCAGCAACATGGCGCGCGGATGACGAACGGAGATTTCGAACCCGGTGGTCTGACCAAATTCCAGATCAAGGATTTGAACAACACTTTGGGCGAGGCCGCTCAAATGGGGCTTGAGCTGCCCGCAACTGAAGCAACCCGTGACAGGTTTCAACATTTCAGCGAAGCCATGGGCGGCGCCGAAAAAGACCACTCTGGCCTTTATCTGGAACTGAAATCACGCAACGGATTGTCGACATGAGCCGCATACTTGTTATCGGCGGCGGCGGCATGGTGGGTCAGAAACTGGCGCAAAGGATTGCGGGGGGTGCGCTTAGCGACGCCGCGTCCCATGACGTGACGCTGTTCGACATGGCGTTTCCGGATAAAAGTGCGCCGGGCCAACAAATGCGCGGAACACTGACGGACGCGTCAATCCTCAAACGACTGGCAGCACACCGTTACGACACGGTTTTTCATCTCGCAGCGATAGTCTCTGGCGAAGCGGAAATCGATTACGACAAGGGTTGGTCGGTCAACATGATGTCTATGTGGCAACTGTTGGAAGCCTTGCGAGAAGAGCATACGCTGTCGGATGGCGAATACCGCCCACGCGTGGTCTTCACATCCTCAATCGCAGTTTTCGGCGGGCCCTACCCCGAAAAGATAAGCGATACGTTTCTGAGCGCTCCGCAGACAAGTTACGGCGCGCAAAAAGCCGCATCAGAGTTGATGCTATCGGACGCAAGTCGCAAGGGATATGTCGACGGGCTCTCCCTAAGGCTGCCCACAATCTGCGTTCGCCCCGGCAAAGCGAACTTGGCAGCATCGTCTTTCTTTTCCGGCATAATTCGGGAACCTTTGAACGGACAGGAAGCGCTCTTGCCAGTACCGGACACCGTGCGTCACTGGCATGCCTCTCCGCGTTCCGCCGCAGGTTTTTTGACGCATGCGGCAACTTTGGACACAAACCTGCTGGAAGGACGACGGGCCCTGAACCTCCCGGGGCTGAGTTGCACGGTGGCAGAACAAATTGAAGCACTGCGCAAAGTCTCGGGCGAAGATGTGGTCCGGTTGATCAAGTCTGAACCGGACGAAAATATCATGCGCATCGTCGGCGGCTGGCCGCGCAATTTTTACCCCGAACGCGCAATCGCACTCGGCTTTCAGGCCGAGAGCTCTTTTGAAGACATCATTCGCGTCTACATCGCAGACGACTTGTGATATTCGGGAAATTGCGTTCGGTTTGACGGGTCGAGGTGCCGCGCCAAATGATCTTTGATCTTTTGACGGGTAAGCGCATGATCACCATCCAGTGCCGCCACTATGATATCATGATGGTGCCGAATATTCGTAGAAATGAAATCAAAACTGCGGTCCGCCACCATGAGTTGCTGGCGAAACCTGCGATAAACTTGCAAATGTATCGCCTTCAACGTGTCCGAGCCGCACGCGGAAATCAGAGTTTCATGAAATTCGAGTTCGGCACCGAACCAGATGTCCACAAGCCCGGATGGATCGTCGACCGCATGGATGCGCGTTTCAATGTGGCTGAGCTGATGATGCGCTGCGGTCAGGCGGGCTTCCCATCCGACACCACCACGATCAATCGAAAGCACAGTGCCTTCCGATTCGAGAAGGATGCGTACATGCGTCAGTTCCGCCAAAAGTTCTGGCGACAGTTGTGGCACGCGAAATCCGCGCTGTTCCTGAAAGTCGACAAGACCTTCCGTCGACAAACGAAACAAAGCTTCACGCACGGTGCTCGCAGAACAGTTGTACTCGGTCTTTAACTGCTCAGCGCGCAGCTTTTCACCATGATCAAAGGTATTCGAAATCAGCTTGTGCTGTAGATCTTTATATAAATCAGTATCTTGCGCCACAAACGACTCCACCCTTAGGATGAACCCTATCAGGATGTTTTCGATAATCCAAAAAAATCTCGAAATTTTCACTAAATCAAAAAATTTGTTGCGAGACCGCGCATCGGCGCATAACGTTTTCCTAGCGTAACCAATCTTGGGCACTTTCCAGCCCGCAAAAAACGCGCTTCAACGTCTGGGAGGACATTATGAAACTTGTGAAACAGGCAGCGTCCATTGCTGCTGTCGCGGCGCTGGCGGCCAGCACGGCCTTTACCGCATCCGCACAATCAACGACCCTGCGCATTCAGACTCACTACGCACCGGAAACCGTGTCCGGTCAGCTTGCCGCTCAATATGTTGACGACATTCAAACCATGTCGAACGGCGAAATCCAGGTGGAGATGTTCTATTCATCCTCGGTTGTGAAATCGGTTGAGACGTTTGATGCGGCGTCCACGGGAATCCTTGACTGTGATATGACCGGGGGCGGATACCAAACGGGTAAAAACTCGGCGTTCCAGTTTGTCGGCGACATTATGGGTGGCTATCAGACGCCTTACCAGCAGCTCAGCTGGCTGTACTTTGGCGGAGGTCGCGAGGCTGCCGCGCCGCTTTACAACAAATACGGCATGGAGCTGATCGGCTGGTGGGTCTATGGGCAAGAGAGCTTTGCCTCGTCCAAGCCGATTGCGAAGGTCGAAGACTTCAAAGACTGGAAGTTCCGTTCGCCCCCCGGAATGGAAACAAAGATCTTTGAAAAGCTGGGCGCTTCACCGATTGTGATGGACTTCACGGAGATCTTCACCGCGCTTGAAACCGGCATCATCGACGGCGCCGATGCGTCCGGATTGGCCAACAACGTCGGTCTCGGGCTCTACGACATCGTAAAGTATGCAAACTTCCCCGGCTTCCACTCAATGCCGTCAGACCACTTGGCGTGCAACAAGACGGTTTTTGACGCGATGCCGGCGCATCACCAGACGATTATGAAAGTAGCCATGGAAGCGCTGGCTCTGCGCACCGCTTTGACGTTCGAGAAAAAGAACGCCGAAGCTGCTGCGCAATTGCGTGATCAGGGCGTGACACTCTCCGAATGGTCGACCGACGAGCTCAACAAGTTCCGCGCCGCAGCCCAAGCGACGTGGCCTGAGTTCGCGGATACACCAGAAGCCAAGGCGCTGGTCGAATCGCATCTGGCATATCTAGACCAACTGGGCCTTAAACAGTAAGGCCACCCAAAAAAACATGGCCCCGCCTTCCAAGGGCGGGGCCTTTTTGTCTCTGACAAAGACGGCTTTTTGGCGACAATCGGCCGCCGGGGGGAACATGGAAAATAAATCCGGAAGTCTGGTCGAATGGGCCATCCCACTTTGCTTCATTGCATGCGCCGGGTGGCTGATCTGGCACATCCCGGCCTTTATTCTGGACTGGACTCCACCCTCTGACCCGTCGCAGTTTGACAAACTGTCCGCGCTGTTCCAGCGCAACGACGTGACGCCTGGCCTCGGCGGTTTGTTCGGCGGTTTTGCCGACATCGTTGATTGGGCCGCACTGATTGGCGTCCCGCTTTTCGCGGTTCTGGGCGTTATGACAGTTCAGCGCGCCGCAATGGAATATGAAAGCTGGCGACCTGCCGACCGGCTGGCCGTCTTTATCGGACGTGTGACGATGATGCTTGTCGTTTTGCTCACTTCCGTCATGCTGTACGAGGTCATTTTGCGATACGTCTTCGAAGCGCCAACGCTTTGGGCGAACGAACTGTCGCTTTGGCTGGCTGGTTTCGTCTTTCTGTGCGCAGGTCTTTACGCCATGCAACAGCGCAGCCACATCCGTATTGTGCTTCTTTACGACGTCGTACCACGCCCCGTTCAGCGGTTGTTCGACATCCTTTCGACGATTTGCATCGTGATGTTCGCCTTTTTCCTCGTATATGGCGGCTATGGCGAGGCGTTCGACAAATTTTACCGGTGGGAAACCTTTGGGACCGCATTTGACCCACCGATACCTGCCACGCTGAAACCAATGGTGCTGGTCATTGTGTCGCTTGTCGCGTTGCAGGCCGTCGTTAACTTGATTTCCGACTGGAACAAAGAACACGTTGTGCACGGCCCGGACGAACCTGATGAAGAAGAGCTGGCTGCCCTACGCGCCGCCGTAGGACAAGACGGCGTTGGAGACGTCGATGTCACGCGAACCGCCTCGCTTCACGAGAAAGAGAAATAAACCCCATGGATGTTGGAACGATTTCACTGGTCCTGATGCTGGGGCTCATTCTGTTGCTTGCAATTGGGATGCCGCTGGGCTTTGCCTCCGCCTTTATGGCGGTGGTCGTGCTTTTTATGAAGTTCGAACCGGCAGTCTTGATGGACTTGTCGCTTTGGGGCGAAGGGTTTCTGACCGGCAGACCGGGAAGCGGGCCACTCAATATTCTGTCCCAGCGCATCTATGGCGACGTGATGACGAGTTATGTTCTCATCTCGATTCCGTTGTTCATTTTCATGGCCGCACTGCTGGAGCGTTCTGGCATCGCGAAGGAAATGTACTCTTCGCTGAACGTCTGGCTGAACCGGACGCGAGGCGGCATCGCGATTGTTACGTCTATTATGGCCGTGATCATGGCGGCGATGTCGGGCATCATTGGGGGTGAAGTCGTACTTTTGGGCCTGATTGCTTTACCTCAGATGCTGCGACTGGGCTATAATCAGAACCTCGCGATTGGCACGATCTGCGCCTCTGGTTCCTTGGGCACAATGATCCCGCCCTCCATCGTCCTGATCATATACGGTTTGATCACCGAGACGTCGATCAAAGCCCTGTTCACCGCCGCTTTCATTCCCGGTTTCCTCCTGGCCACGTTGATCATCATCTACATTATCATCCGAACGCAATTGCGCCCGGAAGACGCGCCTTTGCCAGAACCGGTCGAAGGCGAACCAATTGGCAGAGAAAAACTGTCGCTTTTTGCTGCCTTTCTGAATGTCGTTGCGGCGGGCTTTTCGGCTGCCCTGTTTATGCGCGCAAGCTTCTTTACGCTGACCGGGCAAAACGCCATTACGGACGGCACGGATCCGATTACGCTCGGGCAGCCACACCACGCGATTACGTTCGGTGTGTCGCTTGCCGTCTTCCTTGCACTCGCATTTTTGGTGTTTGGCAAAGCAAAGACGTCAAAGGGCTGGAACATGGGCAAAGGTCTGGTACCGCCTATCGTCATCATCGGCGTTGTTATGGGTTCCATATACGGCGGCATAACCGGGATCACAGAGGCCGCTGGAATGGGGGCCATGGCGGTCTTGATTATCGCAATCTTCCGTGGCGAGGCGTCTTTCGAGCTGGTTTGGGACAGCCTGATGCGCACGCTTAAATCTACGGGTACGATTATTTGGGTGACGATCGGTGCAACAGCGCTTGCAGGCGCCTACACCATCGCCGGTGGACCCACATATGTGGCAAACTTTATTCTCGGCACCGAACTGGCCCCGATGATGGTCATCCTTTTCATGATGCTTATCCTGCTATTTATGGGCGCTTTCATGGATTGGGTCGGCATCGTGTTGTTGATCATTCCGGTTTTTCTGCCGATTGTTCTGAAGCTGCCAATTGAAGAAATCGGCTTTATCGGACAGTTGGAGCCAAGACATGTGGCAATCTGGTTTGGGGTTGTGTTCTGCATGAACATGCAGGTGAGCTTTTTGTCACCACCCTTTGGTCCAGCGGCGTTCTATCTGAAATCGGTCGCTCCGCCGCATATTTCGCTGACCGATATCTTTAAAGGCTTCTTGCCTTTTATCGGCATCCAGTTGTGCGCGTTGTCGGTGCTTCTCATCTGGCCAAGTATTATTGCTATTCTGCTCTAGCACGGGGAGGATGTCATGCTAACCGCAGAACACGTCCAGAACTTTGAAAGAAACGGGTATCTGGTGGTGCCCGATGTCATTTCAAGCGAAACTCTCGAACGCGTCAAAGAAGAATATACGCATCTGATGGATCGGCTGTACGAGGGCTGGTACGCAGAAGGTCGGGTTCAGCCTGCACCGGAAAGCCTGGATTTCTGGGGCAAGTTGCTTGAGGCTTACAAAGCTGGTTGTGACTGGTTTCAACCAATGGATATCAGCTTGCCTGGGGGGGAGATTGATGCCGACACGCCATTCCACTTTGGCCCGGCTGTATTCGACCTCCTGACCGATCCGAATCTCCTGGATGTGGTGGAATGCCTGATCGGATCGGAACTGACATCGAACCCAATCCAACACGTGCGCCTGAAACCGCCTGCAACCGATCTTCAAACCGATGAAGTTCGCGCGCATATCA
The DNA here is from genome assembly GCA_039191495.1 of Pseudomonadota bacterium. Taxonomy (GTDB): domain Bacteria; phylum Pseudomonadota; class Alphaproteobacteria; order Rhodobacterales; family Rhodobacteraceae; genus Roseobacter. The sequence continues at coordinate 190,481 of JBCCXN010000006.1, read as the reverse complement.
CGGCCACGGACTGGCATCAGGACCGCGCCGTAGCGCTGGAAGAGGCGGACGAAACGCGTATGGTGACTGCATGGATCGCCGTCTCCGACGCCACGATCGAAAACGGCTGTTTGCAGGTGCAAGCCAAGGCCGAAGATCAAAAGATGCTGCCCCATTGTCCAAAAACTCAGACCGGTATTGCGGATGGCTTTGTCGACGAGAAAGGTGCAATACCATTGCCCGTCGCCGCAGGCGGAGTAGTGCTTTTCCATCCCCTTACGCCCCACGCCTCTTTGAGCAACAAAACTGAAGGGTTTCGCTGGTCCTTTGATATCCGCTACAATGTGACCGGAGAGCCGACGGGTCGCAGCCATTTTCCTGAATTTATCGCAAGGTCACGGGCAAATCCGGGTACAGAGTTGCGAGACTGGCGGATCTGGAAAGCTGAATGGGAAACCGCACGCGCGCAGTTGAGCCGCGTCGACCATATCCCGATCCACCGCTGGACATCTGATGCGCCGTTTTGCGCGTGAGGAGAGACAATGGACACTGTCCGCCTTGATCCTGCAGACAACGTGGTTGTCGCCACGCGCGCTCTTGAAACCGGCGTTTTGGTCGAAGGTTCAGCAACACGCGCCCTGATCCCCGCCGGACATAAGATCGCGACCGAAGACATCCGCAAAGGCGCTGCCTTGCGTAAGTACGCGCAGGTGATTGGGTATGCATCCTGCGATATTTCGGCTGGAGATCACGTTCACACGCAGAACGTAGAGTTTCGCAACACAAACGCGGATTACGAATTTTCCACTGATCTGCGCAAAGTGCCTGTCGTCCCGACCGACGCGCGCGACACCTTCATGGGGTACAGCCGTGACAACGGCGGCGTAGGAACGCGGAACTACATCGCGATCGTCACGTCTGTCAATTGCTCTGCCACGGCAGCACGGATGATTGCTGGCCATTTCACAGCCGAGGCATTGGCACCTTACCCAAATATCGACGGCGTTGTTGCCTTTGTACATGGCACCGGCTGCGGCATGGCGGACACCGGCGATGGATTTGAAGCCCTGCAGCGCGTCATGTGGGGATACGCACGCCATCCAAATCACGCCGGTGTGTTGATGGTCGGGCTGGGGTGCGAGATGAACCAGATCGACTGGCTTTTGGACGCCTATGGCCTGAAACAGGGGCCAACCTTTCAGGTCATGAATATCCAGTCTGTGGCGGGCCTGCGAAGAACCGTCGAGCTGGGGATCAGCAAGATTGAAGCGATGCTGCCGATCGCGAATGAAGCACGGCGTACGCCCTGTCCTGTTTCTGCGCTCAAGGTTGGATTACAGTGCGGTGGGTCAGATGCTTGGTCCGGCATTACGGCAAACCCGGCCTTGGGGTTTGCTTGCGATCTTCTTGCCGCTCAAGGCGGCACCGGTGTGTTGGCGGAAACACCCGAAATTTATGGCGCCGAGCACCTTTTGACACGCAGAGCTATTGATGAGCCGACGGGCAACCGATTGATTCAACTGATCCGCTGGTGGGAGGATTATACCCGGCGCAACCGCGGGTCGATGGACAATAACCCGTCGCCCGGAAACAAGGCTGGCGGCCTGACGACGATACTCGAAAAATCGCTCGGCGCTGCTGCCAAGGGCGGAACATCACCATTGATGGGTGTCTACAAATACGCCGAACCGGTGACTGCTTCGGGCTTCACGTTTATGGACAGCCCCGGTTACGATCCCGCCTCCGTGACGGGCCAGATCGCGGGTGGCTGTAATTTGGTCTGCTTCACCACCGGTCGCGGCTCCGCCTTCGGATCCAAGCCGGCGCCGACCATAAAAGTCGCGACGAATACCACAATGGCCGAACGCATGAACGAAGACATGGATATCAACGCCGGTACGATCTTGAGTGCTGGCGTCAGCGTCGAAGATAAAGGCCGCGAAATTTACCAGACGTTCCTTCGCGTCGCATCCGGTGAGGCGACGAAGTCAGAGGCTCAGGGACTGGGCGATTATGAGTTTGTGCCCTGGCAAATCGGAGCGGTCATGTGAAACGCATTCTTATTGCTGGTGGTGGATTGATTGGCGCGCGCCACGTGCAGTCCGTCAAAGCACACCGCGACTGCATTTTGATTGGACTTGTTGAACCAAACGCATCCGTAAGCTCTGACCCAGGTGTTGCACGCTTCTCTGAACTTTCTGATGTTAGCGGCCAAGTCGATGGCGTTATCCTCGCAACGCCGACACACCTGCATGCATCTCAGGGCGCCTATGCGGCTATGCGCGGTTGGCACTTGCTTATCGAAAAGCCCGTCGCCTCTGATATCAAAAGCGCACATGCCTTACTTGAGACAATAACGACGTCAGGCGTAAGGTCACTTGTCGGCCATCACAGGCGTTATCATCCCAGCGTATCCGCCCTTAAGCGCCTGATAAGTGAAGGCGCGATCGGCGCGCCCGTCACGGCCAGCCTGATCTGGGCAATGCGCAAGCCTGCATCTTATTTTGAAGGGAACTGGCGCGCGAGAGACGGCAGCCCGGTGATGATTAATCTTGTCCATGATATTGACCTTCTGCGCCACGTTCTGGGCGATATCGTCGCCACCTCAAGTCTGCGCGGCGCAGGTGTGCGCGGCGCGGATCGGATTGAATCCGGAGCCATCGCTCTGGCTTTTGCAAGCGGCGCAACCGGTACAATCAGTTTTGCCGACACAGCCCCCAGCCCTTGGGGTTTCGAAGCCGCCACAGGCGAAAACCCGAATATCGGCACAACCGGCCAGGACATGCTTTGGATCACGGGAACAAAGGGCGCGATCAGCTACCCTTCATTGTCGTTGTGGTCCGGAGCGGACTGGAGCAATCCAGCGCAAAAGATCTCAGAAGACTGTCCTGTACTTGCGCGCGCGCCACTTGATGCGCAACTGGATCATTTCGTCGACGTCATCGATGGCGCCGCGCCTTTGATCGATGTTGCCGACGCAACTCTTACCCTCGAAGTCGCTTTACAAATCGAACAATCCTTAGCTGAGCAATCCTCAGGAGACACCAATGCCCGAAGTGCTCTCGCCTGATCAGATCCGTAACTACGAAAAGACCGGCTACCTTGTATTGGAGAACCAAATTCCACCGACGTGGATCGCTCGCGTGCGCGAAGAGATCGTACGTTTTGAAAACGAGGCCGCCACAATGACCGCATCGAATGACCGGCTTGATCTCGAGGACAGTCATACGCGCGAGGCGCCGCGCCTACGACGGATCAAGCTGCCGCACACGATTTCAGACGTGGTACGCGAGCTTATGTATTCGGACCATGTTCTGGCACCGGCACGCGATCTGATTGGACCGGACCTGCGACTTCACACAACGAAGTTGAACATGAAATCGGCCGGCTATGGGGCGGCGGTAGAATGGCACCAAGACTATGCCTTTTACCCGCACACCAATGACGACATTCTGGCAGTAGGCGTGTTGATTGATGATATGGCTGCGGAAAACGGCCCGTTGATGGTTTATCCCGGCACCCACAAGGGTCCGGTTTTCGACCATCACGTGGACGGCGTTTTCGCTGGCGCAATGCTGCCTGAAGAGAACGGTCTTGACGCTGATGACGCGGTGCAACTGACCGGTCCGGCAGGTTCTGTCAGCATTCACCATGGGCGGATTGTTCATGGCTCCGCGCTCAACCGGTCAGACCGCGCACGACGCATCCTGTTCTACGAGATGATGGCGGCCGACGCCTTCCCGATCATGGGATCCATGACCCGGTGGGACGGGATAGAGGACTATGACAACCGGATGCTGTGCGGCGCATCCACCAAAAACCCGCGCCTGAAGGACATTCCGGTGCGGATCCCGCAGCCGCAGCCGGACGTTCCCATATCCATTTATGAAATTCAGAAAGGCATGAAGACGCGTGCCTTTGAAACAATCAAGTAGGAGTTTGATCCGTGGCAAAACCAACAATTGGATTCATTGGTCTGGGCCTGATGGGAGGCGCAATGGTGGGCCGCCTGCAAGACCAGGGATACTCACTAACCGTGCTTGGTAACCGCGACAGGACCCATGTAGACGCGGCGATCGCGCGCGGCGCTGCCGAAGCCACAAGCGGTAAAGCCGTCGCGGAGCCAAGCGACATCGTGATGCTTTGCATGGGAACGTCGGACCATGTTGAGGGGCGCATGCGCGGCGCGGATGGCGTTATTGCCGGGCTGAAACCCGGGGCTGTGGTCATCGACTTCGGGACCTCGCTGCCGGCGTCGACACGTATGTTGGGTGAAGAGGTTGCTGCGGTCGGTGCCACGTATCTTGACGCACCATTGGGGCGCACCCCAAGCCATGCGAAGGACGGTCTTCTCAATATAATGGCTTCGGGCGATAAAGGCGCCTTTGAAAAAGTCGAGCCTGTTTTGCACGACCTCGGTGAGAACGTCTTTCACCTTGGCGCGCTTGGGTCGGGACATACGATAAAACTGCTCAACAACTTTTTTGGCATGACGGTGGCAAATGCAATGGCAGAAGCCTTTGCCATGGCAGACGTGGCAGGCGTGGACCGCAAGCAGATGTATGAAGTCATGGCGGCTGGGCCACTGCATTCTGGTATGATGGATTTTGTCAAAGGCTATGGTGTGGACAGTGACCCCAATCTGTTGGCCTTCGCCATCAAGAACGCGGCCAAGGACGTGGGGTATTACGCAAAAATGGCTGAGGACGCAGGGGCAACCAGCATTATGTCGAAATGCGCGCTCGCGGCGCTCAGCGATGCCCGCGACACTGGTCGCGCGGAGGATATGGTCAGTCAGATGGTGGATTACTACGCCGCAAAATTCACCAAGTAGTATGGCCATCGCCGCGCAAAGCGTTGAGGACCGACCGCATATTGGCATCTTGATGATGCTTTTGGCTTGGTTTTTCTTTGCGCTGGTGGACACGTCCGCCAAATGGCTGGTGCTGGCTGGTCTCCCGGCCCTGCAACTGGCTTTTATGCGCTACGCCGTTCATTTCGCGATCTCTATCGCTTTGGTGTCGCGGCGCGGCGGGCTTCGAAGTCACCTCGAAACAAGTTACCCGTGGACACTTTTGAGCCGCGCATTCCTTCTGGTTTCTGCCACCATCGGCAATTTTTTTGCACTCTACCATCTGCCATTGACGGTCATCTCGGCGATCATGTTCTCAAGTCCGATCATTGTGTGTTTTCTGTCTATCACAGTGCTGAAAGAACAGATCGGACCTTGGCGGTGGGGGGCGATCCTGTTGGGTTTTCTGGGCGTCATGGTTGTCATCCGCCCGTTTGGTGAAACGTTCCACCCCGCGATGATCATCCCGGTTTACAATGCTGCAGCTCTGGCGCTCTACTCATTGATGACACGTCGTTTGGCTGGGATTGTATCTGTCGACACACAACAACTCTATCTGGGCGGCCTGGGCACGTTTGCCTTACTGCTGCCAGCGTTGTGGGTCTGGCAAGCGCCTGCCAGTGCATTGGACGTGGTTCTGCTATTCGGGCTTGGGGTTGGCGGTTGGGCAGGCCATCAGCTGCTGACCAATGCGCATCGCTTTGCCCCAGCGCACACGCTGATGCCCTACACCTATTCCTTCATCATCTACACGACCATTCTGAGCCTTCTGGTGTTTGACGAGTTGCCCGATGTCTGGGTGTTTGCTGGTGCGGGCATCATCATTGTGTCGGGTTTGATTATCTGGAATCGGGAACACCGCGCATGAAGCGACGGTTGAACGCATTGCTTATAGGAACTGGGATGGTCGCCGGCACACATGTTGCGGCGCTGGCTGATGCGCGAAACGCCCGGCTTTTTGGCGTATTGGGCCGTGACATTGAAAAAACAAAGGCATTCGCGAAAAAAGCCACGGCGCAGGTTCGTAATCCGGTTCATGCATATTCCAACTTGTCGGACGCGCTTGCCACGAAGGAAGTCGACTTTGCCATCGTCGCGACACCACCGAATGCCCGACATGCGATCGCAGGACAGCTTGTTGCAAACTCAACACCTATACTTTTGGAAAAGCCGATCGAGAGGACAGCTGATGCCGCGCGCGCAATTGTTGAAATGTGTAAGTCCGCGCACGTGCCTCTGGGCGTCGTGTTCCAGCATCGCGCGCGCGTCGCATCGCAAGTGCTGAAAACCGTCTTGGACGAAGAACGCCTTGGAACCATTTGTGCCGCTGAAGTCAGGGTGCCGTGGTGGCGTCCACAATCCTACTATGACGAGCCGGGACGGGGCACATATGATCGCGATGGCGGCGGGGTTATGATCAACCAGGCCATCCACACTCTGGATATTTTGCTCTGGCTGCTGGGTCCGATTAGCCGACTTCAGGCTCAAATGCAACGGACAAAGCTGCATGACTTGCAAGCCGAAGATTGGGCGACCGCTTTATTTGAAACACAAGCAGGGTGTGTTGGCTCGCTGATGGCGACAACGTCTGCCCATCCTGGACAGACCGAGAGCATTGCGCTGTTTGGCACCAAAGGCAGCGCGCACCTCGCTGCGGGCCAAGCGCATCTTTGTTTCTTAACCGGAGACACGCAGACCTTTGGTGATGAAGCAAGCACGGGCGGAGGATCTGATCCAATGGCTTTCACGCATGCCTGGCATCAAACAATCATAGAGAATTTCGCGGACTGCGTGCTTGGCCACGGTCCTCAATTGGCCTCAGGTGAAAGCGCGCTTCGGGCGCATGCGGTTATTGCGGCGATGGAGGCGGCAAACCGCGCGGCACGTTGGACAGAAGTGGAAACAGAATGAGCCTGAAGTTCGTCGCGATTGGCCTTGACCACCGCCACATCTACGGGATGACAGAACACATGCTGAATACCGGTGCAGTATGTGCAGGTTACTGGACCGACGGCGTGCCATCCACTCTGGCCAGCTTTGAAAAACGCTTTCCAGACATCAAGAATCTGCCGACACTGGATCACGCGATCGATAGTGGCGCGGAACTCGCGCTTATCGCTGCCATTCCGGTGGATCGTGCAGAGATTGCCATTCGTTGCATGAATGCCGGAATGGACGTCATGGTAGACAAACCCGGCTGCGTCACGACGCAGCAATTGGATCAGATCAAAGCGACGGTTCGCGAAACAGGCCGCATCTGGTCGATCAATTTTTCCGAGCGTTTCGAAGTGCCCGCTGTAACCAAGGCGTCAGAGCTGGTGGCTGCAGGCGCCATTGGTCGCGTTGTGCACACGTCGGGCCTGGGCCCCCATCGCTTGAACCGGGACACGCGTCCGAGCTGGTTCTTTGACCGGTCAAAGTACGGGGGCATTTTGACAGATATCGCCTCGCACCAAATCGATCAGTTTTTGCATTTTACTGGTTCTGCGGAAGCGGACGTCACGCATGCGCATGTTGCAAACTATGCGAACCCCTCAGATCCCGGACTGCAAGACTTTGGAGAGATTTCACTGCGCGGCGGAAGTGGTACCGGCTCGATCCGCGTTGACTGGTACACGCCGGATGCTTTGCCAACCTGGGGAGACGGGCGCCTCACTCTGTTGGGCACAGAAGGTTACATCGAACTTCGAAAATACGTGGATGTCGGCGGGGCCGATGGTACAGATCATCTGGTGCTCGCAAACGGCAATCGGTGTGAGAAAATCAAAGCCAGCGACGCGGGCTTGCCCTATTTCTCAAACCTTTGCGATGACATACGTTACCGTACGGAATCCGCAATGGCGCAGGCACATTGTTTCAAAGTGATGGAACTTGCGCTGAAAGCGCAGGCACTGGCAGAGAGGCAATTATTATGATCCGGGTCGCGCTTTTAGGTGCTGGCATTGGTCAGGAGCATTTGCGCGCATACAGGGCACTCTTCAAAGACTTTTCTGTCATTTTGGTCGTCGATCAGAACATAGAGCGCGCGGAAGATATTAGAAATGGTGATGACTACGAGATTAAGGACTCCATAGAGGACGCGCTCACAGCGCAAAACGTGGATCTGGTTGACATTTGCCTCCCGCCACATCTCCACCTCCCTGTCGCATTGCGAACCTTAGAAGCGGGTAAACATGTCATTTGCGAAAAACCCCTGGCGACGTCACTGGATGGTGTGGCGCAAATTCAAATGGCGAGCGAAACGTGCGGCAGGTCGGTGTTCCCTGTATTTCAGTACCGATGGGGTCCGGAACTGGAGCGTTTGAAGCATCTTGTCAGCGCGGGTATTACAGGCCGACCATTTGTAGCGTCACTGGAGACACATTGGGCGCGCGGCTCCGATTATTATTCGGTTCCATGGCGCGGGACATGGTCTGGCGAGATGGGAGGTGCCGTTCTGGGCCACGCCATCCATGCGCATGATATCCTGACTCATATCTTCGGACCGGTACATGCCGTTACGGCGAAGTTGATGACCAAGGCAAATCCGATCGAAACAGAAGACTGCGCCGCCATCGTCTTTGAGATGCAAAATGGTGCGCTCGCGACAAGCAGCGTAACGCTTGGCGCTGCCAAGGATGAAACAAGGCTCCGTTTTATTTTTGATGCACTGACCGCAACCTCCGGATCCGTGCCCTATGCGCCCGGAACAGGACAGTGGTCATTTGATGCACGCAACGCATCTGATCAGGCGCTGATCAATTCAGCACTTGCCGAAGTTTCGGTAAAAGCCACAGGGTTTCAGGGCTTTCTGACACAAGTCGCGGCTGCTTTGCATGATCGGGAAAACAGTGCCGTCACTCTGGCGGATGGCGCCGCGTCAATAGAGCTCGTCTCAGCGATTTACGTCTCCGCCCGACGCAATGCGCGAGTGTCGCTGCCATTAGCGGCAGACGATCCCATTAGAGGAGGATGGCAGCCATGAAACAGTGCTGGCGCTGGTTTGGGCCGAATGATGCGGTGCACCTTGCGGACCTGCATCAGGTCGGCGTTGAGGGCATTGTAACGGCCCTGCACGACATTCCGCCCGGTGAAATCTGGAGTATCGCAAACATTCAGCAGCGCGCAGATCTGCTGCGCACCGCGGGTTTCAACTGGGACGTCGTCGAAAGCCTTCCAGTCTCTGAAGTCATAAAAACGCAGGCTGCAGACTTGCAGATCCATCTGGAAAACTACAAAGAAAGTCTGCGAAATCTGGCGAGACAGGGCATCAAAACAGTTTGTTACAACTTTATGCCAGTGCTGGACTGGACCCGGACAACCCTGCGCGCGCGCCAGTCCCACGGTGGAAATGCGATGCAGTTCCGGTTGGCGGATTTCGCAATATTTGACCTGCACATCCTAAAGCGCGGCGGAGCAGCATCCGACTACTCAGAACAGCAATGCTCTGCGGCCGAGGAGCAGTTTCGCGCAATGGATGACGGAAAGCGAAAAGTCCTGCAAGACACTATTGTTGCGGGATTGCCGGGCGCAAATGACAGTTGGCATCTTGAAGACGTCCGGGCGCTGCTCGGCACCTACGCGGCCATTGACGAAACCAGACTGCGCCAGAATATGATCGACTTTTTGAGCGAAGTTTGTCCGCTTGCCGAAACGCTGGGAATCCGAATGTGCTGTCATCCGGACGATCCACCTTACCCGCTTATGGGCTTGCCGCGCATTATGTCGTGCACACAGGACTACGCGCAGATTATGAAATCAGTGGATACGCCAGCGAATGGATCTACCCTGTGCACTGGATCATTGGGCGTGGCAGAAGACTTTGACCCGGTTGAATTTATTGAACGGCTTGGCCCAAGAATACACTTTGTGCATCTGCGCAATACGAAACGTCTTGCAAGCGAAGACGCACGCCGCCCTGACTTTTTCGAAGCCGCACACCTCGAAGGCGACACCGATATGGTTGCTACGATCAAAGCGTTGGCTTCGGAGCAGGAACGCCGGAAATCGGAAGGCCGCTCAGACTGGGATATCCCGATGCGACCGGACCATGGTCAGGAGCTCCTGTCCGATCTCAAAACCGACAGCATGCCCGGTTATCCGTTGATCGGGCGCATGCGCGGTTTGGCGGAACTGCGCGGCATCATGGCAGCATCAGGAAGCTGAGGCATCTCCGGTGCGCGTGAGCGGCAAAACTTTCTCATCGTCCGAGGCAAGATCTTCAAAATCGAAATTGTCCAGCCGGGTCGCCCGTTTGCCAGCGCGTTCGGCGGCAGTGCTAATGTCATGCACGTCGCGTTGTGCCTGGCGAAAGTGACTGTCCAGCTTTCCGGCGCGTTCGACCACAAGTTCCACGTCTCTGTGCAACTGCTTGAGGGTTTTGCGGATGGCACCGGCCTGTTCGCGCATTCTGGCATCTTTCAGTATTGCGCGCATTGTGTTGAGCGTTGCCATGCAGGTGGTAGGCGACACAATCCAAACTCTGGCATCAAAGCCTTTGCGCACCAAATCCGGAAAGTTCGCGTGCAATTCCGCGTAAACGGCCTCGGATGGCAAAAACATCAAGGCCCCATCTGCCGTTTCGCCATCGATTATGTACTTGTCGGCTATGTCTGTAATGTGTTTTGTCACCGCCGTTTTCATCTTGGCAATAGCATCTTTCAACGCCCAATCGGTGTCAGCACAACGCAATGCCTCATATGCTTCCAATGGGAACTTGCTATCGATGACGATCGGCCCCGGCGGATTGGGAAGATGGATGAGACAGTCGGCACGTTTCCCGTTGCTCAGTGTGTACTGCAGGGCGTAGCTGTCGGTGGGCAGTGCTTTGGACACGATATCGCGCAGCTGGATTTCACCGAATGCGCCCCGGGTCTGCTTGTTGCTTAGAATATCCTGTAACGACAGGACGTCACCGGACAGCTTTGTTATGTTGTCCTGCGCCTTGTCGATTGCGGTCAATCGCTCCTGCAGTTGGGTCAGGGAGGTGGTCGTCTGTTTGCTCGATCCGTTCAGTGTTTCCTTCATGCGCTCTTGCATATCGGTCAACGCACGCTGCGAGCGCAGTGCATTGTCCGCGAGGCGATCCTGCATCTGCTGTTGAACGGAAGACAGACGTGCCTCAACCGTTTGTATCACTTGCGCCTGAGCGTGGATCTGGGTGTCCGATACAGTTTGCAATCCGCCGCGCAATTGCTCCTGCCCTGAATTCAATTGCTGAATATTCTGCCCGAGCCGGCCAATCTCCAGCGTCAGTGGCTCGGTTAGGCGCGCAGACCGACCCGTGCGGATCAGTGTCACGACCAAAAGCGACAAAATCAGCAACAGCACGCCCGCCGCTCCGGTTGCGACCACAACCAAAGGGTCCGTCAGATCGATGGAGTGACCGGCAATTTCTATCATGAGCGGCCAAAGAGCTTTTCAATTTCGGATAGCTTGAGTTCCACGTAGGTGGGTCGTCCGTGATTGCACTGGCCTGACAGCGGTGTTGCCTCCATATCGCGCAAGAGTGCGTTCATTTCTTCGGCCTTCATTCGTCGTCCGGAGCGGACGGAACCGTGGCAAGACATACGGCTAAGTATGCTGTTTACGCGCACTTCAATGGCGGTGCTTTCGCCTTGATCATGCAGCTCATCCAAAATGTCCAAAAGCAGCTTTCCCGCGTCCACAGATCCCAGTGCCGCGGGTGTTTCGCGAACTGCGACCGCGTTTCCGCCAAAAGGTTCAATCAAGAGGCCCGCAGCCTGGAGCGTTTCAACCTGCCCCAGCAGAATCGCGCAATCCGACTGGGACAACTCTACTATCTCAGGGATCAAAAGCGCCTGACGTGCGATACCGGTGGCAGCTGTCTGCGTCTTGAGCTTTTCATAGACCAGTCTTTCATGTGCTGCGTGCTGATCGACAATGACGATGCCGGTGGCAGTTTGCGCAATGATGTAATTCTCATGGACTTGCCCGCGCGCGGTGCCCAATGGGTAATCCGGGGTCGGATCCGGGCTCGGCCCGGTCTCATCGATACGACCCCAAGGTGCCGCAGTCTCTTCAAACACAGCTGTGTTCGATTCTATTCGGCGCGAAAGCGATGGCGCATTCGCACGGTCCATTTGGTATATTCGTGCGCCCTTCGGTTCGGGCGTCAAAGCGCCCAATGTTGCATTGGAAACAGTGGTCGACGCCCGATGCCCGGCGTCTGCCAGGGCATGTCGCAAAGCGGACACAATGAGCCCACGCGCAATGCCCGGTTCGCGAAAACGCACCTCTGACTTTGCAGGGTGCACATTCACATCCACAAGCGTCGGGTCGCAATCGAGAAAAAGTGCCGCAGCAGCATGCCGATCACGGCTCAACACATCCATATACGCCGCCCGCAATGCCCCAATCAGCAATTTGTCCCGCACAGGTCGTCCGTTGACAAAAAGATACTGCGCGACAGACGAACCGCGCGAGTACGTTGGCAGCGCCGCATACCCGGTGAGGTGCAACCCCTCTCGTTCCGCGTTTAAGGCAAACGCGTTCTCTGCGAATTCGCGCCCCAACACCTGAGACAGCCGCGCCCGCATAACGTCGAACAATTCGCCTTGTTCCGCGTCGGCGCGAAATATCTCGCGCATACCACCATCCGAGACATCGCGCAGCGTGAATTGCACGAAAGGTTCGGCCATGGCGAGACGCTTGACGACATCGCAAATGGCGCGCGCCTCGGCGCGATCCGTCCGCAGAAACTTCAGCCGTGCAGGTGTCGCGTAAAACAGATCGCGGAGGGATACTATGGTGCCATTATTGCAGGCCGTCGGTCGAACCGGAAAGGTTTCGCTGCCGTCCACCCGGATCGAAACGCCCTCCGCATCTGTCGCTTTGCTGCTGATACTCAGACGTCCTACCGCTGCCAGCGAAGGCAGCGCTTCGCCGCGGAAGCCGAAAGTGTGGATATTCAGCAAGTCGGAGCCGTCGATTTTTGAGGTTGCGTGGCGCGAGAGGGCGAGTGGTAGATCCTGTGCAGTCATACCGCACCCGTCATCCTGAACCCGCAGCATTGTTTTTCCGCCATCCGCGAATTCGACGGTGACATGCTTGGCTCCGGCATCCAGAGCGTTTTCCACCAGTTCTTTGACGGCTGACGCCGGCCTTTCAACAACTTCACCAGCCGCTATCCGGTTTACCGTCCCTTCGTCGAGCTGGCGGATAACCGGCCGACTTTCGCTTATCTTGGGGTTCAAACTAGCCATACCGCAAAACCTAGCATGCTTGCGCGCGATTCTGAAATAGGTTTTGGGTTCAGTTTTGCTTTTCAAACGCCAGCAGCTGCGCCTTGTCTGTTGCGGTGCGGTGCAAAAACAGATGCCAACCCCAGAATGATGCCGGAGACTGTCGCGATCATGCCTGCTGCCGAAACCGAAGACGTGTATCCAAACCACAAAGGTCCATAACCCGCAAAGATATATCCCGTCACCGCAGCGAGTGTCGCAAACACTACCGACCATGCGATCTGGCGGTCCAAACGATTGGTCATCAACCGTGCAGCGGCAGGCGGGCAGATGAACATTGCAATGACGATTATGCTACCGACCGCGTCAAAAGCAGCCACGGCTGTTATGGCGGACATGATAACAAGCGCGAAGCTCAGGCTTTGCGTAGGTAAACCAATGGTGCGTGCAAAGCTCTCGTCAAATGTCGATATCTTCAGCGGTCGCCATAAGAGCATTACAAAAACAATAACCAGCAACAAAGTCGCCGCCATGCGCAGCAATTCCACTGGAAGACCTGCGAGTGCTCGTGGATCGACCAGAGAACCCCAGCCGTCTGCATCCAGCCAGATCAGGCTTTCCAGGTTTCCGAAAAGCGCATGTTCCACGTCAATGTGCACAGAAGATGTGTCGGACTGCTCAAGCAGCAACACGCCACCGGCAAACATCGCGGTGAACACTACCCCCATGGCGGCGCCAACTTCAATACGACCAAAATGTCTGATGAGTTCGATCCCTGACACTGCGATGATGGCCGCGGTCGCGGCACCAAGTAGCATGGGCCAAGTTGCAACCTTTCCCGTGATCAGAAATGCCACAACGATGCCAGGCAAAATTACGTGGCTGATGGCATCTCCGATCAAAGCCTGCCGCCGGAGCACCAGAAAATTCCCCGGCAGCGCGCATGCCACTGCAACAAGAACGCCAATCAGCATTGGCGTCAGAGACAGCACGACAAATTCCGCGCCCATCATGACACCACCTCTTGCGGACGCGGCAGGCGCGAATCTACTTCCGCGATCTGATCAGGTGTCAGCACACGTTCAATCGGTGTCAGGCCATCATAGTAGGCGGCGGCGGCCTGAAAGGATGGATCCCTTCGTACAAGGTTCCATCTGCTTTCGTCCAGCAAGGCCTTACTTGCCCGTCCGCGCCCCGCTTCTGTCGGAACGCCATCCCGGCGGACCCAACCCGCGCGGTGCAACAGCCGCAAAGTCAGCGCTTCGTATATTGGCTGCCCCTGAGCTAAAGCCAGCAGTCCCTGCCTCCGGTGCACGCGGCGTTGAAATGCACGGTGATTTACATAAGAGGCAAAAACGCCCCGCTTTGGCGCCATCAGGAAGGACAAGAAAAACAAGGTAAAGCCGACGATTACAATGATGGGCCCTGTGGGAACGTTGGGCACGGCTGCAGAGATCGACGCACCCAAATAGGCCGCAAGCCCGCCAAACACTCCGGACAACATCACCATGCGATCACTACTGTCCGTCCAGAACCGTGCGGTTACAGGTGGAATGATAAGCAGAGCAACTATCAAGATAAGGCCAACAATCTTGAGGCCTACAACAGTGACCGCCAGAACAATACCCATCATGGCCAGATCCGTCCGCGAGACGTTCAGCCCGGTCGCAGCTGCATACTCCGGATCGAAGGCCGCGAGCGTCAAAGGGCGGCGCAACAAAAGTACCAGGCCAAGCGTCAAAGCTGCCGAGATCGCTATAATCAACGCGTCAGCGCGCAACATGCCTGCAGTGGACCCCAGCAGAAATCCCTCAAGACCCGCCTGCTGTCCGACATTCAGGGATTGAATCACGGTCAGCAGGACAACACCAAAGCCAAAAAAAACGGACAGAACTGCGCCGATCGCCGCGTCTTCAGACAGACGTGTCTTGTTTGTCAGACCCTGCACGGCAAGCAAACCTAAGCCCGCCGACAGCCCAGCACCCGCCAAAAGGCCGATCAGGTTCCGACCGTCTCCGCCAAATGCAACCATGCCCAAAAATGCCAACCCAATACCTGGCAATGTCGCGTGCGAGATGGCGTCGCTGACAAGGGCGCGTTTTCGCAAAAACAGGAAGGTTCCACCGACGCCCGAAGCTATTCCCAGCAAGAGAGCACCAAGCGTCACAAGGGTCGCATTGTAGCCCAGCTGCAAAGCCAATGCGTCGAAGATCACGTCAGGCCAGCGCGTGATGCAATTGGTCGACTTGTGCCGTTGCGAGACGCCCGCCATAGGCGACTTGCAAGGCGTCAGAGGTAAACGCGTCCCCGACGCGGCCCTCCGCGATTTTGCGTGTGTTGATTACAAACACATGATCGAAATACTCGGCCACTGTATTGAGATCGTGGTGAACGGCGATCACGGTCCCGCCAGAATCCCGCAGGCATTTAAGCACGGTGACAATGGCTTTTTCGGTCGCCGCGTCAACACCGGAGAAGGGTTCGTCCAGAACGTAGAGATCGGCATTTTGCGCGAGCGCTCGTGCCAGGAACACGCGCTGTTGCTGCCCGCCGGAAAGCCGCCCGATCTGGCGATTGGCAAAGTCTTCCATACCAACGCGGCTGAGGCAGTTCATTGCCTCTTGACGATATCCTCGTCCCAGTCGCCCCAAAAGTCCGATGCGTGGGTAAAGACCCATGAGTACAACATCAATCACGCGGGTCGGAAAGTCCCAATCCACAGTGGCGCGCTGTGGCACATATGCGATCCGGTCGCGCGCTTCGGCCAGAGGCTGTCCGAAGATATAGGTCTGCCCGACCAGTGGTTTGATAATCCCCAGAGCGGCTTTCAGCAACGTTGACTTGCCGGCACCGTTCGGACCAATGATGGCTGTCATCGACCCTTCTGCGACGGTCATGTCGACCGAGAACACCACCGGCTTCTGACCGTAAGACACGGTCATGCCTTTAATCTCCAGCGCCGGGATATCGGTGCTTGGGGGGACTGTCTGTCGTCCGTATTGCGTGGCCAGGGTAACGTTCATGACTTAGCTGCTCGCATCCAGTTTGCCGAGGCGTCCGCCTGACGGCATATCTGCGCCAAGCGCCCGCGCAATGGTCGTCACGTTATGATCGATCATCCCCAGATAGGTGCCTTCGTAGGTGCCTGATTCTCCCATCGCGTCGCTGAACAAGGCACCACCGATACGCACGTCGTGTCCCTGTGCCGCAGCACCTTCAATCAGTGCGCGAATGTTGCGGTCTGAAACCGACGTTTCAACGAAAACAGCGCGTATATCCTTTTCGACAAGCGTATCAACGAGTTCCGAGATCCGGTTGAGCCCCGCTTCGCTCTCCGTCGAAATCCCCTGAATTCCCATTACTTCAAAGTCATAAGCCTTGCCAAAGTACCCAAACGCGTCATGCGCAGTGACCAGAACGCGCTGATCCGGCGTCAATTCAGACAAGCCCGTCTGCGCATAGAGGTCCAGAGCTTGCAGTTCCTCCTGAAATGCCGCCATGTTTGACTTGAAAATCTCAGTATCATCCGGACGCATCTCCATCAGTGCGTCACGAATACGCAAGGCGACCTGCGACCACAGTTCAGGGTCCATCCAGACATGTGGATCAAAACGACCTTCGTAGTCTTCGTGGCGCAAAAGAGCGTCCCGTGGAAGACCGTCCGCAACAGCAAAAACTGGTTTCTTGCGTGCAAGATCAGCGAAAAACTCTTCCATTTGCGCTTCGAGATAAAGACCATGCCAAAGCACAAGGTCCGCGCGGGTCATCGCAACGATGTCACTGCGCGTTTGCCGGTAAGCGTGCGGATCAACGCCTGGCCCCATGAGGTTTTTCACAACAACAAGATCGGCACCGATAATTCGCACCGTGTCGGCGATCATCCCTGTGCTCGCGACGACATTCAACTGACCCGCTGCCAGCGTTTGAGGCGCCATGGTGATCGCAGCGGAAGTTGCGGCAAATCCAGCCAAGAGGCGGCGGCGCGTTAACAAGCTCGAAGTAGGTTGTCGTTTCATGCAATTGAATATGAGAGTCGTTCGCAAGAAGTCAACTGTATTGCGAATAATTCTCAAAATCAACGTTCACTTTTTGCCATTCTGCACAAACCTTGCCAGTCAACGGCTTCGAAAGTGACCGGCGTTGCGTAAGTCATCGCACCGAAACCCGTGCTGTGCGGCTTGCTAAGTCGCCTCCACCATGCGATTTAGAAAGCCTCGTGATCAGGGGCGCTGAACCATGGAAACACATGTCGCAGGCGAATTGTCTGAAACGCGTCATGCGCAATTGCCACAGGTGACCGAGCCTCGAAATCCGGGGCTGTCTCTGGACTTGGACTGGGTGATGCGTTCGCAGGCAAATACCTCGGCAATCGAACGGCGTGCCGCCACCCTGCCCGCGCGCAGATCGGTAAAAAAAGACCATCAGGCCGCATGGCTGCTGCGCGCAGTGACTTGCATCGATCTGACCACCCTGTCGGGAGATGACACCGAACGGCGGGTGGGACGACTGTGCGCA
The DNA here is from genome assembly GCA_039191495.1 of Pseudomonadota bacterium. GTDB lineage: Bacteria > Pseudomonadota > Alphaproteobacteria > Rhodobacterales > Rhodobacteraceae > Roseobacter. The sequence goes on along the minus strand of JBCCXN010000006.1, from coordinate 172,952 downwards.
AAAGCCAGACAACCGGTTTCATCGGCAATTTTGGAAGCACTTGGTGTCGAGAAGCTGACAACTGGTGCAGTTTGCGTCTACCACGACATGATCCCAGCGGCCGTCCGTGCGCTCCAAGGATCTGGCGTGCCCGTCGCTGCGGTCAGCACTGGTTTTCCGGCGGGCCTGAGCCCGCTGCATTTGCGCATCGCCGAAATCCATGAAAGCGTACAGGCGGGCGCGGAAGAAATTGACATCGTGATTTCGCGACGGCACGTGTTGTCTGGCGACTGGCACGCGCTCTACGATGAAATGCAGTCGTTTCGTGCTGCATGCGGCGATGCGCATGTGAAAGCCATTCTCGCCACCGGCGAACTGGGCAGTCTGCGCAATGTGGCAAGAGCGTCGCTGGTTTGCATGATGGCAGGTGCGGATTTCATTAAAACCTCAACTGGCAAAGAAAGCGTCAATGCAACTCTGCCGGTTACACTGGTCATGGTGCGCGCCATTCGCGACTTTTTCGAACGGACGGGCTTCCGCGTAGGATACAAACCGGCGGGTGGCATCTCAAAGGCCAAAGACGCCATCACCTACCTCGCGCTGATGAAAGAGGAGCTGGGTGATCGCTGGCTGCAACCCAATCTGTTCCGTTTTGGCGCCTCATCCCTGTTAAACGATATCGAACGCCAACTGGAACATCACGTGAGCGGTGCTTACTCCGCCAGCTACAGACATGCCGCCGGGTAGCGGCCCAACCTTGGCGTTGAAGGTGAAAAATGACCGTCTCTGAACTGATCGACAGCATGGAATACGGACCGGCGCCCGAAGCCACGTCAGAAGCCGAGGCCTGGCTCGACCAGCATAAGCGCCGTTTCGGCCATTTTATAAATGGCGCATTTTTGAAACCCGCTAGAGGGTTCGAAACGCGCAACCCGGCAACCGGAAGTGTTCTGGCGCGGGTAACGCATGGCACACAATCCGACGTAGATGCCGCTGTAAAGGCCGCCCGTCGCGCGCATCCGCAATGGTCTGCGCTCGGAGGTCACGCGCGGGCGCAATATCTCTATGCAATTGCCCGGCTGTTGCAAAAGTACAGCCGTCTGTTTGCGGTTTTGGAGACAATGGACAACGGCAAACCTATTCGCGAAACGCGCGATATAGACATACCGCTGGCGCAACGGCACTTCTATTACCACGCAGGCATGGCCCAGCTGATGGAAAGCGAGCTGCCTGACCGAACAGCACTTGGCGTTTGCGGTCAGATCATTCCCTGGAATTTTCCACTTCTAATGCTGGCTTGGAAGATCGCCCCGGCACTCGCGATGGGCAACACCGTCGTTCTGAAACCCGCAGAATACACGCCTCTGACCGCCCTCTTGTTTGCCGAGGTGTGCCAGCATGCCGGTCTCCCGAAGGGAGTTGTCAATATCGTGACCGGCGACGGCGCGACAGGCGAAAAAATCGTGAATGCAAAAGTCGACAAGATTGCATTTACCGGATCCACCAGTGTCGGAAAACGTATTCGTCAAGCAACGGCGGGTAGCGGCAAGGCTCTGACTTTGGAACTGGGTGGCAAATCACCATACATTGTTTTTGATGATGCCGACATCGACAGCGCTGTTGAGGGGCTTGTAGATGCCATCTGGTTCAACCAGGGACAGGTTTGCTGTGCAGGATCGCGTTTGCTGGTACATGAACCGGTTGCAGACCGGTTTTACGCCAAGCTCAAGGCACGTATGAACAAGTTGCGTGTGGGCGATCCTCTGGACAAGAGTATCGACATTGGCGCCATCGTTGACCCGGTTCAGCACCAAGCCATTTCGTCGATGGTCGACGCGAATAGCGCCGGCGAAACGCATGTTGCGAAGGTGGAAATGCCTGAGACAGGGTGCTTTTACCCGCCGACGCTGATCACTGGCATGCATCCTGCGGACACGCTCATGCAGGAAGAGATCTTTGGCCCGGTTCTTGTCGCCACAACTTTCCGTACACCTGTCGAAGCTGTTCAATTGGCGAACAACACGCGTTACGGTCTCGCGGCAACAGTGTGGAGCGAGAATATAAACCTTGCGCTCGACATCGCTCCAAAACTGGCGTCTGGCATTGTCTGGATAAACGGAACCAATATGATGGACGCGGCCGCCGGCTTTGGCGGTGTGCGCGAAAGCGGTTTTGGTCGAGAAGGCGGTTGGGAGGGTTTGACTGCATACACCAAGTCCAAGTCCAAACCGGCAAAGCTTGGACCTATCGCAGCCTTCAAGGGTTCTGGCGCACCGTCTGATCCGATCGACCGGACCGCGAAGCTCTATATAGGCGGCAAGCAAGTTCGACCGGACGGCGGATATTCGAGCCCAGTCTGGGACAAATCTGGGCTCTTGCTCGGGCACGCGTCGCTGGCCAACCGGAAAGACGTGCGCAACGCGGTCGAAGCAGCGCAGGCCGCAAAGGACTGGAGCAAGACGTCCGGTCATCTGCGCGCACAAATCCTTTATTACATTGCCGAAAACCTGGCTGCGAGATCAGACGAGTTCGCGGCGCGGCTGGACGCTCTTCAAGGCGGCTGCGGTGGCGCCGACGAAGTCGACAAAACGGTTGATAGGTTGTTCACCTATGCGGCGTGGGCCGACAAATTTGACGGTCAGGTACACGGTGTCCCGATCCGCGGCGTCGCTCTGGCCATGAAAGAACCGGTTGGCGTGATTGGCGCCCTGTGCCCTGATGAAGCGCCGCTTTTGGGGCTGGTTTCTGTCATGGCGCCTGCCATTGCGATGGGCAACCGTATTGTCCTTGTTGGCTCAGATCCGTTCCCTCTGGTGGCAAGCGATTTCTACCAGGTTCTGGAAACGTCAGACGTGCCCGCCGGTGTCGTCAATATCCTGACGGGCGCGCATGCAGACCTCGCTCAGACACTGGCTGCGCATATGGATGTTGATGCGGTATGGTGCTTTGGTCGCGGCGCACTTAGCGCCCCAATCGAAGACGCATCCGCCGCAAATCTCAAACGCACTTGGGTCAACTATGGGTATGGCCGCGACTGGACCGGCCCGGAAGGCGAAGGACGCGTTTTCTTGGACGCGGCCACCGAAGTCAAGAATATATGGGTGCCCTACGGGGAATAAAGACTTTTCAGTTTGCGTGTGTTGACTCGAGCCCATCGGGTTGTCCGACCACAACAAATTGCAACCCTTCCGGATCGAGCAATTCTGCCGCCACACGATTTACATCTTCCAGTGTCACAGCTTCTACGCGTTCATTCCGCGTCGCAATGTAGTCGATCGGAAGATTGATCATCTGCATGTTCACAATGATGTTCGCAATGCGAGCATTGCCATCGAAACGCAGTGGATACGCGCCCGTCAGATAGGTTTTGGCATTCTCAACTTCCTCTGCGGTCAGGCCCTCTGTTGCCGCCTTAACCCACTCATCACTAATGACATCGATAGCCTCGGCGATCCGATCGTTGGACGAACTGACAGATCCGGACATGATCTCAGCCAAGTCCTTGACCGAGAAAAACGAGTAGACCCCATAAGTCAAACCGCGCTTGGCGCGCACCTCTTTCGTTAGGCGGCTCTCAAATGATCCGCCACCCAGAACGTAGTTGAGCACAACCGCGTTAAAGTAATCAGGATCATCGATCTTGATACCCTTTTGAACAAAGCGCGCAACCGACTGTGGCGTTTCAAATGGAACGACTGTCATACCACCCGGTATATTGACGTCGGCGACAGCGGGCATTGGCGCGCCCGCGTCCGGCAAGCCGCCCAGCAAGTCATCAAGCAACACCGCCAACTCAGCTTCCGTGATGTCCCCAACAGCGCCAATAAATATGCGATCACGCGCGAGGACATTCGCATGTGCTGCCACGAGATCGTCGCGAGTCAACGCCGTGACGGTCTCGGTTGTCCCGCTTAACGATGACCCATACGGATGATCGCCGAACACCAGTCTGGCGATTTCGTTTGAGGCAATCGTATCGGGATCCTTGGCATCGGATTCAATGCCGATGAGCACTTGCCGGCGGACACGCTCGATTGCATCCGCGTCAAACCGGGGATCATGAAGGGCCGACTTCAGCAGCGCGACTGCTTCATTCCTGTTCTCGGACAGAAACCGCGCCGAGACGGACAGGGCATCGTCATCTACGTCAAACCCGATGCTGGCAGCAAGACCTTCCGCTGCGCGTGCAAAACCGCGGGCATCCCTGTCGCCAGCGCCTTCCTCAAGAAGTCCGGTCATCAGGTTCACTGCACCACGCTTGCCACCCTCATCGAGCGACGCGCCGCCTCTGAACCGGATTTCGAGCGCCATGAATGGAATTGAATGATCTTCAACCAACCATGCGGTCAGCCCGCCGGGGCTTTTGACCTCTTTTATATCAACCGTGGCTGCGGCTGGTGACGCGAGCCAAACGAGTGCAATCAACGAAAGTGCTAAACCCTTCATTGTGTGACCTCTTCGCTCATGATCCATCCGGTAACCGACGTCCTGCGGTCCAGGACGTCCCTTGCTGTAGCTATGATGTCATCGCTTGTGACAGCCGCCAGAACATCAGGCCACGCCTGCACATCCTCGACCGTCAATCCGGCAGAGAGTGCCTGTCCATAACGATTGCCAATACGGTCCACATCATCGCGGGCGTAAATTTGGTCAGCACGCAGCTGGAACTTGATGCGGTCGAGCTGTTCCTGATCAACACCTGTTTCAATGAATTTTGCGAGCGCTGCATCCATTGCATCTTCGGCTTCCTGCAGCGACACATCAGGGTTTGGCACAACAATCATGGTCAACGTCGTATCATCCAGAGAAACCGCCCTGTAATAACTTGCAACGTATGTCGCAATCTCGCCGTCAAACTGCAGTTCTTGCGCAAGAAATGACGTGGTACCACCGCCCAGAACCTCCGCAAGAAACACCATTGCCGCCGCCGTCTCCTGGTCGCCTGGGTCACGTTCCGGTGCGAGATAAGATCGCCTGACATAGGGCTGCGCGACGCGTGCGTCGCGGTAGACCAAATGCCTTTCGGCCGTCTGCGGTGGCTCTTCTGGCCGAATGCGCTCCTGCAGATCCGGATTGGGCGGTATGACCCCATAGTGCTGGTCCGCCAACGCACGGACTTCGTCGGGGTCAACATCACCGGACACGACCAGAACCGCGTTGTTGGGCGCGTAAAACGCGTCATAGAACGTCAGAACGTCATCCATGTCGAGCTGTTCCATCTCGTGCATCCAGCCAATGATCGGCACGCCATAGCCATGGTTGAGGTACTGCGCCGCCATCATTTGCTCGCCAAAAAGACCACCCGGATTGTTTTCCAGACGCTGGTTTCGCTCTTCAATGATCACGTCGCGTTCCGTCCGGATATTTTCTCCCGTCAGTCGGATGTTTTTCATCCGGTCCGCTTCCATCTGCATCATAAGACCAAGCCTGTCTGACGCGACGCGTTGAAAATAAGCCGTGTAGTCATAGGATGTGAATGCGTTGTCGCGACCGCCGTTGCGCGCCACAGTGGCGGATAATTCGCCCTCCTCAAGGGTATCTGTTGCCTTGAACAACAAGTGTTCCAGAAAGTGTGCTACGCCCGATACCCCTGGCGGTTCATCCGCAGATCCGGCCCGATACCAGATCATATGTTGCACAACAGGTGCACGGTGGTCCTCAACGACGACAACCTGCATGCCATTGTCGAGCTCAAAGGTGGTGACCGCTTCTTCTGCTTGGAGGGAAGCAAATGGCAAGAGCGCAATAACAGACGCGAACGCGGTAAAACGCAGCATGGTCGATCCTTTCAGAAGAATGCCTTACGATTTCAACGAAAGGTACGCCTGCGCGGGGCAGGTTCAAGACGCTTTGGCAGGAAAGTGATAAACGACAGGTGCGTCCGCTATTGGGCAGGCGGGTAACTTGGCGTCCGGGTGCCCACGTTGCGCCAGGCATTCGCCGTCGCGCGCGCATCCAGCGCCTGATTGCTGTAGACGTCGTTGTAAAGGTCTTGTGGGAAGAGCTTGTACTGCGTGAACCGGCTTTGTTTGCGCCGGAATTCTGCATCTTCCGCCGCCAGCTCCTGTCTTATGTTGGGCGAAACCCCATACCGGCTGGCTGCCGTGACTAACGCACCGTCTGACGATGGAATAGGCGCATTGGGATCACCTGAGCGGCCACCAAGATTTGTCACCGCGTCATCAAGCGGGTCCTGATCGGTGCGGTTGCTAAGCCCGGGCGTCGGGGCGGGAAGGTCATTCAAATCAGACGGAATCTCCAACTCACCCTTCGGCTCAATCAGAAACTCGTCAGGTCCGCGGTTGTTTGACTCCAGATTGCGCAACCCGGAATTGCTGCAGGCCGCCGCTGCGGCGCAGGCAAGCAACAGGATCAAACCCCGTCCTCTTTGCATCATCCTCGACATGCCTCTTTTTATCTCAGACCAAGCCAGAATGTCACTGTCCTTTTTTGGCCCGCGTCGTGGCGTCCGGTGCCAAAAATACAAGCCCGAATGCGCCCACAAAAATAAACACATCCGCCAGATTGAAGACAAAGGGATTCGTGATGCCGCAACAGGACATGTTCAGGAAATCGAGTACATAACCATAAAGGGCGCGGTCGAGGACGTTGGCAAGAGCGCCGCCAATCAATAAACCGGCCGAAGCTTGCGCCCAGCCGCCCGGGTTCGTACGTCGCACCCACACCCAAACAAAAGCACAGATGACCAAGGCCAGCGCGATCAGAACCCAACGCATTGTGTCCGGCGCTTCACTGAAAAGACCAAAATTGATACCCCGGTTCTCTCCATAACGAAAGTTTACCAACGGTGGCCATATGTCGATGGCCCGAACCCGCTCTAGCTGCATGCCGTGTATCACCGCATATTTGCTGATCTGATCCGTCAGAAAGGCACTCAGAACGCCAATGTATAGCCAGTGCATAGACATCCTTAGTGCCGGAAATGACGCATGCCGGTGAAGACCATTGCCAGACCGGCAGCGTCAGCCGCCGCGATAACCTCGTCGTCACGCATCGACCCGCCCGGTTGAATGAGAGCCGTGGCTCCGGCCTCCGCAGCCGACATCAAGCCGTCCGCAAACGGAAAGAACGCGTCGGAAGCAACAACAGACCCTTGCGTCAGGGGCGCCGCCAATCCCAGCGCATCCGCCATGTCCCCGGATTTGCGCGCAGCGATACGCGTACTGTCGACGCGGCTCATCTGGCCCGCGCCAACGCCGACTGTCGCGCCATCCTTGACGTAGACAATCGCATTCGATTTGACATGTTTCGCGACGGTCCAGGCAAACAGCATATCCTTGATCTCCTGGTCTGACGGCGCGCGCCTGGTGACGACTTTGAGATCCTCAATATTCAACCGGCCGACGTCTTTTTCCTGCGTCAGATAGCCGCCGGAAACCTGACGCACTGCCAAACTTGCATGCATGGGGTCTGCCAGCCCGCCTGTCGTCAGCAAACGTAAGTTTTTCTTCTTGGCAAAGACGGCATGCGCAGCCTCGTCAGCGTCCGGCGCGATCACCACCTCGGTGAAAATACCGGTGATTTCCTCTGCCGTTTCCGCATCCAAGGTTTGGTTCAACGCGATGATACCTCCGAAAGCCGATGTACGGTCACAATCGAATGCGCGTTGGTATGCCTCCCTCAAAGAGCTACCCCGCGCCACGCCGCAAGGGTTTGCGTGTTTGATGATCGCGCACGCCGGGCCCTCATGCGGGTCAAATTCACTAACCAGTTCAAAGGCCGCGTCAGTATCGTTGATATTGTTGTAGCTCAACGCTTTACCTTGATGCTGGATCGCAGTGGCCACGCCCGGTGCCGCCCATCCATCTGTATAGAAGGCTGCGGATTGGTGCGGGTTTTCGCCGTACCGCAGCGTTTGCGACAGGAGGCCACCAAAACTTCGCCGGCGCGGCACCGCATCAGTTTGTGTCGCCATCCAGGTGCTCACTGCGGTGTCATAGGCCGCCGTGCGCGCATAAGCCGTTTGCGCCAGACGTTGGCGCAGACTGTAGGTGGTGTGCCCGTCATGCGCCTTCAGTTCTTGGACCAGAACGTCATAGTCTTCCACGTCCACAACGACCGTCACAGACTCGTGGTTCTTGGCCGCGGACCGGATCATCGCCGGCCCGCCGATATCGATATTTTCAATTATGTCGGCGTAGGGCGCACCTTTTGAAACCGTGCTCTCAAAGGGGTAGAGGTTGACCACAACCAGATCAATAGGCTCGATCCGATGTTCCTGCATTGCGTGCACATGCGATTCATTGTCCCGTAACGCCAGCAAACCGCCATGGACGACCGGATGAAGCGTTTTAACCCGACCATCCATCATTTCGGGAAAACCAGTCAAATCCGCCACATCCGTAACGACCAAACCCGCTTGGCGGAGTGTTTTGGCAGTGCCACCGGTCGACAGCAATTCGATACCATTCTCGGCGAGCGCTTGTCCCAACTCAATTAGACCCGATTTATCAGAAACGGAAAGAAGCGCGCGGCGCATCGGGGCCAGATCGGTCATCAGCAGAGGTCCTTCGGGTCGTCTATTCTGTCAGGTCAAGTGCGTCGCGATTGAGGTCCCGAATGCCAACCGCAGTTTCCTGTGCTTTGGACAGGGACCAGCGCACCCGCGTGGCGTATGACATAGCACGACCCGAAAGCACAATCTGATTTGACGCGCGCGGCTTCAAACGGCCAGTTTCCATGTAAATCGACGGTGCCACCCGCAGTTGCTGGCCGCCATCGTGCCGGAACACCCAAATTTCTCCACTTTTCAGTGCCATGGACACAGCTGTTCCTCCGAGATCTACCGTGGCATCAACTTCGGGATGCAAATGGAACCTGATGTCAAACGCGATACCACCCAGACCCGATGCGTTCATTGCCAGATCAAACCTGTGCTTTTCTGGATCGGACAAGGCCAAAAGCATATCCTCTCCGGCGATCCCGCGCCCATCGAACGTCACTTCCAATGTGCGCGCATGCGTGAGCCCATGGGTCAAAACAAACCCGTCATGCCCACCCTCAAAGCTGAGACCATCATAGGCGTGTCCGATCTCAACCGGCACGTTGCGCGGTCCCTCGATCAGCTCCTCACGACCACTTTCGGTGTCGATTGGGCCCAGCCTTGCGCTGGAATACCCGTCCAGCGACAGAGTTGAATGGGATGGCGTGGCCCGGCCGGCGCGACGCCAGTCGCGACCAAAACTGCGGCCTGAGCCGCAGTTAACCACCAGTTGTCTGCGCCCCGACGTCACTTCAAAAGCAAGTGTTGAAGCGTGCGCGTTCAGCGATGCGCGCCCCTGTGGTGGCTGGCTGGCATCAACGATTACGCTGGTCCGGCCAGCGGACAGTCTGGCGAAACCCATGGAAAGCCCTTCAGACGGCTTTGCCCTCACACGCGCCTGCGCCAACGCGTGATCAAGCCAGCCCTCGGCACCCCGACCGCCACCATGGAAGCGGGCGAGGCCGCCATCCGCGTGACGCAAAGCTCGCAATGTTGGCGCGATACGTTCGATGGCATAAAGGTGTTCGGCCGGCGGCGTTAAGCTCGAATCCCTCAATGCAGAAGCTGTCCATGTCAGCAAGGTGAAAACCTCGAGCAAATCCTCCGGGTTGCGCGACGGCAATCCGCCCTGTGCATCGATCTGGTGTTCGCATTCCCTGGCAAGAGCGCGCACCGCAGGCGTCGCAACCTCCTGCATCCCTTCCAGCGAAAGACCGGCATATATCAGCCCCGTCAGCGCCTCAAAGCGCGGCAGACCTTGTGCTGCCCCATGCCAGCGTTTTGACAGAAAGTACGTCTGTTGATTGAGACTGCGGTAGAATGCGTCGCTGTCGGGCCCGTCGTAGCCGCGTAATAGAAAGATGGCATGGTTGATCCAGCGGATCAGTCTGCGCCCGGTCAAGTCCGGGCTCCAACCCGGTCCGCGGCCACGTCCATAACGCTCAATCCAACTCCAAAGCCAATGCTGCGCCGTTTCACGAGCTGAGGCGTCTCCCACCGCAGCCAAGTCGTCCAACCACTCAAATCCGTGGAGCTCCAGCTCAAATTCTGAGTTCGGCGCAGGCAGATCCCATAGAATTGCGCCCTTTTTTTCGAGCAAATGACCGGCAAACAGGAAATTTCCAGCCAGCAACTGGCGCCCGCGCGCGAAACTCCCGATGCTGCGTGGCTCAGGCGACGAAACAAAACCCATGGCGCGCGATTTCATACGCCCGGCACGCGCCGCGTGCCATCGGTTCAGAAATCGCACCTTTTGCGCTGCAAAACTGTGTTTGTGGGACATGCTTCTCTCTGCCTGACGCGCTCTGCCGGCGCTTTTGAGCATAATAACGCGCAGCCTGACTGGAGTCACCGCACTTTCTCAGCGTACGCCAACGCCAGCGGTCAATCTAACCCGATTTGCGGAGAAGCGCGACGTAAAACCCGTCCATTCCCCCGTGTTCAGGCCAATAATCTGGCCGCAGTCGCAGCCCGCCCTCTTGCGTTTTCCACGTCGGATCGACGCCGTTTACGAGAACCGCATCTGGGTCGGCCCGCATGTCAGCGTGCCGGCTGACCGCCTTTTCGATCTGGACCTCTCCTTCGTCCGGTAGTAGCGAACACGTACAAAAAACCATGCGACCGCCGGGTCTAACGCAATTCCAAGCGTGATCGATCAGTTCTGCCTGCAAGGCAATCAGATCTCCAAACTCCGAGCCATCCTTGGCGAAAGGCAGATCAGGGTGGCGTCGGATCGTACCCGTGGCGGAACAGGGTGCGTCCAACAGAACCGCATCAAACACCCCTGCCAATTGTCTTGCATCCTGATGATGTACCTCTGCCATCAGTCCCGTTCGGTTCAGATTTTCGGTTACACGGAGCAAGCGGTGCGATGAGTCGTCAACCGCCGTGACATGTGCGCCGGCCGCCGCCAACTGCAGTGTTTTGCCACCCGGCGCAGCGCAGAGATCGGCTATATTTTCCCCGGGCTTCGGATCCAGTACAATGACAGGCAGCGCTGCAGCGGCGTCCTGCACCCACCAAGATCCTACATCATACCCCGGTAAAGTCGATACTTGCGAAGCGCCGCTCAGCCGGACCGATCCCGTGGGCAGCAGAACACCGCCTGTCAAGGACGCCACCGAAAGTGCATCCGATTTGGCCGTCAGGTCGAGAGGCGCACCTCTGAAATGTGCCACTTCCATCGCAGCGACAGCGTCGCCGCCCCAGGCCTCAACCAACGGGCCACGCAGCCATTTGGGAAGCCGCGGCGCGCGAAGCGCTTGCCATTTCTTAGGCCCCTCGGCGGCAATCTTGCGCAATACCGCGTTTGTCAGACCCTTCAAGTGACCATACCGTCTGTGCCGTGAGACCAGCTCTACAAATGCATTGACCACACCGTGCGCGGCTGTCCCGGAACACAGCTCTATTGTCCCGACGCGCAATGCGTTGCGTACGGTTAGCGGCGGGTATTTTTTGAGGTGCTTCTGCAAAAGCCGGTCCGCACGCTCGAGCCCGCGTAAAGTTTCGAGCGTCAGTCGCGTGGCCCGCGCCCGATCCTCAGGCGCAAGCCGATCCAATGCACCGCCTGCCAGAAGCTCTGGCATCAGCCGGCCTTCGCCAAGGATCTGATCCAACAGGTAAACAGCACTTTTGCGCGCTGGCAGGCCAGTTGTTTGGGACATATTTTGCGCAGGCTCCGTTTGTCGCATTCGCTTGTCTGCGGGAGCCCGCGCAGTATATCAAGACTAAAGCGGCAGGAGCGAAAGTAATCATGACAAAACGCGACGGTGAAACTGGATCAGACTCCTTAGAGGAAAACGGGTCAGGTGTTGTGCAAGACCCGGCTATCCTTCCACCCGCAGCCCAACGCGCGCTGGCCGAAGCAGAGGCACGTCGGAAATCGCTTAAACAGCAGAAATTGCCGAAAGAGCTCGGCGGGCGGGACGGGCCGGAGCCCGTTCGCTACGGAGATTGGGAAAAAAAGGGTCTTGCAGTCGACTTTTAGGCGACGGTGGTCCGATGAAAATCAGCGCAATCTGAATTCTGCGGAATCACCTGTGCCGCGATCGGACGTGAAGCGTATGCGATTTCCGGTTGCCTGCACCTCCTGGCAATTGTAGCCAAGATCGTCACCACCCCATTCCAGCTCGCGGCAGAAATAGCCATCCTTCCATGTCCATTCCCCGCTGACCGGCCAAGCAGCACCATAGCCGGTAATGCGACCCTCTGCAGACACTTCGAGGTTCACCAGCGGTCTGCGCAGTTCTTTTCCTGTCACAAGGGCAACAAACTGAGATTCGTTCTGAACCTTTGAGAATTCAGCAAACGCAGGCGTCACCGTCAGGCCAGTCAGAACAACTGCAGTTAGACGTGATTGGATTGAGCGCATTTGCAAAACTCCCACGAAGGACTTTGGAAGGTATACGGGCGCCACCACTTTCGGATCACTTTTGGAAGGAGTTTTTTGGGTTAGCTGTCTTTCAGGCCCAGAACATCCAACATGTCATAGGTGCCGGGCGCGCGGTTACGTGTCCACAGCGCTGCTTTTAAAGCGCCGCGCGCAAACACCGACCGGTCAGAGGCTACATGGCGCAGGGTAATCCGCTCTCCTGCAGCAGCGAACATCACGTCATGCTCGCCGACGATATCGCCACCGCGAATGGCGGTGAAACCGATGTCGCCGCGTTGACGCGCACCGGTTATACCATCGCGTGCGCGATCCGATACGGCGGGCAATGAAACACCGCGACCCTCAGCCGCCGCTTTACCAAGCATCAGCGCCGTACCCGACGGCGCGTCGACCTTCTTGTTGTGATGTGATTCAATCACTTCGATATCATAATCTGCATCCAGAGCGGCTGCGACCCGTCTGGTCAGTTGCACGAGCAAATTGACGCCAAGGCTCATGTTCCCGGCGCGCACAATCGCAATCTGTTTTGCGGGTTCTTCAAGTGCTGCAATCTCGGCATCCGTCATTCCGGTGGTCCCGATCACATGCGCAACCCCGACGCGCGCGCAGGCCTGCGCGAAGTGGATGGTCGCGGACGGCGCGGTGAAGTCAATCACGACATCGCACTTGCGAAACACATCATCGACGTCGTCTGAAACGAAAATTCCATTGGACGCGCCGCCCATCACCGTTCCGAGATCCTGACCGAGCCAAGCGTGACCGGTGCGTTCCAGCGCGCCGCACAGAACCAGGCGGTCAGTAACGGAAGCAGTTTGCACCAGCATCTGGCCCATACGCCCGGAGACTCCGGTTATCGCAATTTTCATCGGCATGGTCATGCCCGCTCCTTCTCGTATAGTCTGACGCCGCGTCTTAGCGCGGCATAGCTTGCTTGGCAAAGCCTGTCGGAAGGCTTAGATGAAGCGCATGGGAAAAAACAAGTTCCACGATGGGCCCGGTCCCTCGCAAAGGCAGTTGCGTGTTGGTGAAACCATTCGGCGCGCTTTGTCAGATGTGCTGTCTCGCGGCGATGTGCATGACACGGATCTGAACCGCATGTCCATCACAGTGGGCGAAGTGCGCACCTCGCCGGACCTCAAGATCGCAACGGCCTACGTTTTGCCGCTGGGCGGTCAAGGGCAAGATGAGGTGATTGCTCTTCTCGCCAGAAACAAAGGCGAGTTGCGACGTTTGGTGGCACGGAAACTCACATTAAAATTTGCGCCCGATCTGCGGTTTCAGCTCGACGACACTTTCGACCGCATGGACGAAACCCGCGAAATGCTGAACCGAGCCGAGGTGCGTCGCGATACCGCGGGATCAGCTGCGGGAGAAAGCGGGACGGAATGATCCGGCCCATCGCAGTTGTTTTCTTGGTGCTCACCGCAGCGACGCCTGCAACTGCGGTCACATGTGGCCAGACACGCTTCGAAGACGTACCTTACACGGTTTGCGAAGTAGACGCCCGTACCGAGCGCATGGAACTCTTTCTCCGGGATGCAGATGGCCAAATTTTTGGCCAGTTCACATCGGTCAACGCGGCTCTGGAAGCCGACGGTCAAAAACTCGCGTTTGCTATGAATGCCGGTATGTATCATGATAACCGCGCGCCCGTTGGCCTTTACGTCGAGGACAGCGTCGAAGAAATGAACGTGGTGCCGAATGCTGGACCGGGCAACTTCGGCCTGCTGCCGAACGGTGTTTTCTGCATCCGAAACAAACGCGCAGACGTGATTGAAACACGTCGCTTTATTGATGCAACCCCCGAGTGTACGAACGCGTCCCAATCCGGACCAATGCTCGTTATCGATGGTGCGCTGCACCCGCGGTTTTTGCCGGACGGTACATCAAAATTTATCCGCAACGGCGTTGGCACGTCAGCCGACGGCACGCGCGCGTTTTTTGCCATATCAGAAGAGCCCGTGAATTTTCACGGCTTCGGCCGGTTCTTTCGCGATTACATCAAAGTGCCTAACGCGCTTTACCTTGACGGCAACATATCGAGGCTATACGCGCCACAGATCGGACGAAGCGACTTTGGTTTTGCGCTTGGCCCGATCGTTGGTGTGGTGGAAGATCACGGTCAGTAACCCGATCACGATCTGCCTTCAGGAGATCGTGTGCCTCCGGCGGGGATATTTTAAGGATCAAAGAAACGGGACACCGGCGCGAGGGTGGGCCGCACGGTATTCAGGGGACGACAGGGTGAACGCGAATGGGCCGTAGGCGCAAAGGTCGGGACATTTCAGGCTGGCTGGTTGTGGACAAACCAGAAGGCATCACCTCAACCAGTGTTGTCAGCAAGGTCAAATGGGCCTTGGATGCGAAAAAGGCCGGGCACGCGGGTACGCTGGATCCGGAAGCGACGGGCGTTTTGGCTGTCGCCTTCGGGGAAGCAACCAAAACAGTGCCTTACGTGACTGATGCATTGAAAGCCTACGAGTTCATAGTCCGGTTCGGACAGGCGACGCTGACAGACGATGCAGAAGGTGACGTTACTAAAGAAAGCAATGAGCGCCCTGCAGACGAAGACATCAAACAGGCGTTGCAAGGCTTCGTGGGTGACATTGAACAGGTGCCACCGCAGTTTTCTGCCGTCAAAATTAACGGCGAACGGGCATACGCGAAGGCGCGCGAGGGCCAAGCAGTGACACTGTCCCCGCGCCCGCTTTACGTAGACAGTCTGATCCTGATTGATCGTCCTGACGCCGATCATGCACATCTGGAACTGGTGTGCGGCAAGGGCGGCTATGTGCGTTCTGTTGCACGCGACCTTGGCGAAGCTCTGGGGTGTTTTGCACACGTCCGCAACCTGCGGCGCGTCTGGTCTGGTCCGTTTGATGTTGAGAGCGCGATCAGTTTGCAGGAGGTTGATGCGTTGGCCCGGACGGCTGCGTTGGATACACATCTTCTGCCTCTTGAGGATGCGCTGGCAGACCTGCCCGAGCTGCCGGTCTCAACCGAGTCTGCCGCAAGGCTGCGGCATGGGAACCCGGGCACTGCGTTCGCCTCAGATGTCGACTATGGCACGCTGTGCTGGGCGTCCGAGAATGGGCGAGCGGTGGCAATCGGACCATTCAAAGCGGGAGCATTGCATCCGCAGCGCGTGCTAAACACCTGACCCGCTTCAGGTTAATTGTTTCAAATCGTCGCAATTCTCGCGCGAACGTCAGAAGGACGTCGCGACTGTTACAAACTTTGTTTCACTTTTTCGCGGACTGATAAGGGCTCCGTGAGGCTGGCAGCAGTTTCGATGACTTGCGCCCACATCAAATGTCGACACACCGCAAACTTCTTCAAGGAGCTCTCACAATGCAGCGTATACTTTCATCCATTCTGATCGCAGGCGCGTCCGCCACGATTGCCTTTGACGTTTTTGGCCAAGCGATCAGCCCATTGTTCGGATTCGCGAAACTCGCGCCGGTCGGATTGGCAGGAGCGACACTGAACAATGTCTTTGGCGCCAACCCTTCGGGCGCGGCTTACCTTTTGCACAGTGTAACGGGTCTCGTCTTTTACGTTCTGGGCTATTACGCGCTGGCGCGTCCAATACAGCGCGCAGTATTGCCGGGACTACATTGGAGCATAACTGCTACCGTTTACGGCATCGCGCTCTGGGCCTTCGCGCTTTATGGCATGGCACACCTTGTCGCCGGTATGAAACCGTTCCTTGGATTTACCGGCATCACCTGGGTCGCGCTCTGGGGGCACATTCTCTATGCCGTCGTGGCAGCCGCGATCCTCGAAAGTCGCGGTACAGTCTTTGAATGGCCTGAGCGTCGGCAAGTCCTCCTGGGCTGACACATCACCAAGACCAATCGCAACGCCGCGCATCATTGCGTGGCGTTGACTTGATGTCAGCGCCCGTCGCTGGCAACAAAGCCGGATGATCACACGACATCACACATCCGAAGAAAAACACTCAAAGGCTATCTACTCCGATTGCGAGGCATACCGATATTGCCTCACACGCCGGTGGAGCGACGGCCCTGTCGTGAATTTCATAATGCTCAACCCCTCCGTCGCAGACGAAACCAAAAACGATCCCACGATCGAGCGTTGTGAACGCAGGGCGCGCATGTTGGGTTTCTGTGCATACAGCATCACCAACGTTTTTGCCTGGCGGGCGACAGACCCTCGAGATTTGCGAAGAGCAGACAATCCTGAAGGGCCCGAAAACCGCTCGGTTGTGGAAGATGCAGCACGGGAAGCCGATCTGGTTATCGCTGCCTGGGGTGTTCATGGTGCGCACTTCGCGCAAGGCCCTTCCACAGCGAAGCGCCTTCGTGACCAGGATTTAATCTTGCATCATCTTGGACTGACAAAAGACGGCCACCCGCGCCACCCGCTCTACGTGAGTTTTTCACAGCAACCTGTGGTATGGAGCGATGCGCGATCTTGAGCCTGCAAGCGTGCGTCATGTTTAGAGACAAACAGGGTTTGCTATTTCCGCAAAAGTGGCCTATACGCGCGCATCTCCGGACGGACTCAGCTTTGTCCGGTCTCTCCACGAGCCTGTGCTGGACGACATCCCGGCCTGCGCTTTGACCGAAACACAAATTGATAGGAGCCCCCGATGTCGATCACTGCCGAAGAAAAAGCGCGCGTTATGAAAGATTTTGCGACCAAGGACGGCGACACCGGCTCGCCCGAAGTACAGGTTGCAATCCTCAGCTCGCGCATCGCGACGCTGACAGAGCATTTCAAGACGCACAAGAAAGACAACCACGGCCGCCGTGGGCTTCTGAAAATGGTTGCGACGCGCCGTAAACTGCTGGACTACGTGAAAAACAAAGACGAAGGCCGTTATCAGGATCTGATCAAGCGTTTGGGTCTGCGTCGCTAAGCGCGGCAACAGCCTATTATCCAAAGATACCGGATCCGGATCTCATCGAAAAGCCGCACCAGAAATGGGGCGGTTTTTGTTTATGCCAATAACGCTTTACGCCGACGTGCAACTGCCTAGGTTAGGCGGATGTTGACCTTTGCGGCGGCCGTTTTCTTTTTGATCATCACACCCGGACCCGGCGTGCTGTCTGCAGCTGGCGTGGGCGCCTCATTTGGCGCGCAGGCCGGGACGCGATATGTCGGCGGGCTTTTCATTGGTACCAATATGGTCTGTCTGGCGGTCGTCAGCGGTCTGACGGCAGTATTGTTTGCCGACCCGCGGCTGCGAACGATTCTGTTTTTTGCCTCGGTTGCCTATTTGACCTATCTGGCAGCGCGCATCGCCTTCGCCGGCAGTAAAGTGGCATTTATCGAACGTCAAAGCCCACCGGGAATTTGGGGTGGCATCACGCTGCAGGCCATAAACCCCAAGGCCTATGCCGTGAACACAGCGCTTTTTACCGGTTTTCAGTTCATGCCGCAGAATTATCCTCTTGAAGTGACGCTCAAGTTTCTGATCGTCAATGCGATATGGGTGCCCATACACTTCGTCTGGCTTTGGCTGGGCATCACGATCCGACGCATGAATCTGCCGCACCGCACGCAACGGACCATCAACATGGCTATGGCAGCATCCATGCTGGCGGTCGTCGCGCTCGCTGCTCTTGCGCAGGTCTAGCGCAGTGAACCTCCCGCGCCTCGCCCTTTCTGTGCGCCAGCCCTGGGCGTGGGCCATCATCCACGGCGGCAAGGAAATCGAAAACCGCACCCTTGGTGCGATACGCGCCGGGCGCATGACCGTCGGGCGCATATGCATTCACGCGGCCAGCGGAATGAAACAGGAAGAATATCTCTATGCGCTCTGGCGGCTCGACCGTCACGGCGTACAATGCCCGCGCCCTGATGCCCTGATCCGCGGCGGTATTATCGGAACCGTAGACGTCACTGAAATCGTCACCGCCTCGGACAGCGAATGGTTCGGTGGTGAAGCCGGGTTGAAACTTGCCAACCCGGCAGCAACTTCGCCGATCCCGGCGTCAGGTGCTCTGGGGTACTTCGAGTGGCACGAAACAGATGATTTTGCAGCGGAAAAACCATGGATGCGCGCCTTTGACCGGGCCGGTGGCGACGACCGCACTCTGCCACTTTTTCCAGACGACCAGCCGACCTTTCGAACGGCCCCTTCAAAGCCTTGGAACAAGGGCCGCGAGTAGAAAGACCATCCCTTTCCAAAGGTCAGCTTCTCGTGTATGCCCCGCGCATCTGAAAGCTGGCGCCCAGACCTCAGCGCCCGACAAAGAAGATACCGAGGTCAGGGGGAATTCGCCCCCTATGCAATGGCCCGATGGGCCGACACAGGAAACGTAGATGTTTACAGAAACGAAGAAATCGATGCAGTGGGGCGAAGAAACGCTCACACTGGAAACTGGAAAAGTGGCTCGTCAGGCGGACGGGTCGGTGATTGCAACGCTGGGCGAAACCAGTGTCATGGCGAATGTCACCTTCGCCAAAAAAGCCAAAGAGGGTCAGGACTTCTTTCCTCTGACCGTACATTATCAGGAAAAATACTATGCTGCGGGCAAGGTGCCCGGCGGCTTTTTCAAACGCGAGGCGCGTCCGACCGAAAAAGAGACGCTGACCGCCCGTTTGATCGACCGTCCGATCCGTCCGTTGTTTGTTCCGGGCTTCAAGAACGAAGTTCTGGTGATGTGCACGGTGCTAAGCCATGATCTGGTCAATGACCCCGATATCGTGGCCATGATCGCGGCCTCAGCAGCACTGACAATTTCCGGCGCACCCTTCATGGGCCCGATCGCTGGCGCACGGGTTGGATTTGTGGACGGTGAATACGTTCTTAACCCTACCGTAGACGACATGCAGGATCTGCGTCTTGATCCTGAGCAACGCCTCGACCTTGTTGTGGCGGGCACTAAAGACGCCGTGATGATGGTGGAATCGGAAGCTTACGAGTTGACTGAGGCTGAAATGCTGGGCGCCGTGAATTTCGCCCACGAGCAGATCCAGCCGGTCATCGACCTGATCATTGCCCTGGCTGAAGAAAGCGCAAAAGAACCTTTTGACTTCACACCTCCGGACTATGCAGACCTGTTCGCAGCCGTAAAATCGGCCGGCGAGGAACAGATGCGCAAAGCTTTCGCAATCACCGACAAGCAGGAGCGCACCGGCGCCGTCTCAGCGGCGCGTGATGCGATCATGGAGTCTCTGACGGAAGAGCAGACGGGCGATGCAAACCTTGGTTCCGCTCTGAAAAAGCTCGAAGCGTCCATTCTGCGTGGCGACGTTGTGAAAACCGGAGCACGGATCGACGGCCGGAAGACAGACGAAATCCGCGACATTGTCTGCGAAACAGGTCTGCTGCCGCGCACACATGGGTCAGCACTCTTCACCCGGGGCGAAACACAAGGTCTGGTCGTCACAACGCTGGGCACAGGAGATGATGAACAGTTCATCGACGCGCTGCACGGCAACTTCAAATCCAACTTCCTGCTGCACTACAACTTTCCGCCCTACTCCGTCGGCGAAGCAGGACGTGTAGGCCCTCCGGGACGCCGTGAAATCGGACATGGCAAGCTGGCGTGGCGCGCGCTGCAAGCCGTTTTGCCAGCGGCGACCGACTTCCCTTACACCGTCCGTGTGGTCTCTGAGATCACGGAATCCAACGGCTCGTCGTCAATGGCCTCCGTCTGCGGTGGTTCACTGTCGATGATGGATGCCGGTGTGCCGCTCAAATCCGCGGTTGCCGGCGTTGCGATGGGTCTGATCCTCGAAGAAGACGGATCCTATGCGATCCTCTCAGACATTCTGGGAGATGAAGACCACCTGGGCGATATGGATTTCAAAGTTGCGGGAACCGAAAACGGCATCACCTCACTGCAGATGGACATCAAGGTCGCGGGCATCACACCCGAGATCATGGAAAAGGCTCTGGCTCAGGCCAAAGACGGCCGCATGCACATTCTCGGCGAGATGAACAAGGCGCTGTCTGGCGCTGCTGATTTCTCTGTCCATGCGCCACGCATTGAGACGATGCAGATCCCAACGGATAAAATCCGCGAGGTCATTGGCTCAGGCGGCAAGGTCATCCGCGAGATCGTTGAGGTGTCGGGTGCCAAGGTCGACATCAACGACGAAGGCACCATCAAGATCGCATCACCCAACGGCGAGTCGATCAAGAAAGCCTACGACATGATCCACTCCATCGTCGCGGAGCCGGAAGAAGGTCAGATCTACACCGGTACGGTCGTGAAAATCGTCGACTTCGGCGCCTTCGTGAATTTCTTCGGCAAGCGCGATGGGCTGGTGCACGTCAGCCAGATCGAAAACCGTCGTCTGAACCATCCGTCCGATGTTTTGAAAGAAGGTCAGGAAGTGAAAGTCAAACTTCTGGGCTTTGATGATCGCGGTAAGGTACGTCTGTCGATGAAAGTCGTCGATCAGGAGACCGGCGAAGAGATCAAAAAAGAAGAATCAGCCGACAGCTGATCGCTTCTGGGCTCAAGACGCCGGGCACTCCTTATGGGTTGCCCGGCTTTTCATTTTGCACGCGTGGTGCAAAATTATGAACCGAACCGGTTCGGAGCACGACCCATGGTCGAATGGTGGAAAGTAAGACGCGAATTCGGGCGCCTTGGCACCCAGATCGTGGAACTGCGCCCGTTCCTTATGGGGCCCATCAATCGTATCTACTACGACAGGATGAGGCGCGCGGAAATCGTTTGCACCGAAGGCAAGCAACCCGGCAGCTCCGATCTTGCGGTGATCCTCATTTATCAGCCGGAAGGTCTGTTGAAGTCCACGCGTTCGCAGTTGGATCATTTGCTTGCGCATGGTGTGACTCCAATTGTCGTTTCAAACGCTGATATTGGTGTCGAAGACCGTGCCTTCCTGGAGAAAAAAAGCCTGTTCATACTGGAGCGGCCCAACTTCGGCTATGATTTCGGCGGATACCGCGATGCCGTGCTTGAGTTGCTGTCTCGTAATCTCAAATTCGACAACCTGTTTTTGTTGAACGACAGCATCTGGTTCCCGATCCGAGAAAACTGCACTCTGCTCGACACCGCACGCCGCGCGCCAGCAGACGTGTTCGGAATTTTTTATTCAAAGAAAAGCAAGAAGAAGAGTCATTGGCATCTCCATTCTTATTTTTACCGTTTCAAAGGCCGCCTCGTGCAAGACGCAGCGTTCGCGCGTTACTGGAAGACGATGCCGCTTTATGAAGGGTCAAAGCGCATTGTCATCCGGCAGTTTGAAACCAAGCTGACGGCCTATTTTGTCAAAAATGGATTTCAGGCCGGTGGCTTGTATGATGCCGCCGACGTCCGGCGCGCGACACACGGCCTCGATGACGAGCAGACGCTGCGGGCCGTCGACTACTATATGGCGAACGACCATCTCACCCGATCCATCCTGCGCCCGGTCGCGGAAAGCAAGGAGCATGCGGCCGACTGGCGTGCCAAAGTCGATGATCTGATCGAGCACAGCAAATTTGGAAACCACTTTTTGAACGCACACCCCTGGGTTTTTCTTGAAAATCTCCGGTCGCCTATTCTCAAGAAAAACCGGGACGCAAAGTTTGTCGGGCAACGCGCGGAAATAATTGATCTGGATCTCGACAAGACGCTTTTGCCCGCAGTACGAGAAGAGGTGCGCGCTTGGGACTAAGCTTCACGCACATCTGCGCGTTGCAAAATCTGCGCACCAAGGTCGTCGGGCGGAGAATCATAAGTGCCTCGAACAAGGTATTTGTTCCAAATGTAGCCCAGGAACTGTTGACGTAGCCGCGGATCCGCTTGCCTGTCACTTAAACCTCTGACAGCGGCGCTCAACTCGCGTGCAGATGGCGCATGCAACACCAAACCCTCGACATTGTAGCAGGCATTGGCGAGCGTTATCACTGGCCGATCGATCAAGAGCGCTTCGATACCAACCGTCGAGTTCAAAGTAATCACGGCACGAGATTGCTCGATCAACTCTGATGTCACATTGCCATTGGCGTAAATCACGCGCGGATGGTCCCGCCTCCCGATCACAGAGCGTTTGAAGCTGGGATGTTCCTTGATGACAAATGTTTCTTCCGGACAGGCGTCCGCCAAATCGCAGATTGCATCCTGAAACGTCTCCATGTCGCGAATCCAGGGTGAGTGCAACGTAACTTGCATATCTGACGGCACCTGAAACGGTACGAAAATATAGCCTGGATCGAGCTCCACAGGTTCAAAGCGTCCTTTGGACGGACGGTTGTGCACCACAGCGGGCAGGCCGCCTGCCGCAAAATCCTCGTCCGTGTCGAGGTAAAATGCCGGATCTCTTGGAACGGAGTTTGCGGCATTCAGTCCGACGGGATCTATCTGCAGCGTCTTGGGAAAGAACCCGCCTTCCACATAGACACGCCTGTGATCCTGCGCCACGTTGGCGAGAACGGATTCCGGATAATTCGACCCGTTGTAGACGATCACGACATCCGGCTTTTCGATGCGCAATAAGTCTTTCAGGTAGGGACGTAAAACCGCGACTTCTGCAGATTTTATCCAGCGATAAATGCCACTTGTGACCGGATTGCCGAAAAGCCACGGCAGGCGGATGCGCTTGCGTGCAACATTCCCCTCTACCAAATCCCCGTTGAGTTTAGACCTGTAAAACAGGCCATTTAAAGCCTGTTTTAAAGCACCTGCCCAGCCGCGCGTCGCTGCGAGACCGACGAGCGTGGAGAGGTAGCCTGTTCTTACAATCCGGACGCGACCGAGGCGTGCTGCATCGAAGTTCCGTATGACGCCTGTGTCCAGTTTCAGAAACGTCACAACCTTGACCGCGCCGGCACTGCGTGTCCCACTCCAGAGTTCTTGTTCTTACGTCGGCGCCTTCGTTTTACGCAAATAAGGAAGCACTGCTTCGAACTCTCCAAACTTGGCCTTGGCGTCTTCATCAGACACCGTAGGTGGAATGATGACATCTTCGCCGACAGTCCAGTTGGCCGGCGTCGCGACACCATTGCCGATCGACATCTGCAGTCCGTCCAGCGCGCGCAGCACCTCTGCAAAATTCCGGCCGACTGTCATTGGGTACGTCATCGACAGTTTCAGTTGCTTATCCGGCCCGATAATAAAGACAGAGCGTACGGTCGCGCTGTCGGCGGGCGTGCGACCGTCCGGCATATAAGCCTCGGCCGGAAGCATGTCGAACGCTTTCGAAACAGCCAGACCATCGTCCGCGATAAT
The DNA here is from genome assembly GCA_039191495.1 of Pseudomonadota bacterium. GTDB lineage: Bacteria > Pseudomonadota > Alphaproteobacteria > Rhodobacterales > Rhodobacteraceae > Roseobacter. The sequence continues at coordinate 149,416 of JBCCXN010000006.1, read as the reverse complement.
TGGGAAGCCTGCGGACGCGCCACCAACAGCTTCAATGTCCACCTTCCATTTCTTGTGGTCCTCAACACCGTCCACTGAAACGCCAATGACTTTGGTGCCGCGCTTCTCCCACTCGTCTGCCATTTGAGCAACAGCACCGAATTCCGTTGTGCAAACCGGTGTGAAATCTTTAGGATGCGAAAACAGGATCGCCCAGCTATCGCCAATCCATTCATGAAACTGGATCGTTCCCTGATCTGTTTCCGCTGTAAAATCAGGTACGGTGTCATTGATGCGCAAGCCCATGATATCCTCCGCTGCTAGGCATTCCAAAGTCTAATGGACGATACCTAATATGGAATGCGCGCTGATGCACGACTTCTCTTGCTGGTCTTTTCAACGCGTGACAGAGTGCGCCGCGAATCAGAGTGACGCGCGGCTCAATAAGGAGAGATGAAAATGCTCGAAAAACGCGATTTCTACATTAACGGTCAATGGGTTGCGCCAAAAAAGCCCAATGACTTTGCGGTCATCAACCCCTCGAACGAAGAAGAGTGCGCCGTCATTTCTTTGGGTGACAAAGCGGATACTGACGCTGCTGTAAAAGCCGCTAAAAATGCGTTTGATTCCTGGTCGCAGACCGACAAGGAGGAGCGGCTGGGCCATATTAAACGACTCGCCGAGGTCTACAACGACCGGGCAAACGAGATGGCAGAAGCCATCTCGCTTGAAATGGGCGCGCCGATAGATATGAGCCGCTCCTCGCAAGTGGGTGCCGGCAGCTGGCATTTCGAAGGTTTCATCAAGGCTTTCGAAAATTTTCAGTTTGAACGCGATTTTACCGGATCGGAGAAGACGCTGCTTGAGCCTATTGGCGTCTGTGCACTGATCACGCCCTGGAACTGGCCTATGAACCAGATCGTTCTCAAAGCGGTACCGGCCATGGCAACCGGCTGCACTATGGTTCTGAAGCCTTCCGAGATCGCGCCACTTTCCGGTATCCTGTTCTCGGAATTTGTTCATGAAGCAGGACTTCCAGCGGGCGTCTACAACATGGTGAACGGCGACGGTTTGGGTGTCGGGACGCAACTTTCCGGTCATCCGGACGTTGACATGGTCAGCTTTACAGGGTCCACGCGCGCCGGGACGGCAATTTCAAAATCCGCGGCAGACACGCTCAAGCGGGTCAGCCTTGAACTGGGTGGCAAAGGCGCAAACATCGTTTTTGAGGATGCAGACGACAAAGCCGTGACACGCGGTGCGCGGCACTGCTTCAACAACTCCGGGCAGTCGTGCAACGCGCCGACGCGGATGCTGGTGCACACCTCACGCTACAACGACGCCGTGAAGACGGCGGCGGCGGTTGCCGAAGAGACCCGCGTTGGCTCTGCATCGGAAGCGGGGCGCCACATCGGCCCCGTGGTGTCGCAACTGCAATACGACAAAATTCAAAAGCTGATCGAAACCGGCATGGGAGAGGCGCGTCTCGTCGCGGGCGGCACAGGTCGGCCGGATGGGCTCAATCGGGGTTACTATGTCAAACCGACGGTTTTTGCCGATGTGACCAACGAAATGACGATAGCGCGGGAAGAAATCTTCGGCCCGGTTTTGTCGATCATTCCCTTCGCTTCGGAAGAAGAAGCGATCGCGATCGCCAACGACACGGCTTATGGTCTGACAAACTACATTCAGTCCGAAGATCCCGAGCGCCGTCGCCGTGTCGCGCGCCGCTTGCGCTCTGGCATGGTCGAAACCAACGGTCAGGGCTTTGCGCAGGGCTCGCCGTTTGGCGGATACAAACAATCCGGCAATGGACGTGAAGGCGGCGTTTATGGGCTGGAGGAGTTTCTCGAGGTCAAAGCCGTCTCCGGCTGGGCGGCCGAATAAATCTGCAAAGACGACACAAGACAAAGGCCGCCCACAGGGGCGGCCTTTCGTTTTCAGGCGGGCACAGGGTGCAAAGCCTCCCGCATTTGCATGAAGTGTTCGTCCCATCCCTTGTCCAATGCCAGTATCAGATCAAAGGCTTCAGCACTGGTCGGAAGACCCTCATGAACAAGCGATAACTGCGTACCGCCAGGCACGTCCCCCAGCGTCCATTTAACAGTACTTTTAGCTTCACCCATGGGTTTGACGGTGAACGTGTATTCCAGGTACTCCGGCGGGCGCACGACCAGAACATCGCCCCAGATCACACATTCCCCGCTTTTCGCGCCATAAAGAGCGAGCTTTCCGCCCGCTTGTAAAGTGGACTTTGACGCGTGGAACCACTTGGCAAGCTTGTCGGGCTCCGTCAGGTAGGCCCAGACATCGGCACGCGACGCCCGCAGGAAGATGGTTTTTTGCAAGGTTCTCTGTGTCATGAATGACCCCTTTCAATTTCTGATTTGAGTGCGGCGAGCCGGTCACCCCAGAAGGCATCAAAGTAAGTCAGCCAGTCGATCACCGGTTTCATGCCATCTGGATTGATCGTGTTAATGCGCTCGCGACCCTGCGTACGGACAGAAATGAGCCCGCCAGCGGTCAGCACGGTCAGGTGCTTTTTCACTGCGGCGCGGGTCATGTCAAAATTCTCTGCAACCTCCGCGATTGTCAGATCGCGATCTTTGAGCAAAAGCAGAATTTCCCGTCTTGTTGGGTCAGCAAGTGCGCGAAAGGTGGGTTGAACTACAGACACAAGAGTCTCCAAAGCGATACCATTTGGTATCTCTTTTTATAATACCAAAAGGTATCACGTCAACCGTTCTTTTTGGATCAAGCGTTTTCAGAACGGTGCGGGCGCCCTAATCTTGACGGATCTGCCGCCGTTCGGGTGCTTGAACCGCAGCTCTTCAGAATGAAGCATAAGTCTCGGGTAGTCGCGCGCAGGTCCCGCGGCATAGAATGGATCACCAAGTATAGGATGACCGATGGCCAGCATGTGAACGCGCAGCTGATGGCTACGGCCGGTTTTGGGGAACAGTCGCAAACGAGATGTTTCAGTGTCATGCTTGATAACGCGCCAGTCCGTCTGCGCAGGTTTGCCCGTTTCATGGCAGACCTTCTGTCGCGGGCGGTTCGGCCAGTCCACGATCAGCGGCAGATCAACTGTACCTGTTTTGGTTTCCGGAACGCCCCAAACGCGCGCGACATAAGTTTTTTTCGTTATCCGTTTTTCAAATTGCAGTCCCAGATGACGCTGCGCATGCGCCGTCAGCGCAAAAATAATCACGCCGGATGTGTCCCGGTCCAACCGGTGCACCAGCAAGGCGTCCGGAAACACCTCCTGAACACGAGCCATCAGACAATCAGCAAGCTGCGGTCCTTTGCCCGGAACAGACAAAAGGCCAGATGGCTTGTCCACCAGCAACACCTCTGCATCTTCATGCAGAACAACGAGAGGATCCTGCGGCGGGCAATAAACATCATCCATGGCTTCTGGTCGCAGAAGACCCGGATCGATGCAAGGAAGCTAAAGTTTAACCCGCTCGGACTTTGGATCGTACATCGGTTTGAGAGACGCCTCCGCCGCGACACGCGTGCCTGCAACGTCAATCTCGTAAGTGGACGCAAGGACATCAGCCGCGCTTTCGCCAATGCAGGGCACGTAACCCAAGCCCATTGCCGCACCAAGGTGATGGCCATACGCACCCGAACTGAGATATCCCACAATCTCTCCGTCTCGCAGCACTGGTTCATTGTGGTAAAGCAAAGGCTCCGAATCGTTTAGCTTAAACTGCAAAAGTCGTTGTTCCAGGCCACTTTCCTTCTTGCGCAGCACGGCTTCGCGGCCAATGAACGACGGTTTGTCTGTCTTCACTGCAAACCCGAGCCCAGCTTCGAGCACGTGATCCTCGCAAGTGATGTCATGCCCGAAATGGCGAAATCCCTTTTCAATCCGGGCGCAGTCCATCATGTGCATGCCGCAGAGTTTCAGACCCAGATCCTGACCGGCTTCGTGAAGAACCTCGAAGGCATGAGCAGCCATATCGCATGGGACGTAGACCTCCCATCCGAGTTCGCCGACGTAAGTGACACGGTGCACGCGCGCGAGGCCCATCCCAAGTTCAATCTCCTGCGCCGTACCAAAGGGATTTGCGTCATTCGAAAAGTCTGCTGGTGAGACCTTTTGCAAGAGAGAGCGCGCATTGGGGCCCATGATCGCCAACACGCCTTCGCCCGCCGTTACGTCCGTTATAACGACATTGAAAGCTCCGATGTGCCGTTGCATCCATGTCTGGTCGGCAAGACGCGTTGCAGCGGGTGTTACAACCAGAAAGGCCGTTTCAGACAGCCGCGTTACGGTGACATCCGCCTCAATACCGCCGCCATTGTTCAAAAACTGGGTATATACGATCTTGCCGACGGGTACGTCGTATTGGCCTGCGCCCACATGGTTCATAAAGGCCACGGCGTCGCGCCCCTCGATGCGGATTTTGCCAAAGGACGACATATCATACATGCCGACATTCGTCCGAATGGCCGCATGTTCTTCTGCGACGTTGTCAAAAAAGTTCTGCCGCTTCCATGTATAACCATACTCTGGCGTCTGTTCTTCGCGCGCAAACCAGTTGGCACGCTCCCAGCCCGCCAATTCCCCCATAACCGCTCCATGGTTCAGCAGGTGCTGGTGGAACGGTGTGCGCCTTACCCCGCGCGCCGTGTCTTTCTGGCGGTATGGGAAGTGATCTGCATAGAGCAGCCCAAGTGTCTCTTTCGACCTCTCAAAAAGATAGGTTTTGTTCCCTTGGAAGGGCTGCATGCGAGAAATGTCAACGTCGCCCAGATCGAACGGTTTTTCACCTGCTTCCATCCATTGCGCCAGCGCCATGCCGGCACCGCCCGCCGATTGGATACCAACGGAGTTGAAACCTGCAGCGACCCAGAAGTTGTCCATTTCCGGCGCAAGGCCAAGATGATACGCATCGTCAGGTGTGAAGCTTTCCGGTCCGTTAAAGAACGTGTGAATACCTGCTTCGGCGAGCATCGGCATCCGCTCTACAGCCTTTTCCAGTATCGGCTCGAAATGGTCAAAGTCCTCGGGGAGCTGGTCAAACTCAAACTCCGCCGGAATACCATTCATTGCCCAAGGTTTGGCATTTGGCTCAAATGCCCCGAGAAGCATTTTGCCTGCATCTTCCTTGTAGTAGGCGCACTCGTCTGGCACTCGCAGCACCGGCAATTGCCGCAAGCCTTCGATGGCTTCAGTCACGATGTAGAAATGCTCGCAGGCGTGAAGCGGCACGTTGACGCCGGCCATGCGCCCGACCTCATGACCCCACATGCCGCCACAGTTGACGACCATGTCCGCTTGGATATGACCGGTTTCGCCATTCTGTTCCCAATCCACACCAGTGATCCGTCGTCCATCGCGCGACATTCCGGTCACCCGGGTCCGTTCGAGCACGTGTGCGCCCTGCTGCCGGGCGCCCCTGGCCAGCGCCAGTGCAATATTGGCCGGGTCGCCCTGGCCGTCCTTTTCCAGATAGACCGCGCCAGTCACATCCGAAATGTTCAGGTGCTCATAACGTTGTTTGACCTCCTGAGGCGAGATTTCTTCAATGTCGACGCCGAACGCGCGCGCCATGGCAGCGGACCGGTAAAGCTCCTCCCGGCGTTCCTCGGTCAAAGCCACAGTAATTGAACCAACACGTTTGAACCCTGTTGCAACCCCTGTTTCTTCTTCGAGGTTGCCGTAGAGTTCCTGACTGTATTTTGCGAGCTTGGTCATGTTGGCTGTTGCGCGCAATTGCGCGATCAGCCCGGCCGCATGCCACGTGGTTCCAGACGTAAGCTGCTTGCGTTCCAGCAGTACGACGTCCTTCCAGCCTTGACTGGCCAGATGGTAAGCAACGGAACACCCGATGACGCCGCCACCAATGATGACGACACGCGCATGAGAAGGAGGAGTAGGCATCAGCGAACCTCAGATAAAAAAAGACTTCAGACGATTGTGTGTCCGGCCGCAGTCAGGCGAGTCCGGATCTCGGAAATATGTGCAGGGCCAACTTCGCAGCATCCGCCGACAATTGTTGCACCATGGTCCAGCCATGACATCGCATGGTCTGCATAGGTGCCCGGGCCCATGTCCCTGCGCGCACGCAGACCGTCCACGGTCGTGCCACCTTTGATGAAATCCTTGGTGATACCTTCGAAACCATTCGCATAAGCGCCTGTCGGGCGCCCCGATTTGGCCAGCACGTCCAGCGCGGCCGGCATCGCTTCGGGCGCAGAGCAGTTTGCAAGTGCTGCATCTGCTTCTGCGGCAATGGAAACGACTTCGGAAAGCGGCTCTCCGGAGCGCAAAACTGCGCCGTCATCATCGTCAACCGTAAATGACAGCCAAACTGGCAGGTCCGAAGTGCGGCCCGCATCCAGCGCGGATTTGGCCGCTTCAACAGATGCGACTGTTTCGAACAGGATTATATCCGCTTTTGGCGCAACGTATTCGATGACTTCCGCATAAAGCCCCACTGCGGTTTCATACGCAGGATGCAGATCGGGCCGATAGCTTGCCGACAAAGGCCCAATCGATGCGGCGACACGACCCTTTTTGCGAAAGTCTTGCGCTTCGGCCATTGCCGCACCCAGCAATTTTCCAAATTGCCCCTCGCGATCCGGCAACTCGGTTCCGCCAGCCGCATAGTGATTGGTTCCGCCACGCAGCCTGTCGCGGTGGATCGCGTAGGTGTTGGACGTGGCCACAGTGGCACCGGCTTGCGCATAGTCTTCGTGCACTTCTGCGACCAGACCGGGGCGATCTAACAGCGCTTGCGTCGACCACAGCGGCGAGGCCGGTTTGCCGGAACGGCGCACGAGCTCTTGGCCCATGCCCCCATCCAAAAGAACGACCTCCGTCATGCCCGCAGTCTTTCGTTTTCCGGATCCCAGAGCGGTTGGTCAGGCTGAACTTTGGCCGTGCATTTCTGTCCGAAGATTTCGACTTCCAGTTCCGTGCCGGCAACCGCAAGATCCGTGCGCACCATACCCAGTGCGATTGACGCACCGACGCGGTAGCCCCAGTCACCCGATGTTGTTTCGCCGACAACTTCGCCTTTGTGCCAGAGGGTCGACATGTAAGGTGCGTCCTGCTCGTCAGCATCCACGACGAGCGTAACAAAACGCTTCTTGCTGCCTTGCTGCTTCTCGTTCATCAGCGCAGCCTTTCCGGGGAAATTCTGCGGCTTGTCGAGTTTGACGAAGCGATCAAGCCCGCCTTCAAGGAGGGTGTAGTCGGTGGAGAGATCGCCTTTCCAAGTCCGGTAGCCTTTTTCGATGCGCAGCGAATTCAATGCGTACATGCCGAACGGAGTGGCACCGGCCGCGACGATCGCATTGTATATCGCAGGTATGCTGGCGTTTTCTGCGTGGATTTCCCAACCCAATTCTCCCGCAAAGGACACGCGCAAAAGGGCGGCCCATTCGCCCGAGACATCCGTTTCCTGAAAACTGAGCCACGGAAGCGTCAGATCAGCAGATGTGAGATCCGCCAGAAGCTCGCGCGATTTCGGACCTGTCACGATCAGCGTGGACATCTTCGTTGTCCAATCCTCAAACGCGAGACTGCCATCCTCGGGCAAATTGTTTCGGATCACATCGCGGTCGTGCCACTGGGCCGTTGCTGCGGTGACAAGAATAAACTTGTCTTCCGCCTCGCGCGTGACCGACATCTCCGTCAGGATACGGCCACGACTGTCCGCGAAATAGACAAGACCGACGCGTCCGATCTTGGGCAAGGCACCCGTGATCTGGCTGCGCAGCCACTCGTCGGCACCGGGTCCCGAAATTTTGAACCGCGAAAACCCCGGCAGGTCAAGAACGCCGACGCCGTCGCGCACGGCCTCGCACTCTTCTTTGACGCGCTCTGTCCATGCGCCTTTGCGATCCCATGTTTGCGTGGCGTCCTCTGATAGATCGTCGCCTGCTTTGGCAAACCAGTTTGCGCGCTCCCAACCGTTGTAGGCGCCCATCACGCCGCCTGCCGCAACCACCTTATCGTGCACGGGTGAATGTTTCTTGTCGCGTCCGGCTGGCCATTCGTGATGCGGAAAATGCATGGCATATTCGTGGCCGTAAACCTCGATCGCCTTTTGGTCGCAGTAATCCTGATCGGTGTAGTCAGTGTAGCGACGCGGATCCACCGCCCACATGTCCCACTCGGTTTGACCATGCACAACCCATTCGGCCAGAACCTTGCCGGCACCGCCGCCCTGGGTAATGCCGAACGTGAAGACACAAGCCTCATAGGCATTCGGCACGCCGGGCATCGGTCCGATCAGCGGCAAACCGTCGGGTGCGTATGGTATCGGGCCGTTGATCACCCGACCCACTCCGGACGTCCCAAGGATCGGCACGCGGGCCATCGCATCTTCAATGTACCATTCCAAGCGCTCCAGATCGTCCGGATAAAGCTGGAATGAAAAATCTTCCGGCATAGGATCGTTCGGCGTGACCCAATGCGCCTTGCAATTGCGCTCGTAGGGGCCAAGGTTCAGGCCGTTTTTGTCCTGGCGCAGGTAATAAGACGAGTCCACATCGCGCAGGAGTGGGATTTTTTGGCCATGGTCCTTAGTCCAGCTTGCCAGTTCTTCGATTTCTTCGGTCAGAAAGTACTGGTGGCTTATCACGGTCATTGGCACGGTTCGCCCGCCGTAAGGTTTGAACCATTCGCCCACCCGCTGCGCGTAGTATCCGGCGGCGTTCACGACTTTTTCGCAGCGGATATCGCCTTTGTCTGTGTGCACGATCCACTCGCCATCCTCGCGGCTAACGCCGGTCGCCGGACAAAAACGCTCGATCCGGGCGCCCATCTCACGCGCTCCCTTCGCGAGCGCTTGCGTCAACTGAGCGGGATCAATATCGCCGTCGTCGGGATCCCACAGACCGCCTTCCAGATCATGGGTTTCCATGAAAGGGTATTTGTTTTTCATGTCAGCTGTGGACATCATTTCGATGTCGAGGCCCTGGTACCGCCCCATTGAACGGGCGCGTTCAAATTCCAACATGCGTTCTTTGCTGTGCGCCAGTCGGATCGATCCGGTGACGTGATAGTTCATCGGATAGTCGACCTCTTCCGCGAGACCAGCATAGAGGCCCAGAGAATAGCGCTGCATATTCATGACAGCCCAAGACGTGCTGAAGGACGGGCAGTTGCCGGCAGCGTGCCATGTAGAACCGGCCGTGAGTTCATTTTTCTCCAGCAGCACGCAATCGGTCCAACCTTCTTTTGCCAGATGATAGAGCGCCGAAACACCCACAACTCCACCACCGATGATCACAACACGCGCTGTTGTCGGAAAGTCTGCCATATCAGTTCTCCCATTGCGGAACGCCGTCCGCTATTTCGTAATAATCGCCTTTGTCGGCGACAAAGATGTGTTTTTCGAGCGTCAGTCCCGTTGGCCCATCGATGGCACCAAGAGCGAAGCTGATCGTTGTTTCTTCAAGGTTTTTCCAGAACAGGAATGCGCCGCAGATCGGACAGAATCCACGCCTGCCGCTGTCACTGGATGCGCACCAGTTCACCGAACCGGAGATGTTCAAGTCGGTCTTTTCTACAAATGCAGACGACCAAACACCGCCGGACTGCTTGCGACATTGGCCGCAGTGGCAAAAAGAGACGCCACGCGGATCATTTTTGACCACAAATCGGATCGCGCCGCAATTGCAAGATCCTTGAAAGCTCATGCTGCAACCCGACCCGGCGTGTTCGACGCGCCCAGCAGAATACCATAGATAACGAAACACATTGCCAAACCGCGCCGGACCCAAACGTGGAACACTGCGCCCAGTGCTGCCCTGCCCAATCCGGCACCAAGTGCAGTGAACGTTGTATAGCTCAGTGCTGTGAGCGTCAGGGCGGTTGGAACAATAACGCCCATTTGCTGCCAGACGGGCACATCGGCCTGCACGAATTGCGAAAAAGCCGCCAGATAGCCGGCGACACTCTTGGGGTTAATTGTGGCGATCGCCAGAGCGTGCAGGTAAACTGACTTGGCGGGCTTATCAGATATGTCGACGGGTTGGCGCGCCAACAACCATCCACGCACACCCAAGTAGACCAGAAACGCAGCGCCGATGAGTTTAGCGACAAAAAAAGCTTCGGGGGACGCGGCAATCAATGCCGTAACGCCTAGGGCTGACAAAACGAGAAAAACGGTCGCCTGGGTCAATATTGCAAGAACGCCCACCAGCGCGCGCCAAAACCCCAAGTGCATACCGTTCTGAATGCAATTCACGGCATTTGGCCCCGGTGTTGTCACGAAGACAGCCCAGAATACCGCAAAAATTGTCCATGCTTCAAAACTCATCAGTACACCGGTGGCGCAATGACCCAAATGGCCACAGCAGGATCGCTATATGGATTAGACCAGCGGAACGGCTCTCCTCTTATGCGAAAACTGTCGCCTGGCAGTATGGTGTGCAGCGTGTCGTTGATTTCTATATCAAGACGACCAGACACCAGATATCCAACTTCCTGTGTCGGACGTGCCACGTGGGTCTTTATTGCGCTACTTGGTGCAAATGTCGAATGCACCATTTCGAAATCGTCGGTCAGATCTGGCGATAACAACTCTTCCACCAAACCCTCAATACTTGATCCGATTGGCCGGCGCGCTGATTTACGCACAACGTAACCCGCTTCGCACGCTGGCGCAGCAGCATGCCGAAACAGCATTGAGACGGAAACGTCCAAAGCGTCTGCGATCAATCTCAGATCGTGTATCGACGGGTCCGACTTGCCGCGTTCAACCTGACTCAGCCAACCGACAGACCGCCCCAAACGCTCCGCAAGGTCCGCGAGCGTGTGTCCCCGCGCCTTTCTTAGCGCACGCAGGTCTGCACCTAGCGTCTCTGGTTCGTCTGGACGACTGTGTTGCACGACATGAAAATTCCTTGATTTTTTTCACGATGGCTGAGTCGCGTGAAAAAATCCAGAAATTTTTCATTTTTGCGCCGAAATATTCCGATTAACTTCCAATGACAGGAGCGACATGCTCAAAAACATTGCGAAGGATTTCAGACAGTGCATCTTCATCTTCTTGCGTAAATGCGTCACTTTGATCGCTGTCGATATCAAATACGCCAAGCAAATCGCCTGCTCCGTTTATCACCGGAACAACAAGCTCGGACTGTGTGCTTGCGGCGCAGGCAATATGCCCCTCAAAAGCGTTAACGTCTGCAATGCGTTGAATTTGACGGGTGCGCGCCGCCGCGCCACACACACCGCGCGAAAACGGAATAACAAGGCATCCATGCCCGCCTTGATATGGGCCAACTTTCAATAGTTCCGGCGCCGTTACGCGATAAAATCCGGTCCAGTCGAAGCGGGCATCTGCGTGATGAACTTCGCAAGCAACGGTGGCCATCAAAGACACAGCATCGGTTTCCTGTTCGGTCAGCGCATTTATAGACGCGCGCAAGGCGACGTAATTGACTTTCATTTGAGCGACCTCATCAATCACTTTGCGATCGCTCGAGAGACAGATCAGTCCCGCTCCAACGCAATCGCCGTACCTTCACCACCGCCGATGCAAATGGCAGCAACGCCCCGTTTCACGTCCCGGCGTTCCATCGCGTTCAACAAGGTTACGATAATGCGCGCGCCCGATGCTCCAATTGGATGTCCAAGCGCACAGGCGCCACCGTTAACATTTACGATCTCATGATCAAGTCCCATCTCGCGCATGAAAGCCAGCGGCACGACCGCAAAAGCTTCGTTCACTTCCCACACGTCAACGGAACTTTTGTCCCATCCTATGCGGTCCAGCAGCTTTTGCGCGGCGGGAATGGGTGCGGTTGTGAAAAGCCCGGGCTCTTGTGCGTGACTTGCGTGGCCAACAATACGGCAACGAATGTACATTCCCATGGCTTCGGCAGCCTTTTCAGAGGCAACAACCAGGGCGGCAGCGCCGTCTGAGATAGAAGATGAATTGGCCGCCGTCACAGTACCGCCCTCCCGAAACGCCGGGTTCAAATGTGGTATTTTGTCGGGCCGTGCAGCGCCGGGTTGCTCGTCTTTCGAAATGACATGCGTGGACTTTTTGGTGCGCACAGTCACCGGAACGATCTCCTTCTCAAAAGCCCCGCTCGACTGCGCCTCTAGCGCGCGCGACAGAGACTGCAGAGCATAGGTGTCCTGAATGTCGCGTGTGAACTGGAAAGCTTCGGCACAGTCCTCTGCAAAGGTGCCCATCAAACGACCCTTTTCGTAGGCATCTTCAAGTCCGTCCAGAAACATGTGGTCGTCAACTTTGCCATGACCCAGACGCGCACCGCTGCGCATTTTGGGCAGCAAATACGGGGCGTTAGTCATGCTTTCCATTCCGCCTGCCACAATAGTTTCTGCTTGACCGAGAGCGATCTGATCCCGCGCGATCATCACGGCTTTCATGCCCGACCCACACATTTTGTTCAGGGTTGTTGCAGGCACGTTCTGGCCAATCCCGGCTTGCATCGCGGCCTGGCGCGCCGGTGCTTGTCCTTGACCTGCGGGGAGAACGCAGCCCATCAGAACCTCGTCAACGGTTGTTGCGCCGGAGGCAGACAATGCCCTGGAAATTGCGGCGCTGCCGAGGTCCGATGCGGTCAAATCAGCGAAGCCTCCCTGAAATCCGCCCATAGGTGTGCGCACGGCACCAGTTAAAACGACGCTTTTCATAGGTTGGTAACCCCCTGCTCCCGCAATGGTTTGGTAATGACTTTGGTGTAGCCAAAGCCAAAGTCGAGCGTTGTGGAGAATATAATGGAACTTGCCACCAAAACAGAAGAGCAGTTGCGCATTGTCTCCGTCAATGAGGCACGGATCGACGCCGCCGTGGCGATCGAATTCAAAGACGCCATGCGCATGAAAACAAACGACGGTCCCGAGTTGATCGTGCTTGATCTAAGTCAGGTGGAATTCATCGATTCCAGCGGCCTGGGAGCCATCGTTGCCGCGATGAAAAATATGGGCCAAGATCGCAAGCTCGCGCTTGCGGGTCTTACGCCGACTGTGGCGCGCGTTTTCCAACTCACACGGATGGACTCAGTCTTCAGCGTTTTTCCGACACTCGAAGGTGCATTGGCGGAGTTGAGGCAGCAGTGATGACCGCCAAGCCTGACAAAGAGGCCAGTTCGTTTCGGCTTGCGCCTTTTGAAGTGCGCGTGATCAGCGGCCAGAGCGCCGTACGGGATGCATTGTCGCAACTGCTTGAAGCTTTGCAACCATTGCAGTTGGATATCGAGGAAGCCGGAACCATCGAAATCGTGCTGGCTGAAGTGCTCAATAATATTCTAGAGCATGCGTATCCCCCGACAGAGCCAGAGGGTCCAATCCACATCAACTGCGCGCACAGCAAAGATGGCTTGCTGTTGCATATCAAAGACAGCGGCAGCGCCATGCCGGAAGGCAAGTTGCCTCTGGGGTCGCTTGCATCGCTTGATGTGGAACTTGATGACATGCCGGAAGGTGGATTTGGCTGGTTTATGATAAAAAGCCTTGCAAAGGACGTTTCATATCGAAGAGTGGGCGCGGAGAACCATCTGAATTTGCGTCTTGCCGTTGGAATGAGCGCCTGACAGAGACTTTCGGGCTTCAGTCGCAAAGAAACCCGATTCTTTCCTCAAACCGACAAGAAGCGATCACATTCACGCCTTGTTCCGTCGTCATATCTTTCCTTGTAGCTGCATATAGCTTCCCTCGGCGCCGCGCGTAATAGCCCCCACCCAGTGTGCGGCGTCGAGGACCTTCTCCTTGCATTTTGATATGAGCTCAAGCGTGGACTTCCCCTGCGCATAGTTTATTTTGCGCGAAACCTGAGGCTTACAAAGGCAATTCCATGCGCGATTTTCATTTTCCGGGCCGCTCTCCGGTGCTGGCATCAAATGGGCTGTGCGCCACATCCCATCCACTCGCCGCTAAAACTGCGATTGATATCCTGCAAACCGGCGGCAATGCGATGGATGCGGCCATTGCCGGCGCAGTATTGTTGGGGCTTTGCGAACCGGCAATGACGGGATTGGGCGGCGATTGTTTTGTTCTTTGGTCAGAGGCATCGGAAGCGCCCGTGCGTGCATTGAACGGGTCCGGTCGTGCGCCAAGCAAACTGGACGCCGCGCTCCTGCGGGACGCCGGCCACACCACGGTTCCGACATTCACCGCTCATGCCGTTACAATCCCGACAGCGGTCGCTGCGTTCGACCATCTTGCGACGGAAGTCGGGAAATTGGGTCTGGACCAGATTCTGGCACCCGCAATTCGCTACGCGGACGAAGGCGTTCCCGTTGCACCGCGCGCGGCGTTTGATTGGGAAAACTATGCACATAATCTGCAAGGCAGTGCGCGCCAGAAATTCCTTGTCAACGACCGCTCTTTAAAAGTGGGGGAACTGTTCAAAGCGCCCGGTCAGGCCGAGGTTTTACGCCGCATTGCGCAGGACGGCGCTCAGGCATTCTACACTGGAGAAGTGGCAGAGGACATGATCGCCGCACTGAATGCAGCGGGCGGCCTGCACACGCTCGATGACTTTGCATCTGCCGCTTGTGATGAGACGCGCCCGATTACCGGCTCCTACAAAGACGTTGAGATCGTCGAGCACCCACCAAACACGCATGGAGCCGCAGCGATACTTATGCTGAACATCCTTGCCCAGTTCGACATCGCGGCAATGGACCCGTTCGGAACAGCGCGCACTCACATAGAGGCAGAGGCAGCGAAATTGGCCTATGGCGCACGCAATCGAATACTGGGCGACGCCGATCACACCATGCGACTGGATCGCATGCTCGACATGGATTTTGCAAAATCGCTCGCGGCGTTGGTTGATCCACACAGAGCTATCGCTGCGCCTGCCGCGTTGACAGAGACGGTTCACAAAGACACGATCTACATAACTGTCGTGGACCGCGACGGGATGTCTGTCTCCCTCATTTATTCAATTTTCAAGGACTTCGGATCCGGCATCGCGTCAGATAAGTTCGGTATCTTGCTCCACAATCGCGGTGCTGGCTTTACTCTTGAGGCGGGCCACCCGAACGAGCTCAAGGGCGGCAAGCGGCCCATGCATACCATCATCCCGGCCATGCTGCGCGAAAACGGGAAGGTGATCATGCCTTTTGGCGTCATGGGCGGCGCGTATCAGCCTAACGGGCATGCTCGCTTTGTCAGCAACTTGCTGGATTTTGGTATGGATCTTCAGACCGCAATTGACGCACCACGCGCCTTTAACGATGCGGGCGACATGCAGGTGGAGCGTGGCTACTCCGATCAGGTGCGGCAAGAATTGGCGGACTTGGGACACACGGTCAGTGTTCCGCATACAGCCATAGGCGGCGCACAGGCGATCCGCATTCATGAAAGTGGTGTTCTGGAAGGCGCAAGCGATCCGCGCAAAGATGGTTGTGCTCTCGGCTACTGACCCGTCGAATTCAGTTCAACTGGAAATGCAACGGGTATGCACCATCCTGAAACGGGCCAAACAAATCCGGAATGTCAGGATGATCGACCGGTTCACCGGATTTGTCTGCGATCAGATTTTGTTCAGAGACGTACGCGACGTAATAACTCTGCTCATTCTCGGCCAGCAGGTGGTAGAACGGCTGCTCTTTCGAAGGACGACTGTCTTCTGGAATGGCCTGATACCACTCATCTGTATTGGAAAACTGCGGATCGACGTCAAAAATCACCCCGCGAAACGGATGTTTTTTGTGCCGGACGATCTGTCCCAGATGATATTTCGCTTGCGATCTAATCATACCGTTGCGGCCCCTTAGCATCGTTAGTAGACGGATCAAACGCCCTTTGTCCAATCCCCACTGCTCAAAAAAGGGAAACAGTTTGTGAACCTGGCGCTGACAGTGCTGGAAATAGTGGCGCCGGTGTTCCTTTTGGCCGGCGTAGGCTTTCTTTGGGTAAAATGTGGAATCGAGTACCGAATCCGCTTTGTGACCCAATTGGCAATGACCTTGTCGGTACCTTGCCTGATCTTCGTCTCTCTGATGCAAACCGAGATTGATCCCACCGCGCTCACAAATCTGTCGCTCGCAAGCGTTGTTGCCTTTGGCGCTGTCACGGTGGCCATGCTTGTTCTGGTTTGGATTCTTAAGTTGAATCGCCAGACCTTTGCCGCGCCGATGATTTTTGGAAACACGGGAAACCTTGGGCTGCCCCTTGCACTGTTTGCCTTTGGCGATATTGGCCTGAGCTATGCAATTATCGTTTTCGCAATTATGGCAATGTGGTCGTTCACTTTTGGTGTCTGGCTTGTTGCTGGTTCCGGCTCCATATTGAAAGTGGTGCAGGAGCCTATGGTCGCCGGCACACTTTTGGGCGCGATTTTTCTCTGGCAGGATTGGTCCACTCCGACATTTTTGACCAATACGCTTGAGCTTATTGGTCAAATGGCGATCCCATTGATGTTGATTACACTGGGCGTGGCCGTGGCGCGGCTGCAATCGGGCGGAATGCTGCGCGCGTTTGGCCTGAGCGCGATCAAACTGTTGATCTGCGCACCCATTGCCTGGGCAATCGGTGTTGGTTTTGAGCTTGATCCCGTTGCGTTCGGAGTGCTTGTTTTGCAAGTCTCTACGCCGGTCGCCGTGACCTCTTATATGCTGGCGGAGAAATACGGCGCCGACGCCGAACAAGTTGCTGGTCTTGTCGTCGCCTCTACGCTTATGTCAGTAGCCGCATTGCCGGTATTGCTGGCATTGCTGCTATAGAGTTTGTGATTTCCCTAAGGGTTAATTTGCGGTAGTATACTGAAAAACAAATAAACATAGAGCGAGAGGCATATGAGCAGAACTCTTCGCGCGTTGGCAATCACACTTCTCGTGGCCTCTTGCGGGGGAGGATCAAACACGGCCCCTCGCAACTTGGATGACGCATGCAGCATTGCAAAACAGCGCCCCGACTACATGAAAGCCTTTAAACGCACCGAAGATAAATGGGGCGTGCCGGTGCATGTGCAGATGGCCACCATGCATCAGGAAAGCAGGTTTGTTGGCAATGCGAAAACGCCGCATAAATACGCCCTCGGCGTTATACCGATGGGGCGTGTTTCCAGCGCATACGGTTATTCGCAGGCACTTGACGGCACCTGGGGCGATTACCAAAAAGCCACGGGCAAACGCTTTGCAAAGCGCGACAGGATCAAAGACGCGACAGACTTCATGGGTTGGTACATGACCACCAGTCGCGCAAAGAACGGAATTCCACTGACTGACGCCCGCAACCAGTATCTGGCCTATCACGAGGGTCATGCCGGATACGCGAGCCGATCATACCGAAACAAAGCATGGCTGGTTGATGTGGCCAACCGCGTGAACGCGCGCGCCGACCTCTATCAGGCCCAGCTTGCAACATGCAGGTTGCGCGGCTGACAATCAGCGATTGCGCTGGCGCGCCTCGCGCCCTGCATCAAACAATTGGGCGGGCAGGTTCATACCCTCCTGAAGATCGCCCAACACAACCGTCGTGCGCGCGCCAGATGCGTCCTCAATAACCCAGTCGCGCAATTGAGTCGGATTGTCAGTGAACCGTAACCGGATGACACCGCTGTCCGGGTTCTCCGGATCAAAAGCCGTTACAGTGGTCGATTTTCCGTCAAACCGCGCGTCTTTCACCATGCGCGCGCGCGTCAGATCGATGTTGCGCTTAAGGATCAAACTCAGCGGCGTGCGATTCAGCGGGTACGTTTCCGGTGGTTGATTGGATTTGCCATCGAAAATTACGACGGCGCCTGCGCCTGCGATCACCAGCGCGTCAAGCGGCGGGTCATATTCAAAGCGCATCCGCCCGGGCCGGCGGATATAGAGAGTTCCGGTGCTGACCGATCCGTCATCATTGGTCTGTGTAAAATCCGTCGAAAGCGTTTCTATCTGGTTCAGGTAAGCGGACAGATCCGCAAGTTTCAACTGCTCCGCCGCGCCAGCCAAAACAGGCCATATGATCGTAAATGCCATCAACAGGCATCGGGAGAGGTGGCGCACCATAAATCCTCCGGCTGCGTCTCAGGCGCTCAACATAGTCCGTTCCAAGCGCCGATACGACCACGCTATGACAGGACGGGGTCACTTTTTTCTGATCAGCCCTGTTCGGGAACAAGAATTTCACGTTTGCCCACGTGGTTCGCGGTAGAAACAAGACCCTGATCTTCCATCTGCTCCACCAAGCGCGCCGCTTTGTTGTAGCCAATGGCAAGTTTGCGTTGAATGTAGCTGGTGGAACATTTGCGATCTTTCAGAACGACCTGGACCGCCTGATCGTAGAGCGCGTCTTCGCCGTCCGTGTTTCCTCCCAGACCAAGAACCGCATCGATATTGGTTTCCGCCTCTTCCGACGGACCCTCGACAACCCCGTTCACATAATCCGGTTCGCCAAACGCTTTGAGATGATTTACGATCTCTTCGACTTCCTCGTCCGACACAAACGGACCGTGGCAGCGGGTGATCTTGGCGCCGCCGGCCATGTAAAGCATGTCACCCATTCCCAACAGTTGTTCCGCACCCATCTCGCCGAGAATAGTGCGACTGTCGATTTTTGATGTGACCTGAAAAGAAATGCGTGTCGGGAAGTTTGCCTTGATCGTGCCTGTAATCACGTCGACGGACGGACGTTGCGTCGCCATGATGAGGTGAATGCCAGACGCGCGCGCCATTTGCGCAAGCCTTTGGATACAAGCCTCGATCTCCTTGCCTGCCACCATCATGAGGTCAGCCATCTCATCCACGATGACAACAATGTAAGGCAACGCAACGGGTGTGTTCTCCTCCGTCTCAAAGACCGGTTCGCCGGTTTCCTCGTCGAAGCCGGTTTGTACTGTTCGCGTGAACATCTCGCCCTTCGACAGCGCCTCACGCACCCGTCCATTGTAGCCTTCGATATTGCGTACGCCCATTTTGGACATCTTGCGGTAGCGTTCTTCCATCTCACCAACGACCCACTTCAGGGCCACGACAGCTTTTTTGGGGTCAGTGACCACAGGCGACAGCAGGTGAGGAATTCCGTCATAGACGCTAAGTTCCAGCATCTTTGGATCGATCATGATCATCCGGCACTCTTCGGGCGTCAGCTTGTATAGCAGCGACAGGATCATCGTATTGATTGCCACGGACTTGCCGGATCCGGTGGTCCCCGCGATCAAAAGATGCGGCATCTTGGCGAGGTTCGCCACGACCGGATCTCCGCCGATGTCTTTGCCCAGTGCAAGGGCAAGGCGCATGTTGCTGTCGCCAAAATCGCGCGCCGCGAGAATTTCACGCAACAGCACTTTTTCGCGACTGTCGTTCGGAAGTTCGATGCCGATCACCGACCGCCCGGGCACTGTTGAAACGCGGGCGGACAGAGCCGCCATGGATCTGGCAATGTCGTCCGCCAACCCGATCACGCGAGACGCTTTGAGCCCCGGAGCCGGTTCCAACTCGTACATCGTGACCACCGGTCCGGGGCGCACCGCGACGATATCGCCTTTCACACCGTAGTCATCCAGCACAGATTCCAGCATGCGCGCATTCTCTTCCAGCGCCTCATCGCTCAGGTGCAAACGTTGAATATGCGCTGGGTTTTCTAGAAGATTCAGCGGCGGCAACTCGAATCCAGGATGCGTGTCTTCAAAGGACAGAGATGGCTGCGCCTCCGCCTTGGCCTGACGCGAGGGCTGAACCGGCTTGCGCGCGGGTTGCTGAACCACACGGCGGGGCTCGATAATAGGAATATCTGGCGCATTAAGCGCAGGCTCATCCATTTCAAAGCTTTGCATCTGCTCATCCAGCGGCTCGGCCGTAGGTTGCTGCATCTCAGCCGTCAGAGGTGGTTCTGCACGAGGTGCCGAAGTATCGAGCACGAGAGGGTCCGGGCCACGACCGCGTCCGCGGGTCAACGGCGTTGTAGCCGGTGTGTGAACAGCAGAGCTGGTTCTGACACGAGATTTGATCACATCAGCAATACGCGCCTTGATGCGATCTTCGCCACCCATCGTTTCGTAGTCGGCAAACCCCTCGTCATCTTCAAATTCATTGGCTTCCGCCGGCTCTGCACGCCTGACGAGCCATGGCAACCGCCCCAGAAACCCTGCTTTTCTATCCGTTTCTTCGGGATGGAACCCAAAGTCTTCCGGCGCCGGATTGATCAGCGTCTGGCGCACATCCGGTTCGACCCTGGCCTCTTGCGCCTGCACCTTGCGATCAGCACGGCGCGCGGAAGCTGCCTGAGCTTGGGCCATCGCGCCCTGGGCGCCGCGTCCGAGGACATTCATCAGTCCCGCATAGGCGACAACCAACCCTTTGACCAAAAAGCGCGCGATGCCAGCAACTTCAGCGCGCGTGAAGCCAAGAACAAAACCGCCAAATACCACGATGCCAATCGCCATCAAAAGCGACATGAGCTTTACAGTGATCGTCGAGCCAACCGGCAACAAGGTCAGCAGGGCGCCCATAACGGTATCGCCAAAAAGGCCACCCAGGCCAAAGCTGTGCGTGTCCAGCCAATTGCCCGCAGGCGTCAGGGTGGCGGCGTAAATAGAGGCAAATGCGATCGCAATCGGGGCAAAAATCAAACGCCCCAGAGCGCGCTCCGCCCCTTGATGCAAGGCAAAACGTGCGCCCCAGACAAGCAGAACCAGCCCCAGACCCCAGGACCCCCAGCCAACGATCATAAAGAGTGGCGCTGCAATCGACGCCCCAACACGCCCCATCCAGTTTTGGGCCGGCGCATCTGTGGATACCATCCAGTTGGGATCATCCGGCGTGTAGGAGCCGATCATCGCACATGCCATGACACCAAGTACGATCAGCAAAAGACCCAGCAACTCCTTGCCGCGTTTCTCCATCGCTTCCGCCATACTGCTGTCGAACAGCGGGTCCCGTCCACGTGTCTGATATGCCATGCTCTTGTCGCCCTTCATTTTTATTGCGGATAGAGACAGTCGCAGATCAGTTCGATCCCGCGCGCCGTTTCCGCCTTTGGAGCCACCATCGCGACTCTTATGTATCCCTTGCCGGGGTTTATCCCGTTCCAATCCTGCGCCAGGTATCCTCCGGGCAGAACGCGCACGCCGGTGTTCCGCCAGAGCTTGACCGCCGCTGCCTCGTCATCCTCTACCGGCAACCACAGGAAAAATCCGGCTTCCGGACTTTGATAACCCGGCACATTCCCCAAAATGCGGTCAGCGAGCTCGTATTTCTCGACGTAGAGAGCACGGTTTTCAGTCACATGTTCTTCATCGTTCCAGACAGCCGCAGACGCCATCTGCAACGGCAAAGGCAACGGCGCGCCAGCGTAATTGCGCAGCTGCTTGATCTGGGCAATCGATTTAGCACCGCTCGCGACGAAGCCGGACCTGAGACCCGGCAAGTTCGATCGTTTGGACAAGGAATGGAAAATGACAACCCTGTCCGGGTCGGCACCCATGTCATAGGCCACTTGCAACGCCCCAACCGGCGGCGCGTCGCGGTAAATCTCCGAATAACACTCGTCGGCAAACACTTTGAAATCATATTTTTCGGCAAGTTCAATCAGCGTCCGCCAATACTCTGCATCAGCCACCGCGCCCTGTGGGTTCGCAGGAGAACAGATGTATGCCGCGGTCGTACGCTTCAGAACAGTCTCCGGCAGGCCGGCGTAGTCAGGCAAATGTCCCGTTTCCCGTGATACAGGAACCATTATCGGTTCCGCCGCAACGGAGAGCGCAGCAATCATGTAAACCTGATAAAAGGGGTTCGGCATCAGGACGGCGGGCGTCTGCCCTTCCTTGCGCTCAGGGCATAGAGCCATAATGCCATTATAAAGGCCTTCGCGCGTGCCATTGAGTGCCATCACCTGTGTATCCGCGTCAACCGGAACGCCGTAGCGACGATGGACGAAGCTTGCGACAGCTTGGCGCAACTCCGGCGCCCCTTCATTTGGTGGGTATTTGTTGAATCCCGCTGAATGTTGAACGATCAGATCGGTAACCCACTGAGGGAAAAGGTGTTTCGGCTCACCAATCGTCATGTGAATCGCCGCACCGCCGCCGTCATGCACATCAAGAAGAGCGCGCAGGCGCGGCCATGCATGAGCCGGAAGGTTCGAAAACCGCTCAGGGTACATCATCAAAACTGCCTCAGTCGGGATCGTTCGTGTCCCGTTAGGATTAAAGTACCCAAGCTGAGGCTTTGCGTCCACAAAAACGCGCAGCAATCTGACGATTTGTGGCTTTTAGGCCAATGCCGCCTCGATGGCGTGTCCGAGCCGCAGCAGTGCCTCTTCACCATTCGGGCGACCCATGATCATGAGACCGCAGCTTGGCGTGCCGGTTGGCAGGCTGAGCGCACATAGGCCCATCAGATTTCCAATGCGCGTATTGCGCAGAGACAGCAGGTTTTCGGTGACATAATAATCATGGTCCGTGTTCAACCGTTCTAGGTTGGGTGGCAGGATTGGCGCAGACGGCAAAAGAACCGCGTCGAAACCTGCGACAGCCCGATCGTATTCCTGCCTGGCGGCTTCAAGGGCGGCCCATGCGGCAACGTAGTCTGGCGCTGTATGATTTAATCCAAGCCGGAATCTCTGGAGAATTTCCCCATACATCGCGTCCGGATTGGCCTCGATGACGTCTCGCCAGAGACCATATGCTTCTGACGTGTAAAGGCATGTGGTCAGACCCACGGCCGTATGCACTTCGGGGATCTGAATATGCGTGACACGAGCACCAGCTTCGATGAGGCGCTTTACAGCACCTTCAAAAGCCTGCATCGGCTGGGATCGCACATCTTGCAGCGCAACGGTTTCCAGCACAGCAAAATGCCTTCCGGCTATCGTCGCACCTGCAAGATCGGCGGATACGCCACCTTCCAGTGCAGACAGTATCAAAGCGGCGTCTTCAACCGAGCGGCAAAGCGGACCGACGGTGTCGAATTTGAGCGCCAGAGGCACAACCCCTTCTAGACTCACGCGCCCTGACGTCGTTTTCAAACCCACCAAATCATTCCACGCCGAGGGGATGCGCACCGAACCGCCTGTGTCGGAACCAATACCAGCGGCAGCGAGGTCGAAGGCCACGGATGCAGCGGCTCCTGATGAGGAACCTCCGGGTACGGCGTCGGCATCGTTGACGCAGGGCGGCGTGGCGGTGCTGGGGTTGTACCCAAGACCGGAAAACGCAAGCTCGCTCATATGCGTCTTTCCAAGGCACACCAGTCCTGCGGCGGTGGCATTCTGAACGACCTTCGCGTCACGCGCCGGAACACGCCCTGTCAGCAACTTTGAACCGGCTTCCGTGCCGATAGCGGCTGTATCAAACAAGTCTTTCCAACTGACGGGTACACCGTCCAGGTCTGATAATCGGTGTCCTGACGCTGCACGTGCCGATGCTGCCTCAGCCTCCACCTGCGCTCGCTCGGCTGTCACAAATGTGTAGATCCGGTCGCGCAAGGGATGGTTGTCGATGGCGTCGAGATAGACCTCGGTAAGCACCACCGGATCGATCTCTTGCGCCGCGATCCCACGTCCTAGATCTGCCGCAGTCATTTTCAGCCAGGCTTGCATTTCACCTTCCTCTTTTGTGATGACGGTAGCGACGCATCCGCGCATGGACAATCCCCTGCGCTCGGTCATATTCACCTGCATGGAATACGACTGCGATATCGTAATAGTCGGTGGCGGTCTGAATGGACCGACGCTGGCACTGGCGCTGGCGCACAGCGGCCTCAAGATCCTGATTGTGGACGCTCTGCCCGAGGCCAAACGCCAGTCGCAGACCTTCGATGGGCGATCCTACGCGATGGCACTGACATCGACCCGGCTGATGGAAGGTATCGGCCTTTGGGAACATCTCGCGGACGACGCGCAACCCATGCTCGACATCAAAGTCACAGATGGGCGCGCGGGCGAAGGCCCGTCCCCGTTCTTTATGCACTTCGATCACGCCGAAATCGAAGAGGGTCCCATGGGTTACATGGTCGAAGACCGCAATCTTCGACCCGTTTTGCTGAAAGCGCTGAAAAAACCCAAGAACATCGCAGTATTGAATTCGGAAACCGTGATTGGCCAAGATGCAACCTCGACGGGCATCAGCGTCACCCTGGCATCGGGGCGCACACTGCGCTGCCGTCTTGTCGTCGGTTGCGACGGGCGCGGTTCCGGAACCGCGGTGCGCGCCGGCATTTCCCGCACCGGATGGGAATATGACCAGACAGCACTTGTGTGTGCAATTGAACATGAAAAACCGCACAATGGTGTCGCGCACCAGTTCTTTATGCCCGCCGGGCCTCTCGCGATCCTGCCCTTGAAAGGCAACCGTTCCTCTATCGTCTGGAGCGAGAATGCGGCTCAGGCGGCACAAATCAATACAATGGATGACGAAGATTATCTCACCGTGCTGCGCCCGCGCTTTGGTAGTTTTCTCGGGAATATCAAACTTGCCGGCGCGCGGTACAAGTACCCACTGTCTCTGTCACTGGCCAACAGCCTTATTGCGCCGCGCGTTGTCCTCGTCGGTGACGCAGCCCACGGTATCCATCCGATCGCCGGTCAGGGTCTCAATGCGGGCCTACGCGATGTGGCTGCTTTGGCAGAGGTGCTCACAGACGCGATGCGTCGCGGCGAAGATATGGCTTCAGGCACTGTCCTACGGCGATATCAAACCTGGCGCCGGTTCGACAACACCACATTGGCCCTGGCGACAGATGGATTCAATCGTTTGTTTTCAAACGACAACCCGGCACTGCGAGTGCTCCGCGACATTGGCATGGGCGTTGTGGCAAATGTGCCGGGAATGCGACGCGGCTTCATTCGGGAAGCCGCAGGTCTGACCGGCGACATGCCACGCCTGTTGAATGGCGAGCCGCTCTAATCCAGAACGCGCGCCTCGTCGACCAGCATGACGGGAATACCGTTCCGAATAGGGTACGCCAAATTCGCAGATGTGGAGACCAGTTCCTGCCTTTGCGCGTCATACTTCAAAGTCGCGTGTGATTTCGGGCAGATGAGCGCTTCGAGCATCCTTCGGTCAAAGGTCGCGTCCGGATCGGTCATTGCATCACCTCGCTCTCCATACCGCCGCGCAACTGGTATTCCAAAAGCGTTATGAGCGTTTCGCGTCGCGTCGACAAAGACGGCGCTTCCAGAAGCGCTTGTTTGTCTTCGGGGTCAAACTCGAGCATCATGGAGAGAGAGTTTACGAGAAGCTCATCGTCCGCGTCCTTGAGCGTGTCCCAATCTGCAGATAATTGACGCGATTCGAAAAACCTCTTGAGAAGTTTCATAAACATTGCGCGATTAAATTCGGCATCTTTTTCTTCCGGGCCAAGATCACGATCAAATCCGTCCCAGACCACGTCACATCGTCTGTAAGGTGTGAACCCTTCAACTTCTTTCGCTACACGAAACCGCGATACACCGCCCAGAGTAATCAGGTATCGACCATCCTCGGTCTCGGAGAATTGCATGATCCGTCCGGCGCAGCCGATGGCATGCAAACCATTACCGGATCGACCCGGTACCTCGTTGGGCTGGATCATGCCAATCAGCCGGCCTGGTGTTTTCAATGCATCTTCGAGCATTTGCAGATATCGCGGCTCGAATATGTGGAGCGGCAAGCGTGCGCGCGGCAGCAACAAAGCACCTGTCAAAGGGAAGACCGCTATGGTCTGAGGCAGCTCGGCAGCTTTCAACATGAGAGTCGACCTAGCCCGCACCCAGCGTCAGGCAAATATCATCGAACTCAGCTTTCGCCGCCCGTTTAACATGACAGGGTCATTTGGTTTAAGCGCATCGAATATGGTGAAGAGCTGTGTTTTGGCCGCACCGTCATTCCACTCGCGGTCTCTCCGGAAAAGTTCCAGAAGTTGTTCGACCGCACCTTCGACATCGCCATCCGCATGCAATGCCTGTGCAAGTTCAAATCGGGCCGCGTGATCTTCAGGAGATGCCTCAACTGCAGCCTTCAGTTCGCCAACGGGGCCCGCATCTGCCGCCTGCCGCGCGAGTTCCAGCTGCGCAAATGCCGCTTCGATTTCCGGCGTTTCCGAGATTTCGGCAGGCGCGCCGTTCAGAATTGCTTCCGCCTGATCCAACTCACCAAGCGCAATATGCGCACGTGCAAGCCCGCCGTAAGCTCCCGCATGGTGCGCGTCTTCGCCCAGAATTGCCGCAAACGTCTGTGCAGCATCGGTGGCCGCGCCTTCTGCAAGCATCTCGTCGGCCGCCAAAACCGCATCAGCCAGTGTGTCTCCTGGCGCTTCGCCACCAGCCGCTTTTACCACGCGGTCGATGAACGCCTTGATCTCCGAAGGTGGCACCGCACCCTGGAAGCCATCCACCGGCTGACCTTTGAAAAAGGCATAAACGGTTGGAATGGATTGAATTTGTAACTGTCCGGCGATCGTCTGGGCTTCGTCAACGTTAATCTTGACCATTTTGACGGCGCCTTTGGCCGCACGCACTGCCTCTTCCAGTTGTGGGCCCAATGTCTTGCACGGTCCACACCAAGGCGCCCAAAAATCGACCACGACAGGAACCGTCATGGACGAATCGACCACATCGGCCATGAAAGTGGCTTCAGTAGCATCCTTGATCAGCTCGTCCGCTGGTGCCGCTGTACCGAGATTGAGATCCATCATGTCAAAGTCCTTCCGCCAAAGCCTCGCGCTATATATGAAGCGACGCCGTGGAAATCAAAGATCAAATGTGGCAAAGACAGGCGCGTGATCGCTTGGTTTCTCCCAGCCGCGCGCATCTCGCAGGATACGGCTGTTGTGGGCCGCCTGTGCGATGTCCGCCGACGCCCAGATGTGATCCAGCCGTCGCCCCTTGTCCGCCGCGTCCCAGTCTCTGGCCCGATAAGACCACCAACTGTAAAGACGTCCTTCCGGAACATCCTCGCGCGTGACGTCAACCCAGCCTCCGGCGTCCTGAGTTTCTGCCAGATGCGCCACTTCAATCGGCGTGTGGCTGACGACTTTCAAGAGCTTTTTGTGGTCCCACACGTCGTCTTCACGCGGTGCGATGTTCAGATCCCCAACAAGAATTGCGTTTTTCGGCCGCTCCTTGGCAAACCAGTCTCGCATGTCGGTCAGATAATCCAGCTTCTGCCCAAATTTCTCGTTGGCTGCACGGTCCGGAACATCTCCGCCGGCTGGTACATAAAAATTGTGGATGACCGTACCGTTGCCCAGCCGCGCCGCGACGTGCCGCGCGTGCCCCAATCCAGCGAAATCCAGCGAACAGACCTCGTCGATCGGCTGTTTTGACAGGATCGCCACGCCGTTGTAACCCTTTTGACCGCGTGCAACCATGTGAGGATATCCTGCCGCCGCAAAGGCCTCCGTTGGGATTTTGTCGACCGGGCTCTTGCACTCCTGCAAACAAAGAACGTCGGGCGCTTCCTCTCCCAGGAGCCGAGAGACAAGAGCAGCGCGCAAACGCACCGAATTGATGTTCCAAGTGGCCAAGGTAAACGGCATGATCCTGCACCTTTCAATCGCGTTTCAGGCAGAATACGCTGACCGAAAAGCATGCACCATGCCTCTTGCAACCGAAAGGGCTTCTTTGACCATAAAATATCGGCACTCGAGGCGCTGGCGCGATTGGCCAGGTCACAGGACACACACTCTAGAGCAGGTGCGCAAAAAAAGACCGGGCACGAAGCCCGGTCAAGTCCAACAGGGAGGTGCATGTCTTAACCCGGACATGCGCGGGATACTCAGGAGATATCGAAAACTGGTTAACCAAATATTGATTCAGATCAGTTTTCGAAATTTCCATTTCACGCCATCAATCGATATCCGCCAGATTCGGTCACAAGAAGGCGCGCATTTGACGGATCCGGTTCAATTTTTTGGCGGAGTCGGTAAATATGTGTCTCAAGGGTATGCGTTGTCACGCCCGCATTATAGCCCCAGACCTCATGCAAAAGAACATCGCGCGGGACCACACCTTCGGTTGAGCGATACAGGAACTTCAGGATGTTCGTTTCTTTCTCAGTCAACCGAATTTTCTTGTCGTCTTCGGTCAACAACGTCTTCATGGACGGCTTGAACGTATATGGGCCAAGTTGGAACACTGCATCTTCGGATTGCTCATGCTGGCGCAGCTGCGCTCGAATCCGCGCCAGCAGGACCGGAAATTTGAAAGGTTTACTCACGTAATCGTTCGCCCCGGCATCCAAACCAAGGATTGTGTCCGCGTCGCTGTCATGACCCGTCAGCATCAAAATCGGACTTTTTACACCTTGCTTGCGCATCAAACGGCACAATTCGCGCCCGTCCGTATCGGGCAGTCCAACGTCCAGAATGACCAAATCGTAAATCGCTTCCTTCGCG
Source organism: Pseudomonadota bacterium (assembly GCA_039191495.1). Taxonomy (GTDB): domain Bacteria; phylum Pseudomonadota; class Alphaproteobacteria; order Rhodobacterales; family Rhodobacteraceae; genus Roseobacter. The sequence continues at coordinate 121,180 of JBCCXN010000006.1, read as the reverse complement.
CGCACCATAGCGTCCGCGCCATTGGCTGCTTCAAATACGTCGAAGTCCTCGGTCATGATCAACTGTTCGCTGAGCGCATCGCGCAAGTCGTCATCGTCATCGACCAGAAGTATCTTTTTAAGCTGTGCCATCGTCATGCTCCCGTAACATACAGAAAAAGATGTGCATTCCTGCGCCGTCTCTCAAGCAAGAGGTCTTTTCGGTCACAGCCTCGTGTTGCAAAGCGGGTCAATTGTTTCAATTCCGCACCAAATACCCTAGACCAAGGCTGAATCTGACTGTGATTGTAACATCATGACACTTGCACCCACCCCATCAGAGTTGTTGGCACGCGCGCGATCCGATCTGCGCGCCGGTGTCCCCATCGTTTTTTCCGGTACACCTTCGCTTGTCGCAGTTTCCGCCGAAACTCTGGACAACGCTCGACTGAAAAGTCTTCAAGACCTCTCTGCGAACACCGTCATTGCGATCACGGAACGGCGCGCGGTCACTTTAAAGGCACGCGCGTACGACGGGGATCTGGCACGGGTTCGCTTGCCGGAAAACACCAGCGAATCGTGGGTGCGCAGCATCGCCGATCCGGCTTCGGACCTGATGAACCCGATGCGCGGCCCGCTCGCATGCGAACGAGGCGGCGAAGCAGAGACGTACCGGATGGCAATCCGCCTGGCCAAATCTGCGCGTCTTCTGCCAGCGGTCGTTTGCGCGCCTGTGGATGACGCGGTGGAATTTTCGTTCAAAAACAATCTTGTTTGCCTCAAAACGGAGGATATTGCGGATCTTTTGACGACGCGCAGCCCGTTGCACCCTGTCGTTCACGCAAACTTGCCCATAGAAGTGTCCGAGACCAGCCGACTGCACGTGTTTCGCCCCGAAGATGGAGGCGAGGAGCACTATGCGATCGAAGTCGGACGTCCGGACAGATCAAAACCAGTTTTGGCGCGTCTGCACTCGGCTTGTTTTACAGGGGATCTTATTGGCTCGCTTAAATGTGACTGCGGCCCCCAGTTGCGCGCCGCACTGTCCATGATGGGCGCCGACGGCTCCGGCGTCTTGCTCTATATGAATCAAGAGGGGCGCGGCATTGGACTAAGCAACAAGATGCGGGCTTATTCTCTGCAGGATCAGGGGTTTGACACAGTGGAAGCCAATCACCGGCTTGGCTTCGAAGACGACGAGCGCGATTTCCGACTTGCGGCGGACATGCTGTCGAGCCTTGGTTTTTCGCGTCTCCGGCTGCTGACCAACAACCCGCGGAAGGTTGAGATGATGCAGAACAGCATGCTGACAGTGACCGAGCGCGTTCCCTTGCATGTCGGTGAAAACCGTCACAATCGGGCCTACATGGCGACAAAGATTGCCAAATCCGGGCATATCGAATGAAACGCGACGATATGGTCGTGACCCCGCGCGGGTTACGGTTTCAGGGCCAGTGTTACCCTTGCACAATTGGCAGGCGCGGACTGACCGACCGGAAACGGGAAGGAGACGGCGCCACTCCGCGCGGCACCCACCGAATTGTCGGTTTGCTTTATCGTCCGGATCGTATGGCCTGCCCGACAGACTGGGCCGTTCGGATCCGGCCCGGTGATCTTTGGTCTGACGACCCGGATCACGAAGACTACAATATGATGGTGCGCGTGCCCTATCCCCACAGCCACGAAACGCTGCGTCGCGCCGATCCGCTTTACGATTTGATTCTATTGACGGACTGGAACTGGCCGTATGCCGTCAAGGGACGCGGTTCGGCGATCTTTCTCCACCAATACAGACGCCCGGGCTATCCCACCGAAGGCTGTATTGCACTATCCCGCACCCACCTCAGACATATTGCTGCGCGCATTACGCTTCAGACACGTCTGATTGTGCCATAGTCAAGCCGGGACGCGTTCACCGAAAATCGCGGATCCGACGCGCACATGCGTTGCGCCAAAACTGATCGCTTTTTCAAAGTCACTGCTCATCCCCATGCTCAATCCCGCCAAACCATTCCGCTCTGCGATCTTGGCCAAAAGCGCGAAGTGCAAAGATGCTTCTTCGTCAATCGGCGGAATGCACATCAGCCCTTTGACCGGCAGATCCAGCTCAATACAGGATTTGACAAATGCATCGGCGTCCATGGGCATCACGCCAGCCTTTTGCGGTTCTTCTCCGGTGTTCACCTGAACAAATACGTCCGGGCAACCACCTGTTTCCTGAGCGAGCCGCGCAAAACTATTGGCCAGTTTGAGACGGTCCAATGTATGTATGGACTGAAACAAACCAAACGCCTGCCGGGCTTTATTGGTCTGAAGCGGACCGATAAGATGCAGGTCGATCCCGTCATATCGTTCGCGAAAGGCTGGCCATTTTCCGGCAGCTTCCTGCACTCTGTTCTCGCCAAAACACCTATGGCCCTGAGCCAGGACCGCCTCGACGCGTTCATCGGGTTGCACTTTGGAGACCGCAATGAGTTTGACATCTGAAACGCCGTTCTTGCGCGCGGTGTCCGATACACGATCCAAAATGTCTTGCAACCCCACGGGGATCCTCCTGTCTTCCAGTCTAAAATTAACGCTCCACCCGAAAAGAAAAAGGGCGGACCCGAAGGACCGCCCTTAAATCGTTGGTGTAACTTCAGATCAGAAGTTGAAGATCACACCAAGGTCAGCGATGTTGTTGTCGAACGCGTCACGACCCGCCATACCTTTCAGAGATACGCCTGCGCCCAGATCGTGGACGAAGCCGATGCCGTAAGCTGTATCGAGGGAGTCTTCACCACCGCCAGCAACGGATGCTGTGATGTCTGTGGACGCACCAACCGGGAAGGAACCGGAGATACCGTAGGCCAGGTCGTCTTCGTAGAGACCTACAACATCAACGTCTGTTTCACCCAGGAAGAAGACAACGTCTGCCGGACCGATCGCGCCGGTTGCTGTCAGAACCCACCAGTCGTAATCTTCAACGGCCGGATCAGGAGCACCTGTGCTGCCGAAGTCACCTTCGCCGTATACACCGCCGATTGTCCAGTCACCGAACGTGTAAGATGCACCGATTTCCCAAGTTGTACGGTCGCCTACGCCCAGACCGCCGTCTTTTTCGTCAGCGTCAAAGTCGTCTGTCCAGGATGCCATGACAGCAAAGTCACCAGCTTCGTACTTGACGTTGATACCTGTCGGGCCTTGGCCTGTGGAGGAATACGCGTCAAACGCACCCAGTACACCGCCACCGAATGTTGCATACTGACCTGTTTTACCAACAAGGCCAGGCTCGATGCCGAAGTAGTTTACAACGTCGGATGCGTCTGTGACACCGGAGATGTTACCAACGCGAACGCGGAAACCACCGAACGAAACTTGGTAACGCGGCGAGTTGATTTCGCCTGTACCTACCGAGCCGTCGCTTTCTTCGTCAGCTTGGACACGAACACGAGCAGCGAAACGGATACCGCCGTCTGTTTCAGTTACGCCGTCGATGTTCAGGCGCCAGCGTGATTCCAGCCGCGTTTCTTCTTCCGGAGCTGCGTCTGTGCCACGATTTTCATCGTATTGGATGCCGAAACGACCGTAGCCGCTCAGCGTAACTTCTGCTGCAGCAACGCTGGCTGTGCCAACCAGAGCTGTTGAAGCGATAAGAATTTTTTTCATGAACTTATCCTCGGTTTCATTACTGCCCATGAGGAGAATCCCTCGTGAACCTGTCGAGTGTTTCGCCTTTTCCTTGCCCCATTTGCAAGAACTTGGCGTTTGGGGTGATCAGACACGAAAAAAATGGTGCAGGTTTGCCACACTCATTTTGCGCATCCAGCGGGTCCGAACCAGCGGACAATCCGTTTTGTCGCGATTGCTTTGCAGACAGGGCTTATATGGCCTTGTCCCTCCTCAGTCACATGGATTAACTTGCTGCGCAACACGAGGAGCAGGACGCAGCATGAAACACTCTTTTCGGCGTATCGGATTGTCCCTGATCGCAGCCAGCGTACTACTTGCAGGATGTGGCGGGGGGCAATCGAGCGCCGTGGTCGGCCCGGTCGATCGTTCCATAGATGATACCAGTGACGAACGGCGCAATCTTGGCGGTCCCAGTGCGGAAGCCACGTCGATTTGGGACGTATTTGACCGCGGCACAGCAGAACAAACTGTCTCGGTCAACAGATACCTTTGGGCAGCATCGCTTGAAGTTCTGAATTTCCTTCCTGTTCAATCGGTTGACCCGTTCACAGGCGTTATCATCACAGGGTTTGGCAACCCTCCGGGAAGCGGCCGGTCGTACAGGGCGACGGTCTTAATCGACGATCCGGCACTCGACGCGAGATCATTAAATGTCTCATTGCAGACACGTAATGGTCCGGCCAGCGCTTCGACCGTGCGCGCGGTCGAAAACGCGATTCTGAGCCGCGCTCGGCAACTCCGCGTTCAAGATGACGGCTTCTGATCAAACAGGAACGGACCGCCAGACTTACGTCAGGCCCGCGCGGCCGGGAACAAACACACAAAGCGCCGGGCGACGTGATGAAAACGTTTCCCGGCGCTGTCACGTCAGGAAGGACGCATAATATGTCGCGTTATACCCCAGCCGAAATCGAGGCGCGTTGGCAGGAAGTTTGGGAGCAGGATGCCGTTTTCAAGGCTGTCCGCGATGCCGATAAGCCGAAATATTATGTGCTGGAGATGTTCCCCTATCCATCGGGACGCATCCACATGGGGCACGTGCGCAATTATACGATGGGTGACGTGATTGCGCGCTTCAAAATGGCCACAGGTCACAACGTTTTGCACCCGATGGGATGGGACGCCTTCGGGATGCCGGCGGAAAATGCCGCAATGGCGATCGGCGGGCACCCCAAAGACTGGACATACGGCAACATCAGCGACATGCGCGATCAGATGAAGCCTCTCGGGTTGTCCATCGACTGGAGCCGCGAATTCGCCACGTGTGACCCGGAATATTACGGCCAGCAACAGGCGCTTTTTCTCGACTTTCTGGAGGCTGGGCTCGTTTACCGCAAGAACGCAGTGGTCAACTGGGATCCTGTCGACATGACGGTTCTGGCCAATGAACAGGTTGAAAACGGTCGCGGCTGGCGCTCTGGCGCACTGGTCGAGAAACGTGAACTCACCCAATGGTTCTTCAAGATATCGGATTACTCCGAAGACCTGCTTGATGCGCTTGAAACGCTTGAAAACTGGCCCGCCAAGGTGCGGCTGATGCAGGAAAACTGGATCGGGAAGTCACGCGGGATAGAAATCCCGTTCGAACGCACGGATGGAGGTGAGCCGATCCTGTGCTATTCCACCCGTCCCGACACGTTGCGTGGCGCGAGTTTTCTGGCGATTTCGCCCGAGCATCCCTTGTCCCGCGCCGTCGCAAAGAGAAATCCTGAGTTGTCTGATTTCATTGAAGAAACGCGCAAGATGGACACCACCGAAGCGGCCATGGAAAAAGCCGAGAAAAAGGGCGTCGACACGGGCATTACCGTGCGACACCCGGTCTGGCCGGACCAGGAGTTGCCGGTATGGGTCGGCAATTTTGTGTTGATGGATTACGGGACAGGTGCTGTGTACGCCTGTCCGGCGCATGACCAGCGCGATCTGGATTTTGCGCGTAAATACGGGCTGATGGTGCGACCGGCTTTCCATATGCCCGGAGACACGTCGGAGATTACAACCGTAGCGCTGGTGCCAGCCAAGGGCGAAAAGGTGGTTTACATCGACCATTTTGCAAATCTGGGCGAAACCACCAGCCAGGATGGCATTGACAAGACCATCGATTGGTTCGAAGTGCGTGAATTGGGCAAAGGCCAAGTCAAATACCGCCTGCGCGACTGGGGTCTTTCACGTCAACGCTATTGGGGTTGCCCAATCCCAGTGGTTCATTGCGATGAATGCGGCATCGTTCCGGAAAAAAAGGAGAATTTGCCGATCGAATTGCCCTATGACGTGGATTTTTCGACACCCGGCAATCCGCTCGATCGACATCCGACATGGCGCGATTGTCTTTGTCCTGCGTGTGGCAAACCTGCGAAGCGCGAAACCGATACCATGGACACCTTCGTCGACAGCTCGTGGTATTTTGCGCGATTTACAGCCCCGCGCGAGACAACACCGACCAACGCGGCTGATGCTACCTATTGGATGAATGTCGACCAGTATATCGGCGGCATCGAACACGCGATTTTGCATCTGCTGTATTCGCGCTTTTTCGCGCGGGCCATGCAGATGACCGGACATCTGCCGAAATCAGCAATCGAACCTTTCGATGCCCTTTTCACCCAAGGCATGGTGACGCACGAGATTTACCTGACACGGGACGAACGCGATCGCCCTGTCTATCATCTGCCAGAAGAAATTCATTGGTCAGAGTCCGGTGCACGACTCGGCGCCGATGGCCCTCTGGTCGAGGTTATCCCGTCTGCCAAGATGTCGAAATCAAAGAAAAACGTGGTGGACCCGGTCAATATTATATCGGCGTATGGAGCGGACACGGCGCGTTGGTTCGTGCTCAGCGACAGCCCGCCCGAACGCGACGTGGAATGGACAGCAGCCGGGGCTGAAGCTGCGTTCAAACACCTCGGCCGCGTCTGGTCCCTCAGCGAAAAAATTGCGGGAATGTCAGACGAGAGCAAAAACAAGGAAGATGGTTACCTGTTGCGCGCCATGCACGCCTGCATACGCGACGTCACGCTGGGGATCGAGTCATTCGGCTTTAACGCGGCAATCGCAAAGCTCTATGCGTTCACCGCAACGATTCAAAAGTCAAAGGCAGGCGCCAGAGCACAAACACAGGCGATCCTGACACTGGCCAAACTTATGTCGCCGATGACACCACATCTGGCCGAGGACATTTGGGCACGGCATGGCCAACCGGGGTTAATCACAACGGCCGCCTGGCCAGAAGCAGATGAGGCGATGCTGGTCTCGGCCACGGTGACTCTGCCCATTCAGGTGAACGGAAAGCGCCGGTCGGAAATCACTGTGCCGAAAGACATGCCCAAAGAAGAGGTTGAAAAAGCCGCGCTGGATGATCAGGCTGTGGTCAGGACCCTCGACGGGGCCGCACCCAAAAAGATCATTGTTGTCCCGGGACGGATCGTGAATGTCGTCATTTAGCCGCCGCACCGTAATGCTTGCACCGCTGGCAATCGCTGCCTGTGGCTACACGCCGGTTTACGGCACCGGCGGAACGGGCACGGTCTTGCAAAACAACGTCATTGTTGTCGAACCGCGCAACGAGAACACCTATCTGGTCACGAAGCGTATCGAGGAGCGGCTCGGTCGATCACAGGCGGCCACCTACGTACTCACTTTAAACGTTGTGACGAGCAGACAGGCTCTGGCGGTGAACAGCGAGAGCAACATCAATCGGTTTAACCTCGTCGGCGTCGCGCGGTATTCGCTTGTCGAACAGGCTTCGGGTCGGGTCGTAACCTCAGGTCAGGTTAACAATTTCACCGGGTCCTCGGCGAGCGGCACCACAGCCGAAACGCTTGCTGCGACGCGAGACGCGCAGCGGCGTCTGATGACCCTGCTGGCCGACCAGGTTGTTGTGAAACTTCTGTCTGCAGACGTGACATGAAGCTGTCGACGTCGCAGTCACACGCATATTTTAAAAAGCCCGATCCCACGCGCACCGCCGTGCTGATATTCGGTGGCGACGCAATGCGCGTCGCTCTCAAGCGCCAACAGTTCCTGCGCAATCTGCTCGGAAAAAGCGCGGAAGAGGAGATGCGTCTGACCCGCATGTCGGTGGGCGATCTGCGCAAAGAGCCGGTTCTGCTGACATATGCTATCAAGGCTGTCGGCTTTTTCCCCGGCGTGCGGGCCGTTTTTGTCGAAGACGCCAACGACACCGCCGCGCCAGCGATCATTGCCGCATTGGAAGACTGGCGGGAGGATGACGCACAGATCGTCGTGACAGCAGGCGCTTTGAAACCGACGTCAAAACTTCGAAAAGCGTTTGAGGCACACCCGAACGCATACGCTGTTGGCATTTATGACAATCCACCGACCCGCGAAGAGATCGAACAAGCGCTGACAGAGGCAGGTTTGCCTATACCGCGCGGCGAGGTCATGGGCGCGCTGAACGACCTTGCGCAGTCCCTTGATCCGGGAGATTTCCGTCAGACGGTGGAGAAGATTGCCTTGTACAAGCTCAACGATCCGCAGCCTTGCACTCTGGCAGACATCACGGCCTGCGCGCCGACGTCAACCGATGCGGATGTCGATGACGTTCTCATGGTTGTGGCCGAAGCGCGCGCGCACGAGATCGGACCGATGATGCAGAAGCTCGTGGCTCAGGGTGCAACGCCCGTCGGGCTTTGTATCGGGGCAATGCGCCATTTCCGCGCCTTGCATCGTGCCGCCTCCGATACATCAGGACGTCCGCAGATTTTTGGCCCCAACCGCGACCGCATGCTGTCTCAGTCCCGATTATGGGGTGCCGAAAAACTGGAACGCGCCATCACTGAACTGACCAATACCGATCTGCAGCTGCGGGCCGCTGGTCAGCACGCGCCGGGTATGGCCCTCGTGGAACGTGCGTTCATCAGACTGGCCGTGCTCGCGCCCCGGTAAGCAAGAGAGGACATGCCATGTATACAGTGATCGGAGCGACGCGATCTCGCACAATGCGCGTTCTGTGGGCATTGGAAGAAATGGGCCTGCCCTATGAACATCTGCCCGCGCTGCCGCGTTCGGACGATATTCTGATACACAATGCGTTGGGCAAAATCCCCGCTTTGCTGGACGGCGATGCCGTCCTCACCGATTCCATAGCTATCGTCACGTATCTCGCTGACAAACATGGGCAATTGACCGCACCCGCCGGTACATTGGAGCGCGCCCATCAAGACGCGCTAACATTCTGGCTGATCGACGAATTCGATGCGATTCTGTGGGCCGCGGCCAAGCACAGTTTTATTCTTCCCGAAGACGCCCGAGTGCCAAACGTCAAAGATACGTTGAAGGCCGAATTTGCGAAATCTGCTGACACGCTCGCAGCACAGCTCGACGGGCCCTACCTAATCGGAAACGCACTGACGATCCCGGATATTCTGGCCTGCCACTGCATTAACTGGTCGATTGGTGCGAAATTCCCGCGCATCAATGACAGGCTGTTCGCCTACGCCAAGGACCTGCGCGAACGCCCGGCTTTTCAAGCTGCCGCTGCCAGATAGTTGACGGCCGCCTGACCTGCCCAACGTCCGGTCGAGAAGCAGGCGGTCAGCAGATAACCTCCGGTTGGCGCGTCCCAGTCGAGCATTTCTCCCGCACAAAACACACCCGGTCGCGCTTTCAGCATCAGGCCAATGTCCAAAGCGTCAAAGCGCACTCCGCCAGCGGTGGAGATAGCCTCGTCAATCGGCCGAAGCCCATTGTGATGTACCGGCAGCGCCTTGATATGATGCACCCATTGCTCTCGCCGTGGTTTGTCGTTCGCCATCATCTCGTAAAAGAGGGCCGTTTTGACCGGCGAAAGACGCAATGTGTTTTTCAGCCAATGGGTGAGCCGGAGTTTGCTTGGCTTTTGCGATAAAGCGAACTGCGCTTTTTCGAAAGGCACATCCGGAATCAGATCAACAAAGAGCCGGTGACCGGCTCGGATTGAAGAGCTCAACGCGTAAACCCCGCCTCCTTCTATGCCCGTAGGCGAAAGAGTCGCCTCGCCGCGTGACCTGATCGCACCCGATGACCAACACACAGACTTTAAGGCCGCTCCAAAATGCGGCGCCATGTGCGATGTCCATGGAACATCCAATGCCGCGTTGGACGCCGTAAATGGGGTGAGCGGCACATCATCGCGGGAAAGGACGTTTGCCCAGTGGCCGTCAGAACCCAGTTTTGCCCAGCTCGCTCCGCCCAAGGCCAGAACCGTGGCGTCAGTGTCAAGGGCAACACGCCCTTCCGGCGTTTCAAAGATGGCGTTTTGCCCATCCCAACCTGTCCAAGTGTGGCGCGTGTGCCGCCGCACGCCCAGCGTATCGAGCCGACTGAGCCAGGCGCGCAACAAAGGCGACGCTTTCATTGCAGCCGGGAATACGCGACCCGTGGAGCCGGTGAACAATTGTTGTCCCAGACCGCGCGCCCAGTTCTGCAAGGCAGCGCCGTCAAAAGATGCAAGGATCGGCTGCAACTCAGGCGCAGCCTCTGAATAGGCTGTCATAAACCGGGAAAACGCTTCGTCTTTCGTCAGGTTGAGCCCCGATTTGCCGGCCATCAGAAACTTGCGTCCGAAAGAAGGTTTCTGATCGCAAATTGTGACGGATACACCCGCATCTGCCAGAACCTCGGCGGCCATCAGACCCGCCGGGCCTCCACCGATGACAAGGGCTTTTGTCACGCGTCGACGCGCGGCAGGCCGCCTTTGATCTCGACCACCCGCTGCGGGTAGGGGATTTCTATGTCGTGATCTTTCAAGGCGTTCCAGATTAGGAACAAGACGTCCGAGGTGTATTTATTGGGCCCGTCATCCAATCCATTAACCCAGAACTCAACAGCAAAGTCTATCCCGCTGTCGCCGAAACCGCGCAGCTCGCAATCGGGCGGATAGGGCCCGTCAAGAACGTCGGGATGCGCAGAAACGGCCGCTTCGATGATCGCGGGCACAGCGTTGATGTCGGTATCGTAGCTGACGGAGAACGGGGCCTCGTACCGGTTGGCCGACCCAGAGTCTGAATAATTCAACACGCGCGTAGTGATGAAATCCTCGTTGGGTACAACGATCCAGCGTCCATCGAACGTCTCTAGGACCGCTGCGCGGGCGGTCATCTTGACGATACGACCGAATTCCCCGCCATCAAGTTCGACGTAGTCACCAACTGTCGCTTGCCCTTCGATCAGGAGAATGACACCCGAAATGAAGTTGGACGCAATTTTTTGGAGTCCGAACCCGATCCCCACACCAACAGCGCCGCCAATAAAGGCGAGAGCACTGAGGTTGATGCCCATAACACCCATCAAAAGTAGGAAAGCGACACCAAAGATTGTGAACTCAACTACTTTGGCCAGCAACTGGCGCAAGGACGGACGTACATGCTGCTGGCGCTCGATGAATTGGCTGCTTTGCGTGTTGGTCCAACTGCCCAGCCAAAACAGGAACCCACCTGCTATAAACCCACGCAACAGGCTCATCACTGAAAAGGTGATGTTGCCCAGTGTTACCGTCATTTCTTCCAAAAAGGCCGCGGTTTCGTCCAACAAGCCGAGGGCATAAATGGCGGCGATCGGTACCAAGGTATACCGGCCCAGAATTTTCAGTAGCGGATCTGTTATGATCTCATGAACCAGCGTGCGCACCGCGAGGAACAGGAACACCCGTTTGCCAAATGCGATCACCGCGCCACTGTCAAAGAGTGACCGAACGACGGTTTCGCCAATGGCGGTGAACACATAGGCCAGCAAAGGCAACAGAAGCGGCAGCAAAACAAGCACATTGCGACGCACATTGGCAATGATCGTTTCGGCACCTTTGGCAGGCGTCAAAAGCTTTGTCAGCCGTCCCCGCAACCGTGCCGCGACCACCAGAGCCAGCAAATATGCCACCACCAGCAAGGCAAATTGCGACCAGGCCGCAGGGCTTAGTGCCCAGGCTTCGGCGGTATTTAGCGCTTGCAAACCGTATTGCGCCGCCTGCTGCACCAGTTGCGGCTGGTCTGACAGATCGAAATCCATACCCGCCCCTCTTTTTCGAAGTCGTTAACCCGACTAAGTTCTTGCCTGTCCTTGAATTCCAGAGCAAGCCCTATGTCAGACCCTGTATGCCCCTTATGCGACAGGCCAATTCCAGCAGACGTGAAACAAAGTCTGCATCATCTTGTCCCCAAGCTTAAGGGTGGAAAGGGCGGGCCCACTGTCCTGCTGCACCACATCTGCCACAGGGAAATTCATGCGACTTTGACCGAGGCCGAACTGGCCAGTGACTACAACACGGTTACTGCGCTGCGCACGCACCCGCGACTCCAAAGGTTTTTGGCGTGGGTCCGCAAACGCCCGCCCGGTTTCATGTCGAAAGTACCAGGTGGCATGCGTAAAAGACAGCGTTAGAGACACATCTGCTTGATCTGATGCGCCACATCCTGCGGAGCGGCGACGGCATACTCAACAAGAGTTCGCGCTTCTGAGATGACGTCGTCGCTTGGCACAATGCGATCGATCAGCCCGAAAGAAAGAGCGTCATCAGCCGTGATCTTTTGTGCACCCATCAAGATCAGCTTGGCCCGCGCCGCGCCGATCAACGCGGAAAGCCGACCGGGATCACTTGGTTGTGGCAAGAATCCCAACTTCATGACTGGATAGAAAAACTTCGCCTCGGGCGCAGCGATCCTGATATCGCAGGCGAGCGCCATGCCGAACGCCCCTCCGGCCAATGTGCCATTCAAGGCAGCTACGGTCATTCCGGGCAACGCAGCAATGGCTCCAGACAGCTCTTCCCAAAGCGACGACGTTGCCAACCCGGTGCGTGCCTCACCCAGATCCGCACCGGCGCTGAAAACAGATCCGGCACCGGTCAGAATGACGGCCCGGGCCTCCTGCGCTTCTCGCGATATCTGCACCAGTTCCTGCAACATCGCTTTCGTCAGCGAATTGGCTTTGTCGGGTCGGTTCAATGTGATCAGCCAAACCGCGTCGTCGCGCGAAACATCAATCATGCTAAGCCGACCCGCGCGCGGATACCCTCGTCGCGCAACGAAATTTCCTGCCCGCAAAACTCGTCTGCGTCAGAGCTGCACATCCAAAGCAGCGTGCGCGCAGGCCAGTCCGCCGGAATGTGGTCAGACCAGTCAAGTTGGCTCACAGGGTTGATCCCGCTTGCTTTGATTTCCCGCTGCATCTGCGTTGCGACCGTTCCGGGTGACAGCCCTATCGCGCGTATGCCATTTGCTGCTTCTTCTTTGTCTAGGCACCGCGTCAGCATATTTACACCGGCCTTGGACGCGCAGTAATGACTCCAAGCTTCGACCGGCCCGTGCGCGGCTCCGGAACTGATGGTCAGCACCGACCCACCCCCCGCCGATGTCATGACAGGCAGCACCGCGTGCATTCCGTTGTAGACGCCCTTGAGGTTGATATCGATCACTTCGCCCCAACCCTCAGGATCGGACGCCGAGAGGTGCGAGATCGGCTCGATAACACCCGCATTGTTGATGAGAACATCGACGGCGCCAAAGGTTTGACACGTCGCTTCCACCGCTGCAGAGACCTCGCTGTACCGCGCGACGTTGCAGGGAATAGCCAGCGCTTTTTCGCCGATCTCGCCGGCAAGATCTGCAATCGCCGCCTGTCCGCGCGCCAAGAGAGCGACACGTGCGCCTGCTTTTGCAAAAACACGCGCTGCGTCTGCCCCGATGCCACGACTGGCACCGGTGATCATTACGGTTTTTCCGGTCATATCCATTGGTCACACGCTCCCTTTTTCACCTGACGCCACTCCTAAAGCCACCGGCGTTCACCGTCCAGCCCATCGCCTCTTGACCATCCTCCACCCATGGCGGACGATGCGGCGAAAATCACCCCGATAGGATTGTTTGATGATTTCTGTTCTGCGTTTTGCCCTAGTCTGCACCGCCTGCGTTCTGTTCTGTAGTGGCGCACAGGCACAAATTACGGCAGAGGATGTGTGGGCAGACTGGAAAGCGTATGTGACCAGCTTCGGGTACAGCGTTTCCGGTCAGGAGACGCCCACGTCCGGCGGTCTGACAGTCACCGGCGTTTCGATGGCAAGCACAGGCGATGCGTCTTTGGGTGCGGCGACGGTCTTTATGGATCAGATCGTGCTGACCAATAACGCAGATGGGTCGGTATCAATTGATTTACCGGCTGTTATGCCCATTGAAATGACCGCGCCGAACGAAGTCGGGGGCAGCACGCGGATTTCTATGGACTACCGCCATAACGCGATTGAAATCCTTGCCGCGGGCACACCGGAAAACCTGAATTACAACTACAGTGCCGCCAGTGTTACCCTCGTTTCGACTGGTTATGAAGTCGACGGTCAACTTCTTTCTGCCGACACCAACCGTATTCTGATCGAGTTTGGTCCGCTGACAGGGATGACCAGCATGACCCTCGACAGTCAGCGCCGCTATGATCAGACAGTTCAGGTCGATAGTATTCGCTACGACCTGAGAGCCGAGGATGTCAGCAGTGGCGCCTCCAGCGCCATTACCGGTCAGACCCAATCCGTTACCTTTGAAGGCGCAAGCACCGTTCCTCTGCGTCCGATTGATCCATCCGACATGGACGCAATGTTTGCGGCCGGGTTTTCAGCGGACGGCACGTTTGCCTACAGCGCCAACGCTCTGGACGTCACCGCGAAAGGGTCAAGCGGCGCTTCACAAGGCACTGTCCTGTCTGGTGAAGGTACGTTGGGCGTAAGCATGGGACAGGATGGGCTGACGTACGATGCCGTCCAAAATGACGTCAAAGTTGAACTCAATTCCGATCAGTTTCCGGTGCCACTGAGCCTTGGTGTGGCTGAAAGCCGCTTTAACCTTGCAACTCCGGTTGGTCCATCTGATATGGCGGACGACTTTGCGCTTGGGTTCAGGCTGGATGGCTTTTCGATCTCGGACGCGATTTGGAACATGATCGACCCCAGCGGACAGGTCCCGCGTGATCCGGCGCTCCTTGCACTGGACTTGACCGGCAAGGCACGCTTGCTGTTCGACCTTTTCGACCCTGCCTCGGCCACACTCGCAGACGAGGCGATCGGGGTTCCGGCCGAATTGGAAAGACTTGATGTCAACGACCTGCAGTTTTCGGCAGGCGGTGCCAAGCTGACCGGGTCAGGCGGCTTTGATTTTGAAACACCGGACGGCGGTCTCCCCATGCCGAAAGGGGCTATTGACCTGAAACTTACCGGTGCCAATGCACTGATCGACAAACTTGTGGAGTCGGGCCTCCTGCCGCAGGACCAAGCCGTGGGCGCGCGTTTGATGATGGGCCTTCTTGCAGTGCCGGGACAAGGTCCTGACACGCTAACGTCGCGAATTGAAATCAACGATGAAGGCCATGTGCTGGCCAACGGTCAGCGGATCCGTTAGCCACTCAAGATGGTATCGATTGGAGCCCCCTTGCGAAGTCCGGTGTCGCCCGCTACCTGAAGCAAAGTTTGAGCGGAGCGTTAAATGCCCCAGTCCCTGTCTGACCTGAGCAAGCGCCTGCTAGACGCGGCGAATACCGCAGGTGCGGATGCTGCAGATGCACTGATTGTGCGCGGCACTTCAATTGCGATAGAAGTGCGCGAAGGGGCGCTGGAGCAGGCAGAGCGATCAGAAGCCATCGACCTGGGCCTGCGCGTCTTCGTTGGCCAACGCAGCGCCATCGT
This sequence comes from Pseudomonadota bacterium, assembly GCA_039191495.1. GTDB lineage: Bacteria > Pseudomonadota > Alphaproteobacteria > Rhodobacterales > Rhodobacteraceae > Roseobacter. The sequence goes on along the minus strand of JBCCXN010000006.1, from coordinate 105,877 downwards.
TTCAGTCTCCGACAGTGCGGAAAGAACGCTCGAAAACATGGCGCAGCGGGCGGTCGCGATGGCGCGGGAAGCGCCGGACGATCCCTACTGCGGGTTGGCAGACCCAGACGATCTCAGCCGCGACCACAACACCGCAGCGCTCGAACTTCACGATCCCGACCCGGAACCCGACCCTTCCTCTTTACAGGCCGAGGCTGCGCGCGCTGAAGCCGCCGCCGCAGCGGTGCGTGGCGTCTCGCAGGTGCAGTCGGCGTCGGCGGGATACTCTGCTCGAGAGGTGCATCTCGCCGCAACAAACGGTTTTTCCGACGGCTACACTCGGACTGACAAGGGGTTGTCATGCGTCGCGATCTCCGGCTCGGGCACCGCAATGGAACGTGATTACGACGGCGACATGCGCATTTTCCAAGCCGATATGCGCACGCCTGAAGACATCGGAAAGCGTGCCGGCGAGCGTGCCGCCGCCCGCCTGGGCGCGCGCAAACCACCAACCGGCGCTTACCCGGTTTTGTTCGAAGAACGAATTTCATCCTCGCTTATCGGGCATCTGCTGATGGCAGCAAATGGTGCCGCTGTGGCCCGCGGTGCTTCTTGGTTGCGCCATTGCCAAGGATCACGCATTTTACCCGACGGCATGGACTTGCGTGAAGACCCACATCGGCCCCGCACCGCCGGATCACGCCCCTTTGACGTCGAAGGGTTGCCGACACAAGCACGCAACGTCGTAGAGAACGGGATTCTGACTGGCTGGACGCTGGATCTGGCCACGGCCCGCAAACTCCAGATGACATCTACTGCAAATGCGGCCCGCGGAACTTCATCTGCCCCTACACCCAGCACATGGAACATTGCCCTGACGCAGGGCCATCACAGTCGCGAAGATCTGATAAAGGACATGGGAACCGGACTGCTGGTTACATCGCTGATCGGATCGACCATCAATCCGAACACTGGCGATTACTCGCGCGGAGCGTCGGGCTTTTGGGTGGAAAATGGCGAAGTCACTCATCCGGTGAACGAGTGTACGATTGCTGGAAACCTGCGCGAAATGCTGTCGAGCCTCACGCCCGCAAATGACGCCAGATCGCACCTCAGCCGCGTGGTTCCGTCTCTGCTTGTTTCAGGCATGACCCTTGCCGGCAACTGATCTTCCGTTGCTGATCGACGCTGTTCGTGTCGCTGGCCGGATTGCCTGTGCGCACGCGGGAAAGGTCGGTGAAAAATGGGATAAGCCAGACGGAGCCGGCCCTGTGACCGAAGCGGATCTCGCAGTAAACCGGTATCTGGAGAAAACCCTGCGTCTTGCGCGCCCAGAATACGGCTGGTTGTCGGAAGAAACCGAGGACGGGGCGGATCGCCTTTCTCGCGACAGGGTTTTTATTGTTGATCCCATAGACGGCACGCGCAGTTTCGTTGACGGGTCTCGAACGTGGGCTCACTCAGTGGCCATCACAGAAAACGGCTTGGTGACAGCCGGCGTTATTTTCTTGCCGCAGCGCAGTCTGCTCTACACGGCCGCACGCGGATCAGGTGCGCAACTGAACGGCCAAAGAATCAGAGTTTCCGCATGTGCTGAAATTGAAAACGCCGAAGTGCTGGCAGCAAAACCGGCGCTTGCGCCGCAGCATTGGAAAAACGATCCGCCGGGGTTTGGTCGGGCCTATCGCCCTTCCCTCGCATACCGGCTGGGCCTCGTGGCACAGGGGCGCTTCGACGCAATGATGACGCTGCGACCCACGTGGGAATGGGATATCGCGGCAGGCACGCTGATCATCAAAGAAGCGGGCGGCGCTTGCTCTGACAGAACGGGCGCTCCATTACGCTTCAACAGCACAAATGCACAGGTCAACGGGGTAATCGCGGCGGGGCCGACGTTGCATGGACAATTGCTGCACGCACTTGAACATTGACCCTGCGCTTCAGATCAGCAACGTTGTGTTGCGACCGCATTTTCCAGGGACCATTTTCTTATGGCACAACGTCTGCATCTCGTTTTTGGGGGCGAGCTCGTCGACCCCAGCAAAAACGTTTTCAAGAACGTGGACGACATTCACATCGTCGGCATGTTTCCTGACTATGCCTCTGCATTTGACGCCTGGAAAGCTGAGGCACAACGCAGCGTCGATAACGCCCATATGCGCTACTACATCGCGCATTTGCACCGATTACGCGACGAAGAAGCGGCCGCCTCATCAACAGAAGAACTTGGATAATCACCGATGGGCCGCTCTTTCGGGCTCGCGGCCTATCGCGCGTTTTCCCGCAAAACGTCCGTTCGGACGTACAAGCCTTCAGCACCTCGACCGAATGGCACGGTGCTTTGGATTCATGCTGCTTCGACGGAAAACGTGCTTGCGATCGAAGATCTGGCAGCGCGGATATGCGCGGTACGTCATGATCTTTTCGTACTGATTACGCTGCCCGAAGACGCATTGCTCGCGTCACAGCGAACAACGGTCTGGTCGCCTGACGCGCAGGTGTGTCATGACGCGACGCCCAGTGAACACCCGGACGCGGTGACACAGTTCTGGTCGCACTGGTCGCCGGATATGGTGATCTGGACCTGGGGCAACTTGCGGCCCAATGTCCTGAACGAAGGACACAAACGGGGTTGTCCTATGGTCCTAGTCGATGCCGACAGCAATGGATTTGACAGCCGGATCGACCGCTGGCTGCCGGAATTATCCGGACAGCTGCTTGCTCCGTTTCTTGCTCATTTCGTGCGCTCCGGCACCGTTTTGCACCGGCTCGAAGCTCTGGGTGTTCGATTGCAGACAATCGATGTGACCCCACCGCTGCTTGCTGGCGGGCAGGCGTTGCCTTGTGCCGAGTCGGATCTCACCGAGTTGTCGGCAACCTTGACCGGCAGACCCGTTTGGCTGGCTTGCAACCTCCATCCGCGTGAACTGCCAAGCGTTTTGGGTGCACACCGCCGCGCTTCCCGCATGTCTCATCGATTGCTTTTGATCGTACAGCCGGAAAGGGACAGTGATGAGGTTGCGTTCACCCAACCGATCGCAGAAGCAGAGTTTCGGTATGCGCACTGGGACGCCGGCGAGGAGCCAGATGACACGACACAGATTCTGTTTGCCTCGGACCCGCGCGATCTGGGTCTCTTTTACAGGATAGCTCCGGTAACATTCATGGGCGGCTCCCTGACCCAAGGCTGCGTCGGCCGCAATCCCTTTGAGGCAGCAACGCTCGGATCTGCGGTCCTTTATGGGCCGAACGTGCGAGCATTCATGCCATTTTACACGCGTTTGGCAAAAGCCGGCGCTGCTCGCATCGTGAAAGACGAAGAGACGCTGGCCGCCGCCGTGACACACTTGATTGCGCCCGACGAGGCGGCCGCGATGGCGCATGCTGGCTGGGACGTCATCAGCCAGGGCGCTGATTTGACCGACCGCGTGATTTCACTGGTGCAGAGTGTGCTCGACGGCGAAATGGAATACACCCATGCGCCCACCTGAATTTTGGTACACCGCGCCCGATCGGCCGAGCCTTGCCGCGCGGCTCTTGCAGCCGCTGGGTTGGATGTATGGGCAAGCAACGGCGCTCCGCGTCGCCCGGCAAGCTTCGGTCCGATTGCCTGTTCCGGTAATCTGCGTGGGCAATCTGCATGCGGGCGGCACCGGAAAAACGCCAACTGTCATGGCAGTGGTTTCAGCCCTTTCCGACATGTTCGAAAAGCCTCACATCGTTACAAGAGGGTATGGTGGCCGGTTTAAAGGCCCGCTGCGCGTGGACCCGGCCCGGCACACTGCTGACGATGTCGGAGACGAGCCTCTTTTGCTTGCGGCCTTTGCAGATGTCTGGGTGTCAAAGGACCGGGCAGCCGGCGGGCGTGCCGCAATGGAAGCCGGAGCCAGTGTTGTCGTTCTCGACGACGGGTTCCAGAATCCTGCACTACACAAGGATTTCAGCATCGTTGTGGTGGATGTGGCCCAAGGCTTTGGAAACGGGCGTTGTGTTCCGGCGGGTCCATTGCGCGAGCCGGTTGCGGTGGGCTTGGCGCGCGCTGATGCACTTCTGAGCATCGGAAACCCTGCTGCCCAGACGGGATTCGACGCCCAAGTTGGCCCTGACAAACTGCCACGTTTTTCTGCGGCACTGGCGCCGTTGCAAACAGGCATGGATTGGAGCGGCGCACGTGTCTATGCCTTTGCCGGCATTGGATATCCAGAAAAGTTCTTTACCACCTTGCGCGAACTTGGTGCTGATTTGGTCCACGCGGAAGCGCTGGATGACCACCAGCCGCTGTCTTCGACGCTGATGTCGCGTCTCGACACCGATGCCAAACGTCACAGAGCGCAGCTCGTTACGACAGAAAAGGACGCCGTGCGTCTGCCGGCCAAATTCAGACGTCAGATCATCACTTTACCGGTCCGGCTTCAGTTCGATGACAACGGCGAAGCCTTCAATCAGGCACTGAATTCCGTCCTGCGCGGCTGACTATCTCGACACCATCGCAACCAGCAATGCGCAACGACACCAGCCGTGCCCGGAAAGTAATTATTCGCCAGCGGCCTCGTCCAGCAATGCCGCAAGTTCGGGGTAGGACATATTGTTATATTTCTGCCCGTTGATGACAAAACTCGGTGTGCTGTCGATCCCGTCAGCTGCTGCATTTGCTTGATACCACGCGACCAGCGTTTGTGCCTTGTCTCCATCCTGCAGGCAGGTTTCCAAGGTCTGCTGGTCCAGACCAGCCAGAAGACCGATTTTTCGCAGCTCGTTTGCAATTGCGGCCGGTTCACCGGCACGTGCCCAGGTCGATTGATTTTCGTAAACCAGATCACTGACGCCAAAGAACGCGTCCGGCGTACCGGCACACCTGGCAATCATCGATGCCCATATGCCATAGCGGTCAAAGTAGACCTCCCGGTAGATGAAGTTCACCTTACCGGTATCGATGTAATCGGCTTTCAACTGCTTGAATGGACCTTCATGAAAACGCGCGCAATGCGGGCAGGTGTAGCTCGCGTACTCAATAAAGGTCACTGGGGCGTCCGCATTGCCCATCGTCATTTCAACGATTGACGACGTATCGATGTCGCCGGCCTCCTGTGCGTTGGCCGCGCCAAGCGGGTCAGCTGGCGTTACGGTGTTTGAGCCCGGAGAAGTTACAAAGTAGGCCCCAAGTCCAATAGCTGCGACCGCAGCTGAGATGATCATCATACGCGACATTGAGTTTCCTTTTTCATCGGTTGCTCTTGTTCAGAATATTCTCGCCCAGTTGCGCCAGTGCGCTCCGCAGGCCCTCGTCGTTCACGGGTTTTGCGACTGCTTGCGCGGCAGCGCGAATTTTCGGGTCTCGTGAGATTTCGCGCTGACCCGCAGGTGCGGCTTCAAATGCCACTTGTCCTTCAGCAAAACCAGTCGACGCTGTCTGCGTTACACGGATTCGCGAAATCGCGTTGTACCCGTAAACCGCATTGACACGCGCCCGCAGTTTTTCTTTTTCCATCTCCAGCAAAGGAGCATTTGACCCAGTCGTCAGTAACGTCAGTGTCGCGCCGAAACCACCTCTTCCATAACTGATCTCAACGGGCCGAGAGACCGCAGCAACTGCGTCGCCCGCCACTTCGGCCCAGTGTGTGAGCAGCCTGCTTTGAGCGAACCCGCGCTTTTCAGACGCCGAACGGATGCGCGACGTCAACAGGCTGGACGTACGTGTGAACCCTTTTGTACTGGCGCGTCTCGTCGGCATCGCTATCTTTCTCCACGTTGGGAGAAACATAACGCCAGACCCACCAAGCAACCAGACAAACCCGACCGGGAGCCACATAAACATTGCGTGACAATGCCGAAGTTTCGAGCGATCTCAGTACCGTCTTGCTGGAATGGTATGATGTCAATGCCCGCCAGATGCCGTGGCGCGTCGCGCCAAAAGACCGCGTGGCCGGTGTCATGCCAGATCCTTATCGGATCTGGATGTCGGAAGTCATGTTGCAGCAGACAACAGTTGCGGCCGTAAAAGACTACTTCCAGCGCTTCACCAGTCGATGGCCAACTGTCGGCGACCTTGCAGCGGCGCAAGATGCTGACGTTATGGCGGAATGGGCAGGCCTTGGCTATTATGCACGCGCGCGCAACCTGCTGAAATGTGCTCGCCTTGTTGCGTCTGATTACGACAGTGTTTTTCCCGCCGATTACAGCGCGCTTCTCAAACTCCCGGGTATTGGTCCTTATACGGCGGCAGCAATTGCGTCGATCGCCTTTGATCTGCGACACACTGTGCTCGACGGGAACGTAGAGCGGGTCATGAGCCGGTTGCACAGCATCCACACGCCGCTGCCCGAGGCGAAACCGGAATTAATGACGCTTGCGGAACGAATTACACCTCACGCGCGCGCCGGTGACTATGCGCAGGCAGTGATGGATCTTGGCGCGACGATCTGCACGCCGAAATCGCCTGCCTGCGGGATTTGCCCGTGGCGGGACCCCTGTATTGCCCGAGCAGATGGCACGGCACCCGAGCTGCCTAAAAAGATGCCCAAAAAACCAAAACCGGTGCGACACGGTACTGTGTTTCTTGCGCGTCGGGCTGATGGTGCATGGTTACTGGAAACACGCCCTGACAAAGGCCTACTTGGCGGGATGCTGGGGTGGCCGGGATCGGATTGGGTTGACCATACCCTGCCTTTACAAGAGGTTGACCCGCCCTGCCATGCCGACTGGCGATTACTGGACGGCGAAGTGCGCCACACATTCACGCACTTCCATCTTGTCTTGCACGTTTTCGTCGCTCAAGTGGATGAATGCAAGGACGCGTCGCGCGGACGGTTCATGCCCGCCGACACCTTTCGCCCAAGCGACCTACCAACAGTCATGCGTAAAGCATTTGATCTCGCGCAGTAACGCAAGGTCGTGGCTTGGCTGCCGCGACACGGTGACCTAGGGTCTCTGTATGACATCCGACACCACAACTCCGACGGGCCCTTTACCAAGTGCGGCACCATTTTGCATCTCGCTGGCTCTAATCCCATTGGCCTATATCGGCGCGATTTGGGGAGGATGGACGCTGGCACTTTTGCCGCTTTGCACGTGGTATCTTTTTTCAGGTCTCGATCTTGCAGTAGGGCGTTTTACGGCCAACGCCGATCCAGACGCGGCAGATTCAGACCTTTTGGCCTACAGATGGATCACACTGATCTGGGCCCCGCTTCAGTTTTGCATGCTTTTCAGCCTGATCTGGTACGCGTCTCAGACAGATCATCTCGGCAGTTTCGAAAAGGTCTTTCTGTTCTTCGGCGTCGGTGTGATCACGGGAACCGTTGGCATTAACTATAGCCATGAACTCATGCATCAGGCCGACAAAGCCGAGCGCTGGTTGGCCGATGCTTTGTTGGCCATGGTTCTGTATTCGCACTTCCGGTCAGAGCATTTGCTCGTCCACCACCGGTATGTCGGCACGCCCGCAGATGCCGTGACAGCAAGGTATAACGAGGGGTTTCACAGGTTTTATCCCCGTGTTCTGCGACAATCATTGCTGTCCGCATTCCAAGCCGAGCGCAAAATGCTCATGCGCAAGGGCCTACCGTGGCACTCCGCCGCCAACCCGTTTGTGCGGTACTGCGCGTTGCAAGCCGGCATGCTGGCACTTGCCTTGGTGCTGGGCGGCTGGTCAGGACTGGCGCTTTTTCTTGTTCAGGCCGGTACAGCGATCTGGCAACTCGAGTTGGTCAATTACATCGAACACTATGGTCTCACGCGCAGACATCTTGGCGAAGGGAAGTACGAGCATGTTCAGCCGCGCCATTCTTGGAACTCGGATCAACGCGTCTCAAATTGGCTGCTTATCAATCTTCAACGCCACTCAGATCACCACTTCAAGCCCAATCGACGCTATCCGGTTTTGCAGACGTATTCCGAAGAGGAAGCACCGCAGTTGCCCTATGGCTATCCTGTCATGACCATGGCGGCTATGGTGCCACCACTTTGGCGCCGCATTATGAACCCGCGAGTGCGGGCTTGGCGCAAAGCGCATTACCCGGACATCAGCAACTGGTCCAACTATAACACCGCCACCAATCCGCTGCCGCGATAAAAAAACCCCGCCGTCGCTGGCGGGGTCAAGTCGGGTGCCTATTACAGGCAGCCTTGTTCAAAAGGCCACAGGCACCGGCGGTGTTCGCTGAAATGATAGTTTAATTGCGCATTTCTGATCGGATCTGCTGGCGCAGCACATCGATGGGTACCATTTTGCCGTCGCGCTTGAAGCACCAGTAGGTCCAGCCGTTGCAACTCGGCGCCTTTTCAAAGGCCGCGCCAACCTGATGGATCGACCCTCTGACATCGCCACCGATCAATGTGCCGTCTGCCCGGACTTTGGCTTTGAAGCGCTTGTTCATGGAAAAGAGCTCTTCTCCTGGTCGCAACATCCCGCGTTCGACAAGCTGGCCGAACGGAACGCGCGGTTCCGACCGTTTCGAAGCACTGACCTGCAAGGCGTCCCGGTCGAATTTGCGCACCTTGGCGATACGCTTTTCCGCTACCGTGCGATAGCTGCTTTCGCGCTCAATCCCGATGAACTCGCGGCCCAGCATCTTGGCAACAGCCCCCGTTGTACCCGTCCCAAAAAACGGGTCGAGCACCACGTCACCTGGATTGGTCGATCCGACAAGCACCCGATGCAAGAGCGCTTCCGGTTTCTGGGTGGGATGTGCCTTTTCGCCATTGTCATCTTTCAGGCGCTCATGACCTGTACAGATCGGCATAACCCAGTCGGATCGCATCTGAATACCTTCGTTCAGTGCCTTAAGGGCTTCATAGTTGAAAGTGTATTTGCTGGTTTCATCCCGTCCCGCCCAGATCATGGTCTCATGCGCATTGGTAAAGCGTTTTCCACGAAAATTCGGCATCGGGTTCGACTTGCGCCACACAACATCATTCAAAATCCAGTAACCCGCATCCTGAAGGGCTGCGCCGACGCGGAAAATGTTGTGGTAGGAGCCGATGACCCAGATCGCTCCATTGGGTTTCAGGAGGCGACGCGCAGCGGCCAACCAATCACGCGTGAAGCGATCATAAGCGCGAAAACTCGCAAACTGATCCCACGCGTCATCGACGGCATCCACACGGCTGTTATCCGGGCGATGCAGATCGCCTTTAAGCTGCAAATTGTAAGGCGGGTCCGCGAAGATCAGGTCAACAGACGCCTCCGGCAGGCCGCTCATGACCTCAATGCAGTCGCCGTCAATAATCGTGTTTAGCGGAAGCGCAGCAGCGCGTTTCGTCCGTGTCGTCATCATTCTGCCTCTGGTCCCGGTGCTTTGCACTCGTTTGTTGGCTCCAAGATGAGTCAAAGGCGATTCGCGGTCAATTTCTTTTTTGAATCAAGTATTTATGATTTTCGCTTGATACAATATGTTGTGGACCGGCTTAAACGACCGTCTATGGTGTGGGGTTGGCCCTAGATTTTGAAGCGCCAACATGTGACTTTTTGATCCATAGCCCATATTAGTCTCCCATCCATAGCCCGGGTGCTGTTGCGCCAAATCCACCATGGTGCGGTCGCGCGCTGTTTTCGCAACGACAGAAGCCGCCGCAATGGACAAGCAACGCGCATCGCCCTTCACCACCGTTTGGGCAGCGCATTCCAGACCTTGCGGTTCCATGTTGCCGTCGATAAGCGCCAAATCCGGCATCTGCGGCAGCCCTCGCACGGCGCGCACCATGGCCAAATGACTGGCGCGCAGAATATTTATGCTGTCAATTTCCTCCACCGTTGCCGCGCCGAGCCCGATTTTGGCGCAATACCACAGTTGCTTGGCCAACGCATCGCGCCGACGCGCAGTCAGTTTCTTTGAGTCGTTCAGACCTTCCGGGATATTGCCGGGATCCAATATGACCGCAGCTGCTACAACCGGCCCAGCCAACGGCCCGCGCCCGACTTCATCAACGCCCGCGATGCAGGCGATACCTTTTGCAATCGCAGCTCTTTCAAATTCGTAATCAGGTCCCATACAACGCTCCTCGTCAATCCCTCCAACCGGTTCAAGAGTTTCTTTGATCAAAAAATATCCCCGCCGGAGGCACAAAATCTCTTTCGGACACACAGGCCGTTAAACCACAACAGGCGCTGGCCTTTTTTTCATACTTGACCCAATGTGCGCCAACCCCGATGCAAGGAGACTGGCATGCCCGCACCGATCAATCCATTCAAAGCTGCACTGGCTGACGGCAAGACCGTATTCGGATGCTGGATGAGCATTGCCGAAAGTTACACCGCGGAAATCATGGGACACGCCGGTTTTGACTGGTTGTTGATCGACGGCGAACACTCCCCAAACGACATCCGGTCAATTCGGGATCAAATGATCGCTCTGAAGGGCAGCGCCAGCCACCCGGTGGTCCGCGTGCCCGTCGGCGAGACATGGATCATCAAGCAAGTGCTGGACGTTGGGGCGCAGTCAATACTTGTGCCAATGGTGGAAACAGCAGAACAGGCGCGCGAACTTGTGCGTGCCTGCCGATACCCACCTGAAGGAACGCGTGGTGTGGGATATTCCGTTGGACGCGTGTCTGATTTCGGTCAGATGGAAAACTACGGTCCGACCGCAAGCGAACAGATTTGCCTGTTGGTGCAGGTGGAAAACAAAACAGGTCTCGAGAACCTCGATGAGATACTCACGGTTGAGGGTGTTGATGGCGTTTTCATCGGCCCTGCCGATCTGTCTGCAAGCATGGGTTATTTGGGGCAAACCCAACACCCTGACATGCACGCAACAGTGCTGGATGCATTGAAAAAAATCAGCGCAAGCGGGAAGGCCGCCGGCATTCTGACGACGGATGACGATATGATCGCGGCCTCCCTCGAAGCAGGGGCACGGTTTGTTGCCGTTGCCATGGACATCGCATTGCTGCTGCAGAACGCACGCCATAGCGCTGCCAAGTGGAAAGGCGTCATAGAGACTTGATTTTGGTTGCAGCGGACGTGTATCCGCCTTTCGCACCGTCGACAAAATGCAGGTGATCATCCGTCATAGGCGAGGGAACAATGCAAGTCATCATCGCCTCGTTCTGCGTGACCATGCCATAGCGGATGAAACCTCTGGTTTGCGCGTCCGCTAGGGTACGTTCAAGTGCGGCGAGTGTTTCCGGGTCGCAATCAAGCGTCATCTTCAGTCCGTCGTCCAGCTTTCTGAAATCGGCATTTGCGGCCACGGTGCGGGCGTAGTGGTGCGGATCAAACCCAGCCAAAACGATCCGCAACTTAAAAAGCACCCAATAGAAAGCGGATTCGAAACCGGCGCGCAAGCTGGCGACAAAAAGCGAACCGTGACCGCGCGCTGCATGGCCTTCGAGACGGGCACTTTTGGCCGCCCAACGCGCCTCCATCCCGGTGTCCGGTGACGGGTGACCGCCGCGCGACAATCCATCTGCAATGCGGATGACCTTGCGCAGAACCTCTTCGATATCACCGGGGTTCGCACCGGACCGAGGCGCAATGACCAAAGACAGGATGGTGCCTTGCGTGGCTTTCATATTCGCCCATCGACACGACAAGCCGGTAAGATCTGGAATAGTGCCCGGAGGCGCTTTGGCCAGCGCAAAAGCGCCATCTTTCATCTGATTCTCCGCCCAGAGTAACCCGCCACCGGCGAACATCGCGTAATCGGCCTCGCTCGACACGGCAAATCTCGCCACCCGCACGTCAGCGCCTGCCATTCGCACATCGCTCATGGGCACCAAAGCAACGCGCATTTCGATCCCAAATTCAGCGTCAGCCCATCTCGCAACCGCGGACATGGCTTGGCGCGCCGTCACTTCGAAGTCCGGTTGGATGGCGAAGCTTGCGCCGTCACCCCCGAACACGAATGGAAACGGCGCATGTTCAACCGCATTCATCATTGCCGAAATCACCGCCGCGCCTACAAGGTTGACGGTTTTGTACTGGCCGCTCTCCACCAAAGCGGTTGATCCCTTGATATCTGCAACGCCGATCAGCCAACCGGACGGCACAGCATGGTAGACGCTATCATTCGTCAGAAGGGAAAAGTCTGTTTCTCGCGGAAGCTCTTCGTAAAAGCGGCTTGTCTGCGTCATAATCCTGCGCCTGTCGATCTTGGCACCAGTCGATATCTGTTTCGGCCCGCGCTAAGACACTACCTATCACGCAAAGTGCCTCTTTCCACGACGCAAGAAGGCGTATAAGAGGCCCGCACCATCACGAGAGTCAATTGGAGTAAACCGATGGGTTACCGCGTCGTTGTTGCGGGCGCCACAGGCAATGTGGGCCGCGAAATGCTGAATATCCTTGCTGAACGCCACTTCCCGGTGGATGAGATTGCCGTTCTGGCGTCCCGCAAATCGCTGGGCACAGAAGTAAGCTTTGGGGATAAGACGCTGACGACGAAGGACATCGACACATTCGATTTTGCCGGCTGGGACATGGCGCTCTTTGCTATTGGGTCTGATGCGACCAAAACCTATGGCCCAAGAGCGGCGAAAGCAGGGTGCGTCGTGATCGATAACTCGTCGCTATACCGGTATGATCCCGACATCCCGCTGATCGTTCCGGAAGTGAACCCTGAGGCGGTGCACGATTACGCCAAAAGGAACATCATCGCCAATCCGAACTGTTCGACCGCCCAGATGGTTGTTGCTCTGAAACCGCTGCATGATCGCGCCACAATCAAGCGCGTCGTTGTTTCGACATACCAGTCCGTGTCTGGCGCAGGCAAAGACGGAATAGACGAACTCTGGGATCAAACAAAGTCGATTTACAATCCGGTCGATGATACACTAGCCAAAAAGTTCCAAAAGCAGATTGCCTTCAATGTTATTCCACAGATCGACGTATTCATGGATTCCGGCGATACAAAAGAAGAGTGGAAAATGATGGTCGAGACGAAGAAAATCGTCGATCCATCAATCAAAGTGACGGCGACCTGCGTCCGCGTGCCGGTCTTTGTTGGACACTCAGAAGCGGTCAATATTGAGTTTGAAGATCACCTGGACGAAGACGAAGCGCGCGACATTCTGCGCGAAGCGCCCGGCGTCATGGTCATCGACAAGCGTGAAGACGGCGGTTACGTCTCTCCCATTGAATGCGTGGGCGATTTCGCAACGTTTGTCAGCCGGATACGCCAGGACAGTACCATCGACAACGGGCTGAATCTTTGGTGTGTATCGGACAATTTGCGCAAGGGCGCCGCCCTAAACGCAGTGCAGATCGCCGAATTGCTGGGACGTGAAGTTCTCAAAAAAGGCTGACAGACTTTACGCGCAAGCCTAGCCCGCCGCTTCTGCACGCGGCGGGCTTTGTCGTTTCCCCTGAATAAAATTCTCGTAAAAATTGAATTTTCTGCGGTTTTCTGGTATGCGCGCACCACCTAGGGACGATTTTCCCCAGGCAATTGTAACGATTGGTTTTCAGGAGAATAATTATGACAGCTATGCACCATGGTCTTACGCGCCTTGATCAAATGACCAAGATTTGCCTTGAAGGTGCCGGACCCGCAAAGCCATTTGCACAAACACTTGGTCGACTAAAGCCACCAAACCCTGTGCACATCCAAAACATCACGCATGCCGACGTCATTCAGGCGCTTCACGAGCTGTCCGAAACGATGCGCGCCACCAGCAATCTGAACGGTCATGCCGACGCAGGTATGACGTTCTTCGGACAGTTTGTTGACCACGACATCACGCTGGATGCAACCTCTGCACTGGGAACGCGCATTGATCCGGCAACCATCCCCAATATTCGCACGCCCAGCCTTGATCTGGACTGCGTGTACGGAGACGGACCCGAAGCCTCGCCACATCTCTACGGCAAAGGGGAACAAGATCATATGCTTGTCTTCGGGCGCGCGGATAACCCGCTTGATCTGGCGCGGACACCCGCTGGCAAAGCCTTGATCGGCGATCCCCGCAACGACGAGAATATAATCGTCGCCCAGGTGCAGGGACTGTTCATTGAGCTCCACAACATCCTGATGAGCAAGATCAAAGAGGGTGGTGCTGTCGCTGGCGACATCAAAGGCTGTGCGCATGACGGGATGAGTGCCGAGGTGTGGGAAAATCACGTCTCCCCCGGTCTGACCAGCTTTCAGGAGGTACGTCGCTTCATCCGGCTGCACTATCAATGGATCGTCTGGAACGAGTTGCTGAAAGCCTTTGTTCAGGAATCTTGTCTGGATCGCGCCATGTCCGAGAATATCTTCGGCTGGGACGCACCCGTGATGCCGGTTGAGTTTACCGGCGCGTGTTACCGTTTCGGGCATGCGACGACTCAGTTCGAGTATCAAATGAACGCTGGTGCGACGCCGGTGGGTCTGTTTGCCACCACGGGGTTTGGTCCGCGCCCGGCGGACGCAAATATGGACATGAACATGTTCTTTGAAATGGACAACAGCAACACATGTCAAAAGGCGCGTCCCGTTGGCCCGTCCATGGGATCACCTCTGCTGGAATTGCCGTTTGTGAACAGCACGATTGAACTTGCGGAAATCGGTGAAACGCTCACGCTGGCGCAATCCAAAAATCTTGCGTTGCGCAACATGATCCGCGATCGCTACACCTATCAACTGGCCAGCGGACAGCAGTTTGCGGCGCATCTGGGTACAGCCGCCGTCGACATTCCGGTACCGCTTGCGGCCAAGGGCTTCAAGAAAACCCCACTTTGGTTTTACGCTTTGCAGGAAGCGCAACAGCATGGAGACGGGAAACTTGCAGGCGCGGGCGGTTTGATCGTGGCTGCCGTGTTTGCCAACCTCCTCAAGCGGGACCCCACAACATACGTGCACATACCTCACTTTAGTCCATGGGGCGGATTTGGCGGGCAACCCTCCTGCCTTGCGGGGATCGCACACTACGTGGAAACCAATCGCGGTCATATTATCGATCCTGACAATCTGAAGTCAGGCTGATACGGTCTGCAAGGCGCCGGGTCGCCGATGAACAATCGGCGGCTCCGTTCAATCAGCCGTATTTGGACACTCGCGTTCTTGCATCCCGTTGCACTGATCTGTACCAATAGGCGACGCGCGCGCGACGTTGCTCGATGCAGCGCCACCGGGTGTCGCTTTCTCACGAACAGGTCCCGACGCGTCGCTCATCCGGCCTATGGTTGTCATCTCAAAAGCGTGCAGGCAGAATTGAGCGCCCTATTCTGTCGTTAAATCGCGCTTTTCCAGCGCCCAATGACCCCGAGCACCCCAATGCCGACAGCCAAAAGCGGCAGCCCGGCCGGCAAAGGAACGGGTGCCATTGTATGCTCATAGGTGTACTTGACTTCAACTTCCGCGCCAGCACTTGTGCTAAAGACCGTAACGGTATTTCCGGGACTATTTTCTACGCCAGACGTACCCCGCGCGGCGACCAGAATGTCAATTTTTCCGATCCCAGTGAAAAGGTCCAGAACCGTGCTATCGGTCGGCGTCTCCGACACTGTGCCGGTCGCCGAAACAGGACCTGACGAAAACCCCGAAATTCCGGCGAAATCGATATTATCGTCAAACGCGCTTGCAAAAAACTACCCGCCGCTTCCAATGGATCCGGAAACGGAAAATCCAGCAACCCCAGCCGACACGTTCGCTTGGACATTCCACGAGATGTCACCCGACAGACTTGCCAGGCTCTCCAGTTTTGCGCTGCCCCCGACGGTGCCTTTCAGTGTCAGCATAACGCTTTGCAATTTGCCCAAAGAAGCATCGAATTTATTGATCGACGGAAGCGCCGCGACATCGGTGTAGTTCGTAGACTGCTCTGGCACAGACGCTGATTGAATAATCTCTATTGTTGCCGCACCCACCGAGCTTGCTGGTGCGGCAAACAAGCCTGCAATCGCAAATGCCTTTATAAATTTCATAGTAATCGGCCTCCGCCATTATCCAAGGAAACAAAAAAATGGGAGTTTCATGTAAAAGTTTGTCGCCTTAGAATAGAGGCGACATCAATAACTTTAAGTTGAATTTGTGTCGCGTGTTCGCCTTTATCACCTTCTGGGACCGTGCGAGCTAATCGGGTCACAGGCCCGGAACACATCCTTTGTACCCGAAACCCCATCGCCAAGGCAGTCCGGAACAAGGCCCACCACCGAGGCGAACCGCGTTATACATGGATTGCGAAATTAGATCATAAGCCCGCAGAATCTGATCCTCGCTTACCGAATACAAGCCCGCCAATGATTTTGCGTCCGACGCCCCCTGAGCGCGGACACATTGTTCCAATGCAGTGTCGGCCGCAAGGCGGGCATCGAAACTGCTCTCTGCGTCCGCCGCGCCGCCGGCGTTGTGGTAGGCAATGTCATGGGTCACGCAGCAATTTTCCCAGGGCGGACGTTGACCCTGACTCGCTTCAAATCCTGGAAAGAGGTCAGCGGCCAGCTGCCAACTCCACGACATTCCGCCACTGCATCCATCCGTTTCAAAGGGTATCAGTGCGTTTTCGCCATCCCGGATCGTATTTTGCAATGAACGATGCGCCGGCATTTCGAAGCTGCGCTGCAGGTTCGTCAAACTGTCGCTGCCCTCGGCTGCGGCAACGCCACCGACCGCTAGGAGCAAAAGCGCGGTCCAGCGCCTCATATACTCGGCTCCTCGTCCGGTAGTATGTCAAAGGCAACGCCCACCACGTCGCCGAGCCGCAGCATGACGCGTTGAGGTGTGCTTAACGCGGCATATTCGTCCAAAATCAGGCGTGCAAGATCCGGCTTGTCGGTGATCAGGCCGTCGACACCCATAGAAATCATGCGAGACATGGTTGCTGCATCGTTGACCGTCCAAACGTAGACATCCTTGCCGGCCCCGTGCGCCTGCCGGATCAACCGACCGGAAATACGTGATGTGCTTACGGCCAGAAAGTCACCTTCCAGTTCCGCCAGATTACCGACAGACGTGGCCGCCAGAACGCCCGTCCGCCAATCCGGACGCAGGGAAATCATCTTTTGCACTGCTGGATACTTCAAAGACATGGTGGCAATCTGGTCGGCCATGCCCGCCTCTTCCACGAGCGCAATCACCCGGTTTTCAAGATCGACATCGTGGCCGTAGTACTTGAGTTCGATGATCAGGCGCGAGCGCCCTTTAACGGCTTGGAGCACATCGCGCAGAGTCGGTGTCCGTTCGCTGGCATAGGCAGGATCAAACCAGCTTCCGATATCGATCCCGGACAGTTCTTCTGCGGTGACGTCCCAAACCTTGGTCGCGACGCCAGCTGCTTTCATAAAGTCACTGTCATGTACAACAATAACGTCACCCTCTGCGCTCTCTTGCACGTCGATTTCAACCCAGTCAGCACCGTCTTCGACGGCTTTCACGACGGCCGCCATTGTGTTTTCGGGACGGCTTGCCGCGGCGCCCCTATGTCCGATCACATCAACTTTTTCGACACCACCGACCCCGTTGAAGGCGACACCGCTCACAATCAGACTGACCAGCGCAATGGCGGTCACCGCCAAAGGCAACCAGGCACGGGTCTGCGCGCGACTTTTGAACTCGCCCTGCGCGCGGCCCATATCAAGATAGCGATCAAACTCTTCGTTCAGGATTTCCGCCAAAGCGCCGTTCGACACTGCATTGACCGACGTATTCACCAACAGCCAGATGCCCAACAAAACTGCTGTGACTGTGAAAAACAAGCGCAGGTTTTCATCGAAGAAAGGGGGTCCTTCCGCCAGAAGAAAACCAAAGATCGCGACAACAAGTGAGGCCAGCACAAAGCGAATGCCGAACCATGTCAGCAAACGCAGAATTAAAGTCAGGCGTTGCCCGCGCATGCTGTCGCGGCTCAAACGAAAGGCATTTGCAGGATGTTGCATGTCAAAGACGACCAGGTGCATTGCGATAGCCCAGGCAGACAGGCGTTCAAGCAGCACAAGCATCAGGACCAGCGCACATACAGCGCCGATGGCAACCGTTGTCATAAACTCAGGGGGGCGGAAGGATAGGTAATAGTTGATGTCGAATTCGCCGAGCAGAACAAGGGCCGCAACGCCGCTGATTGCCAGAAACGGCAGGGTCAACACCAATACCCGCAGCAGGAAATGCACCGCAAACAAAGCCAGCCGCGGAAGTGCGGAGGCCAGAAAACCTGCGGCCGCCTTCAATGCGCGCGCCGGACTGTTCTCGGCGGACCGCAAAACCGAGGTCATCGCGGCCACATCAACCACAGCGGCCGCCAGAACAAGCGACGCAACGGCCAGCATGCCAATCGCGCCTGCGGGCGTCAGCAGGAATTTTGCAATATCCTGATCGGTCAGCGCCGCCTGATCGGAAAAAGAGAGCGTAAAGGCAAGCAATGCGCCAATTGATGGTACCAGAATGGCCGCGACGACCAATCGCACGAAGATATGCACGGAAAACAAAGGCAGCAGCAGACGGATAGCAATTCTAAAAGCGGCAAGTGTGTCGGCAAGCACTGAGCGTTCCGTCGGTTGTGGTTACATGATGTTCAGAACATCAGGAACCCATCGTGCGCGCAAGAGCCTATCACAAAAGACGCGACAGGCATTCGCTCACAAACACGAATGGAAATATCAAGGGTCGCGCGGATCACTTGGTTTGCCGGGACCAAACCGCCGAATGAACGTGCCATAGGAAAATCCCAGATCGTGGGTATGGCAAAGCTTTTGCCCACTTGTGCGCGTGTGCAAGGACAATCCACCTATGGATATCCGCAGGAAATACCCGTGTTTCCGCAAGCGTGCATCCAGATCCCGCCACCCCGAGGCCTCCGCCATATCGCGAAACAAGAGGTTCTGCAGTGCAAACACCAGTTTTTCATTGGTCGGACCGGGGCGCGTTTTGACGCCCTTCTTGCGGCACAATTGCTCGGTCACGAGTTCCTCGACGACTTTCGATACTGTGCCCTGTTGTTCGGACGCAAGATCGTGCACAGCAAAGAAAAGATCGGGGGGAAGTTCAAGTGTAACAGCGCGCTTGTTCATAAGGCGCAGACTGGCTTAAACTTGGTTTAAAAAAAGTTAAAACCGCTCGGCGCGCAGCACATCACAGTCGGAGACAGAGACGACGCCGATGTGCTTTTGGACCACCGCAAAAGCGGCCTCCAAAAGCGCGTTCACACGGTCTGGCCGGATGATACAAACGACCTGCACCATGCCACTGGCCCGCCCGATCTCTCCTGACCTTACCCAGTCGCCTGAACGTCCCGAACCTCCCAGAACGGGCAGAACGGTGTATCCCGTGACTTCGGCCGAGCGCAACGCATCGGTGAGACGGGATTGCATGATCGCCTCGATCGTAATTTCGACCCGCTTGGCCTTATGTGTTTTCATCGCGTCAGCCTCCCGTTATTGCTGCTGCAACCGCTATATAAAGCGGAATGCCCAGCGTCAGATTAAATGGAAACGTCACCCCGAGCGAGAGCGTAAGGTAAATGGACGGGTTGGCTTCTGGCAGCGCAACACGCATTGCAGCAGGAACCGCAATGTAAGACGCCGAAGCCGATAACACCATCAGCAAAGCCAGACCACCGGACGATAGCCCCAGTGCCAGCCCGAAACCGGCGCCAAGCGCACTTCCGATCAGTGGCATCAAGACCCCAAACGCCAGAACCCCGGGCCGCAAAACCCCGCCGCCGCCGCGCAGCCCGCGTCCGGCGACCAAGCCCATGTCCAGCAAGAAAAGGCACAAGACACCTTTGAAAGGCGCAACGATAAAGCTGGAAATTTCGGCCAGACCCTCTTCGCCGGTTATCCACCCTATAAAAAAGGACCCAATCAGCAAGACAATCGAGCCGTTCAACAGAATCTCGCGCCACAACTGTCCGTCCATTCTGCGATCGGGACTTCCCCGGGAAATCAACCACAGCGCGGACAGGATCGCCGGCGCTTCCATAGCAGCGGCGACTGCGACCATGTAGCCTTCGGAGGTTATGCCGCTGCTTTCCAAGACAGCTGTTGCGGCTACAAATGTCACGATTGAAATTGAACCGTAGTGGGCTGCAACAGCGGCGGCGTCGAGACGGCTTAGCTTTGTCATGACGTTCAAAAGCGCAAATGCAATTAATGGCAGAGCAGCAGACAGTATGATGCCCGCAAACAACGTCAGGCCCAGCTTGGCATCAATACCATGCGCGGCCACGCTAACGCCGCCTTTGAAACCGATCGCAAACAAGAGGTAGATCGACAGAGCTTTTGCGGCTGCTTCCGGCACGCTGAGATCGGATCGAGCCATCGACGCTGCAACACCCAGAGCGAATGACAGGATAATGGGTGACAGCAGGTTGCTGGCCGCAAGAGATAGGACTTGATCCACACGTGCCTCCGGTTCTGGTTGCATGGCAGTTAGGCATAGTTTTCAATCGCTTCAACCCAAGTCTGCCGCTCAGCCGGCCCAATTTCGGAAGTTTGCTGTGCTTTAAAACTCTTTCTGCGAATTTGCATCCGAGTCGCGCAAAGTGCGATCATGATCAGGTGCAAAATGACTTACCGCATGATGGAGCATTTTTCGTCAAATTTTGCGGGAAAAACTATCTGTCTCAACCCTTTGGTCAGGTTTTTAGTGCACTTCATCATAGTGCCGTGGGGGCGCAAAAGGGTGAGTGAAAATGAACCATGTCCTGACACTCAGGCCGATGGAAACCGTGCATGTCGACTACGACAGGCTTGGCGCGCTTTATGCCGAACTTGGTGAAGCTGCGGCAGAAGATGTCGTGTGCCGCGCCATGGAGGAATTGGCCTTACGTCTTTCTCATTGCAGCCGATTGCATAGCTCGGGGGAGAAAAAACAACTCCGAAAATGCGCCAGGTCGCTTATCGCAATTTCCGAACAAGTTGGTATGCTCGTGCTGGCGCGCGTCGCCAACGATGTGATTTGCGCACTTGATGCACAGGATGAACCAGCAGTCGCAGCAACCTTGGCACGATTGGTGCGTACCGGCGAACAGTCTCTGACTGCTATCTGGGACTTGCAGGACGTCACCATCTGATCGCTTGCACAGCCCGTAGATCGCTATAGGTTGCAAGAGCAGAACAAAGCAGAGACGTCCCGATGACAGGCCACTTCGCGGAGCCGGGAAAACCGGCGGTTCCGGTTTTCGTGCTGGAACAGAGCACCTTGCAAAACTGGCTGGAGACTCAACCGGTCGAGTCGAGGAACTGGGTCAAATCGCAGGGATTCGAAGCGAAGTTAGGACAGGTGGTTTATGTCCCGGGCAACGACGGAACTGCGGCTTCGGCGCTGATCGGGTATGGCACCGCTGCAAGCCGGAGCAGGACGCGATTTCGTCTCGCAGCCGGGTTTTCGAAATTGTCCGCGGGCGTTTACAGCATAACCGAAGCCCCGGAAGACGCTCAAGCTCAGGCGGAGCTTCTGGGTTGCTTGCTCACCGCGTACAGTTTCGACACATACGTCAATCGGAACGTGCAAGGCCCCAAGTTGGTGGCGGTCGATGGGTATGATGTTGATACCCTGAACGCGCTCGCCACCGGAGAGATGCTGGCCCGCGATCTGATCAACACACCTGCAAACCATATGGGGCCGTCTGAATTGGAGGACGCCACCCGCGCCCTGGCACAAGAACACAAAGCCGCAGTGACTGTGATCACCGGCGACGCGTTGATCGACAAGAACTTCCCCCTGATCCACGCCGTGGGGCGCGCAGCAGATCGCGCACCGCGCCTGATCGACCTCACCTGGGGCAGTTCGGGCCCAAAGATCACGCTTGTGGGCAAGGGTGTCTGTTTTGACACCGGTGGCTTGAACCTGAAACCGGGCGGATCGATGGGCCTGATGAAAAAGGACATGGGAGGGGCTGCCAATGTTCTGGGTCTTGCGCATATGCTCATGGCAACAAAGCAGAAGATCAGGCTGCGTGTCCTGATACCGGCGGTTGAAAACGCGGTGTCTGGCAACGCGTTCCGCCCCGGCGATGTTTTGACCTCCCGCAAGGGGCTTACCGTCGAGATCAACAACACGGACGCCGAAGGCCGGCTCGTCTTAGCCGATGCATTGACTTTCGCACAGGAAGACAAACCGGACCTTACGGTTTCCATGGCCACTTTGACGGGAGCAGCCCGCGTTGCTCTTGGGCCGGACCTCGCCCCTTACTATTGCGATGACCAGGCTTTCGTCTCAGCTTTGGAAACTGCCGCAAAGGTTGAACAAGACCCGGTTTGGCGCATGCCGTTTCATGAACCGTATGAGGCCATGATCGAACCGGGGATCGCCGATCTGGACAATGCGCCCAAAGGCGGGTTTGCCGGCTCGATCACCGCCGCTCTGTTCCTGCGCCGTTTCGTGGAAGCCGGACCATATGCCCATTTTGACATCTACGGCTGGAACCCGACGGAGGCACCGGCACGCAGCAAAGGTGGGGCCGGACAAGGTATTCGCGCCTTGTTCGAAGTCGTCCGGCGGTATCGTCCATCGTGACCGACCCAAGAGAAACGCCAGATCCACGCAGCGTCACGATGCATCGGTCCGCAACGGTCATCCAACCTGTTGCGGATTTGATGCGCGGGCCAAGCGGCCCACGTGATCGCCAGCTGCTTTACGGCGACGCAATCACTGTCTTGGGCCAAACGAACGGGTATTGCCTCGTCCGCGCTGAGAAAGACGGGTATTGTGGCACTTTGAGCCAAGAAGCGATCGGAGCAGCATACAACAGCACGCACAAAGTGTCGGTTCGTCAAACACATGTATATGAGGCGGCAGATATCAAATCGCCTGATCTGGCCCATCTCAGCCATGGATCCAGCATAAAAGCTCTGGGGCAGACTGACAAATTCGTGCAATCTCAATTGGGTTTTATACCCATCCGACATCTCGTTCCCAATGATCACTTTGAAGTCGATCCGGCGGCGGTTGCAGGGTTGTTTTTGGGCACGCCTTATCTTTGGGGCGGGAATTCTCACCTCGGTATTGACTGTTCGGGGCTCATTCAAGCCGCATTGCTGGCGTGCAACCACCCCTGCCCGGGCGACAGCGACCAGCAGGCCGAAGCTTTGGGCGAAACGCTTGCGTCACCGGACATGTTGCGCCGCAACGACCTCGTTTTCTGGAAAGGACATGTGGCGCTTGTTTGTGATGACAAAACACTGATCCACGCCAATGCAGCGCATATGGCAGTTTCCCTTGAAAAGACAGCAAGTGCCATTGCCAGAATTGAAGCCCAGGGCGACGGATCACCGGTTGCCTTCAAACGTCTGTCTTTCTTTGATCCCTAAGTATCCGCGCCGGAGGCACACATCCTGGCAAAGGATGTGTTCGCGTCATTCCACAGCGCGGATCAGTTTACGCTCAAGAACGCGCAGCACGGTTTTCAGGTCATGGCCGCGCCGCAAGATCTGGCCGTCCATGCCGACGACAGTGTACATGCCCTGTTTGTCGCGCTGTTTGGGGCGTTTTTCGATACGGTAGAGCGGGTTTTCTGCCGTTCGTCGGAAAACTGAGAAGACCGCGACATCCCGCAGGCTGGATATGCCGTAGTCTCGCCATTCGCCAGCGGCGACGAAACGCCCGTATAGCGATAGTATAACAGAGAGTTCGGTGCGGTGAAATGCAACCTGGGTGGGCGGGAAGCTGTGCAGGTTGCTTGTCGGCGGCACTTGATAATTCATACTGCAGAGTTGCGCTCTTTGCCGCGCAAATCAAGCCCCGCGAAACGCCGTTCTTTGCTCATGCAAAAGCCCCCTGACAAAACCATCCCGAGGACATCATGTGACCATGGGCGTAGAAAAGCCACAACCGCTGCCCGTCCTCTGTTTGAGTCACCCAATAGTCTCGCACGCCACTGCGCCAGTGCGGGTCATCAAGCCACCATTCAGGCGCGATCCGTTCCGGACCGATTGCCCGCACCCGCCACAGGTTCTGACCACGCCAGCGGAATTGCTGTGGCACCTGCGGACGGTCCTCCGCCTGAACCGGCTCAGGGTGCCACAGCAAAAGAGGACGCGGATTTGCCGGTGTCGGCCAGTCTGCGTCATGCGCCTCCGACCAGGCCGCCGCCAGAACCGTCGACGTCTTCTCCGGGATATGGCTGGAGGCCGGCTTCAGCCGCGTAATCGCATCCAGCCCAGTACGCGCGCCGATGCGCCCGATCAGGTCATCCATCGCCGTATGCCCTGCGAGGCGATCCGAGACAGCTGCACCGGCCTCCAGATGCCCCACCGGCGCGCGCGCGTGGATGGGTTCAGTCTGCAACGCCTCCAGCCGCAACATGTCGATGCCAAAACCTGCATCGATCTGGTCGAGCTTTAGAGCGATCAGCGGACGGATGCGCTCCGGCTCCCGGCTAGGGCGTGCAAGTCCGATCTCGACCGATTGCACATCCTGATCCGTGCGGTAAGCCTGAAACACCAGCCTGCGCACACCGCGCCCCTTGGCTTTGAGGCTGTCACACATCCGGGGCAAGAGCCTGTCGAGGCCAGCAAGAATATCCGTCTCAAGACCGATTGGATCCGGCAATGTCATGCGAACGGCGAAGTGATCAGGCGCCTTAGCAGGCGATACGGGTTCCGGCGCAGATCCCATCGCCTGATCCAAACGCAGCACCAGATCACGCCCGAACCGCCGCGCAAGGCTGGCCCGCGGCTGGCCCAAAAGATCTCCTACACGCCTCAAGCCCAGACGCGACAGCTGCGCTGCCACGTCCGGCTCCAGACGTAAGGATGCCACCGGCAATGCGCTGAGTGCCGAGTAGTTCTGCCCGGGGGCCGCGATCCGCTGGGTGCGCGTGTCCGGACCAATTGTCATCGGCGGAGCAGCACCGCCCTTTGTCCAGTGTCGCCTTTTGCCAGCGCGAGCGCGCGTCGCTCGCGCTTCCTGATCAATGGAATCTCCGCTGCGGTGCGATCCAGCCTGCTGTCCGGCAAACCGGGCCAAAGCCCAGGCCGCGCCACGTGTATCCGCCAAGCCCATACAGACCGTGAGGCCCAGATCCATGCAATCTTGTTGCACAACCTTGAGCAGCGGCACCTCTCCGCCAAAGAGATGCGCACAGCCCGTCAAATCCACCACGAGACCATCAACGCCCTCAGGCGCGACCCACGGGCTGAATTTTCCGGCCCACCGCTGCAACGCACCCAGAAACGCCACCTCCGCAGGTACGCTACGACTCCGCGTCAACAGGACTTCACACATTGCATGTGCATCCCGCACCGGCTGACCCACGCGCAATCCAAATCCACCTGCCACGGCATTGATCGAAGACAGGACCTGAGCGTTATGCTGTTCCTCGACAACACCCAATGGAGCCTCGACCAGACCCGGGTCGCGGCGCATCCATCGCTCAGCTCCGAAATGGGGGAACCACACAGAAAGAATGCGGCGGTTTTTCATGGCAGCACCGAGCAGAGAGATTCTTATGTTCTTATTTTGTTCTCCCAACAAGTAGCGCTTCGCACTCTGTGAGTCGAGTCTGCTCAGGTCCCGTAGCGGGCCATGAAGGTTTGCACAGCATTGTCTACCACGCGTTGAATATCAGCCTCTGTCACTGTGTCGATGACGCCGAATATCAGGCGCGGCCAGATATCCGCCTTGCACAGCTCACCAAATTGATCTGCCGCAAGAACCGGATCAGCCAAACGCAACTCACCACGCGACTGAGCTTGTTCAAAATAGACGGCCATTTCAGCGCGAAAAACAGCCGGGCCGGAGCTGTAGAATTTCTGGCCCAGTTCGGGAAACCGGTCTGATTCAGCCACACAAATACGAAAAATGCGCTTCCCGATTTCTGAGGTGATGAAACGCAGGAAATGCAATCCGGTCTGTGTCAGCACGTCGCGCGGCGGCGCCTGCATATCGATGTTGTCCAGAGCATCGCGCGCCTGACGCTGACATTCTGCTGTGGCCACTTCCATGAACAAAAGCCGTTTGTCCGGAAAATAACTATACAGCGTCGCTTTGGAAACGCTCGCCACACGCGCGATTTCATCAACGCTTGCACCCTCGAAACCATCCGACAAAAACACTTCCCGGGCACCTTCGAGAACCTGATCGAATTTGCGGCCTTTTCGTACGGCCAGTGTCGTGGATGACATAAATTACCTCGGCAGAAGCTGATACAAATATAAACCGTTTAGTTCAGTTCCCAAGGAAAATCGCGTCGCCCTGATCGTCGAGACGAAGCGAGCCGTGTCGCCCTTTGCAGACGGAAAAGTACGTAAATTGTTCTGGCAACGCGAAAATCCGGCGATTATCGTCCATGCAAAGCGGCTATCGCAAAACCAGTCTGGACAAAAATAATGCGTCACCAGCGCTCAGACCCCATGGCATTCTGCCGCGATGTTTGAGATTTTCCTGCGGATTGTGCCCTTTTTCGCACTGGTTGCACTCGGCTACTGGGCAGGGCGCACGCGTTTTTTTAATGAAGAGGCCACCGCCTATCTCACCAAATTCGTTTTCTATTTCCCGCTGTCCGCCCTCATCTTCCGGTTTTCTTCAAACCTGACACTGGCCGAAATCTGGAACACCAATCTGGTGCTGGGATACCTTTGCGCAACATTCGCAGTCTATCTTGTAGCAGCCGCGGCTGCCTTGCTGCGCGGGCAGGATATCGCAGTGAGTGCTGTGGAAGCGCAGTGCGCCACGATGGGCAACGTAGGATTTCTGGGTATCCCGATGTTGACTTTGTTGTTCGGCGCAACCGCGATCGCACCTATTGTTATGGCCGTCAGCATCGATCTTGTGGTCTTTTCCAGCCTGATCGTGATTCTGATCACCGGCTCGCGCGACGGTCGCATCAACGCGGGAACCTTGCGGACTGTCACTCTTGGGCTGCTCCGGAATCCGATGATTGTCGCAATCGCCGCTGGTCTTGCGTGGTCGGCCTTGCGGCTGCCGATCCCCGGGCCGATGGCCAGTTTTCTCGATCTTCTCAGTGCGGCGGCCACACCCGGAGCGTTGTTTGCGATCGGCGCGTCTTTGGCCTCGAAATCAGCAGAACGCCTGTCTGTCGCAAGCTGGCTGACGTTCTGCAAACTTGTGCTGCACCCGGCGCTTGTTGCCATCGCCTTGATTTTCCTTTTCCCGGTAGACGGCTTTACGGCGGCTGTCGTTATCTCGGCCGCGGCACTACCCGTGGCCGGTAACGTTTTCATATTGGCCCAGCACTACGGTGCGGCACCCCAGCGCGCGTCGGCCGCAATCCTTGTGTCCACGATCCTGAGCATATTTTCCGTCAGTGCCATTATCGCGGCTGTCGAACCGCTCTTTTGAAGGCTTGCGAGGTCGCGCGTCACACGATAGCCAAGTGCCAAAGAGACAGGGAAGACATGCCATGCAAACAGTATCCGAAAACGCCTGCTTTGGAGGCACCCAGGGTGTTTACACCCACCGGTCTGACAGTTGTGCCTGCGATATGACCTTCGGTCTGTTCCTACCGGAAGAGGCGCAGAGCGGACCCGTCCCGCTTTTGTGGTTTCTGTCCGGCCTGACGTGCACGCACGAAAACGCAATGACCAAGGCAGGTGCGCAGGTCTGGGCCGCGGACCATGGGATTGCGCTGATTTACCCTGACACATCACCGCGCGGCGATGACGTGGCAAATGATGAGGCCTATGATCTCGGACAGGGCGCGGGGTTTTATGTGAATGCCACCGAGAGCCCATGGGCACCCCACTTCAAAATGTGGGACTATATCACCGAAGAACTGCCGACGGCGCTTGGGCGAAACTTTGAGGTGGATATGAGCCGTCAGGCCATCACCGGCCATTCGATGGGCGGACATGGCGCGCTGACCATCGCTATGACGCATGCCGACAGGTTCTCTTCAGTTTCAGCGTTCGCGCCGATTTCAAACCCCACGGCCAGTGACTGGGGTCGCAAGCAATTCAATGCCTATCTGGGTGAGGACGAAAGTGTTTGGGCGCCACACGATGCGACGTTGCTCATGCGCGAAAAAGGCTTTGACGGCCCGATGCTGATCGACACGGGCACCAAGGATCAGTTCATTGATCTGCTCAAGCCTGAAGCCTTTGCAGAAGCGGTCAACGCGCGTCGGCAACAGGCCGTTCTGCGTCTGCAACCGGGATATGACCACAGCTATTTCTTCATTGCGACCTTTATGGAAGAGCACGTAGCCTTTCACGCGGATGCGCTATACGCATGACCGCAGTCTACATCGACGCGGATGCTTGCCCGGTAAAGGATGAGGCAGAGCGCGTGGCAACGCGACACGGCCTCAGGATGTATGTCGTTTCAAATGGCGGCCTGCGCCCATCACGCAACCCGCTCGTCGAAACGATAATTGTTCCGAAAGGACCGGATGTCGCTGACCAGTGGATCGCGGAGCGATGTGGCAATGGAGATGTCGTGGTGACAGGTGACATTCCGCTTGCAGCGCGCTGCATCGAGGCCGGCGCACAGGTGATCAAACACAACGGTGATACGTTGACATCGACCAACATCGGCCCAGCGCTGGCCACCCGTGACCTGATGGCGGATCTGCGCGCGGCTGACCCGTTCCGGCAAGGCGGCGGCAAAGGGTTTACCAAAGCGGACCGATCTCGGTTCCTGAACACGTTGGAACGGTGCTTGCGCGCCGCAGCAAGCTGAGAGTAGCGTTGTACAAAAGGTGAGTTCGATGACAAACTTAAAGCCGGACGCCGTCGTTTTTGACATTGGCAACGTGCTGATCGAATGGCAGCCGGAACGGTTTTATGATCGCGTGATCGGCCTGGAAAAGCGCCGCGCCATGTTTGACGATGTGGATCTGCACTTCATGAACGAACGGGTCGATCGCGGCGAACATTTTACCGAAACGATTTATGCAACGGCCGAGGAAAACCCGAAATGGCGTGCCGAAATCAGGATGTGGCACGATCGATGGATCGAGCTTGCGACACCGGTGATCGACCACTCTGTTCGCTTGATGAAAGCATTGCAAACCAAAGGCATGCCGGTATTCTCGCTGACGAATTTTGGCATTCAAAGCTACGACTACGCTGCAACGCATTATTCTTTTCTGCGCGCCTTCGACTGCGACTTTATTTCAGGTCACATGGGGGTCACGAAACCTCATCGGGACATCTATGCGCGTCTGGAAGAAACGTCGGGCTTGAGAGGCGATGCCCTCCTCTTCACTGATGACCGGTCCGATAACATCGCTGCGGCTCAGAGTTTCGGCTGGCGAACACATCTCTTTCAAGGTCCACAAGGGTGGGCCGCACGGTTGGTCGACGAAGGGCTGTTAACAAAAGAGGAAGCTGCATGAGCGCGCCACCTTTCATCTCCTTTGATGAGGGCGACACCCTTTTGGACTGGATGGGTCTGACGGACGCTTTGGCCGCTGGCCATCTGCTGCCGAAAGCTGAGATTGCGGACACGTTTCTTTATCGTGAGCCCGACACCCTGTTGAACCGCGCCGCCTGGATAGATGGCCTGGGACTGGCGGTGAAATCCGCGACAGTTTTTCCGAAGAACCCGGACAAAGAGGTCTCATCTGTCAACGGTGGTGTCACGCTCTACTCTGACGGAACCGGCGAGTTGGAAGCGGTGGTCGATTTTCATCTGGTCACCAAGTGGAAAACGGCAGGCGACAGCCTTTTGGCCGCGCGACGGTTGGCCCGCCCCGACTGCAGCGACATCCTGATCGTCGGGGCCGGAACACAGGCGAGAGGTTTGCACGCAGCCTACAGTGCACTTTTCCCGCAAGCGCGTTTTACCGTCTGGAACCGCACAGCATGCAATGCCGAAAAACTGGCTGCAGAGTGCGGCGGGATGACAATCGCCACTGATCTGGAGGCTGCGGTGCATGCCGCCGATATCGTCATTTGCGCAACAATGTCCACCAAGCCCATTCTGCAAGGGGATTGGCTCAAACCCGGCCAGCACATTGACCTTATCGGCGCTTACCGTCCTGACATGCGTGAGGCGGATGACACGGCCCTCGCACGATCCAGTGTTTTTGTGGACAGTCTGGAGACAACCGTCGATCATATCGGAGAGCTTAAGATCCCGATTGAAGCGGGAACATTCAGCGCAAGTGACATCGTGGCGCACTACTACGATACGGATGCGTTCCGCCGTCAAAGCGACGCGGAAATCACTCTCTTTAAAAACGGCGGTGGCGCGCATCTTGACCTCATGACGACCCGCTACGTTCTGGATCGCTGGAAATCGCAGTCATGATTATGTGGGCGCTGTTGCTTTTCGCCGGCATTATTGCGGTGCCACTGGTGATCGAAGCCTTGCGCAAACCAATGACTGACCGGATGCGCAAAAATGCACCGGGACAGTTTGCCGAACTTTCGCAGGGCAAAACACACTTTCGCTGGTTTGGGCCGCAAGACGGTCCTGTCGTACTGTGCATTCATGGTCTGACAACGCCGAGCTTTGTCTGGAATGGTCTTGCACCGCTTCTGGCCGATCATGGGATGCGCGTGCTGACTTACGATATTTATGGACGCGGCTATTCCGACCGCGTGCCCGGCGATCAGGATACGGCATTTTTCATCCGCCAGGTTAATGACCTCCTGGAACATGAAAAGATCGACGATGACCTGACAGTGATAGGCTACTCGATGGGTGGCGCTGTGGCGACGGCTTATGCTGCCCGGCAACCTGTGGGCATTCGCAATCTCGTCTTGCTGGCCCCTGCCGGTATGAAAACAGTTGCCAGTGGCACGACGCGCTTTTTGATATCAGTCCCGATCTTTGGATTCTGGCTCATGCTGCTGCTCTACCCGTCCATCTTGCGCGGTGGGTTGAGAAAGGAAGCAACGTTGGAAACCTCCGTACCCGACATCAACCGCATGCAGAATGAAGAACTCGACTATCGAGGCTTTTTGCCCTCTGTTTTCATGAGTTTGCGCGGTATTTTGAAAGGCCAGATGGACGCTCAGCATAGGGCCATCAAAGACGCGGACCTGCCTGTCCTTGCCGTTTGGGGGTCTGAGGATGCGATTATTCCGTTAGATGCCAAAAATGTTTTGTCCGGCTGGAACAGTAATGTCGAACACGTTGTCTTGCCTGACGCAGGGCACGGTCTGACCTATACTCATACGGCGGAGGTCTTTGAAGCAATCCGGTCTTTCGCGACGGCGACATCCTAAGCCGTCTGCAATCCTTCCAGACGCCGTTCCCGGATCGGCAAATGGATGATCGCACTAAAGGCGCCCACCGCGATGCCGATCCACCAGACCAAAGTGTAATCGCCATAAACGTCGTACATACGGCCACCAAGCCACGCACCCATAAAGCTGCCGAGCTGATGGCTGAAAAAGACGATGCCGTAAAGCGTGCCCATATAGCGCAGGCCGTAGATATGCGCGATGAGACCCGAAGTCAGTGGGATCGTCGCCAGCCACAAGCTGCCCATGGCGACCGAAAACAAAATGACGGAAAGTGGCGTGATCGGAAACAAAATAAAGAGGATCGATACGATCGTGCGTCCAGTATAGATACCAGCGAGCAGATACTTTTTTGTGTAGTACTTACCCAGCCAACCAGCGATCAGAGTACCCGCAATATTGGCCAGACCGATCAGCGAAATCGCAACGGCACCCAAGGCCGAGGTGGTACTTATCCCCATTGTGTCCAGTATGCCGCCCGGCGCAATTGGCCCGCACAATTCGGTAACAAACGCTGGAAAGTGTGCTGTCACAAAAGCCAGCTGGTACCCGCAAGAGAAAAACCCAAGGAAAATGAATGTGTAGGACGGGTCTTTGAAAGCTTTGACGAGGATCTCGCCCAGGCTTTCGTCAAGTTCCGATTTGCCGGCCATCTTCGGCGCACGCATCATCGGCAAAAGAGGCAAAACCAGAAGAATAGCGGCGGCAAACGAAAGGAAAATCGTTTGCCACGGCATGAAACTCAGCAGCCACTCCGCCAAGGGTGGGCCGAAAATCTGTCCGCCACTGCCTGCCGCTGAAACAACGGCCAAAGACATCGACCGGTTTTCATCCGAAGCGGCGCGCCCGACCACGGCAAGGATCACACCGAACCCGGTGCCCGCAATACCGAAACCGACAAGCCAAGCGTAAAGCTGATGTTCCAGCGGTGTGACAGAGGCCGCAGTTAGCACCAGCCCCAAAGCATAAATGATCGAACCGATTATAATAGCTTTCCGGTCACCAATCTTTTCGGCCAAAGCACCGAAAATGGGTTGTCCAATACCCCACGCAAGGTTCTGAACTGCAATCGCCAGGGAAAACTCCGTGCGCAGCCAACCAAATTCCTCAGCGATGGGAATCTGGAAAACGCCAAACGCCGAGCGAATGGCGAAACTAACTATAATGATGACGCAGCCTACGATCAGGACCGGTGTAAAAAGCGGCGTACGGCTCGGCATGGTGCCTCCTTGGTGATTTGCAACCTACCGGGAACGCAAATTTCGTCAATTCAGGAGTTTTTGGCCTCGCATAACAAATTTTGATGCGCACCGGACTCTTCCCTCCGCCCAATGCTCGGGCTAAGGGACAATATGACCAGTTTGACCCAACATTACATGGACCTCGTGCGCCAGGGGGAGTTGACCGAAGACCCAGCACAAATCGCCGCCCTGCCAGAATTCGAACGCGTTCATGACGCGTTGCTCACACCGGTCAAACGCGGCTTGTTTCGCAAAGCACCGGACCCGCCAAAGGGAGTTTATTTCTGGGGTGGCGTCGGACGCGGAAAATCGATGTTGATGGATCTTTTTGTGCAGCATCTGGACGGAATTCCTAGCCGCCGCGTGCATTTCCACGCCTTCATGCAAGAGATCCATGCCGAAATACACAAAGTCCGCAAAAGCGGCGTGGAAGATGCCATTGCTCCCGTTGCTGCCGATGTTGCCATCAAGGTGCGCTTGCTCGCATTTGACGAAATGCAAATCACAGACATTACAGACGCAATGATCGTGGGGCGGCTTTTCGAGGCACTGTTTGCGGACGGCGTGGTGATGATTACCACGTCGAACCGTCACCCTGACGAGCTTTACAAAGATGGTCTGAACCGGGCGCTCTTTTTACCGTTCATCGACCTTATCAAGGATCGAATGGCGGTACACGAGCTGGTCAGCCCCACGGATTACCGGCAAGATCGTCTCGGTGGTCAACAAGTGTATTTCACACCAGCCAACGCGGAATCGCGCGCAGCAATGGATGCGGTCTGGAATGATCTTGCCGGTGGCCAGGGCAGCACTCTGGTTTTGCATGTGAAGGGTCGCCAAGTGGAAATTCCGGCGTTTCGAAACGGCATTGCGCGCGCGGGATTTCACAGGCTTTGCGGGCAGGCTCTGGGTGCCGGCGACTATCTGGCACTGGCCGAGGCCGTGAAGGTCTTGTTGCTGGACGACATTCCGGCCTTGTCGCGTGACAATTTCAACGAAGCAAAGCGATTTGTCACCCTGATCGATGCGCTTTACGAAGCAAGAGTGCGACTGATTTGTTCCGCTGCGGCCAAACCGGAAATGCTCTATCTGGAAGGCGAAGGCACATTTGAGTTTGAACGCACCGCCTCGCGTCTGCGTGAAATGCAAGGCGCGGACTGGGGTCAATAGGGAGGTTCAGTCGTTTTCACGCAAGACGGCTCCAGCCAGATAAAGAGAGCCGCATATCAGAACGCGCGCATGCGGACACTCCGCAGCGATCTGCGCCAAAGCGGACGATACGTCCTTTGATGCCTGAGCCGAAGAAAACCCCGAAGAAACCGCAGCCTCGGCCGTTTTGTCCGCTGGCAGTGTGTTCGGCTCGCCCGGAATGGACACAGCAAATAGCTTTTCGGCAGTGCCAGCCAAAGGTCGAAGGTACCCGCCAACGTCTTTTGTATTGAGCATTCCACAGATGAGATAAGTCGGTCTTTTGGGCAATTGATTCAGGTGGTCGGCGAGAGCAGACCCGGCGGCAGGGTTGTGACCACCGTCAAGCCACACCTCAAAGTCTGGCACGGCTGAAACGAAAGGGCCGTTTTTCAGACGTTGCATGCGTGCGGGCCAGTGGGCCTGAGTCACCGCAGCCTCACAAGCCGACGCGTCGCATCCCAAATGTCTCAAGGCAACCAACGCCACACCTGCGTTGATGATCTGATGGTTCCCCGGCAGATTAGGGCGCGGCACATCCAAAAGACCGGTCTCGTCCTGAAAGCTCATCCGGTCGCGATCCGGTCCGATGTGCCAGTGTTGGCCATACGCGAGAACCGGAGCACCGATGCGCGCCGCCACATCTTCGATCGTCTCCATCCCGTCCGGGTCCTGGCGCGCCACGATACATGGAATGCCCCGCTTTATGATCCCTGCCTTCTCGAAAGCGATCTTGGAAATCGTGTCGCCCAGGAATTGTTCATGATCCATCGATACCGGCGTGATCGCCGTCAATGCCGGATGGGACACCACATTTGTTGCGTCCAGGCGCCCCCCCAGACCCACTTCCAGTAACGTGAAATCCGCTGGCGTGCGCGCAAAAGCCAAAAGTGCGGCGCAGGTCGTGATCTCAAAATAGGTGATGTTCGCACCGGCATTTGCCGCGTAGCATTCATCCAGAACGTCTGTCAGATCAGGCTCTGAGATCAGGTGGCCAGCAACGCGAATGCGTTCGTGAAATCGCGCGAGATGCGGGCTGGTGTAGGCATGAACACGTTTGCCAGATGCCTCC
This sequence comes from Pseudomonadota bacterium, assembly GCA_039191495.1. GTDB lineage: Bacteria > Pseudomonadota > Alphaproteobacteria > Rhodobacterales > Rhodobacteraceae > Roseobacter. Next base: position 71,391 of record JBCCXN010000006.1, on the reverse strand, counting down.
AACCCGGCGCGTATCATCGCTTGGGTAGACCCTTTGCCGTTTGTGCCCGCAATATGGATCACTGGTGGCAGGTTGTCTTGAGGATTGCCCAGAGCGTCAAGCAGACGCCAGACACGATCGAGAGTAAGATCAATAACTTTCGGATGAAGCGCCATCATCCGCTCCAGGATGACGTCGGATGTCGCAGTGGTCATTGTTCGGCTTGGTCCACCGCGGCCGCTTCAGCCTCTGACGCAACGGCTGGCTCCGGCTGCGGTGCTGGCAGGTCTCCTCTCACTGCCGGCGACAGACCGAGCAACATGCGCGTAATCGTAATCAGTTCTTCGCGCATCTTTGTGCGGTGTATGACACGGTCAAGCATGCCGTGATCCAGCAGATACTCCGCGCGCTGGAATCCTTCGGGAAGCTTTTCACGAATTGTCTGTTCAATGACCCTGGGACCAGCAAAACAGATAAGCGCATTGGGTTCGGAAATCTGAACATCCCCCAGCATCGCATAGCTCGCCGTAACGCCGCCGGTTGTTGGGTGTGTGAGCACAACAATATAAGGCAGGCCCGCTTCTTTCAGCATTTCGACGGCAACCGTTGTACGCGGCATTTGCATCAGCGACAGAATGCCTTCCTGCATGCGTGCCCCGCCGGCAGCAGAAAACAGGATCAACGGGCGTCTGGTTTTTACCGCTTCCTGCGCGGCCGCAATGATTGCGTTGCCCACGTACATGCCCATGGAGCCGGCCATGAACGAAAAATCCTGCGCCGCAGCCACAATCGGCGTTCGGCCGATATCACCGGTGGCGACCAGCATCGCCTCGCTTTCGCTTGTTTCCTTTTGGGCGGTGCGCAAACGATCAGGGTACTTTTTCTGATCGCGAAAGTTCAACGGGTCCGTTTTGGGGGCTGGAACCGCGATTTCAGTGAACACACCGCCGTCAAACAGCGACGCAAACCTGGCACGCGGCGTGATATGCATATGATGGCCGCAATTCGTGCATACGTACAGATTGTCAGAGACCTCTCTGTGAAACAGCATGGTCCCGCATTCCGGGCACTTGGTCCACAGGTTGTCCGGCGTTTCGCGGCGCGAAAAGATCGAGTTGATCCTCGGTCGGACGTAATTGGTGATCCAGTTCATCTATGTGCCCCTTCGGCGCTTTTGCGCCTTAAATAGTGGGCTGCTCGCGAAAGTGCAATCAACGCCGGATCGCAAGCCGCGCGGCCAGCCAACTCACAATCATCATTGCGAAATCAACGGGAAGCCACGCTCTGACCTGTTCGGTGTCCGAAAGAGTGAACGGGCTGAGATATAGTGACAGACCTGACAGGCTCTCCTGCGCGGAAATGACCAGAATTGCCACCACATTGTTCATGAAATGCACGGCGATGGCGGGTCCAAGCGTGCCGGCGCGGGCGGTAAGATCCGCCATCAAAACACCAAATATGCACGCCCAGATCACGATCAGATTGGCGTTGGCGCCAGCCGCTTGAGGCATGTAATGTCCCCAGCCGAAAAGCAGCGCAGGCACCAATATCCAGACAGCGGGCGAAGAAAAACGCGCAGCGAGCTGTTGCTGCAAATATCCGCGAAACAGAATTTCTTCGGCACTGACCTGTATCAGAACAGCGCAAAGAGCAAACGGCAGCACCAAAAGCCACGCTCTGAAAGGGACATTTGGCTCAAGGGGCGCGCCAAAGTCCCACGGCGGCAGTATCGCGATAGCAAAGTTCATCACTAAGAGCAGTGTCAGCACGGCCGCAAACTGTTTTGCAAAAACCGCCCGATCACCGATGACGTCTGTGATCCAGCGTGCGTGAACCACGCGCAACGCAACAACAATACCGACGATCAGCAACCCAAAGGACGACAGCAAAAAAATGACCGAAATTTGAGACGACGCGCTGTCACTGCCGACAAGAGCGCCATAGGCTGTAGGGCCAAGCAGCGTTCGCAGTGTCTGGTGCATAACCTGGTTGGCAAACAGAAAAACGCCGGCGACCAGAACCAGACCCATGAAAAGACGCCAGAGTTGTGACTTGGGGCGCGCGGGCGCGACAAGCGCTTCATGTGCCGTATAGGCGGGCAGGTTAAGCATTGCCGCGCTCCTACTTTGCCGCGCTCATTTCCGCTTCTGCCGCTTCTTGCGCTTCCAGCCGCTCTGCTTCGGCCTGAATATCTATGCCGGCGCCTCGCATCAGTCGTGCCGCCCCGGACAGATACCCTGAGACGGTCTGTAACAATATCATCAAGACTTCCGGGTCTCGTCCAACCACGGCAAGAAACTGTTCGGCACTGATCCGCAGAAACTTGCTGTCCTCCTCGGCAATAAGGTCCAGTTGTCGCTCCTCGCCCATGATAACTGCCAAATCCCCGATCAGGCGGCCCGGCTCAACCGCCGTCACGTTGAGGCGTTTGCCATCGTCATTCACCTGGCTCAGCATGCCGCGACCGGCAAGGCAGAGGTAGACCGCATCTGGCCGTTCACCTGCACTGAATATGCGTTTGCCTTTTGGAACCTTGTACCATTGGGCGGCAAAGGCCAGCAGACGGTGGCTTCGCGCATCAAGCCCGGCGAAAAGCTCGGTGCGCGAAATGACTTGTATCTTGCGCCGCAAATCGTCGGAGCCCGTTGCCTGCTCTTCCACCGCGTCTTCAATGTCGGCGCCATCTATCCGCCCGTTATTGATTTTGATGTGGATGTCATAAGCCGCAGGGTTGGCAAACTGCGCTTCAAGAAAGATGAGCGTGGTATCCGGCAGGATACCCTGCAAACGCGCGCGCGCCTCCTTGCGCATCTGTGTGTCGTGGCTGGCCAGAGCGGTATCGAGGATCAGAATATCCGGACGTTTGATACCAGCCCGACTGAACGCAACCCTTTCCTGGAAAATGCTGGCCAGATTGGCACCGCCCAGTCCGGTTTTGACGTCCATTATGATCTCAGACACGTGGCGTTTGAGTCCCTTTTCATCGAGGATTTCCGCCACAACATCTTCGACCAATTCACCTTGAACACCCGCCATATCGGAAACGCGTCCGTAGAGCACATTCTCCAGAATGCTCAGACGCGGAAGATAATTCTCCGGGTCTGCCGGCACAAAAAGGTCTTTCATGCGTTCGCGCATTTCCGCACCTTTCTGCTTTCGTATCTCGACGATTTCCTGTTTGAAGCTTTCCGGGAACCCGGGCCCGATCTGTTCGGCCGTGAAAGCAAAAGGTACGGTCAGCAGCAGTGCGAATTCGTCTTGTGAAATCGCCTGATCGCCTTTCTCACGCCTGCGCATCGCAATGTCGACCAGACGTTCATAAAACTCATCGTCGATTCCTAACGCGGTGAACAACGGGTGGTTCGTACCATCTGTTCCAAACGTCTGGTGCAGCGTTTCAATCAGGGTCTGCGAAATAGCAATGCCCTTTTCCGACAAATCCAATTCGCTTATCAACGCCAGAAAGCTGTGCTCTGCCGCCAGACCTTCTTGCGAGATATCCAGCTTTGGAGACGCGAACATCAGGTTACCCCCAAGCGGGATCGATGGGTTGAAAAGGTCGGGGTCAAACCGGTTGACCACATCGGCCAAACCTCGTTCCAAAAGCCTTTCGTGTACGTCGGCGCGCAGATCGACAAGGCACCTTGCCAGTTCCGGGTGCTGCTCCTGATCCATGCGTGCCTTCATCATGTTTCGGAACATCAGATCGTCTATACCCATCGCCTGAACCAGGCTGAACCACCAGGTTCGCACCTCTGCAGGTGTGGTCAGACCTGCCAGCCCCGGGTCAAGCCAATCCGCGTCTGTTCTGTCCAGGCTGTTGCCCGACCGTTTGGCTTCCAACGCTTCTCGGTCCTTGCGATCGGGGTCCCACATCACAGTTTTCGGGCTGGTCTTCAGCGGCATCAAAAGGTTATCACCCAAGGTTCCGTCAAACAGATAGGGGCGGGAGTTTGCATACCCGATACGTGCCGCGATGACGGATTGATGTAATTCGTTCAAGGCCAGTCCACCGATCCTGACATCGCCGCGCGCGGGTAAAACTTCGCGCGTCAAAAGTTCCGCCAAAGCAAGACGTTCCGACTGGTTGGTGGACTCGATCGCCACGCGCGAGCCTGCAGGAATTTCCAGATTGATGTTTTCCAGAACGGCGTTTCCGTCGGCATTTCGGACGGTGACATTCTGGATCGAAATTGCTCCGTCGAGACGCGGAACCTCGGGCGGTTCGCCATCAAAGAGCTCTTCATCAATCATGTTTGGCGGCGCAAAACGTTCGATCACGATCTGCCAGCGCAGCGACATGTCCTGAACCTGATTATAATACGTCAGCAGTTCCTTCCAAGGGCTTGACAGATCCTTGTAAGCGCCCAGTGCCGCGACAAGGGCACCCACAGTGATGTCGCCCCGGATCGCCAGCACGCCGCCGACTGAATAAAAGAAAAACGGCGTGAGTTGCGTAATGAAGTTGTTGAGAAACTTCATAAAGAACTTTTTCTGGTAAATCTGGAAACGAATGGCAAAAAGCTTGCCCAAGCGATCCGTGAAGGTCGCAAGACGGTATCGCCAGCCACCGTTCGTGCGCAGATCTGTGATCCCTGCCGCCGTCTCACCAATCTCGGACGAGAATGCGCGCACCTGCACAATACGTTTTTTGTTCAGCTGGTTAATCTGCCGTTGCAGCATTGGGATCAGCCACGCTTGCAAAGGAATAAGGGCAATGCCCGCAAGCCCGAACCAGAAGCTTTGTGCAAAAAGAAAGATCACGATAATGAGCATCTGCCCGGCCTGGAAGACCGGCTGCGCCACAGCATCGCCCATCAGACCGCCCATCGGTTCGGCCTCTGACGTAACCATGGACACAAGTTCGCCCTGACTGGTTGAGCGGAAATACACACGCGGGAAGCGCATCATGCGCGAAATCAGCTTGAAACGGAATCGGCGCAGCATGCGCTCGGCGAGAATACCCTTCATTGTATTCAGACGCATTTTGAGCAGCCCATGCGCCAAGACCGTTGCCAAGTAGAGCCCGCACAGGATCATCAGGAACTGGATTTGCGTAACGTCCACGCCCCAGACATCCACAATCGCGCTTTCTGCGCCGATCGCATCATTGATGATCCTCTTTGGCAGCTCCAGCGTTGCGTACAGAAACGGGAACGTAAAAACCGTAAAGAACAGAAGGAAAATCTGTTCCCGCTTGGAGTACTTCCAAATAAACGAAAAAATAGAGGGTTCCATAAACCGGCTTTCACATCTGGCCTGAGGACAGGCCGACTGGACCCGCAGGGCACCGGCATCGCTGCCTGACCGTCAACTTAGGACTGCCCAATCGCCAATACAAGCGCCGAGCGCGAAACGCCCTGCAATCCGCGCGCCGCTAGAGCCTTGCAGCCATGCAGGTGGTTGGCTATTGGGTTCGAACCATTTTAGGGAGAGACCCGATGTCCAGCCAGCGATTTGACAAATCCAAACTGCCAAGCCGACATGTCACCGAAGGACCGGCGCGCGCGCCACACAGATCCTACTACTACGCCATGGGCATGACCGATGACGAGATCCATCAGCCGCTCGTAGGTGTTGCCACGTGCTGGAACGAAGCCGCGCCTTGCAACATCGCGCTGAACCGTCAGGCACAGGCGGTGAAGATGGGTGTGAAACGCGAATTTGGCACGCCCCGCGAGTTCACGACAATCACGGTGACCGATGGGATCGCCATGGGTCACGAGGGCATGCGCTCGTCCCTCGCATCGAGGGAGGCAATTGCAGACACGGTCGAGCTGACCATGCGTGGCCATTGCTATGATGCGATTGTCGGACTTGCCGGGTGTGACAAGTCTCTGCCCGGCATGATGATGGCGATGATCCGTCTAAACGTACCGTCTGTCTTTTTGTATGGCGGGTCGATCCTTCCCGGGCGTCTGAACGGAAAAGACGTCACCGTACAGGATGTTTTTGAAGCCGTTGGTCAGCATCAGGCGGGTAATATGACAACTTGCGAGCTCGAGAAACTCGAAGCCGTGGCTTGCCCGTCCGCAGGGGCCTGCGGCGGCCAGTTTACCGCCAACACAATGGCCTGCGTTTCCGAAGCCATCGGTCTCGCGCTGCCAAACTCCGCGGGTGCCCCTGCGCCATATGAAAGCCGCGATGCTTATGCCGAAGCGTCGGGCGCAGCGGTGATGAACCTGATCGAAAAGAATATCCGCGCACGTGACATCGTCACAAGGCAAAGCCTCGAGAACGCGGCGCGTATCGTTGCTTGCACCGGCGGATCCACAAACGCTGGCCTGCATCTGCCCGCGATGGCACATGAGGCAGGTATCGACTTCTTTCTTGAGGATGTCTGCGAAATCTTCCGCGATACGCCATATTTCGTCGATCTCAAACCAGGCGGCCAGTACGTGGCAAAGGACCTTTATGAAGCTGGCGGCGTACCGGTGGTGATGAAAGAACTGCGCAAGGCCGGTCTCGTCCACGAAGACTGCATGACCGCCACCGGATATTCGATCGGCGAAGAACTTGACAAGGTCAGCCTGGAAGCCGACGGCCGTGTGATCTACCCGGTTGAAACACCACTGTCGAAAACCGGCGGTGTTGTCGGGCTCAAAGGCAATCTGGCACCGGAAGGCGCTATTGTGAAAATTGCCGGCATGGAGCCACAGCACCTGTTGTTCACGGGACCAGCGCGCATCTTTGAATGCGAGCAAGACGCCTTTGAGGCCGTTCAGGAACGCGCGTATGAGGAAGGCGATGTCTTTGTGATCCGCAACGAAGGCCCTGCCGGAGGCCCCGGCATGCGCGAGATGCTGGCAACCACGGCAGCGCTCTCGGGTCAGGGCATGGGCAAGAAAGTGGCGCTGATCACGGACGGTCGTTTTTCTGGCGCGACGCGCGGCTTTTGCGTTGGTCATGTGGGGCCGGAGGCAGCACATGGCGGGCCGATTGCACTGCTCAGAGACGGCGACATGATCACCTTGAACGCCATGGAAGGCACGATTTCTGTAGATGTCTCTGACGAGGAAATGGCCGAGCGAAAGCAGAACTGGAGCGGGCCGCGCCAGACGATCTATGGTGCCGGCGCACTTTGGAAATATGCGAAGCTGGTTGGTCCAACATACTTGGGCGCGGTGACGCACCCCGGGGCCACAGAAGAAGGCCACTCTTACATGGAATTGTAGTATCTGCCCAAAAAACTGGGCTGACACATTCCATATCTTGCGTCAGGTGCTATCTCGCGGTTTATATGTTGACAACTTTTGCATGAGACAAAGGTACAACTGCGAGACGAGGCACCGAGCGGGCCATGAGCAAGGATGGCGATACCTTCTGGGACGCGGCGATCTTTCGCCGCGCTTTGAGCCGTTGGGCCCTATCGGCACGCGAGGCTGGAACCGCAAAATTGAGCACGTTGAGACGTCAAAGCGTTCGAGCAAGACAGTTGCGTGCCCATCTGGACAGCCTGATTTACGTGGCAGACGAAAGGCTCGCATTGCCGGTTGTAGGGTCCACAAGTTTCCCGGTGCCACACAACGCCGATTGGTCGTGGCGGCCGGAGATTTGGCGCGGGCCGTTGCCGGTGAAGGGCGTATCGTCTGTGCAGAACAAGGCGCGCTTGGGCGAAGAGGTCACTCTCTTTCACGACTGCTTCCAGTCGGAGCTTACCCTGCGCCAGCTTCGTAACCATCGCGAGGAAGACCTTGCTCCGTATGGTTTGCGGCTTGATGTATTCCAATTTGATGGCTCATTTCTGTCGTTGGTACTCGATTTGCCGGGTTCCGCAATCAAAGATCTCAAACGGAACCACATCCTGCGGGTCAATACGATTGTGGATGTTGAAAAGCCGATCGAGATTTTTGCGCGGCTGAACATTCAACACGGCCCGAACACCGAACAAATCGTCCGCGAGATGGATATCGGTCAACAGGACGTTGCCGTCGAGTTCGACCTCGCTTACGCGAACGTCAACGAGAAACGCATCGAAAAAGCGTGGTTGGATCTAATCTTTGAAAACCCGCGAATGAACCAAGTGACCCTGCGGGACCTGACGTTCAGCCGCAGGCCCCGAGCACAGCTGTAGGACCGAGTAAATGACAGCGCTGACGCTTACAAAAACAAATATGCAGACTGGTATCTGGCAAGGACTGCTGAGTGCGCAGAGCGAGGCGCCGGAGCTCTCAGTCACACATCTAGATCGCGAAGTTCCGGATGTTACAATCGTGGCAACTGAAAAAGACGATACATGGCTCTTGCAGGTTCCGATCCCGGCGGAAGCAATATCAGATGGTGTCAATACGCTTCTGATCCGCGACGCAGTCACGGGCGAGACGCTCGAAAGCATCACCTTGATGGCCGGCGAGGCGCTGGGCGCTGATCTGCGCGCGGAGGTTGACCTTCTGCGTGCCGAGCTCGATATGCTCAAACGCGCGTTTCGCCGCCATTGCGTGGAAAGCGAATAAAACCCCGCGCGGTAATCCGGCGGGGTTTCTCAAATTTGTTGCGAGCTTCAGTCGTTCAGGGCGATCGTCGACAAACCTTTCAGAATGTCGATCGCGTATGCCAGCTGATAGTCCTCTTCCCGAAGTGCAGCCGCGGCCTCTGCCTTGGCGCGATCTTCCTCGATCTGTTTGATCTCGTCGTCAGACAAGCTGTCATTGTTCAGCGCACCGCGCAAATCCGATTCAGAACGGGATGGGCGGCTCTGATTTTCCTCTTCTTCCGCTTCCTCGCCCACGGGGCGGCGCGGCTGTTCCACCACGATATCGGGGGATACACCCAAAGCCTGAATGGAGCGACCGGACGGAGTATAATAGCGCGCTGTGGTCAGACGCATGGCGCCATCGCTGCGCAACGGCAGTACCGATTGCACGGAACCCTTTCCGAAGCTTTTGGTTCCCACCACGATGGCCCGCCGGTGGTCCTGCAAAGCTCCCGCAACGATTTCTGACGCGGATGCTGAGCCGCCGTTAATCAGAACCACCATCGGTTTTCCCAGCGCCAGATCACCTGTGGTCGCATTGAAACGCTCACCATCCTGAATTTCGCGACCACGCGTGGAAACAATTTCCCCTTCGTCCAGGAAGGCGTCGGATACACGGATCGCCTGTGTCAAAAGACCACCAGGATTGTTGCGCAAATCCAGAACGATTCCATTGATCGCATCGATTCCGCCGGCTTCTTCTATGCGATCGTTCAAACCGGCTTCGAGGTTGGTATATGTCTGGTCGTTAAATGTGGTGACACGCAACACAACCGTGTCGCCCTGCAAACGGGAGCGCACCGCGGTCAGCTTAATGGTGTCGCGGATGATCGAGACGTCAAAGGGTTCTGCCTCCCCTTCCCGCACCAGAGTGATGATGATCTCAGACCCGACGGGGCCGCGCATCATTGTCACCGCCTCATCCAACGTCAGACCGAGAATAGATTCGCCATCCACGTGCGTGATGAAATCGCCCGGCTCAAGACCGGCTTCGTCCGCCGGCGTCCCTTCAATCGGAGAGACAACCTTCACGAAACCTTCTTCCTGTGTCACTTCAATCCCCAAGCCGCCAAATTCGCCGCGTGTGTTGACCTGCATCTGTTCCGCATCTCTTGGGCTGAGATAACCGGAGTGTGGATCAAGCGACGTCAGCATCCCATCAATAGCCGCTTCAATCAGATCCGCAGGATCAACTTCTTCGACATACTGGGCGCGAATGCGTTCGAAAATATCTCCGAACAAGTCCAACTGTTCATAGACCGAACTCGTCTTCGCTGATTCCTGCGCCAAAAGGGGGCCCGCGATCTGCGTTGTCGCGATCGCGCCTGCCAGTGTTCCCCCCAATGCCGCCATGGCAAATTTTTTCATATCTTTCTATCCATCCTTGTCGATCAGGAACCAGGTACTCGGATCCTCGGGCGTATTCTTATGTCTAACTTCTATATAGAGCGTTTCTAACGGCGCAGCACCAGCTTGATCACCATCAGTTGACAACTCTGCGGCATTTTTGTGCCCCACGTCACTCATCAGACCCAGAGGGTCACCGGCATTTACGATATCGCCGGCACTGCCGTAGACGACATTCAGACCGGCCAGAACAAACAGAACCTCGGCTTGTGGTTCGAGAATCACAACCTCTCCGAAATCAAGCAAAGGGCCCGCGTACCGCAGCGTGGCAGAAACCGGGCTGGTCACGATTGCCCGCGGCTGCGTCGCAAGCACGATCCCGGGGCGGGAAATGCCCGCAGCATCCGCTTCGCCGGCACGCCTTACAACTTCGCCCTGCACCGGGAGCGGCAGAGCACCTTTCTGGCCGTCAAGCTGCAGCGGAGCAGGCTCTTTGATATCAACTGTGATTTGGTCGAGCCCTGCCGCAAAGCGCGACAGCGTGTCGGCGGACGCAATCAGTATCGCCTCGCGAACGGGGTCGGCGATAAACCGTTTCGGCAGGTCTTTGCGGTCCGCGATGGCCTGACTGAGCGCGCTGCGCGCAGATTGCAGGTCTGCCAGACCCTCTTCCAACTTACCGGAGGCAACGTCCTGCAATGCGCTCAATTGCTCAAGTTCTTGCAGATCTTGGCGCAAGTCGCTGGCGCGGACGTTCAGGGCGGGCGCCACGTCAGCCAACACCATACCGGCACGCACAGCTCCCAGCGGCCCGCCGGGATGCAGCAAAATCACAGGTGAACCCGCGTTCCCCTGGGTCATGAGCACAGACAGCAGCGCTGCAACTTCGGCGTCCCGATCTTGCAGTTTAGCTGTCAATTCAGCTTCGCGCGCTTCTGCCTGACGCACGCCGCTTCGCAAAGCGCGCAGGCCGTCCTCAAAAGCCAGAATTGTCGCGGTCAGCGCGCTAACGCGATCGCGCGCGGAACCTGCAGCCTTCAACTGTTCTGTCGCCGTTTCCAGTTTGTCACTTGCGGCACGCGCACGATCGACCACATCAGACTTTGCGATGACTTCAACAGGCAACAAAAGTGCAGCGACGAGCAGCAATATTCTCATGAAATTAAACAACGCCCCGTCATTTCCGCAGGTGGTTCAATCTGCATCAAGTGAAGTATCGTTGGCGCAAGATCAGCCAGACGTCCATCGGAGATTGTTGTGCCGTCGGGGGCACCGACAACGATTACCGGCACCGGGTTGAGCGTGTGCGCGGTGTGCGGGCCGCCCGTTTCGGGATCAATCATTACGTCACAATTTCCATGATCGGCCGTGACGATCATGGCGCCATTAACGTCCGAAAGAGCGTCAAGCGCTTGCCCGAGACCCGTATCAACTGCTGTGCAGGCTTGCTTGGCAGCTTCAAGGTCGCCGGTGTGTCCCACCATGTCCGGGTTGGCATAGTTCACCACGATCAGATCGTAACGCGCTTGGATCGCCGCGACCAAGGCGTCTGTGACCTCGCCCGCCGACATCTCAGGTTGCAGATCGTACGTCGCCACTTTCGGCGAGCTTGGCATCAGACGATCTTCTCCAGAAAAGGCGACTTCCTCGCCGCCATTCAAAAAGAAGGTCACATGCGGGTACTTCTCTGTCTCGGCCAAACGGTACTGGCGCAATCTATGCTGCGCAATCCAGGCGCCCAATGTGTTGGGGATGTCCGGTTTTGGATACATCGTCGTCATGTATCCGGCATGTGCATCCGAATACTGCGCCATGCCCATGATCGCTGCCCATTCCGGACGATGTCCGGTGTCAAAAGCGTCAAAATCCGGCGCGCCAATTGCTGCCATGATCTCGCGTGCGCGATCCGCACGGAAATTCAGACAAAATACGCCGTCGCCGTTTGCGGCACCCGTGTAGCCTTTGATGACAGTGGGTTGCACGAATTCATCGCTGTCGTCCCGTTCGTAAGACGCTTCAACCGCCGCTCTGGCCGTTGGCGCAGTCTCGCCGGAGCCGTCAACGATTGCATCATAGGCTCTTGAAACGCGGTCCCAACGCATGTCGCGGTCCATGGCGTAATAGCGGCCTGTGACGGTGGCGATGCTTGCGCCTGACGGCAAGGCGGACTCCAGCGTATCTATGTAGCCACACGCGGTGCGCGGGCCGACGTCACGACCATCTGTAAGGGCGTGAATGGCAACCGGCACACCTGCCGCCGCGATCTCCTGCACCGCAGCGATCATATGTGACAGATGCGCGTGCACGCCACCATCAGAGACGACACCGATGACATGCGCCGTGCCGCCACTGGTCTTCAGCGCATTTACAAAGTCTCTAAGCCGCGCGTTTTTGCCAAAACTGCCCTCTTCAATCGCCAGATCGATCTGACCGAGATCCATGGCCACGACGCGACCCGCGCCGATATTCGTGTGCCCAACCTCGGAGTTGCCCATCTGGCCGCGCGGCAGACCCACATCCGGCCCGAAGGTGGTGAGAGTGGCATGCGGGCAGGTGGCCATCAGCCTGTCCATATTGGGCGTTTCGGCCAAAGCGGGCGCGTTGCCCTCTGACCTGTCGCTCAATCCCCATCCGTCCAGAATGCACAAGACCACGGGTTTGGGTGCACTCATTTTCACTGCTCTCCTCATTCGGGCGTGATGCCTTGTAGCGACTAGGACGTACGGCGTGAAGGGTGCAGATTGTGTGAATTCCAACTAGTCAGGATTGCCCCTTGTGTAGCTGATTTTCGACAGGTCAGGCGCTTTTCGGTCCGAAACAGGCACCGGCGTCGGTTTTGTGCCCGGCTGAGGGGTCAGATGATGCCGCAGAAGCGCCATGGGATGAGCCTTGAGCGTGAGCCGCATGGCGACGTAATCCTCCACCACATGTTCGCCCAAGCTCATCTCGGGCAGCAGCGCTGCGGGCTCGTCAATCACCTCGCCATCAATGTCTCCTGCAAAAAGCGGCAACGGCGCGCCGGGTGCAAGCGCCTTGGCGTCCCAAAGCGCTTCGCGGCGGTTCAGATCCAGTTTCGTAAACACATCCGCCTCTGCCAGACGCTCCACCACCGCCGGGCTCAAGCCCGCACGTCGCCAGACATCCCGGACCGAGCGATAGCCGTTGCCCCGCGCCGCCGTCAGCCATGCGGCATCCTCTTCGGCCAGCCCCTTGATCTGCCGGAAACCCAGCCGCAGGGCCAGACCGCCATGCCCGTCCGCTTCCATCACATTGTCCCAGAAGCTGGCGTTGATGCAGATCGGGCGCACCTCTACCCCATGTTCTCGCGCATCCCGCACGATCTGTGCCGGTGCGTAAAACCCCATGGGTTGGGAGTTGAGCAGCGCGCAGGCGAAAATGCCCGGATGGTGGTGCTTGATCCAGCTTGACGCATAAACGAGCAGTGCAAAGCTGGCCGCATGGCTTTCGGGAAAACCGTAAGAACCAAAGCCTTCGATCTGAGAGAAGCAACGCTCGGCAAAATCGTCATCATAGCCTTTGCGTTTCATACCGCGCAGAAAGAGTGTTTTGAACTCGCTGACATTGCCATGCCGCTTAAAGGTGGCAAGTGAGCGGCGCAGCCGGTCCGCCTGATCCGGCGTGAACCCCGCACCGACAATGGCAATCTGCATCGCCTGTTCCTGAAAAAGCGGCACACCCAGCGTCTTGCACAGGACCTCACCCAACTCATCAGAGGGGAAGGAGACCTCCTCCTCTCCATTGCGGCGCCGGATGTAGGGGTGGACCATATCGCCCTGAATGGGCCCCGGACGGATGATCGCCACCTCGATCACCAGATCGTAGAAACACCGCGGGCGCATGCGCGGCAGAAAGTTCATCTGCGCACGGCTTTCCACCTGAAAGACCCCAATGCTGTCGGCCGCGCAGAGCATGTCGTAGACACCCGGATCTTCGGGTGGCAGCGTGGCCAGCGTGTGATCGACGTTGTGATGCATCTTCAGAAGATCGAAGGCCTTGCGGATGCATGTCAGCATCCCCAGGCTGAGCACATCGACCTTGAGAATACCCAAGGCTTCGATGTCGTCCTTGTCCCAGCAAATGACCGTGCGCCCTTCCATCGTGGCATTCTCGATGGGCACAAGTTCGTCAAGCCGTCCTTCAGTGACCACAAACCCGCCCACATGCTGACTGAGGTGGCGGGGAAAGCCGTTGATCTCGTAAACCAGCGCCAGCGTTTGCTGCAGGCGGCGGTCGTTTGCATCAAGCCCGATTTCCGCCATGCGCTCAGCCTCGATGCCCTTCGTCGAGAAAAACCCCCACAACTGGGAGGACAATGCCGAGATCGTGTCTTCCGTCAGACCCATGGCGCGGCCAACCTCGCGGATCGCGCGCTTGCCTCTGTAATGCACGACCGTGGCGCAGATCCCCGCCCGGTGCCGCCCGTAGCGTTCGTAGATGTGCTGGATGACCTCCTCGCGGCGCTCGTGCTCAAAATCCACGTCAATGTCGGGCGGCTCGTCGCGCGCTTCGGAAACGAAGCGTTCAAAGACCATGGTGCCGATCTCGGGTGAGACAGAGGTCACACCAAGGCAGTAGCAAACCACCGAATTTGCGGCAGACCCGCGACCCTGACAGAGAATGTCGCGGCTGCGGGCGAAGGCCACGATATCCCTGACCGTGAGAAAGTACGGTTCGTATTTGAGCTTGGCGATCAGGGTCAGCTCGTGTTCGAGCAGGCGGTGCACCTTGTCCGGCGCCCCACCGGGATATCGCCAGGCGAGACCCTCATAGGAAAGCCGCCGCAACCGCTCGCTGGGCGTTTCATCCCTTGTGATCTCGGACGGGTACTCGTATCGCAACGCATCAAGCGAGAAAGACAGGCTCTGTGCAAGGGCATAGGCACGATCGACCGCCCCTTCGGCCCCGGCAAAGAGACGGCGCATCTCCACCTCAGACCGCATGCGCGCCTCACCATTGGGCAGGGCCTCGCGGCCCAGATCATCCACCCGCCGCCCCATCCGGATCGCAGTGACCACATCCGCCAGCTTGCGTCTCGCGCCGTGATGCATAAGCGGGGCCGCACTGGCCAGTGTTGGCAAACCAAGCCTGCGAGCCGCTTCTGAAAGTGCTGCAAAGCGCATGGGATCGCGCCCGTCATACTGCGGCGCGAGACCGACGTGCATTTTGCCGCCAAAGCGGCGCGTCAAACGCTGCGCGGTTTGCATCCAGTCCCCCGCGCCGCGCTGCCCCTGTTGCGCCTCTGGCCAGAGGATCAGCTGCAATCCTTCAGCCCGCTCCAGCAGATCCGCGAGCTGCAGATCACAGGATCCTTTCTCCGCACGGAGCCGCCCTGCGGACAGGATTCGGCACAGGTTGCCCCAGCCAGTGCGACAGACTGGCAGTGCAGTGATGTCACAGGCATCTTTAAAGACCAGCCGTGCCGCCGGTATGAGCCGGGGCGTGGCATAAAGTGTGGGCGCACGCTCGGGGTTATGGAACCCGTCCGGCAGATGAGGACCCATCTTTCCATGGGTTGTTTCCCAGTCCTGTCGCTCCTTGACCTGCCGGGCAATCTCGCGCGCCCGGGCATGGGCACGCACAATCCCCGCGACCGAATTTTCATCCGCAATGGCAATCGCCTTCATGCCCAGAGCCGCCGCCCGGGACATATACTCCTCCGGATGCGACGCCCCTTTGAGAAATGAAAAATTCGATGTGATATTTAATTCGGCAAACATGGCAGGGTGGCAGTATATTCACGTTTTGTTCTTGTTTGGAGTCTTTTCTTTCCACACTAATTTGACACAGTGGGTTCTGCTTGCCCTGCGCCAGCGCTTTGGCCATATATAATTTCAGCACAGACAGGATGCGACAAATGCAACAACCGCCCGAGACCAAAGTCGTCGCCACATACCGGCTCGCCTGTGACGGCGGCGAAGGCGCATTGGGCCACCCGCGGGTCTGGCTCCAGATTCCCAAGGACACCGGGTGGGTGGAATGCCCCTATTGCGACTGCATGTACGTCCACACAGACTTTGAAGATCAAGTTCTGCACCACAAATCCGCCACTTTCAGCATATAGAGCCTCCTCCGGGAACGGAGAGAAAGAGTGGACATCAACATTAAAACAGCAGGGTTCTCTTTCGCGGCCATTGCGCTCGGCGGGGCAGGTCTCTTGATTGCGTTGCTGGTCGTTCACGCGGGGCCATTTGCGCCCCAACAAGATGTCGGCACCGCAATTGGCGAAATCGCAGGCAACATACGCGCCGCAGCCTTGCGCTCATTTCTCGGTTTGGAACAGCCCGAAGCGACAATCGTGCAGCGCGCCTGGGACATTGACCGTATCCTGATGACCGTCGCACCAACAGCGGGTGTGATTGGCATCGTTATGGCGATCACGGCCTATCTCCGTCGAGAACCGAAACGCATGGCGACCTATGGTATGGCACTCAGTGTCTGTGCCGTTTTCGTGCAGATTCTCCTGATCGTTCTGCTTGTTGTCGCAGGCGTAGTGCTGCTCGTCAGCATTATCGAAAACATGGACTCCATCTTCGGCTAACTCGGTCGAACACGAAGCCTTTCTGGACTTCGCCGCAATGTCGCGCCATGAAGGCAAACATCGCAGCGAAGGAGAGCGTCATGGCATTCGGGAAGGGGCACCATCTACACCTGATCGACGGGTCTGCCTTTATCTTTCGCGCCTATCACGCGCTGCCACCGCTCACCCGCAAGTCGGACGGGCTGCCCATTGGCGCGGTGTCCGGTTTTTGCAACATGCTGCACCGCTATGTCGAAGGAAACACCGGCCCGGATGCGCCAACCCATGTGGCGGTTATTTTTGACAAGGGCAGCCATACGTTTCGCAACGAGCTTTACGATCAGTACAAAGCAAACAGGGATGAGATGCCGGAGGATCTGCGCCCGCAGATCCCACTGACACGCCGCGCAACTGAAGCCTTTAACATCGCGTGCAAAGAAAAGGAGGGCTTCGAGGCTGACGATATCATTGCCACGCTCGCCGTGCAGGCACGGACCGCCGGTGGGCGTTGCACCATCATCAGTTCAGACAAGGATCTGATGCAGCTTGTGGGCGATGGGGTCGAAATGCTTGACGCCATGAAAAACAAGCGCATCGACCGCGATGGGGTGTTTGAAAAGTTCGGCGTCTTTCCGGAACGCGTCGTCGACGTGCAGGCGTTGGCCGGAGATTCAGTCGACAACGTACCCGGTGCACCGGGCATAGGCATCAAAACGGCGGCGCTTCTGATCAATGAATATGGCGATCTTGACGCCCTGCTGGCGCGTGCAGAAGAGATCAAACAACCCAAGCGGCGCCAGACGCTGATCGATCACGCTGAGCAAATCCGCCTGTCGCGACAACTTGTGCTGCTCGATGAACAAACACCCCTTGACTTCACGCTGGACGATCTCGAAGTCAAAGACCCGGATACTGAAAATCTCATGCTGTTTCTTGCGGAAATGGAGTTTCGTACACTGACCAAGCGGATTGCGGACCAGCTTGGCGTCGACATGCCCGAGATCAAAGACGCGCCAGCCTCCGCACCCGACGTGCCCGAAATCGAGGATGTTCCGTTTGACAAAGCCGGCTACGTCAAAGTTGGCGATGCAGCGACCCTACAAACGTGGATCGAACACGTCTACGAACGCGGCTACGTCGCTGTGGACACGGAAACAACCGGGCTGAACGAGATGACGGCGGAGCTGGTCGGGATTTCGCTATGTGTCGAGCCGGGCCAGGCCTGCTACATCCCGCTGATCCACAAAAGTCAGGGCAGCGACGACCTGTTCGGTTCGGACGATCTTGCAGATGGCCAAATGCCCGTTGACACCGCTCTGTCCCTGTTGAAGCCGATGCTTGAAGACGACAGCGTTCTGAAAATCGGCCAGAACATGAAATATGATCTGAAGATATTTGCGATGGTCGGCATTCATCTGCGCGGCATCGATGACACAATGCTGATGTCGTACGCCATGCACGGCGGTCTGCATGGCCATGGGATGGACGCGCTGTCCGAACGTTACCTGAACCACGCACCGATTCCAATAAAGCCTTTGTTAGGCTCTGGTAAGTCCGCCATCACCTTTGACCGTGTCCCGCTGGAAGACGCGGTACCCTATGCGGCGGAAGACGCAGATATCACATTGCGGCTCTGGCGGCATTTCAAACCGAGCCTGCACCGCACGCAGGTCACATCCGTTTACGAAACGCTGGAAAGACCGATGGTCGAGGTACTGGCGGACATGGAACGCACAGGCATCAAGGTCGACCGGGACACATTGAGCCGCATGTCCAACGCCTTCAGTCAGAAAATGGCCGGTTTGGAGGACGAGATCTATGATCTCGCCGGCCACAAGTTCAACGTGGGATCCCCCAAGCAACTTGGCGAAATACTGTTTGATGAAATGGGCCTGGAAGGCGGCAAGAAGGGCAAGACCGGCGCCTATGCGACGGGTGCGGATGTGCTCGAAGACCTGGCCACCGAACATGAGTTGCCCCGCCGCATTCTCGACTGGCGACAGCTTTCAAAGCTCAAGTCCACCTACACGGATGCGCTGCAGGATCACATCAATGCGGAGACCGGCCGGGTGCACACCTCCTACTCTATTGCAGGCGCCTCGACGGGGCGGCTCGCTTCGACCGATCCGAACCTGCAGAACATTCCGATCCGCACCGAGGAAGGCCGCCGCATCCGCGAAGCCTTCGTGGCAGACGCGGGCAAGACGCTCGTGGCGCTGGACTACAGCCAGATCGAACTGCGCATCCTGGCCCATATCGCCGATATTGCTGCGCTGAAACAGGCCTTCAAGAATGGCGAGGATATTCACGCCATGACCGCGTCGGAGATGTTCGATGTCCCTATGGAAGACATGACGCCGGAGATCAGGCGTCAGGCCAAGGCCATAAATTTTGGGGTGATCTACGGTATCTCGGGTTTCGGTTTGGCCCGCAATCTGCGCATACCGCGCAGCGAAGCGCAGGGTTTCATCGACCGTTACTTTGAACGCTTCCCCGGTATCCGGACGTATATGGATGACACCAAGGCTTTTGCGAAACAGCACGGCTATGTGCAGACACTTTTTGGACGCCGCATTCATACACCCAACATCGCAGCAAAAGGACCGCATGCAGGTTTCGCGGCACGTGCGGCAATCAACGCGCCGATACAGGGTACAGCTGCCGATGTGATCCGGCGCGCTATGATCCGCATGCCGGACGCCATCGCAGACATTCCTGCCAAGATGCTGCTTCAAGTGCACGACGAGCTGTTATTCGAAGTAGAACACGGTGCTGAAGACACCCTGATTAGCGCCGCGCGCCGCGTCATGGAACAGGCCGCTGACCCCGTCGTGAAACTGGATGTCAATTTGACAGTCGACGCAGGGCAAGGTCCGAACTGGGCAGTGGCGCACTAGACGCCGCGCCAGAAAAGAGCGAAAGTTGCGTTTGTTTCAAATGTAGCGTGCCGCGGGCAGCAGCATGCCCCGCACTTCATGTCGTGTTTCAGGCGGCTCTGGTTGGCAATTCCAAAAGCGGCATTTTCAAGGCGTTAATCTGGCAATTGGGCGTCAGACTTATGGCGCGATTGTGGCGATGATTTCCCGCCGCAGTACAGTTGAAATTTAAATCATAAAGTTCAAAAGGTTAAGCAGAACCACGTCGCTGTGATCGACTGGTGAATCCATCATCCATCCAATGGGTGATGTCTCGCGCAAGCCGAATGATTTTTAACAAATTGCTCCCTGCGGCGCGACACCTCTAGGTTGACGTGTCAGATGAAGGTCTGACTGTTTTGTTCTGGTAACGAGTAAGCTGCGGTTTTGCAGCTGCCTGGTAAATGGTAATTGGTGAGAAGACGCATGTGTAAACATGAACCATTGTGCTATGCGCACCGCAGCGGCGTCTCCAACGACGGGTCTGCTCTGCAGATCCGAAGAGCAAATGCATTCGTGGAACTATGTTCTCAAGACGAACTGGACGGCACGACTTCGGAATCGAGGGAACTGTCCCGATTTTGGCGCGACGTCCTGAAACTTCGGTATGTAAACCGGCGTTTAAAGAGCGACGATTCTGCTGCCATAGTTTTTGAAACGCCATGAAGCAGTTGGAGGCGCCGTTGCGACCAGGTAACGCGCACTGTCAGGGAAGATCCGCGCTCGGTATAACGGGAAAGAAAGTACCGCTGGACCACAGACCGAACCAATCGTCATGATGCGCACCTAGCTCAACCAATCGGTAGAAGCTCTTGCGGTCGATAAGTGCTTCCAGATTGGTTCGAATCCGAACATAGGGTGACGGTTCACCGGTTTCCGCGTCACGTTCGACACGGATCGGAAGATCAGCGCTGGCGACAGCGACGTCATCCACATGTGTATAAAATTTAAGCACCTGTTCGGTACCAGCACCGCGCGCTTCAAAGTCGATGGCGACAAAGGGTGCGTCATCAACAGTTATGCCAACTTTTTCAACCGGCGTGACGAGAAAGTAATTTTCGCCTTCCTTTTTGATAATAGAGGAAAAAAGTTTCACCAATCCTGGGCGTCCGATGGGTGTGCCATTGTAGAACCATGTCCCGTCCCGCGCGATTCTCATGTCTAAATCGCCACAAAACGGAGGATTCCAAAGGTGCACCGGCGGTAGGCCGCGCGATTTTGCAGCACTGATAGAGGCGGCAAGACTTTCCGCCGAAGGCGTCACGGTTTTTTGTCCACTCATAGCTTTTGCCATTTCCCCTGCGCGCGATAAGTTTAGACTCAAAGTTATAACCCAACGGAGCGCGTTGTCATGAGCGAAGCAGAAGATATGGTCGCCGAAATAGAGGCTCTTGGCGATAAGCTGTCTGAGGCGCGACACTCCATCACAAAACGCTTTATCGGTCAGGAACGGGTCGTCGAGCTGACGCTCACCGCGCTTTTGTGTGGCGGCCACGGCTTGTTGATCGGTTTGCCTGGCCTTGGAAAAACGCGTCTGGTGGAAACACTTTCGACCGTGATGGGCCTGCGCGGCAACCGTGTTCAATTCACGCCTGATCTCATGCCTGCCGACATACTCGGGTCGGAAGTCTTAGAGACGGGAAGCGACGGAAGCCGGTCGTTCCGCTTCATCGAAGGCCCGATATTCTGCCAGCTGCTGATGGCGGACGAGATCAACCGCGCCTCGCCACGAACGCAATCGGCACTGTTGCAGGCGATGCAGGAAAAAACCGTCACTGTTGCAGGGGAAAACCGGGTTCTCGGAACTCCGTTCCACGTCTTGGCGACGCAAAATCCGATCGAGCAGGAAGGGACATACCCGCTGCCCGAGGCGCAGCTTGACCGTTTCCTCGTACAAATTGACGTGGCTTATCCAAACCGGGAGACAGAGCGCGACATCCTGCTGGCGACCACGGGTGACAGCGAAGAGGTGTCCACCGAAGTGTTCACGACAGAGTCGCTGCTGGCGGCGCAAAGGCTGCTGCGTCGCATGCCGGTGGGCGAAAGCGTTGTCGAACTCATCCTTGATCTGGTGCGTGCATTCCGTCCCGCCGAGGAAAGCGCGAGCCAGCGCGTGCGCGATACAGTGGCATGGGGACCCGGACCGCGTGCTGCGCAGGCGTTGATGATGACCGTGCGCGCCCGCGCATTGCTTGACGGGCGGCTGGCACCCTCCGCTGAGGACGTGCTTGACATGGCGCGACCCGTTTTGAGCCACCGGATGGCCCTAAACTTTGCGGCGCGAGCGCGCGGTGACAGCCTGACCGAATTGATTGAAACAACTGCTGCCACCCTGTCAGGAGCGAAAGCCGCCGCGTGACCCCGCTGTCCTCCCTTTCCGAAGCAGACAGGCCAAACGCGCTGCGCGCAGACGCTGAAACGCAGGCCGCCACTCTGCCACCGCTGCTGGCGCGGGCCGAAAGGTTGGCCGGGGCCGTGTTGCTTGGGGACCATGGGCGGCGGCGCGCGGGCATGGGCGATGATTTCTGGCAATACAGGCCCGCACAACCGGGCGACAGCCGCCGGATGATCGATCACAGGCGCTCGGCCATGGGCGATTTGGAATTTGTCCGCGAACGCGAATGGCAGATCGCGCAGTCGGTCATGCTCTGGGTCGACCAGGGCGCTTCGATGCGCTTTGCAAGCAGCAAAGAGCTTCCGCTGAAGGCCGATCGCGCAAGGTTGCTGACGCTGGCTACAGCGATCCTGCTGGTGCGCGGTGGCGAACGTGTCGGGTTGACGGGTACCACTCTGCCGCCACGGCGCGGCCAGTCACAGATCCTTCGCCTGGCTGAAATGTTTTCCACTGATGCGCCCGAGGATTACGCACCGCCAGAGCACCGTGCCATGATCCCTTCGGCCCGGGCGATCTTTGTCTCCGATTTTATGGGCGACGTGTCCGAAGTGACATTGGCGCTGACAAAAGCGGCGGATCGGGGGGTGCGCGGCGTGATCCTGCATCTGCTCGACCCGCTGGAGGAGACGTTTCCCTTCAAAGGGCGCACGATTTTTGAGAGCGTTGGCGGGACGCTCAGTCATGAAACGCTCAAGGCCAATGACCTTCGCGACCGGTATCTTGATCGGCTGGGCGCACGCAAGGCAGAGCTGGAGCAACTGTGCACGCTGACCGGTTGGCGATACGGCCTTCATCATACCGATCAGTCGGCCCAGTCCGCTCTTCTGTGGCTCTACAGTGCCCTTGATACCGGAGGCTTCCGATGACGGTTCTGGGCGGTATCGGGTTTACCGCGCCCTGGCTGCTGCTTGCGCTTTTGGCTTTGCCGCTTTTGTGGTTGATCCTGCGCGCCGTACCACCAGCGCCGATCCGCCGTCGGTTTCCCGGCGTGGCACTGCTGTTGGGGCTCAACGACGATGAAAGCGTCTCCGACAGAACGCCGTGGTGGCTCCTGCTGTTGCGCATGCTGGCTGTCGCTCTGATCGTTCTCGGTCTGGCGGGACCAGTACTGAACCCAAACGAAGAACAGGCCGACGCAGACGGACCGCTGCTTATGGTTCTGGATGGCAGCTGGGGCGGAGCGACCCGATGGCCGGAACAGATGGAAGCCGTCGAAGCGCAGCTGACACGTGCCAGCCGAAATGCGCGCACGGTCGCATTTCTTGATCTGACCCGGCCACAAGCGCCTGTGTTTCAGGCCGCGGATGTCTGGCGCAGCCGTCTCGCAGGATTTGCACCGAAAGCCTGGCAGCCGGACGCAGCCCGCATCGCTCAAGCCGTGAGTGTTTTGGACGGTGTCACTGGTTTCGACACTGTGTGGTTCAGTGACGGACTGGACTATCAAGGTCGCTACGATTTGCTGAGCGCCCTGGAAGATCAGGGGGCCGTTGAGGTGTACCAAACCGCTGCGAACGTGATCGCACTGGCGCCCGCAGGCTTTGAAGATGGCGCAATACAGTTGCGCGCGTTGCGCGCGTCTGCCGGCCCCGAACGAGAGATCGTCTTGCAAGTGCGGGGTCGCGATCCGGCCGGAAACGCTACGGTTCTGGCAACCGCCGGTGCCACGTTTGCCGAAGGTGAAACGATCACCACGACAGCTCTGACGCTGCCCGCTGAACTCCGGGCGCGCATTACGCGGTTCGATGTGCAAGGCCAACGTTCCGCCGGGGCCACAACCCTTGCTGACGACGCGCTGCGCCGTCGCGAAGTCGCCCTGATCGCCGGACGTGAGGATCGCGAAGGTCTGCAGCTTTTGTCCCCTTTGCATTATCTGGAACAAGCGCTTGCGCCAAACGCAGATCTTATCAAGGGCAGTCTGACAGACATACTCCCTGCCAATCCCGATGTGATCGTCCTGGCGGACGTGGCTACGCTGTCGCAATCCGAAAGTGACGCGTTAGGCGCCTGGATGGACGAGGGTGGTATGCTGGTCCGCTTTGCCGGGCCCCGGGTGGCCGCCAGCGACATCAGCCGCGCCGAAGAAGACCCGATGATGCCGGTCCGCCTTCGCACCGGGGGACGAACGGTTGGCGGTGCGATGAGCTGGGGCGAACCCAAGGCGCTGGCGCCGTTCCGCGAGAGCTCGCCATTTTTTGGTCTGACCATCCCCCAAGACGTGCAAATCACCAGCCAGGTCATGGCGCAGCCCGACCCGACACTGGCCGATCGCGTCATCGCCGAATTGACCGACGGCACACCTCTGGTCACGCGCCGTATACGCGAACAGGGCCAGATCGTTCTCTTTCACGTGACGGCAACGGCGGATTGGTCGACGCTGCCGCTGTCCGGTCTCTTTGTTCAGATGCTGGAACGTTTGGCTGTGGCCTCTTCAACGTCGCGACCTGATGCAGAACAACTGGACGGCACGACTTGGACGCCGGAACAGGTGATGGACGGCTATGGCGCCCTTTCCGATGCGGGCAACCTGCCCGGCGTCACCGGGCCGGACCTGATCAGCGCGCCACCCAGTGCCGAGATGCGGCCAGGTATCTATGTGTCGGGCGATCGGCGTTTGGCACGAAATGTAGTCACAGACGAAACCGTTCTGGCACCGGCAACCTGGCCCGTGGGAATACCGGTCAAAGGCTTTGCGGTGCCGCCTGAACAACCCATCGCCGGCTGGCTGCTCAGCCTTGCGATCTTGATGCTCGTGGCGGACGTCATCGCGACGCTCGCCCTGTCCGGGCGGCTGACCGGACCTTCGGCGCGCGTGACATCGTTAATATTGGCGACAGTACTGGTGCCGACCAGTGGCGGGCAGGTTTGGGCGCAGGACGCACAAGCGCCCGACATCGACGCCGCCGCTGATGAATTCGCCCTGAGCGCGACTGAAGAAATGGTCCTTGCCTATGTGCTCACCGGAAACAGCAGGCTGGACGATCTGTCCAAAGCGGGGCTCTACGGGTTGTCCCAGACACTGACGTTCCGAACGTCCGTCGAGCCCGCGTTTCCACTCGGCGTCGATCTGGAGCAGGATGAGCTGGCGTTCTTCCCGATTCTTTACTGGCCGATCACGCCCGACCAGCCGCGCCCGTCTGCCGAGGCCTACGCGAAGCTCAACGCGTATCTGCGGTCCGGCGGGCTGATCCTTTTTGACACGCGCGATGCGGATATTGCGCGGTTCGGCACCGGCAGCCCGAACGGGCGCAAATTGCAGGATCTTGCCGCGCCACTGGATATACCGCCTCTCGAGCCACTGCCAAGCGACCATGTGCTGACGCGGACGTTTTATCTGCTGCAGGATTTTCCGGGACGGCACACGGGTCGCGACGTTTGGGTCGAAGCGGCGCCACCGGATGCAGAACAGATCGAAGGCATGCCGTTCCGTAACCTCAATGACGGCGTGACACCTGTGGTGATCGGCGGAAACGATTGGGCATCCGCATGGGCAATGAGCGAGACAGGCGCACCCGTCGTGCCGATTGGACGCGGGTTTTCAGGCGAACGGCAACGGGAACTGGCCTACCGCTTTGGCGTTAACCTCGTGATGCATGTGCTCACGGGCAATTACAAATCAGATCAGGTACACGTGCCGGCATTGCTGGACAGGTTGGGCCAATGACCAGTCAGATCGTTTTCGACCCCCTAATCCCATGGCAATTTTTGGTCGCTGTCGCCCTCTTGGCGGCCTTGGGTGTTGCATTGGCGGTTTTCCGCGGCTTAAACGGCTGGGCCTTGCGCGGACTTGCAGCTGTGATTGTGCTCGCAGCGCTGACCGGTCCAAGCTACCAGCAGGAAGATCGCGCTCCGCTCACGGACATTGTGCTGTTGTTGGAAGACGAAAGCGCGAGCCAAGCGCTCGGAGATCGCCCCGAACAGACAAAGTCAGCCGCTGACACACTTGCAGACCGCATTGCTATTCGCGCAAATACAGAGGTGCGCCGCATCACGGTTCCCGACGGGGAAGGTGATGCCGGAACAGAGTTGATGACGAGTGTGTCAAAAGCGCTGGCCGAAGAACCCCGTGCCCGAGTGGCCGGTGTGATTGCCCTGTCTGACGGTCAGGTGCATGACGCCGACTTGCCGCTCGACCTGCCGGCACCCATGCACCTTCTTTTGTCTGGAAAACAAACTGATTGGGATCGCCGGCTGAGCATTCGCAACGCCCCTGCGTTCGCAATCATCGGCGAGCCGGTCACGCTAACGCTGCGCGTCGAAGACATGGGGGATGCACCTGCTGGAGCCGTGCGCGCGCCGTTGCAAATTTCGGTGGATGGTGGCCCGCCACAGGATTTTCAGGTGCCGCTTGGAGAGGACATAGAGCTGCCGGTAACGCTTCCCCACGGTGGCCGCAATGTCATCCAGTTCACCGTGCCCACGGCGGACGGCGAGCTTACGGATCGAAACAATACGGCACTGATACAGATGAATGGCGTACGCGACCGGCTGCGCGTGCTGCTTGTTTCTGGCGAGCCGCATCCCGGCGGACGCACCTGGCGCAATCTGCTCAAATCAGACAGCTCCGTCGACCTCGTGCATTTCACGATTCTGCGCCCCCCTGAAAAACAGGATGGTGTACCTGTCAGTGAATTGTCCCTGATTGCCTTTCCAACGCGCGAGCTTTTTCTGGAAAAGATCGATGACTTTGACCTGATCATATTCGACCGCTACAAGCGCCGCGGAATACTCCCGTCTCTCTATCTCGATAATGTTGCTGACTATGTCGAACAGGGCGGCGCGGTTCTTGTAGCCGCCGGTCCCGACTTTGCGGCAGCGGACAGCATATATCGTTCGCCCCTCGCGCCGATTTTGCCCGCGGCACCGACGGCCAGAGTGCTGGACCAGCCCTTTCGACCTCAGGTGACGGATCTGGGCCTGCGTCACCCCGTTTCAACGGACCTGCCCGGCGGCGGTGACTGGGGCCGCTGGCTGCGGCATATCGATGTGGCCGGCGTGGAGGGCGATGTGGTGATGTCCGGGGTAAATGACCGCCCGCTCCTGATCCTGGACCGTGTGGGCGAAGGCCGGGTGGCGCTGCTCGCGTCCGATCACGCGTGGCTTTGGAACCGTGGATACGAAGGTGGCGGACCTCAACTGGAATTGCTCCGGCGCCTTGCCCATTGGATGATGAAGGAGCCTGAGCTTGAAGAAGAGGCGCTGACAGCTCACGCGACAGGTCAGACCATGCGCATCCAGCGCAGGACGCTTGGGGACGATGTGCCTCAGGTTAAAATCACCGGCCCCTCGGGCAATGTATCAGAACTGGCCCTTGAGCAGGTGCGGCCCGGTTTGTACGAAGGCGTCTTCGAAGGGCCGGAAATCGGTCTGTACAGACTGGAAAACGGGGACCAGCTTGCCGTGATCGGTCTGGGCCCGGCCGCTCCGCGCGAATTCGAGCGCACCATTGCGACAGCCGACGTGCTTGCTGCGGTTATCAGCACCTTGCGCGGTGGAACGCTGAGACTGGAGGATGGGCTTCCCCGGCTGCGCGACGTGCGGTCCGGCCGCCCGGCCGCCGGGCGTGGCTGGATCGGGTTGACGCCACGCGGAGCCTACGAGACGCGCGACGTGCGACAAACCGCGTTGCTGCCGGGGTGGCTTGTACTGCTGCTCTCAGCCGGTCTCATCACCGCAGCCTGGCTGCGCGAAGGGCGTCGTTGACGCAATAATTGATACAACTTGTGTCAATCAGACCGAGTCTGTGACGCGGTTAAGCGGATGTTCACCTCATATCAAGAAGGTCTCGCCTGTAATTTAGGGAGCCCCATGCGAGTGCGTTTATGAGTCTGGCCAATAAACTGGCCCAAGAGCGGCGCAGCCGATTGGCTGCGGAACGTCTGCTTGAACTCAAGCAGGCGGAGCTTTTTGCCGCCAATCGCAAGCTCGGGCTGCACGCACGCCAGCTCTCCAACCGTATCGTCGAAACCCGTGCCGAAGTCGAGACGGTACGCGACGAAAACAAGCGGGTGAAATCCGACCTGTCCGCCGCGCACAAAAAAATTGAACGCGTTGAACGCAGGCTCTGGCACTCGATCGAAACCATCAACGACGGATTTGCCTTCTACTCGCCAGAATTAGAGATGATCATGGCAAATCGCGCCTATCTCGCCGTGTTTGACGAGCTGGAAGATATCAAACCCGGTGTCAGCTATGTCACAGTGCTACAGTCTCTGACAGACGAAGGCATCGTAAACCCGGGTGAGCTGTCGCCCGCTGACTGGCGGCAGATGATGATCGAACGCGTCCAGACACCTGAACCCGAACCGATTGTCATTCGCCTCTGGAATGGTGAATACATCAAACTAATCGACCGGCGCGGACCCGATGGCGACATCATTTCGCTTGGCCTGAACATTACGGAAACCGTAAAATACGAAGAAAAGCTCAAAGCCGCGCGCGAAAGTGCGGAAGCTGCAAGCCGGGCAAAATCCGCTTTCCTCGCCAACATGAGCCACGAGATTCGAACCCCGATGAATGGCGTCGTCGGTATGGCGGAAGTGCTCAAAGACACGGAGCTTTCAGACGATCAGCAACTCTACGTCGACACAATAAAGAGTTCCGGCGAAGCTTTGCTTGTGATCATCAACGACGTTCTGGATTACTCCAAGATCGAGGCGGAACGCCTTCAGCTGCATCCGGAGCCTTTCGATCTTGAGAAGTCGATCCATGAAGTACTCATGCTGCTTCAATCCAGCGCACAGGACAAAGGTCTTGTTCTTGTTGCCGATTATGCGGTGTTTTTGACACAGAACTTTATTGGCGATCCGGGACGAATCCGGCAGATCCTGACCAACCTTGTCGGCAACGCGGTCAAGTTCACCTCCGAAGGATCGGTGGCCGTGCGCGTTAACGGACAGACAGATCCAGAGACAGGGAAGGTGAAAATTCAGGTTGTCGTTGAAGACACAGGTATCGGCATTCCCGAAGACATGATCGATCACGTGTTTGGTGAATTCAATCAAGTTGAAAATGAACGTAATCGCCAGTTTGATGGGACCGGGCTGGGGTTGGCCATTACCAAGCAATTGATCAAGATGATGGGTGGGCGCATATGGCTCACTTCGAAAGAGGGTGAAGGCTCCTGTTTTGGATTTGAAATCGCGCTCGATCCGGTCAGCGCACCGGAACTTCCACATCCTGAAATCGATCCGGGGTTGCGTCACGTTCTCGTGGTGGATGATCTGACGTTGAGCCGTGATCTCCTTCAAAGGCAATTGGAAGAACTCGGCCTCAAAGTTACGGCTTGCACGTCCGCGGAAGATGCAAAAGCGCGTATTGATAGCTCGGTTGATCTATTGATGATCGACCACGTCATGAACAGCGACAGCGGCCTCGACCTCGCTCGGCATGCACGGGAAACGGGCCATGACCAGCAAATCATCCTGCTCAGCAACAATCAGGGACAAGCCCGCAACGACCCGTTGAGCTCTCATGTCAATGTGATTGCCGGGCGCCCGTACAGCCGCAGCGACCTTTTTCAATGGCTGACGGCCGTCAAGTCGGCAACCAGCACATCGCCGTCAAATGCCGAGGACGCTGCGCCAGTTCCCACCTTCGCGCACAGAGCGCGGGGACCGGCAAAAGACCGTGCACGGGCGCCTCAACACGCCATAGAAGCAACGGTGGATCCACCTGCTCAAAGCGAGCCGCGCAAGATGCGCATTCTGGCCGCCGAAGACAATAAGACAAACCGGCTCGTCTTTGGCAAAATGCTCAAAGCGCTGGATGTGGATTTGCAATTTGCTTGCGACGGTCAAGAGGCTGTGGAGGCTTACGGCACATTCTGTCCTGATCTGATTTTTATGGACATTTCGATGCCGCGCATGGACGGCAAGGAGGCGACCCGCGCTATTCGTGCGCTCGAAATGGGCGGCAACAAACACACACCCATTGTCGCGCTTACGGCGCATGCGATGACAGGGGATGACAAGGAAATCCTGGAAGCCGGACTAGACCGCTATTTGACCAAACCTCTCCGGAAGCCGGAAATTACCAAACAGATTGTTGAATTCTGCCCCGAAGACGCGGCCCCTCCGTGCCCGGAAGCACTGGATCAAGCGGGATAGGGTCGGACGAAGACCGGGCTGTCGGGCGTTGATAGATCTGCCTGAAAACGATAGCCGTCAAGGTCGAAACCCAGGAGCTCGTCGGGATCTGCCAAACGGTTCTGAACAATGAAACGCGCCATCGCGCCACGTGCCTTTTTGGCAAAGAAACTTACGATCCTGGGACCTTTCCCATCGCCTTTTTCCTCTTTGAAAACCGGCGTAATGACCCTCAGTTTCAAAAATTTAAGCGAAACCGCACCAAAATACTCCTGACTCGCGCAGTTGACGAGCACATCGGCGCCGACAAGGTCGGCCTGCGCATTGAGAGTTTTCGATGGCCCGTCACGCCAGTACTCATAGAGCGTCTCGCCGCGCCGGGTCTTCAAACGACTGCCCATTTCCAATCGGTATGGTTGAATTGCATCCAGCGGACGCAACACGCCGTAAAGCCCGGACAGGATCCGCAGATGGTCCTGCGCCCATGCCATGTCGTCGCTGTCAAATGAACCGGCATCCAGCCCCTGATATGTATCCCCCGCAAAAGCCAGCGCCGCGGGGCGCGTCAGCTGTGTTTCGGGCGCGGCTTCAAACGCTTTGAACCGGTCACGGTTGAGACGGGCGAGGTCGTCGGACAAATCCATCAACGCCTTGAGTTTTGCCAGCGTAAGGTTGCGCGCAGTCCTTGACAGACGGATCGCATCCTCCTGGAACTGCGGCGTGGTCGCTGGCACCTCCCGCGCGCTCCAGTCAAGTCGTTTAGCAGGTGAAATCACCACCAGCATGGCTCGTCTCCCAAATCAGATAAACCGACTGTTACGCCGCTTCCAGCGTATCTAGCTCGCGTCACGCAGGACGTCCAGAAAAGCCGGACCGAAACGCGCAGCGCGCCGGTCTCCGAGCACACGCTCGAGCGTTTCCGTGTCTGCGCCACTCAGCTGAGCCACCTTGGCAAGCTGCGACGCCGAACAGCTGAGCGGTTTGTCGGCGCCCGTCTCTCCACGTGCAAGCGTCGCCTGCACCTCCAGCAACTGGTCATACACGGACGCTGATGCGCGTCCTGCCAATTTGCGACGGCTGGGATGCATATGGGCGGATTCTCCCGCGATAACCTCCAAAAATGCGTCCCCGTAACGTTCCAGTTTTTTTGCTCCCACACCAGCAATATGCGCCATTTCATCAAGCGTCCCGGGCCGCTTTTCAGCCATCTCAATCAGCGTCCGGTCGTTGAAAATGACATAGGCCGGAACCTTGCTCGCCTCGGCAAAGGCGCGTCGTCGCGCTTTGAGCGCGGATAAAAGCGGGGCGTCTTCGTCCGATACCATTGCTTTGACGACAGTCTTGCGGCTGCGGGCGAGGCGCAGACTGTCTTTTCGAAGTTCGATCCTTGCCTCATCACGCAGGATCGGCAGTGCGCTGTCTGTCATGCGTAAAGCGCCGTGACGGTCCGGGTCGGGCCGCACAAGATCATGACCCATCATCTGGCGAAAAACAGCCTGCCACTGTCGACGATCATATTCCGTACCGACACCAAACGTCGGCAAGGTCTGATGGCCGCGTGCTCGCACCTTTTCGGTTTCGTGACCCAAAAGGATATCTATCAGATGACCGGATCCGAACCACTCTTCCGTTCGCAGAATCGCTGACAGGGCCTTGCGTACGGCAACTGTTCCGTCAAAAGTCTCTGCAGGCGTGTCACACAGATCACAGTTGCCACAGGTCACACTCTCTTCACCAAAGTACTGCAACAGCTTGGCCCGTCGGCAATGCAAAGCCTCGGCCAGACCAAGAAGAGCGTTCAGGCGGGCATGATCCGCAGCGCGTCTTTCCGGTGGCGCCAACCCTTCGTCGATTTGGCTGCGTCGCAGGCGGATATCCTCGGGGCCAAAGAGCGTAAGCGTTTCCGCAGGCGCCCCGTCGCGACCTGCGCGTCCAATTTCCTGATAGTAGGATTCGATCGACTTTGGCATATCCGCATGCGCCACCCAGCGAATGTCGGGCTTGTCGATGCCCATGCCAAAGGCAACGGTGGCTACAACTATTAATCCGTCCTCTTGCTGGAAACGCGCCTCTGCAAAGCGCCGATCCTCCGCATCCATGCCGCCGTGATAATGCATCGCTGCGTGCCCAGCCTCTTGCAAGGCCTTGGCGAGTGTCTCCGTTTTCGCACGGGTGCCGCAGTATACGATACCCGACTGACCTTTCCGCGCGGCTGCAAACTCAAGAATTTGTCTGCGCGGACCGTCTTTGGCTGCAAAAGACAGATGGATGTTTGGTCGATCAAACCCTTGTAAGAATGTGCGCGGCGGCGTGTCGTCAAAGAGTTTGGAAATTATTTCAGCACGCGTCTCCCTGTCTGCTGTCGCGGTAAACGCGGCCAGAGGAACCCCCAACATGCGCCGCAATTCTCCGATCCGCAGGTAATCGGGGCGGAAATCATGCCCCCATTGGCTTACGCAATGCGCCTCATCCACAGCAATGAAAGACACACCAATCCGCCTTAGCGAGCCTACCGCGGACCCGGCCGCTAACCGTTCGGGCGCCATGTAAAGCAGCTTTAGCTCACCCCGTTCCAAGGCGTCAAAAACCGCGTCCGTTTCCTCGGGCGTGTTGCCGGACGTGAGTGCCCCCGCCGCAACCCCGGCTTCCTGCAGAGCGCGCACCTGATCCCGCATCAGGGCAATCAGCGGTGAGATCACGATTGTCACTCCGTCGCGCATCAGTGCAGGCATTTGAAAACACAGCGACTTGCCGCCGCCCGTGGGCATGATGGCCAACACGTTGTGTCCAGCCGCAACGGCGTCGACGATGTCGGATTGGCCGGGTCTGAATGCGTCAAACCCGAAAACATCACGCAACAGTTTCGGTGCGCCTGTCATCGTCTTCCTTTGGTGTTGCTGCTCTTTTTTTGCAGAGTCACACACTAAGGATTCGTGAACAAGACCAAAGGAGGCTCCGGTCGCAATTTTGCCTTATGGACCTACACAAAGAGCCCGTAATTGTTCACAAGAATGATGCGCAGTGCCGCAACCGCCAAAAGAACCACCAAGGGGGCCAGATCAATACCGCCCATTTGCGGAAGGAACTGCCGCACGGGCCGATATATGGGCTCCAGTATACGGTTCAGACCGTACCAGATTTGAGCCACAAGCTGCTGGCGTGTGTTGAGGACCTGAAAGTTGATCAGCCAACTCATGATCACATGCGCAATGATGAAAAACCAAAGCACATTGAGCAAAAGCATCAGAATTTCGAACAGCGATTGCATTGGCACACCTTTCAATTGACCCACCCCAATTAAGCAAGCCCTGAGCGAAGGGCAAGGCTGCAACGTGACTAGATCACCGCCCCTAAGAAAGCTTTACTTGCCTGACAGGGCAGCGCCTGCTCTATCTAGGGAAACAGGGGCAGAGCAGGCACCCGCATGGCGGACACACGCAAAAGGATCTGGGGCTGGTACTTTTTTGATTGGGCAAGCCAGCCCTATAGCACGCTTTTGCTGACCTTCATCTTCGGCCCCTATTTCGCGCAAACGGCTGCTGAAAATCTGATGGCCCAAGGCGTTTCCGAACCGCAAGCACGCGCGCAGGCACAAGCAAGTTGGGGCTACGGGTTGACGGTGGCCGGCATTTGCATCGCTGTTCTTGCCCCGATCCTGGGCTCCGTCGCCGACAGCACTGGGCGACGTTTGCCATGGGTGTGGTTGTTTTCTCTGTTGTATGTTCTGGGTGCCACCGGTCTATGGTGGACCGTACCTGAAGACTTCTCCGTCCTGTGGGCTCTCTTTTTCTTTGGTCTGGGACTCATCGGTATGGAGTTCGCGACGATATTCACCAATGCTTACTTACCAGATCTGCATCCCGATCCGGCGGAGAGAGGTCGTATTTCTGGGTCGGGCTGGGCTTTCGGCTACGCGGGCGGCGTACTTGCACTTGTTGTCATGCTCGTGCTGTTTCAGGCTGGCGAAAGCGGCAAGACGATTGCAGGCCTTATACCTCTCTTTGGGCTGGACCCCGCAACCGGCGCGGATACACGTATCGTCGGACCGCTCACCGCAGCGTGGTTTGTTGTTTTCATGGTGCCGTTTTTTTTGTTTGTCAGAGATCGCCCGCAGGCGGCACAAACATCAGGCAACGGCCTGCGCGCGCTTGCACAGACCATCGCCACTTTGCCCCGGCACCCGTCATTGCTCGCCTATCTCGCCTCATCAATGTTTTATCGCGACGCACTGAATGGGATGTATACGTTCGGAGGAGTTTACGCGCTTGGCG
The DNA here is from genome assembly GCA_039191495.1 of Pseudomonadota bacterium. GTDB lineage: Bacteria > Pseudomonadota > Alphaproteobacteria > Rhodobacterales > Rhodobacteraceae > Roseobacter. The sequence goes on along the minus strand of JBCCXN010000006.1, from coordinate 37,389 downwards.
TGCTGGGCTGGTCGATCACGGAGATTGGCATCTTTGGTATTCTCTCCGCGATCAGTGGTGCCGTCTTTTGCTGGATCGGTGGCCGGATCGATCGTCGTGTTGGTCCCAAGCCCGTTATCGTCGCGTGTTGTGCTGTTCTGATCCTAACAGCAGGTCTCATCCTGTCGCTGACACCTTTCTCCGTTCTGGGTATTGCCTTGCCAGAGGGTTCCGCCCTGCCGGATATTGCATTTTACATTGCCGGGGCATTGATTGGCGCCGCAGGTGGTATCTTGCAAGCGTCGTCCCGTAACATGATGACGTGTCAAGCCAAGCCGGATCGAATGACCGAAGGGTTTGGCCTTTATGCTCTTTCAGGCAAGGCAACGACTTTTCTGGCTCCCGCCCTGATCGCGCTTGCCACGGATATCACCGGCAGCCAGCGCATGGGCATTACTCCGCTGGTCGCTCTCTTTATGCTGGGTCTCATTTTGTTAACTTGGGTAAAACCGAAGGGAGATTTCGCATGAGGCCTTTGACCCGTCTGTCAGCGCTGGCACTTTGCTCGATGTTGATCGCCTGTGGCCCGGAGCCTGCGCCGAAAGCAACCATCGAGCCCATTCAGACGGTTGGGGTGTCGGGGCACAAAGACAGTCAGAGGCCCGCCAAGCAGCTCTTTGGTGCTGAACGGGTTGCTTCGCAGTCCAAATCCGCACCCTATGGCTCCTATTCCAAGGGATGCATGGCGGGCGGGCAACGACTTGCAGAGACCGGACCGACGTGGCAGGCCATGCGGCTATCGCGCAACCGCAACTGGGCGCATCCGGACACCCTCGACTACATTCAGGACCTCAGCCGCGTGGCGGCCCGGCAACCGGGATGGAACGGTCTTTACGTCGGTGATCTCAGCCAGCCGCGCGGGGGTCCGATGTTGACCGGACACGCCAGTCACCAGATCGGATTGGATGCCGACATCTGGCTGCGGCCTGCCGACGATCTCAGCCTAACAACCGCCCAGCGCGAGAGTATTTCGTCCATTTCGCTGCGGCGCGAACGGGGCGCTTTTGTAAACGCCAACTGGACGCCACAACATGAAGCCATCCTGAAAGCGGCCGCGTCGGACCCGCGTGTTGCGCGCATCTTCATTTTTCCCGGCGCCAAGGTCAAACTCTGCGAAAGCGCGACAGGTGATCGCACATGGTTGCGCAAAATTCGGCCCTGGTTCGGGCACCATTATCATTTCCATGTAAGACTGTCTTGTCCGCCGGGCGCCCGCGGTTGCGTCGAACAGACGCCACCCCCGCCCGGAGACGGATGCGATGACGCACAGCAATGGGTCAACAACATACTCTTTCCGCAGCCACCTGATCCGAACGCCAAACCTGTCGCGCCAAAACCGAGACGCGAAATTAGACTAGCCGATTTGCCTGCCCAATGCGCCGCCGTCTTGCAATCCCCCTGATCGCCGCTGTCGGGCTGGCACCTTGGGTCTGGTTCAAGCCAAAATTGCCTGAACCGCCACCACCCGCCGTCTTGTCCTCCGTTGCCAAACTGACGTTTGACGCGGATTGGCTGGGTGGCTTGTCCGGGATAGAAGTCAGCCCCGACGGAACATCCTTTTATGTTGTCTCTGACCGCGGTTACATTATGCGCGGCACATTCGGACGCGCGGACGACGATCTCAAGGATGTCGCAATCGACGAAGCGCAACTTCTGGTCGACAAGAACGGTCAGACAAGAGAGTACCCTCACAATGATGCGGAGGGTATCGCCCTTGACGCCGAAGGTCGGATTTACGTGTCCTTTGAAGGCGCGCACAGGATTTTGAGATATGATACGTGGGACAGCCCGGCAAAATGGCCGTCCTACACGCATGCCTGGCGCGCCATGGCGCGAAACCAAGGTCTGGAGGCCGTGGCGGTAAACGAAAATGGCACAATTTTCACAACCCCGGAGCGCGTCAACCAGGGCGCCAAGGAAAATCTTGTCTACCGTCGCGCGCCCGGGCAAACATGGGTGCAACCCCACACTATTCCTGTGGAAAGACCATTTTATCCGGTTGGCGCGGATTTTGGACCCGACGGGCGCTTGTACCTGCTGGAACGGGCTATCTATCCCTTCTTTTTCCATAGTCGCATCCGCGCGATGACGATCTCGGATCGCGGCGTCGAAGACGTGGAAACGGTGATGCAAACCCCTGTCGGTCGACATGGCAATCTCGAAGGTCTGGCGGTTTGGCGGGATGCAGCAGGCGACATTCGCCTGACGATGGTATCCGACAACAACTTTACGTGGCTTTTGCCGCAACGTTTTGTCGAATACGTCGTGCCAAGCGGGGTTGCCTTATCCGGCCAATAGGCTTATCAGCCGCGCGTCACCATAAAGGCTGACCAAGTGCCGCACCCTTGTCAAAACGGATCAACCAAATGAAACGCGCTTATTTTTTCGGCATACTTGCCATGGCAGCCATTGTTGTTGCGTCAAACATTCTTGTGCAATTCCTTTTCGGCAACTGGCTAACCTGGGGCGCCTTCACGTACCCGCTCGCGTTTCTGGTCACTGATATCATGAACCGCGCATTCGGAGCGGATGCCGCACGGCGTGTTGTGTTTGTTGGTTTCATCGTGGGGGTCATCTGCTCGCTGATCGGCACGCAAATCATGGGCGAATTCGGCCCGCTGGTGACACTGCGTATTGCTTTGGGGTCCGGCATCGCATTTTTGATCGCGCAACTTATTGATGTTGCGATCTTTTCCGCCCTGCGCAACGGCAAATGGTGGCGTGCGCCGCTGGCTTCGACACTGATCGGAAGCACCATCGATACAGCGCTCTTTTTCACGATCGCTTTCTCCGCGGGCCTGAGCTTCATTGAGCCGTCCAACGATGTCTCCTGGGCGGGTGACATCTTGCCTGTTCTGGGCTTCGGACCCAATGCGCCACTTTGGGTATCGCTGGCGATAGCGGACTGGGGCGTCAAGCTGTCTCTCGCATTGATTGCACTGATACCGTTCCGTGTGATCACGGCGCGTTTGGTCCCCACGCATTAACGAAAAAACGCTTGGAGAATTCCGGAACCTGTGCAACGATTCTTGCAACGTCAACAGATAGGTAAAGGAGGTGATCCAGTGTCGAGAAAGGTATTGGAGAGAGGTGTCGGAACAATCGTGGAGGTCGCTGGCTAGGGCAGCCCCGGGCTGGTTAAATCCACGGTGGACGGTCGTCTAACCGACCCCACCTCCGAAAACCATTCGATTGGGCCGTGCAGCTTTGCACGGCCCTTTTTGATTGATACGAAGAGTTACTTGCTGACAGGCCAAGCCAACTGCGAAAAATGCACTCGCAACCAATTGCTCAAAGGGTCGCGGAATGCTGCGCATCAATGACGACATCGGAATCGAGGACTGGGAACTGTCCGAGAGCTTTGTACGCGCTTCAGGGCCAGGCGGACAGAACGTCAACAAGGTGGCAACTGCCGTAGAACTGCGGTTTGAAGCTGCGCGGTCCCCTCATTTAACACCAGCCATAAAAGCACGTCTGAAGCGAATTGCCGGCCGCCGCTGGACGACAGAAGGCGCGGTGGTCATCCAATGTGATGAAACTCGCAGTCAGGCGCGCAACCGCGACATCGCACGCGATCGGCTCACTGAAATGATCCGCAAAGCGCTCGTCGTCCCCAAGCGGCGGATCGCCACAAAACCCACGCTGGGATCAAAGAAACGGCGTTTGAAGTCAAAGAAAATTCGCGGTGAGGTCAAAACACTTCGTGGAAAAGTAGACCCGGACGCCTGAGACAAGGATCGTGACATCGCCAGTGTATTGGCTATGTACCTTTGAGACATCAGGATTCCACCCATGCGCCCCACCGACCGAACCGGCCTTGCCATCTTGCTGAGCCTTATTGCGCTGGCCTTGTTTGACGCGATGGGTCTGGTGATCAAGCTTTTGTCCGACCGGTACACGGCGCAGGAACTGACTGCCTGGCGCAATCTCTTTGGTCTGGTGCCGTCGGTTATTGCATTGGTCAGTGCGAGAGCATGGCACATCGCAGGACGGCCGGTTCGCATACGCCAATGGAAACTGGCCTTTGTGCGCGGATTGATCGTCTCTGGCGCGCAGCTGTGCTTTTATCTGGCGCTTGGACTGATGGCCTTTGCAACAGCGGCCACGATCACATATGCCAACGCGCTGTTCATGACTGCCCTTGCTATCCCTATTCTCGGCGAACGCGTCGGCCACATCCGGTGGGCGGCAGTCATTGTTGGTTTTGTTGGTGTTGTATTGGTGATGCAACCGGGCACGGACGCGTTTTCAAGCGCTGCGGTCCTGCCGCTGATTGCGGCTGCTCTCTATGCCTTGGTAGGTGTAACTGCGCGCCTCTTCGATAACGAGGTTCCAACCCCGCTGCTCAATGTATACTCCGCGATCAGCGCATTGATTACATCCTGTCTGATCGCTCTGGTCTGGGACGGTTTCACTCCTGTTGCCAGCCTCACTGATCTGGCCTGGATTTTCGCAATGGGATGTTTCGGCGGCACCGCGGTTCTGTTTCTTATCGCAAGCTACAGAATGACAGAACAAAGCAATCTGGCGCCCTTCAATTATTTCGGCATTCCCCTCGCCTTTGTGTTGGGATGGGTCTTTTTTGACGAAACACCCTGGGATGCCCTGTTTCCTGGTGCGCTACTTATTGTGGTGGGCGGATTGATGATTATCTGGCGCGAGCGACAGTTTCAGAACCGCGCCGCCCAAGGCTTGTGAAAAAAGGGCTGGGACGATATCGCTGACGGCGCCGCTTGCGCAGAATAAAGGAAGCCCATGCCAAACCACGTCTACCAAAGGGATCTGCCGGACGATCTGAACCTTGGCCCAGTCGTTGCAATTGACTGCGAAGCCATGGGCCTCAACCCGCATCGTGACCGATTGTGTGTTGTCCAACTGTCCGGAGGTGACGGCAACGCGCACCTCGTTCAAATAGCAAAGGGCCAGACGGAAGCACCCAACCTGCAAAGACTTCTCGAGGACCCGAACGTTCTGAAACTCTTTCACTTTGGTCGCTTTGATATTGCTGCGCTGTTGCACACCTTCGGAGCGACGACCGCCCCGGTTTATTGCACCAAAATCGCCAGCCGGCTGGTGCGCACCTATACGGACAGACACGGGCTGGCCAAACTTCTTCAGGAGCTCCTGGACATCGATGTTTCGAAACAGCAGCAATCTAGCGACTGGGGCGCTGCGACGCTGACCGACGCGCAAGTCGAATACGCCGCCTCGGACGTTTTATATCTGCATCGGCTGCGTGATGCGTTGAATGGGATGCTGGAGCGCGAGGGTCGCACCGGTATCGCACAGGCCTGTTTTGACTTTTTGCCGACCCGGGCGCGGCTTGACATTCTGGGATGGCCCGACACTGACATCTTTGCACACTCATGACAACGTCGTTTCTTGATACCGCGCGCCGTGTGATTGGCATTGAAGTCGATGCGTTGCGTCAACTGCAGGCCAGCCTTGACGACAATTTTCAAGCCGCCGTTGATCTGATGCTGGAAGCAAAGGGCCGCATAATCGTATGCGGCATGGGTAAATCGGGGCATATTGCGCGCAAGATCGCGGCAACACTAGCCAGTACAGGTACGCCAGCCCATTTTGTACATCCGGCAGAAGCCAGTCACGGTGATCTGGGAATGATGGGGCCGGGCGACGTGGTAATTGTTTTGTCAAACTCGGGCGAAACACCCGAACTGGCAGATGTGATCGCCTATACTCGAAGGTTCTCCATTCCGATGATCGGAGTGGCCAGCCGAGCGGACTCAACTTTGCTGCGCCAGTCAGACGTTGCGTTGGTGCTGCCACGTGCCGAAGAGGCTTGCGGCACAGGCATCGTACCCACCTCGTCGACAACAATGACACTCGCTCTTGGCGACGCGCTGGCTGTTGCGCTGATGGAACACCGCCAGTTTACGCCAGAACGGTTCAGGGACTTTCATCCCGGCGGAAAACTGGGCGCGCAACTCAGTCTTGTCGCCGATCTGATGCATTCCGGAGCGGCAATCCCAAGGATCGCAGAGACCGCGCGCATGTCCGAAGCCTTAACAGAAATTGGGCGCAAGGGGTTTGGTGTGGTGGCCGTTACAAATGCCGCGGGGGCCCTCGCCGGCATCATTACAAACGGCGACATCGGCCGCCATATGACGGGACTGGCAGAGGCAAAAGCGTCCGACGTGATGACACCTGCGCCGGTCACCATAGCTCCGGACGCGTTGGCTGAACAAGCAGTCGGCATCATGAATGATCGCAAGATCACTTGCCTTTTGGTGGTGGAGAACGACGCACCTGAAAAACTGGTTGGTTTGCTGCATATCCACGATTGCCTGCGCGTCGGGCTTGGGTGAGAGGCGATGCAAGCGGACAGCTATTCGCGTCTGGTCACACTTCTCAAGATCATTCTGCCACTCATTGCGCTTGCCCTTTTGTCAACGGTGTTCCTGATCTCGCGCGCGGTCGATACTCCGACAGCCATTCCTTTTGCAGACAATGAAGTCCAGCAAAGGCTCATCAATAGACAGGTAACAGGCCCTTATTTTACCAGCAAAACAGCGGATGGGCATCAACTCGCTATCGTCGCGGAAACAGTGACAAGTCCAGGCGGTCAAGCCGGAAAAAAACAGGCGCAGGACGTGACGTTTCACATCAATCTGGCCAGCGGCACAGATGTGGACGTGGTAGCACAGGAAGCCATCATAAACATTGGGGAGGATCAGTCAGAACTGAGCGGTGATGTGGTCATCACCACGTCTCGCGGCTTGGTCGTGCTGTCGGACTATCTCAACATCTATATGTCGGCGATTGAAGTAATTTCGCCTGGAGCAGTGGAAGCGACGATGCCTTTTGGAACGCTGGACGCCGGCAGCATGCGCTTGATTTCGCCGCAAGAATCCGAAAATCGCAGCCAAATGTTTTTCACAAATGGTGTGAAGCTGCTATATCAACCTCCAACGGGGGAAGATTAAGCTGTGTCAGTGCTCAGATTTGTATACTCAGTTTTGTTTGTTTTGAGTGCTGGCGTATCCGCCGTCTCTGCACAAAGCACTCAGGTCGCCTTTGGCACGGTTCAAGATAACAGCGGCCTTCCGGTGGAAGTCACCTCGGAGAACCTGAGCGTCGACGAAAATACCGGCATCGCAATTTTTACCAACAACGTAGTGGCCATACAGGGCGAGATGCGCCTGTCTTCGGATCGGTTGGACGTATTTTACAACAATGAAGCGCAGGCCGTTGAACGATTTGAGGCAACGGGAAATGTTATCTTGATCTCCGGGCCTGATGCGGCCGAAGCCGAGTGGGCGGAATACATTGTCGGGGACGGCCGGATCGTCATGAAGGAAAACGTTCTGGTGTCGCAGGGGCCTTCCACGATCACTTCGGACGAAATGGTGGTTTTTGTCGATGACGGCACGGCGCAAATGACTGGCAACGTGAAAACCGTTTTTCAGACCGGCGATCAGTAATGGACGGTCGCCAGTTTATCGTCACGGACGGCTCGGCGGGTTTGCGGGTTTCGCATCTTAGAAAATCTTACAAAAAGAAGACCGTTATCCGCGATTTCTCTATGCAACTGGATCGCGGTGAGGTTGTCGCGCTTTTGGGACCGAACGGATCCGGAAAGACGACAACATTTTATGCCATCGCCGGGTTGGTCAATCCGGAAGGTGGCACGGTCTTGCTCGACGGTCAGGACATCACGGCGTTTCCGATGTACCGCCGTGCCCAGCTCGGCGTCGGCTATTTGCCTCAGGAAATGAGTATTTTTCGCGGACTGTCCGTACAAGACAACATCGCTGCCATTCTCGATATAACCGAGTCGGATCGTCACAAACGACGCGAACGTCTTGAAGAGCTGCTTTCAGAATTTTCTATCGAACATCTGCGCCGAGCACCCGCTCTTGCTCTTTCCGGCGGGGAGCGCCGGCGCGTGGAAATTGCGCGCTGCCTGGCAGCAAAGCCGAAATACCTGCTGCTGGACGAACCATTTGCAGGCGTCGATCCGATTTCGGTCGACGACATCAGGCTGCTTGTGTCTGACCTCAAAAAACGCGGCATCGGAGTATTGATAACGGATCATAACGTGCGGGAAACGCTGGAAATTATTGATCGAGCGTATATTTTGCACGACGGCCGGGTCCTGATGTCCGGCACGCCGGAAGATGTGGTCGAAAATGAAAACGTACGCCGCGTTTATCTGGGCGACAACTTTAAAATTTCCTGATTGCAGCAGTCGGAAATCTGTAGTGGGACCGCCGCTTTTGTTTGACTCGCGCTACGGTTTTCGGGCTGAATAATGTCATGGCATTTCTCGGTATGTGTCCTTTTACGTGTATTGCAGCTCGCATGAGCTGGATCGGACACACATTGCAGAACAGCCTTTATCCGTAAATCCGCGAGTGCGCTGCGCCGTATCGGCGTGATTTCTGTGCGCTTGCGGGGTCTGACAAGAAGGAGAGACAATGCGGTACCAAATCAGCGGAAAACAAATCGACATTGGGGATGCGCTTCAAACGCACGTGCGCGACGGCCTTGGTGGAGTTGTACAAAAATACGCTGAACGTCCGACCGAAGCGATCGTTGTTTTCTCCAAATCAGGACACGAATTCGTCTGCGAAGCGACAGTTCATCTGTCTACCGGTCTGACCGCTCAGGCCCGGGCGCACCAGACGGAAATCTACGCAGCATTTGAGGCGTGCTGTGATAAAATGGAAAAGCAACTCCGACGGTACAAACGCCGTTTAAAGGACCATCACAAGGATCGGTCAGAACCGGTTGAAATCTATGGCGCCTCCTCATATATCCTCGCGTCAGAGGGAGACTCGGAAGATTCTGAGCCAGAGTCGCTCCAGCCGATGATTGTCGCCGAGATGGAAACAAAAATCCCATCGCTGTCCGTTGGAGAGGCGGTCATGCAGATGGAACTGGCGGGCGCACCGGTATTGGTCTTCCGCCATGAAGGCAAAGAGGGCGTAAACGTTGTCTACCGTCGCGATGACGGGAACATTGGATGGATCGATCCCCAATAGGTTTTAACGGCGCAATGCGCCAACAACAGTGCGAGCAACATGGAATTTTCTGAACTCCTAAAGCCTGATGCCGTAAAAGTACTGACGTCCGCGTCTTCCAAAAAGCGGTTGATGCAGGATATCAGCGATCTGGCTGAGCAAGCCTACGGTCTGGACGGTGATCTTGTGTTGGACGCGCTTTTGGCGCGTGAAGCCTTGGGGCCGACTGGCGTAGGTCATGGCATTGCATTGCCGCATGCCCGCCTGAACGGCATTGACGCTGTCACAGGCGTGTTTGTGCTGCTGGACAAACCGATCGACTTCAATGCCGTGGACCGGCAACCGGTGGACATCGCCTTTTCTCTTTTTGCGCCCGAGGATGCTGGTGTTGAACACCTCAAAGCGCTCGCTCTGGTGTCGCGCACGCTGCGGAACAACGCGGTCTGCACCAAGCTGCGTGCAAATCCAAATCCGGCGACGATCTACACGATTCTCACGTCCACCCAATCAGAGCAGGCGGCCTGACGCTAGCGCCAACGCTGAAAGCCAAAAATCATGTAGTCGCGATGGTACGCAGTCGCGGCAGCCTCCTCGATTTCCTCGTCATAGATGTCTTCCAGTTGGAAAGCGTATGCCTCCGGAAGGGGTCGGACAGGCGGCGCTGTCGAACAGCCCAATTGCGCCGCCAAATACGCAAAATCTTCCGAAAGCCGGTCTTCCCGAAAGATGAAATCAGGTGCGGCGAAGCGTGCAAATCCCTGCACGGTCTGGGCCTGTGTACACCAAGACCCGTCAACCCGCACGGCGGTCTGCCCGTTCAAATTGGGCCGAAGGAACTGCAAAAAGCGTAAAAAACCGTCGCGATACGCCCGAAGATCATAGCTGCCGTCGGATCTCTCTGCTGGAATTGGGAGTTTGTAGCGGTTGATCAAGGTTGTGCGCAACGCGGGATAAACCTCCTCCCCGCTGCCAAGAATGTGATGGCAAAATGCACGATATGCACGAACCACCGGATGGCAGACGACGGTAAAGCTGCGATGCCCGGGACGGGCGCGTTTCCATTGGCGCAACGTTTTCTGCGACATGTCCGAACCCAGTGCATCCGGCGATACGCTGTCCAGGTCGGCCATCCACGTCCGCACTGCTTTGGTCGGACCACAGCGGATCGGCATGAAGGCCAAGGACGTTTTGGCCGCCAACACAAATGACGGCACTGCTGCCACGCGCGGAGGTTCAAACTCAGGTATTCGGTGTATGTCGGGCGCTTCATGCTTCGCAAGTATCTCTTCAAGCACCTGCGGATTCGAAACCTTGCTGGCCAAAGCTTCGGGATTTTGCACCTTGAGCCGCTGGTCAAGCTTGTCCAGCCGTGCGTCAACACCCAGAAACGCTGCGATGCCGTTTATCGCCTCAACGGACCGAAGGTCGTCATATGTCAGTCGAAAGGCCGCTTGACCTGAGGCCTGAAGGTTGTGGATTAGTCCGTCATGAAAATCAGAGAGAACTTCTCGATAAGCGAGGAACTCCTGAACCTCCACATGCGCTTTGACTGCTTTACGCTGTTGCACATCGGTCAGCTTCCATTGCCCGGTCGCTTGCGCGATTTTCCAACTTATGTAGCTGTCCAATGGTGGTCGCGTCAAAATGATCTTGGCACATCGGCGGTCGTTGAGGACCAGGTCCAAAACGCGCGGGTCGTGATCGTGAAAATAGCGAAACCCGCCCACGCCGTTGCCGGACCTGATCCGGTGAAGCAACATGTCCGGCGCGGCATCGCGCGCCTCTTGCGTCAAACCCAGCAAGGCCTCTGTGTCGGGGTAACCGATAAAATGCGGATTGAACGCTTCTCCGTGACAATCCACGCCATCCAGCGCGTTGAGATTTTGTTCCAGATAGTTTGAGCCTGTGCGCATTTCGGCAAAGACAACAAAACTGTCAAAGGCGGCGGGCATGGCTCACTTCACCAGATAGGGGCGCGGCGGCTTTTGCGTGCGCGAGGCCTGAGCCGCTTCGTTTATTGCAAAATCACCCATGAGATAAGGATGCATGCCCTGATTTTTCAGATTCTGAAGGAATTGGCCAAATCCGCTCAGATCTGCCATTCGGGGCACTTCTGAGACGCGACGCGGCACGCTCGGCGCGATTTCGTCAAGAATGGTTTGCAAAGGCTCCATGGGTGCCTCGATGAATTCTGCCATTGTCCAGATGCGCACGCGCGCTTTCGTCCAGGTGGATCGCAGAACATCCAAATGATCACTTTCGACCTTTTGCAAGCGCGCAGCTTCCTGACGAAGATCGCCAAAATTACGATTGGAGCGGAACAGCGGGACGGCCCAGGCGCCTGTAATGACAGAGATTTGAGCGTTCGGGTCTTTGGCAACCCGCCAGTTGATCACCTGATTGTCGGCCGGGCCGAACTGAAAACACTGCCGTTCGCCCCGCGTGTTCCAGATCAGATTGGTCAGAAAAGCGTCGGCGTTGTAATCGCGTAGCACGGCGCTGTCGCTCAACGCCCCGTTCATGTCGGTCTGTCCGTTGGCGAAGTGCACGCGATCAGGCGCAAATAAATGCCCATGCACGCGCGCACCGCTTGCCTTGGTCAGCCATGTTTCGAAATCCTCGAAAAGCTCGGCGAAGCCCTGAAACATCGAATAGGGCGCAGCTGTCACGCCGTTTTCCCAGTCTTCGCGCGGGCACCGGCTTTGCATGTAGAGACCAGCGCGGCCACGCACACGCCGTTCCACCGCTTTGGAAAAAACTCTGTCGATTTTGCCCGGGTTCGGTTCCTGTCGGCTGAGCGCTCCATCCATGTCGGTCAGAAAAGCAGAGTAGAGCTTTTGCGCCTGTGGCCAGATTTTCCGCGCAACAAAACAATCCGAGCGACGCAAAAGTTGCAGGTGATCGTCGTAAAATATGTGAGGTTTACCCTGATAGTCGAATTTTGACAGGGTTAGAGACCGGCTTTCGATATGCGTTGAATAAAGCCGGGCCAACGTCTGGAAATAGCTCTCGTCCGGAATCCAGACCCTGCGAAAGAACTTGTCGTGCATATAGCGCGCGGGGTCTTCCAGAATTGCTGACAGCGTTTGTCTGGTCAGACACCACCATTGCGAACCCATATGCGGAACCAGATCATTGGGCATTTTGCGCGACAACCTCAGGCTGCGCTGAATCTGCACATATTTATCGAACAGAAACCGACGCTGCTTCCATGAGAAGGGGAAGCGCAGGGTAAAGCGTTCTTCGTGCAGACCACCGATTGTCCAGGGCACATCCGACGTCGTCGCGCTTTCAATAAAATCGGTGCGTGGTCGTTCTGCCAGATAGTCGATCAGCTCCTGCACAGGACGTAGCGGCAGACAGGACCCCGAGGCGAGATAAACGTGCCGGACGTTCGGAAACTCCTGCAAGATCCGCTCGGAGGCGCATTGCGTTGCAGCGACAATGCCCCAGGTTCCCCATTCGCAGCGGTAGCGTCTGGAAAACCGAATATGATCTGCATCCTCCACTGCCGCAACAAATGCGCGAAAAGTCTTGCGCGGCACTGATTTGTCCACATGAATCATGACCGGACAACCGGATGCGGCCCAATGGCGCGCGACTTCTTCGGCCCGGCCGAGTGCAGTGTGGACAAGCATGACGATGCCGACCGTCATGCCCAATTCCCTTTCGACATCAGGCCCAAGATCTCCAGCTGACGCCAGTTGATGTATTTTTCAGACCAATTGCACCAAAGCTGCGTGTCTCGCCCCGCACTTTTGGCGTAGGCGCGGTATTCATAACTTTCCGCATAATGCTGCCGTCGTGTGATCTCTTCGGCCGCCTTGTCCGCAAAAGTGTCCAGGAATTTAGCGTGAAGAAGAACGCCTGAGGCTTTCTCTCCACCCCATTCATCGTAAACGAGGTTCAGGCCCCGCGGCAACAGCATGTGAGTAGAGTCCACATAAGCATAACGGCGATGCCACCGAACCAATGGCACCTTGTTCAGCGCTGGCGCACGGTGTGGTTCTCCTGGAAAGAACGCGCGGGCCCGTGGCCCCCCTTGAATCCAGAGGTTCCAATACTCCGGATTGCGCGCCATGGTGTAGTTGCCGCTGTCAAACCAGCAAGCAATATCCAATGGATCCATTCCAGGCAAATAGGGCTGATCCTCCAGGCGGCCCTTGGGATACATGTCGAGCAGCATTGCGCTGAACGCGCGGATGGAACATCCATCAAGCCAGTCCGTCAATGCTCTGATCGGTCGTGTGTCGCAAAACGGGTACAGCAGAAACTCATCCGGGTCGACCGTCAGGCACCAGTGTCCATGTCCAAATTTGCTTTGCAGGTGGTTGAGCCAGTCCACACCGAATTGCGATGATTTGTAACTACCGCGTGTGGTCCAGACCGACACATCCGGTTGGTCCGCGAGGTAGTCGATCGTGCCGTCCGTGCTGTCATTGTCAACGATCAGAAAGTGATTGACGCCCATGTCGCGGTAGTAGTCGAGAAAATACGGCAAACGTATTTTCTCGTTTCGCTGCGTGGAAAACAGCAGGATATCTTCTGTCTTGATTTGTTTGGTGCGATCAACACTTGTACGCAACTGAAGGCTTTTGAAGTCCGCACGGTATCGCATGCGCTTTCGCGCCCAACGCATCCGGTAAGACCCCAGAATACCCAAGCCTCTGCCCTTCTTCGAACCGCCTCTACGCTGGGTTGAAACGGGTCTGCACCGCGATCACCCAATCGTTCAGTCGTTTTCACGTCGTTTTACGCGCGAGTTGTTACAAACTTATTGCCTAAATTGGCAGTTTTCGCAAGAGTCTGATGCCTTTACAACTTAGCCACCGGGCCTGTGACACCAATCGCCGCTCGACATCAGGCCCAGCCTTTCAAGTTGCTGCCAACCTTCATACTTATAAGATCCGTCGTGCCAAAGGTTCGGATTGGATGCAACCGCGTCATAGTAATCGGCGTAGGCCTGCGCATTTGCGAAGTGTTCGCCGCGCGCTTTTTCAGAACGCGCATGCGCAGCAGCACCGGGCAGAAACTTCGTATGCAACAATGCGCCGGTCGGTTTTTGAACACCCTTCGTGTCGTAAACGCGATTCAAATGGCGGGGCAACGCGTTGTGTGTGGAATTTACATACACAAAGGCACGCTGCCAGCGCACCAGGGGGATCTTGTTCAATGTCGGGGCGCGTTCGGGCGCTTGAGTGAAAAAACAGCGCGCTCTTGGCCCCCCCTGCAGCCAAAGGTTTTGCATTTTCGGCTGCAACTGGGCCCAATAACCATAGGCGTCAAACCAGGGCAGAAGCTCCACCGGATTTCGCCCGACGTCGCCGCTCTGGTATTCGATCGGTCCCTTGGGATAGAGATCAAGCATCAAGGCACCCATCGCCGGTATGTCACGACCGTCCAGCCACTCGGTCAGCACATTCAGATTGCGACTGTCCCAATCCGGGTAAATCAGCAGCTCATCGGCATCCACGCACAGTGTCCAGTGACCGGTTCCATAGCGCCACAACAGGGCCGTCAGCCAATCCATCCCAAACCGAGCCCCCTTGTAGCTCGCCGCGCTTTGCCAGACCGAGACGTCGTCTTGATTCGCAAGGAATGCGACCGTCTCATCCGTGCTTTGGTTGTCGACGATCAGAAAGTGCCCAACACCAAGCCGACGGTAATGCTCCAGAAACCACAGCAAGCGATGCGCTTCGTTGCGCACAACTGCGAACAGAAGAATATCGTCTGGTTCAATGGCATTTGTTTTTCTGGAAACGCGAACCAGTTCGCGCCGTTTGCGGAACGCGCGCCACAACAGGCGCTTGCGCCGCAGACGCAGCATGTAAGCCGACCAAAGATTTCCGTGAGAGCGCATCAAAGCGCAAAAAAGGCCGCGTCATTTCGCAATGCCGCAGCCCCGTTTTGCATACTGAAAACGACTACTCAGCCGCTTTGGCCATGTTGACGACATCGTGCAGATAGGCCGACAAGTCGTCGCGCAAGTCGTCGCGGGCCAGTCCGAACGCGACAGTCGCCTGCAAAAACCCAGATTTGGATCCGCAGTCGAAGCGCTGGCCTTTGAATCTGTAGCCGTAGACCCCCTGATTCCGGCCAATTTCCTTGGCAATCGCGTCTGTGAGCTGAATTTCACCGCCAGCGCCTGACTTCATGTCATTAAGATTGTTCAGAACCGATGGCGACAGAATGTAGCGCCCGATCACCGCAAGGTTGGACGGTGCCTCTTCGGCTTTTGGTTTCTCAACCATACCTTTGACACGAACGATTGACTCTAGGTCTTCTTCGACATCGAGCACGCCGTAGGAAGATGTCTTGTCCTGCGCGACCTCCATGGCCGCAACCATGTTACCGCCCGTCTCAGCATAAGCTTCAACCATCTGTTGCAAACAGGGTTTATCCCCTGCGATCACATCATCAGGCAGGATCACTGCGAAAGGCTCGTCGGCAATCAAGCGGCGCGCGCACCACACCGCGTGACCAAGACCCAATGCCCGGTGCTGGCGGATGTAAGCAATCGCCCCGCTTTCCATTTTGGTATCTTCGAGAAGTTCCAAAAGTTTGGTTTTGCCCTTTTGGCGCAGTTCCTCTTCGAGTTGCGGCGCATGGTCAAAGTAATCCTCCAGCGCGCCCTTGCCGCGAGACGTGACAAATATGAATTCCTTTATGCCCGCGGCCCGCGCTTCATCAATGGCGTACTGGATGAGTGGCCGGTCCACCAGTGTCATAATTTCTTTTGGAACAGATTTGGTTGCAGGTAAAAACCGCGTTCCAAGACCTGCCACCGGAAAAATTGCTTTTGTAACCTTGCGCGTCATAACGATGCCCTCACTTCACTATACTTGGCCCGGTCGCACGATACTCACGCTGCCTTAGACAGACGATTTGTTATCACGCTCATCCGGGTAATGCACTCACTTCTTCTTTGCAGTAATTGAAGCCATTTTATGACGTTCTTTGTGAAAATTTAGCAAAAGAGCGGTTTTTGGCTCAATGAATTCTACCTAGGGTGGAAAATTAATCGGTTATCAGACGATCGCCATATTTTGCATCATCTTCTCAAGTTTTGGTACATCTGAGGGGTTGTTCAATTCCCAGAACTCGCGTCCTTTCGCATCGACTTCGACACACAGAATGCTGCGACCGTTCTCCAAAAACCGGAGTTGCTCGAGGCCTTCAAGCGTTTCCAGAGGTCCGACGGACCAGTCGCGGTAAGACGACAAGGCACCGGGGCGATAGGCATAAACGCCAACATGGTGAAAGACCGGCGTGTCTTCGGATGTTTCGTAGGTGTCAGCCGTATAGGGGATGACTTCTTTTGAAAAGAAAAGTGCATGTTGCCGATGGTCAAAAACCGCTGTTGTTCCACCCACACGGCCTGCCTTACGGTCCTCCAGAAACCCGTTCAGTGTGGCACCGTCACACCGCAATACCGGCGTGGCGATATCTGCATCAGGTGCTGCGCGCAGCGCGGCAATTAGGTCTTCTATGAACCATGCGGGCGTGAGCGGCGCGTCTCCCTGCAAATTTACAATTATATCGTAGCCGCCACCCAGTAGGTCATGCGTTTCGGCGCAACGTTCGGTACCATTCACACAGGCAGACGAAGTCATCACGACGTCAGCGCCAAAGCCCTCGGCTGCCGCTCTGATCCGCTCATCATCCGTTGCCACGACCACACGCGCAACGCCGCATACGTCCAGTGCAGCCTGCCAGCTGCGCTCAATCAGACTGCGCACCTCACCGGTGGCGCCGCGGAGTTCCACAAGAGGTTTGCCAGGGTACCGGGTCGATGCATAACGTGCCGGGATGGCAATCAGAACGGACATCAACCCTGAACCAAATCTACACCGGGCGCGTAAGCGATAAAAAACGGGTTTGCATAGTCTTTTTTGCCGTAAAGCAGAGGGCTGAGATCGTCAAAACGTACGATGTCACCGCCGGCACCCTTTAGAACCGCATGACCCGCCGCGGTGTCCCACTCCATGGTGCGGCCAAGTCTGGGATAAAGATCAGCTTCACCGGTGGCCACCAGACAGAATTTGAGCGAGCTGCCGGCGCTCTTGCTGTCCTTTACCTGATAGCCGTTAATATAGGCGTCCGTTGCCGCATCCCGGTGTGACTTGGATGCCACCACCATCAAGGCTGAATTATCGGGATCAGATACCGAAATCGGATGAGCGTCGCCGAGCGTTTCCGGATCCAACGCACCGGTTTCCTCCACAGTTTGTCCGTTGGCTTCAGTATAGAACAGTCGCCCGCGCGCGGGCGCGTAGACAACGCCGCGCGTCGGAACGCCGTGCTCCACTAGTGCGATGTTTACGGTGAAGTCGCCACGGCGCTGAATGAATTCCTTTGTACCATCCAACGGGTCCACGATCAAAAATCGCTCAGAGGTTTCGGCATGTGTGGCGGCTTGCTCCTCGGTCACAAGCAGAACATCGGGAAATGCCTCCCGAAGGCCTGCCGAAATAAGTGCATCCGCTGCCTCGTCTGCAGCTGTCACCGGACTCTCATCCGATTTGACTTTCACATCGAAATCATCGGCGTCGTAAATCTCCATAATCCGCGCTCCGGCAATGAGCGACAAACGGCGAATAACCTGCACCAGCACTTCGTAATCCATAAAAACCGAACCTCTTCACGCCTTGATTGATAAAACTGTCGAGGCCCCTTATGCTTGAGCCCTAACGGAACGGCAAGATTTCCATGTGACTATGAGGTCATCAAAGAGGCTCGGCAGCTATGTTTGAGGCACCACACAGGCGACAGGGTGGAATTTCCTCTGCGCTCACAATCTTGGAACTGATCTACCACTCGGTGGTGCGGTCCATTCGAAAAACCCATAACAACGCTTTTTTGGCGATCGGTCTAAACCTTTTGCAGGCGATCGTGTTCGTTCTGGGGTTCTACGCGATGTTTGTCATGCTTGGCATCCGCGGCGCCGCCGTTCGCGGTGACTTTCTTTTGTTCATCATGTCCGGCGTTTTTCTCTTTCTGACACACACCAAAGCGCTGAGCGCGGTGGTCGCATCGGAAGGTCCTGCCAGCCCGATGATGCAGCATGCGCCGATGAACACAATTATCGAAATCGCATCAGCGGCGATGGGTTCGCTGTACATTCAAGTTCTCACAATGGCGATCATTCTGTTTGGGTATCATGTCATCATTACTCCGATCGTCATTGAAGACCCGGCACCGGCATTCGGTATGCTGCTTTTGTCCTGGTTTTCAGGTGTCGCACTCGGACTTGTGCTCCTGGCGCTTAAACCGTGGATGCCTCAGTTCGTGAGTCTTTTCACAATGATCTACCAACGCGCCAACATGATCGCGTCGGGCAAGATGTTCGTCGCCAATGCGCTGCCCGGTTTTATGTTGGCAATGTTCGACTGGAACCCGCTGTTCCACCTGATTGATCAGGCGCGTGGCTTTATCTTTATCAACTACAATCCCCGCTACACGGACTGGCATTATGCCGTCTGGGTCAGTCTGGTGCTTTTGATGATCGGCCTGATGGGTGAATTCTACACGCGGCGTAACGCTTCTCTGAGCTGGAACGCCCGCCGTTAAAGCGCTTTGCACCGGACGTAAGCCTGCAAAACATGTCCTGAAGATTGTTTTCCTGCATCTGTCTTGCGGGCAGGACTTGCTTTTGAGCGCGTGCATCCGTGTTGTGGCGGCGCCTTTTTGCTCCCTTGAAAATTGTGAAGTTCTTGTAAATAATTTGTAATAAATGCGTCAGAAATTAAACGAAAAACTCTTCAAAGACACTCCAATCTGGTTGGCCACAGGTCTGCCCGTGCTGACTTATCTTGCTCATTTCGGCTTTGGCAGCATGGGTCCGGAGTTTTACGACGCTTACATCGAACATGAGTTTGGCGTCACCGAAGTGGCGACGCTTTTTGTCTTGTCCTTTGCAATTGTTCTTTGCATTGCGTCACTGAAACTCGTGCGCTGTCTCCGAGACAGCCTGATCACCGGCTGGCTGACCGTGTTTCTTGTCGGAGCGGTTTATTTTCTGGGGGAGGAGGCCAGTTGGGGGCAACACCTCTTCGGGTGGCAAACGCCTGAAAGCTGGGCCATGGGAAATGACCAGAAAGAGACGAACCTGCACAATACCGGTGGTGTCATAGGGAGCTTGCTGGATCAGATACCGCGTGCTGTTCTGACGCTCAGCGCCTTGGTTCTGGGATTTGCCTACCCGGTCTGGCGATACATACGCCAAACGCCGCTTGATCCATCGACGCGCTGGTTCTGGTTGCTGCCGACACCGGCTTGCATCGCCGTGGGACTGCTTGCCCCTTTTGCTTCAGTGCCAGGGAAACTCATAGAGGATCCGCCACCCGCGCTGAACCTCATATACGGCGAAATCAAAGAGCTTTTGCTGGCGCAGTTTCTGCTGATCTACATATTGTCGTTCTGGACCAGAATACGTCAGGCTGCCGGGTTTGACCCAGCAAAAGCGACCGTGTCGAACAAAGGCTTTCAGCCAAATGCAGGGCAAAGCCGGGAACGCTGACGCGCCAGTCCGGAGGCCCTCGGCGGTGCCGAACCCGCTGCTGCCAATATCAGATTGGCTCGCTTTGCTGCATCAGGGCTCGGGCGCTCCCAAAGCCCTGATAATGCGGTCCGATACTAGCCGATCAGCGCGTTGTCGTCCCGTTTAACTACCACGATGGAAGAGCGCGGCAACGTGCCTTCGCCATCCGGGAAAGGCGCGCCCGGGTGCTGGATGCCGACAAACATCGTGCGCTTGTCCGCGGACCATGTCAGGCCGGTGACCTCGGAGCCGTTCGGGCCGGTGAGGAAGCGACGGATTTCGCCGGTCACCGGATCACCTGCGAGCATCTGGTTGTTGCCCATGCCGGCAAAATCACCGTCGTTATCGTCGTCCCCGTCTGTCTGGATCCAGATCAGGCCACTGGAATCGATCTGCATACCGTCAGGTGAGTTGAACAGGTTGCCTTCATTGATATTCGCTGACCCAGCGTAGGGGCCTTCGGCGTGCACGGTCGGGTTGCCCGCCATGACGTAGAGGTCCCAGTCGAACGTCGACGCGCCGTGATCGTCGTTGTGCGGACGCCAGCGCACGATCTGACCGTAACGGTTGATTTCCCGCGGGTTCGGCGCGTTTGGAACCATAGGCTCACCCGCAGCATTGGTGCGCACGTTGCCATCATCATCCAGTGCGCCGCGACGCGAGTTGTTGGTCAGGCAGCAGTAGGCCTCAACCGCGGTAGGATTTACGGCAATCCACTCCGGACGGTCCATCGTGGTGGCGCTGACCTGCGTGGCGGCAATCCGCGTGAAAAGGGCGATTTCCGCCTCTGACATTCCGGTGTCTTCCGGTGTCAGCGCGATCCATGTGCCAGTGCCATCGTCGTTGAACTTGGCAACTGCCAGCGAACCTTCGCTGAGCAAGGTCGACGTGTCGCCGCCCGGAACATAAATGTCTCGGGAGGTCCACTTGTACATGTACTCGCCACGCTCGTCATCGCCCATGTAGACAACAATCTGTCCTTCCGGTGTCAGCGCGCAAGCGGCGTTCTCGTGCTTGAAACGACCCAGAGCAGTGTGCTTGACCGGCGTCGCTTCAGGATCCCAGGGATCGATTTCCACAATGTAGCCTGCGCGGTGCGGTTCGTTCGGGTTTTTTGACAGATCAAAACGCTCGTCAAAGCCATGATAGTTGTAGCGGCCCGGATCAACCTTGGTGGAGACGCCATATCGCCTGAAACCGGCGGCGTGCACCTCGTCAAGCGCCAGCTCAGCCGTCGTTCCGAAATAGCCGTTGAAGTTTTCCTCACAGGTCAGATACGTGCCCCAGGGCGTGCGGCCCGAACCACAGTTGTTGAATGTGCCGAGAGACATTTTGCCGGTCGGATCGGCATCGGTCTTGAGCAGATCATGGCCAGCGGCTGGGCCGTCGATGACCATTGGTGTGTTGTGGTGTATACGGCGATTGTAGGCGCTTCCGACAATGACTTCCCAACCGTTTTCACCTTCAGTTACTTCCATCACGCTTACGCCCTGGAAGTTCTGCAACCGCAGAACGTCTTTTGCGGACACCGGCGCACCTTCCTGCTCGGCCGGGAGATTGATCTTCGGGTTCACATACTCGCTGTTTACGACAAGAAGCTCGGTGCCGCTCTTGTGGAAGAGCTCCATGCCGTCAGTATTTTCGCCGAAGACGCGGTCAGACCCTTCGGTCGGCACACCGGTTGCGGTGTCAAATGCGGGCGCGTCGTCGAAAAGCGGGTCCCCCCAACGCACCAATGTGTTCCAGCTGTAGCCATCAGGTACATGCACGGTGCCATCGGTCTGCGGTGCCAGTTGCTCGAACGCAAAACGCGATGTCTGCTGCGCAATGGCAGTGCTACCCTCAAGAAAGCCTGTGCCCATCACCGCAGCTCCGGAGCCAAAGGTCAGAACGCCACCCAGAAACCCACGACGGGAAATCGCGCGCTCTACAATACTGTCGAAGTCTTGCACTGTAGGACGCGGGAAATTCCGTTCGTCCCAGTCGTCAAAGGACATTTCATGCTGTTCGATGTTGGTCATCTTGTGCTTCCTTTCAGGTGGCAGATTAAGCATGTCAGTGTGCCGGTCATCGCGCACTACGTCACCTGATACGACGGTTGGATTACATGATTGTGACGGCGTCCGCGGGCGTCATCGAAACTCAGACGGCAGCGCATCCCTTAAGCAATTTCACATAAATTAAAGCAAGAGCAGCAAGACAAGCGCTGATGGCTGTCCTTTAAGCGCCGGCAACTCTGAGCGTGAGGTTGAGGCGTCCGCCTTTGTCCAACAGCGTGGAAGACCCAAAACGAATTCGGTCAACCCCATGGTGTGCCAGTCGCGCGACACCGCCCATGACCACGACATCTCCGGAATGCAGCCAGATGGACTGCGTCTTGCCTCCGCGCGTCGCCCCACCCATACGAAACAAGCCATCATCACCAAGAGACACCGAAACAACCGGCCATTCGAAACTGCTTTCGTCTTTATCTTGATGCATGCCCATCCGCGCACCTTCGCCATAAAAGTTCACGAGGCAACAGTCCGGCAAAACGTCGGCGCCCGACACGGCCTGCCAGATTGCGAGGATCGGCGACGGAATTGGCGGCCAGGCCAAACCATCTGGGTGTTTCGGGGCATATCGGTACCCTGTTCTGTCCGTGACCCAACCCACACGCCCCGCCGATGTCATGCGCACCGACATTTTCCGCCCTCCGGGTGTCACGGGCTGCTTCAATGGAGCCTGTCGCACGATATCTCTGACGCACTCCAAGATTTCGCGCTGCGCCGGCGGATCGAGGTAATTTTGATGGATTGCAAAGTCTGAAACGCGCAATACAGCCATTTATCCACCATCCCTGCCACACTGCCGAAAATTAGGCGCTGAATCTGCCCGCATAAAGAAGTCAAAGGTTGCAGCCCCCCGGCCCCCTGCCTATATACCCTGCGAACTGCGCGAAGCACACGTTTTGCGCGACAATCATCTGGGGCAAAGGCGCCATTCAGGGCCAGAGCTCCGCGTTATCGCCTTATAGTAAAAAGGGATCGTAATATGTCAAAAGTTATCGGTATCGACCTCGGAACCACAAACAGCTGCGTTGCCATCATGGATGGATCCCAGCCGCGCGTGATTGAGAACTCCGAAGGTGCGCGAACCACACCATCTATCGTTGCGTTCACAGATGATGAACGTCTGGTCGGCCAGCCTGCAAAACGGCAAGCCGTAACCAACCCCGACAACACCATTTTCGGCGTAAAGCGCCTGATCGGCCGCCGCAACGACGACGCCGATTTGTCCAAGGACAAAAAGAACCTCCCCTTTGCTGTGATTGACGGCGGTAACGGCGACGCGTGGGTGGAAGCCAAAGGTGAGAAATACTCTCCGTCCCAGATCTCGGCCTTCATTCTCGGCAAGATGAAAGAGACGGCGGAAAGCTACCTTGGCGAAGACGTCACACAGGCCGTGATCACAGTGCCTGCCTATTTCAACGACGCGCAACGTCAGGCGACCAAAGACGCGGGTAAAATCGCCGGTCTGGAAGTTCTGCGGATCATCAACGAACCGACAGCAGCGGCGCTCGCCTATGGTCTCGACAAGGAAAACACTCAAACCATTGCAGTTTTTGACCTTGGCGGCGGCACATTCGACGTCACAATTCTTGAAATCGACGACGGTCTTTTCGAAGTTAAATCCACCAATGGTGATACTTTCCTCGGTGGTGAAGACTTTGACATGCGCATCGTCAACTACCTTGCTGAAGAGTTCAAAAAAGAGCATCAGGTTGATCTGACCGCTGACAAGATGGCGCTGCAGCGACTGAAGGAAGCGGCTGAAAAAGCAAAGATCGAGCTGTCTTCCTCCAGCCAGACAGAGATCAACCAGCCATTCATCTCGATGGGTGCAAATGGTCAGCCTTTGCACATGGTCATGAAACTCACACGCTCCAAGCTGGAAAGCCTTGTGGGTGATCTGATCAAATCGTCACTGAAACCCTGCCAGGCCGCGCTTAAAGATGCGGGTATTGCTGCTTCCGATATCGACGAAGTGGTTCTGGTCGGCGGTATGACCCGCATGCCGAAGGTTGTCGAAGAGGTGACCAAGTTCTTCGGTAAGGAACCGCATAAGGGTGTGAACCCTGACGAAGTGGTTGCGATGGGTGCTGCGATTCAGGCCGGTGTTCTGCAAGGTGATGTCAAAGACGTGGTCCTGCTTGACGTGACGCCGCTCTCGCTGGGCATCGAAACACTGGGCGGCGTGTTCACCCGCCTGATTGACCGCAACACCACGATCCCGACCAAAAAATCGCAGATCTTCTCTACTGCCGAAGACAACCAAAACGCCGTGACAATTCGCGTGTTCCAGGGCGAACGGGAAATGGCGGCGGACAACAATATTCTCGGTGCATTCAATCTTGAGAATATACCGCCGGCGCCCCGCGGCATGCCTCAGATCGAAGTTACCTTCGACATTGACGCAAACGGCATCGTGTCTGTGGGCGCGATGGACAAAGGCACTGGCAAGGAACAGAAAATCACGATTCAAGCGGCCAGCGGTCTGTCGGATGAAGACATCGAAAAGATGGTCAAGGACGCCGAAGACAATGCGGAAGCAGACAAGGCGCGCCGCGAGTTGATCGAGACCAAGAACCAGGCCGAAAGCCTCGTGCACTCGACCGAAAAGTCGATGGAAGAGCATGCCGACAAGGTAGACCCAACCACCATCGAAGCGATCGAGCTTGCCATAGCCGCGTTGAAGGACGAGATGGAGACCGACAACGTCGACAAGATAAAATCCGGTATCCAGAACGTCACAGAATCTGCCATGAAATTGGGTGAAGCGATCTATAAAGCTGCTCAGGAGGAAGGCGAGGACGTGGCCGAAGCCGCAGATGCACCACATGGCGGTGAAGATGATATCGTAGACGCCGAGTTCGAAGACCTCGACGACGACAAACGCGCGTAAGTGTTGCAAAACCCGGAACCACTGATTGGGCCGACCTCTGGGTCGGCCCGTCACGTTCCAAAAGGGGGACCTGTTGATGGCAAAACGTGACTATTACGACGTGCTTGGTGTCGGAAAAGGCGCTTCTTCTGATGAAATCAAGAAAGCCTACCGTGGCAAAGCCAAAGAACTGCACCCGGACCGCAATAAGGACAATCCAAACGCCGAAACTCAGTTCAAAGAGGCGAATGAAGCTTACGAAATCCTGAAAGACGCTGAGAAAAAAGCGGCTTACGACAGGTTCGGTCATGCTGCATTTGAGGGTGGAATGGGCGGCGGCGGACACTCCGGTGGCGGCTTTGGCGGGCAGAGCGACTTTTCATCGGCGTTCTCGGATGTATTTGATGACCTGTTTGGCAATTTCGCTGGTGGTGGTACCCGAGGTGGTCGTAACCGCGCTGCACGCGGTTCCGACCTGCGGTACAACCTGCGCATCAGTCTCGAAGAGGCCTTTGGCGGCCTTCAAAAAACGATCAACGTCCCGACATCCGTGGTGTGCGACAGCTGCAGCGGCACCGGTGCAGAGGGCGGCGCGGAGCCGGCGACCTGCCCAACCTGTTCCGGCTTGGGAAAGGTGCGCGCCCAGCAGGGCTTTTTCACGGTCGAGCGGACCTGCCCAACCTGTTCGGGCCTGGGCCAGATCATAAAGAACCCCTGCAAAACCTGTCAGGGTGCAGGGCGCGTTGAAAAAGACCGCGCATTGTCGGTGAACATCCCTGCCGGCGTTGAAACGGGCACGCGCATCCGCCTTGCGGGTGAAGGCGAAGCCGGCATGCGCGGCGGCCCCTCCGGTGATCTATACATATTTATCGAAGTGGCAGAGCACGAGCTCTTCCAACGCGACGCCACCAATCTCTTCTGCCGGGTGCCTGTCTCCATGGCCAAAGCGGCTTTGGGTGGTTCTATCGAAGTGCCGACGATCGACGGCGGTCGCGGTCGGGTGCAGATACCGGCGGGCAGCCAATCGGGTCGACAGATGCGCTTGCGCGGTAAAGGCATGCCAGCGCTGCGCGGAGCAGGGTCCGGCGACATGTTCATCGAGCTCGCGGTTGAGACACCTGTCAATCTGACCAGCCGGCAAAAAGAGTTGCTAACCGAATTCGAAGACTTGTCCGAGAACAACAACCCGGAGACATCCAGCTTTTTCTCAAGCGTGAAGGGCTTTTGGGACGGTATGAAGGGCTAATACCTCGTAAGCCAAAGCAATCGGGCTCGGCTGGGCCCTTCTTTGCGCTCAGGCACGTTTATATTGAACAGATCACGCGCGGTACTCGTCAGGCTCGAATTTGAGCGCATTTTAGTTCGCCCGCGGCGGTTTGGCCTGCCGCGCATTGGTGCTTCAGTTGCGCGGTCGGCACGCTTGCATCGCCAGACATTCTAACCAAGGCAAGAACCCTTGACCACCAGACAACATTTGGGTGCAACGCACAGATTTCATTTCATTTTCAGAGACTTGCAAAGTCGTGACCTGCCCCGACTTAGACGTTTTGCTTGTCTGTCTTGCGCCTAGGCAGGCAGACCAAAGACTCACACCAAGCGCAGAATTTTTTGCGTATCGGGCGTTTTTTGGCGCTTCAGCGCCCGCAACATTCTTTGAAAATTCCGAAAAGGGAAAACTTTTTGCGTCCCTGTGAAACGCTTCACAGACGTTGATTCGTTTCTCTGACACATTGATCTCATTAAAGACGAACGACCTCCCTCTCACATAGCCCAATTGGGGAAGGGCACCGAAAGGAAGACGAAGATGCAACGCCGTAAATCACAGATCAAAGCTGTTATCACATGGTTTATTGAAGCGGATCGCGAGTGCCGCGCCGTTCAGTCGATTGTAAACCAGACTCACGACAAATTCTGAAAGTAAGACGAAACCACCATGTCCAACCGAGTTTATTATAGCGAAACACAGCCGCCCAAAGGCGCCTCTGGCGTAGCCGGGTCACGCCGCGCGATTTGCATCCTTACCACGCACCGCACGTGACGGCCGCAGGTGCACCGCGTGCCTCGCAAATCGCACGTTAACCTTCGAGAAACCAAGTCAAAGCTAGGGTTCCGGCATGAGCCGGGACCCGCACGCATTTTCCGAAGCCACTTTGCCGTTTTTGCAAGACGAAGCCAAACCCGCGCCTTTGCCTGCGGGTAAGATGCCTTCTTACATCGCCGATCATCGTAAGCGACTGCGCATGCGGTTTATGGAAGGCGGCGCGGCGGCAATGCCCGACTATGAATTGCTCGAGCTCGTTTTGTTTCGTGCGATTCCCCGCCGCGACGTCAAACCTCTTGCGCGCGCTCTCATGGACGTATTTGGCGATTTCAACCGGGTGCTTACGGCGCCCGTTCAACGGTTGCGCGCCGTCTCCGGCGTCGGAGATTCGGTGATCGCAGAACTCAAGATTGTCGAAGCTGCAGCGCATCGCATGGCGCGCGCCCGCGTTTTGCAAAGGCATGTGCTGAGCGGCTGGGAAGCCTTGCTGGACTACTGTCACACGACAATGGCGCATCGCGAGACTGAGCAGTTTCGCGTGCTGTATCTCGACCGGAAAAACACGCTGATCGCGGATGAAGAACAGGCCAAAGGAACGGTGGACCACGTGCCCGTTTATCCACGAGAGGTGGTCAAGCGTGCCCTGGAGCTGAATGCCAGCGCGCTGATACTGGTCCACAATCACCCGTCAGGAGACCCCACTCCTTCTGAAGCGGACATTGCCATGACGGATGAGATCAATGCGGCGTGCCTGGCGCTTGGCCTGATTCTGCACGATCACCTGATCATTGGAAAATCGACCGAGCTGAGTTTCCGCAGCGCTGGCTATTTGTAAGGCCTTATCGCACCCAAACTTCAACGCGCCGATTGGCTTGTCGGCCCCAGGCGCTGTCGTCGCAGGCAAGCGGCATCGCCTCGCCGAACGCATCAACACCCATGTCGACCTGCGCCAGATCTGCTGTCTCGGCAGCGCGGCGGACCGCGTCACGCACGGTTTCGGCGCGAGTCAATGCGATTTGGCGGTTTCGATCCGCCGCGCCCTGGCCATCGCTGAACCCGATAAAATACAGCACCCGTGCATCAAACCGACCCTGTTCCAGATCCTGGGCAAGTTGGACGACGTTGGATCTTGATTGTGCGTCGAGCCGAACCGCGCCAGCCTCAAAGCGGAACGAGAGGCTCAGTCTTTTCATCGGTCCAAGCCGATCCACCATACGCTGCAGTTCGCTGAGTGGCACTTCGGGACCCGCTGAGGCAATCGCGTTTGCGAGCCTGTCCCCCTGCTCATCGACAGGAATCGTTTCGCGCGCCTGATCGACAAATCCCGAACGCCGGATCACGATCTGAGCCGCCGGGCTCCGGACGAACGCGAGGAATTCGCGCGCAATCTTGGGCAGACGTCGCGCGGGTGTGTAGAGGAACATTGGCGCAGTGAGCGGATAGTCCTCGGTTTTGATGGATCGCCGTGTCGCGCGCAAAACACGCCCGCAGCTCCCTTTCAGAACCAACGGCTGGGCATTGCCCGCGTCGGCATAGCTGGCAATGCCAAGCGCAAATGGGTCACGCGACACGGCATCGGCAAGTTGCGCGCTTCGAGCATGTCTCGTCATGTTCCGCGACATTTTCAATCCGGCCGGCGCCAGGATCTGATCTTCGGCGGCCTGGCCAAGCCCCGACGTTTCGGCAGGCGCATGCAACACGATCGGAGCATCGGGACCGCCAAGGTTTTGCCAGTTGGTGATGCGCCCCGCGTAGACCTCCGCCAGCGCAGCGGGCGAAATGTCTTGCACCGGATTTTGCGGCGACACGACCGGTACAACCGCATCCAGAGCCAAGACCTGGGAACGGTTCGCCTCTGTCATGTCACCCATGCCCGCTTCCAAAGCGCGCGCCTTTTCTTCGGCACGGATTTCGCGCAAGGACATTACCAAATCAGCCTCATTGGCCAGAAGGTCCGCAAAACCTTCATTCGAATTCGTCGCATGAATTCGAACACGCGCAAGCTGCTTTCCGCTGGCGCTGTCAGTCAGAGAATACTGTTTGAGCGTGGCATCCAAATGCTGTTGTTGCGTCTCGTACCCGTTGCGTTGAGCGAAACCTCCCAGCAGTGCTGGCATCATGACCGCGCCCATCGCAGCAGAACCAGAGATAGAAAGTTCGGCCACAAATTCATCGAGGTTCGGACATCCAGGTCCATCACACTGCACACCGCTGCTGTCGACCGTGAGCTCTCCGTAAATGGTGTCTATACGGTAGTACTCGCCGTCAAATCCAAGCAACGTGCCCGACAGTTCCACGCGCCCGTCTCGCGAGGTCAACGTGACATCCTGCGCCGAGCCGGGAGACGGCAAAGCCAAAAGAAAGAGCGCAGCGAAGACCGCTGCACACGAACTGCGCATAACAAACGCCTCTGTGACAGTTACTTACTGGCGACTGTCAGGTCTTGCAGCAGATTGTTCAACACCAGAAAACTGCCAACGGCGTCGCAGCCCGGTACAGAAAGGCTCAACAGTTGCGAAGAAACCTCTTTTCCGGCTTTAAATTGCAACGCGCGTGCGACAACGTCGCTGCCGCAGTTTGCAGGGGTCACTTCTGTTTCTACGGTCAGATGCACCGCCGGCTGGTCCGCATCCTTCGCAAGAGGGAAAGTGTAAACCTCTGCGATTCGTGCATTTTCTGTGGCTTGTGGGCGGCCAAGACCCACCAGGAACCCACCCCGGCCATCTGCGAGAGCCGATACATCGCGCGCGGCGCCGGACCAGACATGGCCATCTGTACCGTAATCTGCACCGTGCTCACGCGCGTGAACCTGAATACCGGTGTTTCCGGCCCACTGCATCACAAAGCGATCATAAAGCGCCACGGTGTCGACAACGGCCTGTACAGAATGACGCATGCCATTTTCAAATTCAGCATTGATTTTCGCTTGTTCGGTCAGTGCCGGGAACGACACGGTCAAAATACCGTTCGACGGAATGACCTCGTGGAACTGCAAACCGGCATGACTTATGCCGACGGGAGCACCAACAAGACAAGTCGCCTCCAATGTATAGTGCAAGATTGCGCCCGCGCCCGACTGTACGTCACCTTGAACCACGCAGGCATCCTGGGTGTTGAGAGCGGTCTGCGTGACCGTGCCCGCGTCAGAAATGTCGCTGCGCGCGTCGTCTTGGAGTGAGGCCTTAAGCGAATGCGCGGCGGTTTCGGCCGACGCATCAACCTTGACGGAGGTCAGCGTGATATCGTTGACCTCAAGGACACGCGTTGCATTCAGCGCGACGACGGCCTGAACCGGTGCAGTGCTGGCATTGGCCGGCGTCCCGACGAGTGGCACGGAAGAGGCTGAGGGTTCTTTCGGGCCGTAGCGCAGTTCCGCCTCTTCGCCGCTCTGCATAACGAAACCAACGCCAACCGCGCATCCCAACGTAGCGATCGCCGTCAAAATCTCGCTCTTGCGTGACACGTTTCATCCCCTTCCACCAGTTGGAAACAAAACGTTAATGGATGGTAAACAAGGCTGAGATGTGACAGCCCAAGGGTGTCATTCGGGCAAGATCAAGGCACGGGTGTCAGAGCATCCGCCCATGGCAGTGCTTGAATTTCTTTCCTGACCCACACGGGCACGGATCATTCCGCCCCGGATTTCCCCAGGTACTCGGGTCGCTTTCGACGAATCCTTCGACCGCCGGTCCCACGGGCTTTGGGGCAGTTGCAGTGCCAGCTGATGCATGCGCCATTGCGGGGGCAGCAGCCGCTGCCTGGGCTGCAGCTTGTTGCTGAGCGCGGATTTGTTCCATCATTGCGCGCTTTTCTTCTTCGGTCATCGGACGGACTTGAGACAGTTTCTGAGTTACATCTGCACGCAGGCTGTCGAGCATGCCTTCAAACAACTGGAAAGCTTCGTTTTTATACTCATTCAGTGGATCACGCTGCGCATATCCGCGGAAACCGACAACAGAACGAAGGTGCTCAAGCGTCAGGAGATGCTCACGCCACTTTGCGTCAATGGCTTGCAACAAAAGCTGCTTTTCAATGTTGCGCATATTTTCCGCGCCGAACTGTTCGGTCTTTTCCTGCATGAACGTCGCTGTTTCTTCAACAAGCCGCTCGCGGATCACATCATCATCGACGCCTTCTTCCTCGACCCAATCGAACGCGGGCACTTCGATGCTCAACTGCTCCTTAATTGCGGCGTCCAGGCCCTCGGCATCCCACTGGTCGGCGTAAGTATTCGGCGGCAGGTACTGGTCGATCATGTCGTCGATAACCTGCTGGCGCATATCCTCTGTGATGTCCGACAGATCAGACGCTTCCATGATCTCTCGGCGCTGCCCAAAAACGACCTTGCGCTGCTCGTTCATCACATCATCGAACTTTAACAACTGCTTGCGGATATCAAAGTTGCGTCCTTCGACCTTTGCCTGTGCACGTTCCAGTGATTTGTTAACCCACGGGTGAATAATCGCTTCACCTTCCTGCAGACCAAGCGTTTTGAGAACCTTCTCCAGCCGTTCCGAGCCAAAGATGCGCATTAGGTCGTCTTCTAGGCTCAAAAAAAAGGACGAACGCCCAGGGTCCCCCTGACGCCCTGAACGCCCACGCAACTGATTGTCGATGCGACGGCTCTCGTGACGTTCTGATGCGATTACATGCAGGCCACCTGCGTCTATGACCTTGGTTTTCTCACCGGCGTGTTCTGCTTCGACCTTGGCGCGCAGGCTATCGGGGTCCGCTTCGGGATCGGCAGCCAGAGCATTCATGACCTGCATGTCAACGTTGCCGCCCAGCTGAATATCCGTACCACGTCCGGCCATATTCGTCGCAATCGTCACGGCGCCCAGTTTGCCCGCGTCTGCAACAATCTGCGCCTCCTGCTCGTGCTGGCGGGCATTCAGGACGTTGTGTTCAATATCCGCCTGTTTGAGCATCTGGCTGAGCATTTCAGATTTTTCGATCGATGTTGTCCCAACAAGGACCGGTTGTCCTTTATCGTGACTCTTCTTGATCTGGCCAAGCATCGCTTCGTACTTTTCGCGCGCGCTGCGGTAAACCTGATCGTCTTCATCGTTGCGCGCAACCGGCTGATTGGTGGGCACTTCGACGACGCCCAAGCCGTAGATTTCCATAAACTCTTCGGCTTCTGTGGCCGCTGTTCCCGTCATACCGGCCAGTTTGTCGTAAAGCCGGAAATAGTTCTGGAATGTGACAGACGCCAGCGTAACGTTTTCCGGTCTGATGGCGACGTTTTCCTTGGCTTCCAACGCCTGGTGAAGACCATCGGAGAGCCGGCGCCCCGGCATCATGCGGCCGGTGAACTCGTCGATCAAAATGACATTATCATCGCGGACAATGTAATCCTTGTCCCGCATAAACAGCTTGTGCGCGCGCAGCCCCTGATTGATGTGGTGGACGATCGTCGTGCTTTCCGGATCATAAAGAGTCTGACCATCTTCCAGAAGACCGCGCTCTTGCAGAAGCTGTTCAAGGAACTCGTTGCCATCGTCGGTATAAGTGACGTTGCGTGATTTTTCATCGAGCTCGAAGTGCGCCTCCTCCACCAGCGGGATAATCTCGTCAATTGTGCGATAGAGATCGGAGCGGTCCTGCGACGGGCCAGATATGATCAGCGGCGTGCGGGCCTCGTCGATCAGGATACTGTCCACCTCGTCCACAATGGCGAAGTTGTGGTGCTTCTGGAAAATCTGGCTGAGTTCCGACTTCATGTTGTCGCGCAGATAATCAAAACCCAATTCGTTATTTGTGGCGTAGGTTATGTCGCTTTGGTAAGCTACGCGCTTTTCTTCTTCGGGCATCTCGGAGTAGGCAACACCCGTGGTCAGCCCAAGGGCTTCAAAAACCTTGCCCATCCACGCCGCATCGCGCTTTGCGAGGTACTCATTGACCGTCACGATATGCACGCCTTTGCCGGTAAGCGCATTCAGATAAGCTGCAAACGTCGCCGTCAGAGTTTTACCTTCACCTGTTTTTTGCTCGGCAATGTTGCCCTGGTGCAAAAAGACAGCCGCCATCAGCTGGGTATCGAAAGCCCGCAGCCCCAGGGCACGACGGCCCGCTTCTCGGCAGTTGGCGAACGCTTCGGGCAATAGAGCATCAAGGCTTTCGCCGCCCAGCGCTCTTTTGCGCAGGTCTTCGGTTTTTTCCTTCAGTCCCTCGTCGGAGAGGCCTTCACAATCAGGCTCAAGCGCATTTATTTGGGCGATCAGTGGCCGGGTCGCTTTGATTTTGCGGTCGTTCGGGGTTCCAAAGACCTTTTTGGTAATAGTTCCGAGGCCAAGCATGCGTTCTCCAGCCGAAGTAATGGGGCCTGGCGCTGATCTGCTTGCTCGTCTGCGGCTCAGCCCATAGATAAGTATGGAACGCTACACTCTTGCAGCGCCACAGAGGCGATGTAAGGGTCACGCCAAACCGTGTCAATGTCGCGCCTTCCTGCGCGCCCACCTTAGGACCCATTCATGCAAAAACATCTCAAAACACTGGTTATTGCGGCCATTTCGGCAGGCTTTGTGTCTGTGGCTACCGCACAAGACGCCGCCGATGTGACCCCGGAAACTGTTTTGGCGACGGTAAACGGTGTAGAGATCACTTTGGGTCATGTAATAGCCGCGCGCGGCATACTCGATGAACGATACAATGACGTGTCACCACAGCGGTTGTATGATGGAATATTGACACAGCTCATTCAGCAGGAGGCCCTGTCACAACAAGTTGATAAAATGCCTGCTATAGTTTCGCTGACGCTGGAGAACGAAAGAAGGTCCTTGCGTGCTGGCGAAGCAATTGAGCGGCAACTGGCATCAGCTGTGTCAGAAGAAGATGTGATTGCGGCGTATGAGGAAGAGTTTGCTGACTTTCAACCGCTTGACGAATACAACGCGTCCCACATTCTGGTCGAGAGCGAAGAAGAAGCTCTGACCATTCGGCAGGAAATAGTAGATGGTGCCGATTTTGCGGCAATGGCGCGAGAAAAATCGACCGGTCCATCCGGGCCCAATGGCGGTAATCTTGGTTGGTTTTCGACCGGCATGATGGTGCCGCCTTTCGAAGCAGCCGCAGTGGCGCTGGACGTCGGCGAAATTTCCGAACCTGTTCAGACGCAGTTTGGCTGGCACCTCATTCAATTAAACGACAAGCGCGAACAGGCAAAACCAACACTTGACGAAAAGCGCGTGGAATACGAGACCAACTTGCGCAATACAGCGGCAGGCGAAATCATCAGGAACGCACCAGACCGTGCAGACGTCATAGTGACCGAGATCGAGATCGTTGACTTTGATATCATCAGCCGTCGCGACTTGCTTGAATAACGATGTCGAAATCTGCAAAGACCTCGCCGCTCGCACCGGAGTGTTTTCCAGTGCTGCCTGTTATCGAAGGCGTGGTTTTTGCCAGCGCTGCCGCCGCTGTTAAATACCAAGGCCGAACAGACGTAATGTTGGCGAAACTGGCGCCCGGTACATCGATCGCCGGTGTATTTACGCGGTCCTCCACCCGCTCTGCCCCCGTTCTGGACTGCCAGGCCAAGTTGGGTGGATCCAGCCAGGCACCGGCTGCAATTCTCGTGAACTCCGGGAATTCAAATGCTTTCACCGGACGCAACGGTTTGGAAGCCGTGGCCGCAATAACGTCGGCAACAGCTGAGATATGCGACGTTCCGGAACAACGCGTTTTCACCGCATCTACCGGTGTCATTGGCGAACCACTCCCCTTCGACAAAATCACCGCGAAGCTTTCGGAACTGAGCAGTAGCTTGTCCGACGGAGGCATTGAAGACGCCGCGCGCGCGATTATGACTACAGACACTTTCCCCAAGGGCAGCGGTCGTGTGACCAATATCGACGGCAAGCCAGTGTCGATTTCAGGTATCGCCAAAGGCTCAGGTATGATCGCACCGGACATGGCAACCATGCTGGTCTACATCTTTACAGATGCCATCATCGAACAGTCTGAATTGCAAAACCTGGTGTCCGAGATCAATTCCGACACGTTTAACTGCATCACCGTGGACAGCGATACGTCAACGTCCGACAGCTTGATGATCGCAGCCACCGGAACATCGGGTGTTGACGTCACGAACGAACAGCAGTTCAGAGACGCGCTCCATGCAGTAATGCTGGATCTGTCGCATCAGGTGGTGCGCGACGGCGAAGGCGCCACGAAATTCGTCGAAATCTCTGTATCGGGGGCTGCATCGGACGCTGAAGCCAAGGTGCACGGCCTTTCAATTGCCAATTCACCATTGGTCAAAACCGCCATTGCAGGCGAAGATCCGAACTGGGGGCGCGTTGTCATGGCAATTGGAAAATCAGGAGCTCAGGCTGATCGAGACCGCCTGTCTATTTGCTTTGGTGATGTTGCGGTGGCCGATAACGGCTGGGTCCGATCCGACTATGTTGAGGCGGAAGCCGCGGCCCACATGAAAGAGCAAACCGTTCGAATCAGCGTCGATATCGGTCTTGGCAACGGCAAAGCAACGGTGTGGACGTGTGATCTGACGCACGGATACATCGAAATCAACGCGGATTACCGCTCGTGATGTGGATGCATCGCGCATGAAAACGGTTCTGGTTTCCGCAGTTGCCCTTGTTGACGTGGACGGGCGCGTACTTTTGGCTCAGCGGCCGGAAGGTAAGTCAATGGCAGGTCTTTGGGAATTTCCCGGTGGCAAGATTGAGCCTGGTGAAACTCCCGAAGAGGCGCTGATCCGCGAGCTTCAGGAAGAGCTGGGAATAGACACATGGCAGTCGTGTCTGGCGCCTTTGACCTTTGCCAGCCACAGTTATGAAGACTTCCATTTGCTGATGCCGCTTTTTGTTTGTCGCAAATGGGAGGGCACGCCCATTTCGCGCGAACGGCAGACACTAAAATGGGTACGTGCAGCCGATTTGAAGGCCTACCCGATGCCAGCGGCGGACATACCACTGATTCCCGTATTACGAGACTTATTATAACAACTTTAGGTGGATTTTCGCCGATTTGGAAACAAAATTTAACATTTTGTTATTTTGTTTATGACTATTTTTGGAAGCAGTTTATACCTAGACCAATGTCATTTTCCTGGGGAGGAGCGACATGTTGAGGACAATCACGCTGGGAAGCGCAATTTCTGTTCAAGGCACATACGTCCGGGCACTTCCGGATGGTAGAATTGTTGTTCGAGTCGACAACTCAACCTACGCGGGCATGCCGGTCACTAAAGCCGCCTGAAAGGGCGCAGCTGTTGACCGTGTGGGACAAAGGGGCAGCCCAGGCTGCCCTCTTTGATTCAACCTCAAGCAAAAATTGATCAGCTCAGAGTGCGTTTTATCTCTTCGCGCTCGAAAATTTCGATGACGTCGTCCGCGCGGATGTCATCGTAGTTTTCAAACGCCATACCGCATTCCTGACCAGACTGCACTTCGGCCACTTCGTCCTTGAACCGCTTCAGCGTCTTAAGCGTACCTTCGTGAATGACAACGTTGTCGCGCAACAAACGCACGCCTGCGGATCGACGCGCGACGCCTTCGGTGACAAGACACCCGGCCACCTTGCCAACACCCGTGACCTTGAAGACTTCTTTGATCGTTGCATAGCCGATGAAATTCTCACGAATCTCGGCTGACAGCAGACCGGATGCAGCCGCTTTGACGTCATCAACGAGGTCGTAGATGACGGAATAGTAGCGGATCTCGACACTCTTCTGGTTCGCGGTGTTCCGTGCCGAGGCATTCGCACGCACATTAAAGCCCATGATCGGCGCATTTGACGCTTCGGCCAGACCAACATCCGTTTCCGTGATTGCGCCCACGCCGGAGTGCAGCACCCGTACGCGGACCTCATCGTTGCCGATCTTTTCCATAGCCTGAACAATCGCTTCGGCAGAACCTTGAACGTCAGCCTTCACAAGGATCGGCAATTCGCTGACATTCTCATCCGCTTTCGCGTTGGCCATCAGTTGTTCCAGCGTGGTGGCAGCGCCGGCCGCAGCGCGTTTGTCTTTTGCCGCTTGTTCACGATAGGCCGCAATCTCGCGCGCCTGCGCTTCGGTTTCGGTGACGTTGAGCACATCGCCCGCTTCCGGCGTGCCGTTAAGTCCGAGGACTTCAACCGGAACGGACGGGCCCGCCAGTTTGACACGGTCGCCCTTGTCGTTGATCAGTGCACGGACCTTACCGTATTGTTCACCCACAACAAAAATATCGCCCTGCCGCAAAGTGCCGTTCTGGACGAGAACTGTTGCCACGGGACCGCGACCTACATCGAGCTGCGCCTCGATTACGGCACCCACCGCCGCACGATCCGGGTTGGCTTTCAATTCAAGGATTTCTGCCTGCAGCGCAATCGCTTCCAACAAGTTGTCCAGTCCCTGACCCGTCATTGCGGAGACTTCGACGTCTTGGACGTCGCCTGAGAGTTTTTCAACGATCACTTCGTGCTGCAACAGATCCGTGCGCACCTTGTCAGGGTTGGCTTCCGGCTTGTCGACCTTATTGATCGCCACAATCATTGGGACCTCGGCCGCCTTCGCGTGATTGATCGCCTCTGTTGTCTGCGGCATAACTGCATCATCGGCAGCCACCACCAACACGACAATATCGGTAACCTGCGCACCGCGCGAACGCATCGATGTAAACGCGGCGTGGCCGGGGGTATCGAGGAAACTCAGAACTTCGCCGCCGTCGGTTTTAACTTGGTAGGCGCCAATATGCTGCGTAATGCCGCCGGCTTCGCCTGCCACGACTTTCGCGTTCCGGATCGCATCCAGCAACGATGTTTTCCCGTGGTCTACGTGGCCCATGATTGTGATTACGGGCGGGCGTGACTGCAGATCTTTCGGGTCATCATCGATTTCTTTGATGACT
>JBCCXN010000005.1:0-249777 GCA_039191495.1 Pseudomonadota bacterium | reverse complement strand
CGCGAGATACGTGTTTTTGATGTTCTGAGTATCGTAGGCTGTCAAACCCGCAAATATCAGTACGCCCAGAACGGACACGGCGAACATGATTGCCGGCGAGCCCAGGAACAAGTTCACGATCGAAGCGACAATCAGACCGATTACGCCCATGATCAGGAAGCTTCCCCAGCTGGAGATGTCCTTTTTGGTTGTGTAGCCCCACAGCGACAGGCCTGCAAAGGCGATCGATGTGACAAGGAACACTTGGGCAATTGACATTCCGGTGAACGCCACGAAAATCCATGAGAGCGACAAACCCATCACCGCGGCAAACGCGTAAAAGAACGTTTGAGCGCCAGCGGCGGACAATCTGTTGATCGCTGCTCCGAATCCGAACACCATTGCGAGCGGTGCAAACATGATAATCCAACCGAGAATGTTCGGCTGGAGCGTTACCGGGTCGCGGAAAACCGCCAGCAACTGAGGCGCCGTACCAACTGCCCAGGCAACAGCAAAAGTTATCAGCATGCCTACGGACATCGTCGCGTAGACTTTGTTCA
This sequence comes from Pseudomonadota bacterium, assembly GCA_039191495.1. Classification (GTDB taxonomy): domain Bacteria; phylum Pseudomonadota; class Alphaproteobacteria; order Rhodobacterales; family Rhodobacteraceae; genus Roseobacter. Next base: position 249,238 of record JBCCXN010000005.1, on the reverse strand, counting down.
TATGGGCGCGCAGTCCCTCGTCAATCTGGGCGGCGCGGGCTCCGGCAGCGGTCCGGATCGTCTTCACGTCAGCCATTTCAGTAGAACCTCCAACTAGAATAGGCGGCGCGTCAGCCACTCTGCGCGCTCTCACTGTCAAATATCGTAGTCAGATGCGGCATTTTCAAGGCTTTTCGCACCGGAACAGCATGATTTGCCGAGAATTGCTTAACGTTCTGTAAATGTGTGTTTCGCCCTCCGCGAAAGAGGGCGAAACAGATGCTTTGTTAGCGGTTCCGCCAGGTGTGTGGTACATCCCAGAGAGACAGCCTTGCTTCACGGTCCGCAGCGTCCGCGGTGATGCCAATATCTTCAAGCGCGCGAGCATCCAGGCGCGCCAGGTCACGGCGCGAACGCCAGACGGCAAGGCGTGTCAAGATGTTAAGGTTTGCCAGACCAACTGTACCACGACGGGCCGCAACACGGTTTTCAATCATTGCCATTGTTTGATCCTTTCCTCTTGTGTGATATTTTGGGCATTAATTATCAACTTGCTTGATGTATATGAGATGCATATTGTATATTGAAAGTGAATATTTGTGGCATAATACATCACAGGTGGTGATATGAGAAATTTGGATATAACGACGCTCAGGTCATTTGTGGCCGTAGCTGACGCAGGCGGCGTTACCCGCGCAGCTGGCTTTCTTCATTTGACACAATCCGCCGTTTCAATGCAGCTAAAGCGTTTGGAGGAAGTTCTCGATGTAGAACTGCTTGATCGGAGTGGCCGTACAATTGCGCTGACGGCTTCAGGCGAACAGCTTCTGGTCTATGCGCGGCGCATGATAGCTCTTAACGACGAAGTGGTCGGCCGCCTGACGGACCAGGCCTACGAAGGCGAAATCGTTCTGGGCGTGCCCCATGACATCGTCTACCCGGCTATTCCGCAGGTGCTCAAGCAATTCCACGCGGCATTTCCAAGAGTGAAGGTGCAGCTTGTATCGTCGTACACGCGTGCTTTGAAGGACCGATTTGGACGCGGTGAGTGCGATCTCATTCTGACGACCGAAATGACAGGTGACCCTGGCGCAGAGACTCTTTGCCGCAAACCACTCAGGTGGATCGGCGCGCCAGGGGGCACAGCATGGCGCCAATCGCCGCTGCGGCTCGCATTCGGTCGACAGTGCACGTTTAGACCACGTGTCGTCGAAGCGCTCGACACGGCCGATATCCTTTGGGACGTCATCGTTGAAACGGAAAGTGACAGGACAATTGAAGCAACTGTGAGTGCGGATCTTGCCGTCCATACGATGATCGAGGGAACTGAGCCGCCACACCTTGAGCGGATTGATCACGGTGGCGCGTTGCCAGATTTGCCGTTGCAGGAGATAAACCTTTACGGAGCGCAAACTGGTCATGGTGTTGTTGTCGACAGCCTCGCGGATTTTCTTCGCCGTGCATTTGGAGCAGCCGAAGGTGCCCGATTGCGGGCCGTTTGAGGGCAGGTTTGATACTTCTGGTATCGAATTATTGCGGATTCGAAAGTGAGTAGGCCTTTCCAGCCCGCGGCATTTCGGATCGACCGGCGGAAATATGCTTACAAAATTGCCAAAAGGAAGAAAGTTTACTCAAGGTAAATTACAACTCCGGGTGACGGATAGTTCCCGATATGCGAGAAGTTCGGCGGTGTGGCTTTACCTAATGGTTTCAACCAGTAGGTGTACTCTAAAGGTCTGACTTATCGGGTAAATGTAAAATTTTATCATCTTTTCTTTCGTGATCGCATGTCGGTAGAAGCTCTCGAATTCAAAAGATAAAACACCTTTGGGTTGTGTCTTGCGACGGCAGGCGCATTGGCTCAAGCCGCGATTGGTATTGATTGGTCAATGATTTGTCGTATTGTCTTGTCAGTTACAAGTATGGGTGTCGCGGCGCGGGCACGTGTGTGTCGTTAAATCCAGAGGACACCGTGCGCATCGCATGGTTAAAGTAAGGACAATGGCATATGGTTCATCAAGTTGATGTGCACGTCGGAAAACGTATCAGACAGCGGCGCTGGCTCGTTGGAATGACGCAACAGAAGCTCGCGGAATGCGTTGGCATCAAGTTCCAGCAAATTCAGAAATACGAAACCGGCGCGAACCGGGTCAGCGCGTCCAGGCTATGGGATATAGCCGATGCTCTCGATGTCGACGTGGCTTTCTTCTTTGATGGTCTCAAAGAGTCGAACGATACCGAACGTGAACAGGGTGCCAACGAGGTTCCGGTCGACATGATGGGCGACAAGGAGGCAATGGACCTTGTCCGCTCCTACTATGCGATACCGGAAAACCAGCGGCGTCGTCTGTTCGAATTGGCACGGGTGTTGAGCGACGTCGCCTGACGGTCATACCGTTCATCGCGAAACTCTGATGTGCGCTTGCGAGCCCGTCAATAAACTGGCACGTCTCGGAGTATGACGCGCGACGAGATTGCATTTGACAGCATTGATACGGTTGCACAGCGCCTTGCGGATGCTGCACGCGCGGCCATCCTGCCGTTTTTTAGATCTCCGTCTCTTGCGCAGGAAGATAAAGACCCATCGCGATATGATCCCGTGACGGAAGCGGATCGTGCGGCAGAACGGGCGATGCGTGGCATTCTGAAGCAGGAACGGCCGGAAGACGCTGTTTTGGGCGAAGAATATGGCGAGCAAGCTGGGCTGAGCGGCCTGACCTGGGTACTGGACCCGATAGATGGCACACGCGGGTTTGTCAGTGGCACACCCACATGGGGGGTTCTGATAGCCGTCAGTGACGAGCGCGGGCCTTTTTACGGACTGATCGATCAACCCTATATTGGCGAACGATTTGTTGGTATGGCCGGGCGCGCGTCCATGGTCGGCCCCAAGGGCCAAGTAGACTTACGTACGCGCGCAACCAAGCAACTGGCACAGGCGACTGTGTTCACAACATTTCCGGAAGTTGGTTCGGAAACGGAGGGCGCGGCGTTTCATCGTGTTGCGCAACACGCCAAGCTGACACGATATGGCATGGACTGCTACGCCTACGCACTGTTGGCAGCAGGACATGTTGATCTTGTTGTCGAAGCCGGTTTGGCGCCCTATGACATTCAGGCGCCCATCGCGTTGATCGAGGCGGCCGGGGGCATCGTTACCGATTGGTCCGGCGGACCCGCGCATGACGGTGGCAGAGCGCTCGCAGCAGCAAACGTGACGATCCATGCACAGGCGATGAAGATGTTGAAAGACGCAGGCGCATGACCCGCTGGGCGGTGCGTTCGGCCAGTTTTCTTATCACAATGGATGACGCGCTGCGCGAGTTACGCGATGCGGACATCGTAATAGAGGAGGGAAAAATCGTCGGGGTCGGAGCGGGACTCGCCGGCGATTTGCCGGGCATTCACGCAGCTGGATGTGTCGTCACGCCCGGATTGGTCAACACGCACCACCATCTTTACCAGACTTTGACCCGTGCGGTGCCGGACGCGCAGGATGCGCTCTTGTTCGGCTGGCTGAAAACGCTTTACCCGATCTGGACGCAATTTACCCCAGAGCACGTTTATGTCTCCGCTCAGATAGGGCTGGCGGAACTCGCCTTGTCGGGTTGTTCTTTGTGCAGCGATCATCTGTATCTCTACCCGAACGGGTGTCGCTTGGATGACACGATCCATGCTGCCGCCGAAGTCGGTGTTCGGTTTCATCCGACGCGCGGGTCGATGAGCATCGGTGTGTCGGACGGAGGATTGCCACCGGACGACCTTGTGGAGCGAGAAGACGATATTCTTTCTGACTGTATCCGGGTAATCGACACCTTTCATGACCCCTCAGCGGCGTCGATGTGCCGTGTAGGTGTGGCGCCATGTTCTCCGTTTTCCGTAAGTCGGGAGCTTATGAAGGATGCTGCAGCTCTCGCGCGCGAAAAGGGGGTCATGTTGCACACGCACCTTGCAGAAAATGAAGAAGACATCGCCTATTCATTGGAACACTTCGGGTGTCGTCCGGGTGTCTATGCGGAGCAGTTGGGATGGTTGGGCCCAGATGTCTGGTTCGCGCATTGTGTCAAGCTGGATGCTTCTGAGATTGCGCTTTTTGCCGACAGCGGCACAGGAGTGGCGCATTGCCCGTGTTCCAATTGCCGTTTAGGCAGCGGTATCGCGCCGGTACGGCAATTGCGAGACGCGCAGGTGAAAGTTGGGCTTGGCGTTGATGGGTCGGCCAGCAATGATGCCGGTAATTTAATGGCCGAAGCGCGACAGGCGATGCTCTTGCAGCGTGTGGCGGGCGGTGCCTCGGCTATGAGCGCACGGGAAGCCTTGGAAATTGCAACCCGTGGCGGCGCCAATGTGTTAGGGCGGCCCGAATGTGGTCGAATCGCTGTCGGCGCGCGTGCGGACATTGCGATCTGGGATATCAGCGGAATTGAAGCAGCCGGTAGCTGGGACCCGGCGGCGCTCTTGCTGGCCGGGCCGACCACGGTCAGGGATCTGGTTGTACAGGGCAAGCCGATTGTGCGTGATGGTCAATTGGTGACCATTGATCTTGGTGCCACAATCCAGCGGCAGGCAAAGCTTGTTCAAACTCTCGTGGAAGCGGTTTGATGGGGTTTCGATGGGTTTTGGCAGCACTGCTTGCCAATCCTGCTTGGGCTAATCCGGAGGCCACGGCCGCGTTAAACGCAATGCGGTCCGCGCAGGGTCTTGTTGCGCTCAGTTACTCTACCGCACTAGAAGATGCTGCCCAGTCGCATGCGGACGACATGGCGCGTCAAGGCTACTTTGCTCATCGTGCTCCTGATGGATCCGACGCCGCAGATCGGGTGCGTCGCGCGGGCTATGACTGGTGCCTAGTTGCCGAAAACATTGCCAAGGGACAAAGCGATCTGAAAGAGGTTATGGCAGACTGGTTTGCTTCCCCCGCACACAGGTCGAATATGTTGCTTGTAGGCGCCGAAGGGTTCGGTCTTGCACGTGCAGAGGGCCAGGTCTGGGTTATGGTGCTGGCCGCGCGAAACTGCTGAAAATGCTGTGATTTGTGACGCCTCTTTCCGGAAATTGTCGAAGGTGGCTCAAATGGGTTTTGCCTTGCTTCGTCGCCTGCCAGCAATCCAGACATCTGTGATTGCGCGATCGTCGCCCATCATAATCGTGGGAAACAACGCTTCCCAAATTGTTTCCGCTTGGATCAAACGTTGCGCAATCGCAGGCGTTGATCTTAAATCGAGTATTGCAATGTCCGCGTCATATCCCGGTGCCAGCCGCCCGATGCGGTCATCGAGATGGAGCGTACGGGCAGCGCCGGACGTGGCCAAATACATCAGCTGTGCGGGATGCAATGCAGTTCCGCGCAATTGGGCGATTTCGTAAGCCGCCGCCATCGTGCGGAGCATGGAAAAAGATGATCCGCCACCAGTGTCTGTTGCAAGGCCAATGGGTATACCGCGTTGCGCGAGACCCATGACATCCATCAACCCTGAACCAATAAAACTGTTTGACGTCGGACAATGGACCAGGGCGGCGCCGGTTTCACAAATCCGTTCTGTTTCCCGTTCCGTGAGATGAATAGCGTGACCATAAACCGCGCGCGCGCCGAGAAGGCCGTGTGCTTCGTATGTGTCGAGATAGTCGCGTGCATCCGGAAAGAGTTCTTGGACCCATGCGATTTCCGGTTTCTGTTCGCTCAGATGCGTCTGCATCAGGCATTCAGGATGTTCTGACCACAGCGCGCCAAGTGCCGCCAGTTGGTCGGGCGTGGATGTTGGGGAAAAGCGCGGCGTGATGGCATAATGCGCCCGTCGATTACCGTGCCACTTTTGGAGCAGCGACTTGCTGTCGTCGTAGGCCGTTTTCGCGGTATCGCAAAGCGGGCCCGGCGCATTGCGGTCCATGCAGGTCTTTCCCGCGACCGTGCACATACCGCGCGCGGCTGCCGCTTCAAAAAAGGCGTCCACGCTGTGTGTATGGATTGTCGCGTATGAGCACACCGTCGTCGTGCCATGATCAAGGACGAGATCAAGGTAGCGAGACGCGATCTGTTGCGCGTAGGTCGCGTCCTCGAATTGAATTTCTTCGGGAAATGTATAGATGTTCAGCCAATCAATGAGTTGCTTGCCCCAACTGGCAATGATCGCCGTTTGAGGATAGTGCACATGCGCATCGACGAATCCGGGACAGATTAACTTGTCACTATAGTTGATTACCTCTGCATCTGGGTGTGCCTCTTTCAGCTGGTCAGCATCCCCGACCTGTATGATTGTGCTGTCCTCAAAGACGACTGCGCCTGTCTCATTTACGCGTGCACAGCTTTCCCAGGGCGCTTGCAACGGGTCGCCAGAAAGCTCGAAAGTTTGTCCCAGCAGCAAGTGTTTGTGTGTCATGCTGCAGCTTTAGGCGCTTGGGGGCACCGGGACAATCCCGATATGTCCGGCCATTGTATCCATGTACGGCCATGCTTATGGTCCGGCCTACATCGGGGAGAGGCAGATGGCGACAGAAACCGAAGAGGTATCTGAAAAGGACGAGGACGACGTCTACGTTCTTGACCCCAAGGCGATTGCAGCAATTCTTTATGCCGTCGATGTTAAAGACCCGGAGAAGCTTGCCGAATTGATGGAGCCGCTGCATGCGGCAGACATTGCTGACTTGCTGGAGCAGATTAACGCCTTTGATCGCGGTCGCCTGGTACGGCTATACGACCGCGAGTTCGATGGCGAAATTCTCTCGGAACTGGACGAGAGTGTCCGGGAAGAAGTTATCGGAGCGCTGACGCCACAGGTTCTTTCTAAGGCCGTTCGGGATCTGGACAGCGACGATGTCGTTGATCTGGTCGAGGATCTTGAAGAAGACCAGCAGGAAGCCATTCTTGAAGCACTGCCCGATGTTGATCGTGCGGCGGTGGAGCATTCACTAAGCTACCCGGAGTTTTCTGCCGGGCGCCTGATGCAGCGCGAGTTTGTCATGGCACCTGAGCATTGGACTGTTGGCCAGGCAATAGACTATATGCGCTCCACTCCGGAAGAAGACCTGCCAACTCAATTTTATCATATCGTGATAGTCGACCCGCGTTTGCATCCTGTTGGCAACGTCACATTGGGCAAGCTGATGCGGTCGCGCCGCGCCGCGCGTCTTTTGGATCTTTTGGAAGATACGTTTCAGGTGATCCCGGCAACGCAAAGTGAATCTGACGTCGCCTATGCCTTTAACCAATATCATCTGATCTCGGCACCAGTTGTGGATGATGAAGGCCGTCTGATCGGAGTAATCACGATTGACGACGCGATGGTCGTTCTGGACGAAGAGCATGAAGAAGACATTTTACGGCTGGCAGGTGTTGGCGATGGGTCGCTCTCGGACCGCGTTGCGGACACCACAAAGCAGCGTTTGCCTTGGTTGGCTGTCAATCTGTTAACCGCGATACTTGCCTCACTTGTCATTTCGGTGTTTGAAGACGGACTGTCACAAATCGTGGCGCTGGCCGTTTTGATGCCTATCGTTGCCTCCATGGGCGGCAATGCGGGCACACAATCTCTGACGGTGGCCGTGCGCGCTTTGGCGACGAAAGATCTCACCGGCGCAAACGTCTGGCGTGTTATACGGCGCGAAGCTTTGGTCGGGCTCGTAAACGGCATCGTCTTTGCGGTCGTCATGGGGTTTGTCGGGTACTTCTGGTTCGGCAATTTTCAACTGAGTTACGTGATCGCTGCGGCTATGATCATCAATCTCGTCGTCGCCGGACTTGCTGGTACTGCGATCCCGATCATATTGGATCGCTTCGGAGTGGATCCAGCCTTGGCTTCGGGCACATTCGTCACGACGGTGACTGATGTGATTGGGTTTTTTGCCTTCTTGGGCCTCGGAGTATGGGTGCTTTTGTGAGCGATCTGACCGCAGAAAAGTCGATTGCGCGCAAAGCTGCGTTCGCACGTCGCAAAGTAGCGCACGCGATAGACGAGGGGCAGTCAGCTGGTGTGCTGTCAGAGGTGCTGGCGGGCTATCGTGGTGTGCCACTGGCGGGATACATGCCGATACAGACGGAAATTGATCCTGTTCCAGCCCTGGCCGAAGCCGCGGCGCATGGCCCTGTGGGTGTTCCGGTGATCGTGGCAGGGGGCGCGCCTCTTCGGTTTGCGCATTGGGAACCGGACATGCCTTTGGTCAAAGGCGCATTCGGTGCCCGAATTCCCAAGGATCCAAAATTTTTTGAACCCGAAATCGTAATTGTTCCGCTCGTGGCGTTTGATCCAAACGGCGGTCGATTAGGCTACGGCGGCGGTTTCTACGATCGCACTCTCGAGGTCTTGCGCGCCAAGCGTGCGACTTTGGCCGTGGGCTTCGCCTACAGCGTACAAAAGGCCGACACTTTGCCACTGGAACCAACCGATCAACCGCTTGACTTGATCGTTACAGAGCAGTCGGTGATAAATTTGCGTGCGGCACGCAACTGAATGCGGGGCGCCGCAATTAGCTTGTATCCTTTTCAAACGCGGCAAAAGCGTCTTTGAAATCTGCATGCCAGCGCGACAAGGCTGGCCTGTTTTCTGCAATATCCCCAGCGGCCCAAAGCACGCGACGGGCATCGGTGTCGCGTGTCACCATGTTGTCAGGGCACAAAATATAGAATTCGCCGCGGGCGACGGCATCGAAAAGGTAGGCGACAGTTTCTTCGCTGGTCCATGCTCCTGCCGGTTTTTCGGGAATGCTTGACGCAATCATGCCCGTGTACGTGAACCCGGGGACAAAAAGATGCGCATCGATCGGCGCGCCCGCCTCGCGCAATTCATGTGCGAGCTGCTCTGTCAGTACTTTCACTGCTGCCTTTGATGCGTTGTAGGCCGGGTTGCCTGGCGGCGTTGTGATCCCTTGTTTTGAGCCGGTATTGATAATCGCCGCAGGCTGGCCAGCGGCAATCAATCTCGGCACAAAGGCCTGAACGCCATTTAGAACGCCAAAGAAATTGACGTCGAAGGTCGTGCGCCAAACGCCCGCATTCTCCCATGTGGAAGAGGCGCGCCCAATACCCGCGTTGTTCATTACAATTGCGACGCGGCCCAGGTCGAAAGCCCGATCCGCAAGTCCGTTGACTGCGTGTGCGTCGGCCACATCGACGACTTGTGTGTGCACCAAAACCCCTGCTTCGCTGAGAGTATCCGCGGCTGTTTTGAGTGTTTCGCTGTCCCAGTCTGCCAACAACAAGTCAAACCCGCGGCTGGCCAAGAGCTTTGCCGAAGCCAGGCCAACACCGCTTGCGCCACCGGTTATCACGGCGAGCCCGCCAGCTGTCTCAATCGTTTTCAAGTTCATGGTTTGCGCTCCCAGCGATTTGCCACATGGGCTTGCGTGCCAATTTAGGTGGATAGCCTAAGAAGTGGAATATTTTTCGTGCCGCTCTTGCCCCGCCGAGTTTGTCGCCCTAGGGCTTTGAAGATGAAGATACTCTTTCTTGGTGACGTCATGGGCCGGGCTGGGCGGCAGGCTGTATCCGCAAACCTGCCCCGCATGCGGGCGGATTGGGCGCTCGACTTTGTCGTCGTTAACGCTGAAAACGCAACCTCTGGCGTTGGCCTGTCCGGCAACCACGCCAAAACGCTTTTCGAAGCAGGGATTGATTGTATCACGTTGGGCGATCATGCGTTCGACCAAAGGGATATGCTGCAGGCGATCGAACAGGACCCGCGCATTCTCAGGCCACTGAACTTTTCCAAGACTGCGCCGGGCAAAGGAGCGAGGTTGTTTCCTGCGCGTGGAGGACGCATGGTTCTGGTTGTGCAGGTTCTCGGTCAGGTGTTCATGAAACGGCCGTTTGACGATCCATTCTCGGCGCTTGAACAAGTGTTGAAAACGCATCCTCTGGGCGGTCAGGCATCCTCGATAATTGTGGATATTCATTGCGAGGCGACATCCGAGAAGATGGCTATGGGTCACTACTGTGACGGGCGCGCGAGCCTTGTAGTTGGAACCCACACGCATGTGCCGACCGCAGATGCCATGATCCTGCCGGGTGGAACAGCGTATCTGACAGATGCCGGCATGTGCGGCGACTACCACTCGGTCATTGGCATGGAAAAATCCGAGCCGTTGCGACGCTTCATCACGGGCATGCCCCGTGACCGATTCACACCTGCAAATGGCGAGGCGACGCTGGCGGGTGTGTTTGTGGAAACCGACGATAAAACGGGCAAAGCCAAACGTATCGAAATGGTGCGCTCAGGCGGGCATCTCCAATCAGCAACACCATGACCCGACGAGATCTGATTCTGTATGGTGCACTTCTTGTCGTTTTGGGTGCTGGGTGGGGCGTCACCATTCCGCTTACCAAGATCGCGGTATCCACAGGATTTGGCCACTACGGACTGATATTCTGGCAACTTGTGATCGGCGCGGTGCTAATGGCGGCTCTGTCTGCGGCTAGAGGCAAAGGACTTCCTTTAAACATCGGTGCATTTACGATCTGCGGAGTCGTGGCGTTGGTTGGCACGATCTTGCCCAATACAGCTTCCTATCAAGCTGCGGTGCACCTGCCGGCGGGCATTCTTTCGCTTTTGTTGTCGATGATACCTATGTTTGCCTTTCCAGTCGCACTGTTGATGCGGCTTGACCGGTTTTCTTGGCAGCGGTTGGGCGGGTTGGCCGCAGGTCTTGCAGGCGTGCTGATCATCGTGACGCCGGGTGTCAGCACCGCTTTGAATGCGCCAGCGTTCTGGATGGGCATCGCGCTGCTTGCGGGGCTTTGCTATGCGATGGAGGGCAACATCGTGGCCAAGTGGGGCACTGCCGGACTTGATGCAATCCAGGTTCTCTTTGGCGCTTCGCTTCTGGGCGCCGTCGCTATTTTGCCTGTCACGCTTGCAACCGGTCAGTTTATTGCGCCGCATGACCTTACCGGAACAGCCGGGCAAGCGCTTTTGGCCGCTTCCGTTGCGCATGCACTGGTTTACGCAGGCTACGTTTGGCTCGTCGGGCACGCGGGCCCGGTTTTTGCCATTCAGGTCAGCTATCTTGTTACCGGTTTTGGGATCCTCTGGGCCAAACTGATCCTTAACGAGGCATATCCGCCTGCGGTTTGGGCAGCCTTGGTGATGATGTTTCTGGGCGTGTACCTCGTGCAGCCGAGGTCGAAAGCGACGCTTGCTCCTTCGTGAGCAATCGGCGAAACTGATCGCCAGCCAACAGCATTGACGGGCGCGCATACTTTGATGTCTTTTTTTGAACAGGCACCGCTTGCAGCTCCACTCGTCACGCTTGGCGTGGTATTTGGCATGTTTGTGCTCTTCATTCGTGAAACCTACTCGACAGAGGTCGTGGCACTTGGTGGCGCTGCCGTCATGCTTGTGCTTGGCGTGTTGCCTTACGATCAGGCGTTGATGGTTTTGAGCAATCCAGCCCCTTGGACCATTGCCGCCATGTTCATTGTAATGGGTGCGCTGGTGCGAACCGGGGCTCTTGATGTGCTCACACGTGCGGCGGAGCAACAGGCAAAAATCCGTCCAAAGTTTGCGGTGGCAGGCGTTGTGCTGTCGGTTATGGGAGCCTCAGCCATCATGAACAACACGCCCGTCGTCGTAGTGATGATTCCGGTTGTTGTGCAATTGAGCCAAACGCTGGGGCTGAAGGCGTCAAAATTGCTAATCCCGCTCAGCTACGCCGCGATCATGGGTGGATCGCTCACGCTGATCGGAACGTCGACAAACCTGCTGGTCGATGGCGTTGCACGTACCGAAGGCCTCAAGCCTTTCACGATATTCGAGATCCTGCCAATTGGATTGGTCGTGTGCGTCTGGGGCCTGATTTACCTTGGCATTGTGGCACCGCGTTTGTTGCCGGATCGGGACAGTATGGCGAGCCTGTTGTCAGACCGCTCCAAGATGAAGTTTTTCACCGAAGCTGTAATTCCACCTGGTTCGAACCTGATCGGGCGCGAAGTTCTTGGTGTTCAGCTTTTCAAACGCGAAAGTGTCAGGCTGATCGACGTCATTCGCGGAGACACATCACTGCGTCGGAACCTCAAAGGTGTTGAATTGAAGGTCGGAGATCGCGTGGTTTTGCGCACGCAAGTGACCGAACTGCTGAGCTTGCAGGCCAACAAGGAACTCAGACGTGTGGACCAGGTGTCTGCTGTTGAAACGACTACGGTCGAAGTGCTGATTACGCCCGGATGTCGCATGATTGGGCGTTCGCTTGGCGCGATGCGGCTCAGACGCCGTTATGGTGTTTATCCGTTGGCGGTCCACCGCAGAAATCAGAACATCGGACGCCAGCTAGACGATCTGGTGGTTAAAGTCGGTGATACGTTACTTATCGAAGGCGCGCCCGCGGATATTCAACGCCTAGCGGCCGATATGGACATGGTGGATGTCTCGCATCTTTCGGAGCGCGCCTACAGGCGCAGCCATGCGCCACTGGCCATAGCCGCGCTGGTCGGGATTGTCGCATTTGCGGCCTTTAACGTTGCGCCCATCTTGCTGTTGGCCGTGGTCGCGGTTGCACTGGTTCTTCTGACCGGGTGCATAGACGCAGATGAGGCCTTTTCTTTCATCGACGGCCGGTTGTTGGCGTTGATCTTTTCTATGTTGGCGGTTGGTGCGGCTTTGCAGCACTCGGGCGCTGTGGCGCTGATTGTAGACGGCGTGTCGCCCTACTTGATGCGCCTTCCGCCGCAGATCGTCGTTTTGGTTGTGTTTCTGTTGACCTCGACATTCACAGAAATCGTGTCCAACAATGCCGTTGCCGTGATCATGACTCCGCTGGCAATTGGACTTGGGCTGGCACTGGACCTTGATCCGCGACCCTTGGTTGTCGCGGTGATGATTGCAGCGTCCTGCGCCTTTGCCACGCCCATCGGTTATCAAACCAATACGCTTGTTTACGGTCCTGGAGGGTATCGGTTCACGGATTTCACGCGCGTCGGGTTGCCTTTGAACCTAAGCACTGCGGTAATTGTGTCGTTTTTTATTCCACTGGTCTGGCCGCTTTAAATGCAACCATTCGGTCCCGCACGCCGGGTTCAAAAACAGGGGCCTCCCCAAAGGACACGACGTTGCCGTCGTTATCGAGCAATGACCAGCGCGCCACGACAAAGTGATAGGTGCCGGTTTCCCAGCCGCTATCATCGCGTTGCAGTGCCCGGCGCCATGCCCCCTCAACGCGGAGCGGCAATCTGATTTTTTCGACTTCGGGTGGTTTTCTGTCTGAGTTGGCTGCTTTCTGGCGGGCGATGGACATGAGCGCTTTGAGTTGTGCTTCCAGCGGCCCGACGTCGGCGACGCGGCGGCCAGCAAAGAAAAAGTCGACCTCTGTTTTGCGATCGACAAAACCGCGCACCACGAGATCATGCCTGTCGTTCCTGCGCGTCAGCGGAATAAATTCCACCATCAATTCACAGATTGCTGTTTTGAACAGGCCCGCGTCTTCATATGCCGCAGTCACTTCACCGGCGGGTTTACGCGCGCGGTAAGCATCCCGATTGGAAATCATCTGCATGATAGAAACCCGTATATATGCCAGCTCTGAACGTAGCGGCACACCCGTTAAAAAACGGTTTCGGAAGGCTTGCGAAGTACAAGTTCACAGTCGGAAATCCAGTTTATTATGGCGATCAGAGCGGCCAAAAAACTAAAATTGTTGGTATTGTGACGCAGACGATGAGGATCTCGAGCGGCAATCCCATGCGCCAGTAATCACCAAATCCGTACCCGCCGGGTCCAAGAATAAGCGTGTTGTTCTTATGTCCGATGGGCGTCAAAAACGCGCTGGATGCGGCCACTGCAACGGCCATCAGAAAGGGATCGGGCGACACCTGAAGCGTTTGTGCCATCTGGATTCCGACAGGTGCTGCAACAATCGTTGTAGCGGTATTGTTCAGCACATCTGACAAAGTCATCGTTACAACCATCAAAATGGTCAATACCGCCCACGGTGCAAAACCTTCGGTTAATCCGATCAGTGCATCTGCGATCAATTGCGTTCCGCCAGATTGCTCCAAAGCGGCGCCCAGTGGAATCATGGAGCCAAGAAGCACCACAACCGGCCAGTTGATGTCGTCATATAATTCTGCCACGGGGACTATACGCGCAAGAACATACGCGACAACAACAAGCCCAAGCGCAATTGGCAGGTAAATCAGCCCAAAACTGGCCGCACCGACCGCTGCAGCAAAAATGCCGATGGCCAACCACACTTTTTCATTTGCAGTGACGGCCAACCCACGATCGGCGAGCGGCAGACAGCCCAGCCATTCAGCAACATCCTGTCCATTGTCGCGGGGCACAAGAACCAGAAGGATGTCGCCGGTTTTGATCTTGGTCTGTCGCAGCCGTTGGGTCAGTCGCTTGCCCTGTCGTGAGATTCCCAAAAGAACGCTGCGTTGCCGCCAAGCCAGCCCAACGCCCTGTGCTGACTTGCCCCGTATCCTCGCATCGTCCGGAACGACAAGTTCGATGACCTCGACGCCGTCTCCGGCAGCTTTAAGAGCGTCTTCGCGCTTGGCCTCGGCCATGGCCAGATCCAGGCTGGAACGGAACTCATCCAAAGCTTCCGGAGTTGCCTCCAACACCAGTGCGTCGCCGGCCTTGATCACGGTATTGCGTGACTGGCCGTAACGGCGCTTGCCATCGCGGATGAGGCCCAGAATGGCCACGTCCGCTTTGTTTGCCGTTTCTGTCAGTTCGACAACACGCTTGCCAATGTGCTTATTTCCGTCCGGGACAGTCAATTCGGCGACATAAAGCGACGCGTCGTTGCCCACGGCGCCATCGGTTTCCCGTTGCGGTATCAAACGCCACCCGATCAGTGCGACAAAAGCCAGACCAGCGACAGCCGCGGCGCCGCCCACCGGTGCAAAATCGAACATTGAGAAAGGCGCCCCAAGGCTTTCTTCGCGAATGGAGGCGATAATAATATTGGGGGGCGTTCCGATCAGTGTCACCATTCCGCCGAGGATCGTTGCGAAACTCAGCGGCATCAGGCTGAGCCCCGCGGCGCGCCCCGCCTTTCGAGCCGTTTGAATGTCCACGGGCATCAGAAGAGCCAATGCTGCAACGTTGTTCATAAAGGCCGAAAGTACTCCGCCGACTGCGCCCATCAGCGCGATATGTGCGCCAAGCCCTCGAGAAGCGTCGACCATCGTACGGGTGATCAGGTAAACGGCGCCCGATCGCACAAGACCGGAGGAAACGACCAGGACCAGTGCGACGACGAGTGTTGCAGGATGGCCGAACCCCGAGAAGGCCTGATCATTGGGCACGACGCCAAGAACCACTCCGATCAGCAGGGCGGAAAAGGCCACGATATCGTAGCGGTAGCGGCCCCACAAAAGCAGGCCGAACACTGCGCCGAAGAGTGTAAAAAGAACAATCTGATCCGTGCTCATTGCAGCGCGATCTAGGCACAAGCCCGGCTCAGTGGGAAGGGGGAATTTCCATGCCGAACAGCAGCAGACAGTTGTCCGGGTCTTTCACATGAAATTCCCGCATGTTGTATGGCTGATCGAACGGGGCGCGGACGCGGCCTTCCGGTAGTCTGTCTAGTTGCGGGCGTAGCTTTATGTACAGTCCGTCGACGTTGTCGGTGTCGAAGTAGATCATTTGTTCGCCGATGTCGCAGTCCTGATCCACTTCGATCAACCGAAGCGCGCCGCCCGGCAGAGACATGAAGGCGTAGTTTTCCTGCCTCAAACCGCATTTGAACTCAAGCACTGTCTCGAAGAAAGAAACAGAGGCATTCAGGTCGTGCGTCATGACGAAAGCGGTGATCTGCGTGACGTAGCTCATATAAACTCCCTGCATGATTTTGCCCGCTTTCCCTATGGCAGCCAACGGTCGCGGTGCTCTTGCCCATTCAGTCTCTCCTGTTTTATAGACAACGCCAGACGCAAAAGACAGCTATGGACGGACCTATGGCAGGCCACTCAAAATGGGCGAATATCCAGCACCGCAAGGGGCGTCAGGACGCCGTGCGAGCAAAACTCTTCTCCAAGCTTAGCAAGGAGATTACAGTGGCTGCAAAAATGGGCGATCCCGACCCAGAGAAGAATCCGCGTTTGCGGCTGGCCGTGAAGGAAGCCAAGTCTCAGTCGATGCCTAAGGACAATATCGAGCGCGCCATCAACAAGGCAACCGGGGGGGATGGTGATGACTATGAAGAAATCCGCTACGAAGGGTATGGGCCAAGCGGCGTGGCTGTCATCGTGGAAGCGATGACTGATAATCGCAACCGAACAGCATCGACCGTACGGTCCACTTTTACAAAACACGGCGGCAATCTTGGCGAGACCGGCAGTGTTGGTTTTATGTTCGACCGCAAGGGCGAGGTGGCTTATCCGGCCGAGGTGGCGGACGCAGATACTGTCATGATGGCCGCAATCGAGGCGGGGGCCGAGGACGTCGAAAGCTCAGAAGACGGGCATGTGATCTGGTGCGCTGATACTGATCTGAATGATGTATCGAACGCTCTTGAAGTCGAACTGGGTGAATCGGAGTCAACAAAGTTGGTCTGGAGGCCAACAACAACGACAGAACTGGACTTCGAAGGGATGCAGAAGCTCATGCGGCTGATTGATGCTTTGGAAGACGACGATGACATTCAGCGCGTCACCTCAAATTTCGAGGCGACTGACGAGGTGATGTCGCAGCTGGAACAGGCATAAGCCGCCCGCAAAGAAAAACCGCCGCTCCAGGGCAAGAGGCGGCGGTCCTTAATCTTGTTTCGTCTGAGATCAGCGCGAGTGGCTGCAACTGTTCTGCGCGGAAAAAAAGCTTATCGCCATCTGCGTCCATGTTTGAGCCGGGCGTCTTTCAACCGACGGTCGCGCGCGTCCAATACGTTTCATCAATTGCTTCAGATCGGACAATTTCTGACGCGCGCCCGTGCCACCAGCCTCGCTCTGAACGGACAGAATTTTCTTTTGCGTGTGCAGCGCACCTTCGATCATTTCGATGTCTTCAGCGCTTAGCGCCAATCGGTTCATGTCAATCATCTTATCATCCACGCTCATCTACGTTACGTCATCATATGGGATCTGTTGACTTCTACGCCAATCATCAATGTTCAGATTTGTGTGATTTCTTTTTTGTGAAGAGAATTTTACCGAATATGCGTTTGACGGGGCTCTGCAAGACCATGTCTTCGCGCACGCATCCGGCACCGCCCTAACCTGTCCGTGACCGAAACTGGCATTGCCTCTTGCGGGCCCGCGCAAAAGCGGGTGTCTATGGCGCATGACCACAAAGACTACGATGCGGCCGATTTGGGGCATTTTCTGGATGATCGTCACCGGCTTGTGTTTCGTCGCTGTGACGGCTTTAGTCAAATACATGGGCACTGGCCTGCCGCCTGCTCAAATGGCTTTTTTGCGGTATCTATTGGGCTTGGTTTTCTTGTTTCCTGCCATTGGCGCTTTGCGCAGCTCAGGGCTCACAGCCCGACAATACAAAGTCTTTGGATTTCGCGGGATCATGCACGGTCTTGCGGTAATTTCGTGGTTCTATGCCATGACTCGCATTCCTTTGGCTGATGTGACGGCGATGAATTACCTTTCGCCGATTTACGTGACTATCGGCGCGGCATTGTTTCTTGGGGAAAAGCTCGCCGCGCGTCGAATTGCGGCCGTGATCGTCGCGCTGTTGGGCGCGCTTATTATACTGCGGCCCGGCTTCCGCGAGGTCAGCAGTGGACATCTGGCAATGATCTTCACGGCCATCGCTTTCGGAGGTTCATACCTCGCCGCCAAAGTCATGGCGGGCGAAGTGAAGCCGTCGGTCGTCGTGGCGATGCTGTCCATTGTCGTCACCGTTGTATTGACCCCTTTCGCTTTAATGGATTGGGTTACGCCGTCACTGACGGACCTTATCCTGCTTTTCGCCGTCGCATGTTTTGCAACAGCGGGACATTACACAATGACGCTGGCGTTCGCAGCTGCGCCGCTCACCGTGACACAGCCAGTTACTTTTCTGCAGCTCGTCTGGGCCGTTCTTCTGGGCTATTTCGCATTTGACGAGGCCGTTGATATCTGGGTCGTTTTGGGGGGCCTGGTCATACTGGCATCCGTCAGTTTCATCACATGGCGTGAAGCGGTTCTGAAACGTCAGCACAGGACACCAAATCCGCACGAAACAAAGGTCTGATTTTTATTGATTGACGAGTCAGTCAACAATCTTGTACGCCGCTATTCGAACGGATCTGGAAGGGTGCGATATGCCGAAACTAGGAATGGAGCCCTTGAGGAAGAGCGCTCTGGTCTCTGCCACGATCGCAGAGCTGGGCGCGCGGGGATCGCTGGATGTTACTGTCAGTCAGATCGCAAAACGGGCCGGCATGTCCTCAGCGCTTGCGCATCACTATTTCGGCGGCAAGGACCAGATTTTTTTGGCGGCCATGCGTCAGATTTTGCGAGAATTCGGTGCTGAGGTTCGCTCCGCCTTGCAGGCAGCCACAAGCCCGCGTGCCCGAGCTTATGCCGTCATAGAAGCGAGCTTTGCCCCATCCTGTTTTGCGCCAGCCAACATCAGCGCATGGATGACCCTTTACGGCGCGGCGCAAGGCAATGCGGAGACACGCCGCCTCTTGCACCTTTACCAGGCGCGTCTGCATTCCAACCTTGTTCATGCACTCAGACCAATCTCGGCGCATCCTGAGATACATGCGCGATCTATGGCCGCGCTGATCGATGGCCTTTACCTGCGTGCGGCTTTGGCACCGGAGTTTTCCGCAGATGCCGCGCGCACGACCGCGATCGCGACGCTCGAAACACTTTTGTGGCAGCCGTGATGCAGCAGCCCAACATTCTCATACTCATGGTTGACCAGTTGACCGGTACCTTGTTTCCGGACGGCCCCGCCGACTGGCTGCATGCGCCGCATCTGAAGGCCTTGGCGCAAAGGTCGACGCGATTTCGAAACGCCTATACGGCCAGTCCTTTATGTGCGCCGGGACGCGCGGCATTCATGTCCGGGCAATTGCCCTCTGCAACAGGTGTCTACGACAACGCGGCCGAGTTCTGCTCGTCAATCCCGACCTATGCGCACCATTTGAGACGGGCCGGGTACCATACCTGCCTCTCCGGCAAAATGCACTTCGTTGGGCCCGACCAGTTGCACGGGTTCGAAGAGCGTTTGACCACGGATATTTACCCCGCAGACTTCGGCTGGACGCCGGACTACCGCAAGCCCGGTGAGCGCATCGATTGGTGGTATCACAACATGGGCTCTGTTACAGGAGCGGGCATCGCCGAAATCTCCAACCAGATGGAATACGACGACGAAGTTGCGTTCAACGCAACACGCAAACTCTACGATTTCTCCCGTGGCGCAGACGACCGACCGTGGTGCCTAACCGTCAGCTTCACGCACCCGCACGATCCTTACATTGCGCGCCGCAAGTACTGGGATCTCTATGAAAACTGCGCGCACCTGCTTCCCGAGATACCGGCAATCCCTTACGAAAAACAAGATCCGCACAGCCAACGCATCTTCGATGCCAACGATTGGCGCAGTTTTGCCATCGCCGACAGCGACATAGAACGCTCAAGGCGCGCCTATTTCGCCAACATAAGCTATCTGGATGACAAAGTCGGCGACATCCTGCAAACGCTCCAGGACACGCGACAGGACGCCGTGATTGTCTTTGTGTCAGACCACGGTGACATGCTGGGCGAGCGGGGCCTGTGGTTCAAGATGTCCTTCTACGAGGGATCTTCACGGGTACCACTAATGATTAGCGCGCCGCAAATGGACCCTGGCTGCGTCCGCACGCCGGTGTCGACGATAGACCTCTGTCCGACCCTTTGTGCGCTGGCCGGCGTTTCAATGGAGGAAATTGCGCCATGGACCACCGGTGTATCGCTGCTGCCGATGGGGCAGGGGGTCGAACGCACCGAACCGGTTGCCATGGAATACGCCGCCGAAGCCTCTTATGCGCCAATGGTTTCCCTGCGCTACGGCAAATGGAAGTACAATCGTTGCGCGCTTGATCCGGACCAGCTTTTCGATCTTGAGGCAGATCCGCATGAGCTGACGAATCTGGCGGATCACCCGCACCATCATGGTACTTTGCAAAGCCTGCGCGCCAAGTCTGAAGACCGTTGGGATCTGGGAAGATACGACGCGGAGGTACGTCACAGTCAGGCGCGGCGCTGGATCGTCTACGAAGCGCTGCGACAGGGCGGCTATTACCCGTGGGACCACCAACCGCTCAGGGACGCGTCAGAGCAATACATGCGCAACCACATGGATCTGAATGTGCTTGAAGACAGCAAACGGTTTCCGCGCGACTGACCACCAGTTCTTTGATCTCCAAATATCCCCGCCGGAGGCACGTATTCCAATGACCTACCCTACCCAGCCGACCGCCAGCCACTTTATCAATGGCCGTTATGTCGAAGACCAAACCGGAACGCCAATTGAGGTGGTCTACCCTGCAACAGGTGCCGCCATCGCCACCGTATATAGTGCCACACCGGCCATCATCGATAACGCTTTGCAAAGTGCACGGCGGGCGCACGCAAGCTGGGCCTCGATGACCGGTACCGAACGCGGCCGCATCCTGCGCAAAGCCGCTGATATGATACGGGAACGCAATCACGACCTGTCGGTTCTGGAAACCCATGACACCGGCAAACCCTACCAAGAGACCTCTGTCGTAGATGCCACCAGCGGGGCGGACGCGCTGGAGTATTTCGGCGGTCTCGCGGCGACATTGACCGGAGAGCATATCCAGTTCGGCGAAGACTGGATTTACACGCGGCGCGAGCCGCTCGGCGTCTGCGTTGGCATCGGCGCATGGAATTATCCTACTCAGATCGCCTGCTGGAAAGGCGCGCCCGCTCTGGCATGCGGCAATACGATGGTTTTCAAGCCGTCCGAGAGCACGCCCCTTTGCGCTCTGAAGGTTGCGGAAATCCTACATGAAGCCGGATTGCCTGCGGGCGTCTACAACGTCATTCAGGGCCTCGGCGATGTGGGTGCCGCGCTGGTCGCGGACGCGCGCGTGGACAAGGTTTCGCTTACCGGATCGGTACCGACGGGTCGCAAAGTCTACTCCGCGGCGGCTGAGGGGATCAAACACGTGACCATGGAGTTGGGTGGCAAATCGCCCCTGATCGTTTTTAACGATGCTGATCTCGACAATGCGGTCAGCGGGGCGATCCTTGGCAATTTTTATTCGTCAGGCCAGGTCTGTTCAAATGGTACAAGGGTCTTTGTACACAAGAGTATCCGCGACGCCTTTCTCGATCTTTTGACCACGCGCCTGTCCAACGCAGTGATCGGTGATCCGCTTGATCCAGAAACAAGTTTCGGACCAATGGTGTCGGAACGGCAAATGCGGGTCGTTGAGGGGTACATTGCCAAGGGCATTGCTGAAGGCGCGCGCCTTGTCTGTGGCGGCTCTCGACTGGACCGGGACGGGTTCTACCTCGAACCAACCGTTTTTGCGGATGTGTCGGACGATATGACCATCGCACGGGAAGAGATTTTCGGGCCGGTTATGGCCGTTCTCGATTTCGAGGATGAGGCCGATGTGATGCGGCGCGCGAATGACACACCCTTTGGTCTGGCCGCGGGCGTCTTCACACGCGATCTGGCACGTGCGCACCGCGTCGCAGCAGGTTTTGAAGCCGGCACTTGTTATATCAACACCTACAATGATGCACCCGTCGAAGCGCCCTTCGGCGGCTCGAAAGCGTCAGGCGTTGGGCGTGAAAATTCCAAGGCGGCCATCGAACACTACAGCCAGCTGAAATCGGTTTACGTGCGGATGGGTGATCTGGAGGCGCCTTTCTGATGAACATGGTGCAATACCCCGCCCCCCGCTTCGGTTTGGTTGATGCTGTCAAATGGGCTGCCACGGTCATTCAGCTGATCAGATATGGGCTGACCGGACTGAACGTTGTGCCCTGGAACATCTTTGCGTTCTTTGCAGGCATCTTACTGTGGTTCGCCGTGGGTTTGATGTGGAAAGATCGTGCGATCATGGTTGTGCATTTAGGTGCGTTCATATCGCTGCTGATCGGATACCTAAATGCCTGAGCGGTGTGAAGATGCGCGCTGATTACGTCATCGTTGGCGCGGGCAGCGCAGGCTGCGCCATGGCCTACAGGCTTAGCGCGGCCGGGAATTCCGTGATCGTGATCGAACACGGCGGATCTGACGCTGGCCCGCTGATCCAGATGCCTGCCGCATTGTCTTACCCGATGAACATGTCTCTCTATGACTGGGGGTTCTGGTCGGATCCGGAGCCGCACTTGGGTGGTCGACGTTTGGCGTGCCCACGCGGCAAAGTGATCGGCGGCTCCTCTTCCATCAACGGAATGGTCTATGTGCGCGGGCACGCGATGGATTTTGACCACTGGGCTGAAAGCGGCGCGAACGGTTGGGGCTACGCAGACGTTTTGCCATATTACAAGCGCATGGAGTGCTGGCATGACGGCGGTCATGGTGGGGATCCGGCATGGCGCGGCGCGGATGGGCCGTTGCACGTAAGCCGCGGGCCACGCGAGAACCCGCTGTATTCAGCGTTTGTCGAGGCTGGCAAGCAGGCTGGATATGAGGCGACCTGCGATTACAACGGCGAAAAGCAGGAAGGCTTTGGCCCGATGGAACAGACGGTCTGGCACGGGCGTCGCTGGTCAGCTGCAAACGCCTATCTGCGACCCGCGCTTAAATCCGGCAAATGCAGACTTGTTCGCGGTTTAGCCGAAAAGGTGGTGATGGAAAGCCGCCGCGCGACCGGCGTGGCGTTCAGGCGAAACGGGCAGTCTGAAGTAGTACTTGCCAACCAAGAGGTCGTACTCGCGGCTTCATCAATCAATTCCCCCAAGCTGCTGATGCTATCCGGTATCGGGCCTGCTGAGCACCTTAAATCGGTGGGTTTGAATGTTGTCGCAGATCGTCCGGGCGTGGGCCAGAACCTTCAGGATCATCTGGAGCTATACATTCAGATGGCAGCGTCACAACCTATAACGCTTTACAAGCACTGGAACCTGTTTTCGAAGGCCGCTATAGGCGCGCAGTGGCTGTTCACAAAGACTGGCTACGGGGCATCCAACCAGTTTGAAAGCGCTGCGTTTATCAGATCGCAGCCGGGTGTGCCTTATCCCGATATTCAGTTTCACTTTCTGCCAATTGCCGTGCGCTATGACGGTCAGGCGGCAGCGGAAGGCCACGGATTTCAGGCCCATGTGGGGCCAATGCGATCCAAGTCTCGCGGCGCTGTGACACTGCGTTCAGCCAATCCGTCAGAAGCGCCGAAAATCCTGTTCAATTACATGTCGCACCCGGAGGATTGGGAAGACTTCCGTCGGTGCATCCGACTGACGCGCGAGATCTTTGCGCAGGATGCGTTCAAACCCTATGTGAAGCATGAAATTCAACCTGGTTCATCAGCTCAGTCGGATGCTGCGCTGGACGCCTTTGTCACAGAGCATGTGGAAAGCGCCTATCATCCATGCGGCACCTGTCGCATGGGGCGGGAAGACGATAAGACCGCTGTCGTCGATCCGGAGGCGCGCGTCATTGGTGTGACCGGGTTGCGCGTGGCGGACAGCAGTATTTTCCCAAGGATTACAAATGGTAACCTGAACGCGCCATCCATCATGGTCGGTGAGAAGGTGTCAGACCACTTGATGGGCAGGGACCCGTTGCCGCGCGCGAATGACGTGCCCTGGATCCACCCGGACTGGCAGAAAAAACAGCGCTGATCAAAGAGACACACCCATGACTGGATCGACTTTTTTTGGGTGTGCCTGCAGCGTTCCGAGCCGACCGTCGGCATGCATCGGTTTCATGTCGGTGTAACGTCGGTATAACGTCGGTGCGCCCAAGGAGAAACCGGCGGATCGCCTGCATCCGTTTGGCAAATGCCTGACAGAGAAGTGGATTTTGGCGCGTTCGCGCCGCCAAAACCCCCGACAAAAAAACCTTCAACAAGACACGCGCGCGGTCAGGCCGGATGCGCTGTCAGGTTGAGCACGCCCTTGTTCCGCGCCGCTTGCCCCCCCGTCTTTGCCCCCGTCTTTGATACCGCGCTGGGTGCGACTGATGTCGGACAAGAGAACCACGATCGCCTTGTTCTTCGGGTCGGCTTGGGTCTCACGCATCTGTTGCAAGACGATTCTGCCGTCGTCGGCCCGGACAATCTGGTTGTGCGATGAGGCCTGCGCAATCGGCGGCCTGCCCGCTGGTCTTGAAATCGCGACGCGTTCGGATGCCGCGCACAAGGCGGCGTTTGAATGGAGATGCGTTTGCGTGGCACCATATGTGCTCACGCGCCGGTAAGAACAGGGCAGACCTTTCGCGCCAAGGCGGTTCAGCATCGCACAGCGCAGCGCTACATGATCCGCATCCACATCGAACTGGCGGGCAAGACTGTCGACATCATAGCGGCAGGCAAATGCGGATCGCAGGAACACCCGGTAAGGGAGCAGGGCGGCGATTGCAAAGTATCGCACCAGCGGCTCGAGCGCAGTCTCAGGGTCCGCGTCCTGCGCCGATCCGGCGGTTCGCGCAGCCCGCTGCAGGTGCTCTTGAAAGCACAGGCGTGCTGTCAGTGTCAGCAAGTGCAAGCGCTGTTCAACACGGCTGAGATGCCGTGACAGGGTGAAGGTCTGACGGTTCGCGTCAAAGACGCATGGCGCCGTCGCATCCGCAAATGCAACACGCCAGCCGCGGTTTCCCAGCGCTGACAATGCAGCAAGGCGCATGTCACGAAGACCGCCTTCGCGCATTGCAAACTGCTCCGCCATGCGGTCCACCGTGTCTACGTAGTTTTCAAAAGGATGAAACACGGTCGGAGGCAAAACATGTGGAATTGTTGCCAGTTCGGCTGTCGTGGGAGTTTCGTCCGGTGCCGCACGTTGCGTCAGGACCTGCTGGTGTTTTTGGTGCAGATCGAGAAAGGCCTGCGCAAAGTCCGGCGCTTTGGCCACGACATGCTGCAACGCGTCCGGGTCAAGGCGCATGTCCGGGTTTGAAAGGTCGCTGAATATCCTGTTCAGATCGTCCGTCAGGCGATGCCGGGCATCCCCGCTTTCTTCCCGGAAATCTACCCCGAACCTTTGTGCAAGACCTTGAATGACCTTGTCGGTCAGGGGCCGGTTGTTGTTTTCCATCTGGTTGAAATACGGGAGTGATATTCCCAGCGACCCGGCCAGAGCCTTTTGCGTCAGCCCATGGTTGCAGCGCAATTCCCTGAGGCGTGTACCAGCAAAAAATTTGTCAGTGGACACATTTGCTCCTCAAACAGTGCCGACGGCATGCGCAGGCGCGCCTTTACAGGCAGGTTGCCCGCAAGGCTCGCTCGACAAGGTTAAGGGAGTGCTAACTTGGGGCTAAGGGTGGCGGGTCGCGAGCTGTTTTTCGCGATAAACGACGTAGCAAATCGACGCAACGGCCGCGAGGGCGGTGACCGTCATGATATAGAGCAGTGGAAACGCCCCTGATCCCTCGTTGAGCGTTGCGCCCGCCAGCGCGCTTAACGCGGCACCGCCGCCGATCATGATTGCGCCGCCCAGACCCGACGCGGTGCCAGCAAGATGCGGGCGCACGGACAAAAGACCTGCAGTGGCGTTCGGGATCACAAGACCATTGCCAAGACCCACGAACGTCATCAGACCGTAGAACGACAGCGGCGTTCCACGATCCATCAGGAAAATCAGGAGCGAAAGGATGACGCCGCCCGCATTCACCAGCGTTCCGATCATGATCAACCTGTTGACGCCGACGCGTTGCGCGAAAATGCCGGTGAACATGTTTCCAAAGAAATAGCCAATGGCAGGGGCTCCGAAGAACAGGCCAACGAGCACAGGCGACAGCTCAAAAACAACTGAGCCCACAAAAGGACCTCCGCCGAGGTAGGCAAAAAAGGCGCCGGAGCAGAACCCCGCGGCCAATGCATAGCCCCAAAAGCGCGGCGCGGTCAGCAGTTCGGGGTATTCGCCGAATTGGCCGGTCAGGGACTTGTCGCTCTTCCGCGCCGTCTCGCCCATATCAGACCAGGCCAGCCAGAAGGTCAAACCGCCGAGGATGAAGAGCGCCCAGAAGTTGGATTTCCAACCGAAGTGCTGGTCGAAAACCCCGCCAAACATAGGGCTGATCATAGGAACGACGGCCATGCCCATCGTTACGTAGCCGATCATTGATGCGGCTTTGTCCTGATCAAACATATCCCGCACGACGGCCCGGCTCAGGACCATGGCCACCGCGACCACGGCCTGACACATGCGAAAGGCCAAAAACACCTCGACCGTCGGCGCAAAAATACATCCCAGCGTTGCCACCATGAAAAGGCCCAAGCCCCAGAGGGTCACCGGCCTGCGCCCGTATTTGTCGGAGATCGGTCC
The DNA here is from genome assembly GCA_039191495.1 of Pseudomonadota bacterium. Lineage (GTDB taxonomy): Bacteria > Pseudomonadota > Alphaproteobacteria > Rhodobacterales > Rhodobacteraceae > Roseobacter. Next base: position 222,933 of record JBCCXN010000005.1, on the reverse strand, counting down.
GATAAATACTTGCAATGCGCCACTGAACCCGAGGTAAAGCGCCACCGACAACTGCATGATGCCGTATTCCGTTTCGAAATGATCTGTCATGCGCGGCAGGCTTGGCAGGAACATGTTCATAACCATCGCCGACATGCCCGCCAGCAAGATCAAGGTCGCAATATGCGGAGGCGTTGATTTGTCCAGAAATCGGACAACTGGTGTCTGGGCCATGACCCGGATTTAAAAGAGGTGCGGGGGGATGTCTATGCATGATGCAGGTTCAAAAATTTCGTAATTGCGTCAGATGAGGTTCAAACCGGGCCGTTCAATAAGCAATTTCTTTGCAAATCTGTTTGATTGCCCTTCGATTTGCCAGACGGCTAAGCTAGACAGTGTCGAAACGGACTGCGGGGGACGGCATGAAAGACATTCTGGAACAACTGGAGGGGCGTCGTGCGGCGGCGCGTCTGGGAGGTGGCCAAAAGCGCATCGATGCACAGCACAGCCGTGGCAAGCTGACCGCACGTGAACGGGTTGATCTGTTGCTTGATGAAGGCAGTTTCGAAGAATTCGACATGTTCGTCACCCATCGTTGCAGCGATTTCGGCATGGAGGCACAACGGCCTGCGGGCGACGGGGTTGTGACCGGCTGGGGGACGATCAACGGTCGTCTTGTTTATGTGTTCAGCCAGGATTTCACAGTGCTTGGCGGATCAGTTTCCGAAACTCATGCCAGAAAAATTTGCAAGATCATGGATATGGCGGTGCAGAATGGCGCTCCGGTGATCGGTATCAACGATTCCGGTGGCGCGCGCATTCAGGAGGGCGTGGATTCGCTGGCTGGCTATGGCGAAGTGTTCCAGCGCAATATCACTGCCTCTGGCGTCGTACCGCAGATCAGCGTGATTATGGGCCCATGTGCGGGTGGCGCTGTCTACTCACCGGCCATGACGGACTTTATCTTTATGGTCAAAGACAGCTCATACATGTTCGTTACCGGCCCTGATGTGGTCAAAACGGTGACCAACGAGCAGGTCTCTGCCGAGGAGTTGGGCGGCGCATCGACCCATACGCGCAAATCCTCCGTAGCTGATGCGGCTTTTGAAAACGATGTGGAAGCGCTGGCCGAGGTACGCAGGCTGGTGGATTACCTGCCCTCCAACAATCGCGAGCGCCCGCCGGTCCGCCCGTTTTTCGACGATCCGGACCGTTTGGAACCCTCGCTGGATACGTTGGTGCCAGAGAATCCGAATACCCCTTACGATATGAAGGAATTGATCCTGAAACTGGCGGATGAGGGCGATTTTTATGAAATCCAAGGGGAATTCGCCAAGAACATCATTACAGGATTCATCAGGATCGAGGGGCGCACAGTCGGTGTGGTCGCCAACCAGCCCCTTGTGCTGGCGGGGTGTCTGGACATTGACAGCTCGCGCAAGGCTGCGCGCTTCGTGCGGTTCTGTGATGCGTTTGAAATTCCGCTTCTCACGCTGGTTGATGTTCCGGGCTTTCTGCCGGGCACCAGCCAGGAATACGGCGGTGTCATCAAGCACGGTGCCAAGCTGCTTTTTGCCTATGGCGAGGCGACCGTTCCGATGGTGACGGTCATTACCCGCAAGTCCTATGGCGGTGCGTACGTCGTTATGTCCTCCAAACACTTGCAGTCGGACTTCAACTACGCCTGGCCCTCTGCCGAGGTTGCCGTGATGGGCGCAAAGGGCGCAACTGAGATCATCCATCGCGCAGATCTTGGCGATCCGGAAAAACTGGCGCAACACACAGCCGATTACGAAGAACGCTTCGCCAACCCTTTCGTGGCGTCAGAGCGCGGTTTCGTCGACGAGGTCATCATGCCGCGCACAACGCGAAAGCGGATTGCACGCGCTTTCGCGTCGTTGCGAAACAAATCAGTGCAGACGCCGTGGAAAAAACACGACAACATCCCGCTCTAAGGCGCTGACGTTGGCGATATTTCACAACATAGCTAACGCGCCCGAACATGTTGCGCCGTTTTCGCACGCCGTCGAAACGGACGGCTGGATTATTGTGACCGGGCAGATGCCGACGCGCGCAGGAGCGCCGACCGCGCCCTTGCCGGATGGCATTGCTGCACAGACGCGTCAAGTCATGGAGAATTTACAAACCGTTTTGCGCGGCGTCGGGCTCGATTTGTCGGATGTCGTTCAGTGCAGATGCTATCTGACGGATTTTGAACATGATTACGCAGTCTTCAATGACACGTACCGAAGCTATTTTGCGCCGGACAGGCTGCCGGCGCGCACGACCGTTGGCGTAACCGCCCTCGCCGTTGGTGCGCTGGTTGAAGTCGACTGCCTCGCGCGGCGTGAGACAGTGTCATGACAACTGCGGTCTCACCGTCCTCTGCACCTGCGCGGCACACGGCGGTGCCGTCCGGTCAGCCGGTCGTGCTCTATGAAGTGCTGGTTGACCGAGTGGGTCAGGAGGATTGGGTGCGTTTCCGTTTTCTGGCGCCCCGTATCTCCAGAGTGTCCGGGGACTTGAGTTTTTCGGATGTTGAAGCCGATTTTATGCACCTTTGCTCGTCAGTAGCCTTGCAATATATCGAGGAATTCGACCTCGCGGCGGATGTTATCATCGTCGCGATGTCTGATCGCGAGGTGGACTTTGGAACGTCCGATCCAGACGCTACGCAGTTCATCGAGGCTTTTCGTCTGGCGCGAGACGGTTGTGTCTGGGAGGCGTTATGAACCCTCGTCGGATCAAAGCCTTGCGCCGGGCATGTCTGGCGACAAACCACATGGACGCGTCTTGCGCCAAAAGCGCGAAACGCGAGGTGACAGAATTTTTCGACGATCACATGTCTGCTGCGCGGGTATCCTGTTGGCGCTTGCAGCCTGCGAGCCCGAACCCAATCAGGAATTTGTGCTCGTCGGTTCGCAGCCGGCATCATCGTTCGGTGCTACGACGTATGAAATTCAATAATGGTCGTATAACTTTCATGCGTGACCGCAGCGCTGACGGGTACTCCGCACGCGAGAAACGATGGGTAACATGTTAAAGCATCGTGGTTTTCCCGGACGCCTTGCGGGCACCGATTACCAGTTCACGCTCCGGAGATTTAACCCGCGTGGCGTGACGCCACTGGTGCGGCGTGAGCGTTACAAAGACCGTAAACCCGCCGACAAACGCGCGGACGCGGCTTTTTTCGGAGCGCTGTGGGATCATTTTGGCGACCAGCCTTTTGAACGGGGCAACCTGGATGCAGGGCGGTTGTCCTGGCTCTTTGGCCGGGAAGTGCTGCCAGCCACTGATCCTTTTGACGCCGAAAGCTACGATGCCCGACTGGTGATCGATGTCGACACGGCGCGCGCCAGTTTTCCGGAGGCGTTTGAGACATGATCGATCATGCAACCGAATGCAATCGCCCAAATCGTTGGCAATTGTTCGCTTGCGCCGAAAACTCCATCGATTTTCTATTCCAAACTTCAACTAAAACGGGTAATGTAGTGCTTACAGCTGAAGGTGCATATCCCCACTTTTCATCTGTGTACACTATTCGTACCCCTTCCCCCGACGGGCAGCAGGACGCGGTCGTCCCTGCTGCCCGTCTATTTTTTGCCCCTCTTGATGGCTTGCCTCCCGGTTCGACGCCGTGTTGTATCGCACCATTCGTGGGCCCTCTTCACACCTCCGCCGTTCCGCAATAGAAAGACGTCACATGTTCAATAAAATCCTGATCGCAAACCGAGGCGAAATCGCATGCCGCGTGATAAAGACGGCGCGAAAAATGGGAATTACCACGGCGGCAATCTATTCTGACGCAGACAGACAGGCGCTGCATGTCCAGATGGCGGATGAAGCGGTACACATAGGGCCGCCTCCTGCGAACCAGTCCTATATCGTGATTGACAAGGTGATGGAGGCGATCAAGGCGACTGGGGCACAGGCGGTGCACCCCGGCTATGGTTTTCTGTCAGAGAACGCCAAGTTCGCCGAAGCCCTCGAAAACGCAGGAGTTGCGTTCGTCGGCCCACCGAAAGGCGCTATCGAAAAGATGGGCGACAAGATCACGTCAAAAAAGATCGCCCAAGAGGCGGGTGTGAGCACGGTGCCGGGGTACATGGGGCTGATCGAAGATGCCGATGAGGCGGTAAAGATCTCTACTGAGATCGGCTATCCGGTGATGATCAAGGCCTCCGCCGGTGGCGGCGGCAAGGGCATGCGGATCGCTTGGAATGACGCGGAAGCCCGCGAGGGGTTTCAGTCCTCCAAAAACGAAGCGGCAAACTCCTTTGGGGATGATCGGATCTTTATCGAAAAGTTCGTGACCCAGCCACGTCACATCGAAATTCAGGTCCTGTGTGATGCGCATGGCAACGGCATATATTTGGGCGAACGCGAGTGTTCGATCCAGCGTCGCAACCAGAAGGTCGTTGAAGAAGCGCCAAGCCCTTTTCTTGATGAAGCCACACGCAAGGCCATGGGCGATCAGGCCGTGGCCTTGGCAAAGGCGGTAGGATACACGTCGGCGGGGACGGTTGAGTTCATCGTTGACGGGGACAAGAACTTTTACTTTCTTGAAATGAACACCCGGCTTCAGGTGGAGCACCCGGTCACCGAGCTTATCACCGGTGTCGATCTTGTTGAGCAAATGATCCGCGTGGCCAATGGTGAAAAGCTGACCATCTCACAGGACGATGTGACGCTGACCGGTTGGGCCATTGAAAACAGGCTTTACGCCGAAGACCCTTACCGTGGGTTCTTGCCGTCGATCGGGCGACTGACCCGGTACCGTCCGCCGGCGGAAATTGCGGCCGGACCGTTGTTGGTGAATGGCAAATGGCAAGATGACAGTGCTGATGGCGAAACCGCTGTGCGCAATGACACGGGCGTTTACGAGGGCGGTGAGATCAGCATGTACTACGATCCGATGATCGCCAAGCTTTGTACTTGGGCACCGACACGTGGAGAGGCGATCGAAGCCATGCGTGTTGCCCTGGACAGTTTCGAAGTTGAGGGTATCGGTCACAACCTGCCGTTCCTGTCTGCTGTCATGGATCATCCGAAGTTCGTTTCCGGCGACATGACCACGGCGTTTATCGCCGAAGAATACCCGGAAGGCTTTGACGGCGTTGATCTGCCGGAGCCGGAGCTGCGGCGCATCGCAGCAGCCTGCGCTGCCATGCACCGGGTGGCCGAGATCCGGCGCGCGCGCGTCTCCGGTCGTATGGACAACCACGAACGGACGGTCGGTACAGACTGGAACGCGCGATTGCAGGGCCAGGCGTATGACCTGCAGGTTGCCGCGGATCCGGACGGCGCGACCGTTCATTTTGCAGATGGAACCAGCCTGCGCGTTGCCGGACCCTGGACCCCGGGCGACCAATTGGCCGAAATGGTCGTCGAAGGCGCCCCGCTTGTTCTTAAGGTCGGCAAGATCTCTGGCGGTTTCAAAATAAGGACGCGTGGTGCAGAGTTGAAAGTGCACGTGCGCACGCCGCGACAGGCCGAATTGGCGCTGAGAATGCCGGAAAAACTGCCACCGGATACGTCCAAGATGCTCTTGTGCCCCATGCCTGGACTGGTTGTAAAAGTGGACGTCGCTGTGGGCGATGAAGTTCAGGAAGGTCAGGCGCTGTGCACCATCGAAGCCATGAAAATGGAGAATATTCTGCGGGCCGAGCGCAAAGGCGTCGTCGCCAAGGTGAATGCAAACGCGGGTGACAGTCTGGCTGTGGACGATGTGATCATGGAGTTTGACTGATACAGCAGGCCACAACGGCCGCTGGCGGCGCCGGTTAGCCTTCGGTGGCGCGCTCTTTGGCGTCGCGGATTTCGCGTTTGCGAATCGGCATTTTGTCGATGCTGCGGCTTACTTCGCGCACGTCCCAGGGGAACGGTTTGCGCACGTTGACCTGCCCTTCTTTGTTAACCAGCACCAACATGAAGCCACGGGGCCTTAACCGGCGGCGAAGTTCGGAGTTTTCTTCCGGTGAGGTGTCGGTAATGACCACCACATCGCGGGCGATCAACTCCTCAGGCCGTTGGCGCAACAAGTCCATCTGCGTCTCAAAAGCGGGGTCCAATGGCGAATCCGCAAAGACGACAACGGGCCGTTTTTTCCACTTAAATTGTGATAAATCCGCGTCATTCATGGAGATAAAGACCGGCTGCCCGTCCGCATCAAGGATTGCCTCTGCCACTGCTATGGGTGCAAAAAACGCTGCCAAAACAAAGGGAAGTAGTCTTTTCATGCTCTCTCCTACAGCCGCTAATATAAGCCGCTTTTTGCAAGATGCGATGCTTTGAGGGCGCAAATTTACCATTAAATCACCAGCAATGCATTTTGTGTATTTCTGGTATGGAATGCAGTCTTTGACCAGACTGCGGCGAGGTGAATTCTAGGGCAAACCCAATGATGAAAATCGTTCTGCATATTGGCGCGCACCGCACCGCGTCGACCAGTTTTCAGGCCTATTTGCGCCGGAACGCGCGCGAATTGCGCGCAAGGCGTGTTGGGTTTTGGGGCCCGCGCCGGATGCGCCCGTACCGAAACATGCTGCCAAAGGCGAGCGCCAGCGGTCCTTTCACATCCGAGGCAAGCGCTGGTGATCACGTCGCGCGTCAACTGGATCTGGCCGAGCGTCGTGGGATCGAGTTACTCTTTCTCAGCGACGCTGAGATATGTGGTTCAGTGCAGGAGAACATCCGCTGCGCAGCGCTCTATCCGAACGTCGGCCCGCAGGTAGAAGCACTTGCACGCATGTTTTCGGGCCGGTTGTCTTCCGTCGTGCTGACGCCCCGGTCGTTGGATCAATACTGGTGTTCGGCGGCGGCTCAGGCCGTTTTACAGGGCGCGCCCGTGCCGGAGAGGGATACGCTTTCCCAGATCGCCCGCAGCAGCAGAAGCTGGCGCGACGTGATTGCGGATGTTGCAAAAGCCATGCCGGATGCCACACTGAACGTTCTGCCGTTTGAAGCCTTTCGCAGCCAGTCGCCGGCTTATTTTGCTGCCGCCACAGGACTTGCCGCGCCGCGATGCCGCGAACCCAGCTGGTTGAACCCGTCGCCCACGCTGCCGGAGTTGCGCCGGGTACTGGCCGAACGTGATGCGCCGGCCACGGTTTTGCCATTTGGAATGGGGCGTTGGAACCCTTTCACGAACGAAGAACATGCCATAATGCGCGAAGCTTATGCGGATGATATGATGTGGCTATCGTCGGGTGCGGACGGTTTTGCCACCTTGACAGAGGGGTGTCGTCCAGACAGAGCAGGGTCAACCCTGCCACAGGCGGCACAGAAGAAAGGACAGATGGATGAGTTCGGACACAAACAAGTGGCGCGCCCTGGCTGAGGCGGAACTGCGGGGCAAACCGGTCGAAGATCTCAACTGGCAAACATTGGAAGGCGTTGAGGTCAAACCGCTTTACACCGAGACCGATCTAGAAGGACTTGATCATCTGGGCACTATCCCGGGCCAGGCGCCCTATACCCGCGGCGTGAAAGCCACGATGTATGCGGGTCGCCCATGGACCATCCGCCAGTACGCTGGGTTTTCAACGGCGGAGGCATCGAACGCGTTCTATCGGCAGGCTCTGGCCAACGGACAGCAGGGTGTGTCGGTCGCCTTCGACCTTGCGACCCACCGCGGATATGACAGCGATCATCCACGCGTAGAAGGCGACGTGGGCAAGGCGGGCGTTGCGATCGACAGCGTTGAGGATATGAAGATCCTCTTTGATGGCATTCCGCTCGACAAAGTGTCCGTCTCGATGACCATGAACGGTGCGGTGATCCCCGTGTTGGCCAATTTTATCGTCGCGGGCGAAGAACAGGGGCACGACAAGTCGGTTTTGTCGGGCACCATCCAAAACGACATCCTCAAGGAGTTCATGGTCCGCAACACCTATGTCTATCCGCCTGAGCCGTCGATGCGGATCATCGCGGATATTATCGAATACACATCCAACGAGATGCCGAAATTCAACTCGATTTCAATTTCGGGCTATCACATGCAAGAGGCTGGCGCGAACCTTGTACAGGAATTGGCGTTCACCTTGGCGGACGGGCGCGAGTACGTGCGCGCTGCAATTGCCCGTGGCATGGACGTTGATAAGTTTGCCGGGCGGCTCAGTTTTTTCTTTGCCATCGGCATGAACTTTTTTATGGAGGCAGCCAAACTGCGCGCCGCGCGCCTGCTGTGGTCGCGCATAATGGCGGAGTTCAATCCCAAGAATCCCAAGTCTTCGATGCTGCGGACACATTGTCAGACATCCGGCGTCTCGTTGCAGGAGCAGGACCCCTATAACAACGTGATCCGCACCGCCTATGAGGCGATGAGCGCGGTTTTGGGCGGCACGCAGTCCCTGCACACCAACGCGCTGGACGAAGCGATTGCCCTGCCGACCGAATTCTCCAGCCGCATCGCGCGAAACACGCAGCTGATCCTGCAGGAGGAAACCGGTGTCACGAACGTGGTCGACCCGCTGGCAGGGTCCTATTACGTCGAAAAACTGACCCATGATCTGGCTGACGCAGCGTGGACGCTGATCGAGGAAGTCGAGGAGATGGGCGGCATGACCAAGGCTGTCGCCTCCGGCATGCCCAAATTGCGTATCGAAGAGGCCGCGGCCACGCGACAGGCGAATATAGACCGGGGGTCTGAGGTCATCGTCGGCGTCAACAAATACCGCCGCGAGACGGAAGATCCGATCGACATTCTGGACATCGACAATGCCGCTGTCCGCCAAAGCCAGATCGCGCGTCTGGAAAAAATGCGGGGCGATCGAGATGCCGGCACCTGTGAGGCCGCTCTGACGGAGCTGAAACGCCGCGCGCGCGAAGGCGGTAATTTGCTGGAAGCGGCGGTTGAGGCAGCGCGGGCGCGTGCTTCGGTCGGAGAGATCAGCCTTGCCATGGAAGAGGAATTCGGTCGCCACCGCGCGGAAGTCAAAACGCTCGCCGGTGTCTACGGTGCCGCCTATGAGGGCGATGCAGGCTTTGCTGCGATTCAAAAATCGGTGGAAGACTTTGCCGAAGCGGAGGGGCGACGCCCTCGCATGCTGGTCGTTAAAATGGGTCAGGACGGCCATGATCGCGGGGCCAAGGTCATTGCGACGGCCTTTGCTGACATCGGCTTTGACGTTGATGTTGGCCCTCTTTTCCAGACCCCGGCCGAAGCTGCGCAGGACGCGATCGACAATGATGTGCATGTCATCGGCATTTCCAGTCAGGCGGCAGGCCACAAGACCCTCGCACCGCAGCTGATCGATGCGCTGAAAGACGCGGGAGCGGAGGATATTCTTGTTATCTGTGGAGGGGTCATTCCACAACAGGACTACGGGTTCCTCAAAAACGCGGGCGTCAAAGCGATCTTTGGTCCCGGCACGAATATTCCGGAAGCCGCGCAGGAAATTCTCAGCCTGGTTGCCGACGCACGCGCGTGATCGTCTTTGACCATATTGCGGTCTCCGGGGAAACGCTTGAGGCGGCACAGGCGCATGTGGAACAGGCACTTGGCACCGCGTTGCAAGCCGGTGGAAAACATGACGTGTTTTTCACGCATAACGCGTTGTTAGGTCTGGAGGACGGGCTTTACCTCGAAGCAATTGCGGCTGACCCCGGTGCGCAATCCCCCGAACGGCCGCGCTGGTTCGATCTGGACAATTTCGTGGGCCCACCGCGGCTGACAAACTGGATTTGCCGCACCGATGCGCTGGATCAATTGCTTGGAAATCTGCCGGAGGGGTTCGGCGCGCCGGTCGCCCTTGCGCGAGGAGATTTGCGCTGGCGGATGGCGGTGCCGTCGGATGGTGTTTTGCCCTACGACAATTGCGCGCCGGCCTTGATACAGTGGGATGTGCCGATTCACCCGAGCCAAAGGCTCAAACCTTCGGGTGCAAGGCTACGCCGTCTGACAATACGGCATGAAGAAGCGGACGCACTGGAAGTCGTATTGTCGCCGCAGTTGGAAGACGACCGTGTCGTGTTTGAAGCTGGACCCAGCGGGTTGCATGCAGTGTTTGAGACGCCGCACGGGCCCCGCGAGCTTGCGCAATGATCCGCGCCGCGCGTCCCTATGATGCCGAGGCCATCGCCGGATTGTGGAACCGGATGATCAGGGACACGCTGGCAACCTTTACAACGGTGGAAAAGCGCGCAGACGACATCGCGGGCCAGATCGAAACGCGCCCGGGGCAATGGTGGGTCGCCGCGGAGGACGACATATTCGGGTTTGCGGCATTTGGTCCGTTTCGCGATGGACCGGGCTATGCCGCCACATGCGAGCACACGGTTATAGTATCGCGTTCCGCGCGGGGGCGTGGTGTTGGAAAAGCGTTGATTGAGCAGTTGGAACGCGCCGCGCGTGACAGCGGGTACCACGTCATCGTCGCAGCCATATCCGGTACAAACTCCGATGCGATCGCCTTTCATGCGCGGCTGGGATTTGAGCAGGTTGCTCGGATGCCAGAAGTGGGCCGCAAATGGGAGCAGTGGCTGGATCTGGTGCTCATGCAGAAAATTCTGACACCTGAAGAATGACCGCCTGACACTCCGCCAAGCACGGTTTATGATCTGCCCATGTCAATCTGGTCCCGCATAACCGATGCATTGCAGGCACTTGCCAGTGGCGAGACGCTGTCGGATGTCTTTGACCGTTTGCGTACGCCGCCGGAACGGTCGGTTGCATTTGCAATTGCTGTGATTGCCCTTGGTGCCAAAATGGCCAAGGCGGACGGGCACGTGACCCGCGATGAGGTCACTGCGTTTCGAGAAGTGTTCCATATTGCCGCCAAGGACGAGCCGGGCGCGGCGAAGGTCTTCAATCTTGCTCGGCAGGATGCGGCAGGCTTTGAAGAATACGCAGCGCGCATCCATGGGATGTTCCGGTCACAACCGGATACGTTGCGAGATTTGCTGGAAGGGTTGTTCCACATTGCAATGGCCGATGGGTTTTACCACCCGAACGAAAACGCGTTTCTTGAGAAAGTCGCCGAGATCTTCGGCGTTCCGGACGCGGATTTTGGTGCCTTGCGGATGCGGTTTGCGCCTGATGCGCCACAGGATCCTTATACAGTGCTCGGCGTCACGCGCGATATGAGCAACGAGGATCTGCGCCGGGCGTACCGGCGTCTCGTTCGCGAAAACCACCCCGATGCGATGATTGCGCGCGGCGTGCCGGAAGAGGCTTTGCGTCTGGCGCAAAAACGCATGGCGGACATCAACCGCGCGTGGGATAAGATCTCGGGAAACCCCTGATGCGCCTGGCCACTTACAACGTCGAGTGGTTCGATAGCCTGTTCAGCAGAGACGACCGGTTGTTGCAGGACAACGAATGGTCATCGCGGTTTAACGTAACACGGCAAGCGCAGGCTGACGCGCTTGGTCACGTGTTTTCCGCCATGGATGCGGATGCGGTTCTGGTGATCGAAGCGCCCGACACATCCTCCAAACGCAGCACGGTGCGGGCATTGGAACGATTTGCCCGGGTGTATGGGTTGCGCGCGCGCGAGGCTATCATCGGATTTGCCAATGACACGCAGCAGGAAATCGCGGTTCTTTATGACCCCGACGCGCTGCGTCTTCAGCATGCGCCACGCGCCGGGCACGCAACCGTGCCACGCTTCGACGGCGTCTTTTCGATCGACCTTGATGTGGACGCGCGCGGGGATCACGTGCGGTTTTCCAAGCCACCAATCGAGCTTGCCTGTGTCACCAGCTCCGGGTTTTCGTTTCACCTGATCGGGGTTCACCTGAAGTCAAAAGCGCCTTACGGAGCCAGTGATCCTGAAGATCTGAAAAGCATTGCCATTTCCAACCGACGCAAGCAACTGGCACAAGCCATTTGGCTGCGTGCCCGCGTCGATCAGGTCTTGGCAGACAAGATCCCGCTCATCGTCGCCGGGGACTTCAACGATGGACCGGGGCTGGATGCGTTCGAGCATCTTTTTGGGCGTTCATCCGTGGAAATTGTGCTGGGCGCTGCAAGCCAGACAAACCTTTACGACCCGCATGCCACCGAGTGCAAAAAGGACCCGTCAGTGCCCGACCCTGCAACCGCGCGTTTCTGGATCGAAGAGAAAAAGGGGGTCCTGCATGCCCTGCTGGACTACGTAATGGTTTCGCCGGAATTGAAGAACAAAAACCCTGTCTGGCGCATTTGGCATCCGGAGAATGACCCCATCTGCAGACAGGACCCGGTCCTAAGACAGGCGCTTCTTACGGCGTCGGACCATTTTCCAGTCAGCATTGATCTGCCTGTTTGATTTTCAGAATCGCGTGCACTGGGATAGGCTCGTGTTATGAAGCGTTTCATTCCTTATCTGCTGTCTGGCTTTATCCTGATCGGCCCATCGCTGGCCGAAGGCGTCGATGACGCCGATAACGGGGCAACCCTTATGGAGCGCGGCGCACAGCAATTTCTGGAAGGTCTGCTGAAAGAGATGGAGCCGGCCTGGGACCAGATGCGTGAATTCATGGATCAAATGGGCCCTGCCATGCTGGAACTGATGGGCGAAATTGAGGACTGGTCCGTCTATGAGGTGCCCGAGGTGCTTGAAAATGGCGACATCATCATTCGCCGCAAGCCGGATGCCGAGCCTACGCCCGTTCCCGAAGCGCAGGATGACGAAGCCGCGCCGATCGAGCTTTAGCGTTTTATCTTGATGTCCACGCTTGCGTCGAGCGACGCCGCAAGTGACATCAGACGCGCTTCGGCAACCTCGCCAAAGAGCGGCACCATGTCTTTTGACAGATGCAGCCCAAGGATTTTCTTTTTGGGGAACCAGTGTAATGATCCGCGTTCGGCATCCTGTGTCATCCAGAGCATTGAGCCGAAGCGCATCGCCTTTCCAAGAATTTCGGCCTGCAATTGCTCTTTTTCATCGATTAGGTCATGCAAATCTGCAAACCGCGTGCCTTCGCGCTTGTTCGAATAGCGATGCAGCAGGGCCAGCCCGAGAAACACGCGTTCGGAGTGTTTTAGCCCGCCCAGGTTGGCCCGCGTCGCATTGTCAAAGCAGGTTTCAGCGCGATAGTCTGGGTGCGCGCGCCAGCTGACATCATGCAACAGGCAAGCAGCCTTGATCAGACGCCGCCGGGCGTCAGTTGTGGACCGGAACAAAGGATGGATAAAGCCGTAAAGCGCTTTGCCAAAGCCAGGCATACGTGCGTCCTTGGCTTCCGCAAACCGACAGGCTTCGATCAGCGGGTCGCGGTCGCGCAGCCGTTGCGGCATTTGCTCGTAAAGCATCCCTTCGCGAATGCCGTAGCTGGAGATTGCAATGTCTTTTGGCTTGAATGACTTGATCAGGCGACTGAGCACTTCGGTGGCGAGAGGTACAAGGCTCATACGCGCGTTCGAAATTCCACATGCTACGCGCAGTTCCTCCAAGTTGCTGTTTGCAATGAACTTTGTCGTTGCGCTGACGGAACGGGCGGTCATCCGGTATTCGTGCAGCACGTGCAAAGGATAGCCGCGGCGGTGCATATCAATCCTCGCAATTGCCCGCCACGAGCCGCCCACCAGAAACAAGCGATCGCGTTGTTTCCCCAGCGCCTCTTTCAGCGTTTCCATGTTTTCCTTGATATGCGCGGTGCGACCTTTTTTGCCTCCAGTGACCTCGCGCAGTTTCAACGGCCCCAGGGGTGACGTTACGCGCCGGCCTACGCGGCCTTGGGAAATTTCTGCCAGTTCCATCGATGATCCACCGATGTCGCACACCAGCCCGTAAGAGCCGGGCCAGCCAAGCAAAACACCTTGGGCTGAGAGCCGCGCTTCTTCCTCGCCGTCAATAACCCAGATCCGCAACCCGGTTTCCCGCTGCACTGCGTCGCAAAAGTCCTGTCCGTCGTCGGCGTCCCGCACAGCCGCAGTGGCTACGACCGTCAGCGTTGGCAGGCCCATGCCTTGGGCCAGATGCTGAAAGCGTTTGAGCGCGTTTAACGCGCGGGCGCGCCCCTTCGGATTCAGCTGGCCCGTTTGCGACAGGCCCGCCCCCAAGGCGCACATGATTTTTTCGTTGTAAAAATAGGCCGGCGAGCGGGCGGCTCCGTCAAACACGACGAGGCGAACGGAGTTTGAACCGACATCGACCACGCCAACGCGCGACAGGGCGCGCGCACTGGGGTCTTGAAACAGCGGTTGTCCGAACAAAACCGCATCGGGATGGGTCGCATCGGCCGCTTTTATCTTTTGCAAGCTTTCGTTCATCGGCTCTCAAAGACTGTCCGCGCTCAGCCTGTGCAAAAAACGCCAGTGGGTCAATCAGTTTGCCGATTGAGACCTGAAGCCATGCCGTTCTGACCCCGCTCAGTCTTCGGTATGTGTCAGTTTGGGCACATCCGACGCCCCCGCGGAACCGCGACCGGAAAGCGATGGGTTTTCCATAAAAAACCGGTGGCAATTGAAGGCGAAGGTCCCTTCGGGAAGGGGCGGGCGTCTGAACATACCATCAGGTTCCATCACCCAGCTTTGCGCCACGTCTGCAAGATTGGCGGCCATGATCTGGCTGACGATCTGTGCTTTGACCGTTGCGTTCTCAATCTCGACAAGTGTTTCGACGCGACGGTTCAGGTTGCGGCCCATCCAGTCGGCCGAAGAGATGAAGACCTTCGCTTTTTTGTGCGGAAGGCCAGAGCCATTGCCAAAGCAGACAATGCGCGAGTGTTCCAGAAACCGGCCGACAATGGACTTCACGCGGATATTCTCGCTCAGGCCCTTGATGCCGGGACGGACCCCGCAGATCCCGCGCACGACAAGGCTGATCTTCACGCCTGCGCCGCTGGCGGAATAAAGGGCGTCGATCACTTCGCTATCGATCAGTGAGTTCATCTTGGCCCATATTGCGGCCGGTTTTCCGGCACGCGCATGCTCTGCCTCGGCTGCGATCAGTTCGAGCAAGCGCGGCTTGAGTGAGACGGGTGAAATGGCAAGGTTGTCCAGCTTTTCAGGTTGTGCGTAGCCCGACAGGTAGTTGAACACCTTCGTCGCATCGCGCCCGAGATCGGGATTGCAGGTGAAAAAGGACAGATCGGTGTAAATGCGTGCAGTGATTGGATGGTAGTTGCCCGTGCCGTAGTGGGTGTAGGTCACAAGCTGATTGCCTTCACGCCGCACGACACTTGAGATTTTGGCGTGCGTTTTCAAGTCTAGGAACCCATAAACAACATGCGCGCCCGCCCGCTCCAGCCTGCGCGACTGGCGGATGTTCGCGGCCTCGTCGAAACGCGCTTTCAGTTCGACAAGTGCAGTGACCGATTTCCCGTCTTCCGCAGCTTCGCAGAGCGCTTCAACAATGGGGCTGTCACGTGACGTGCGATAAAGCGTTTGCTTGATCGCCACGACTTTCGGATCGCGCGCGGCCTGCTGCAAAAAGCGCACAACCATGTCAAAGGTCTCGTAGGGATGATGCAGCAGCATGTCCTTCTGACGGATTGCGGCGAACATGTCGCCATCGTGATCTGAAACGCGTTCGGGTACGCGTGGTGTAAAATTGGGCCAGAGCAGGTCGGGTCGTGCATCCAGCACCAGTTCTTTCAGATCGGCCATACCGATCATGCCATCCAGCGGAATAACCTCTTCGGCGTCGACGCCCAATTCCTCCATGATGACAGACTTCAAAGCGGGAGGTGCGCCGGTGGAGTGGGTCAAACGGACAACCTCGCCACGGCGTCTACGTTTGAGCGCCACTTCGAATTCGCGCACAAGGTCCTCGGCTTCCTCCTCGACTTCCAGATCACTGTCGCGCAAAACCCGGAACCCGAAATGCGCCTTCAGCTTGTAGCCTGGAAACAGCTTGTCGATGTTTATGACCAGCAGCTCTTCGAGCGGCAGAAAGCGGTGGTCGCCTTCCTCGGCTGGCAACGGAACAAAGCGTTCGATTTGTGCCGGGATGGGCAGCAAAGCCTGCAGCGGTCGCTTATCTGCGGTACGTTCAAGTTGCAAAGCAAGCGCAAAACCAGTGTTGGGAATAAATGGAAAAGGATGCGCGGGATCAATCGCAAGCGGCGACAAAACTGCAAAGACTTGGGTCAGAAACACGCCATCAAGGTGATCGCGGTCCGATTTTGTGAGGTCTTTTCGGCTGAGCACCGAGATGCGTTCCTCACGCATTTCCGCCAGTAGTGCGACCAGCACGCGTTGCTGTGTTTCCATGAGCGCTCGCGCGTCATTGTCGATCAACACCAATTGTTCCGCCGGGCTTAGACCGTCCGCCGCGGGCGTTATGTTTCCTGCCATAGCCAGTTCGCGCAAACCAGCCACGCGAACCGTATAGAATTCGTCGAGGTTGGTGGCTGAAATGGATAAGAACCTCAGGCGCTCCAAAAGCGGAACACGGGGGTTTTCCGCTTCTTCGAGAACGCGCCAGTTAAAGCCCAGCCAACTGAGTTCCCGATTGAAAAATCTCGCGTGGCCGGTCACGTCGAAGTCGGGAAGCGTGACGGGATCCGGAAAATCCGATGTCAGGAAATCAGCTTGGGTCATGTCGGCCCGTCCCCGTACAAGGTTGATTGGCAGCGAGAAACTATCGCTCAGATGCGCCCGTGTTGTCCAGAATATCTGCGGCAAGTGCGCGCGTAATCGGTTTCTTGCGTGCAAGGGACGCCTTGTCGAGACGTTCCACGATGTTTTGCGCCGCTTGGAACGAGCGATCCATGCGGCGGATCAGGTAAGACAGCAACTCTGGTTTCGGAGCGAGCTGCCGGTCGGCAAAGAGCTTGGCCAGCACCGCCGTGAGAAGCGCGTCATCGGGAGGATCGAGTGCAACAGTTGTGATTGCGCCGATCCGGCTGATCAGGTCGGGAAGTTTTAACGGCCAACTCTTGGGTGCGCCCGTGCCGGTCAGCAAAAGCGCGCGGCCTTCGGATTGCATCAGGTTGTGCAGGTGAAACAGCGCCGTTTGCCCGTCCGGCAGACTTTGCAGTTCGGGCACATCTTCAACCGCGACAGGCGTTTGTGACAAGTTCGGGACATCTGTGGATCGCAGGCTCCGAGCTGGGATGACGGTCGCGCCGCTCGCATTGGCCCAGACGTGGGCCAGATGGGTCTTTCCCGCGCCCTTCGGGCCGGTCAGGACCAGTTTGCCTCCGGGCCAGTTCCGCCAGTTTTCAATCATTGCAACAGCAATATGGTTCGATGGCGCGACCATAAAGTCCGCGCGTCCCATGGCGGCTACCGTGGGCAAGTCAAATCCAAGTTGTTCCGGCATTTCAGGCTGCGTCGTTGTCGCTGGAGCCGCGGTAGAGCAGCGAACTTTTGTACTGCGAGATGGCGAACCGCGCGACCACACCGATGGCCGCTGCAACCGGGACAGCAATCAGCATGCCAACAAACCCAAAGAGTGCACCGAACACCGAGAGTGCCAAAAGCAGCCAGACAGGGTGCAGGCCCACCGAGTTGCCAACGAGCTTCGGAGTAATCACGTTTCCTTCGAGCGCCTGACCTATCACGAAAATGATCGCCACAATCCCAATGTTCAACCATTCGCCCCAAAACTGGAACAACGCGAGTCCGATGGCCAATGCGCCGCCGATCAAAGCGCCAAGGTAGGGAATGAATGTGACGAGCCCGGCAATGAATCCAACGACCATACCGAACTGGAGCCCCGCCAGCATCAAGGCAACTGCGTAGTAGCTGCCAAGGATCAGGCAGACCGTTCCCATGCCGCGAATGAAAGCGGCCAGCGTATCATCAATCTCGCGCGCAAGCATGCGTATTGTGGGTGCATGGTCGCGTGGCAGCAGGGCGTCGATCTGCGCAATCATACGGTCCCAATCGAGCAAAAGGTAGACGGCCACGACTGGAGCAATGACCAGAAGCACAATAATATTGACGACCGACATTGCCGACGTAAGGGCAGTCTCAAGCAACTCTGCACCGCGGCTCTGGACGGTTTCACCGAAGGTTTCCAGCGACTTGCGCATAGCGGATGTGTCATCCAGCAACGACGGAAAGCGCTCCGTTAGGAACATGCCGATGTTGCGCGCGTATTCCGGTGCCACGTTGATGAGCTGGACAGCTTGTTCCACAAGGGTTGGGACAATCAGCAGAGCGGCGAAGACAAAGATCAATATCACCGCGACTGCAATCAACGCGGTTGCGGCGATACGGCTTAGCCCCCAGGTTTCCAGACGGTCGGCCACCGGGTCGAGAAAATAGGCAATAGCTGCCCCTAAAACGAAAGGCAGGAGCACGTCACCGAGCGACCAGAGCAAAATTAGAAGGACCGTAAGGGCAATCCCCCAGTATGTCAGCTGCTCACGAACTGGCAGTGCCATGCAATTCCTCCTTGCGACGTCCCGTTTCACATCGCCGATCCGGCTGGGTCTTTCAAGAGGCAGAGCGCAAAATCCCGAAGCAGAGGCGAGGCATGGCGCGCTGCTTAAGCGATTGCGGGGGCACGCGCTTTGGCCTAATCAGTGGGAGCTTTCTATCAAAGAGGACTGCCCATGCGCCTGACCCGATACTTCCTGCCCGTGCTGCGCGAAAACCCGGCCGAGGCGCAGATTGTCAGCCATCGGATGATGTTGCGCGCAGGTACGATCAAGCAGAATGCGGCGGGGATTTATTCGTGGTTGCCCATGGGTTTCAAGGTTCTGCGCAAGCTCGAAAACATCGTGCATGAGGAGCAGATGCGCGCGGGACATATTCCAATGCTGATGCCTACAGTGCAACCGGCAGACCTGTGGCGTGAAAGCGGGCGGTATGATGCCTATGGGCCCGAGATGCTGCGGATCCGCGACCGGCAGGATCGCGATATGCTTTTTGGCCCGACAAATGAAGAGATGATCACGGATATCTTCCGCGCGCATGTCGGCAGCTACAAGGATCTTCCGCTGACGCTGTATCACATCCAGTGGAAGTTCCGCGACGAGATGCGCCCGCGTTTTGGCGTTATGCGTGGCCGGGAATTTTTTATGAAAGACGGCTACAACTTCGATCTGACGAAGCAGGACGCTTTGCACGCGTATAACCGGCATCTGGTCAGCTACCTGCGCACCTATGAAAGGATGGGGTTGCAGGCCCTGCCGATGCGCGCCGACAGCGGGCCAATCGGCGGCGATGACACGCATGAGTTTCTCGTTCTGGCCGAAACCGGAGAGTCCGAGGTTTTCTATGATAGCGCAGTGACGGATCTGACATTCGGCGATCGCGAGATTGATTACTCTGACCACGCGCAGTGCCAATCGATCCTTGAGGAGTTTACGTCCCGTTACGCGCGCACCGATGAGACCCAC
This sequence comes from Pseudomonadota bacterium, assembly GCA_039191495.1. Taxonomy (GTDB): domain Bacteria; phylum Pseudomonadota; class Alphaproteobacteria; order Rhodobacterales; family Rhodobacteraceae; genus Roseobacter. Next base: position 203,730 of record JBCCXN010000005.1, on the reverse strand, counting down.
GTCCCGGAAGTGTTTGCCCAGATCCCGAAGGACAGGCAACGACAGGCACGCGGGATCGAAGTCGGGCAGATCTTTTATTTCGGCACCAAATACTCCGAACCGATGGGGGCGACCGTGCAAGGTCCGGACGGAAAGCCTGTTTCAGTGCATATGGGCAGCCATGGGATCGGCGTGAGCCGTCTTGTTGGCGCCATCATTGAGGCAAGCCACGACGAAAAGGGCATCATCTGGCCCGAAGGGGTCACGCCGTTCCACTGTGGTATTGTCAACCTCAAGCAAGGCGATACGGAAGCGGACGCGGCTTGCGAAGCGCTATATTTGTCTTTGCAGGCGCTTGGACTGGAACCTCTTTACGATGACCGCGACGAACGGGCCGGGGGTAAATTCGCCACCATGGATTTGATCGGTCTGCCGTGGCGCATCACAGTCGGTCCGCGCGGGCTGAAGAACGGTGTGGTCGAACTTACCAGCCGCAAAACCGGCGAAAGCGAAGAACTGCCGCCAGAAGGCGCCATTGAGCGGTTGGCCCGGATTTACGCCAACCATCATGTGCGCGGGATCACTTGAGCGCCGCCGCCTGCAACCCGATTAAGGAGCGTCATGGCCAGAACGCCACCCCCCTTCGCTGCTTTTGAGTGGATGATCGCCTGGCGTTATCTGCGCGCCAAGCGTACCGAAGGGGGCGTCAGCACCATGACATGGATCAGCCTGATCGGGATTACGCTTGCTGTCTTTGCGCTGATTGCCACGCTGGCCGTGCGGTCAGGGTTTCGGGCGGAGTTTGTGGACACGATTCTGGGCGCCAACGCGCATGTGACGGTCTACACCATTGGCGCGGTCAGCGAGACAGGCCGCGTCGATCGCACCATGCCGGACTACGCTGAGGTGGCTGAACGTGTGGCAGCGATCCCGGGCGTGACGCGGGTCGCGCCCTTGGTGCGCGGGCAGGTGATGGCGGCCTATCAGGGGCGCAACGCGGGTGTCGAGGTTTTGGGCATCGCCCCTGAAAACCTTGCCAGTCTGCCACGCATTGCGGATCCGGAAACGGGGCGGGGTGCGCTGGAACGTTTTCCCACGGGCATAGCCTTAGGCGCGGGCGTCGCGCGCGAACTGGGTGTCACGGTTGGTGATCGTGTGCGCCTGATCTCGCCCGATGGTGTGAAGACTGCATTTGGCACCTCGCCGCGTGTCAATGCTTATGAGGTGGTCTATATCTTCAGCGCCGGGCGCTATGACATTGACCGTACACGTGCCTATCTTCCGTTTGTTGAGGCACAGTCTTACTTCAATCGGGAAGGCGTCGCGGACGAACTGGAAGTCATGGTGGCGGAACCGGAAAACGTAGATGCGCTGCGCGCGTCTCTTTTTCAGGCAGCGGGCGACAGGGGGCAGATCTGGACGTGGCGCGACGCATCCGGCGGATTCCTGCGCGCACTGGAAGTCGAAGACAATGTGATGTTCATCATTTTATCGATCCTGGTTTTGATTGCCGCGATGAATATCGTCTCGGGCCTGATCATGCTGGTCAAAAACAAGTGCCGTGATATAGGCATTCTGCGCACGATGGGTCTCAGCGAAGGGTCGATACTGCGTATCTTTTTCATTTGTGGCGCATCGACCGGTCTGATCGGAACGCTGGCGGGAGTTATCCTTGGGTCGCTTTTCGCGATCTATATCGACCCGATTTTTTCCTTTGTGAATGTGGTAATGGGAGGCGGCGTGTGGGATCCTTCCATTCGCGGTATCTACGCATTACCAGCCGAATTGCACTTTGGCGACGTGCTGTCGGCTGTAGTTCTGTCGCTTGGTTTGTCCTTCGTCGTGACGATTTTCCCGGCCCGTCGCGCGGCGCGTATGAATCCCGTCGAGGTGCTGCGTTATGAGTGATCCGGTGCTGGAGATCTCTGGACTGACCAAGAGCTACAAGCGCGGTGCCGCTGGCGATGTCGATGTTTTGCGCGGCGTTGACCTGCAAATCACGGCAGGTGAGGTTGTCGCCCTCGTCGCGCCTTCCGGTGCGGGAAAATCGACGCTGTTGCATTGTGCGGGCCTTTTGGACACGGCAGATAGTGGTCACATCCGCGTCGCCGGCGCGGACACCGATGGGCTTAAGGACGGCAGCCGAACCGTGATCCGGCGCCAGGACATTGGGTTTGTCTACCAGTTCCATCATCTCCTGCCCGAATTCTCGGCACTGGAAAACATCGTGCTGCCGCAGCTTGCAAATGGCACGCCGAAGGCGCGGGCGGAAAACCGCGGGATTGATTTACTGACCAGTGTGGGATTAGCGGACCGCTCCGGTCACCGGCCTGCCGCGCTGTCAGGCGGCGAACAGCAGCGCGTTGCCTACTGCCGCGCCTTGGCCAACACGCCGCGCCTGTTGCTCGCCGACGAACCCACCGGCAACCTCGATCCGGCCACATCCGATCAGGTTTTCGAAGCTCTTATGGGATTGGTGCGCAAGACCGGGATGGCTGCTTTGATTGCGACGCACAACCACGCGTTGGCAATGCGCATGGATCGTCAGGTTCGCCTTCAGGCCGGTCGGATCGTAGAAGGCTTGAACCTAAACCAGTAAAGTGAGGAGCCGGATGGCGCAGCGCACACTTGATGAGATCGAAAACCTGACACTGAAAGCGCTGAGCGCTTATGGTGCCGCACCCTTTGCAGCAGCTGAAGTTGCCCGCGCCGTACGTGCTGCAGAAGGATATGGCAACAAGATTTGCGGGCTCTATTACGTTGAAAGTTATTGTCTCCAGCTCGCGTCGGGTCGTGTCAAGGGGCGGGTCGATCCAACGGTTACCCGCCCCCGACCGGGTACGGTGAAAGTTGACGCGGCATTCGGGTTTGCACAGCCCGCATTTGCCTTCGGATTGGTGCCATCACTGGATGCCGCACGTCAGTGCGGGACCGCGACGCTGGCCGTTGCACATGCGCACACCTGCACATCCTTGGGCTATTTCACTGAACAGATCGCACTGGCCGGGATGATCGGGATCGGTTTTACCAATGCGACGCCGGTCGTAGCCCCGCCCGGAGGCAAGCGGCGCGTACTTGGCACCAATCCGATTGCTTTTTCGGTGCCGGACGGTGAGGGCGGACTGGCGCTGCATATGGATCAGTCGACGACGACGGTGGCTTTGGGCAAGATCACCATGGCCAAGGCGGCGGGGGAGATGATTCCGCTGGGGTGGGCCCTTGATGCAGATGGACAGCCTACAACCGATCCTGATGCCGCCTTGCAGGGCTCACTTGTCTCAACAGGTGGGTACAAGGGATGGGGCTTTGGCCTGATGGCGGAAATTCTCGCAGCGGCGATGACCGGTTCGATCCTGTCCAAGGACGTGGAGCCGCTGAAAGCCCGCGAGGGCAAACCGCATGATCTTGGCCAGTTCTACATTCTGATTGATCCGACGACGTCAGATGTGTTTGGCGCACGTTTGCGGGCCCTGGCCGAAAGCGTTGCAGGCGAAGGGGGAGGCCGTCTTCCGGGTCAGGTGCGGCGCATCGCCGACACGGTAGACGTCGCCGATGCAGTCTGGGACCGCATGTTAGAGCTCAGTGCGGGGCCTTAGGCCTTCTGGGTAATGAAAACGCCGGTTGCCATTACGGCAATCCCAAGCGCCCGCGTGGCACTCAGCGGGCTGATACGGGCGCCGAAAAGTCCGAAATGATCTATCGCGGCGGCGCTGATCAACTGTCCGAGCAGCACAAAGAAGACCGCGTTTCCGACACCGAAATGCGGCGCAATGTATGTAATCGTGAGCACGTAGAAGGCGATCAGCGCACCGGCCAGAAGCAGATGTCTGGGTGTGCCGGCGACACGCGCAAAAGCTGAAAGCCCTGTAGCGCTGACAACGATCAAGCAGCATGCAAAAGCAACAATGAACAACAAGGTGGCCGCCGCTGCGGGTGAGCCGATCCGCGTGCCGAGTGCTGCATTAAGTGCGGCGAGTACCGGTATCCCAATCCCGGCAAACAGCATGATAAAGGCGTATTGTGCCATGATGGCGCGCTCCATTTGCCGATTTTGCCGCAGAATGGCTGCCCGTTACCGGATCGGCAAGACTATTCGTCTAAGCCTGAGGTCGCATGAAATCGCCTGGAGATGCTGATGCGCACGTGCGCTGCTGTTTTGGTTGGACTTGGCCTAGTGCTGGCTGGCTGTTCGGATGACCGTGCGGTCACGCGCGGCGCCGCACTCTATCAGGACAACTGTCTGATTTGCCACGGCGCTGATTTGCGGGGCGGTGGCGGGGCCGCAGTATCCGGGTTGAGCGGGACACCACCCGATCTGACGGTGCTGGCCGCGCAGGCGGGCGGTGTGTTTCCGCGCGCGCAGGTTCTGGATTTACTGGCCAACTACGCTGCAGGTGCGCAGCCGGGTCGGCGCATGCGCCCGTTTTCCCATCTGACATCAGAAGACCGGTCACGTGTCCGCACGTTAGAGGGCCGCACGCGCGTTCCCGCGCCGCAGGCCGCATTGCTGGTCTATCTTGAATCCGTTCAGCGCTCGACGCTGCAAATCCCGTCTAACTGAACGCCGTCCCACGGCAGGCCGACGGTGAACTCCCGCCCTGCAGGCAAGGGCGCCACGGGCATGTCTTGCGACAAAAGCGCGTGCAGGCGCGCGGTGCGCGCAGCTGTAGGATCCAGCGCCCGGCAGCAGACGTACTCTTCGATGATTGAGCCTTGCTGTTCAAAGCCGAAATCGCTGAGACGGCGTCCCTTGTCCAACTCAAAGAGATAGGGGTCATCGGCACCGCCATGCTCTGCCGCCGCGCGCCACGGAGAATACCCGGTGATCTCGCGGTTCTGCCATTGCCATGCGTGCATGACCTCATGCGCAAAGAGCATCGCGGCGATCAGACCGATCTGATCGGGATAGTCCGGCAGGTAGTCTTCCAGATACCAGTCCTTGTCAAAAAGCAGGTGATTGTAAACGGCGACTGCTGCTGGTTTGGAGGTGACGATCTCATCTTTTGCAGGTGGCAGGATGCGTTCGCGACAGGTGGTGCGGGGGCGCGGTTTGCGCCGGAACGTGACGGCCCGGGTGGGGGCGCCATCGACGATGCGCACTCTGTCTACGTCCAGTGTATCCCCATGAATTGATTGGGCAAAAGCGATCTCGGCCTCGGTCATCGGCCGGCCGCATGCGGTCAGCAGAACGAAGAGGGACAGGGCAAGCAGCGGTCGCATGCGCTATCAGTGCCCAATGCATGCACATGAGGCAAGAGGTGTTCTGCCGCAGCGACGCAGTCGTGAACGGTCCGCGATGTTTCAGCCTCTCGCACAGGGGTGAGGTATCGTGACGGACTGCCCCCTTTTTGTGTCATGGGACGGCCCCCACGTTTTTATGAGATCGCGGAAGAGGCGCTTTCGCGGCAGACACCGCAGCCCGGCCAGACACCGGCCGGAGGTTGCCCGGACAGGAGACAAGACATGGCAAAAGTAGTGGTTCCCACCGTATTCGGGTTCGCAGCGTTGATGGGCGTTTGGGTCGTGTTCGGCGCCCTGCATATGGCCATGATGTAAGTGCCCAACCGTTTGAGCCGCGCAGACCGAAAACGTGTTGGTTGCTGTAATTCAACGGAAAATAGCGGTTTTCGTGCTGTAGTGACCTCTTAATGGAGGAGGCGCAGGGAGGGCAGACTACGGCATATGCAACGCGTTCCAGCTCGACGACCACGGAACGAAACGACGATCCGGGGGGCGCGCGCGGGACAGGGTCGCGCCGCTGAACATGCGTGTCAGCACGACCGGCGTCCGGATGGTCCGGAGCGGGGACATTCCTTTACTGTGACCACACAAGACACGGATGAAGCCGCCGTGACCACGCACAAAAAGACAGCGTTGCCCGTGGCGTTGGAGCCGGTGGCCGTCGGTGGGATTTCACCTCCGGCTGAGAGGTCTTTCACAGGTTAAGCCTGCGCCCGCGCAACGGGGCGCGCGCCACTTGGGGCCCCGTCCCGCGCGGATGCTCTTATGCTGTGTTTTATGGGGTTTCGCGCTTCGGTACCCTGTCGGTGCAACGTCGGTATTGCGTCGGTGGAGCCTGCGGTTTTTGCGGATTCGGCGGCGGATTTTAATGCAGTGGCAAGGGTTTTTGTTGAGGGCGTTGCGGCGCCGAACGGTCCAAGACCCGGACGTAGTGGCCCGAGGTGCGACGGTTGGACAGGGCTGCGCCCGAGCCTGGGGCGGAGGCCGTCTTGCAAACTGTCCAGTGGACAGTTTGAGGCCGGAGCGGGCGAAGCCCAGGGGAAGCGAAGCGCGCCCTCCCGGGGGAGGGGTGACATCCGCCTCGGAAACCTTCCAGTGGAAGGTTTAAGGGTCGAGCGCGCGGAGCGCCGGACGGGCGGGGCCCGAGACGGTGCCTCGAACTATTTCGTTACTTCGATGCTACGTCAAAGACCCGTCGTACAGACAACTGGATGCTTCTCACGCATTTTCTGTTGAGCCAGCGTCAAGCGTGGCCGAAGGTGTTCCACGTCGAAGAAGTCACATATTGCATAGCGCAAGATTTGCACGGATGCCGCAAATGATATTCTAGCGATCTCTTCAATGCAGGCCTCAAGCAATCGCTCGTTCTTAAATGGACCGACATTTATATTTCTTTGGCCGTCTCGTTTTGTCTCGAAAGCCTTTAGCGAGGGATGGGGACCCAAGGAGGACAGTAATTTGTAGTGCTTCTCTCTTTTTCTCTCGGTAAATCCATCCCGAGCATCTAGTTTCTTACGGACTTCAACTGGAGAAAATTCCTTTCTCAGAATCGTTTCGGAAGCCTTCAACCATTCGACTGCCCCGTTTTCTTTGTCCAATAGCAAATCTAGCAAGAAGCTCGTTTCTAGCACATCTCTCAAATGTATGATGGATGCCGAGTATTTTCCTGATAACGTCAGCCGCAAAGCATCGGAGATTGAGTCGAAGACTCTTAGGCACAACCCTGTAAGGGCGACGCGGCGTTCTTCGAAAGATAGTCCTTTGTCTGCCAAAGTGATTTTTATGCCCATTATCGTATCGAGTACGCACTCGGTGAAGTATATGTAATCGACAAGCTTGTCTGACTCGGAAATCTTTTGTTCCGACCACTTTATCTGGCTGTTTTCGTCTGCCCAAAGAGTTCGCAAATTGGAAGGAATAGCGCTCCTCAAAGAGCCAAATCCTCAAACATCCAACTCCTCCACGAACTTCGCGTTCTCCTGAATGTACTGAAAGCGCAGTTCGGGCTTTTTGCCCATAAGACGCTCAACGAGGTCTCCGGTCTCGCCGGGCACGTCCTCGTCAATCGACACGCGGATCAGTTTGCGGGTCGCCGGGTCCATGGTGGTTTCTTTGAGGTCCTTGGCGTCCATCTCGCCCAGCCCCTTGAAGCGGGAAACATCTATCTTGCCTTTGCCGCCCAGACCCTTCTCCAGCCACATCTCCTTTTCCGCCTCGTCAAGACAGTAGACGCGTTTCGCGCCTTGGGTGAGACGAAAGAGCGGCGGGCAGGCAAGGTACAAATGCCCCGCGTCAATCATCGGGCGCATCTGGGTGAAGAAAAACGTCATCAGAAGCGAGGCGATATGCGCGCCATCCACATCCGCGTCGGTCATGATGATGATCTTTTCGTAGCGCAGATCATCCAAGTTAAAGCGGGTGCCCATGCCGACCCCGAGCGCTTCGCAGAGATCGCTGATCTCGGCATTGCTGCCCAGCTTGGAGGAGGCCGCGCCCAGCACGTTGAGGATCTTGCCGCGCAGGGGCAGGAGCGCCTGAAACTCACGGTTGCGCGCGCCCTTGCCGGAGCCGCCCGCGCTGTCGCCCTCGACGATGAAAAGCTCGGTGCCTTCGCGGTCTTTCGAGGTGCAGTCGGTCAGCTTGCCGGGCAGGCGCAGCTTTTTGGTGGCCGACTTGCGGGCAGTTTCCTTTTCCTTGCGACGGCGCAGGCGTTCTTCGGCCCGCAGCACCAGAAAATCGAGGATGGCGCCGGCGGATTTCGTATCCGCCGCAAGCCAGTTGTCGAAGTGGTCGCGCACCGCGCCTTCGGTCATTTTCTGCGCGGCTTCGGTCGAAAGACGGTCCTTGGTCTGCCCGACAAAGGCCGGTTCGGCGATGAAACAGGAGACCAGCGCGCAGCCGCCTGACATCAGATCCTCGCGCGTGATCTGGCCTGCCTTTTTATTGTTGGCCAGCTCGCCATAGGCCTTGATCCCCTTGAGGATCGCGGCCCAGAACCCGGCGACATGGGTGCCGCCCTCGGGCGTGGGCACCGTGTTGCAATAGGACTGGATATAGCCGTCGCGGCTGGGCGTCCAGTTGATGGCCCATTCGACCTTGCCGGCCTGACCGAATTTTTCCTTGAAATCGACGGTGCCGGCAAAGGGGTGGTCGGCGTAGGTGGTGGCGGAGCCCAGCGTTTCCTTGAGGTAGTCCGAGAGGCCGCCGGGGAAGTGAAACGTGGCTTCGGTGGGAGTTTCGCCGTCGTCGATTTCGGACTTCCAGCGGATTTCCACGCCGGAAAAGAGGTAGGCCTTGGAGCGGATCGATTTGAAAAGGCGCGTGGGTTTGAACTGGTGGTGGCCAAAGATCTCCGCATCCGGGTGGAAGGTGACGGTGGTGCCGCGCCGGTTGGGGGCGGCGCCCACGTTTTGCAGTGGCCCGAGCGGTTGGCCGCGCGAAAAGCGCTGTTCGTGGAGGGCGCGGTTGCGCGCGACCTGCACCACCATGCTGTCGGAAAGCGCATTGACCACCGAGGCGCCGACGCCGTGCAACCCGCCCGAGGTCTCATAGGCTTTGCCGGAAAACTTGCCGCCCGCGTGCAGCGTGCAGAAGATCACCTCCAGCGCGGATTTGTCGGGAAATTTCGGGTGCGGGTCAGTGGGGATACCACGCCCGTTGTCGCGGATGGTGATAGCGTAATCGGAGTGCAGTTCAACCTCGATGCGCGTGGCGTGGCCCGCGACCGCCTCGTCCATGGAGTTGTCGAGCACCTCGGCCACAAGATGGTGCAGCGCGCGTTCATCGGTCCCGCCGATGTACATCCCGGGCCGTTTGCGCACAGGCTCCAGCCCCTCCAGCACCTCGATGGATGCGGCGTCATAGTCGTGATTTTGCGCTGCGGACAGCAGGTCATCTGCCATGGGTGCTCGCCCTCTTTGTTGTTCTTAAGCTACAGTATGGCAGAGCAGATTGGCGCAGGAAAGGGCTCAGGGCGTGTATCGGGCCGGACGATGTGCTGCAAATCTGGGCGCTGCGCAGAATTTGTGTGGCAGCGTTGGTTTTGGCATTGGCACGCCGCGCGCGACTGTGCAACGGATGCGCGACATGCCAAGGAGAGCGCCATGATCGAGTCGCAAGTACCGCAGCCCGTGCGCCTGACCTCGCAACCGGACTGGGGCTATATTCTGCGCGAGTTCTACGATCTTTACCGGTACTTGCCGGCGGGTGGCAGTGACCGCATCCGCAGTCACCAGCGGCGCGCGCGCGAGGCGATCAACAGGGTGATCCGCGAAAATGGGCCGGTCGCCCTGCAACCGCGCGCCGACAAACCCGTCACCGCGCACCTGCGTCGCGCCATTGATCTGGGTCTGGACGACCGGATGCGGTCTATCCTGCGGGCGGTCGACGCGGTTTCGGACCGGCTGTCCTGGCAATACGGCTATGAAAAAGTCCCGCGGGGGTTGGCTTCGAAATACGCCTATGCCGAGATCGCAGGGCCGTCGGGTCCGGTGCACACGGCAGAAGTCATTCTTGGGTTGGTGCTGTTTGCGCCCGACTGCACGTATCCTGCCCATGCGCATCGCGGGATCACGGAGAGCTATGTGTGCTTGTCAGGGTCGGTGTCAGAAAACCATCAGGGTGTCTACGTTCCGGGATCCATGATCTTTAACCCGCCGGAGCATCTGCACCGTATTACCGTCAGTGCGCGCGATCCGGCGCTGCTGGCGTATTGCTGGCTGGGGGACAAAGAGGACTTGATCAACCAGAAAATGGTGTTTACGCGCGGTCCGCGCCCGGTGTGACAGACACCTGCGCTACTCGCCTGCATGTTTGGATTCAAACCGCAGTCCGCGGGCCGTTCGGGGCGGGAACCCTGCCCAGTAGCTGTGGTCTTCGGAAGGCGATCCGTCGGCGTTGAGCGCCATAACACCATCTTCCGCATTTGGGATCAGGTCGAGGTATTGCGCCTTGTGTGCGTCGTCCTTGAGACGCAGGTCGAAGAAAGCCGTGATAAAATGCTGCGCGATGTTGTTCATGCGTACCGTATCCCAGACCGGATCCGCGTAGTGCTCAAACGGCGAAAAGTCCAAAGTCTCGGACGGGCCCCAGGCTTCCCGCGGCGCGGGCATTGGTGCAGCGGCATTGTGGTTGGCGTTTTCAAAGGTCAGCAGGTGGCGGTCCACGCTGATGGCTTCGTCAAACAGCGTGCGGATCGCCTCGTAGATCGAGACATCATCAGAGGAGCCCGCGATCAGCAGGGTGGGTTTGCGCAGGCCCGCCATTCCGGCGGTGTCCCAGAGCCCGGCGTTGCGACCCCAAGGACCGATTGCCACAATTGCTTGGACGCGGGAATCGATCAGTGCCTCATGCGTTTCTGATCCGGCCAGATGCTGCGCCAGCAGCCCGTTGGGCACACCCCACGTGAATTCCGTGGCCTCTTCTGTCACGCCCGCGCCGCCAAAGACCAATGCACCGTAGCCACCCATGGAGTACCCGATGACGCCGACCCGATTGATGTCTATGATTGCGCCAAGCGGGTCGGTGCGCTGCGCCAATGCGTCGATCACAAAGCGCTGATCGAGTGGCCGGTGCAGCAATGTGTCGCCAAAGGTCTCCTGATCCGCATAGGTGCTGTACGGATGGTCTATCGATACGGTCACGTATCCTTTTGACGCGAGATTTTCCGCAATTGGGGACATCAGAAAGCGATTGCCGGGGTACCCGTGGCTGATCACCACAAGCGGAAAGCGCATACCCGTGGCGGGCGCAGCATCCCGTGTCGCGCGTCCGGTCAGCGTGATCGGCGTTATGCCGTCGCGCATCAGCGTCCTGTACTGCCCGCGCGCGTTCGAAGGCATCTGCGCGGGATACCAGACTTCGACAGTAAGCCTGCGATCGTTGCGCAAAACATCCGCGCCCTCCATCGATGGCACGTCAATTTGATCCGTATGGACAAGCTCCAGTGTGCTCACCCCGATCGCATATGGTCCGTAGGGTGAGAGTTCGGGCGCGTCGGGGCGAATCTGGTCGATGGGGTTGGCCCAGGCAGCGCTTGCAGCGGCTGCTCCAAAGGCCATCAAGCCCAACACGTTTTTCATCTGTCCCCTCCCACGGACAATCTTGAAATTCGCGCGCAGGTTGACAGCTTTTCCCGACAAATCAACTGTCTAAATGACGGTTGCATCGGATTGCCGTGCGTAAAAAGAGCAGAGCTGTGAATCTGGATCGGGGTCGTCCGAATTAAAATTCTCAATCTGATACTTTTGTTTGTCCGGTGACCGGCGTATGGCGGACCCATGCAACCGGCCAAGACCTATTCCGACCACATGCGCGCGATTCTGCGGCTTGGGGTGCCGCTGATCGGCGGGCACCTTGCGCAGATGGCCATCGGTGTCACCGACACGGTGATGCTGGGCTGGTATGGTGTCGAGGCGTTGGCTGCCGTTACGCTTGGATCGACCTATTTCTTCGTTCTCTTTATCTTCGGGTCCGGATTTGCCTGGGCGGTGATGCCGCTGGTGGCTTCCTTTGAAGCGGAAGGAGACGAGATCGGTTTGCGCCGTGCAACACGCATGGGGCTTTGGCTGTCATTGGGGTTTGCCGTGCTGGCCCTGCCGGCAATGATCTGGTCGGAACCGATCCTAAGGTTGATTGGGCAGGGCGATGAGGTTGCGGTTAACGCAAGTCTCTATCTGAGCCTGGCGGGGTTCGGCGTGATCCCGGCGCTTCTGGTTATGGTGATCAAATCCTATCTGGCCGCGCTGGAACGAACGCAGGTTGTCCTTTGGATTACGGTGCTGGCCGCGACTGTAAACGCTCTGGCCAATTACGCGCTGATCTTCGGCAACTGGGGCGCGCCAGAACTTGGCATCAGAGGGGCTGCGCTTGCCTCGATTATGACTCAGACAGTTTCGCTGATTGGCGTGGTGATCTATGCCCGTCTAAGCCTGCCTGAGCACGCGCTGTTTCAGCGGCTTTGGCGCCTGGATCCGCAAATGCTGCGCCGCGTTTTCGTGCTGGGTCTGCCCATTGGACTGACTGCCCTGTCCGAAGTGGGACTGTTTGCCGCCTCTGCAGTTATGATGGGGTGGCTAGGGACGGTCCCGCTGGCCGCCCATGGCATCGCGGTGCAACTCGCCTCCGTCACGTTCATGGTGCACCTCGGATTGTCAAATGTCGCGACGATCCGGGCCGGCAATGCATACGGGCGGCACGATGCCTTTCAGATGCGGCGCGGCGCCGGGGTTGCCACACTTATGTCGCTGATGTTTGCTATGGCCACTATTATTCTTTATCTGGCCCTGCCGGAGGCGCTGTTGTCTCTCTTTATGGAACGCGACGAGCCGCGTCGGGCGGAGATCCTTCAGATTGGTGTCGGACTGCTGGCAATGGCGGCGCTTTTCCAGCTGGTCGATGGGGCACAGGTGATTGCCCTGGGTCTGCTGCGAGGCATTCAGGACACGCGCGCGCCGATGATCTATGCGGCGGTCAGCTATTGGCTGGTCGGCGTGCCCGCCTCTTACTTTTTCGGCTTTGTGCTGGGCATGGAGGGGATCGGGGTATGGCTGGGGCTTGTCATTGGCCTGGCGTTGGCTGCGATCCTGTTGTCAGCAAGATTCTGGAGCGTAATGTTGCGCAGGCTGACGCTGCAATTCGCCTAAGATTGAGCCGGGGTCATGACACAGCGCGCGTTCTGGCCCAGGCCGCGCGCTCCGGCTGCCAGGTTGCTGCAAAAGACAGCACATCTTTGAGCAGGCGGCGCAGTTTTTCGGCTTTGCTTTGATCGTAGTGCGCGGCAAATTCGCCGTCGGGCGTGAGGTAAAGAGACTCGCGGATTCGCAGATCAATGGCATGGATGGCAGCCGCGGGTCGGCCGTAGCTTCGTGTGGTCCATCCCGCGCCGCTGCGCCCGGAGAGCGTTGTTTCATATTCCGCACTGTTGCGGAAGATCGAGGCGAGGCTGGTCGAGAGTTCCACAGCACAGGATGAGCCCATGTAGCTGGACATCTGAATATCCGTCTGATCGGGCGCGTCATCGCGCAAAGCGCTGCACGTCAGCAGCACCGCATGCCCGTTGCGCGCGCGCACCCGTGCCACCTGTGCGGCCAGCGCCGCATGATAAGGCGCGTGGTAGAACGAGCGCCAACTGTGCACTTCGGCAGGTTTCGGCGGCACGTTCCAAATCAGCTCACCGCGCTGGTTGATGAGCGGCACGCAGCCCAGCATGCCCTTGTTGGGTTTGATGTCGCCGGTACCGGCGGGCGCGTCCAGATCCGACAGGTAGCGGTGAAAGTTGGCACGCATGACAGTTGCAGTGTCATGAACATGCGTCCAAAGCCGGTCAAAGTACCGATCCGGTATGGTGATCATGTCCTCGGGCGCTGTCATGCGCGCCGAAATCTCGGGGCGCATGTTCGTGCCCGTGTAGGGCAACGAAATGATCAGCGGGCTGTAACCCTGTAAAACATCTACCGGCATATGTGCGCTCTGTTTGCTTTTTGGGGTCGTTCAAGCAGTCAACCAGATTGGACAACTAGCCTGTCAGTCCGCGATTTCAATGCATGTCGAAGGTCCGCAACGCCGCGCTTACGTTTTCTTGGTGTCGTCCACCACATTCATCTGCGCCAGACCGCTCTGCCCCAGATCGACCTTTGCGAATGGCCCGCCATGACACATCTGGCCGGGGTCGCTTGTGTCCAAGGGACCTTCGTTGCCCAACAGATCAGCGGCGTAGATTTCGGCGTTGTCCCTCGGTCGGTAGCCGAGAAAGGACGCTTTGGTATTGTCGACCGGCGCGCGGTCGTTGTTGGAAACACCATAGACGATGCCGAACCCTACGGATGGTGTATCGATGGCTCGTGTCACAAGGTGTATCAGGTCATCGTAAGACAACCATGAACCAAGCGCACGGGTGTTGTTGACCTGTGCGCACGACAGAATGCGCAGGTGCACCGATTCCAGGCCGCGCTTGTCCCAGTACATGCGGCCCAGATCTTCGGTAAAGCACTTGGCCAGCCCGTAAAACGTGTCGGGGCGGTGTTCAGCATCAATGCCGATGAAATCTGACTTAAGATGCATGCCCACCGCATGAATCGACGACGCATAGACAATCCGGCGCGCGCCAGCCTTGTAGCCGGCCTCCCAAACGTTGTAGGAGCCGACGAAATTGGGCCCCAGCAGGTCCTCAAACGGTTTTTCGTCCACGATGGCGCCAAAGTGCACCACCATTTCGGCACCCGCCAGCACAGGGGCGATCTGTTCCATCTGCGCAAGATCGGCCTGCTGGTAGGATTCGCCGGGATAGAGTGTGCCGATGTCCTCGGCGATATCGGTGCTGACCAACTCCGCACACAGTTGCGTAAGGGGTTCGCGCAGGTAAGAGCCAAGCCGACCTGCAGCGCCGGTCAGTACCAGTTTTCCAAGCATCCTTTTCTCCTTGTCAGATGACTGCTTTTTCCAGAAATGTTTCGCCCTGCAGCACGCGTTCGACGCCAAAGGGTGTGAGATCGAGCGTGCGGTAGCCCCCAAAGGCGATGTGCTCCGCCAGCCCGCGCCCAAGTGCTGGGGATTGCTGAAGGCCGTGTCCCGAAAAACCATTGCAGAACATAAAGTTGCCGACCTCAGGATGCGGACCGAGAATGGCGTTCTGATCGAGCGTGTTGTAGTCGTAGTGCCCCACCCACATATTGATCAGCTTGATCTGTTCGAATTGTGGGATGCGGTTGGCGATGACGGGCCAGAACTTGTCTTCCCAAAGGCCGTGATCTGCATCGAAGTCGTCGAAATCCACAGCCGGATCCTCTTCCGGCGGGCCGCCCGCCAGGTAGTAACGTCCGTCCGAGCGGAAATGCACCCCCGAAGGATCAATGGTCAGCGGCAGGTCGCGGTCCAGAGGATGGGCCGCATCGAAGATGTAGGAATAGCGGCGGCGGGGTTCGATCGGCAGGTCAAGCCCGGCCATTCGGGCGGTCAACGCACCGCGCGTGCCGGAGGCATTCACAACCACGTCGCATGTAATTTTGCTGCCTGATTTCAGTGTCACCGCTTCAATGCGCCCGGCATTGCGCGTCATCGCGATTGCTTCATCTTCGATGTACTCCACGCCGTTCTTGCGCGCCATGCGTTTGAACCCGTCAAACATGGTACCGCCGTCGAAATAGCCTTCGTCAACGCGGTTGTGATTGGCGCCGATGATGTCATCCAGCTGGTAGAACGGATAGTCGGCGGCAATCTCTTCACGTGTCATGTATTGCGTGGCCGCGCCAAGTGTTTCCTGGACTTTTTGCACGTCCTTCAAGGTCGCGGCAAACTCTGGCGTGTCGGCCAGATAGAGGTAGCCGTAGCTTTGCAGCGTCAGTTGCGGCACATCCGGATCGTGTCCCATATAGCTTTGAAAGTTCTTGATGAATTCGGCTCCGAACTGAGAAACCGAGATGTTCGCCTGATTGGAAAACTGCTGGCGGATGCAACTGTTGGTATGGCTTGTGGCGGCCTGTGCGTAGGTCAAATCCCGCTCGACAACCAGCACGCGGCCATCAAATCCATCCATCTGTGTCAACCACCATGCGACGCTTGACCCGTAGATCGCGCCACCGACGATGACTACATCATAACTTTGGTGCTGCGGAGCCATGCGCCTTCTCCCATTTGCCCGTTTCAGGATCACCCGAATTCAGGTCGCGTCAAGCTTTGTGATCCGTGCGGCCACATCAGACCGTCTGTGCCAGCGCACGCGCGTCGCGGGCCATCAGGGCGATCACATGGCTGAGCCTGTCGGTATCTTTCGGGTTGGAGGCATTGCCATCAAGCCCGCGGCGGTAAACGCCCTGCAGAATGGCCAGCAGACGAAAAAACGAGAACACCACGTAAAATGGCCAGTTGTCGGGCGGCGCGATCCCGCGTCGGGCGCAATAGAGCGCAACATAGTCGGCTTCTGACGGCAGGCCTTGGGCGGCACGGTCAACGCCGCCCAGCCCACGGAAGTGCCCGGCATGCGGCAAACGCCAGTGCATGCACTGGTACGCCAGATCGGCAAAGGGATGGCCGAGTGTCGAAAGCTCCCAATCGAGCACGGCCAGCACTTCTGGCCCCTTCGGTGCAAAGATCATATTGTCGATGCGATAGTCCCCATGCACGATGCTGCTGGCACCTTCATCGGCCGCCATATTCGCGCCAAGCCAGTCGATCAGCCAGTCCGCGTCGGGCAGGGGGGTCGTCTCTGCCTGTTTGTACTGACCTGACCAACGGCTGAGCTGCCGCTCAAAGTAATTGCCGGGCTTGCCAAAGGTGTCGAGGCCGACAGCGCCGGGCGCCACATCATGCAATCGCGCAAGGGTGGCGTTCATCGTGTCATAGACCGCTGCACGCTCTGCCTTGCTTAGGTCCGGCAGCGCCGGGTCCCAGAAAATCCGACCCTGTACCATCTCCATGACCAGAAACTGCGGGCCCAGAGGCGAGGTGTCCGCGCTCAGATGCAGCACCTGCGGGACGGGGACTTCGGTTTGGGCCAGAGCCTGCATCACGCGAAACTCACGATCCACAGCGTGGGCCGATTTCAAAAGCTGACCAGGCGGCTTGGCGCGCAACACATAAGACTTGCCAGCGCTTGTGATCTTGTATGTGGGGTTTGACTGCCCGTCCGAGAACTTCTCCATCCGGTCCAGCCGGGTAAAGCCCGGAACATGGGCCTGCAGGTAGGCTTCCAGTTCGTCGTGGTCGTACCTGTGCACGCGTGTCTCCCCATTGGCTTATGGACATCGCCGGGCGATCTAAGCAAACCTGCGGCATGGGGAAAACCCCGCGCGCCAATTCGGGAGGAAAAAGCACATGGAGATGAACCTTGGGATGCGGCCCGAGATGCGCGATCTGCTGGCGCGGGTGGCCGGGATGATCCGTGATGACGTGATGCCTCTGGAAGCGGAGTATCATGCCGAGATCGGCAAAGGAGACCGATGGGCTTATACGGACCGGCAGGCTGAGATCCTCGAAGGGCTCAAAGCCAAGGCCAAGGCGGCGGGGCTCTGGAATTTCTGGCTGACGGACAGTGACCGCGGATATGGGCTGAATACGGTCGAGTATGCCTATTTCGCCGAAGAGATGGGCAAGACACCGCTGGGGGCGGAGGTGTTCAATTGTTCTGCGCCGGACACGGGCAACATGGAGGTGTTCGAGCGTTACGGCACACCTGAGATGAAAGAGCGCTGGCTGGCACGGCTGCTTGAGGGCGACATCCGTTCGGCCTACCTGATGACGGAGCCTGAGGTGGCTTCGTCGGACGCGACCAACATTTCCATGTCCTGCGTGCGCGATGGTGCTGCGTATGTGCTGAATGGCGAGAAATACTGGGCCAGCGGCGCAGGTGATCCCCGCTGTGCCGTCTACATCGTCATGGTCCGTACGGGCGAGGACGCGACGCCAAAACACCAGCGTCATTCGATGATTGTTGTGCCTGCGGATACCGACGGGATCGATGTGCTGCGACCAATGCAGGTCTTTGGCCATGACGACGCGCCGCACGGTCACATGCATATCCGCTTTAGCGGTGTGCGCGTGCCTGCCGAGGCGATGCTTCTGGGCGAGGGGCGCGGGTTCGAGATCGCGCAGGGCCGGCTTGGGCCGGGGCGAATTCACCATTGCATGCGCTCGATCGGGCAGGCCGAGGCCGCGCTCGAGATGATGTGCAAAAGGTCGCTGGCCAAGGAGGCTTTTGGCAAGCCGCTGGCCCAGCTTGGGGCAAATTTCGACATCATCGCCGAGGCGCGGCTCGAGATCGAACAGGCGCGGCTCTTGTGTCTTAAGGCCGCGTGGATGATGGATCAGGGCGATGCGCGTGCTGCGGCCCCTTGGATTTCTCAGATCAAGGTCGTGGCCCCGCGTATGGCTCTCAAAGTGATCGACGAGGCCATGCAGATGCACGGCGGACAGGGCATCAGCCAGGACACGCCGCTGGCGATGGCCTGGACGTGGCAGCGCGCCCTGCGGTTTGCGGACGGCCCGGATGCGGTGCACCGCCGTCAGGTGGCCCGCGCGGAGCTGCGCAAGCACACGCAGCAAAAGATCTGAGCCAGCGCATCACAGGCTTGCCAAACCGCGCGCCAAACCGCAGGCTGTGGGCCATGCGCGCGCCTTTGATCGACAACCTGCAATACTGCAACTTCTCGCCGGAGATTTTCGGGCAGATGCGTACGGGTGGCGTCGACGCGGTGCATGTCACCATCGCCTATCACGAGAGCTTTCGGGAGATGGTGCTCAATCTGGAGCAATGGAACCGCTGGTTTGAGGTGCATGCGGACCAGATCTTTAAAGGCACCGAGGCAGCGGATGTCACGCGTGCACAAAAGGAGGGCCGCACGGCGGTCTTTTTCGGGTTCCAGAACCCCAGCCCGATCGAAGACGACATCGGGCTCGTGGAAATCTGCCACCAGCTTGGCATCCGGTTCATGCAACTGACCTACAACAACCAGTCCCTGCTTGCGACAGGCTGTTACGAGGCCGAAGACACCGGCCTGACCCGCATGGGCAAGCAGGTCGTGGCTGAGATGAACCGCGTCGGGCTGGTCGTGGATATGTCTCATTCCGCAGAACGCTCCACACTGGATGCGATTGCGCATTCGAGCCGTCCCATCGCAATCACCCATGCCAATCCCAACTGGTGGCACGACGCATTGCGCAACAAGTCCGACACCGTCCTGCGCGCGCTGACCGAGGCGGGCGGTATGCTGGGCTTCTCGCTTTATCCGCATCACCTTAAAGACGGCACAAACTGCATGCTGGAGAGCTTTTGCGCTATGGTGGAAGAGGCTGCACGACGCTATGGCGCACAGCATCTGGGGCTGGGCAGCGATCTGTGTCAGAACCAGCCGGACAGCGTTGTGGAATGGATGCGCGTCGGGCGCTGGTCCAGAGCGGTGGATTACGGAGAAGGGTCAGCCGCCCAGCCCGGTTTCCCGGCAATGCCCCGCTGGTTTCAGGACAACCGGCACTTTGGTGCGATCCGGCAGGGTTTGCTGCAGAGCGACCTGACCGAAGCGGAGGTTGACGGGATCATGGGCGGCAACTGGCTGCGGTTTTACGAGCAGGCGTTCGGGCCGCAATGAAGGACGTTGCAGATACCCCGCAGGTCGCCCTGCGGACACCGGATCAGGTGATGCGGCTGGCGCGCATGGGATCGATGTTTCCCACCCGCCTGTCCTTTCTGCGCACCCTGATCCGCCGTCTTGCCGCCGAAGAGGTGCAGGTGCAGCGCGCGGTCTGGAAGATTGACGCGCATGGCTATGGACACGCCGTTTATACGCTCCAGCTCGGCGGGCATGACTACGCGTTGGTGGCGGTCGCGAACGCCCTGCCGGATGAGGCGCGTACCGACCGGGTGATCGCCACGGCCTGGGACACGGCCTACGTTCTGTATGACGGGCACCCGAGTGAAGATGAGATCGCCCGCATCTGTGCGGAGGCGCCCAGACAGGAGGCCGCGCGTTTTACCGAACGCGATCTGGTTCTGAGCCGGGCCAATAAGTCCATGCGGCTGTTTGCACATGTGGTCAAGCGATTGCGTGCCGGGGCGCAGCCTGACCCGGATCAGGTCTGCAAGACCGGCTACCTGATGCGCACCACCGCCGTCTACGGCAACGGCAAATTCGGTATTGCGGATCGCGCGGTCTATGCCAACCGGCTCGGCCTTGACGGACCATTCATGGCGGAAATGCTGACCGTCTGGCTGATCCGGCATTTTACCCATGACCTGGTCGAGCATCTGGGACGGGGTCGGCTTGACCGTCGCCTGAAACGGCATCTGGGCGTTGGCAATTCGACCGGGCTGGGCATGGCGCCCTTTCTGGTCAGCCATCCTGTGTTGCTCAACAACTGGATGCTGGTGCGGGAAACCGCGCTGGCGCGTGTCCGCGCTCTGCCGTGTCTTGACCAAAAACAGGCCGAACAACTCGCCGATTGTGCCGCGCGTGCCGGGCGACATCTTGGGCAATGGCACGTGCCTGATCCCGTGCACCAGGCCCGGATTGACCGGCTGCGTGCGGACTGGGCGGCATCTCTGTCGCGCTTTGATCCGGCCGCGTTGCAGAAAGAGGCCGCGCTTAATGGCCTGATGCGCTGGGCGGAGGGAAAGAGCGTCGATCTGCAGGAGCTGATGGTCTCAACTCTGATTGAGCCATTTGGCGATCTTGTGGACGGTCTGACCGACTGCATGTCCGATCCGTTTGGCCCGCTGGCCGTGCCGTTTGCCACCACGGCGCAGGTCAGGGCGGCGGTGGAGACGCATGCGCGCTGGGCGCTGGCACCGGATTACACCGCGCAGGATAACTGCAGGCAGTTCTGGTACGTGAGTGCTGCCAAACTCGAACCGCGGCTTGGCGACCGGTTCGAAGAGCCCGGTGCAGAACTTGAAAGTCCGCTCGACATCTCGCGTCGGATCAAGACGCTCTATCAGGATTTGCCGGACGCAGAGATGCCGATGGCGGGCTTTCTGGACGCGTACCCCGAGCATGCTCTGGCCGCGTCGCGTATGGCCGGTCTGGTGCGCTACCCCTACAGCGAAATCCGCGACAATCTGATTGGCGCGGACTGTCTGCCCATTGACATGCTGCGCTGCAAACTGGCGTTTTTCGGGGCCAGCAAATTCGATCCCAAGTCGGATCGCTGGACACGCATCACCCTTTGTCAGGGCGCGCCTCTGGCCGATGAGCTGGGACCGGACGCTGACGACTGGTGGCTGCCGGTCTTTCCCGGATGACATGGTCGATGGCCGAGGTATCCGCGCTGGCCACCAAAGCCGCGCGCGGAGCAGGTGCGCCTCCTGCACAGGCCATGAGATTCGGGGCTGTGGCTGCCGCGCATTTGTCGCAAGGGCGTGACGCCGGACTGTTGTTTGCCGCGCTCGATGCATTGCCCGCAGGACCGATCCTGCAGTGTGCCGCCGTCCTCGACCGGGGCATGAGCGACGCGATCAGCACAGGTCAATCGATCCTGGAACCGGTAACGCACGATGCACTCCTAGACACTTATGTGCAGGTTTTACCCTGCGCGGCACGGCTTGAAGCGCAGGCGGGTGGCCAGCTGGTTTTGCATGTGGATCTTGCCCGACCACGCAATCCTGCCATGCCGCGCAGGATCGAAGGGTGTGATACTCTGCTGCATCACATGGAGGAACTGGCCGGTCGCACCTACGTGCCCGACAGCGCCACCTCGCGCACGTCGGGCGCAGGCGCCGGGCTCAGCGACAACGATTAGTCGCCGAAAACCTCGCGATCATAGACCACATGCGCCAGATACAGGCCCTCTGGCGGGCACACGGGTCCGCAGGCGGCGCGGTCTTTGGCGGCCAGCGCGCGCGCCACATCGTCGGGGGACCATGTGCCTGCGCCCACACGCTCTAACGTGCCGACAAAGCTGCGTACCTGATTGTGCAGGAAGGACCGCGCCCGCACGTCAAAATGCACCTCGCGCCCGGCTGGCGTGTCCACCGCGCTGACCGTGAGACGGTCAAGTGTCTTCACCGGGCTGTCGGCCTGACAGATGGTGGACCGAAAGGTGGTGAAATCGTGCCGCCCGATCAGATGGTTGGCCCCGTCCTGCATGGCGTCCACGTCAAGCTGGTGCTTGATCTGCCAGACCAGACCGCGCTGATGCGTGGCCGGCGGGCGGCGGCAGAGAATGCGGAAATGATAGTGCCGCGCGGTGGCCGAAAAGCGCGCGTGCCAGTCGGTGGGCACTTCCGCGCAGGCGGTAATCGCCACGGGCGCAGGTTTGAGGTGGTAATTCAGCGCTTCAGACAGGCGAAACGGATCCCAGTCGCGCGCCAGATCGCAATGCGCAACCTGGCCGAGGCCATGTACGCCCGCATCTGTCCGGCCCGCTGCGGCAATGGTGTGGGGGCCCGGCGTCACCTGCGCCAGGGCGGCCTCGAGTGTGCCCTGCACCGAGGGTTGGTCCTTTTGACGCTGCCATCCGGCAAAGGGCGCACCGTTATATTCGACTTTCAGAGCGTATCTGGGCATGGCGCAGGGCCTAGAGCCTTCGGCGCAGGTCGTCAAATGGCTTTCCGGGGCTGGCGCGGTGGAGATCTGGCGCTTATGTAGGGGCACAAAGACGTTCAGGGGCAGACAGACTTTGGTACTATCCACGATCGCCGACACAGTGCTGCGCCAGATCGAAACCGTGCAGGACACTGTGCAGGAAACCCTGTTTGAGCCGGTTGTCCGCATTGGGGTCACCGGGCTTGCGCGGGCGGGCAAGACCGTGTTCATCACTTCGCTGGTGGCCAACCTGATGGATCGCGGACGCATGCCGCATCTGGTTGCCGCCGCCGAAGGCAGGATCGATGCCGCGTTCCTGCAGCCGCAGCCCGATGATACCGTGCCAAGGTTCGATTTCGAAACCCATTTGGGCGGGCTGACCTCAGACACACCGCATTGGCCCGAGAGCACGCGCGCCGTGTCAGAATTGCGCCTGTCGCTGCGGGTGCGCCGCACTGGTCTGATCGCGGGGTTGCAGGGGCCGCGCACCATTCATCTGGACATCATCGACTACCCCGGCGAATGGCTTTTGGACCTTGCACTGCTCGACAAGAGTTATGACACCTGGGCCGATGATACTCTGGCGCGGGCGCAAGGGCGCAGCGAAGCGACCGTGTATCTGGCACAGGTTGCCGCAACGGATGGTGCAGCCAGTCTCGATGAGACACAGGCCAAGGCGCTGGCGGCGGGCTTCACCGCATACCTGCAGGCTGCGCGGGCGGGCGGATACTATGACTGCGCGCCGGGGCGGTTTTTGTTGCCCGGTGCGCTTGAAGGCTCGCCCGTTTTGACCTTTGCGCCCTTGCCGGCAGGGAAACAGACCCGCGGATCGCTCCGGCGCGAGATGGCGCGGCGCTATGAGGCCTACAAACGCGCCGTGGTCCGGCCGTTCTTTCGCGATCATTTCGCCCGGATCGACCGGCAGGTTGTGCTGGTGGATGCGCTTGATGCGATCAACAAGGGGCCGCGCGCGGTGGACGATCTGCGCCGGGCAATGGCCGAGACTTTGGGCGCGTTCCGACCCGGTCGCAACGCGTTTCTGACCCAGCTTTTCGCCGGCAAACGGGTGGAGAAAATCCTCTTTGCGGCCACCAAGGCCGATCACCTGCACCACAGCCAGCACGGCAAGCTGACCGCGATCATGGAAGCGTTGCTGCGTGATGCACGGGATCGTGCGGATTTTGCCGGTGCCCGGACGCAGGCGCTGTCCATCGCCGCCTTGCGCACCACAACAGAAGACACCGTTCAGCATGATGGCCAGGCGCTGGATGTGGTGCGTGGGCGGTTGCAGGACAGTGGCAAACCGGCGTCCCTTTACCCCGGTGAGCTGCCCGGTGATCCGGCAAAGGTGCTTGCGCCGGCACGCGCAGGCGCCGGGGCGTGGCTCGACGCAGACTATCGCGTGATGAATTTTGCGCCTTCGGTTCTGGATTTGCGCCCCGGCGATGGCCCGCCTCATATCCGGCTCGACCGGGCGGCGCAGTTTTTGTTGGGGGACAGGTTGTGACAGAGCTGGTTATCACCGATGCCCGGTCGCTGGATGCTGGTCCCGTGGGCCATATCCTGTCGGTCTCCAATGAAAGCATGCCCTGGCTGCCACGGGTGCATTCTGCTGCGGAAGAGATCAAATACGCGGGCGACATGATCGATGCGGGATGGGTGCGCGTGGCCAAATTCGACCACCGCGTGATCGGTTTCATCGCCCGGCACGACGAAGAAGTCTACGCGCTATACGTTCTGCCCGAAGCGCAGGACAAGGGCGTGGGCACGGCGCTCCTGGACGATGCCAAGGCGCGGTGTGACCGCCTTGCGCTGTGGAGCTACGAGGCCAATGGAATGGCCGCGCATTTTTACGGCCTGCGCGGATTTGTCGAGGTGGCCCGCACGGATGGCAGCGGTAATGAGGCGCGTCTGCCCGATATCCGCATGGAATGGCAAAAGGGGTCCGGCTGATGGCGAAGGGTCCTGTGTTGATCGAGATGGAGACACCGCCGGAAGACGGGGCGGTATCCCAAGCGCCGCCGGTGCCCGAACCGGATGCCCCGCCACCCACGGGTGCTGCCATGCAGGCCGCCATGCAGTTTGCATCCCGAAAGCCGCGTCCTTTGCTGAAGTGGTTTCTGGGGCTCGGATCCGCGGTCATCGGAGCGGCGATATCGCTCGCAGCCTGGGAGTATGTTACCGGCCTGATGATGCGCGCGCCGGTTCTGGGCTGGGCTTTTGCAGCTCTTCTGGCCGCGTTTCTGCTGGTTCTGGCCATCATCTGTCTGCGCGAGGTCGCGGCCCTGGGCAGGCTTGCCCGGGTTGACGCCCTGCAGCGCGCGGGCGACCGGGCGCTGGCGGAGGACGATCTGAGCGCGGCGCGGCAGGTGTCCGACCGGCTGGTGCAGCTTTATGCCGCGCGCGAAGACACGCGCTGGGGCCGCGACAGGCTGGCCGGTCTGGCAGGTGATCAGCTCGATGCCGCCGGGCTTTTGACCGTGACGGAGCAGGAACTGCTCGCGCCGCTCGACAAACGCGCCGAGCGCGAGGTCGAGGCGGCCGCACGTCAGGTGGCGGCAGTGACCGCCCTGGTGCCGCTGGCACTGGTGGATGTGGCGGCGGCGCTGACCGCAAACATCCGCATGATCCGGCGCATTGCCGAGATTTACGGCGGGCGCTCGGGCACGCTGGGCAGCTGGCGCCTGACGCGCGCGGTGGTCAGCCACACGGTGGCCACGGGGGCCGTGGCGGTCGGCGATGACATGCTGGAGCCCATTCTGGGTGGCTCGCTTCTGAGCAAGCTGTCACGACGGTTTGGGGAAGGCGTAGTCAATGGCGCTCTGACCGCCCGCATCGGCGTGGCGGCCATGGAGGTTTGCCGCCCCTTGCCATTTCAGGCTGCGCCACGACCGCGTGCGCGCGATCTTGTCACCCGCAGCCTCAGCGGTCTCTTTTCGCGCGGCAATACCTAGCGGTCGGTCTCTGACCGCTCCGGCGCAGGGGGCTCTGCCCCCGGCGCGTGCCGCGCCAACCCCGGGATATTTGAGGATCAAAGAAGCGCGGTTGCGGGCTTGTGGCAGGCGGAGTGCCTGCTTATAAGGTGCGCCATGACTGCCGTTCTGGCCATTCTCATTCGAATTATGTCCCCCGGCGCTCTGACCTGATGAGACGCCGGGCCAAGGTGTTTGAGCCATCGCACCGATCGAGACTTCCAACGTGACGACTATGCAAAAGGACGCCTGAAATGTGCGCCGATACGACCGAAACCACAACCGCGCCGGATTACAAATCAACGCTGAACCTGCCGCGTACCGATTTTCCGATGCGCGCGGGATTGCCCAAGCGTGAACCTGACTGGCTGGCGCGGTGGGCGCGCATCGGGGTGTATGACCGCTTGCGTCAGAAAGAGGGGCGGACGCCTTTCACGCTGCATGACGGCCCGCCCTATGCCAACGGGCATCTGCACATCGGGCATGCGTTGAACAAGACGATCAAAGACATGATCGTGCGCAGTCACCAGATGATGGGGCATGACAGCCGCTATATTCCCGGCTGGGACTGCCATGGTTTGCCCATCGAGTGGAAGATCGAGGAGCAATACCGTCAGAAAGGGCGCAACAAGGACGAGGTGCCGATCAATGATTTTCGCGCCGAGTGTCGCAAATTCGCGGCCCATTGGGTCGACATCCAGCGCGCGGAATTTCAACGTCTGGGGGTGACGGGCAACTGGGCTGTGCCCTATTTGACGATGGATTTTCACGCCGAGCGCGTGATTGCCGAAGAGTTCATGAAATTCGTCATGAACGGCACCCTTTATCAGGGGTCCAAGCCGGTGATGTGGTCGCCGGTGGAAAAGACGGCGCTTGCCGAGGCGGAGGTGGAGTATCACGACCGGCAGACAGAGGCGATCTGGGTGCGGTTCCCGGTGACGTCCGGGGATGTGGTGCTGGCCAAACCTGGCACGTCGGTGCTGATCTGGACCACCACACCCTGGACCATCCCGCAGAACCGGGCGATCTGTTTTGGCCCGGAGATTTCATATGGTCTTTATGAAGTCTACGGGCGGCCAGAGGAGTGCTGGGCCACGATCGGGGAACGTCTTGTTGTGGCCGACAAGCTTGCGGACGAGATTTTTGAGCAGGCGCGTCTGGACGGCGACGGCATGGTGCGCCGACTGGCTGATGTCTCCGTAGAAGAGCTTTCGGGGCTGATCTGTGCCCACCCGCTGCGTGGTCTGCAGGGGGCAGAGGGCGAATGGGATTTTGACGTGCCGCTTTTGCCGGGCGATCACGTGACGGATGAGGCCGGCACGGGGTTTGTGCACACTGCGCCCAGCCACGGCGATGATGACTATGCGATCGGGGTCCGGCACGGCCTGCCGATGACCTACAATATCACCGATGACAGCAGCTTTCGCGCGGATCTGCCGTTTTTTGGCGGTCAGCAGGTGATCCGTCCGAACGGAAAACTCGGCGGTGCGTCCAAAGCGGTCATCGAAAAACTCAAAGAGCCGGGTGCGTTGATCGCGATCAAGCGGATCACCATCTCGGATGCGCATTCGTGGCGGTCCAAGGCGCCGATCATCCGTTTGAACCGTCCGCAGTGGTTTGCGTCGATCGACAAGGTGGTGGGCGACGGGCTTGACACTCACGGGACAACGATCCGCGAACGCGCGCTAACGGAGATTGACAATGTCACCTGGACGCCGCAGTCGGGGCGCAACCGCCTGCATTCCATGATGGAGGCACGGCCCGACTGGGTGCTCTCACGCCAGCGGGCTTGGGGTGTGCCGCTCACATGTTTCACCAAAGCGGGTGCGCAGCCTACGGATCCGGATTTCCTTCTGCGCAATGCGGAGGTGAACGCGCGCATAACGCGGGCCTTTGAGACCGAAGGGGCGGATGCATGGTACGAAGACCGGGCCAAAGAGCGTTTCCTCGGAGGGATCGTTAACCCGGATGACTACGATCAGGTGATGGACATCCTTGATGTGTGGTTCGATTCCGGTTCGACCCACGCATTCACCCTGCGTGACCGGGCGGACGGGACCGAAGACGGTATCGCGGATGTCTATATGGAAGGCACGGACCAACACCGCGGCTGGTTTCATTCCTCCCTTCTGCAGTCGGTCGGCACGACCGGGCGTGCACCCTATCGTGCCGTTGTAACGCACGGATTCACGCTCGATGAAAAAGGCATGAAGATGTCCAAATCGCTGGGCAACACCATCGTGCCTGAACAGATCGTGAAGCAATACGGTGCCGATATCTTGCGGCTCTGGGTGGCGCAGACCGACTATACGCTGGATCAGCGCATCGGGCCCGAAATTTT
The DNA here is from genome assembly GCA_039191495.1 of Pseudomonadota bacterium. Taxonomy (GTDB): domain Bacteria; phylum Pseudomonadota; class Alphaproteobacteria; order Rhodobacterales; family Rhodobacteraceae; genus Roseobacter. The sequence continues at coordinate 176,188 of JBCCXN010000005.1, read as the reverse complement.
AAAAGGTGTGGCCGACAGCTATCGGCGTCTGCGCAACACCATGCGCTACATGCTCGGCTCGCTGGCGGATTTCACCGAAAGCGACCGCATTGCGCCGGACGAGATGCCGGAGCTCGAGCAATGGGTGCTGCACCGGCTGGCCGAACTCGACACCGTGGTGCGGGACGGCTATGCGACATACGACTTTCAGGGCGTGTTTCAGGCGGTGTTTACGTTTGCAACAGTGGATCTGTCGGCCTTCTATTTCGACATCCGAAAGGATGCGCTTTACTGCGACGGCGACACAGTGCAGCGTCGCGCGGCGCGTACTGTGCTCGACATCCTGTTCCACCGGCTGACCACGTGGCTGGCACCCATCCTCGTTTTTACCATGGAAGAGGTCTGGCTCGAGCGGTTTGGCGGCGAGGACAGCTCAGTGCACCTGCAGGACTTTCCCGAAACGCCAAAAAACTGGCGCAACGACGCCCTGGCGGCGAAATGGGCCAAGGTGCGCAGTGCGCGCCGCGCGGTCACCGCCGCGCTGGAGATCGAACGGACAAACAAGGTGATAGGTGCCTCACTCGAAGCTGCGCCAGTCGTCTATGTGGCCGATGCCGAACAGCGTGCTGCGCTGGACGCGTTGCCGTTCGAAGACATCTGCATCACCTCCGAGATCACGGTCAGCGGAGATGATGCGCCTGAGGCGGCTTTCACCCTGCCAGATGCTCCGGGTGTTGGCGTCGTCTTTCAAAAGGCACAAGGCCAGAAGTGTGCGCGGTGTTGGAAGGTGTTGCCGGATGTCGGCCTGCACAAGAACGCAGGTGTCTGCCAGCGGTGCGATACGGCCATCGGGTAGCCGATACTAAGCTGACACGGCCGCACCGGCGGCCGTTTCAAGCTGCCCGCATCACTTTTGTAAATGTCACTATCGTATGCTGCCGCATGTTGCGCGTAAGAGCAGCGCGCGGCGATCTAAACTGATGCGCGATGTCAGGTACTGATGCGACGGCGACGCGCCTTCACAATACCCAGTCCACCCAACGCGCCTATGAGCATCCAGCCAGCAGCCGGTAACGGCACAGGCGACGTAGGATCAATCGGAGGTGTTCCCGTGTCATTTGGATCCACGCTCAGAAAGCTTGGGTCCGCAAATTGAATGCCCGTGGTCCCACCTGAGAATGAGACGTCGAGTGTCGCTGTGTCATTAAAGTTAATGAATCCGGCTGTGTTGCCATTGATCTGTCCGAACAAAGATGTTGTCAAAACGTAAGTCAATGTATCGAAAACCGGCGCTGTGAATTCCAGCAACTGGCTAAATGCCTCGTTTGAGGCAGGACCGTTGTTCTCATCAATCGTTAGCAAGTCGCGCCCGATTGTGTTAACGCCCACACTGCTGGTGATTAAGAAATCGGGATCCAGATTGGGATCGAGTGACGCTAGGCTCCAGTTGCCGTCCACGAGCAAGGAAAACGTGACAAAGCCTGTGCCCATCGCCGTGAATTCCTCTTGAAGGCTCAATTCTGCTGTCGCGAACGTGTTTATATCGTTAAAGGTCAGTGCCGGCGCATCCAAAGTTGTTTCGACACGCAGCTTGAGTTCTCCGGTTGCCGCATTGACGGAACCCACCGAATTTGCCGTACCGCCGTTGCCAGCTATGTTTGTTGATGCAGAGAACAGTGTTTGGTTATTTTGTACTGTGTCCTCCCCCACTTGGATGTCGTCGTCACGGTCGTCGTTTTGCGTGCCCGGCGCGTTATAGACAGAATTCAATCTGAGATTGACCGTTGCTGCATGGACATTGCTGGTTGCCAGGATCGCGATTCCAGCGCACAGGAACAAAATAGCTTTCATGAAAATGGCTCCATTAAATGTGGCAATAAATACAATATCCTTACCAAAAAACGGGTTTTCTGGCAATTGTATCGATGTCGGGCACAATCGAAGATTGATGACCTCGTAAAGACGGACACAGGTTGCGCATGATCCGGGTTGCTCCACACGCGCCTACGCACCATTTTGACCCCATGTTGGAACGTACAGTTGACACACAATTCGGCACATTGGTGCTGCGGGAAGAGCAGGGTGCGCTTGTCCGGTTGACCTGGGGGCGCGCGGCGTCCGATGGGGCCTCGGACGTGCTCGAGGCAGCGGCGCGCCAACTGTCGGAATATGCGGCGGGTCAGCGTGAGACGTTTGACCTGCCGTTGGCCGTCGGCGGCAGCGATCTGCAACGCGCGGTCTGCGCGCAAATGCAGGCCATTCCGTTTGGGCATACGGTCACCTACGGTGATATTGCCAAAGCGCTTGATGTGCCGGCGCAGGCGGTCGGGCAAGCCTGCGGGGCGAATCCCATCGCCATCGTCATCCCCTGTCACCGCGTGATGGGCGCCAAAGGGCTGACCGGGTTTTCCGGTGGGCAGGGGGTTGAGACCAAGGTCGCCCTGCTGCGCCATGAAAAAGCGGGCGGGTTCCTGATCTGATCGCGCCGTTAACGACGGGTTCAGACGTACTCGCCGCACGGTTCCATAAATGGCGCGAACGTGCCTTTGCTGTCATGTGCCCAGATCAATCACCGACGTTTTACCGACGGCGTACCAAACGGTGATCAGCCTTGTTTTTGTGAAGTGTCACGCGATCGCGCTCACGCATTTGTCCGGCGACGCACCGACCGTTGCGTTTACCGGGTCCGCGCGGGGATGACCTGCTGGGCGATGCCCGCAAAGGTCAGATAAAGGCTGGTGATCACGAGGCCCCAGGGTGCCCAGCTTTCAGGATCAAAGCCCACCCACGCCGCCCAGCCTGCAAAGACAGTCCATGCGATTGCCATCGGCAGCGTCAGCATGCGCCACCGCGCGGTGCGCACCGGATGCACGAATTTCAGCGGTAGGAACATGGCAATGGCTAGGGCGGACACCAGCGCAAAGCTGACCCAGAAATTCGGTTCAAGTGCGAATATCACCAGTACCAGCATGTTCCAGCACCCGGGGAACCCCGAAAAGGAGTTATCTTTTGTTTTCATGCGGGTGTCCGCAAAATAAAGCGCTGACGCAAAGGTGATTACGATGATCGCGAACCAACCCGTCCAACCGGCCATCAGCCCAGATGAAAACAAGGCAAATGCGGGTATAAAGACATAGGTGAGATAGTCGATGATCAGGTCCAACAACACGCCGTCGAACTCGGGCGCATTACTTTGTACATGGAACCGGCGCGCGAGTGGCCCGTCGATTCCGTCCACCACGAAGGCGACGACCAGCCACAGAAACATCAAGTCCCACTTCGCCTCGACGGCGGCCAGCATGGCCAGCATGGCAAAGACCGCACCCGTCGCGGTCAGCAGATGTACACTCAATGCGGCCAGACGATCAGACATGCGCGCCTTTTGACCCAAGCCGCCGCCGGATGCAAAGGAATTATCATAGCTTGATCAGGGACCTAGGCTTTGGGGTGAGTACGCTCATAGACTTCCATCAGGCGCGCGGTGTCGACAGCGGTGTAGGCCTGTGTTGTAGACAGCGATGCATGACCCAAAAGTTCCTGAATGGCCCGCAAGTCACCACCTGCATTCAGCAAATGCGTGGCAAAACTGTGTCGCATCGCATGTGGCGTGGCGCTGGCCGGCAAGCCCAGTTGCATGCGGGCACGGGCCATGACCTTCTGGATAGCCGCCGGAGAAAGTGCGCCGCCGCGGACACCGCGGAACAACGGTGCGTCCGCAGCAGGAGAGAACGGGCAAATTTCCATATAGCTATCAACGGCTTGCCGAGAGGCTGGCAGCACGGGAACCAAGCGTTCCTTGCCGCCTTTGCCGTGAATGCGCAGGGTTGCCTGCAAGGGTACATCCGCCCCTGTCAGCCCGAGGGCTTCGGAAATGCGCAAGCCGCACCCCCAAAGCAGAGTGACAACGGCGACATCGCGGGCTGCAACCCAGGGGACGTCAGACTGAAACTCGATTGCGTCAATCAGATCGCGCGCGGCATCCTCGGCCAACGGGCGCGGCAGTTTCTTCTGAAACTTTGGCGCACGCGTTGACAAGACGGCTGTGGGCTCAAACCCTTCCCGCTCTGCCAGCCACGCATAAAAGGCCTTTACTGCAGAAAGCTTGCGCGCCAGCGAGCGCGCAGAGACACCTGTGCTGCGGATCTGGGCCATCCAGGCCCGCATATCCGTGACGCTGATCCGGGTCAGCGCGCGCAACCCTTGCGGTTCGGCTTTGTGGGCTGTCATGAATGATAGAAACTCGACCACATCGCCCTGATACGCGGTCAGCGTGTTTGGTGCGGCACCCTTTATTGCGCGCATGTGCTGCAACCAGCGCTGCAAAGCGTCGCCGGCGGCGGGGCTGATCAGGCTCATGACAGAAGGTGGCGCAGCGTCCGCTCACATACGCCAGCAAAAAAACCAAGCAGGTCGGTGCCTTGTTGCGGTCCGAACATGTGTGGGTCTTCTGCGCCCATGACCAGCATGCCGGGCAGCCGATCGTCTCCGAGATCCAGTTTCAGGCAGGCTTCGGACCTTACCCAGCTTGCTGGTTCGCCGTATAGCGCTTCGTCGCCATCCTGGATCTGGCGCAAAGTCACGTGTCTTGCCGACCCGCTGCGTCCATGCGTTATGTAATCGTGCACGTATCCCGGAGCTTCGATCCTCAGAACGCCATCGAGATCTGGCAGTTTGTGAAGCGCGTCGACTTGCCCGGCTTCCAAAACCAGTCGGATCACGTCGACGCGCAGAAGCTCTGCGATCTCTCCGTTCAGCTCCTGCAAAAAGTCTTGAACGTCCAATGGCTCTAGCAAGCGCAGGACTGCCCTGTGGATCTGGTTCGTACCCGCGAGATTTTCATAAGCGGCCGCGATGACAGAGCGATGGGTGTCCTCAAGCCGATCCAGCCGCGTCTCAAGCCGATCCATCGCGATGCCGCGCAGATCGACGATATTGGCGCCCATGATCTTTTCGTTGGCCGCAATCAGCGCATGCATGACATCTTTGTCATCCAATACGGCATCCGGCTGCGACAGGATCGCCTGACGCAAAGCGTCTTCGATTTTCGGAGTGCTGGTCATATTCTGCTCTGTTTTCTTGTTTCGCGCTGTCTAGCACGAATGGTGCGCAAAATCTGCCGGTAAATTGCGCAACGGTCCCAACCTGTGGCCTGTCCGCGTCATAAGTGGTGAGAATGACGCGCTCAGGTCGAATTTACAGGATATTCTGGCCCGTTTTTGCCCAGTCTGCCATAAATTGCTCCAGGCCCTTGTCGGTCAGCGGGTGGCTGGCGAGCTTCTTGATAACATCAGGCGGCGCGGTCATCACATCGGCTCCGGTCAACGCCACCTGCTGGACGTGGTTCACCGAACGGATTGAGGCTGCGAGGATTTCGGTTTCAAAGCCGTAGTTGTCATAGACGGCGCGAATATCCGCGATCAGCTCTGTGCCGTCGATATTCATATCGTCGAGTCGCCCGATGAAAGGACTGATGAAGCTCGCCCCCGCTTTGGCCGCAAGAAGCGCCTGATTGGCGGAAAAGCACAGCGTCACATTGACCATCTTGCCTTCATCTGTGAGCACTTTGCAGGCTTTCAGCCCGTCCCATGTGAGGGGCAGTTTGACGGTGATGTTCTCTGCGATCTCGGCCAGCTTACGACCTTCAGCGATCATTGCCTCTGCTTCCAGCGCGACGACTTCTGCACTGACCGGACCACTGACGATGTCGCAGATTTCTTTCGTCACTTCCAGAATATCGCGTCCTGATTTCAGGATCAGCGATGGGTTGGTCGTCACCCCATCGACCATTCCAAAATCGTTGAGCTCTGCGATGGCCTGGGTGTCGGCGGTGTCGACAAAGAATTTCATGATGTGCGTCCTCTGTGCGTTGCATTCACACGCGCTTTGCGCGATCGACCTTGCGCTTGGCTTTACCCCATGATCTGGCTTGCTTAAACCCACAAAAATCCGAAGCGGCCCAAAGAGAGCTTGTGAGCGCCCCGCAGTTTTACGACCCCGACGATCTGATCGCCGTGCTGACGACCCAGCCGTTGGGGCGGACGCTGGACTACCGTGCGCCGGAAGGGGGGTGTCATCTGGGGGCCTTTGTCGAAGTGCCGCTGGGCCCACGCAAAGTGATTGGTGTTGTCTGGGGGGCCGGACAGGGCGATTACGATCTGTCCAAAATCCGTCAGGCGTTTCGTGTTCTCGATGTGGCGCCGATGCGCGAAGAGATGCGGCTTTTTGTGCAGCGCGCCGCGGACTACACACTGACGTCGCTGCCCGCAATGTTGCGACTTGCGACCCGCGCGCCCGGATTAGGCGACCCGCCATCGATGCGCAAGATCTACCGGCGTGGACCTATCGAACCTGACAAAATGACTGCTGCGCGCAAAAAGGTGCTCGGCGTGCTGTCGGACTACGGCGACTTGTCCTTTACGCTTAAGGAATTGGCAGAGACGGCAGGTGTCGGCACGTCGGTGGTCAAGGGTCTGGTGGCTCAGGGTGCTGTACTGGAAGAGGACAGTCCGCGCGATCTGCCTTTCCCGCGCCTTGATCCGGAACTGCCGGGCAAGGCGTTGACGTCTGACCAGGCGGCAGCGGCCAAAGCGCTCACCAACGCTGTCGCTTCTGAACGCTACGGCACGACTCTGCTGCGCGGGGTAACAGGATCCGGCAAAACTGAAGTTTACCTTGAGGCGGTCGCGGCCGCCCTGCGCGCGGGTCGACAGGCGCTTGTTTTGTTGCCCGAAATTGCGCTCACGGCGGAGTTTTTGACCCGTGTGGAGGAGCGATTTGGTCGCAAACCGGCGGAGTGGCATTCAGGTGCCACGATGACTGAACGCCGACGCATCTGGCGCATGGTCGGTCAGGGCGAGGCACAGCTTGTTATCGGCGCGCGTTCGGCCCTTTTTTTGCCATTCCGGTCTCTGGGGCTGATCGTGGTGGATGAGGAACACGACACCTCCTACAAGCAGGAGGAAGGCGTGCTTTACAATGCGCGGGATATGGCCGTGTTGCGCGCGTCGATCTGCGGCGCTCAAGTCGTGCTGGCTTCGGCGACACCATCGCTGGAAAGTTGGACCAACGCACAGGTCGGCAAATATGCAAGACTTGAACTTTCGTCGCGGTTCGGCCCTTCTGCGATGCCAAGGATGCGGTCAATCGATATGCGGGGCGAAAGCCTTCCGTCGAACCGCTGGGTCTCATCGGCCTTAACCGGGGCGGTCAAAGAGCGTCTCGCTGTGGGCGAACAGTCAATGCTGTTCATTAACCGGCGCGGCTACGCTCCGATCACACTCTGTCGCGCTTGTGGGCATCAGATCGGATGCGAGCACTGTGACGCCCGGATGGTGGAGCACCGTTTTCTCAAGCGTTTGATTTGCCATCAATGCGGCGAGAGTACGCCGATCCCGAAGACCTGCCCATCCTGCGGAGCCGAAGACAGGCTGGCACCCGTGGGGCCCGGAGTGGAGCGGCTGAGCGAAGAAGCTGCGGCCTTGTTTCCCGACGCACGAATTGCCACGCTCAGCTCTGATCTGTATGGGACCGCGCGCACTTTGAAGGCAGAGATCGAAGATATCGCTGCTGGTGGCGCGGACATCGTCATCGGGACGCAGCTGGTCGCCAAAGGGCATAATTTTCCGAACCTGACGCTTGTTGGTGTCATAGATGCGGATCTGGGCCTGCAGGGATCTGATTTGCGGGCGGCCGAACGCACGTTTCAGTTGATGCGACAAGTGGCGGGCCGGGCCGGACGCGCTGAGAAACCGGGCGTGGCATTGCTGCAGACCTATCAGCCCGAACATCCTGTCATCCGTGCCATTCTCGCAGGAGAAGAAGAAGCATTCTGGAACGCAGAAGCCAAACAGCGCCAGGCGGCGGGTATGCCGCCTTTTGGCCGGATGGCGGGCATTATTCTGTCAGGCACTGATGTGGCCAAAGTTTTTGACGCGGGAAATCAACTGGCCCGGCAGGACGCGCCACTCAGAAACATTGGAGCACAGGTCTACGGTCCCGCGCCAGCTCCGATTGCTCGGGTCCGAGGACGGCACCGGGTACGATTGCTGGTCAAGGCGGACAAAACAGCCCCGCTGCAAGATGCACTGGCCCGGTGGGTCGACCAGTTGCGTTTGACAGGCGATTTGCGCATCGCCGTAGATATTGATCCGCAAAGTTTTTACTGAGCACAAAGCGCTCTGGTGACAGAATTTGGCGACAGGCCGTGCCGCGCACAGAGCCTGCGCGCAAACCAACTGTCGTTTGAGGCTCGCCATGCCCGACTAAAACGCCTAAGCAGTCGTTATGGCCCAATATGTCACATTGGAAGACGCGCAGCATCTGCCGCGATGGCGACGCCCTTTGGTGTTGCTCTTTCTTATGTCAATTGCCATGCCTATCGCGTTCAACACATGGTCGGCGTTGCTGAATAATTTCGTTGTCGAGGTGTCGGATTTTGATGGAGCTGACATCGGGCTGCTCCATACGATCCGCGAAATCCCGGGCTTCTTTGCCGTGGGCGTGATCGCGATCATCATTTTCATGCGCGAACAGGTTTTAGGTCTTGTTTCGCTGGTCCTGCTGGGCGCGGCCACCGCGGTCACGGCATGGTTCCCATCCATGGCGGGCATCCTCACGATTACCATGCTCAGCTCCATTGGTTTTCATTTCTATGAAACCGTCAACCAGTCGCTCCAATTGCAGTGGCTGAAAAAAGAAGAAGCGCCGCGGCTGCTGGGTTGGCTCGTCGCTGCGGGTTCGGCCGCAACGCTTGTCGCCTATCTGGCAATCATGGCGCTTTGGGATACGATGGGCCTGTCCTTCAATGCGGTGTATCTGGCAGGCGGAGGTGTAACCGTAGCGATCGCTCTATTGGCGTTGCTGGCGTATCCTCAATTTGAGGCCCCCAACCCGCAGATCAAGAAGATGATCCTGCGCCGGCGGTACTGGCTCTACTATGCGCTTCAGTTCATGTCCGGCGCCCGGCGCCAGATTTTTGTGGTTTTTGCGGGTTTCATGATGGTCGAGAAATTCGGCTATGATGTCCACGAGATTACGTTTTTGTATCTCATAAATCTGGTCATCAACATTCTGGTTGCGCCGTTGTTGGGGCGGGCCGTTGGACACTTCGGAGAGCGCAACGCTTTGGGATTTGAATATCTCGGTCTTGTCATCGTTTTCTTGTGTTACGGCGGTGTCTACTACCTTGGGTGGGGCGTATTGGTGGCGGCGACGCTCTATGTGTTGGATCACATTTTTTTCGCGTTGGCGTTGGCGCTGAAGACTTATTTTCAGAAAATTGCAGATCCCGGCGACATTGCGCCGACCGCAGCGGTGGCCTTTACGATCAACCACATTGCCGCGGTGTTTCTCCCGGTATTGCTTGGGTTGATGTGGTTGTGGTCGCCGGCGGCCGTGTTCTTTCTCGCCGCCGGAATGGCAGCTGTTTCATTTATATTGGCCATGCTAATTCCACGCCACCCTGAAAAGGGAAATGAAACGATTTTTCCCAGCGGGCTTGCCGCCCCGGCAGAATGAGTGACGCACGCTTTTTGACGGGCTCGACCATGCGGCATGTGGTCGTGATGACAGCTACCGGTGCCTTTGGCATCACCTTTGTTTTTCTGGTGGACGCGGCTAATCTCGTGTGGCTGTCCATGCTGGACCAACCGGGGCTGATCGCAGCCGTGGGTTTTGCCTTTGCGATCCAGTTTTTCTCTGTGTCTTCTGGTGTCGGGCTCATGATCGCGTCGACGGCGCTCGTGTCACGCAGCATAGGCGCCGGCGATCGCGCTTTGGCGCGTCGGCAGGCCGGCGCTGCAATGATCGGCGCAACGCTTTTTCAAGCGCTGGTGGCGTTGCTGATAGTCCTATTGCGACACAAGCTGGTGACGCTTGCCGGCGCGCAGGGTGAGACTGCCGATCTAGCGGCCCGCTATCTGGCCATGACCGTACCGTCACTGGTCTTTATGCAAATCGGTCTGATCGCCTCCGGCGTGCTGCGCGCCGAAGGTCTTGGCGCAAAGGCGATGTATATCACTTTGCTGTCGGGTGCGGTGTTGATGTGTCTTGATCCTGTGCTGATCCTTTGGCTTGGTCTCGGGCTGGATGGGGCGGCTATCGGACTTGTGCTTTTCCGTATCGCTTTGATGGGACTGGGCATCTATTTCGCGGTCGTGCAGCACCAGCTTGTTTCACGCCCAACGACTTCGCAGTTTCGTGAGATCCTAGTACCTTATTTTGCAGTGGGGCTACCGGCGATTGCCACGCAGATGGCGGCACCGGCGGGCAACTACCTTCTGACCATCGTGATCGCGCCATTCGGGGACGACGCCGTCGCGGCGTGGGCCGTGATTGGTCGGCTGACCGTTGTTGCCTTTGGTGGTATCTTTGCTCTGTCGGGTGCAATTGGCGGCATTTTTGGCCAGAACTATGGCGCGTCTCAGATGGAGCGCGTGCGTGCAACATTCAAAAATGCAGTTGCATTCTGCCTGATCTACACGGGAGCAGTTTGGATTTGTCTGGTATTGGCAGCGCCCGGCATTGCCGCGCTCTTTGACCTGGCGCCAGTGGGGCGTGACATACTTTGGTCGTTCGCTACGGTCGGGGTCGGTGGTTTTGTCTTCGTTGGTCTTTTGTTCGTCTCAAACGCCGCATTCAACAATCTAGGAAAACCCGCCCGCTCTACGTTTTTGAACTGGTCTAAAGAAGCCGCTTTGGGATGGCCTGCTGCCATCGCGTTGTCCTCCTACTTTGGAGCATCCGGCGTCATCTACGGACAGGCTTTGGCCAGTGCTGTCGTGGGCGCGCTGGGTTGCCTTTGGGCCTGGACCTTTGTCAAAGAACTTGCGCCCCCAATGCAGCGACGCCTTGACGCTATGGCGACGCGTCCCTACGCCAATCCCGACAGATACCGGAGACGCTGATGCCGACTTATACCGCGTTCACCACGCTCTCGGGAAAGAAGTCTGCGGAGAAACTGGGCACCGCAATGGAGGCTCTGTCGCCGCAGCCTTCGGGCGTGGGCGTCTTTGAGCTTGAGGACGGCTCTGGTCTCTGGGAAGTCGGCGGCTATTTTACGGAACCACCCGATCAGGCGGCTTTGATGCTGCTGTCTGCTGCGTTGTCAGCAAAGCAATTCGTCATTTCTGAACTGCCGGAGACGGATTGGGTGGCACATGTGCACCGGGAACTTGCGCCGGTCGAGGCCGGTCGGTTTTTTGTCTACGGCAGCCATGACGCAGACCGCTTGCCTGCGGGTTGTGTTCCACTGTTGATAGACGCGGCGATGGCATTCGGCACCGGCCATCACGGGACAACCCTTGGATGCCTGCGCGCACTGGACCATCTAGCTGCGACCGGCTTTGTGGGGCGGAACGTCGCTGACATCGGATGCGGCACCGCTGTTCTGGCCATGGCCGCCGCGCGCATTTGGGATCATCCCGTACTGGCCAGTGACATAGACAGCGTCGCGGTCGATGTTGCGCGCAGCAATGCTGCTGCCAATGGACTTGAAGACCGCGTGAACTGTGTTGAGGCGGCAGGGTTTGCACACCCAGCACTTTTAGAAGCGGCGCCGTTTGATCTTGTCTTCGCTAATATTCTGAAAGGCCCGCTAGTAGCGCTTGCTCCCGATATGGAAAGACACATCTGCGCGGGTGGTATTGCGATTCTGTCCGGAATTTTGGTCGAACAAGCGCAAGAAGTTGCGGACGTTTATACACAGTCCGGCTTCAATCTCGTATCGCGCTCGGACATTGTTGACTGGTCGACGCTTACTCTGAGTAGAAACGCTTAAGTCTTGCCGCATTTCGGCCGCATTTGGCGGTTACGCCTTGAATTTTACACAATTTCAAAGCAGATTTTAATCGATCCGGTGGGGGCCAGATCGACAGGAGAGTGGGATGTCTGACACATTCGCTCAATTCGAAAAACGGCTTGATACCCTGGAGCGAAAGCACAGGGAACTTGCAAAAGGCTATGTGGCCAAGATCAATCCTGATGGGTTGATCACCGTTGAGCCAAAAAGGGAACGGGGCCTTTTGCGTCCGCGCTTTGCGCTCGCCGTGATTGTCGGATTTTTGCTGTTCAAAATCGTGACGCTGGCGGCGGTGGGTCCGCTGACATACCAGGACCGTATTGCCGCTTTGGCGGACGGGACCGCGTTTGAAAAAGTCTGCGCTTGGATCATGCAGGCTGACACTATCTCTCTTGCCGCCGCCGAATATCTGATCAAGGTCTTCAGCTGAATAGATTAGTAACGCCAGAACGCAGTTTTGGCAGGTGTTGGTATCGAAAGTCCCTCCAAGGTTTTCGCTGGTTAAAAAAACCGCGCTTTCCCGATGGAAAGCGCGGTTCTTTTTTGCCGTAGGGCCGCTTCTCGATCTTAGCGGATCAGAGCGTTGTCAGCGACAGAGTCGATGTCGCCGCGTGTCAGGCCGATGTCTTCCAACTCGCGATCTGTCAATGCACTCAGAGAGTTGCGTGTCAGGCGGGATTCATTCCAAGCATAGATTGCTGCAGGAATAGATGTGAAAAGAGCAAAGATACGGCTTGCTATTGTGGCGGAGCCGTAAGTGGTGTGAGAGTTATCGTATGTAGCCATGGTAGCCGTCCTTTGTTGCTAGGGGTTGACCGGTATATCCGGTTGGTTATGAGCTGCAGATAAGGTGTGCCTCTTTTTTCGGCAAGATGTGAAAATGCATGGGTGATATGCAGTTTTTGCATGCGTCGGAATGACAGTTAAAGCTTTGTTAAAAATAGATAAAACTGTGACAGACGATGTCGCATTCAGGCCGGTTTGTGGCGCTTTTCAACAGCGTTTGGCGTACCCTGTTCTAAAGGCGCGCTAGGGTGCCCGAAAAATGTTGCTCTTGGCGGATGTTCGCCTTTCGTGCTAGTGCATCAAAAACGTAATAATTTTGATGAGGCTGGGCGATGGCACGCGTTTTGGGCATTGATCCGGGGTTGCGAAACCTCGGGTGGGGCGTTGTCGACGTCGATGGAAGCCGAATCGTTCACATCGCCAATGGCGTCTGTGTTTCATCGGGCGACAGTCTTGCGGAGCGATTGCTGTCATTGCACGCGCAGCTGACATCTATCCTTGATCACTATGCACCGGACACGGCGGCAATAGAACAGACATTTGTCAACAAGGACGGTGCCGCAACGCTCAAACTCGGCCAGGCGCGCGGGGTGGCGATGCTGGTGCCCGCGCAAGCTGGACTTCCAATTGGGGAGTACGCGCCCAACACGGTGAAGAAGACTGTTGTCGGCGTCGGTCATGCTGACAAAGACCAGGTGTTGCATATGGTGCGCATTCAGCTGCCCGGGGCGGATGTGGCTGGCCCGGATGCGTCTGACGCCCTTGCCGTGGCGATTTGTCATGCACACCATAGCGGCGCAGCAGGATGGGCGCGCGCTGTCACGCGGGCAAGTGCATGATCGGAAAGCTCTCTGGTCGGTTGGAGTATCGCGCGTCAGATCACGTGTTGATTGATGTACGCGGTGTTGGGTACCTTGTGTATTGCTCTGATCTGACGCTGACATCGCTGCCAGGCGTTGGGCAGCCGGTATCGCTCTACACCGATCTCGTGGTGCGCGAAGACCTGATGCAGCTTTTCGGTTTCACAACACTTGTCGAAAAAGAATGGCACCGGTTGTTGACCTCGGTCCAGGGCGTGGGCGCCAAAGCTTCGCTGGCCATTTTGGGTAGACTGGGTGCCGACGGCGTGAGCCGGGCGATCGCTCTGGGTGACTGGTCGGCCGTGAAGGCCGCCAAGGGGGTTGGGCCAAAAATCGCGCAGCGGGTGGTTCTTGATCTCAAAGACAAAGCACCAGCGTTAATGGCGATGAGTAGCGCAGGCGGCGCCGGCGCGGGGCAGGCCGAAGACGTCGTCGCGACGGTCGTCGACTCTCAACCTTCGGTGCAGCCTGCCGCACCGCCGTCAACCGCTCAAGCCGAAGCCTTATCCGCGTTGGGTAATCTTGGGTATGGCCCGGGCGACGCAGCGCGCGCGATCGCTGAGGCCGCAGGAGAAACACCGGATGCCGCAACGCCGGATCTCATCCGCGCTGCATTGAAACTGCTTGCTCCGAAGGGGTAACATGCGCGAAAGGGCAGGCAGACATGAGCGACATTGATCCCACCATACGACCCGACCCCTTGCCGGAGGATCTGGACCGTGCGCTCAGGCCCCAGCAACTGAGCGAATTCGTGGGCCAGGCCGAGGCGCGCGCCAACCTGGCAGTGTTTATTGCGTCTGCACGTCAGCGCGGCGAAGCTATGGACCATACGCTTTTTCATGGGCCACCCGGTCTTGGGAAAACGACGCTCGCGCAGATCATGGCACGGGAGCTCGGGGTCGGGTTCCGCATGACCAGCGGGCCAGTTCTGGCCAAGGCAGGAGATCTTGCCGCGATTCTGACCAATCTCGAGCCACGTGATGTTCTGTTCATTGATGAAATCCACCGGCTCAATCCTGCGGTCGAAGAGGTTCTTTATCCCGCGCTGGAAGACTTTGAACTTGATCTGGTGATTGGCGAAGGGCCTGCAGCGCGTACAGTGCGCATCGAATTGCAACCCTTTACGCTGGTTGGCGCAACAACGCGTATGGGGTTGCTGACAACGCCTTTGCGCGACCGGTTCGGCATTCCTACGCGGTTGCAGTTTTATTCAGAAGACGAACTGTTTGTGATCGTGGAGCGCAATGCGCGCAAGCTTGGGACGCCCGCGGATGAGGCAGGTGCGCGCGAGATTGCAAAACGCGCCCGTGGCACGCCACGCATCGCCGGACGCCTGTTGCGGCGTGTGGTGGATTTCGCCGTTGTCGAAGGCGATGGTCGCGTCACGCGCGATCTGGCAGACATGGCGCTGACGCGCCTCGGCGTCGATCAGTTGGGCCTGGACGGAGCGGATCGCCGCTATCTGAGGCTGATTGCCGAGAATTACGGTGGTGGTCCCGTTGGCATTGAGACCATCAGCGCGGCCCTCAGCGAAGCGCGCGATGCGCTGGAAGAAGTCATCGAGCCTTTTTTGCTGCAACAGGGCCTGATCCAGCGTACGCCGCGCGGACGTATGCTGGCGCATAAGGGCTGGTCCCATCTGGGGCTCGATGTGCCCCGGGGGCAAGCCAATTTCTTTGGTGAATGAAGTCGAGATTTCATGCCTCCGGCGGGGATATTTGAGGATCAAAGAAACCTATGCTAGATGCCACTGAAATAGAGGCGCTGTTTACCCGCGAGAGTGGTGATTTCGTGTTTTCGCGGTGGGGTCGGCCGATTGCGCCGGTCGTCTTTGGCGTTGAGGATGAGACGCTAACCGTCATCAGGGGCGCATTGGAGGCGGTAATGCTGTTGTCGGGTCACAAGATGGCCGAGACTGATCCGGAACTTGGCAGCAACCTGATGATGTTTTTCTTTAGCGACTGGGAGGAGTTGCCCCAGGTGCCGGGCCTTGACCGCCTGATCCCCGATCTCGGCCCTTTGGTTGCGCGCTTGCGTGACATTGAGGCAAACCAATACAGGATTTTCCGATTTGACGCTAAAGACGCGATCAAAGCATGTTTTGTCTTTTTGAGAATGGATCAGAATTTGTCCGCCGTACCGGCAGATACACTTGCGTTGAGCCAGATTGTGCAGTCGGTTTTGCTGTGGTCCGACACCGCCTTCCGCGACCGGTCTCCGCTTGCGGTTGCTGGCGAACGAACCATCTTGCGCCCCGACATCGCGGGCCTGATACGCGCGGCGTATGATCCGGTTCTTCCGCATGCTTCCATCGACGCTGCACATGCATTGCGGCTTGCGGCCCGCGTCGGGGTACTGCAATGAGCCATGTTTTTCCAATTCGGGTGTACTATGAAGACACCGACATGGCGGGCATTGTCTATTACGCCAATTACCTGCGCTACATTGAACGCGCGCGCAGCGATTGGGTGCGTGAAATAGGGATCAACCAGCTTGATATGAAGGCCAACGGCGTGGTTTTTGCAGTTCGCCGCATTGTGGCGGATTACTTGCAGCCAGCCCGCTTTGATGATGCGTTAGTGGTTCACACGTCGTTATTGGATCTGACTTCCGCCCGAATGGTCATGGAGCAGACAGTGTTGTGCGACGGGGTCGTGCTCTTCGCTGCCGAAGTCACTGTTGTTTGCATTGGCGCATCCGGAAAGCCCGTGAGATTGCCAGCGGAACTTCGCGTACTGCCGCTCGCGGAAAAGGGATGACAGCATAGTGATGGCTTTCTGTCGCGCTCTGGGCTAGACTTGCACTCAATTGAGGTCGAAGCAATTGACCCAGGTGTGATTGGCAAAGAGCAGGCAGATGGAAGCAGAAACGCTGGCTATGGCGCAGGAGATCGATTTTTCGTTCTTCGGGC
Source organism: Pseudomonadota bacterium (assembly GCA_039191495.1). Lineage (GTDB taxonomy): Bacteria > Pseudomonadota > Alphaproteobacteria > Rhodobacterales > Rhodobacteraceae > Roseobacter. The sequence continues at coordinate 159,855 of JBCCXN010000005.1, read as the reverse complement.
TATTCGCGCGCGCCACTTTAATCGTAAAAATCGTTATGGTCATGTTGATCGTCGCTTCATTTTGGGCGTGGTCCGTGATTGTCATCAAACTCATCATATACCGAAAAACCCGCACGGAGGCTTCCGCTTTTGATCGGTCTTTCTGGTCGGGTGAACCACTCGACGGGCTTTTCGAGGAATTGGGTCCGACGCCGTCTGGCGGGGCGGAGAAAATCTTTGCTGCTGGCATGACGGAATGGCAACGTTCACATCATGATGACGGCGGTTTGATTGCTGGGGCAACGCAACGGATCGACCGTTCCATGGATGTGGCGATCAACAAGGAGTCCGAGTATTTGCGGGACGGGTTGACGGTGCTGGCGACGATCGGTTCGTCTGCCCCGTTCATCGGACTTTTCGGAACTGTCATAGGCATCATGAATGCATTCATCGAAATTGCCGAGCAGCAAAATACCAACCTTGCGGTCGTGGCGCCGGGCATCGCCGAAGCGCTTCTTGCCACGGGTCTGGGGTTGTTTGCCGCGATCCCGGCGGTGATCTACTTCAACAAGCTCAGTGCGGATGCCGACAAGATACTGACGGGCTACGAGTCCTTTGCCGACGAGTTTGCGACGATCCTCAGCCGTCAGCTGGACAGTTAAGCCATGGGTGCGAGCGTTATCCCAAAGCCGAGTGGTAGCACCAAACGCCGTCGCAGGACTGTCCGGTCGCAACCTATAGCAGAGATCAATGTAACGCCCTTTGTGGATGTTATGCTCGTTCTGCTCATAATCTTCATGGTAGCCGCGCCGTTGTTGACGGTTGGCGTGCCTGTCGAACTGCCAAAAACCGCGGCCGGCGCGTTGCCAACGGACCAAGAAGAACCATTGACAGTTACGATCACCGCTGAAGGGTCCATTCAGATCCAGACAACGGAAATTGCAGCAAGCGAATTGATCCCGAAGCTGCGTGCAATTGCGGCAGAACGCGCCTCAGACAAAGTGTTCCTGCGGGCCGACGGCAGCGTGCCTTACGTTCAGGTGATGGAAGTCATGGGCGCGCTGAATGCCGGTGGGTTTTCAAACATTGGCTTGGTGACGGATATTGGCGGACCCACGCTTGATGGGCGAGACGGTACTTCTGAGGCAGACCGGTAGCGGCGCGGTGCACACCGGACATTATATATCGGGCGGCGCGCATGTGTTGCTTTTGGGTTGGATGGCGTTCGGCAATGTCTTTGCGGCAGAACCCTTGCCGTTCCAGTCGACTGACGTCTCCGTAATTTCTGGCGCGGAATTTGATGCGATGTTCGCTGGATCAGAAGCGCCGCAATCCGTCACCGAAGTGGCGCAACCGATCAATCCTGATATTGCTGTGCAAACCCCGGAAATTGCTGCCGCGCCGGCGGATCAGCCAGAATTGGAAACGCCCCAGGCGACAGAGACCCCTGAGGTCGAACAGCCGCCTGACGTGACGCAGATCGATCCATTGCCCAGCCCTGCCGATGTGTCGGATCAAGCGCCGGTGCTGGACCAGCCTTCTTCGGATATTGCCGTGCTGGTGCCGGAAGTGAGCGACCGGCCTGTACCGCAAGCCGCCGAAAGGGTTGCACCAGAAGCTGTCGCCCCTCCCGAACCCGAGGCTTTACCGGACCCCGTGCAGCAGGACGCTGTTGTACCTGACGAGGCGGGCGAAAGCCAACAAGAGCCAGCCGAGGCTACAGCGCCGGAAGAGGCCGCAACGGAGATCGTAACCGAGGCCGAAGATCCCGCCCGCGCCCCGGAGCAATCGCTTCGCCCGCCCGCGCGACGCCCCGAAGCGCCGGTACGGACCGCCACACCGGCTCCAGATGAGACACCGGCAACGTCAGATGCTGTCACTTCCGCTTTGCAGGAGGCTTTGTCGGCGGACACTGAACGAGTTGCGCCTTTGGGGCCACCCCTGACGAGTGGGGAAAAGGATGCTTTGCGTGTCGCGGTGTCCAGTTGCTGGAACGTTGGTTCTTTGTCAACAGATGCACTTGCGACAACTGTCGTGGTCGAAGTTGCCATGGCGCGTGACGGCAAGCCGGTTACGGGATCGATCCGCATGGCTTCCAGTTCCGGTGGCTCAGATGCCGCAGCCCGGCAGGCCTTTGAGGCGGCGCGTCGCGCAATCATACGTTGCGGTGCAAGGGGCTACGATTTACCGGTTGAGAAATACGGCCAATGGCAACAAATTGAGATGACATTCAATCCCGAAAGGATGCGGGTCAAATGAGATTTTACTCTGTAATATCCTTTATACTATGGATGATCAGCGTTTTGATGCCCGTTGCAGTTCTCGCGCAAAGCAGCGGGCCCTTGCGCATAGAAATCACCGAAGGTGTGATCGAACCGTTGCCCTTTGCCCTGCCGGTTTTTGAGGCTGAAACAACCGGGTCAGACGCCTATGCCGTTCAGATCAGCGATGTGGTTGTAGCCGATTTGACGGGCACGGGGCTTTTCCGACAGATTGATCCATCGGCATTCATCAGCAAGGTGGACGGTTTCGCCGCGCCAATTCAATACACGGACTGGAAGGCGATCAACGCGCAGGCTCTTATCACAGGCGCTGTTTCGGTCCAGGGCAATCAGCTGTCCGTGAAATTTCGCCTGTACGATGTGTTCTCAGGCGCTGAAATGGGAAGTGGCTTGCAATTCAGCGGCACGACGGAGGGCTGGCGGCGCATGGCCCACAAAGTCTCTGACGCTGTCTACAGTCGGATCACCGGCGAAGGTGGCTATTTCGACAGCCGTGTCGTCTATGTATCGGAGGCCGGGACAAAGGATGCACGACAAAAGCGGCTTGCGATCATGGATTACGATGGTGCGAATGTTCAGTACCTGACTGACAGCAGCTCGATCGTTCTGGCGCCGCGTTTTTCCCCGGATGGCAGCCGTGTGCTCTACACGAGCTACGAGACGGGGTTCCCGAGAATTTTCGTGCTCGATGTCGGCTCCGTGCAGCGGCGCGTGCTGGAAAGTCGGGAGGGCACGATGAGCTTTGCACCGCGCTTTGCGCCAGACGGTCAAACGATTGTGTATTCGCTCAGCCAGGGGGGGAATACGGACATCTACCAGATGAACCTGAACGGGGGCGGCGTCACACGCCTCACGACCGCGCCTTCTATTGAAACGGCTCCCAGTTATTCTCCCGATGGATCGCAAATCGTGTTTGAAAGCGACCGGTCCGGCTCCCAGCAACTTTACATCATGCCTGCCGGCGGCGGCGAAGCGCGACGGATCTCGTTCGGAGCTGGGAGATACGGAACACCAGTTTGGTCACCGCGCGGCGATCTGGTCGCGTTTACCAAACAGAATGCAGGGCGGTTTCATATCGGTGTCATGCGACTGGATGGCTCCGAAGAACGTTTGCTGACGGCATCGTTTCTGGACGAGGGCCCGACATGGGCACCCAACGGACGTGTCATTATGTTCACGCGTGAAACGCAGGGAGCGCAAGGCCGTTCAACGCTGTATTCCGTGGATATAACGGGCCGGAACTTACGTCCCGTGCGAACGCCCGAAGGGGGGTCTGACCCATCTTGGTCGCCGTTGCAGAAATAGCAGGTAGTTAACGTTTCCAACAGCAGCGCGCTATGGTAAACAGAGCGACAAACAAATGGTCCTTTTAGAAAAAGAGGCAACGAGCATGAACCTGAAACGAAGCATTCTCTTGTTGGTTGCGGGCTTGATGCTCGCCGCCTGCACCGACCCTAGCAGATTTGGCGCGAGCGGAGCGAGCGGGGCCGACGGCGTTGTTGCTGGCAGCGCAAATGATCCGACCTCGGTGGCCTATTTCAGTAAAACCATAGGAGACCGCGTGCTTTTTGCTGTGGACCAGTCTACCATCGATGAAACCAGCCGCACTGTTTTGGAAGGACAGGCACAATGGCTGTTGACCAATACTGACTTCACAGCGGTCATCGAAGGCCACGCGGACGAGCAAGGCACGCGAGAGTATAATGTCGCGCTGGGAGCGCGGCGCGCAAACGCGGTGCGCGAGTATCTTATTTCGCGCGGAGTAGCGGGCAACCGACTCCAGACAGTCAGCTATGGCAAGGAGCGTCCACTCGAGTTGTGCAGCACCGAGGCTTGCTACGCCAAGAACCGTCGCGCGGTGACAGTGCTTGCCAGCGGGCTGTCCAGTTAACATGCTGCGAAAGCTGTTTATCGGCTCTGCTTTTGCGTTAACTGCAGCGACGGTTCAGGCCGTCGCGCAGGACGATCAGACTTTGGCGGACATTCGGCAGGAACTCACCGTGCTGTACGTTGAGATGCAAAGGCTAAAACGCGAGTTGTCAACGACGGGCGCGCCTAACCCTGCAACAGGCGGAGACACCGTGCTCGATCGCATTTCGGCCATCGAGGCAGAGTTGCAGCGCTTGACGTCACAGACCGAGCAATTGGAGTTTCGTGTCAACAGGGTCGTTGAGGATGGAACAAACAGAATCGGCGATCTTGAATTCCGCCTGGTGGAGCTTGAAGGTGGCGATATCGCTGCGCTGGGTGAAACGTCAACGCTGGGCGGTGAGACAACTGCGACGGGTGCGGCAACGGGTGGCGGTGTGCCGCCGGTTGCGTCAGCGTCAGGTGGATCTGAAACAGGCTCTCAACTGGCCGTTGGCGAGGAGGATGATTTCAAAGCGGCACAGACCGCACTCGCAGAAGGTCGCTTTGCCGATGCCGCCGCGCAATTCGAGACCTTTTCCGCCAACTACCCTGGTGGACCGCTGGCCGCGGGGGCCAGCCTCGGGCGCGGCGAGGCGCTCGAAGAGCTCGGTGATACGCGCGAGGCGGCGCGGGCTTACCTGAACAGTTTCAGTACGGATCCGCAGGGTCCTCTGGCGGCGCAATCCCTGTTCCGGCTTGGACGTTCCTTGGGTGCCTTGGGTCAGACCGAGGAGGCCTGCGTGACATTGACCGAAGTCGGCATTCGTTTTCCGACTGATCCCGCCACAGTGCAGGCAGAAGAGGCCAGGCAAGCGCTGGCCTGCCCCTGAAACATGTCTGCATCGCTGGAACAGGCTGTAGCGGCGCATGTGCCGGACAACCTCAGTGGACCACTGGGCATTGCAGTGTCCGGCGGTGGCGATTCCATGGCCTTGCTTTTGTTATTGCAGTCGGTGATGGCGAAGCGCGGGGTGCCGTTGCAGGTGGCCACTGTCGATCACCGGTTGCGGAAAGCTTCTGCGGAAGAAGCCGCGAAGGTCGCGGATTTTTGCAATGCGCGCGGAGTGCCCCATGACACACTGGAGTGGAAGGACTGGGATGGTACCGGCAATATGCAGGATGCGGCGCGCAGGGCACGCTATGGCCTTTTGACGACATGGGCGCAGGCATGCGGTATCAAACATGTTGCGCTAGGGCATACGCAGGATGATCAAGCCGAAACGGTTGTGATGCGACTGGCGCGCGGGGCAGGTGTTGATGGGCTGAGCGCGATGGCTGCATCACGCGATCACAACGGCATTCGATGGTTGCGGCCAATGCTCGGCGTTTCACGAGAAAGCCTGCGCGATTACCTCAATGCTGAAGGTGTCACCTGGTTGGATGATCCAAGCAACCAAGACACCCAGTTTGACCGTGTGCGCGCCAGGGAAGCCCTGAGTGTTTTACAAGATCTGGGCGTCGACGCTGCTGCCCTTTCAACCGTTGCACAGAACTTGCGCCTTGCACGTGCTGCGCTGGACGCACAAACACAAGAGGCCGCGCGAACGCTGGTTCACGAACACGCCGGTGCGCTCCGAGTGAATATAAGCGGTTATCAGAGTCTTCCTGAAGAGATTGCGCGGCGTCTTTTGGTTGCATGCATTCAGTGGACAAATGGCGCCGTTTACGCGCCACGAGGACAAAGTCTGGAACACGCCCGCAAGGCTCTGCGCAACAACGGGAGTGCGACGCTGGACGGGTGCCACATGCGTCGGCATCGAGATGCATTGTGGATTTTCAGAGAGTACAATGCGGTCAAAGACCACGAAACACCAACCGATGCGTTGTGGGACGGCCGCTGGCGTGCGCGTGGTTCTCATGAGGCGCGCCTGCGTTTGCGCCCTCTCGGAGAGGATGGGTTGTCGCTTCGTCGGGATTGGCGTGACTCAGCGCTGCCGCGTGACGTGTTACTGGTGACGCCTGCAATTTGGCAACGCGAGACGCTCGTGGCCGCACCGGTGCTTGACGAGCCATGCATGTGGAAACTAAACGTCGAACGATCGGCACTGGCCGAATTGGTCTTACAAGGATTGCATTGAACCTGGCGACCGAGTGTCTATCTTAGATGGGTACGCAATGCGCGCCGTGCCATTTGCAGATTTTTAGGAGATTTTCCTTGGGAAACGCACGCAATATCGCCTTCTGGGTTGTTTTGTTCCTGTTGATCCTGGCCCTGTTCAACTTGTTCAGCGGGCCCGGAAGCACAATGCAAAGCCGCGAAATCAGCTATTCTGAGTTTGTCGAAGCGGTTGAAGCAGGCGAAGTGAGCAATGTGACGCTTGACGGTGAGCAGGTGCGGTTCCGCCAGTCGGATGGCGCCGACTACGTGACAATCAAGCCCTCTGATGCGGAAATAACAGAGTTGCTGATCGCAAATGACGTGGCCTTGCGGGCCGAGCAACAACAGCAATCGGGGTTTCAGACGTTTCTGATGTCGCTTTTACCGTTCCTGCTTTTGATCGGTGTCTGGGTCTATTTCATGAACCGGATGCAGGGCGGTGGCAAAGGCGGGGCAATGGGCTTTGGAAAGTCAAAGGCCAAGATGCTGACCGAAAAACATGGGCGTGTGACGTTTGACGACGTAGCGGGTATCGATGAGGCCAAGGAAGAGCTGGAAGAAATCGTCGAATTCCTGCGCAACCCGCAGAAGTTTTCGCGCCTGGGCGGCAAGATTCCAAAAGGCGCGCTGCTTGAAGGTCCTCCGGGCACAGGTAAAACACTCCTCGCACGGGCGATTGCGGGTGAAGCGGGCGTGCCGTTTTTCACGATCTCGGGTTCGGACTTTGTTGAGATGTTCGTGGGCGTTGGTGCCTCGCGTGTGCGGGACATGTTCGAGCAGGCAAAAAAGAACGCGCCTTGCATCGTGTTCATCGACGAAATTGATGCGGTCGGTCGCCACCGCGGCGCCGGCTATGGCGGCGGAAACGACGAGCGCGAACAAACGCTCAACCAGCTGCTCGTGGAAATGGACGGTTTTGAGGCCAACGAAGGCGTGATCATCATTGCCGCGACCAACCGCAAAGATGTGCTGGACCCAGCGCTTCTGCGACCGGGCCGTTTTGACCGTCAGGTCACTGTGGGTAACCCGGATATCAAGGGCCGCGAGAAAATCCTCGGTGTGCACGCGCGGAAGACACCGCTGGGCCCGGATGTGGATCTGCGCATTATCGCACGTGGAACGCCGGGTTTCTCGGGCGCTGATCTGGCGAACCTTGTCAATGAGGCGGCTCTGGGTGCTGCGCGCGTGGGACGTCGTTTTGTGTCAATGATTGATTTCGAAAGCGCCAAAGACAAAATAATGATGGGCGCGGAACGTCGCTCCATGGTCATGACGCAGGAGCAAAAAGAGATGACGGCCTATCACGAGGCCGGTCATGCCCTTGTAGGCATCAAGCTGCCGAAGTGCGATCCGGTTTACAAAGCGACGATCATCCCAAGGGGCGGTGCGCTCGGCATGGTGATGAGCCTGCCCGAAATGGACCGTCTCAATATGTTCAAGGACGAGTGCCACCAACGCCTCGCGATGACCATGGCCGGTAAGGCTGCGGAAGTGATCAAGTACGGCGAGGACGCAGTGTCGAATGGTCCTGCCGGGGATATCATGCAAGCCTCCGCTCTGGCACGCGCCATGGTCCTGCGCTGGGGCATGTCTGAAAAAGTTGGCAACATCGATTACTCGGAAGCGGCAGAAGGTTACCAGGGAAACACCGCCGGGTTCTCCGTTTCGGCAAATACCAAAGAGCTGATTGAGGAAGAAGTGCAACGCTTCATTCAGGAGGGATACGACTGGGCGCGCGAGATCCTCCTCGAAAACGAAGAGCAGTGGGAGCGTCTCGCACAGGGTCTACTGGAGTACGAAACTCTGACCGGGGAAGAGATCAAACGTGTAATGAACGGCGAACCACCTGTACCGCCGTCGGATGAAGAGGACAAACCCGACAGCAGCGGCTCTGCCCCGAGCGTTACCGGCATTCCCAAAGCCTCGGTCAAGGCCAAGAAGAGACCACCGTCGGATGATGGCTTGGAACCGGAACCTTCAACCTGAAAAACCAGCTAAAGAACCAACCAAGACCCCGCCGCTATGCGGGGTCTTTTTTTGGCTATGGCCGTCTCATGGTTTTACGACCTGCAGGCGCATTCGTTTCCGAAAAGAAACGATGATGGGCTGAACCGCCGCAAGACGCATTGAAAATGTCGGAATTGTCCCTGTCTGTTGCCTCGGCGCGCCTGTATGCACTTTCTTGCACCACAGCCCGAGCGGCATCTTCAAGGGAAACTGTAATGGCCTTCAAAACCGACATCGAAATTGCACGCGCAGCAACCAAGTTGCCGATCCAAGAGATTGGCGCCAAGCTGGGTATTTCCAGCGACGATCTGCTGCCCTACGGTCATGACAAGGCAAAGGTCTCGCAGACCTTCATCAATTCCGTTCAAGATAACAAAAACGGCAAACTTATTCTCGTAACCGCGATCAACCCGACGCCGGCGGGCGAAGGTAAAACAACCACCACCGTAGGTTTGGGTGACGGGCTTAATCGTATCGGCAAGAAGGCTGCGGTTTGTATCCGCGAAGCGTCGCTTGGCCCGAACTTCGGCATGAAAGGCGGTGCTGCGGGTGGCGGTAACGCGCAGGTGGTTCCGATGGAGGAAATGAACCTGCACTTTACAGGCGACTTTCATGCGATCACCAGCGCACACAACCTGCTGAGCGCGATGATCGACAATCACATCTACTGGGGCAATGCGCTCGACATTGATACGCGCCGCGTTGCGTGGCGTCGCGTTGTGGACATGAACGACCGCGCCCTGCGCCAGATCACCGCGTCTCTGGGCGGTGTCGCCAACGGGTTCCCGCGCGAAGCCGGGTTCGACATCACCGTGGCCTCTGAAGTCATGGCGATCCTGTGCCTCGCAAAAGACCTTGGCGACCTGCAAAAGCGTCTGGGCGACATGATCGTGGCCTACCGCCGCGACCGCACGCCAGTCTATGCGCGCGATATCAAGGCAGATGGCGCGATGACCGTCCTGCTGAAAGATGCCATGCAACCCAACCTCGTTCAGACGCTGGAAAACAACCCCGCATTTGTGCATGGTGGCCCTTTTGCAAACATCGCGCACGGCTGCAACTCGGTGATCGCCACGACAACGGCTCTGAAACTGGCCGATTACGTTGTAACAGAAGCTGGATTTGGTGCCGATCTCGGCGCTGAAAAATTCCTGAATATCAAGTGCCGCAAGGCCGGGCTTGCGCCGTCCTGCGTGGTTGTCGTGGCCACGGTCCGCGCCATGAAGATGAACGGCGGCATCGCCAAAGCGGATCTTGGAGCGGAAAATGTCGAGGCGGTCAAGAAAGGCTGCCCGAACCTCGGCCGTCACATTGAAAACGTCAAATCCTTTGGCGTGCCTGTGGTTGTCGCGATCAACCATTTCGTCACCGATACTGATGCCGAGGTGCAGGCGGTCAAGGATTACGTCGCCGAACATGGTTCAGAGGCCATCTTGTCGCGCCACTGGGAACTGGGGTCTGAAGGATCCGCTGATCTGGCCACGAAAGTCGCGGAGATTGCGGACGCGGACATGGCGAACTTTGCGCCCATCTACGCTGATGACATGAGCCTCTTTGACAAGATCGACACGATCGCCAAGCGCATCTACCGGGCGGACGAAGTGCTGATGGATCAAAAGCTGCGCAACCAGTTGAAGGACTGGGAAGCGCAAGGTTATGGCGACCTGCCGGTCTGCATGGCGAAAACGCAGTACAGTTTCACGACCGACCCGGATCGCCGCGGTGCGCCGACCGGCTTCTCCGTTCCGGTGCGTGAGGTCCGTTTGAGCGCGGGCGCCGGTTTCGTCGTGGCCATTTGCGGAGAGATCATGACCATGCCCGGATTGCCCCGCGTGCCATCGGCTGAGGCCATCCGCCTTAATGAAGAAGGCAACGTCGAAGGCTTGTTCTAAGTCAGAACAGCCCATGTGCACAGGGCGAAACCACTTGCCCTGTGCCCGACCAACCCCCACTGTGCCTGCAGGACAAAAGACAGGACCAGACCATGATCAGACTTCTTGCAGTGCTCACCGCTATCGTGTTCGCCAGCACCCTTTGGGCGCAAGAGCGATACGTGGGGTATTACTACCCCGAAATCACGAGCGAAGAGAGTTTCGACCGCGTCGTGCGCAATTCTCAGGGTGCCGATAAGGCCGTGCGCGTCGACTTCGTCAACGTTCTGACCATTGCGCAACTGGAAGCACCGGAAAGTCCGCGATTTGTCTTTTTTGCCAAGGGCGAAGGGTCCAAGACCCTGATCCTTGTTGCGCTCGATGACGAGATATTCTCGACGCTTTACCGCGCGCGCGCGATCCTTGCGCAGTTGACGGTCAGCGTGCGTAAGGGTGGCTATTTTCAGCAGCAACAACTCCAGTACGTCGCGACCTTTTATGACCTGCTACAACTGATGGAGTTCGACGAGCTTATCATCAGCGACGGGGAAAACTGGTCGCATCAGGTGAACTTCGTAAGACCATAGGACCCCGAAATATGTCAGCCACCCTTATCGACGGCAAAGCCTTCTCCGCTCGCGTGCGCGCACAGGTTGCCGATCACGTTGCGCAACTCACATCGGAGCACGGCCTGACGCCGGGGCTGGCAGTGGTGCTGGTGGGCGAAGATCCGGCCAGTCAGGTCTACGTCCGTTCCAAGGGCAAACAAACCGTCGAATCGGGCATGAAATCAGTAGAGCACAAGCTGGACGCCTCGACCTCCGAGGCGGCATTGCTTGAGGTGATCCAGCAATTGAACAGCGACCCGGACATCCATGGTATTCTGGTGCAATTGCCGCTTCCGGATCATCTGGATGAAGATCTGGTCATCAATTCGATCGCGCCGGAGAAGGATGTGGACGGGTTTCATATCTCAAATGTGGGGCTGCTGGGTACAGGGCAAAAGTCCATGGTACCGTGCACGCCGTTGGGCTGCCTGATGATGCTGCGGGATCACCATGGATCGCTTTCCGGTATGGATGCGGTTGTGATCGGTCGATCCAACATTGTGGGCAAGCCCATGGCGCAGCTTTTGCTGGGGGACAGCTGCACGGTGACCATTGCGCACAGCCGCACGAAAGATCTGCCGGAAGTGGTGCGTCGCGCCGATATCGTTGTTGCCGCCGTGGGGCGGCCGGAAATGGTGCCGGGCGACTGGATCAAACCGGGTGCAACCGTGATTGATGTGGGCATCAACCGTCTGGATGCGCCTGAGCGGGGCGAGGGCAAGACGCGGCTGGTCGGCGACGTGCATTTCGACAGTTGCGCCGCTGTGGCCGGTGCGATCACGCCTGTGCCCGGCGGCGTTGGTCCCATGACCATCGCCTGCCTGCTGGCCAATACGGTGACGGCCTGCTGCCGCGCCAACGGTCTGCCGGAGCCAGAAGGTCTGACGGCTTAACTGGCGACGGGCACCATGGTGCCCTGCAGAACGGCGACCAGCACTTCTGCACCGCAGGTCACGGCAAATACGTCAGACGCGACAACCACAAGCCGCCGGCCCGGTTTGATCACGCGTCCGCGCGCAACAAGCCGATCCCCTTGTGCGGGGGCAAGCAGGTTGATCTTGATCTCCGCTGTCACAACCTCCTGGTCCATGTGCATGGTGGTCAGCGCGGCGTAGCCTGCTGCGCTGTCCCCGATGGAAAAGCTCAGCCCCGCATGCGCGAAGCCCTGTTGCTGAAGGCTGCCGGGCAGAATAGGAGCAGTGATCTCGACATCGCCGGGAGCTATGCGCGACAATGTTGCACCCAGCGTCCGCATCATGCTTTGCGCGGCAAAGCTTGCCTCAATGCGGGTTCGTGCGGCGTCTTCCATTGCTGGCTCCTATCTTGGCATCGGCACACAGGTTGGTATCGGACCGGTGAGGATTGCAAAAGCCTCCGGTTGCATGATCGTGCTGATCGCCGGATCGGCTGTCTCCAACCCGCCAGTGTACGTGCCATAGGCGGGCAGGATCAGACGATCCTGATCAAAGACAAACGCGGGCCGGGTGATCGTCCGCCCGCGTGCCGGGATGCGTGCCTTGGGATGATAGTGTCCGGAAACTTCGCCCACAGCCGCCGGTTGGGCGATGTGGCGGAACGTGAGCGCGCCCAGGGCCAACTGCTGCATATGCGTTCCACCGAAATCGGTTGGCCCCGGATCGTGGTTGCCTTCAATCCAGATCCAGCGCCGGCCTGCCTGCAGCTTGATGATCCAAAGCCGGTCGTCTTGTTCCAGACTGTCCGCTGCAAGGTTGTCATCGAAGCTGTCACCCAGGCATATGATGGTGCGTGCGCCGGTCCGGGCCAGATCCTCGCCCAGACGTGTGAGGGTGTCGCGCGTCTCGTAAGGCGGTAACGGCTGCCCGCTGCGCCGCGCCACCCGTTCCGACTTTCCCAGATGCAGGTCCGAGACGCACAAAAGCGCCTCGTCCGGCCACCAGAGTGCACCGGAGGCCAAGGCCTGAAGCGCCGCACCCTGAAAGGAAAAGCGATGACAGTTCATGCTTTGTTCATTGCCGATCATGTGGCGATTGGCAAGGGCCTACCAGCCGACACGCCATTTCGGTGTGTCGCTCGCAGGCGGGGTGATCTGCGCGAGGCCCGAGCTTTCCATCAGGCGTGCGGATTCTTCCGCAAGCAGGCGCTCTTCGGCGGCGCCTTTCACGGGTACGCGACCCATCTCCAGAAAGAGCGGCGCGGCAAGGGGGCTGACCCGGGACAGGGTCAGGTGGTCAATGCGCCCTTCCACCCTTTCGGCCATTTCACGAATGCGGCCGAAATCGACAAGGCCGCGCAGCGCTTCTTCGCGGGTGATCTGCATCAGCAGGTGATCGGGCTCATACTTTTGTAGCGTGTCATAGAGGATGTCGGAACTGAACGTGGCCTGCCGACCTGTCTTGCGCGCCTGCGGTGTGTTGCGCTGGATCAGGCCGGCGATGGTCGCGCTGGCCCGAAAAGTGCGTTTCATAACAGCATTGCCTGCAAGCCATGTTTCAAGACCGTCCTCCAGAGCGGCGAGGTCGAACAACGGCGCCGGGTCATTCAGCCGGTCGAGACCCCAGATGAGCGTTGCGTAATCCGTTGCAACAAAGCCAAGCGGGTTCAGCCCGATCTCCTCCATACGTTTGGTGAGCAGCAGTCCAAGCGTTTGCTGCCCGTTGCGGCCCGCAAATCCATACACCACGGTCTGTTCGCGCCCATCATGCGGAAAGCTCTCGATCAGCAATCGTCCCGGCTCGGGCAACCGGCTGTGCGTGCGCTGAAGATGCAGCCAGTCGGCGGTGTGCTTCGGAAGCTCCGGCCAGTTATCCTGTTGAAAAATATCGATGACGCGCGCACTCAATGGCGTTGAGGTCGCGAATTTCGTCCCTAAGAACGTGGCCACTTTTGGCTTTTTGGCCGCGTTTCGGCTCACCTCGACCGTCATCTCGCGCAAACCTTCATACCGCACGATCTGACCACCGATGAGAAACGTGTCCCCCGGTGTCAGCGACGCGGCGAACCCCTCTTCAATTTCTCCAAGGGGTTTGCCGCCGCGGCTGCGCTGGAGCCGAACTTTCAGCGTGTCCGTGTCCTGTATGGTGCCGATATTCATGCGGATTTGTCGGGTGGCACGCGGGTCGCGCAGCACCCATGTCCCATCGGCGGTTTGAACCAGCCGTTGCCATTGATCATAAGCGCGCAACGCGTAGCCGCCCGTAGCGCAAAACGCCAGACAGGCGTCAAAAGCGGATCGGCTGATGGACGCATATGCGCCCACGGTGCGGATCTCGTCAAAGAGCGCATCAGCATCAAAGGGACCGGCGCATGCGGTGATCAGAATGTGCTGGCACAACACGTCACGCGGACCGTCACCGCGCGGCTCCCCATCCAGCTGGCCTGCTTTCACTGCGTCCAGTGCGGCATGACACTCGACAACCTCGAATCGGTTCGCGGGCACAAGCAACGCTTTGGAGGGCGCGTTGTAGCGGTGGTTTGCACGGCCAATCCGCTGCACGAGCCGTTTGACGTTTTTGGGGGCTCCGATCTGGATGACAAGGTCCACATCCCCCCAGTCGATCCCGAGATCCAGACTGCCGGTGCAAATGATCGCGCGCAACTCACCGCGCACCATCGCACTTTCGACGCGGGCGCGCTGCTGACGGTCGAGCGAGCCGTGATGGATACCAATTGGCAGACTGTCTTCGTTCGCCAACCATAAGTTATGAAAAAAGATTTCGGCCTGCGCGCGGGTGTTGTGAAAGATCAGCGTGGTCTTGTGACGACGGACCTGTTCCAGAACGGCGGGAATAGAGTAGGCGGCGTTGCCACCGGACCATGGCGGCGGCTCCTCTGTCACCAGCATGGAGATATCGGGCGCAGGACCGGGATCAGCCATAAGCACGTCACAGGGATCAGGATGCCGGGCCAGAAGATGTGCGATGGCTTGCGGGTCCTCCACTGTGGCAGACAGACCCACACGCCGCACACCCGGGCAGAGGCGCTGCAGCCGTCCGAGCGCCAGCATCAGTTGGTCGCCCCGTTTGCTTTCGGCAAGCGCGTGAATTTCGTCGACCACAACGCGTTTGAGCCCTGCAAACATGCGCGGTGCGTCCTCGTAACTTGTCAAAAGCGCAAGACTTTCGGGCGTGGTCAGCAGGATATGCGGCGGGTCGGCGCGCTGACGTTTTTTGCGCGTGGCGGGGGTGTCGCCAGTGCGGTCCTCAATCCGGATCGGCAGCCCCATCTCTGCCACAGGCGTCGAGAGGTTGCGCTTGATATCCACAGCAAGCGCTTTGAGCGGCGATATGTAGAGGGTGTGCAAACCCGAATGCTCGTGCTGTGCAAGATCGACCAGTGTTGGCAGAAATCCGGCAAGTGTCTTGCCGCCCCCGGTGGGCGCGATCAGCAGCAGAGCAGGGTCGTCTGCGCGCTCCAGCATCTCCTGCTGGTGCGGGTGGATCGACCATTCGCGTGTCGCGAACCAGTCAGTGAACCGTGGAGGAAGCGCCATCATGTCGCGCAGTTTAACCCGCGAGACAGCAGGGGCCACCGAAGAATTTCACAACCGGCACACGCGTTAACGCAACGGGCGATGGCATCGCGGTCGCGCCGGCGACCAGAGCGCGTCAGGCCCTTAAAAACCTGGCAAATCCCCTATCGGTCCTGCATCGGTGCAACGTCGGTATCTCGTCGGTGAATTGGAGGTGGAATGCGGATTTGTCGTCCAAAGCCCGCCTACAATGAACAAACGTAAAGAGTGCCCGCAATCAGCGTTCGCCCTTTGCCCCGATGCTGACACTGCTAATTTTTTTCTGGGTACACTAAACTTTGGCCCAATCGCGGATGGGTCGAATGCGGCGATCGATGGCGGGGTCGAAATAACTTTTCCGATAGGGTCCGGTTCGTTTAATGCCAATGTCGGGCTGCTGTCGTTGACCCTGACTTAAGATCTTGGGCCTTTTCCTCTTGTCGGAGATGCGACGCAATGGTGATATCCGATCTCGACCCAGACGATGGGTGGGTCATTACCGGGGTGAGGCTGACCAGTTCCAACGGTGCCGTCGTGTCCGGAACATCGTTTACGGATAACAGCATTACCGTTGACATAACGGACTTTACGAGCCCGCCGCCGTTTCAGTCGTTCACGTTTAATATAACAACGTCCTCCAGCACACTTTCTGCTGTACCGGTGCCCGCGGGCCTTCCGTTGCTTGTTACCTCGTTTGGCGTTTTTGCATTTGCGCGACGAACAAAGCGCAAAAGTTAGCGCGGGTTACGCGGGGCTTCGTCCGTGGCGCTAGGTCGCACGGGTGCCATCCGGTCAAGGTACTTTCAGAATTGCTGCAATGCGCGGTGCATGGTTGCGGTTTTCTCGCATCACGCAAAGTAACAGCCGCATCTAACGTCTGAACATGTCGCATATGCGACTTGTCCGTTCTATTTAACGATTTTCTCGTCCTTGACGAACATATTGGCCCACGCACGGTCCAGCAGATCGGGGCGCATCTGATAGGGGATGCCTTCGAATTCGCAGATAGAAATCATCTGGTCGATCAGGAAAATCGGCTGGTAGTTGGCGTAGACGTTTTCGATCTCGGGGTATTTGACCTTGAGCAGGTGGACCAGCGTGGCCTCATCCAGCGGCATCTTGCGCTTTTTGGCGACCATTGCGAAAATCTTCAGGAAATTTTCCTGATTGGGGCCGTCGATCTTGATCTTGAAGAAGATCCGGCGCAGCGCGGCCTGGTCGAAGATCTCATTTGGGTGGAAGTTTGTGGAGAAGATCACGAGCGTGTCGAAGGGCACTTCGAACTTTTCACCCGATTGCAGCGCGAGGATGTCCTTGCCTTCCTCGAGCGGAACGATCCAGCGGTTGACAAGCGCCTGCGGCGGTTCGGCCTGACGGCCAAGGTCGTCGACGATAAAGATGCCGCCGGTGGATTTGAGCTGGAGCGGGGCCTGATAGGTGCGCGCTGTCGGGTTGTAGACCAGATCGAGCATGTCGAGCGACAGTTCACCGCCGGTGATGACCGTCGGGCGCTCGCATTTCACATAACGCTGGTCAAAGCGCGTTTTGCGGCGTAATGCGTTGGGGTCCTCGGCCTCTTCCTCCACCGCCACGTGAACGATGGGGTCATAGACGGTGATAACCTGCCCTGCGTATTCGATGGCCCGCGGCACGTAGACCTGATCGCCCAGAGCGTCGCGAATGCCGTTGGAAATCGAGGATTTACCATTGCCCGGCGGGCCGTACATGAGGATCGAGCGGCCGGCAGACACGGACGGCCCGAGCTGATCGAGCAGATCGTCTGGCAGCACGAGATGGCCCATTGCGCCGGTGAGTTGGTCGCGGGTCACCTGAATGTTGCGGATCGACTGGCGTTTGACCTGTTCGCGGTAAACTTCGAGCGGTACGGGCATCGCGCCAAAATACTCGGATTGTGCCAGAGCATCCAGCGCGCGCGCCTTACCCTGTTCGGTCAGCTGATAGCCCATTTCGTTGCCATTGTTGGCGTTGAGTGTACCGGTCGCCTCCACAAGGCGTTGGGTGCGCGCAAGGTCGACAAGCTCCTGTGTCACGGGAATGGGCAGACAAACGGCCTGGCTTAACTCACTGACCATATCCACGTTCTTGCGGAACATCGTTTTGAGGATGATGTCGCGCATCATCACAGTGGACAGTTTCATATCTGCAAGCGTGCTGGGCGCGGGGGGCGCCATCACGTTGGCCGTCTGCATATTCATGTGTGTGCCTCAAACTCTGCATCGCGCGTGGATATTGACCACGCCTGTGCGGGTCAGTTTAGCCGTGGAAGATGGCGGAAATCAGGCACCAATAAGGGCGGCAAGGCACAGATAAAGGGCAAGGGTAGGGCCAAGCGCCAACCCCATGGGGAACCGTTTGCCTTGTTCCCAGCTGGTCCAGTCCGGCGCCAGTTTCCGTAGTGGTGTGGCACGCGCCAGCCTGTGTGTCACGAAGGCGGCGAGCAGGACTGCAGCGAACAGCGCCATCAGGGTGCGCAGGTCGCCGATTGCGATATAAGGCGCTGCAGCTGCAATGAATTTTGCGTCACCTGCGCCCATAGCACCGGCCGCGTTAAGCGCGATGCCGGCCACCAGTACTACGACGAAATGCGCCAGCGACCACAGGTAAGTCTCCATCGAGGGCAGAACGAAAGGCCCAAGCACGACAAAGATGGCCGAAAGCGCAAGGACCGCCTTGTTGGTGATCTTCATGAACGCCAGATCGGTGTAGGCGACATACATGCAAATAGGCACGACAAAGGGCAAGAACCACAGTGCCGCAGAAGCCGACAAAGACACGTCTGTCAGCCAGCGCCGCGCAAAGCTTCGAGGGCGCGAACCGCAGGATCGAAATGCTGCGGATGGGTGTCGATGGCATCACGCAGAAGCGACTCACCTTTGGCGGTGTCGCCCTGTTTGATCGCGGCCAGAGCCATGGTGTATTCCAGCTGGGCGCGTTCGGTCTGATCCATCGGTACCACGGGGATCGAGTAGTTCTGCTGTGCCGCGCGGGCCAGAACCATGTTGTTCTTGGCGGTGAAGAGCGTGCTGTCCTGCTTGATCGCCTCGCCAAAGAGCTTTTCCGCGCCCTTGTAGTCACCGCGGGTCAGCTTGGAGTAGCCCCAGTTGTTGAAGACACCCGCAGGCTGCGTGGTAAGACCTACCGAGGTTTCGTAAAAGCTGTCTGCGCGCTTCCACTCCTTGTTGGCGTCGGCCACCATGGCTTCAAGACGGTAGCGGTCAAAGGTCTCAACGGTTGGCGGTATGGTGTCGAGCACCTGTTCCGCCGTGGCCCAGTCTCCATTGCGGATCGAGGCATCGGCATAGCTGACCTTGTCGTCCGGCGTGCTTTCAGGGTTCTTGGTCACGCCTTTCCACGCAGACGCGCCCTCGGTGTAGCGTTTGGCCCGTACATAGGAAATGGCCAGTCCGCGCTGGATATCGATCCTGTCAGGGTCGGATTTCAGCGTGCGCTGGAAATAGGAAACGGCTTCGTTCGGATCCGCAACCGTCAGCATCACGTCCGACAGGTTGGTTTCGTCAACAACGTTTACATCCTGAAAAGCGCGTTCAACCGTTTCCTCGCCGTCCGGTTTTTCCGCGCAGCCGGCAACGGCGAACAGACCTGCAACGCAGGCCGCTAACATTTTGGGGTGGCGCATGTTTTGCGTCCTTTTACTGCTCTTGCCTCAATTTGATGTCGGCTGGATCACAAAATCTGCTTTTCCACGCCGCACCAGCTTGTAGTCGCTCGGTTTTTGTACTTCTGTTGTAACAGAATTTTCAGATTTTTCGAGCGCTAAACGCAAATTGTCGCGGATTGCGACGTTTTCGCCATTACTGAGTGCGAAGGCGCGACGGAAGTATTGTATGGCTTCGCTTGTTTTGCCGCGTTCCATGAGCAGAACGCCCAGGTTGTTGTAGTCCACGGGTTCCGCGTCGTCCTCTTTAACGGCCCGCCGCAAAAGTGCTTCGGCCTGGTTGAGACGCCCAAGCCCGAGGTTGGCGGTGCCAAGCCCGGACAGCAATTCTGCGTCAAGGCCGCCGCGGTCGAGTGCGGCGCGATTGAAAGCGCGAATGGCCAATTCATATTCACCTGCGGTTACGAGGCGGTGGCCGATTTCAACATTGTCGATGCCCTCGCGCTTTTCGGCACGCAGGTCCACGCCGGGCGCCAATACCTGATCCTCAGGCGTGGAAAGGCCGCCCGTGGTATCGCAGGCGGCCAAAAGCAGGAGCGCTGTCGCACAGATGGATACGCAGAAGGCACCCGGAATTTGCGTTGTCATTGTCCCCCGACGCTTAGAGAGCCGATTTGCGAAATGCCGAGCACCGAAGGGCCGACAAGGATGATCAGCAAAGGCGGCACGGTCAACATCATTGTGGCAAGCGTCATCTTGGTTGGCAACTTGTTTGCGGCCTCTTCGGCGCGCATTACGCGTTTGTCGCGCATCTCGCCTGCGTAGACCCGCAGAGCTTCGGCGATGGATGTCCCGAAGGTTGCGGATTGGTTCAGCACGGTCACAAACGAAGACACGTCCGGCACAGCGCATCGGGTGCCGAAGTCATTGAGAACGCTTGTTTTGTCCTTACCGGCTTTCATCTCATAGGCGACAACGTCGAATTCTTGTCCAAGCGCCGGGTAGGAGGCGTGTAATTCAGCCGCGACGCGCACGATGCTCTGATCGAGCGACTGACCGGCTTCGACACAGACCAGCATCATGTCAAGGCTGTCGGGGAAACCGGATGTGATTTCCTCGCGGCGTGTTTCGACGCGTCGTTTGACCCAGTAAACGGGGATGTAGTAGCCGATCGCGCCGGGGATGATCGTGTAGATCATCATCTTTTCCGCGCTGAAACCTTCGCCTCCGCCCAGAATGTTCAGATAAACGAAAGCAATCAGCAGTCCGGCGATGCCAAGTGCAAATTGCGAAAAGTGAAAGAAACGCACCGCATCCTGGCTCTGGTAACCTGCCTGACGCAACATCAGTTGGCGCGCGCTGAGTTCCGCCACGTCTTTGGGCTCAAGGAAGCTTGCAAATTTCTCGAGCTTCACGTTGCGCTCGCCCTGACGCAGGCGTTTTTCCGGCTCTTTCGTCGTGGGGGCCTGCACCTGCTTTTTGAGCTTGTTCATCGGGTCTTCGGGCTGCGCGAGCATGATCGCAACCGTCAGGATGATCATGATGACGCCGAGGCTGCCCAGCAGGATAATGGGGCCGAGCGGACCCAGATATTCGACCAAGGTGGCGTTGAAGCTGTTCAGCATTTCCATCGGATCGCTCCTTATACCTTGATGTCGGTCAAAATGCGCATGACAAAGAGGTTCAGCGCGAGAAAGATGCCCACGACAAAGCAGGCGGGGATAAAGTACGCATGGTCGCGCACCTCGTCATAGTAGTTCGGATCGCTGACGTTGATGACGATCAGGCAGACAATCGGAAAGCCGGACAGGAACTTGCCGGACCATTTCGCTTCGGCCGTGATCGCCTTGACGCGGCGAAAGAGGCGGAAGCGGGCCCGGATTACGCGGGCCAGACCGGCAAGAATTTCGGCAAGGTTACCGCCGGAGGTTTGCTGGATGCTCACGGCCACCGCGAGAAAGCGCAAATCCTGCATATCAAGACGTTCAGCCATTTCCTTGAGTGCTTCGCCGACGTCGCGACCGTAGGCGCTTTCATCCGCGATAATGCCCATTTCCGATGCCAGCGGGTCTGGCACCTCCTTGGATACGATCTGCACGGCGGAAGAAAAGGGGTGACCCACGCGCAGCGAGCGCACCATCAGTTCTACCGCATCAGGCAGCTGTTCTTCGATCAATGCAAGACGCTTGTTGGCCTTGCTGGACACCCAGAAATAAACCGCACCGACACCGATGCCGATCGCCATCATGATGCGCACGGGCAACGACGAGGCGGTGCCGACGGTCAGCCCGAGAAAGGCAACAATCGCAAGGCCGATCATGATAAAAATGAGCTGGCGTGGTGTGAAGGCGATGGCAGCCTTTTGTGCCTTTTCCCCCAAAAGTGAGTAGAGGGGGATCGATCTGGATTTCATGTGCTGCTGCATTTCCTTGCGCAGCTTTTCGAGCACTTCTTCGCGACCGGTGCCCTTGTCGAGCATTTCCAGGCGGCGGTTGACGCGGCTGTTCAGGCTGATCGATTTGCCGAAAGTCACAAGATACAGGCCCTCGACCAGCACCAAAACACCGACAAAGATCAAACCGTAGATGATGGGTTCCATACTCATTGTACTGATCCTTACTGGGCCGCGATGGGTTCGTAGATGGTGGCGGGCAGGTCATAGCCCCAAAGACGGAAACGTTCCGAATAGGCAGACCGCACGCCGGTGGCTGTAAAGTGACCGATGATTTTGTTGTCCGGTGTCAGGCCAACACGCTGGTAACGGAAAATCTCCTGCATGGAGATCACCTCGCCTTCCATCCCGGTGATTTCCGTGATCGAGGTCATGCGTCGCGAGCCGTCCTGCAGACGGGAGGCCTGCACGATCAAATTCACAGCCGAAGAGATCTGGCTGCGCACCGCCTTGATAGGCATTTCGATGCCGGCCATGGCGATCATGTTTTCCAGACGGCTGATCCCGTCGCGGGCTGAGTTGGCGTGGATCGTCGTCATCGACCCGTCGTGGCCAGTGTTCATGGCCTGCAACATGTCGATCACCTCTTCACCCCGCGTCTCCCCGACGATAATGCGGTCAGGTCGCATCCGAAGGGCGTTTTTCAGACAGTCGCGCGGTGAAACCTCGCCCTTGCCTTCCACGTTGGGCGGGCGGCTTTCCATCCGGCCCACATGGGTCTGTTGAAGCTGGAGTTCCGCGGTGTCCTCAATCGTCAAGATGCGTTCCGCGTTGTCAATAAAGGACGACAGCGCGTTCAGCGTGGTTGTTTTACCCGATCCGGTGCCTCCGGAGACGATCACGTTGAGACGCGTGGCCACTGCGGCCTGCAAATATGCGGCCATTTCCTCTGTAAAAGCGCCAAACGTCACCAGATCATCTATCCCGAGCTTGTCCTTTTTGAATTTTCGGATGGAGACAAGCGAGCCGTCCACCGCAACAGGGGGTACCATCGCGTTAAACCGCGAGCCGTCCTTGAGACGGGCGTCCACATAGGGATTAGATTCGTCAACGCGCCGACCCACGGCGGAAACAATCTTGTCGATGATCCGCAGCAGGTGCCGTTCATCCTTGAACGTGACATCCGACAACTCCAGCCGACCGTCGCGCTCCACAAAAATCTGTTGTGGGCCGTTGACCAGAATATCGTTGACGGTGTCATCTTTCAGAAGCGTTTCCAACGGGCCAAGACCCGTGACCTCGTCATAAAGCTCTGACGTCAGGGTCTGGCGGTCTTCGCGGTTGAGAACGATGCTTTGCGCCTGCAGGTGTTCGGTCGCAATGGCGCTGATTTCCTGGCGCAGATCCTGTTCGGTGGCATGTTCAAGCGCTGAGAGATTAAGGTTGTCGAGCAGCACACGGTGCAGCTCCAACTTGATCTCGCCCATCCGCTCTTTGCGCTTGCGTTCCTTGTCAACCGACGCGACCTGGGCCGGCGTGTTGGCGGGCGCTTTGCGCATCAGGGTCGCAGGTTCGGCCTGCGTAGATTTGGCCGCAGTTGGCGCCGGCGCCGTCTCCACCTTTGCAGGCGCACTGTCGGATTGCTTTTTATATTTTGAAAACATGCACTTGTTCCTTCAGAGGTCAGGCCGCCTGGACGTCCTCGTCCCCGAGTTCATGGATCGATGCGGCAAGCTTCATAATCTCGCGACGCAACGGGTTCTTTGCTGCGGACATGGCCAGAGGCACGCCGTGGTCCGCCCCTTGAGTGATCGGTTTGCCGCCGTCCGGCATATGTACGTCAATTGAGATGCTGAGGCTTTCGGCCATGCGTTTGACGCGGCTCTTGCCTGATAGGTCGGTAAACTTCGGTGCGCGGTTCAACACATAGCGCAGTTTTTCCACGGGCAGGTCTTCGGATTGAAGGGCGCGTTTGAACCGCAGCGTATTCTGAGCCGAACGCATATCCAGCTCAACGCTGGCGAAATAGATGTGAGCTGCGTTGAGTACGGCCTCTGACCAGCCGACCAGCGTGGACGGCATATCGATTACGACGTAGTCGAAGTGTTTGCGGGCCATTGTCAAAACGCGATTTATGTCGTCAGAAGAGACAAGATCGAGCGGCAGCATATCTGTTGGCGCAGTCAGAACCTGCATCGTGTCTTCAAAGGTCAGCAGCGACTGGCCGAAGATTTCATCATCCATGCCTTCGGTATCAGACAACATATCGTAAACCACCTCACGGCGGGGCAGGTCGAGATATGTGGCGACGGAGCCGAACTGCAAATCCAGATCAATCAGGCACACCTTGGGGCCGTTTTCCTTGCCCTGCGTTGCCAGTTCCCAAGCCAGATTGACCGCCAGCGTGGTCGCGCCGGTACCGCCGGCCAGCCCATGAACGACAATGACCGCGCCTTCTTTCTGGTTGTCGGCAGTCAATTTGGGCGTTTCGCCCGCGGCAGCGATCAACTGATCGGCCTTGCGGACGCGTTCGATGGCTTCGGCGAGTTCGTTTTCAGGCAGCGGGTAGGGCACAAATTCGTCGGCGCCCTGGCGCAGCAGCGAGTGCAGGGACGCCGGAGTTACATCTTCCGCAATCAGGATGACCTTGATTTTGCGCGCCTTTGCCTGAGAGATGATTTCTCCCATCAAAACAAGGTTTTCTTCGTCCGTTTCATCCATCGCCAGCGCTATGAATTCCAGCGTCTCGGCTTCCGGTTGCCCGAAGAAGGCCAGCGCTTCTGCAAATCCCAGATCCCCCCAGTTTTCGCCTAACGCCAGCTCCATGTCTTCGATCAGAAGGTCGAAGTTCTGTACGTCGCGACTAACCGTGCAGGCCAGGATGGCCGGTGTCTCGGGTTGTGGCATGGTGCTGCTCATTGCCTCGTCTTCCTTTGTGCTTCGAAGCGCCACCCAGCGAACGTGGGGGATGATAGACCCCAAAAAGCCCTGTGTGATGCATCCGTCCGGCAGGGTGGCCGGACATAGGTATCCCTTGAAGCCTGTGGTCGCAGTGAACTTGGGCGAGATTACGGCTTAATCGGCCCAATTGTTGGGTTTTGCGATACAATGAGGGGGAGCAGGTGAAATTGTGAGATACGCCTGTTGTCGTGTGCAAGAAAAAAAGGCAGAGCCGTGGCTCTGCCTTTTTTGGTGTATCGGGCAGGTAAGAGGGGCTTATTCGCCGTCCGCGCTTTCCACGCTTTGGGCCTGCGTTGAGCTGCCCACATACTGGCGGTAGATCACAGAGGCGTACTTGCCGTCTAGATCACCGTCACAATGGACACGATAGACCTTGCGGGTTGGTGTGCTTTCGGGATCAAGCACAACCACCGGATCACCGGCTTTGCCCGAAACCTTGCCGCCGCCGAAGCCATTGGTCGCGCAGGTTTGCACCAACTGATTGTGCAGCGTCGCATTGCCGAACTCGCCTTGATCCAGCTGAATGCCGGCCTCCCGGTAGAATTGTCCGACACCGCTTTCTGGGGCACAGGCCGTCAGAGCTGTGGCCCCGACGCCGATGCAGAGCGCGATCTTGGATTTATGGGTGAGGTATCTCATCTGATCACTCCATCACGTAGCCATAGGATCCGCTGAAGTCTTGCTGAGCGACTTCGCCTGCGGCGCCTCTGACGTTCACGTTTTCAACGGTCCGACCATTCAGGAACAGATCCGCCTCGGTCGGCGGTTTGATCCGGTCTGTCGGCAGCGCCAGCGCTTCACCCTGTGTTGGGCTGACGAGGTGAGCCGTGATGATGATCACTAGCTCCGTCTGGTTGCGCGCATAGTCGGTGCTGCGGAAAAGAGACCCGAGGATCGGGATATCGCCCAGCCACGGCACCTGCGAGATGTTGTCGGTAAAGTTGTCCTCCAACAAACCGGCAATTGCGAAGCTTTCGCCATCGTCCATTTCGACGGTGGTTGAGGCCTCGCGCCGGATGAAGGCATCGACCGTAAAGCCTTCGCCCAACGTGACGCTGTTGGAGGGGTCAATGGACGACGTCGCCGCAGACAGCTGCAAGTTCAGGCTGTCGCTGTCGATCACATTTGGCACAAAGTTCAACTCAATACCGAAAGGTTTGTACTCGACGCTGATGCCGTCGTCACTTTGCACCGGAACAGGGTATTCACCACCAGCAAGAAAGCCGGCTTCCTGCCCGGACAAGGCAACCAGATTGGGTTCAGCGAGCGTTCGGACGGCGCCTTTGGTTTCCAGCGCCTCCAACAGGAGTTGGACTTGCGTAGACCCTATGCCGAAGTCGAAGAATACGGCGCCTTGCGATGCTGCGCCCGCGACATTGGGAACACCTGCAATGCCGCGACCGATACCGGCTTCCGCCTCACCGCCGGTCACCCGCAGCGAACTTTGCAGTGATTTTGAAACGCCGCGGCTCATTTCCGCGAACCGCACCTTCAACATCACCTGCTGGGTGCCGCCGACCGTCATAAGGTTCGACACCCGGTCCGGCGCGTATCGCTGTGCCAGCTCCAGAGCGCGCGACAGTCGTTGCGTGCTTGACACAACGCCCGACAGCACGATTCCGTCGTTGGCCGTGCGGACTTCGATATTTTCACCCGGCAAAATCTGCCGCAGGCGCTCCTTAAACTCCGTCAGGTCCGGCGCGACCCGAACTTCGACGTTCGTGATCAGTTGTCCGGCCGCATCAAAAAGCGTCAGGGTCGTGATGCCAGGCACCTTGCCCAAAACGTAAATGCTGCGGTCTGAGAGAGAGGAGATGTCAGCAATGCCGGGATTGGCAATGCTGAGTTCAGCGAAAGGAATTTCACTTTCGACAACGACTGCGCGGTTCTGAGAAACGTCCAGCCGTTCGTTTGTTTCCTTCGCGATCACGCGAAGTGTTTCAGCCTGAGCAGTCACTGGCCCGGTTAGGGCGAGTGGACTCACGCTGAGGGTCAGCCCGAGAAGGGCTGCTTTCAATAATCCATTTGTTTTCATGTGACCTGCCCTTTTTGATCACGCCTCGGTTTCGGGTCTTAGCGCCCGCATGACCTGCACAATGCGCGCAAAATGATTTTTTTGCAATAATCAATGGGTTCCGCGTTTGTGCTTATGTGGATAAATGGCAACACGCCCAAATAGAAGAGGGCGCTCCGGAAACCCGTGCGCCCTCTTAAGCCTATGGTTTTGCGTCAGTTTGTGCAGGGAATCGGGATCGTCATGACCTCCGCGCCCCGACGAGTCCGGATTGAGCAGACCCGCGCTTTGGGCGCTGCAACTTTCGGTGCAGCTTTTGTCAAACCAAGAAGAGACACCTGATCAACCTGGATATCTTCAAGTTCGGTATCGTCGCCCGCGCCCACCAGCGACAGAGACAATTTGCCGGTCGACTGCGCTTGCGCGAGTGCGGCAACCTGTTCTGGTGTCGCCGCTACTGTAACCGTACGGGCGATCCGCGCGCCATTGATTTGATCGTCTGTCTGGTCGACGGCAATCAGGCTAACGGCTGTCTGGATCAATTGCGTGACTTCCTCTCGGCTCTCACCGACCTTGATGGAACCGGTCCAGTAAACGTCTACCTTATCGCCGGGACGCAGGAAGCCGGACACACCTGAGGCGACATCAACGCGAATAGCAAATGCTCGCATGCCTTTTTCAAGTCGAGTTGTCAGGCCAATGTCCTCGCCAGGCTCTGTAATTTTTATGGCCATGATCGCTTCTTGAGGCTCCATCGGGCGCACGATCAGCCGCGGTTCGGCATTGTCTTCCGGAAACAAGACTTCCATGTCCGTGAATGCCCCGGCCGGGATGGCGTTTTCAGGCCAGCGTACGGCCTTTACGTCGTCCTGTTTCAGAGTTTCGCCGTATTTAAGAGCCCGTGTCGAGACATACACCGTTTTTGTCGGAACAATCGCACGCTGCATTTCTTTTGCGTGGGCCAATTGGGCCTGGTATTGTCCAATATGGTCTTTTGCAATGTAGACCGCGCCTCCAGCAAGCGCGACACCTGCCAAAAGTACCAATCCAAAGATCACTCGCATCATGTCACCTCGTTTTACACACGGGCCAGCCCTTAGGACCCATTCTCTTTGCTGCAGAAATGCACTGCAATTGTGGCAATTTCTGGATTGCCAGATGTTCTCCCCGTGGCAGACCGCTCAAATCCGCGCTTCCGCTGCGTGTACGACAGCACACGGGTCGGCCCATCTAGTCGGTCTGAACGGCCGCGCCGCCATCACCGGGCGCATCGCCGCCGTCTCCGGCGTCGCCTTCTGGCAAACCGTAGATATCCTGAAGATTCTGGTTGGAGCTTGGTTCCTGGCGGTCCAGGTAAGACGCTGTATCTTCTGTGACGCTGTCCGTTCCGCTGCGAATTTCGTTGATCGTGGCGGCTGCCAGTCCAACCACCGCCGCTGTCAGAATGACCCAGTCCACGGTAACGGCTCCGTCTTCATCTTTTCTAAAACGTGTCAAAACATCAAACATATCGAGCCCTGCAGACTGAATCCGAGTTAAAGACGAAAAAGGGGCCGCGTGCGCTGAAACGCTAAGCGGCCCCCATGTAAAGTGTGGCTCTGTGTGAGCCTACGACGTATTATTCGGTAACCGGAGCTTCGCCGCCACCTTCGCCACCACCTTCGCCACCACCAGCGTTGCCTGTGCCGCTGATGTTTTCGAAGCCGGACAGGTCTTGGTTGTTCAGGTACTCAGCGGTATCTGCTGTCAGGTTGTTGGCGCCGTCGGAGATAGTGCTGTATGCGGCAACTGCGAGACCAACAACAGCAGCTGTCAGCACTACCCAGTCAACGGTTACGGCACCGTCTTCGTCTTTACGGAAGTTCTTGATAAATTTCATCATGGTACGTCCCTCCAAAGGATCACTTGATTTTCACTTACTAACCTTGCCGTCCTCAGTGACCGTGTTTCTCCTGTGGTCTGTCCGACTTGGTATGCCGTTATAAAGCCCTGTGATTGGGGCATGAATTTGACCGCAAATGTGACTTTTAACTTTCAATCCAAAAAAAATCGGAAAAAACTGTTAGCGCTCTGTTTTTTATAGAAAGTTTTTTAATTCCGCGTTTACTCTTTCTTAAAATCAAGGGGGATTGTGGCGAAATCGCCGCGTTCACAGTGCCGATTTTCTGGCCAGACGCGGTATGATCTGCAATACTGCTGGCAAAACAAATACGACCTAAAACGAGCAGGTATCATGCAAATATTGGCCAGATCGGCGCTTTTGGCGGCGTTTTTGGCGGTTTCGTCCGCGTTTGCGGAAGAGCCGCATCCTTTTCATGACTTTAGTTTCAAGCGTGTTAAAGCGCCCCAGGCCGGTCAGAGGCCGAGTATCGTACAAATCGACCCCGAAGAGCAGGCACGTTTGCTGGCCCGGCCAAAGGCCCCGCCGGTCACCGTGTCGCTGACGCCAGAGGTGCTGGACAACGAGGAAATCGGCAGTCTGAGTTGGTTCTGGACTCGCATCTCCCCGGCAATGTCGCAATCTCGACCCGGACGGCTTTTTGATGCGATGGCCGTTTTGACGGCAACCGAGGGTGTCCCCGAACCCCGATTGCAAAACCTGCAAACCATTGCGCGTGAGAACGGTGCCGACATCTTGCGCACCACGGTTGGCACCCGTGTGTCGCCCGCTTTGGTTCTGGCTGTGATCTCAGTTGAATCCGCAGGCAATCCGGCCGCGATCAGCTCGGTTGGCGCGGAAGGCCTTATGCAACTGATGCCGGCCACTGCGGAGCGCTTTGGCGTCAACAACGCCTTTCAAGCAGATCAAAACATCCGCGGCGGCGTTCGGTATCTCGATTGGCTGATGGAAGAGTTTGACGGCGATCCGATCATGGTACTTGCAGGCTATAACGCGGGCGAGGGAAACCTGCGCAAGTATGATGGCGTGCCTCCCTTTGCGGAAACTCGTGATTACGTACCGAAAGTGCTTGCAGCCTTTCAGGTGGCGCGCGGTCTGTGCCTGACGCCGCCTGAACTTGTATCTGACGGTTGTGTTTTTGCCGGTCTGAACTGACGGCCAGCGATCAGACCAAGGTGGCTTCGGTCGCGGCGCGCAGGTCGTCTTCGCTGACACCCTCAGCGAGTTCGACGATTTCCAGCCCGCCCTCGACGACATCAAGCACGCCCAGGTTTGTGATGATCCGATCCACCACGCCTTTCCCAGTGAGGGGCAGGGTGCATTCGCGCAGCAGTTTACTGTCGCCGTGTTTGGAGGTGTGGTCCATCACAACGACAACGCGCCCGACACCTGCGACGAGATCCATCGCGCCTCCCATGCCTTTGACCAGTTTGCCAGGGATCATCCAATTGGCGAGATCTCCGTTTTCGGCGACTTCCATCGCGCCGAGAATGGCCATGGCAATCTTGCCGCCGCGGATCATGCCAAAGGACTGTGCGCTGTCGAAATAGGCGGTCTGAGGCAGTTCCGTGATGGTCTGTTTGCCGGCGTTGATCAGGTCCGCGTCCTCTTCCCCTTCGATCGGGAAAGGACCCATGCCCAACATGCCATTTTCGGACTGGAGTGTGACTTCAATTCCATCAGGAATGTAGTTGCTGACCAGCGTGGGAATGCCAATCCCGAGGTTGACGTACCAGCCGTCTTCAAGCTCCTGCGCCGCGCGTGCGGCCATTTGGTTGCGGTCCCAAGGCATAGTCAGTCCTGTCTGAAGTTAGTCTGTTATGGTTGCACCCGCAGGCACGTCAATTGTCACAAAGCTGCCAGCAGCGCCACGGCCCAGATGCAGCGTGCCTTCAAGCCCTTCGATCAGCCCGCTGACAATGCGCCCGCCGACCGTTGATGTGGAGGGCCATTGCGTTGATTTCGGGATGCCGATGCCGTCATCGGAAACGATGAGGCGCAAACCGCCGGCACTGAGTTGTGACATACGGATCTCGACAAGGCCTGTGTCCATGCGCTCAAAGGCGTGCTGAAAGGCGTTGGTCAACAGCTCGGAGGCCACCAGGCCAACCCGCGTGGCAACTTCAATTGGCACCTCAAGCGGTTCAATCTGGATATTCATGCGTACGCCCGATCGTCCTTCGATATGGGCAATGGCGCAGGCCAGCCGGGAAAGGAAACTGCCCATCTGAATGGAATCCGTGTTCGAAAACGAGTCCGACAGTTTCATCTCTTCGTAAAGCAATTGCAACGTTTCTACCCGCCGGCTCAACGCAACAAAGTCATCTGGCACGGACATGGCCGCCGATTGTTGCCGGATCATTGTGATGATCATCGAAAGGTCCGAGTGCACGCGGCTTTGAACTTCCATCAGCTGATCGTTGATCCGTTCCGCGCTTTTGTCCCGTTCCCCGTTGCGCAGCTCTTTTTGAATCCCAATGAAGAATTGCGTCTTTCCGCTCGCGTCTGCAATCGGGGAGACGATCAGTCGGTTCATAAACGGTTGGCCGCTTGCCTTGTAGTTCAGGATGTCAACGGCCACGTTTCTTTCATCTTCAATGCCCGAGCGTACGGTGTCGACCGCGGCCTTCTCAGTGTCCTCGCCCTGCAGGAACCGGCAGTTCCGTCCGATCGAAGCAGATCGCGCGTACCCCGTCGCACGCACGAATGCTTCATTTACGTAGACGATCGGATTGTCCGGCAGGTTCGGGTTGGTCAACACCATCGCAACACGCGCGCGCGAAAACCCCTCGAAGCCTTTTTCATCAAAGCCAAGTGCTACGTCGATCGGATCATCAGATGTTTCTGTAAAAGTGTCTGCCATAGCTCCTCGCCCTACGCTGCGCGCGTGGTCCGTTGCTCGATCCGCTTTTCATGCTCGCCCTGTATCAGCCGTTGCACGTAAATGCCGGGCAAGTGGATATGGTCCGGGTCGAGGCTGCCGGTTGGAACAATCTCTTCGACTTCGACGACGCAGAGCTTGCCGCACATGGCCGCAGGCGGGTTGAAGTTGCGCGCTGTCTTTCGGAACACCAGGTTTCCGGTCTCATCCGCTTTCCAGGCTTTGACGATTGAAAGGTCCGCAAAAATCCCGCGTTCGAGGATATACGTTTCCCCGTCGAAGTCTTTGTGTTCCTTGCCTTCGGCGATAACGGTGCCGACGCCCGTCTTAGTGTAGAAACCGGGTATCCCGCATCCCGCTGCACGCATGCGCTCGGCCAAGGTGCCTTGAGGGTTAAACTCAAGCTCCAGTTCACCAGACAGATACTGGCGCATGAATTCCGCATTTTCGCCGACATATGAAGAAATCATTTTACTGACTTGCCGGGATTGCAGCAGGATGCCGATACCAAAGTCATCCACACCCGCATTGTTTGACGCGAAAGTCAGATCTTTAACGCCTGAATCGCGAATCGCGGCCAGTAAGAGCTCAGGGATGCCACACAGTCCGAACCCGCCTGCCGCAATCATCATGCCATCATGCAGAACACCATCCAGCGCATCCGACGCTGAGCCATAAATCTTCTTCATTTTGCTTCCTTACATCTGACAGGCTGGTCAGAAGGTAGATTTTGTTCCCGTCGCGCGCCTCTTAAAGGACGATACAACTGTGTTTGTATTTCACGGTATACTTTAACACAAGATCTGAGGCGCGCCATAAGTACTGGCGACCTTGGCAATTAAAAGCTGGCTGGTCTTCAGCGCTGCGACGTTACTTCGCTGCGCTTTTGGCTGGCGCCTTCTTCCTGGCAGAAGATTTTTTCGCAGCCGGCTTGCGACCTTTTCCCTTTTGCGCGGCTTTTTCGTCGACCAGTGTCACCGCCTGTTCCAGCGTAAGGGTCGCCGGATCACAGTCTTTCGGCAAAGTCGCGTTCACCTTGTCCCATTTGACGTAAGGCCCGTATTTTCCTTCCATAAGGTTCAGCGCGCCGCCGGCGTCCGGATGCTCGCCCAACGCGCGGAGCGTTTTGGCAGCGGCGCCGCGACCCCCACGACTTGCCAGTTTTTCCGCCAGCAGCTGAACGGCGCGGTTCATGCCCACGGTCCACACTTCGTCGATGTTCTCCAGGTTGGCGTTGGTGCCGCCCCGGTCTGACGTGCTTTCCGCATGTTTTATGTAAGGGCCATAACGACCGATGTTGGCCCAGACAGCGATCCCGTCTTCCGGGTGGGGGCCGATTTTGCGCGGCAACGACAAGAGTTTGACCGCCTGTGCCAGATCCACGTCTTCAGGCGGCCAATCCTTGGGAATTGACTGACGCGGTGGTTTTTTGACCTCTTCGGTCACCTCGCCGCGCTGGACATAAGGCCCGAAGCGCCCTTTGAACGCAAAAATCTTCTCGCCTGCATCTTCACCCAGGAGCTTGCCTTCGGGCGGGATGCCGCTGGTATCTTCCTGACCCGGTGGCCCGAAGGGCCGCGTGTAGCGGCATTCGGGATAGTTTGAGCAACCGATAAACGCCCCGCCCGATCGCGCGGTTCGCATGCTCAGACGGCCTGCACCGCAGTTCGCACACAACCGCGGGTCGCCGCCGTCTTCATTGGGCGGGAAGAGATGCGGCTCAAGCACCTCGTTGATTTTTTCCAGAACTTCCGTGATGCGCAGATCGGCGGTTTCAGCAATGGCTGCCGAAAAGTCGCGCCAGAACCGCCCCAAAACATCCTTATAATCGGCATCCCCCGCGCTGATCGTATCCAGCTCGTCTTCCAGTCCTGCGGTGAAGTCATAGCCGACGTACCGGCGGAAATAGTTGGTCAGGAAGGCGGTCACGAGCCGCCCCTTGTCCTCGGGGATCAGGCGGTTTTTTTCCTTTCGAACATATTCGCGATCCTGAATGGTTGTCACGACAGAGGCATAGGTGGACGGGCGCCCGACGCCCAATTCTTCCATGCGCTTGACCAGAGTCGCCTCAGTGTAACGCGGTGGAGGCTGGGTAAAGTGCTGCTCGGGTGTCACGCCGCGTTTGTCCAGCGCGTCGCCCGCATCAATCTGGGGGAGGCGCTTGTCGTCCTCGTCCACGACCACATCGTCGCGGCCCTCTTCGTAGACCCGTAAGAAACCGTCAAACAGCATCACTTGACCGGTTGCGCGCAGGCCGACTTGTCCGTCCGCGCTGCCGATTTCGGCGGTTGTCCGTTCCAGTCGGGCCGCCTCCATCTGGCAGGCAAGCGTGCGTTTCCAGATTAGATCATAAAGCTTGCGTTGGTCCGCGTCTGTGGTTTTGAGAGTCTCGGCCTTGGTCATCATGTCCGTGGGACGGACGCATTCGTGGGCTTCCTGCGCGTTCTTGGCCTTGTTTTTGTATATGCGCGGCGCGTTCGGCAGATAGTTTTCGCCATAAAGCGCCTTGATCGCGTCGCGTGCCGCCGCAACCGCTTCCGGCGCCATGTCGATGCCATCGGTCCGCATGTAGGTTATGTAGCCTGCCTCATAAAGCCGCTGCGCAGTGCTCATGGTTTGGCGCGCACCCATGCCGAACTTGCGGCTCGCCTCCTGCTGAAGAGTAGAGGTCATAAAGGGCGCGGACGGATTTCGGTTAGCAGGTTTCGCCTCGACCGAGGTCACTTGCAGATCGCGGCTGCTGATCGCCTGAACGGCCATCTCGGCCTGCGTTCCGTTTTCAAGGTCGAAACGCTCGAGTTTCTTGCCCGCCAGTACTGTGAGACGCGCTTCGAACGCTTGACCGCGCGGTGTCGTGAGCTGCGCTTTCACCGACCAGTATTCCCGAGGGCGAAAGGCTTCGATTTCCATCTCGCGTTCAACGATCATCCGCAGCGTCACGGACTGCACCCGTCCGGCTGATTTTGCGCCCGGCAATTTTCGCCAGAGCACCGGGCTGAGATTGAAGCCGACAAGGTAGTCCAGTGCCCGGCGTGCCAGATAGGCCTCGACCAGTGGCATATCGACCTGCCGCGGATTCTGCATAGCATCAGAGACCGCAGACTTGGTGATCGCGTTGAAAACAACGCGGCTGACCGGCGTATCCTTCTTGATCGACTTGCGTTTCGTCAGCGCCTCTTGCAGGTGCCAACTGATGGCTTCGCCCTCTCGGTCTGGGTCCGTCGCAAGGATCAGCTCATTGTCGTCTTTGAGCGCATCGGCAATCGCCTTAACGTGTTTGCGGCTGTCCGAACCGACTTCCCACGTCATGTCGAAGCCATCGTCGGGGTCGACCGAACCGTCCTTGGGCGGCAGGTCACGGACGTGCCCATAGGACGCCAGTACAGTGTAGTCGTCGCCGAGATATGAGTTGATTGTCTTTGCTTTGGCAGGGGATTCGACAACAACGACTGGCATTTACTGGGGCACCTCTGAACGTAATTTTGATGTGTCTATGGCGATCCGAGAGATGGGGCGCAAGAAAATATTTTCAACAGGTAACGCCACGCAAAAGGTGCGCGGATGCCCTGCACGCATGTCGGTGCGGCGGGAATCCGACACGCCTTGTCTGTCCATTCTTCTGCTTTCGAGCGGGCATCCTCGCCTTTTGCGGTAGCCTGCGACAGGTGCAATCGCGCGCAAACGCGGCTGAACATCATTCATTTTTCGCGCGCAAGAAGTCCGCCGGAGTGTCGGGTGATCTGGCCGTCAA
Organism: Pseudomonadota bacterium; assembly: GCA_039191495.1. GTDB lineage: Bacteria > Pseudomonadota > Alphaproteobacteria > Rhodobacterales > Rhodobacteraceae > Roseobacter. The sequence continues at coordinate 125,074 of JBCCXN010000005.1, read as the reverse complement.
GCTCCAGATCAAGGAGCGCAGGTGCGGCGTCGGACGCCGACACTGCAAGGTCGCGGATCAGTTGATCTTCGGAAACGGGTGCTGGACTAAGCCGGGCTAAAATTTCGCGGTGCAGGGCGGCAATTTTCTTGAGCGGTTTCTGAGATCCACGCGGGGTCGGCGCGGCGGGCGCAGGTAGGGGCAATTCAGGTATGGCGCTGGTGATCGGGCCAAGCGCTTCGATGACATCCGCGCCCGATCGGATCAAGGTTGCGCCGTCACGGATCAGCTGGTTGCAGCCTGCGGCGCGCGCGTCAAAGGGGTTCCCGGGCACGGCGAGCACGTCGCGTCCCTGATCAAGCGCATCGCGCGCCGTGATCAGGCTTCCTGATTTTGCTGCGGCCTCCACCACGACCGTGGCCTGGCTGAGACCAGATATGACACGATTGCGGCTCGGAAAGTGACGCGCCATGGGTTGCAGTGCCATGGGTTGTTCGGACAAACGCAGGCCTTGCTTGGCAATTTCTTCTGCCAGCTCAGTGTTTTCGGCCGGGTAAATCACGTCAACGCCGCCTGCCTGCACAGCGATTGTTCCGGTCGGCAAAGCGGCTCCGTGAGCCGCCGCATCCACACCCCGGGCAAGGCCCGAGACGACCACATAGCCTGCAGCCCCGAGATCGCGGGCGAGCGCGCGGGCCATACGCGTCCCCAAAGAGGATGCGTTGCGCGCGCCAACCAGTGAAATCATCGGCCTATTCAGCAAGTCCGTGTCGCCGATCACCCAAAGAAACGGCGGTGCATCTTCAAGCTCAGAAAGCGCGCTGGGGTAGGATGAGGTGCCTTCCGGTACAAGCCGCGCACCGGCCGCACGCGCGGCGTTGAGTTCGGCCTGTATGACAGCCTCGGGGCATACTTCGTATGACTCAACGCCGGCGGCCCGAGCCACCTCGGGTAGCGCGGCCAGCGCGTTCTGCGCGGTGCCGTGTTCAGTCAGCAGTCGTTTATACGTCGTTATGCCGACCCGGCGGGAGCGCAAAAGACGGAGCCGGGAAAACTGTTCATCTTCCGAGGTGGGTGGGAGTGGGGGGTGAGTGGAAGAAGGATCAAAATCCCTGTCAGTCATCCTCGGCTCCGTCCGTTGCGGAATCAGATGTACGCCGTGTTGGTTAATAACGGATGAACGATTTTTGATCGCGGATCGTTGTATATGTTGCTCATGCAGCTGATCCACCAACCGTCAGGCCACCGATCATCAATGTTGGCTGTCCCACGCCGACCGGCACCCATTGGCCGGCCTTGCCGCAGTTGCCCATTCCCGGATCCAGCGCCATGTCATTGCCGATGGCGTGGATGTGTTTGAGAGCGGTCGCACCGTCTCCGATCAGCGTCGCACCTTTGACAGGAGCGCCGATCTGGCCGTTTTCGACCCGATAAGCTTCGGTGCAGGAGAATACGAATTTCCCGTTGGTGATATCGACCTGCCCACCGCCAAAGCCAACTGCATATATGCCATCTCTTAGGTCTGCCACGATGTCGGACGGGTCGCTATCGCCGCTGAGCATATAGGTATTTGTCATACGGGGCATCGGCGCGTGAGCATAACTCTCGCGGCGCCCGTTGCCCGTAGGCGCGACGCCCATAAGACGCGCGTTTTGGCGATCCTGCATGTATCCGACCAGAATGCCGTCTTTAATCAGGGTTGTTTTCGACGAAGGTGTGCCTTCGTCGTCCACACTGATGGAACCGCGACGATCGGGTATCGTGCCATCGTCCAAAACGGTCACGCCTCTGCTCGCGATCCGCTCGCCCATAAGCCCAGCAAAAGCAGATGTGCCCTTGCGGTTAAAATCGCCTTCCAGCCCGTGCCCGATCGCTTCGTGCAGAAGGATACCTGGCCAACCCGGGCCCAGAACGACATCCATGACTCCGGCGGGCGCGGCAATAGCGTCGAGGTTCACCAGCGCGACGCGCAATGCTTCGCGTGTTTTGCCCTGCCAGTCGTCGGGCGCGATTAGCCCGTCAAGACCGATGCGTCCGCCTCCGCCGGCCGAGCCGGATTCACGGCGTCCGTTTTGCTCCACGATGACGGAGACATTGACCCGTGTCATAGGGCGGGTGTCGCGGACCGTGTGGCCATCCGGGCGCATGATTTCGATTTCTTGCAGGCTGGCGGCGATGGTTGCAGAAACTTGAACGACGCGGGGTTCGAGATCACGCGCAAACGCGTCGATGTCGCGGAGGGTATCGATTTTAACCGGAAAGGCCGCGCCTTCAATCGGATCGGTGTCTGTGTAGAGTTTTCTGTTAGTTGATGGGGGCGCGTCGGACCATGTGCCGCCGCCCGTGCCGACAGCCAAACGTGCCGTATCGGCCGCACGAACGAGGGCTGCTTCGGTCATTTCGGTGGAATGTGCATAGCCGGTGACCTCACCGCGAACGGCACGTAAACCAAAGCCTTCGGAAGCATCGTAGCTTGCGGATTTCAGACGCCCGTCATCGAAAACCAGCGCTTCCGACCGTCTGCGCTCAAGAAACAGCTCGCCATCGTCCGCACCAGCTGTCGCCTGGCGCAGAATTTTCAATGTCGCCTCGCGGTCAAGCGTTTCTTCGAAAGGCGAGAAGGCGGTATTGGACATGAAACGCTCCGTCAGGTGAATGTTATTCCGCAAAAGCGTCCTAATAACGCAGGCAGAACTCTTTATCTTGCGAAAAGAATATGATTGTAAGAACGGGTAAATACAACGGCAGGAACGGTGCGCGCCTTCCCAGCCACAATGCGACAACATGATCCAGTGATCAACGCAAGATCGGGACGCTTATGACACGACTTCTTTCCTTTGCTGGCCTGATGGCTGCCTTTTTCGCAATGCCTGCCTTGGCGCAGGATGGTCTTGAATCCATTGGCAAGCCGGTGGATGGCAAGATGGGGTTCCAACCGGGCGTAACGGAACTGGCGCATGACTTGCAGTGGCTGGATGGCATGATTCTTGTGATCATCACACTGATAACTTTGTTCGTAACCGGCCTGCTTGGGTGGGTGATCGTCCGTTACAACCGAGAGCGCAACCCGGAACCGGCAAGCTTTACGCATAACACACCGGTCGAAATCGCTTGGACGGTTGTTCCGATCGTGATCCTGGTCTTTATCGGTGCGTTTTCACTGCCGGTCCTCTTCAAGCAACAGGAAATCCCGGAAGCCGACATCACCATCAAAGCCACAGGTTACCAGTGGTTCTGGGGCTACGAATACGTCGATGAAGGGTTCTCGTTCGATAGCTATATGCTGGGGTCTTCTGCGACACTGGACGAATCCGCGCGGCCAGAGGACGCCAATGTGACACCCTACGTGATGGATGAGCACATGGAGGCCAAGCTCGCCGATGCCGGCTACAGCCGAGACGAGTTTCTACTGGCAACAGACACAGCAATGGTTGTGCCGGTGGGCAAGACAATCGTTGTGCAAGTCACAGCAGCCGATGTAATCCACGCATGGACCATCCCGTCCTTTGGCGTGAAGCAGGATGCTGTTCCTGGCCGCCTGGCGGAATTGTGGTTCGAGGCTGAGCAGGAGGGCGTGTATTTCGGCCAGTGTTCGGAACTCTGCGGATTTTACCATGCTTACATGCCGATTACGGTGAAAGTGGTGTCGGAAGAGGCCTATGCGCAGTGGCTGGCGGAGACCAAAGAAGAGTATGCCGGCGTCCCGCAGACGCGCGTTCTGGCATCAAACTGATTGCTTGCCGCGCGCGACGCGGCGACACACCGACCTGAGGCGAAGCCATGGCTGATGTAAGCTACAGCACAAACGTCGAAACCTACGACCCGCAACTGGGTGATTATTTCGCGCTGCTCAAGCCGCGCGTCATGTCTCTTGTAGTCTTTACCGCGCTGGTTGGACTGCTGGCGGCGCCGGTTTCTGTTCACCCGGTTATCGCGTTCGCCTCCATTCTGTTTATCGCCGTGGGCGCCGGCGCGTCCGGCGCGCTGAATATGTGGTGGGATGCTGACATTGACGCGGTGATGCGCCGCACATCCAAACGACCGATCCCGGCGGGCAAGATTATGTCGAATGAGGCATTGTCGCTGGGTCTGGCTCTGTCCGGACTTTCGGTGATGATGCTGGCGCTGGCCGCGAACCTGATCGCCGCCGGGCTGCTGGCGTTTACAATTTTCTTTTACGCTGTGATCTATTCGATGTGGTTGAAACGTGCGACGCCACAGAACATCGTGATTGGCGGCGCGGCTGGTGCGTTTCCCCCCGTGATCGGGTGGCTTGTCGCGACGGGGAGCTTTGCGTTAGAGCCCTGGTTGATGTTTGCCTTGATTTTTATGTGGACGCCGCCCCATTTCTGGGCGCTCGCGCTGTTCATTAAGTCGGACTATGATGATGCAGGTGTGCCGATGCTCACGGTTACAAATGGGCGTAAATCGACCCGCGCCCATATCCTCATCTACACCGTGCTGCTTGCGGTATTGGCCGTCGGCACGGCCTTCACCACAATCGGAGGCCCAATTTATCTGTGCACCGCCATTGTTTTGAATGCTCTTTTCCTTAAAGGTGCCGCTGAGATATGGTGCCGTGACGAAATGCAGGCCGAGGCAGACAGCTACATGGTGGAAAAGCGTTTTTTCCGTCTTTCGCTCTGGTATCTGTTTGCGCACTTCGGCGCGATCCTTTTGCAAGCAACCCTGCGCCCCTTTGCCTTGGGAGGCTGGTAAACATGGGCTTTCGCGCGGAACATGAAATCCATACCCGGCGCAAAGGCCGCAATATTGGCGTTGGCCTGATGCTGGCCGGCTTTGTGGTGCTGGTAATGGCACTGACATTTGTCAAAGTCACCGGCGGCGATTTTGAGTTAGCGCCCGCATCGGAGGTCTCCAACTGATGCCGCTGCAGGGACCTGCAAAGACCGTCGCACAAACTGTTGGTGTCGTGATCTTCATGGGCGGCCTGGCATGGGCGTCTGTGCCGCTTTACGACTGGTTCTGCCGCGTCACCGGCTTCGGGGGTGTGACGGGCGTGTCCGAAGTTGCACCTGAAGACGTGCTCGACCAGACCATCATGGTGCGTTTTGATGGCTCGCTGAACAATCACATGCCGTGGGAGTTCAAACCGGTGGTGCGCGAAATGGAAGTGCGCATCGGCGCTTCCGGTCTAGCTTTCTACGAGGCATACAATCCAACAGACCGTCCTGTGGCCGGGTCAGCCAGCTACAATGTGACGCCGTATCAGGCGGGCGGTTTTTTCAATAAAATTCAGTGTTTCTGCTTCGAAGAGCAGGTGCTTCAGCCCGGTGAGCGGGTCCAGATGCCGGTGACATTCTATGTGGATCCGGAGATTGTGGACGACCGCGAAGGCAAACACATCCACACGATCACCCTGTCATACACATTTTATGAGATCGACCTGCCCGAAGAGTACGCTGACGCGCAGGCTGCTGAAACAACGTCGGACAAAAGTCTGAACTGACCGCAATAAGGTAAGGGACACATACATGGCGCACGAAAAGAACCACGACTATCACATCCTCAATCCTTCGATTTGGCCGCTTTTGGGGTCCATCGCTGCGTTCGTGATGCTGTTCGGCGGCGTCATGTGGATGCAGAACGTGACCCCGTGGATGTTCTGGATCGGTTTTGTTGCGGTGCTGTACGTCATGTTTGGCTGGTGGTCCGAGGTTGTGCGTGAAAGCAAGATCGGGGACCACACGCCGGTTGTGCGGCTCGGTTTGCGCTACGGTTTCATCCTTTTCATTATGTCCGAGGTCATGTTCTTTGCGGCTTGGTTCTGGAGCTTTTTCAAGAACGCGATCTATCCCATGAGCGGATACGAGGGCACCGAGTATATCCAGCCTGAAATCTATCATGTGGATGCGTTCCACCTGCCACTGATAAACACGTTGATCCTGCTTTTGTCCGGCTGCGCAGTCACATGGGCGCACCACGCTCTGGTCCATGAAAACAACCGCAAGGACCTGATCAACGGTCTCGCGATTTCGATCGTTCTGGGTGTGCTGTTCACTGTTTTGCAAGCCTACGAGTATTCCTATCTGCTCTATAAGGGCTGGGAATTTGGCGGCGACAAGTTCTTCTCCAACTTCTTTATGGCGACCGGCTTTCACGGTGTGCACGTGATCATCGGAACAATCTTTCTCACCGTTTGTCTGGTGCGGGCCATGCGCGGGGATTTCACGCCGGAAAAACACGTCGGCTTTGAAGCTGCGGCCTGGTACTGGCACTTCGTTGATGTGGTTTGGCTGTTCCTCTTCTTCGCAGTCTACATCTACGGTGTTGGCCAGATGCCCGGCGCGCATTAAAAGGCGCCTGAACCAATGCACTGAGAAGCGCGCGGTTTTCGCGCGCTTTTCTTTGAAGGAGACAACAGATGGGCCGATTGGCCTTTTTGGCGTTCATCGGGATCGGCGGCGCGGCCATTCTTGTCAGTCTTGGTATCTGGCAGGTTCAGCGCCTGGCGTGGAAAGAGGCTGTAATTGCAGACATTGAAGCGCGCATTGCCGCAGAGCCTGTTGCGCTGCCAGCGGATCCCGACACCGAACGGGATGCCTATCTGCCGGTCGAGGTTACCGGCGCTTTGCGCGCCGGATACCTGCAGGTGCTCGTGTCTCAAAAACACATTGGCGCCGGTTACCGTATCATTCGCCCGATGGTGCAGGATGGCGGTGACATCCTGATCGACATGGGGTTTATAGCCACAACCGAGGCACGCGCGCTGCGCTTTGATGAAGAACCTCGGATGACAGTTGTGGGTAACCTGCAATGGCCTCGGGAAACTGATGGCTTCACACCGGCGCCTGATCTGGAAAACAATATCTGGTTTGCCCGCGACGTGCGCGCAATGGCTGAGGCTTTGGGCACGAGGCCGGTGCTCGTGGTGCGCCGTGATGCGCCGCAACCGGTCGGCCCTGTGTCGCCTATGCCAGTAGACACCAGCGCAATTCCGAACGATCACTTGCAATACGCGATCACCTGGTTTTCCCTCGCCGCGATCTGGGTGATCATGACAACCCTATTCCTGCGCCGCAGACCCGCGGCAAAACAGAGCTGACAAAATGGACTATATCTCAACCCGTGGAACCGCGCCGGTTCTCAACTTTGAAGAGGCGATGCTGAGCGGGCTTGCACGCGACGGCGGACTCTACGTGCCAAAGGAAATTCCGCGGCTTACCGCGGATGAAATCGCCGCCATGGCAGGTCAGAGCTATGAAGAGATCGCATATCGCGTAATGCGACCCTTCGTCGGCGATGTCTTTGGCGATACGGAGTTCCGCGAGATTATTGACCGGTCCTACGCCTGTTTCGGACACGCCGCGCGCGCTCCGCTCAAGCAGTTGGATCAGGGACACTTCCTGCTGGAACTGTTTCACGGACCGACACTGGCCTTTAAAGACTTTGCAATGCAGCTCATCGGGCAAATGTTTCAGACCGCTCTGGGTCGCAAAGGACAAAGGGTGACGATTGTCGGTGCCACGTCCGGCGATACCGGATCGGCGGCCATCGAGGCCTTTCGTGGATTGGAAAGCGTAGATGTCTTTATCCTTTATCCGCATGGGCGCATTTCCGAAGTGCAGCGCCGCCAGATGACCACGCCACAAGAGCGTAACGTGCATGCGCTGGCCATGGATGGTGATTTTGATGCGTGTCAGGCCCGCCTGAAAGACATGTTCAATGACTTTGCCTTTCGTGACGCAGTGCGGCTTGCGGGCGTGAATTCGATCAACTGGGGCCGGGTGCTCGCGCAAGTCGTATATTATTTCTCTGCAGCTGTATCACTTGGCGCGCCTGCTCGGCGGGTGAGTTTCACAGTGCCCACAGGTAACTTCGGCGATGTTTTTGCTGGCTACATCGCCAAGCAGATGGGTTTGCCGGTCGACCAGCTGGTGGTTGCGACAAACCAAAACGACATACTGCACCGCTGTTTGGAAGGCCAAGGCTACCACAAAGGGGAAACGGTGCCGTCGATCAGCCCGTCAATGGATATTCAGGTCAGCTCCAACTTTGAACGGGCCCTGTTTGATGCATATGACAGAGAAGCACCGGCAATTGTTCAACTGATGGGAGAGTTGAAGGCCGGCGGATTTGACGTGAGCCAAGGTGCACTGCAGGTGCTGCAGTCGCATTACGCCTCCGGGCGGGCATCCGAGGAGGAAACATCGGAGGCGATCCGCGAAACCCTCGCCTACAGTGCCGAGTTGCTGTGCCCGCACAGTGCGATTGGCGTAAAGGTCGCCAATGAACAGCGCCGTCCGGACATACCCATGGTAACGCTCGCGACGGCCCATCCTGCCAAATTCCCCGCAGCGGTAGAAACCGCCACCGGGATCCACCCGCCCTTGCCTGCGCGCATGGGCGACCTGTATGAGAGAGAAGAGAGGGTGACCCGCGTGCCGAACGATCTGGTTGCCTTGCAAAACCACATTAAAGGGCATCTGACTGCGTGACTTTGAACCAACATCGCTTGCCAAATGGCTTTCGAATAGTAACCGAACACATGCCAGGACTGGCGTCCGCATCAATTGGAGTTTGGGTGACCGCCGGAGCGCGCCACGAATTGCCCACTCAGAACGGGATTGCGCATTTTCTGGAACACATGGCTTTCAAAGGCACGAAGCGCCGTAGCGCGTTGCAGATTGCCGAAGCAATTGAGGATGTGGGCGGCTATATCAATGCTTATACCAGTCGAGAGGTGACAGCCTACTACGCGCGCGTTTTGCAAAATGATGTGCCCTTGGCGCTCGATGTGATCGCGGATATTCTGCTCAATCCAACTTTGGAAGATGGTGAGATTGAGGTGGAGCGTGGCGTGATCCTGCAAGAGATCGGACAGGCGCTCGATACTCCGGATGACGTGATTTTTGATTGGCTGCAAGAGCAGGCCTATCCGGATCATCCCATGGGTCGCACAATCCTTGGCCCAGCTGAGCGCGTCGCGCAGTTCAGCCGGAGCGATTTGACCTCTTTCATTTCTCAACACTATGGCCCCGAACAGATGATCCTCGCGGCAGCCGGTGCAGTGGATCACGATGCGCTTGTGACGCTTGCGGAAAAACTCTTTGGCGATATGCAACCGCGCCCTGTCGTGGATGCGGACGCCGCGCGGTTTGCGGGCGGGGAGCGGCGCCAGAGCAAGGCCTTGGAACAGGCACATTTTGCTCTTGCATTCGAGAGCCCGGGGTACCGTGACGATCGGATTTACACAGCGCAAATTTACGCCTCCGCGTTGGGAGGTGGAATGTCGAGCCGTCTGTTTCAGGAAATTCGTGAAAACCGCGGCTTGTGTTACTCCATTTTTGCGCAGGCGGGGGCTTATGCGGATACGGGCATGACGACCATCTACGCCGGTACCAGTTCAGAAAAACTACCTGAACTGGCGGAGCTTACCATCGACGAGATGAAACGCGCGGTGGATGACATGAGCCCCGCAGAGGTAGCGCGCGCGCGCGCGCAGATGAAAGCCGGTTTGCTTATGGGACTTGAAAGCCCATCCAACCGCGCGGAGCGTCTGGCGCGCCTCGTGCAAATCTGGGATCGCGTGCCGCCCTTGGCGGAAACCGTGGAGATGATAGATGCGGTCACGACCGGCGATGTGCGCGACTTTGCGCGCGGTCTCGCCGAAGCCGCTCCGGCCGCACTGGCACTTTACGGGCCGATCGATACAGCACCGACGCTTGCTGCGCTTGAGGAGCGACGGGTGGCTTGATACTGCGCGGCTTTCGCAAACTCAGGATAGAAACGGAGCGCATGACATTGCGCCCACCGATCCATTCTGATTTTCGACCGTGGACGCAGCTGCGGGCGCAAAGCCGCGACTACCTGAGCCCGTGGGAACCCAGCTGGGCTGACGACCATCTCAGCCGCAAAGCCTTTACCAACCGTGTGTACTGGGCGCAGCGATCCGTATCCGGCGGCACAGCTTTACCCCTGTTTCTGATCCGGCGCGAAGATGAAGAGCTGATCGGCGCGATCACGCTCGACAATATTCGGCGCGGACCGGCGCAGGCCGGCACTTTGGGGTACTGGACCGGACTTCCTTTTGCCCGCCATGGTTACATGCGAGAGGCGATCACCGCGCTCGTGCATCATTCCTTCACGCGTGTTGACCTCAGCCGCATCGAGGCGGCCTGCTTGCCGGAGAACACAGCGTCCCGCGGTCTATTGGAGACGTCCGGTTTCAAATATGAAGGCGTTGCACAAAGTTATCTGCAAATCGACGGGCGATGGCGAACGCATGTCCTTTATGCCGCTCTCAGGTCTGATCGGCGCGGAAAGTCGGTCGCCTCGTAAAAGCGCCCGGTTTTTTTAGCGCTTTTCTTTGAAGAGACAGATGCCTCCGGCGGGCAGGTTGCAGGGTCAAAGGTACCCTTGGTGCACAGGCTTTGTGCGATCGCATTTACCTTTTGGCGGAAGAGGTCGATCTGGCGTGGTTTTTTGGTCCGGCGTGCTACGTTTTTTTTGGTGGAGGACCATAGCATGATTTTCAGAGCATTTTTGATTCTTGTTTTGATGAGCATGGCGGCCCATGCGCAGGAAGCGCAGCGCACGCCAAGTCATTGCGTCGCTTTGGCGAACGCCGAGGGGCTGGAGTACATCGTGCCGGCAAGCCTGGGACCGGTGGCAGAGGAGATGGTGCGCATCCATTACATAACGCACGCCAGCTTTCTGATCAGAAGCCACGGCGGGCTGAACATGGTAACGGATTTCACCGGTTACACGGGATCGCTGCCGCTAATCCCGGATGTGGTTACGATGAATCATGCACATGAAACTCACTGGACGGCCAATCCTGATCCGGCGATTCCGCATGTTCTGCCGGGCTGGGGCCCTTTTGGGGAGGGGGTGTCGCACCATCTTGATCTCGGAGAGGTGCTCGTGCGCAACGTGTCCACAGACATCCGCTCGAGCTTTTCTGGGGTCGAGACCAAGGGAAACTCGATTTTCGTCTTTGAGATGGCGGGATTGTGCATCGGGCATCTGGGGCATCTGCATCATGAACCAGACGCGGAACAATACGCCGCGCTGGGACGGCTCGACATTGTGATGGCGCCAGTGGATGGTGGCTACACTTTGGATCTTGAAACAATGACGCGTGTCTTGAAACGGCTTCGGTCCTCTGTTGTGATCCCGATGCATTGGTTCTCCCTGTTTGCGTTGGATGACTTTCTGGACGGGATGTCAGACCAGTTCACCGTTGTCGAAGTTGGTGGGCCCGCGCTGGATATGTCGCTGGATCGTTTACCGTCGCAGCCCACGGTCATGGTGTTGCGACCAGCTTTTCTGAGCCAGCAATAGTACCGGTTGCATCTCGTGGCGCTGCGAGTCAACAAGATGTATGACAGTTTCAGATCGCACTTCCGACTTTGACGAGATTGTACGAGCACACTTGCCCTCCAATGTGCTGCGGCCCGTTGAGCCGCGCTATCTTGAGGAACCGCGAGGACGCTGGCGCGGAGAGGCGGGCTGCTTGGCCGCGCCACGCAATGTCGACGAAGTTGCACTGCTTTTGAGATTAGCACTGGCGCATGAAGTCCCCGTTGTGCCTTATTCCGGAGGCACCGGGCTGGTCGGCGGTCAGGTCATGGAAACAGCCCGGCCTTTGGTGATGTCTCTGGAGCGGATGACTGCGGTTCGATCGGTATCTCCAGAAGACAACGTCATGATCTGCGAGGCGGGTGTCATCCTTGCGGATGCGCAGGCTGCCGCTCGCGCGGTCGGCCGTCTTTTCCCGCTGTCACTGGCGGCGGAAGGCACAGCGCGGATCGGGGGTAATCTGGCGACGAATGCGGGTGGTACAGGCGTTTTACGGTATGGAAATGCGCGCGATCTTTGCCTCGGGCTTGAAGCGGTTTTGCCCGATGGGTCGATCTGGCACGGGCTGAAGCGTCTGCGCAAGGACAACACCGGTTATGACCTGCGGCATCTTCTGATCGGGTCTGAAGGTACGTTGGGCATTATCACTGCCGCTGCGCTGAAGCTCAGCCCGCAGCCCGCACAAACGGCAACGGCCATACTGCAGGTATCGTCCCCAGCAGATGCGCTGAAACTGCTGGCGCTGACGCGGGACCGTTTGGGCGAAATGGTCTCTGCCTTTGAGCTGATCAGTGGGCAAGGCATGTGGTTTTTGGCCGAGACGCTGCCCGAAATCCGGTTGCCTTTCAGACAACCGCCACCGTGGTCCGTCCTGATCGAGATCGGAGTTGCGCAAGGCCTTGAGGCGCAGGCGGCGCTGGAGACGCTATTCGAAGCTGGCGCAGAAAAGGACATCGTCCAGGACGGGGTGATTGCGCAAAGCGGAACCCAATCAGATGCGCTCTGGTCCGTGCGCGAGCACATTCCGATTGCGAACCGGCGTGTCGGCGCTATTGCATCGCATGACATTTCCCTGCCACTGATGTCTGTACCCGAATTTATTGAGCGTGCGCAGGCCGCTTTGCAGCTTCTGGGGGATATGCGTATCAACTGTTTCGGGCATCTGGGAGACGGCAATCTGCACTACAACGCCTTTCCTGCCCAAGGAAAAACTGCCGCAGATTACGCTGGCATAAAGACGGAGGTGCAGGCGCGGGTGCATGATCTGGTGCATGAGATGGAAGGCTCCATAAGCGCCGAACACGGGATTGGGCGTCTCAAGGTGGCCGACCTTGAAAGATATGGCGATCCGGCGAAGTTATCGGCGATGAGAGCGATCAAGGCGGCGCTCGATCCCAAAGGGATTATGAACCCTGGCGCTGTGCTCAGACTGGAACAGTGAATTACACTGTTTATCACAAGCCGGTGTGCTGGCTGGCGAAATTTAACGTCTGATGCCATTTGATGAATACTCAAGTATCGCTGGAGATCTGGAATGGCACAGACTAGACGAAACATAATTATCGGTGCGGCCAGCTTGTCGGCCGTTGGCCTTGTGCTGGCCAGCCGCCACGCAACCGCATCGGTCGGGCGGGTCTATTCAGAAGACGGCGTCGCCGTGGATGGCTCTGATGTCGTGGCTTACTTTGAACGAGGCGGCCCGGTGGCGGGGCGTGCGGACACCACCCATGATTGGAAGGGTGTGACCTGGCGATTTTCCAGCGATGCCAACCGTGCGGCATTCGTTGCGAATCCTGATGCATACGCACCTCAGTACGGCGGATTTTGCGCCTATGCCGTAAGCCGCGGATATACGGCGTCAACAGTACCGGAGGCCTGGCGGATCGTGGACGGGAAACTCTATCTGAATTATTCCCGCCGTATCCAGCGGAAATGGGAGCGCGATATTCCTGGCAACATCAAAGCAGGGAATGCGAACTGGCCCGTGCTTTTGGGCTGATCACAGACCCTCGTAGGCGCAGAGCGCATTGACCTCCATGCCCATTGCTTCGAGGCGGGCGCGGCCTCCAAGATCTGGCAAATCAATAATAAAGGACGTGGAGACGACTTCGCCTCCCAGTCTTTCGATAAGCTTTATGCCGGCCTCTGCGGTCCCGCCTGTTGCGAGGAGGTCGTCTACCAACAACACCTGTTCACCCGGCTGTATGGCGTCGTCGTGAATTTCGACAATCGCCTCGCCGTACTCTAGCGTATATTCTTCGCTGATTGTCGTACCTGGTAGTTTGCCCTTCTTGCGAACAGGAACAAACCCCTTCGACAGTTGGTGTGCGATTGCACCGCCAAGAATAAAACCGCGCGCTTCCAGTCCGACTACCTTGTCGATCTTTAGTCCTGCGTAAGGGTGCAGCATCTGGTCAATCGCCATGCGGAACCCGCGCGGGTCTTCAAAAAGCGTTGTGACATCTCGAAACATGATTCCTTCATGCGGAAAGTCCACGATGGTGCGGATGTAGTTCTGTACAGTCTTCATGAGGGTCCTTCCGATGTGTTTCAGGTAGCGCGGCGCAGTGTTGCGGTCATCAAACCCATACCTATTAGAGTGGCGCCGCCCGCACGGGTGATCCAGCCCAGGATGCTGGTGCGCGCGATGACGCGCCGTAGCCGGTCAGCCAAAAGCGCGCAGGCAAGTGCGTTCAGGGCCGCTAGGCTGACGAACGTCGCTGTTAGGATGACGAACTGTGGCAGCAGCGGTTGCTCCGGGCGAATGAACTGCGGAACATATGCGACAAAAAAGGCGATAGACTTCGGGTTGAGCGCTGTAACGGCCGCCGCGTGCCCAAAGACACCTTTTGCCGAGACCGCGCGTGCCGGTGCAAGGCCTGCGCTTGGAGCAGACCGGACCAACTTGTAACCAAGCCAGATCAGATACATCGCTCCAACCCATTTTAGTATGGTAAAAGCGGTGGCGGACGCCAAGACCAGTGCTCCGAGGCCCAAAAGCGTCGCGGTCATGGCGATCAGATCGCCCAAAGCGACGCCTGCCGCGCTGGCGATTGCCACGGACTTGCCTTTCGACAAGGCATAGCTGAGCACCAGCAAAATTGTCGGGCCCGGGATCAACAGCAAGGTTGTCGAGGCGGCCACGAACGCAAGCCAGAGGTCCAGCGGCATAAGGTGTCTCCACATTGATGAGTGTCGCGGTCAGGCGCCATCTAGACTTGAAAAGCGGGCCTTGTGAACTGGTTCACAGACATTTCCCGCAAGAGTGGTAAAATCGGCGCCACTTAATTTAAATTTTATTCAATGGAGAAAAGATATGCATGCTGTTTCTGCTCTTGCCATCGCACTGTTCTTTGCTTCCACTGCTGCTGCCTATGCGGACTGTCCGGAAGGATATTACAACTGTGGCTCTGACCTGTGTTGCCCGCAATGACCCATGCTGCTGAGGAAACTGAATCAAAAGGCAAACGCCGCACCGATTTCAAATTCTGGACGCTTGCCGGTCTTGTCGCTGCCGTACTTGGTTTTAACGTGGCTGAACGCCTTGTGCTCGATGCCGATGAAACCGACATCAGCTATGCGCGGCTTATCATTCCCGCGAACCGTGTGATTGATCCCTCCCCCGGTGACGTCTTTGTGTTCAATCACAAACACAACGCATTTGTTGTCAGCCGTTTTTGTGCCCTGCAGGTGTTTGGCGAGGCCGCCGAGCCGACCCCGGCCACAATCCGGGCATGGAACCTTTGGGGTGTGAGTGTCAACGACACGATCGCCTCCGTCGGCGACTACGTGGGTGAGAAAATCACAAATCTCGCCCGAGTCGAGAATGCGGAGCGTCACTGGCAGATCTCGAAGCATGCACGCCAGGAAGTGCGCGCGCCGATGCAGGAAAACTGCCTTTTGGCTGTGGTGGACGCGGTCAAGGACCCCAATTTGACACCTTTTATCGTTGACGCCGTCTATCGGGTCGAAGGCGCGGATGGAACGCGTGACTGGGTACGTTTTGCAAGTCCAATCATACTGTCTTCCGATGCGTGCGGCGGTACGTGCCCTGCATCCAAGAGCCTGACGGACATCATCAAGGCAGATCCTGTGACCCGATTCAAATCAAGGTTGCGGATCGTACAAATTCAGTAAGCGCCATCAGACGCTTGCACCCCGTTGGATGTGGAGTGCAGTTTTATTGCAATACACGCCCTGCTACCGCATCCAACTTGTTAATCAGTTCAGGATCGCGTTTGTCCGGCTGCGTCAGAATGGCGAACTCCAGTGCCCGGTCGCATCCGTGCAGGCAGGGCGCTCGTTCTGCACCCAACAGAGCGGGCAGGCGTTTGATAAGATCCCGACCTTTGTCCGCATTGCCCATCAGAGTATTGATGATTTCCGTTACGTCGACCTCGCCATGCTCCGGATGCCAGCTGTCATAGTCGGTGATCATGGCGACGGATGCATAACACAGCTCGGCTTCGCGTGCGAGTTTGGCCTCGGGCATGTTGGTCATGCCGATAACATCCGCGCCCCAGCTTTCCCGGTACATCTTTGATTCGGCCAGTGTTGAAAACTGCGGACCTTCCATCGCAAGGTAAGTGCCGCCTTGATGTATTGTGATGCCAGCATCCATGCCAGCGCGTGCGCAGGCGTCCGAGAGGCGCGGGCAGGTCGGGTGTGCAACGCTGACATGTGCCACGCAGCCGGTTCCAAAGAATGACTTTTCCCGCGCGAATGTGCGGTCAATGAACTGATCCACGAGAACGAAGTCGCCCGGTGCCATGTGCTCGCGGAATGACCCGCACGCAGAGACCGAGATAATGTCGGTAACATCAAGCCGTTTCAGCGCGTCTATGTTGGCACGATAGGGAACTGTTGTTGGGCTGTGAATGTGACCACGCCCATGGCGGGGTAAAAACGCCATGGAAACACCATCGAGTGTGCCCGTCAGGATCGCATCTGAGGGCGTCCCCCACGGTGTATCAACATTTGTCCACTCCGCGTTTTGTAACCCATCAATTTCGTAAATTCCGGATCCGCCGATCACTCCGATTTTCGTCTGTGCCATAACGACTGTCCTATGTTTCCGCGCCTATCGACCATGCCCAAGGTCAATTAGGATGGAAAGGCACAATAGACGTTCAATTGCAGAACCGTCAGCGCAGCACTGCTTACACTTTATGCAGTCGTTGTGGCGCGTGCATATCCGCTAGTCATTCAACGGTAACGCCGCGGCAAACATGGTCCTTGGGTTTTCAATCAATCCGATTCGAGCTATGCGGCCACGGTGAAGGCGCGTCGTTCGGACGCGTTTTTTTGTTAGGCACCGCTTTTGTGGGCACCGATTGGGAATAACACGATGGCATTTACGTCTTTTGAGGCTTTCACCAAAAATCTGGACGTAACTGATTTGCGCTGGATGCCGGGCGAACGCTTTTCACTGCAGCGTGTGCGGATCGAACTGCTTTCTGGACTGACGGTTGCGCTTGCGCTTGTGCCTGAAGCCGTTGCTTTCGCTTTTGTCGCCGGTGTGCATCCGCTTGTCGGATTGTATGCGGCATTTTTGGTCGGCTTGATCACTGCACTAATCGGTGGACGTCCAGGGATGATATCCGGAGCGACCGGGGCTTTGGCAGTTGTTATGGTTGCATTGGTGGCCGAACACGGTGTCGAATACCTTTTTGCCACAGTCGTGCTGATGGGGTTTTTGCAGATTTTTGCAGGCGTCATGCAATGGGGCAAATTCATCAGGCTTGTGCCGCACCCTGTGATGCTGGGATTTGTGAACGGTCTGGCGATCGTAATTTTTCTGGCGCAGTTGAGCCAGTTCAAAGTTCCTGGCACGCTCGAAAACACGGGACACGGCATGGGTGGCGGCGAGTGGCTGTCGGGCACGCCGCTCTACATGATGCTCGCGCTGGTGGCGGCCACCATGGCGATCATCTGGCTCATGCCGCGCCTGACACGCGTTGTTCCCGCCCCGCTTGCCGGTATCGGCATTGTTGCGGGTGTCGTGATCTTTTTTGGCCTCGACGTACCGCGCGTCGGCGACCTGGCCTCAATCCAGGGCGGGTTCCCCGGATTTCACATCCCTATGGTGCCGATCACGCTCGAAACGCTGGAGATTATCCTGCCCTATGCGATCATTCTCGCGGCGATTGGCCTCATCGAGAGCCTGCTTACGCTGAACCTTGTGGGCGACATGACAGGTCAGCGCGGCGGTGCCAGTCAGGAGTGTATCGCGCAGGGTGTGGCCAACACAGTTACCGGTTTTTTTGGTGGCATGGGTGGTTGCGCGATGATCGGGCAATCCATGATCAACGTCAAATCTGGGGGGCGCACGCGTGTTGCGGGGATCGCGGCAGCACTCTTTTTGCTCATTTTTATTCTCGTGGGTGCGCCAGTTATTGAACTGATCCCGCTTGCCGCGCTTGTTGGTGTGATGTTCATGGTGGTGATCGGCACGTTCGCGTGGAATTCGCTAACGATCCTGCGCAAAGTGCCGCTGACGGATGCCTTTGTGATCCTGCTGGTGACGGTCGTGACGGTGATGGAAGACCTCGCGGTTGCCGTGGTCGTTGGCGTGATCGTCAGTGCATTGGCGTACGCCTGGAACAACGCGCGACGCATCCACGCGACAACACGGCAGTCTATGACGGAAACTGGCGCAAAGGTCTACGAGATACACGGGCCATTGTTTTTTGGATCCTCGGATGGGTTTGCGGAGTTATTCGAGGTGGCAGAAGATCCTGACACCGTGATTGTCGACTTTGCCGAAAGTCGCGTCGTGGACCAATCGGCCTTGCAGGCGATCGAAGCAATTGCGGCGAAGTACCAGGCTGCGGGCAAAACACTGCGGCTGAGGCATCTGAGTAGGGATTGTCACAGACTGCTCAAAAAAGCGGGTCAATTGATGATCGACAGTGACGATGACCCGGATTACGCGTTGGCGGTGGATTACTCGGTGCGCACAGGCATGCTGGGTGGTCACTGACGAGGTCGTCGATCTTGCCCTTGCGGGCAAATTGCCCTGCCGCTGTCCCGCGAGTGCTCTCAATACAGCTTGAAACTCGCTACGAACGGGAGATGATCGGAGACCTGCTTTCGAAACGCCTCGCGACCCATGTCCATCGTCCAATGCATCGGAAAGAGCCGAAGCGACCCCTTTACATAGTCGGTTGAGAATTTGCGGCTGACCGCAAACCCGTCGAGTAGATTGGCGCGTCCTTTTTCGAGTATATGCGAAAACCGGTCCTGCAGATCCCAACTGGATACAAAATCCATCACGTCATCGCCGCCAAGAAGGTGGAAGTTGGATACGTCCTGCCCGGGGATCATGTTGAAATCACCCATCAGAAAGACAGCGCGTCGCTTAGTGCCAGGTGTGTCTTGCAGCTTTGTGATCCAGTCGCCGATGGCCTTGCACTGGCTGTCGCGCAGTTTCTGTTCCGCCCGGTCACGGCCCGATTTGAGGTGAACGCCAATCACTGTTGCAGTCAGTTTGCCGACCTTGATATCCACGGCGAGCGCTTGCCGACCTCGCGCATATTCCCCTTCAGATCCTGGAACAAAACGAGGGTTTGTGACTTCGATGCCCGGTTTGTGCAGAAAGCCGATGTGGATGTTCCCTTGGGGCTGTGGAACAACTGTGTGTTCGTAGTCTACCCCGAAGCCTGCGAGTTTGCTGACAAGTGTATTCATGTGGCTCAGTGGTGAGACTTCGACCAGGGTCACAAATTCAGCATCGAGCAATGCGAGCCCCTCGGCCTGCATCGCGGCTTTCTTGGATCTGGGCGATATGCCGATCTGCTGCCCCGGACGCGTATATCCTGCGAGGTTCCAGACCGCTGCCCGGATGATCGAATGATTGAATTCGGCCATAGCGTCTGCCCTTCTAAAACCCTTGTTTCGTGCTTGAGCAGCTTAACACGAATTTCTACTTGCAGGTATGTTGTCGCATTTGCCGTGTCAGCGCGTCAGTCGTCTGGACGTGTCAGTTCAAAGACCTCTGATACACGCGTGTAGTCCCGGTATCCCATGCGGCTCAGTGGCGAGAAGGTCGTAATGTCAAAGCGACCGTTGACCAGCGCGTCGTCGCGGATATGCACGCCAACGACTTCACCGAAAACGACGAAGTTGCTCGCGCCTTCCAAGGTCACGATTTGCGTTAACCGACACTCCAGCGAGGCTGGTGCGTTCGCCACACGGGCGCAATCGATTTGTGAACAATCTGCCTTGGGAATACCGGCGTGGTGAAATTCATCCACCGTACGCGCAAGGCCCTCTGAAGAGGCATTCATCACATGTCGCTGCGCGTATTCGACAACGTTCACGCAAAACACGCCTGTTTCCCGGATATTTCCGACGGAATCCTTGGTGTCCCCGCGGTCCTCTTTGGAGGACGTTGACGCAAACATAACCTGCGGCGGGACATAGGCCACAGCGTTGAAAAACGAATACGGCGCAAGATTGTTCTGTCCTTCCGCGTCGCGTGTAGAGATCCAGCCGATAGGGCGAGGCGTGACAATCGCATTGAAAGGGTTGTGCGGCAGGCCGTGACCGTCTGCGGGCCGGTAGAACATTGAATACTCCTGAATGTTTGCAGGGCACTTAGCGCATGTGCTAGGGGCAGACCACCTGAAATTATTTCGGCACCGCTTCGCTTTCCCGTGTACACGCTGACAGAAGAAACGCCGCTCGATTGGCACGAAGTCGAAGCGCTATATGATCTGTGCTTCGCCCCGGGCCGTGAGGCGCTGTCGTCCTACCGGCTGCGCGACAACATCCCGCCTGTCATTGGCTTAAGTCAGGTGGCGCGTGACGTCGATGCTATTCTTGCTGGCGCGATCCGGTATTGGCCGGTTTGTATTGCTGAGCAGCAGGCCTTGTTGCTTGGTCCGGTTGCAGTGCACCCGACGCGGCAAGGCGAGGGGCTCGCAGCCGAGCTCATTACCAAAACCTTGGAAATCGCCAGAGAGTTCGGCTGGGCGCGCGTTCTGCTTGTGGGCGACGCGCCCTATTATGGTCGTTTCGGGTTCAAAAAGCTGGATAATGTTGCGATGCCGCCGCCTACCAATCCGGACCGCGTGTTAGGGTATGCGCTGAAACCGGGCGCGTGGGATGGTTTGAACGGCGCCGTGGAGCGCTGGCCGCAGGCTTGAAAGCGGATCGACCCGGCCCCACGTCATGGCTTGGAGGTTGTCATGGACATTGTTTCGCCCCACGGGCCTATTGACATCGAAGCACGACTGAACGCGCTGGCGAGACGCTACGAGCGCGCAGGCAGTTTCGGCATCGATCTGTTGAATCTGATCGGCGGACGGGCCGAGGGATTGTTGGATCGCTTGCCGGAGGCGGTGCGCAGCCATCTTGACGGGGCAACAACAAGGGCGCTGGAACAGGCAATGAAAGCTGCGCACGAAAGCCGCGGTCTGGTCAGCGATCAAAAAAGCTGGCTCAACGCGACGATCGGAGCCGCTATGGGCGCTGTCGGCGGGCTTGGCGGTTTGCCCACGGCGCTTGCGGAACTGCCGGTAACGACCACGCTCTTACTGCGCGTTATCGAAGGCGTGGCCGTAGAACATGGGTTTGACGCCGCAGACGAAGGTGTCCAGTTCGACTGCATTCAGGTGTTCGCGTCAGCCGGGCCTTTGGAGGTGGATGACGGGGCAGACCTGGGTTTCATCTCGGCACGCGTTACGCTGACGGGCACAGCCGTGCAGAGTTTGATAACCCGCGTGTCACCACGCCTTGCAACTGTTCTGGGCCAAAAGCTGGCCGCACAGACAATCCCGATTCTTGGCGCAGTGGCTGGAGCAGCAACAAACTATGCCTATACGAGCTACTATCAGGAGATGGCGCATGTGCATTTTGGCCTGCGGCGTCTGGCCATTGACGCGGATGTGTCACTTGACGGACTGGTGGATCGTCTTCGCGAGAAAGTACAGGCAAAACCTGCGGCCTAGTTTGACCGCAAGGCGCGCTTTCCACAAAATATGGTGGTAGTGCGCAGACACAGATGCTTCCCTAGTGGGAACTGCCTTTCTTTTTGTTGGCAAAGAGCAGTCTTTGCGGCATAATCAAAATTTAAAAAAGGGTCTCTGGCACCGCCTGAGTGCATATAAACGAGCAATGATCAGACAACTTCCCATATCACTGACTGGCGCCCAGAAGTCAGATGTGCGAACGCAATTCGCTGCGCTGTGCTACAGGGTGCAGAAACGCAAAGTACAGGTTTTGCTCATCACGTCCCGTGCAACACGTCGCTGGATCGTCCCAAAGGGCTGGCCCATGGATGCCAAGACGCCCGCAGAGTCCGCCGCGTGCGAGGCCTGGGAAGAAGCGGGAGTAAAAGGCCGGACAGATCCGCGTTGTTTGGGCGTGTTCTCTTATAGCAAGGAAACGCAGGACAAGGGTGATTTGCCCTGCATCGCTATGGTGTTTGGCATCGAGGTCAAATCACTGGCGAAGTTCTTTCCGGAAAAAAATGAACGCGAACGCATGTGGGTGTCCCGCAAGAAAGCGGCAAAACTGGTCGACGAGCCCGAACTGGCCCGCATTATTCTTGACTTTGAGCCGCCCGATGACATTTAGCAGGTCTTGACCGCGACCTGTGCGCTCTTCATCTTTGCAGCCTGTTAACTCATCAAGGGTACCATTTCGCGAATGATCCGATACGCGCTGACATGTGAGCAGGGTCACCGGTTCGAAAGCTGGTTTCAGTCTGCGGAAGCTTATGAAAAGCTTGAAAAAGCAGGTCATTTGGCATGCACTGTCTGTGGTTCTTCCGATGTGAAGAAAGCGTTGATGGCTCCGCGCGTTTCGGCATCTCCCGAAAGCGACGTTCAGCCTGAAGACAAGACATCTCAGCCGGATCCGAAAGAGGCGCTTGCTGCGCTGCGCAAACAAGTGGAGCAAAATGCGGAATACGTGGGCCCGCGATTTGCCGACGAGGCAAGATCCATGTTCCTTGGTGGATCGCCTGATCGCGCGATATACGGCGAAGCTAGCGGTGCAGAAGCGAAATACCTGATTGACGACGGAGTGCCCGTTGCGCCTTTGCCTTTCATTCCAAACCGGAAGGCCAACTAAGCCCATGACCATCGTAATAACTGGCGCGAACCGAGGGATCGGACTTGGCCTTGACGAAGCGTACCGCGCCCGTGGTGAAAAAGTCATCGGGACCCGGCGGAGCGGCGACTGGTCTTTGGAAGTGACCGATACGGCGAGCCAGGCCGCTTTTGCGGAGCGGCTTGACGGTCGCGCGGTTGAACTCTTGGTGTGCAACGCAGGTGTTTACCTGGATAAGGGAGAGCCGCTGGACCATGGCTTTGATGCGGCGCTTTGGGCGCAGACTTATGCTGTAAACGTCACCGGCGTTTTCCTAACCGTGCAAGCCCTTTTGCCAAACCTGCGCACAGCAAAGGAACCCAAAATTGCGATCATATCGTCAAAGATGGCATCGCATACAAACGCGCCCGGCGGTAGCTACATTTACAGATCTTCGAAGGCGGCTGCGCTCAATCTGGGGCGCAATCTTGCGTCGGACTTGCGACCAGACGGTATTGCCGTGGGTATCTATCATCCCGGGTGGGTCGTGACGGACATGGGCGGAAGCGGCGCCGACATTCAAGTCAATGATGCGGTACCGGGATTGATGGCGCGGTTCGCTGAATTGAGCCTGGCAACAACCGGTGTCTTTGAAACCTGGGACGGTGAAGCGCTTGCATTCTGAGCGCGTGCCCCCGCGCGCCACGCTGATTTCAGAAATGAATCCTGCGGCCCGGCTTGTGTGTTCTGGGCAGAGCGCGTAAACCCCGCGGCGACGCAGACAAGGGACGGGACAATGCCGGTTCTCGTGATGAAATTTGGCGGCACCTCCGTCGCCACGCTTGATCGGATCAGGCGGGCCGCAAAGCGTGTTGGCGTGGAAGTGGCCAACGGATACGACGTAATTGTGATCGTATCTGCCATGGCGGGCAAAACCAATGAACTGGTCGGCTGGGTCGGTGAAACCTCGCCCTTTTACGATGCACGCGAATACGATGCCGTTGTCTCGTCCGGTGAAAACGTCACTGCTGGACTTATGGCACTTACGCTTCAAGAGATGGATGTTCCCGCACGAAGCTGGCAGGGTTGGCAGGTTCCTTTGATGACCACGAGTGCTCATTCGTCCGCCCGGATCGAGGAGATCCCGACAGCCAATATCAACGCTAAATTCAGCGAGGGCATGAAAGTCGCGGTTGTCGCTGGGTTTCAGGGAATTAGTCCCGAAGGGCGGATCACCACCTTGGGTCGTGGCGGTTCGGATACGACTGCCGTCGCTTTCGCGGCAGCTTTTCAAGCAGAACGCTGCGATATCTATACGGACGTGGATGGCGTCTACACCACGGATCCCCGGGTCAGCGCGAAGGCATGTAAACTGGACAAGATCGCCTTTGAAGAGATGCTGGAACTGGCGTCTCTTGGCGCAAAGGTTTTACAGACCCGCTCGGTCGAGCTTGCTATGCGCTACAATGTGAAGCTGCGCGTGTTAAGCAGTTTTGAGGAGCAATCAGATGCGGCCGGTACACTGGTCTGCGACGAGGATGAAATCATGGAAAGCAAAGTTGTCGCTGGCGTCGCGTTCAGCCGTGAAGAAGCCAAAATGACGCTGGTCAGCGTGGCCGATCGCCCGGGCATTGCCGCGAACATCTTCACGGCTTTGAGCGATGCTGGCGTAAACGTTGATATGATTGTGCAGAACATTGCTGAAGAAGGTCGTACGGATATGACCTGGTCCTGCCCAACCGATCAGGTGACCCGTGCAGAAAAGGCAATTGAACAGGCAAAATCCGATGGCATCATTAACTTCCATGAAGTGATCGCCGACGAGGATGTGGCGAAGGTTTCTGTCGTAGGCATCGGCATGCGCAGCCACACTGGCGTTGCTGCACGCATGTTCCAAGTCCTGAGTGCCGAAGGTATCAATATCAAGGTCATCACAACGTCTGAGATCAAGATTTCCGTACTCATCGACAGAAAATACATGGAACTCGCAGTGCAAGCTCTGCATGATGCTTTCGAGTTGGAAAAAGCTGTCTGAAGACGTCGGTTTTATGGCGTTGCTGATCTGGAGGACTAAGCCTGGTGTCCGAGCGACCAGAAAGTGAATCGCGCAAGCTCCTGGGTCGGTTGCGCGACGCCATGGCCGGGCATGCTGCAGGCCAGGAACGACTCAATGCCATCACGACACTGATTGCGGGAAGCATGGGATGTGGCGTTTGCTCTATTTATTTGTTCCGGGATGCCGAAACGCTTGAACTCTGTGCGACCGAGGGTCTGAAAGTCGAAGCGGTGCATCAGACAAGGATGAAACTCGGCGAAGGTCTTGTTGGACGGGTCGCGAAGAAACGCCGCATCGTAAACACACCCAATGCGCCACAGGCCAAAGGCTTTCGGTACATGCCGGAAACCGGAGAGGAGATCTATTCCAGTTTTCTTGGGGTGCCGATCCAACGCTTAGGCGAGGTTCTGGGCGTCCTCGTGGTGCAATCCAAGACCGCGCGCGAATTCTCGGCCGACGAAGAGTATGCTCTGGAAGTGGTCGCCATGGTGATCGCCGAAATGACGGAACTGGGGGCCTTCGTCGGTGAGGGTGCTGCCATGTCAGCGCGCCATTCTCAGGCGGTGATGTTTCGGGGCACGGTTGGTCAGGAAGGAGCAGCCGAAGGTCATGTGTGGCTGCACGAGCCGCGCGTCGTCGTCACAAATCCGATCGCAGATGATCCTGAACGCGAAAGCGAACGGCTGCGTGCCGCAGTCGAAGAACTGCGTGTCGGCGTGGATAAAATGCTGGAAATTGCCGGTCGCCAAGACAAAGATCAAGTACAGGTTCTGGAAGCCTACCGCATGTTCGCCAACTCTAAAGGTTGGATGCGGCGCATGGAGGAGGATATCGCCAACGGTTTGTCCGCTGAGGCAGCCGTGGAAAAAGAGCAATCTCTGGCGCGTGCACGCATGTCTCAGGCCACCGACAACTATCTGAGAGAACGTCTGAGCGATCTTGACGATCTATCCAACCGGCTGTTGCGCATTCTGACCGGGCAGGGGTCAGATACCGGGGCGGAGATACCGGCGGACCCGATACTGATCGCGCGTAATATTGGTCCGGCAGAGCTGCTGGAATATGGGCGACAGCTTAAAGGTATCGTGCTTGAAGAAGGATCCGTCGGCAGCCATGCCGCCGTGGTGGCGCGCGCGTTGGCCATTCCGCTCATCGTCCATGCCAATCGCATCACAACGGAAGCGCTGAACGGTGATCACATTATGGTCGACGGAGAACAAGGCATCGTGCATTTGCGCCCCGATGACACGATTGTCTCGGCGTTCCGTGACAAAATCGCCATGCTGGCTGCAGCACAGGAACGTTATGCGTCAATACGCGAAAAACCGGCGCGATCGAAGGATGGTGCGATTGTTTCGTTGCACATGAACGCGGGTCTGATGGCGGATCTGCCGTCTTTACCCTCATCGGGGGCGGAAGGTGTCGGACTGTTCCGGACGGAGCTGCAGTTTCTCGTGCGCAATCAGATGCCGAAGCGGTCGGAACTGGTCGCGCTTTACGCGCGGGTGCTGGATGCCGCTCAAGGCAAGCGGGTGGTCTTTCGTACACTGGATATCGGCTCTGACAAGGTGCTGCCTTACATGAAGCCCAACGATGAGCCGAACCCTGCATTAGGCTGGCGCGCAATTCGTGTTGGCCTCGACAAACCGGGTATTATGCGGATGCAGCTGCAGGCGTTAATCCGTGCAGCCAATGGTCGACCCTTGACCGTGATGTTTCCTTTTGTTGCTCAAATGGAGGAATACACCGAAGCGCGCCGTCTTCTGGATCACACCCTTACGGCTGAAGCGCGTTTGGGGCACGCGCTGCCGGAGTCGGTAGAAGTTGGCGCAATGCTTGAAACCCCCAGCTTGGGATTCGCGCCGCTGAAGTTTTTTGAAGATGTCGATTTTCTGTCCATCGGCGGAAATGATCTTAAGCAGTTCTTTTTTGCTGCGGATCGGGAGAACGAACGCGTGCGCCGTCGGTATGACACTCTGAATGTGTCTTTCCTGAGCTTTGTGGAGCGGATTGTCGAGCGCTGCGATGTGACCGGAACGGAAGTGTCGTTTTGTGGCGAAGACGCCGGCCGCCCGGTAGA
The DNA here is from genome assembly GCA_039191495.1 of Pseudomonadota bacterium. Classification (GTDB taxonomy): domain Bacteria; phylum Pseudomonadota; class Alphaproteobacteria; order Rhodobacterales; family Rhodobacteraceae; genus Roseobacter. The sequence goes on along the minus strand of JBCCXN010000005.1, from coordinate 98,597 downwards.
AGCTTTGTGTTTTGCAGCGATGGGGCTGCGCAGCTTGTCGATGCGCCCCGCTTCAATTGGGCCGGTAAAACATCTGTTGCGACGTTCGGATCTGGGCGAAGTCCGCAAGGTTATTTCGGACGCGCGTCATCGCGGTGAGATGTCCGTGCGTCCAGCAGTCATGGAATGGCTTCGCCAACAGGGCTGAAACAGTGCGAATGACCGTGTCGCGGCCCTGCGGCTTTGGCCTGTTGGCGGCCCGGCGCAGCTCGCTTGGCACACTGAAACTTTCTTGGCTACAGGAATGCCGCTGATTGTGCCTCTTGTTTCAGCCGTTCGAGAACATCAAGCGCATCGTTTTGTCGTCCTTCCGGTACGAACAGGTGGTCATGAAAATACCCCGCGACCGGATTTACACCCATATTGGCGGATGCCAACGCCGAAGCGACATGTGCGATAAAGCCGACGGCGTTAAGCGCGGAGTGCACGTTCAAAGTGATCATGTGACACGGAAATTCGTACGGTATCCCTAAACGGACCGCTTCCTCTTTCAGCAGGATCAGGGTTGTGCCCTCTGCCTCTTGAAAAACCATGCGGGCGTTAATGCCGCTGGGCACGTCTGTCTCATCGACCGTTACGAAAACGTAAATGGCCTCGTCTGCGACTGCATCCAGCGATGTCAACAATACACGCAGATCCATTTCGCCCGACATGCAAACCAACCTCCTTTTGTGCCAAGCTTAACGAAGTGCTGCTGCGAGCGACAGCGCAACCTGTACTGTCGCAGAAGTTTGTCGAATGCGCTTCTGTGCACCCCTGCACCGCTGAAACTGCGGCTCACTTTCGCCGGTTTCTCAAAAATAGATCAGAATTCATCCCAGTTATCGAAATCCTCGGCACCTGCCGCCTTAGCAGGCATCTCGTTCTTGGTTACAACTTGCGCTGGAAGATCTGTTGTCGCGGTCTGCGTCGGTCGTTTGATTTTGAAACGCGATGTGGATTGCCGCAGTGTTTCCGCGTTGCTGGCCAACACATGACTGGATGCGGTGACCTCTTCAAAGGCCGCTGCCTGCTTTTGTGTATTGCCGTCGACCTGAGCCACTGCGGATGCGATCTCTTTAATGCCCGACGCCTGCTCCGACATGGCGCGTGTAACATCGTCCACGTTTTCGGAAATTCTGACAACCGTACTTGAAATCTCGTCGAGCGAAGTTTTTGCATTCGCCACATTGGACACTCCGTCGCTGACCGCGGCATCGCTTTTGGCAAGCACTTCACCGATCTCTTTGGCGGCTTCGCTTGCACGTTGCGCCAGTTGCCTGACTTCAGAGGCGACAACAGAGAATCCTCGACCTGCGTCACCAGCGCGTGCGGCTTCAACACCGGCATTCAGTGCCAGAAGGTTGATTTGAAACGAAATGTCATTGATGACTTCGGTCACGCGCGTGATTTCTTTAGATCCTTGAGCAATACGGTCCATGGATTGTTGCGCAGAGACAGCCACATGATCGCTTTCGCTTGCCGTTTTCCGAGCCTCCTTTGCGCTGCTGCTCACGTCGGCGATATTCGCGTTGACCTGGGCGATGCTGGCGGTCAGCTGCTCCAGCGCAGCGGATGTTTCCTCAACCGATGCTGCGTTTTGCTCGGCCTGCCGTGACAGAACATCGGCAGTCTGCCGCAACTCGGATGAGCTGCCCGACAATGTCGTCCCGCTGTCAGTGATTTCGACGATCAGCTGAGTCAATGCATCCAGCATGTTGTTCACATCGCTTTGCAAACGGTCGAATGCGCCCTTGAACGCGCCCTCCATGCGACACGTCAAATCGCCTTCGGCAACGCGTTCCAGTACGTTGCCGGTTGTGCTGAGCCCGTGGTCCACGGCTTCGAGCAGCGCATTCATGTTGTTTGCCAGATTGGACAGGATTTCGTCTTCGAAAACCATGTCTATCCGCTGCTTGAATTCGCCATCCAGCGCCGACTCAACGACTTCGCCGAATGAACTGCCCAGGCGCTGCATCATGTCTTGCCGCTGCTCTTCGGCCACCTGATCCGCGCGTTCTTTTTCGCGCGCCAAAGTCAACTCTCTTTCTGCGGCCTTCTCGCGCTCCTCAGTCAACGCAGCCATTTTTTCGTTGGCGGCCTTTTGGTCCTTGACCATCGCGTCAATCTTTAGCGCATTTTTGCGGAAAACTTCGGTTTTTCGCGCCAGCTCTCCGATTTCGTCAGCCCTGTCCGTTCCCGGAACGTCTGCATCAATTTGTCCTTCTGCGACAGCGGTCACGGCTTGTGTCAGACGTTGCAGCGGCATTGAGATACTGCGAGAGAATAAGACTGCGCACGTCAAAGCCAATGTGAGCACGGCACCAGAGATCAAGGCGGCAAGCTGCAATACCGACCACAGCCCGGAATAAAGTTCGGCTTTGTCTTTCTGGACAACGACGACCCATTCCGTACCCAAGAACGAAAGTGGCACAGCAAACCCCATAACGGGTTGCCCTGCGTGTCCCTCTTCCTGAAAAATGCGGCTTTCGCCCGTCAATGCTTCTGAAATTGCCGGGTGATCCACGACTTTTGCCAGCATGTCGTTTTGTTCGGTTTGTGGTGAGTCCGTCCGCATGACCCGATCGCTGCCAACCAGGAAACTGTCGGCCGAGGGTCCCAAACCCTTTTTGGACGTGCCCGTTTGGTTCAGCAGGTCGTTGGGCATCTGGTAGGCCAAGACACCGAGACGTGTGCCCTGTTCATTAAAAATGGGGCGCGCGATAAACGCAGCTGGAATAAAGCCCTGCGGCTCGTAGACTTCAAAGTCGACAAAGGTTGACGGATCCGCTGCGCCTAACGCCATTGCCTGGCGATAGACCCTGGACATATTTGTTTGCGCAAAGGGACCGTCGAGAACGTTTGTCGCAAAGTCCTGGTTTTTCTTGACGCTGTAGACCAGGTTTCCTTGCGTGTCGAAAAGCAGAACATCGTAGTACTGCATCTCGTTCTGCAGATTGTCCAAAGTCGGATGGTAGATCGCGTGGATAAAGCCGTAGCTGGAGCCGGTGTCGGCGGACACAAGCGCGTCTCGCATGCCCTCTTCGTTTTCGGTGATAAAAACCCTTTGGAGAACGGCCTCTGCATCATTGAGCGATGCATAACCGTCGGCCAGCGCTATGAGAGCCTGAGACGTCGCAGGCGCCGCGGCTTGCAAGCGAATATCTCTGTCGATGCTGTTCAGCAGCGCATTGATGCTGTCGCGTTTCAGGGACGCGTTGCTTTCCAATTGCGCGCGCGCATTCCGGTCAATGATCCCCGCAGTTTTGAATCCGTTCGCGATTGATAGAGCAAGGATGGTGACGCTGACCAATACGCCGATTACCAGCGGCAGTTTTAACCCGAGTTTGGCGTTGCTGAGACCTATATTCATGAGTGTTCTACCTGTATTCGAGTGAGTGTTCTGGTTTGGCTGTCCGCCCAGTGCGGGCCTTCACTTCCGCCTTGCGCTCTCGCGCAGGAAGTAGCAGCTACTTCTTTTCAGATCGTAAATTTGCGTCGGGTTGGCCCGGTGTCACTTTTTCCGTCGAAGTGAAATCGGGATCGATTGTCGTGCAAGCGAGATTGAATCGCCTGTCCAACTGTGCTTTTGCTTACGGGAATATGAGCCGCTGCCAAGCCTGCTCGCCATCCGGCAGGTTTGCGCGCGCCGAGGAGAAATTATGAGACTTGTTCCGATGCTCTTGAGGATGCTGCTGGTCAGCGCCCTTTTTTTAGTTGCAGCGACCGCCGGCGCGCAGGACACCGAAGGTTCAACGCAAGAGGTTTCCGAAACAATATCAGCAGAAAATGTCGAGGAAACTCTGGCGCGGATGTCGGACGACGAGGTGCGCGCGTGGTTGATCGAAAAAGTCACCGAGGAGGGATCGCAATCTGACACCGCGCAAAGTTCTGGCCAGGGTATCATTAATCAAATCAGCGCGTTATGGACCGCTTTCGCAACCCCTTTCTCAACTGCTGTAGAGGTATTGCCTAACGTTCCGGAAAAGCTGGACGAAACGTTTACGCGCTTTACCGAAGAGATGGGCGGGGCTGGCGTTGTGACGCAATGGCTTGTAATGATTGCAGCAATTCTGACAGCGGGCTTTCTGGTCGAGTGGGTCGTCCGTCGGTTTTTTCCAATTCAACAACCTGATGAAACGTCCGACGGCGACGGCTTGTGGACCACGCTTCAGTATCTTTGGCGCCGTTTCTTATCCGAGTTTGTCGGGCTGGTTGCATTTTACGTCGTCATCAGAGTGTTGGGGCGCGCTCTTTTGCCGTTGGAGCACTTGGAATACGGCGCTATTTTCGTTCTGCACCTCATTTGGATTCCACGTCTTTTTTCAGCGATGGCACGCGTTGTCCTGAGCCCGAAACGACCCAGCCTGCGGCTGGTAAATGCTGATGACGCAACGGCACATTCCCTGCAGCGGGGATTAACCTTTGTCGTATTCTGGGCCGGATTGACTATTGCGGTTTTCCTGTTTGTGCAAAAAACTGGTGTGCGGCCTGGCGACATGCGTTTGGGCGTGTGGATGGACTCGGTCGTCTATATTTTGATGGCCAGCATCATCTGGAAAAATCGCGATGGACTGCAGCGCATTCTGATCGGCGATGGCGATGATTTCAGTGGCTTTGATCAGAAAGTCGCCAAGTTCTATCCGATTTACGGTCTGATCGTTGTCGCTCTGACGTTCTGTCTGACCAACGTGTTAAGCGGTCTGGGACAAGTCGCGTCGCTCGTAAAGGGCGCGCACTATACAACGATGGCCACGCTGCTGCTTGCGCCACTCGCTGACACCAGCGTGCGCGGACTGGTCGGCCATCTTGCACCGCCAATGACTGGAACCGGCTCAGTTGCGGAGGCGGCACATCGGGCGACAAAACGCAGCTTCATAAATATCGGGCGCGTTTTCGTGATCGGGCTGGCACTGATCATTATCGCCAACGCATGGGGCTTTTCTCTTGCTGATTTGCTGACCGAAACCACCGGTATTGGCGACAACTTATTCCGCTTCTTGATGACTCTGGTTGTGGGGTATCTCGTCTACGAAGGCAGCTCGGTCTATATCAATCGGCGCCTTCAGGCTGAAATTACAGCCATCGGCATGACGCAGGAAGAAGCAGACAACGAAATGGGTGGTGGCGGTGGTTCGCGACTATCGACCGTGTTGCCACTGGTTCTGGCCACGTCGCGCGGGTTGATTGTCGTGGTCTTTGGTCTTTTGGCCATCGGAAATCTTGGGATCGATATCACGCCACTTTTGGCAGGTGCCGGTATCGCCGGTCTGGCGATCGGTTTTGGCGCACAGAAACTGGTCACCGATGTGGTGTCTGGCGTCTTCTTTTTGATAGACGATGCTTTTCGTGTCGGCGAGTATGTCGAGATCGAAGGTACAATGGGTGCGGTCGAAAAGATCTCGATCCGTTCGATGCAACTGCGCCACCATCGTGGACCGGTCCATACAATTCCTTACGGTGAAATACCCAAGCTGACCAATTACAGCCGCGACTGGGTCATCATGAAATTGAAGTTTACGGTGCAGTTCGACACAGACCCGAACAAGGTCAAAAAGGTCTTCAAAAAGATCGGAGCCGAGATGATGGCCGACGAGCTTTACAAGGACGATTTCCTGCAGCCATTCAAGTCGCAGGGCGTGTTCGACATTGATGACGTTGGCATGGTTATGCGGGGTAAATTCATGGCCAAACCCGGCAAGCAATTCATGATCCGCAAAGAAATCTACAACCGGGTCAAAGCTGAATTTGAAGCAAACGATATCAGTTTTGCCCGTCGCGAAGTACGTGTCGCGATCCCGGGCGCGGAGGATATGAGCGACGAGGAACGCCATCAGGCAGGTTTGGCTGCCGCAGCGGCCGCGACTGCAAGTGCAGATGCAGAGACAAAATCAAGCGGCGGGACCTAAGGAAACTGAATCCGAAACCGGCGGTTTCGCATCAGCGCTTGCTATTGCTTTGCCGCGTCTGGAACCGCTCTGCGTCCACGCCGCAAGAGCTTGAGTGCAGGCAAAAAAATCAGGATCAATGCAATGACGGTGATTGGTCCGGCGACAGGGCGGTTGAAAAAGATTGAGGGATCGCCCGACGACAACAGCAAAGATTGACGCAGTGTCGGCTCCGCAATGGGCCCCAGAACAATGGCCAGTACCGCAGGAGCCAGTGGGTAATCGAATTTGCGCAAGAAAAACGCGCCCAGACCGAAAATCACCATCAGCCAAACATCGAACATGTCGCGCGTTGCTGCGTATCCGCCAACAATGGATAGCACAAAAATCATAGGCGCTAAAACCGTGAAGGGCATCCGCAACATCCAGATGAACAGCGGAATAAATGCGAGATTTATTATCATCGCCGCCACGTTCGAGATGTAAAACGATCCGATCAGCCCCCAGACAAACTCGGTCTCATCGACAAAAAGTCGCGGCCCGGGCACCAAACCCCAGATCACCATCCCACCCAACAAAATCGCGGTCGTGGGCGAGCCGGGGATTCCGAGCGTCAGCATTGGCAGCATGGATCCCGTGGACGCCGAGTTGTTTGCTGCTTCCGGAGCAGCCACGCCATCAGGGTTGCCTTTTCCAAAGTCCTGCGGGTGGCGCGATACCATCTTGGCCACGCCATATGACATTAGTGACCCGGGTGTGGCGCCTGCTGCTGGCAGTACCCCCACAAAAAAACCTAGAAACGATCCGATTGTCGTGCCTTTCCACCCTTGCCTTACGGCATCTTTTGCATCCTTTTTTATGCCTTTCACGGTCATTTTGGGCGTGGTGGTCGTAACCTCGCCGCGTGTTTGTTCAATCGTCCACAGCATCTCGCCAATGCCGTACACCCCGATGGCGAGCACCAGAAAACCTATGCCTTGCAGAAAGCCTGTGTTGTCAAAGAGAACAAGCCGTGGCGCGCCGGAGATTTGGTCAAAGCCGACAGCGCCAAGCACAAGACCAAGGCATATCGAAAAGATCGTTTTGGGGATGTCATCACCACCCAAACCGATGAATGTGGCGAATGCCAGCAGCATCAATGCAAAAACCTCTGGCGGGCCGAAAGACAACGCCACCGAAGCCAGCGCTGGCGCAAAAAGCGTGAAAAGCACGTTTGCTACGGTACCGCCAACAAAAGACGCCAGTGCGGCCGTGACGAGAGCCAGACTGGCGCGCCCTTGTCGCGCTAGCGGGCGCCCGTCAAATGTCGTCGCCACAGCGGTAGATGCACCTGGTATTCCGAGCGTAACCGACGAAATCGCCCCGCCATACATTGCGCCGTAGTAAATCGCAGCGAGGAAGATAATCGCCGAGCTTGCCGGGACAAGAAAAGTCACCGGCAAGAGGATCGCAACCCCATTGACTGACCCGAGACCGGGCATGGCGCCGATGAACAACCCGACCGTCACACCGACAATGATCATCAGCAAGTTCAACGGCTGCAAAGCGAGAACCATTCCGTCGCCGAGGAGGGCAAGTACTTCCATCTTCACTAGGCTTTCTTTTGCAGAACCGGCGTCGCGTCAGTAAATGATGTCATAGAGAATGTTGAATACCGGATCGGTGAACGGCATCCCTGTCGGCATCGTAATTCGCATTGCGCCTTCAAAGAAAAAGAAGAATGCGACTGGTGTGATCAGTGACAGCGCGAGGCTGACCCCCCAACCATGCCGTCCCAAGTAGCGGGTGTAATACAAAAGGAATACTGCAATGGCGCCGTACATCGAAATGACATTCACAAGGGCAACAAATACAACAATCCCTCCGCCAACAAGCGCCAGCATGCGCCAGCCATACCCGTCCAACATTGGCTCGTCAGATTGCGACGCAGGACTTTTTTGCCGCCACCAGTTCACTGCGCTCATGCCGCAAGACAAGAGCATGATCCCGGATAACCAAAACGGCCACGCGCCGCCGCCCGGACCTTGATCTCCAACGTAGCCGATTGGAAGTTCCGTACTCTTCCACATCAGGTAGATGGAAAAGAGAGCAAGAATGCCTACAGTTACAATTTCACCGATGCGCATTTTGGCCTCTTCTCACATCCGTTGCCTGTCCGGCTTCAGCGATCAGCCGTCCAGAGACGCCAGCAGACTTTTGTGATTGTCTACTTGCAGCGCCCAATAGTCGCGCTGTTCACTCGCGTTCATCCACAAGGGTGAGAGGCTTTCAGACGACAGATATCCTTGCCACTCTTCGCTGTCGTAGATCTGTGTAAAGAGATCCTGATAGTAGGCGGCCGCTTCATCTGACATGCCCGGGGCGCCTACGATTGCGCGTTGATTGTAGTACGAAAAGTCATGTCCCATCTCTTTGATGGTCGGCACGTCAGGGTAGGCCGGCATGCGTTCATCGGAAAAGGCGAGCAGTGGAACAAAGTCGCCAGCTTCGTAAAAGCCTTTCGCCTCGGCCGGGTTATTGACCGTCGCCATGATCTGCTTGCCGGCAAGGTCTTTTGCAACCGCGCCACCGCCGTCATACGGAATGTACTTTATGTCCAAACCGTAAGCGCCCGACATGTATTCGATGACAATCGAATCCTCTTGTCCTGCGCCTGTGCCTCCCATTACAAACTCACCGCCCATGGATTTCACCTTGGCGACATAGTCGTCGAAAGTCGTAATGCCTGAGTCTTTGTGAACCCAAAGAACAAAAGGGTCGACGCCCATCATTGCGACCGGCGTAAACGTTTGAATATCGATGCCCAGATTGGCCTGACGCAATGGTGTTGTAAAAAACGAATTCAGTGTGACCAGGATCGTGTGATCCGGATCGTTGGCACCGCTGACGTGTATCAGAGCTTCCGCACCTGATCCGCCACCTTTGTTGTTCGGAACCAGCGGGCGGCTGGTCATATCCTTTTGCTCCGCAACCGACTGGATAAACCGCGCGATCTGATCTGCGCCGCCGCCGGGTCCAGCCATGATGACAAAATCGATCGGCTTACGTGGTTTCCAACTTCCAGCAAGCGCTTGAAGAGGTGCAGTTAACACCAAACCGGCTGCCATAAGGCCAAGTAGGGTCCGTTTCTTGATCGCCATGAATTCTTTTCCTCCTCTTAAATTTTGGGCAGATCGCTCGACTTATGCGTGTGGCTGCCCTCAACGGAAGAGCAACTATATTGCGCAAAACCCTTTTCAAGGAAAACTTTGTTACTGAAGCAAAGAATACCTTAGTGTACCAAAATGACTGGAATTTCCGCTTTATCAACAACGGCTTGCGTGTTTCCACCGAAAAGCGTTTCGCGCTCGTGGGTGTGTCCGTAGGCGCCCATAATCAGCAGATTTGCACCAAGTTCGACGGTTTTTTCCAATAATGCTGCGCCAGGATTGCGTGCTGAAAATTGTTCGACAGATGCCGTGACGCCGTGAAGGCGATAGTATTCGACAAGCTCCGACGTTGTCGCGCCGTGCGCTTCGCCCTTGCCGCCGGACAAAATTGTAACTTTGGACGCGGCTCGGACAACTTCAAGCGTCATTGCTACTGCCCGCGATGCTTCGAGAGATCCGTTCCAAGCAATAGTAACGTGTGCGCCAAGATCAGATGGAGCAGCGCCGTGCGGCGGGCACATGAAAACCGGGCGTCCAGTGGCGAACAGCCCGGACTTCAGCGAGTTTGCGCCAAGGTTGCGATCCCTGTCGGGTTTCGCGACCACAATAAGGTCCGCAAGCCGGCCGTTGTGTTTTATCACTTCGGCCATGCGCCCATACTCCTCTACGAATTTTACGGAGGCCCTGCCGTGCGCAGGGTCTTCGGCTTCCGTGAGATCCACGCTCTGCGCCCAGTCATGGAGCTGATCCCGGACGTCCTGTTCCTGCTGGTCCGCGAGTTCCCTTGCTTGTTCTGCGATCGTTTTGCGTGCAAAGGCCGGCAAGGCCGCACCGTAGGGCATCAGGTCCTCGGTGCGCGGCCGACAGTGCGCCACAACGATATGCGCGGAGTGTCTTTTCGCAAGTATCGATGCGTGCGCCAGAACCGTGCCGGCCATGCCGTCGCCGCGAACGGGCACAAGAATTTTGTTCAGCATTTTGGTCTCCTCCGATCTGTGGCTCATTGGTATAGCGCGGATCGTGCCAAAGGCCCGCCTGTTTGTGTGGCCGGCGTCTTAAGACGCGTTTAGTGTGCCTTTAGTGGTGCGGATCTTGGTCTGAGATTACGTGCTGTCGTGCAAGAGCTGTCAATTGCTGGAGCGATCGGTACAAAATGGCGCAATCCGAAACAGCGGCTTGCCTTTTTTGAGAAATCAGATCATTTTTGTCGGGAATTCGGTTGGCGCCACCGTAGGTCTTGACCTGGAGTGAAGTCCTTGAAAACCAAAGATCCTGCAGCCATCCGCGCTGCTATCGAAGAGAAGAGCACGCTTCGTCCGCGTGATATTGCACATGCTATCGGTGTCTCGGAAGCGGCCGTCGCAGCAACCGATGTCGGCCGCACGATGCGCCGCATTGAGGCATCGCCAGATCGGCTGATGCCGCATATTTGTGATCTGGGCGATGTCATGGCGCTGACACGGAACGAAAGCGCGGTTCACGAGCGCACCGGGCGATACGAAGAATGGCATTCAGGATCGCATGCCTCCATGGTCTTGGGATCCGAAATCGACTTGCGTATCTTTCCGCGCCACTGGTGCCATGGATTTGCTTATCAGTCGGAGGGCAATACCAAGGGACCGACACGCAGCATTCAGATTTTTGATACTTTTGGTGAAGCGGTGCACAAGGTTTATCCGCGCGATGGAACCGATTTGGATCTGTGGGACCGAATGGTCGACGCTCTGGCGACCGATAACACGTCGGACAGCGTGACAGTGGAGCCGTTGCCCGATCCGGAAGGCGCAAAAACGCGGCCCGAGAAAGCCGATGCGCTCAGAGAGGCCTGGCGTCGCATGACGGACACGCACCAGTTTTTGCGTCTGGTGTCCAAATTCCGGATGAACCGGCTGGGCGCTTACAGGATCGCCGGAGCACCCTTTGCGCGGCCCCTGGCTCCGCAAGCTGTTGACGCCGCTCTGGGACGGGTTGCCGAAAACGGGACGCAGATCATGCTCTTTGTCGGCAACCGCGGTTGCATCCAAATCCACAGCGGTAAGATCGAAACCCTCAAGCAAATGGGGCCGTGGCAAAATGTGCTGGACGAGCGTTTCAATTTGCATTTGCGCATTGATCAGATTGCCGAAGCTTGGCTTGTACAAAAGCCCACGAAGAGGGGAATGGCGCTTTCCGTCGAAGCTTTCGACGCGGAAGGTCGCCTGATCCTGCAACTCTTTGGTCTGCGCAAAGAGCATGCCGATTACACGCACGCCTTTGCAGAAATGGCAGAAGCCTTGCCGGTTCTGGAGACCGTGGAATGATCCGCGGCTGCGCGGCGGCACTCGCCATGATGCCGATGCTCATCGCGAGCACGGCAATGGCTCAGGAGCGTGTGCTGTCCTTAGGCGGATCGGTGACCGAAATTATCTATGCGCTGGGAGAGGGTCAGCGCGTCATCGCGCGCGACTCGACCTCCAGTTTCCCGCCCGAAGTCGAGGACCTGCCCGACGTGGGTTATCTGCGTGCCTTGTCTCCTGAGGGCGTCTTGTCGGTGGAGCCCGATTTGGTCATAGCCGAAGAGGATGCAGGCCCTCCCGAGGCGATCGCTGTGCTGGAGTCCGCGCGCGTTGCCTATGTGGCAGTGCCGGACGGATATGACCGCGCTGCAGTATCCGCAAAAATCAATGCTGTTGCCAAGGCTTTGAACGTGCCGGAAAAGGGTGCAGAACTGGCAGAGCAGGTCGATCGCGCATTGGCGGACGCCGCCGAGACCGCCGCGTCGAGCGAAAAGAAGCGCGTCATGTTCATATTGTCCATGCAGGGCGGACGTATTCTGGCGTCAGGTGTTGGAACGGCCGCGGATGGTATTATTCGCCTGGCCGGCGGCGAAAACGCTGTAACCGGATATGATGGTTACAAACCATTGACAGATGAGGCTGCTTTGGCCGCACGGCCTGACGTGATCTTGATGATGGACCGCGGCGGCGATCACGCGACGGACAACTCTAGTCTCTTTTCTCATCCTGGACTGTCTGTGACTCCAGCGGCGACCAACGATGCTGTCGTGCGAATAGACGGCCTGCTTCTACTGGGGTTCGGGCCGCGCACACCGGACGCTGTAAGGCAGCTCAGCGAAGCATTGGCCGAAGCAGGCTGATCGGGTGGCCTTCTTGTTCTCTGCCGGAGCAGATCGCCGGGAAAGGCGCAGAACCGGCGGCGCTCCGGGCAATCGACAGAAACGCGCAGCAAAGACCACCTGGACCCTTGTTCTATTGGCTTTGGTCATCGGTATTTTTAGCTTGAATACGGGCGCCGCCGGCGCGTCTGTTTTTACTTTACTGTCCGGTTTGGTCTCCGGTCACGATATCTCTCCGACCGAACAGGTGATCCTGTTTGACATCCGTCTGCCGCGTTTGTGCCTTGGGCTTCTTGTTGGTGCTGCCCTGGCCGTATCAGGAGCCGTTATGCAGGGGCTCTTTCGAAATCCGCTGGCCGACCCTGGGCTTGTGGGCGTTGGCGCCGGAGCGGGGCTTGGCGCAATATCAGCCATCGTTCTGGGGGCAGCATTGCCATCAGGCGTGGCGCTGGCTTTGGGCAATTATACTGTGCCCTTTGCCGCGTTTTTGGGCGGTTGGTTGACAACCATACTGCTCTACCGTGTTTCGACGCGAAATGGCCGGACGTCGGTTGCCGTTATGCTGCTGGCGGGGATTGCGCTGGCCGCACTGGCAGGCGCGCTGTCAGGCGTATTGGTGTACATGGCGGATGACGCGCAACTGCGTGACCTGACGTTCTGGGGTATGGGCTCTCTGGCCGGGGCCACGTGGGCGAAGGTTTTTGCGGCGGGACCACTCATTGTCACTGCGCTCGCAGCAGCGCCGTTTCTTGCGCGAGCGCTCAATGCACTGGCGTTGGGCGAGGCCGCGGCATCGCATTTGGGTGTCCCAGTCCAGCGCATGAAAGCGGGTGCGGTGCTGACCGTTGCCGGCGCAACCGGAGCGGCGGTCGCGGTGTCAGGCGGCATAGGTTTTGTTGGCATCGTTGTGCCGCACCTTTTACGCATCGCCACCGGTCCGGACCATCGCTACCTGCTGTTGAACTCCGCGTTATTGGGCGCGGCCCTTCTGGTTGCTGCCGACATGATCAGCCGATCCATTATTGCGCCGGCTGAGCTGCCCATCGGGATAGTAACTGCGACGCTGGGGGGGCCGTTTTTCCTTTGGATCCTTTTGCGCAATCGCAGCTTTCTGGATCTTTAAAAGATGTTTCAGGCAGAAAACGTTCGCATCAAACTGGGACACAGCAGTGTTGTGCAAGATGCAAGCTTCACTGCGAAAGCAGGTGAGGTGACAGCCATCGTTGGCCCGAACGGGTCAGGCAAAACCTCGCTCTTGCGCGCGCTCACGGGGGAAGTCGTCTACTCTGGTCGGATCGCTCTGGATGGGACTGATCTGGCGCGTATGAAACCTATGGAGCTCGCGGTGCGTCGTGCCGTGCTGCCACAATCCGTGCGTCTGGCCTTTCCGTTCACCGTGTTTGAGGTCGTGCAACTGGGATTGTCCATGGGCCACTATGGCGGGCGCGATGATCTTGTTGCTGCTGCTCTTGCTCGCGTTGGTCTCAGTGAGTTTGCGGGCCGCTATTACTTTGAGTTATCAGGTGGAGAGCAGCAACGTGCCCAACTTGCCCGCGTGCTTGTGCAGGTTTGGGAGCCCATTGCACAGAACGTAGCATGCTGGCTGTTTCTCGACGAGCCGGTGGCGAGCCTGGACATAGGGCATCAACTGGAAGTGATGCAGCTGATGCGCGACTATGCGGATGCCGGGGGTGGGGTTGTTGCTGTGATGCATGATTTAAACCTCACTGCGATGTTTGCCGACAGCGTTGCAATCCTCAATCGCGGTCGTGTCATGCAACAGGGATCGCCGGAAACTGTTTTTAACGACGCGATATTGTCGGATGCCTATGGTTGCGCCATCCGAGTCAGTGTTGCGCCGCAAACCGGTAGCCCGTTCGTTCTGCCACATCCGGTTTTAAACGTCTGAACCAAGTACTTCGACCCGCGTTGGCGACACCTAGGTTTCTGCACATAAAATGCAGCTGTTCAGTGCGCTTTTGTGTCCTGCCGCGTCGGATCGCGAAAGCGACGCGGTTCGCGCCCTTTTGCGCTAGACATTTCTGACAAAATCTATCAAGTTTATGGTGCAAGGCTTGGAGAGCCCTCCGTCCCAGCGAATTGGTGCCGAGACCCATGGCACAGGACAGACCGCCCAGATACCAGCCAAGCCGGAGACAGTTTCCAAATGACGCGTAATACTTCCGAGCGGTGCTGCCATCGTGCTTTGAGCGAGAAAGATACTGTAATTGCGGATACAGATTTTGACACCACTGAACACGCGGTACTCGGGACCGCCCGCTACTTCTGGCAGACTTTTGCGACACCGGAGGCACAGGCCTGGCTGTTTGCATTTCAATTCGCCGAGCAAAATCTGACTTCTGAAGTTGGACTTGATGTTCTCGCCGCGGTTCAGGCGATGCGCATGAGCCGTTCGTCCGCGTTTCGATTCAACAATCCGATGTGCGAGGGCTGTTCCGCAATTCTCTCTGAACATGAACGGCAATTTATGAACGTTTTTCGAGCCGTACGTGAGAACCGGCGCGGAGCGGCAAAGACCCACGCGATGATCCTCTGTGAGGGGAACGCAACGGACACTTTTATTGAGAGAATGGCCGAACTTACACGGGCAGCCTATGCGCCTCATGCTGGGCCGACGTGCATCCCCGCGGCATTCGTTTAGACCTGAGGTGTGCTGGTATGCCAGTCGCCTCAATCCTGCTCCCGGCGGCGCGCGTTTCGTGCTTGTGCTCGAAGTTGTATCGGCCGTCGGGAGGTTTTTGCGGTTCTTATTCTGCGGGCCATCCCGCGCGAATTTGGTGAACGAGCGAAGTTCATGAAAGTACGGGACACTCCAGAATGACTGTGAAAACGTATTCATCGACCAACCAGGCTGAATGCGAATTGACAGGCTTTGAATTCGATGACTTTGAGCTGGGTGTTCTAGCGATTGCTCGTTACTTTGTGCTGGGATTTCAGGAGCCTGGTTCACACGCGTGGCGGTATGGCTATTCCATCGCAGCTGAAAGATGGGGCGAGACGGTGGGTCTGTCTGTCGCGCACGGCATTCAGAAAATCGTACGCGCAGCCATTGAGGTCCGTCCAGCAAATATCAAATTCCGCAACCCGTTTTGTGCCACCTCGCGCTTGCTGGCGACACAAGACGAAATGGTGTTTCTTAAAGTCGTACATTACATGCGCCGCGATCAGACACCTCAGGCGCGGCATCAAGTTGACGTGTTCACGCATGGCAGCATGGACCCGCATTTTATTCGCGCCGGTTTGTCCTTTGCGGCGCGCTTTTCGAGTGGTTCCAAGCCTCAGCAGCAGAGTTTCGCACAACCACGGCTGGCTGTCGTGAAATAGGAAACGGCACAGCTTGCGTTGAAAATTTGTGCGGGAGCTAGGCGCCCGAATCCGGACCGACAAGTTACGCTGAGCTCCTTTTGGGAAAAGAGGCCGCGTGCTGGTCGATCTTGGGCGCGGCAGAATCCAATCGCACAGACGCCGAATTTTTGGCCGCCGAAACAGTCGTCAACTGCCAATTCGCCTAAACTGAAGGTGTGCACAGCAGCACCCGCGTCGTTGGCACGCGGGCTCAGCCGCCAGCTCTGGAACTCTTGTTGGTGACGTTTGACCGGCCGCCGCTTGCTGCATCGGACCCTATGACTCAGATTCCAAAAGTCCGGCGTCCTGGTTTGGCTCTGCCGTAGTGGTGTGAGCCGGCACGGCTTTCTCTGTCTTTTTTCACTGTCATATTTTGCTGGCCGTCCGCTCTCTAACTGAACCGATGCGTTCGCGGGCAGGTTGCGATCCGACACCAACCGCACTGGGGTCGGTGTGTTCTGGACCGACGCCGCCAAAAAATTCCCATATCGGGGATATGCGCTTTAAAGCAGCCGAGAAGTGCAGCGGCTGGCCTCGCCACGATAATCCTAACAGCTGTCCTCGGAAGTAAGACCGAAACCATGCCGACCGGAAGCGTGAAATCCGGCGTCCAGCAGAAAATGAAAAGCACCGATCAGTCCCGGCATGGTGCGAAACAGCTCCGGTAACAGTGCAATCTGCGCAACAGTGGTAACAAACCTTAAGCGGCATTCAAGGCGAGAAAAGCGCGCGCCCGCGTCGGCGTCACGCTTTTGCAATCCCCGTGTTCTGAAGACTTTTCCAGAAAAATTATCCCAAAACCTCAATACCGGTCCGCGACGTAAGTGTCAGCCCGCTCTCACATACCCCTGGTCCTGAAGGTGTTTCGCATGTGTTTGCGCCATTAAAAAGTACCTGACCGAGCCCGCTGCAAGAGGTTTCAGGTAAAATGAACTGTCGCACGCGCGGCCTGTCCGCGGGCAGGGTGCCGAAGTCGAAAAGCGTCAGTCGTTCAACCTGGCCGGACGTGTCAAAGAAAACAACCTCGTAAACAGCTTTTTCTATCGTATCCGCAAGACCATTCGAAACCAAAAAAGACAGGAGGCAACCGCCGTTGTCGTCTCGCGCGGCGTTCAATTCGATGGACAAGGTGGCGTCGTCCTCGGCGCTTTGTGCCATTGCGGCGTTTGCGGCAAACACCAGGGCTGTGCAAAACGATATAAATCTCATGGGCTCTCCAGAAGTTGGATTGTGATTTTGGTTGCAGTAATGGCGCATACGATTTGGCACGTCAAAGCCGCCAGCGCTGCGCAATGCGCTGGCAAAGTGCAAAACATTTTTGGGTGGTCCGTTATTGTGCGCAGCGCCGTGCGCATTGGCTGAAGATTTTTGAGCATAGTGATTGCAGGCATGCACAATAACCCGAACTTTATCAATTCGGACCGCCCATTCCGATGATCGCAAAGTCCTATCAAAGAGTGTGTCGACCTTGCATGGCTGGCAAATCGGCATGTACTGGTCGCTCTCACTAACGAAAGGCCGTGTTGCATAATGCGGGTCGAACAGGTTTCGCGCATAGATCCTAGTGCCCAATCGGCCACCTGAGGAATTTGAAATATCAGCCAAACGGAATGCGACATCGAGGGCTCGCCAAAGCGAATGCTATTTGAGCATGGGTTCACAAGTAAATCTGGTTTTGACATGAGCATCTCGGAGTGGGTGGATTGCGCCAAGTTTTCTGGAAATCCGCCAGAAGCCCAAGAGGCATTCGCCATACTGTCCTTTCAAGCCAGGCAGGGGAGCATTTTAAGGCGACCGAGATTTGCCTGTGTCAATTCTGAACCCATAAGGTTGCCTGATGCTCAGGACATCGCATGCTCAGTCGACATGAAGTTTCATCCGGGGAATACTTCGTCTTGCGTATTTTCGATGCGTGCAAAATTGGTGGCGAAACGAGCCAAATCAACGAAGCCATCGACCCGGACCTGGATAGTCTTTTCGAAGCTTTTCGGAGAGATCCCTTCGGACATCCAAGCGCTAGACCAGTTTCGGACGTAAACTTCCTTTGGTGAAAGACCACAATGCTTGGACGCGGTACTTTGTGTGCGGACCTTTCAATTCTGTGTGGGCTTACCGTCGAATACTCCCGTAGAGGTTGCGCGAATCTAAAAGGCGTCACATGCTTGTTGCCCTAACCTGCGACACAGTTCTCGCACCTGCTCACACGGAAAAAAGGAAAGCAATGATGACCCTCTCCCTGGATCGCCGTCAATTTCTCGCTGGTACTGCGGGGCTCATTGCTATGCACCCGTTTTCGGTCTCGGCTGCAGGGAACCAGGCGCATTTGCGGCTCATGGAAACCACTGATCTGCACGTCCATGTATTCCCGTATGACTATTACGCCGACAAGCCACGCGATACCATCGGCCTGTCGCGCACAGCATCCCTGATCCAACGTGTGCGTGCGGAATCTACAAACTCGTTGCTGCTGGACAATGGCGACTTCTTGCAAGGAAACCCGATGGGCGATTACATCGCCTATGAACGCGGTATGAAGGAAGGTGACAGCCATCCCATTGTTAACGCGATGAATGCGCTTGGTTTTGATGCGTCCACACTTGGCAATCATGAATTCAACTACGGTATTTCGTTCCTGATGAAATCCCTTGCTGGCGCCGAATTCCCGGTCGTGTCTGCAAATGTGGTTAAAGCGATGGGCGCTTCACCAACTGCCGACACCACATTAATCGAACCTTACGTAGTCATGGAGCGTCAAATCACTGACGGCAACGGTGCCACTCATCCGATCAAAATTGGGCTGATCGGTTTTGTTCCGCCTCAGATTATGAATTGGGATCGAAAACACCTAGAAGGTAACGTGCAGGCCCGTGATATCGTGGCCACGGCGAAAGCCTACGTACCGCAAATGAAAGAGGAGGGCGCTGATCTCATCATTGCGCTTTGTCACTCGGGAATAGGAGGAACAAATGCCGAAGATGGGATGGAAAACGCAGCAATACCTTTGGCCGCTGTCGACGGGATCGACGCGATCTTAACGGGGCACAGCCACCTCGTTTTCCCATCGTCAAAATATGCTGATTTTGCGGGTGTCGACACCGAGGCGGGAACCATCGGGGGCAAGCCGGGCGTTATGGGTGGCTTTTGGGGAAGCCATATGGGTCTGCTTGATCTGTTGATCGAGAGGGATGGCGACAGTTGGCGTGTGCTGTCGCACACGGCAGAGGCTCGCCCGATCTCAAAACGCAACGAAGACCGGTCGTACACAGCACTTGCTGAAGATTTCGCGCCGGTGTTGGCGGCGGCTCAGACTGAGCACGAAGCCACCTTGAAATATGTCCGTACCGCCGTTGGCAAAACCGCTTCGCCCCTGCACAGCTATTTTGCCCTGGTCGCCGACGATCCTTCGGTTCAAATCGTTTCAAACGCGCAGATGTGGTACATCAAAGAGCAGATGGTTGGCACAGAATACGAGGGTTTACCAATACTGTCCGCCGCGGCGCCATTCAAGGCGGGCGGGCGCGGCGGCCCAGAATATTATACCGACGTTCCCGCCGGGGATGTGGCGATAAAAAACGTAGCGGATCTCTATCTTTATCCCAACACAGTGCGCGCTGTTAAAGTGACCGGCCGAGAAGTCAAAGACTGGTTGGAGCGCTCCGCTGGTATGTTTAACCAGATAGCAGCGGGCGAACAGGACGCACCGCTTTTGAACCCCAGTTTTCCCAGCTACAACTTCGACGTCATGGACGGAGTGAGCTATCAGATTGACTTGTCCCAACCATCCAAGTTCGACAAGGACGGGATAGTGATCAATCCGGATGCCAACCGCATCAGAAATCTGGAGTTTAACGGTGCTCCGTTGGACATGGACAAAGAGTTCATCGTGGCCACCAACAACTATCGCGCGTCTGGTGGCGGCAGTTTCCCTGGCGCGAAAGGTGATACAGTCGTTTTCGAGGGGCCTGACACCAATCGCGATATCATCGTGCGTTACTTGGTTGATCACGGCACGGTGAACCCCAAAGCCGATGGTAACTGGTCTTTTATGCCACTCGTTGACACCACAGTGATCTTTGAGACTGGCCCGGCCGGAGCGGAGTATGCCGACAGCATCGAAGGAGTGTCAATCGAGCCTGCTGGCGCGTCCGACACAGGCTTTGCGAATTTTCGCATTAAGCTTTAAAGCATCAAGACGGCGAACCGACCCCATCGTCTGGGACCGGCTTGCGAGCGCCGGAAGCCGCACTTTCTTTGTCGCAGACAACCGCAACGACCGTTTTCGCTTGGCACGCTATAGTCTTCCAGCGATTAGTGCGGCTGGTTGCATTGCTTGCGGTCCATCGGGTGGAAGGCAGGTATTGCCATCACAATGCGATCTGCTGGTTAGACTTGCGCCTGTCGGCGGAGCAGACAACGAGTATTGCAATGTCACTCAGTGCAATCAACGCCAAATAGGTAAGATGATATACAGGGCCTCGGCAATGGCTTTGCAGCGACACAGGTGAGCGATGCTCCCGTTACCGTTTGAACCCGCCAAAAGGATCCTGATCGCCTCTTCAGCCGAATGGTGTGTGCTGGTTTTCCGCTTGATGCGGCTGACCATCTTGTCGGTGCTGTCCTTTGAAATTCAAGGTTTCTTGTTCATCTTCGCTCTTACACGGTTCTGATGCACCAGAGGTCCTCCGTTGCTCAAACCCCTAATTCTGTCCGGTGGGTGCTGACCTCAGACACAGTTATGTTCGATGCAGTAAGCTATCGCGACTTGAGCAAGAGCAACCGCAAGTAACGGCTGCGTTACCGGAAAGTGCGGGGAATCGATTGGCGAGGATTTAAGACATCACGAGAGTGTTTCACCCAAATTCCAATGTCTGAGAGGTTATTAAGATAATGAGAGGGAGCTCTAATGGCTTGACTTTTTTGGAGGCGAGTACCGGAATCGAACCGGTGTACACGGATTTGCAATCCGCTGCGTCACCACTCCGCCAACTCGCCTAAAATGGTGTCGGCGCACAGCTAGCTTAAATCATCAGGTGCCGCAAGTGTCACAACTTGGCAAATTCGCACTGTCCACCGTTGCTGCATCACCTCAGATGTGCCACTGGTGTACGAGAAACATCTGAACGGATGAGTTTAGCCGCATGCCTGACTTCGCAGCACGACGAACGATGATGGTGGACACGCAGGTGCGACCATCTGATGTGACAAAGTTTCCCATTATCGAGGCGATGCTGCACACGCCGCGCGAAGAGTTCGTTCCCGCTTCAATGCGCGAAGCGGCATACGTCGGAGAAAACCTCGCACTGTCGAATGACAGGGTGCTGCTGGAGCCGCGCACCCTGGCCAAAATGCTGGATATTCTGGATATTTCGCCCGATGAACTTGTTTTGGATGTCGGCTGCGGTCTTGGTTATTCCACTGCAGTTGTCGCGCGCATGGCCGAGGCCGTGGTTGCCGTCGAGGAGGACGAGGGCTGGGCCGGCGAAGCTCAGGACGCGCTCGCCGCGACCGGCGTAGACAACGCAATCGTGCACGTTGGTCCCCTTGCCGCGGGAGCCGGCAAACACGGGCCTTATGACGCAATTCTCGTTCAAGGTGGTATCGCGAACCTGCCAGGAGAACTTGCAGAGCAGCTCAAAAATGGCGGACGTATCGTCTGCCTTTTTGTAGATGGCGCGGTGGGGCATGTCCAAATGGGACTTAAAGAAGCCGGTCAAATATCCTGGCGCATCGTCTTTGACGCGGGCGCGCCTGTGCTGCCAGGATTTGAGAAAGCACGGGAATTCCAACTTTAAAGGAACCGGCCCGCAAGGGGAGGCAAAGACGTGGAAAGAGCAGTTATGGAACAACGGCAAAAAAAACACAATTTCATAAGGCGCATTGCGATCGCTGTGGGAGTTTCTGCTGGTCTGATTTGCGGCTCGGTGCAAGCTGAAACCTTGGCAGATGCGTTGGTCGGCGCATACCAAAACAGCGGATTGCTGGACCAGAACCGCGCGCTTTTGCGGGCTGCGGATGAAGACGTTGCCGCCGCTGCCGCGGCACTGAAGCCAATTGTCGATTACACCGCGTCCATTTCGCAGGACTTTGGTGATCGCCGAACAACGGCCGGTGGCATCAGCACCTCCACGGATATCAATAACAGCGACGGAGAGGTCGGTTTGATTGCAAGCCTGTTGCTTTATGACGGTGGTGCGTCACGGCTGGATCTTGAAGCAACGAAGGAAACCGTTCTTGCAACGCGCCAGGATCTGATCAGCGTGGAGCAGGATGTCCTGTTGCGCGGTGTGGTTGCTTATCTCACCGTATTTGCCAACCGCGATGTGGTTGAGCTCCGGCAGAACAACCTGCGACTCTTGCAGGAGGAGCTTCGCGCAACCCAAGACCGCTTTGATGTCGGTGAAGTCACGCGCACGGACGTGGCGCAAGCGGAATCCAGTCTCGCTCAGGCGCGCAGTGAACTCGCGATCGCGCAAGGAGACCTGCAACAGGCCATTGAAGAGTACGTGAACGTGGTCGGGCGCCAGCCCGGGCCCCTTTCGCCGCCGCCAAACCTGCCATCGCTTGATAGCAACGTGGACACGGCAAGAGCGCGTGCCGTACAAAACCATCCTGATCTGCAGGCGGCCCAGCACCGGGTCGCGGCGGCAGAATTGAACATCCTCCGTGCAGAGGCCTCCCTCAATCCGACGGTTTCTGCGACGGGGTCAGTATCGCTGCAAGAGGATTTTGGCAGCAGTGATTACTCAAACGTAGGCAGCGTCGGTATTGAACTGCGAGGACCGATTTACCAGGGCGGCGCGCTGAGTTCCGGCATTCGCAGGGCTATTGCTCTGCGGGACTCAGAGCTGGGCTCGCTTTACGAGGTGCGCAAGCGGATCACGCAGGATGTGGGCAACGCATACGCCTCGCTCGCCGCGCGACGCGCCAGTCTGTCAGCTAGTGAAGAACGAATCCGAGCCGCCAGAATCGCCTTTGAAGGCGTGCGGGAAGAGGCTACGCTGGGCGCGCGTACGACCCTCGACGTGTTGGACGCGGAACAGGACTTGCTGGATGCTGAGACCGCTCGCATCTCCGATGAGGCCAACCTTTACGTAGCGGCATACGAGGTGCTTGATGCGACAGGTCGCCTGACTGCGGGTGACCTTGGGCTCGGGGTGCAACTCTATGATCCGGCAGCGTATTATAACCTTGTCAAAGATGCACCCACGGCGCGCTCGGAGCAGGGGCAAAGACTGGATCGGGTTCTAAAGTCCCTTCAACGCAACTGAAGTTTGCGCTCTGACCATTGTGCACTGCCCGCCTGCGCGCTACTCTTAACGATAAGTTAAAGGGTAGAGGAATGTCTGAACCAGTTACACAGGCCGAGGTGGACCACGTATTGTCTTCGATACGCCAACTCGTCGGAGAAACAAGACGCCCGGAAAAGGCGCTGGAGAGGCAGGAAAAAATGGAACGGTTTGTGCTGACACCACAACTGCGCGTCGCCCCGCATGATGTTTTGCACCTTATGCCGGAAGACGCGATTGGGTCTGTGGACGGCCAAAGTTCTAGTGCTTTGACTGAAGCCGGTGATGGTCGTCAATCATCCGAGCTTGATGAGATGCCTTTTGTTCTGGCCGATCCAATCGGTGAAACGATGGCCCACACATCGGACACGAAAATCGGGTCGACTACCGTTTCCGGCCTGAGCGCGAAGATCGAAGCTTTGGAAACTGCTATCGCCAAAACGTCGGACCAATGGGAACCAGATGGGAACAGTCGTGATGCATATGCCGGAACACAAGCGCCCGCGATCGCCTGGGAGCAAAACGTGGATCTCGACGCGACCGGGCGACCGGTTGAAAACGACCCAGGTGCTTTGTCGGAGCAACGTGAAACAACAACACCCGCGCCCACGGACATGGATGCATTGACGGACGAGCAGGTGATTGACGAGGGGGCGTTGCGCGATGTGGTAGCCGCAATCGTCCACGAAGAGCTTCAGGGCGATTTGGGAGAAAGGATCACTCGCAATATTCGCAAAATGGTCCGGCGAGAAATATATCGGGCGCTGACCGCCAAATCGTTGGATTGATTGGTCGCCCGGTTTCTTTTGGCAACTCTTGGGTCTGAACCAAATTCAGCATTTGTTTTGCGTCGCACCGCAGCACTGACCAAATCGATACGTGCCACCAGGTGCGCTCGGTGAACACGCCCGCGCATCTTTTGATCGGAGCCGCCGTGATGGCGCGGGGGAAACCCCGCCCTATTGTCTGGGCCGCATTGATCGGCGCGCTGTTGCCGGATTTGTCACTTTATCTGTTGGCCGGTGTATCGCTCTTTGTTTTGAGTATCCCGCCTGAGACGGTCTTTAACGAACTCTACTTTTCTGACGGATGGCAAACAATTTTTGCCATAGACAATTCTGCGTTGCTTTGGGGGGCACTGTGTCTGCTCGCCTTGTGGCGCAGATCAGATTGGCTTATTGCGCTGTCGTGCGCCGCCCTGCTGCATGTCATCCTTGATTTTCCGCTGCATCATGACGACGGGCGACCACACTTCTGGCCGATCAGCAACTGGGTCTTTGAAAGTCCTGTCAGCTACTGGGATCGCAGCAAGGGAGCTTCGCTTGTTGCACCGCTCGAAGCGGGGCTTGCGGTTGCGGCGGCGATCATTCTATGGCGCCAGAAACTTAAACCAGTCTTAAGCTTCTTGATACTTGCACTCGTGATCGCAGAACTTTGGATTGCGCGACAGTGGCTCTTTGTCTTTCAGGTGGCATAAAAAAACGCGCCCGGGAACGGGCGCGTCAAAAAAATACCATCCGGCTGCAGCTCAGGCGGCTTCGGCCTGCTGGGCCGCGTTGCGGCGTTCTGATTCTTCCCGAGAAAGTGCGACCGAGGTACGAACACCTTTGCCGACGAAATCCATAAGGCCCTCGACCACTCGCTCGTTGGGGTCGATGCCGGCGCAGCTTAGAACTTCGCGCCCATCGCGCGACCGTGCCCAGCGGGCGATTTGTTCGGGGCCGTTGCCATACTTCTTATCATCGGCAATGGCGTCATCCAGCGCAGCCAGTACAACGGCTGCAAACAATTTACGTGCACGATTGCCTTGCTCGTTATTGAAGGCGGTGCCGTCAACGAAATCCTTCATCTCGTCGTCCTTTCCATTATTCTTGCTCTTGTGTTTTCGGCGTGAAGCCCGTTATGGCGAATTTTGGTTGATTCGGATACCCTCGAATTGCATGCCTTCCATGCATTTTTTGCATGGCTGAGTAGGGTGCTGCACGCGATATCGTGGTCTTGTCACGTTTCGTCACCGCCGATATAGGGTCGGTTAAAGTTCCATCAACCCTTTTACGACGGTTTTGTGACATGGCGAAAATAAACGGAAACGAGATCCGGCCCGGAAATGTGCTTGAGCATAACGGTGGTCTTTGGGCGGCGGTCAAAGTGGATCACGTAAAGCCCGGAAAAGGCGGCGCTTTTGCGCAAGTTGAGTTGCGAAACCTGCGCAATGGATCAAAGTTGAACGAGCGCTTTCGCTCTGCCGACAAGGTCGAGCGCGTGCGTCTGGAGCAAAAGGATCAGCAGTTTTTGTATGAAGATACGGGCATGCTGGTGGTCATGGATACGGAGTCTTATGAGCAGATACAGCTGCCTTCCGAGCTGCTTGGAGAGCGCAGACCGTTCCTTCAGGATGGCATGACCATCGTTGTCGAGTTCTATGACGAGGAAGCACTTAACGCAACGTTACCTCAAAAGGTCATCTGCAAAGTGGTCGAAACAGAGCCTGTGGTCAAAGGTCAGACCGCAGCCAATTCCTTCAAACCGGCACTTCTCGACAACGGCGTGAAGGTCATGGTGCCTCCGTTCATCGCGCAGGACGAAGATATCGTCGTGAATACGGAAACGATGGAGTATTCCGAGCGCGCCTGACGCAAATCACGCGACGCGCGTAACAGTCGCTTCACCAGCCTGCATATCACCGGTGGCGCGATCAAACCGCAAATAAGCCAAAGCACGGTCACCGCTGCGGGACAGCAATTTGCCAGCAGGCTTACCATCGGCAAGAATGTCGGTCCCCGGGTCCGCTGCGCCTGTCACTGCAACCCGCGCCAAGCCTTTGCGCAAATCGGTTTTGTGTTTCATCCGGGCGGTCACTTCCTGGCCGACGTAACAGCCCTTGCGGAAATCAACACCCGATAGCCTTTCAAACCCGGTCTCAAGGATGAAAGTGTCGGGCGTCAGTTCAACACCGGTTTCCGGGATCTGATGTAGTACACGAAGCGCTGTCCAGTCAGTGTTATCGGCGGGCTGAGGGTGATCACGATAGGCCCGCCAACCCAGTGCATCATTTCGCGGGTCGGGCAGGGCGTCGAAGGGCACCGGACCCAATCCCCGGTGCAGTTGCAGATCCGTAGACGAGATCTGCACGTCGGCGCGCAACTTGTACATGCTCAGCCGCGTGACCAACTGGTCAGCATGGCTGTCCGCCACATCCAGCAGGATTGTGCCATCTTCTCCATCTCGGAGAAAGAAATCCGCTATGTATTTGCCCTGAGGCGTAAGGAGCGCCGCGTAGACCAGACCAGTCTTGATACCTCTCACATCATTGGTCACAAGGCCTTGCAGAAACGTGGCTGCATCGTTGCCTGTGATCTGCAGTATGCGACGATCCGTCATGGGGGCCTCCTAAAGCTATCGTGTCAGGCATATAACTATGTCGTTGCCCGTTGAAAGGGGTTTTGAAATGCGTGCACCGATATCGGTGATAATTCCAACGCTGAATGCGCAGGACCACCTGAGTTCCTGTTTGATGTCCCTTTTGCCGGGTTTAGAGGCAGGCCTTATCCGCGAATTGATCGTCAGCGACGGTGGATCAAAAGATGCGACGGTTGAGCTCGCCAAAGCCTGGGGCGCAGAGGTCATCGAGGGCAGCGCATCAAGGGGGGCGCAACTGGCGCGCGGATGCGACGCAGCGCAGGGGCAATGGCTTTTGGTACTGCATGCGGATACAGCGCTGCAGGAGGGTTGGGTTGGCCCCGTCGTCCATCATATCAAAGGCACGGATGCTGGTTGGTTTCGACTCGCTTTTGACGATGGCGGTCTGGCGGGCAAGCTCGTTGCCGGATGGGCCAATATACGCAGCCAGTTGGGGTTGCCTTACGGGGATCAGGGCATTTTGGTTCCACGTGCGCTTTACGAGCACGTGGGCGGATATCCGAGGCAACCGCTTATGGAGGACGTCGCACTTGCACGGGCCTTGCGCGGGCAGCTCGTGCATATTCGTGCAACAGCGGTGACCAGTGCCGCACGATACAGAACGCAGGGTTGGATGCGCCGCGGCGCCCGCAATCTGTGGATCCTTGCGCGTTACTTTTTCGGCGTGTCGCCCCAACGCCTCGCGAACAGTTACCGTCGCTGACTGCGACAAGAAGTTGGGCGTTAAACCTCCTTTCTCGACAATCGACATATCCAAAACAGAAGCGATTGACCGGCCTGCGCCACGCTCTATTCTGCCGTCCAACTCAGAAAGGACAGGCACTGTGACCCAAAAGTCTAATTTGTCAGCCGGCCGCTCTTACCTGGCGATACCCGGACCGTCGGTGATGCCCGAACCGGTCCTGCGTGCCATGCACCGCGGTGCGCCAAATATCTACGCGGGCGAGTTGCCGGACATGATTCCGCAACTCGTCGAAGATCTGCGCCGCGTGGCGCGCACGCGTCATCACGTGGCCATGTATATTGGAAATGGACACGCTGCATGGGAAGCGGCGTTGTCGAATGTGGTCGCGCCGGGAGATTTGGTGCTGGTGCCTGCGTCGGGCAGCTTTGCCCACGGTTGGGCCGAAATGGCGCTGGGGCTGGGTGCGGAAGCCGAAGTTATCGATTTCGGCAAATCATCCCCAATGGACACGGATCGCATTGCTGATGTGCTGAAAGCGGATACCACACACCGGATCAAGGCGGTTTTGGCCGTGCACGTAGACACCTCCAGCTCTGTGCGCAACGATATTGCCGCTTTGCGTGCGTCGATGGACGAAGCAGGACATCCGGCCTTGTTGATGGCGGATTGCATTGCGTCTTTGGGCTGTGATGTCTTCGAGATGGACGCTTGGGGCGTAGATGTGATGGTGACCGGTTCCCAGAAGGGTCTGATGGTGCCACCGGGCATGGCGTTTGTCTTTTTCAATGACAAGGCAGCGGATATCAGGCGGGGCATGCCCCGTGTCAGCCGGTACTGGGACTGGGCACCACGTGCGGCTCCCGAACTGTTCTACGAATACTGGAACGGCACGGCTCCGACGCATCACGTCTACGGGCTACGCGCCGCACTTGATATGATCCACGATGAGGGGATGGAGGCAGTCTGGGCGCGTCACAGAGTGCTTGCACGGGCGATTTGGGCCGCATGTGATGCCTGGAGCCAGACCGGCAGCCTGAAACTGAACGTCGAACGAGCGGAATGGCGCAGCCACGCTGTTACGTCTTTGCTGATGGACAGCCCTCAAGCGACGGCGTTGCGCGATTGGACCGAACAGACGCTGGGCCTGACGCTGGGGATCGGTCTGGGCATGGTGCCGCCCGGAGATCCCGCCTGGCATGGATATTTTCGTCTGGGCCACATGGGCCACGTAAACGGTCACATGATCATGGGATTGCTGGGCGGGATAGAAGCGGGATTGACGGCACTGGACATTCCGCACGGACAAGGCGCACTGGATGCTGCAAGCACTGTTATCGCGAAAGTTTAATCGCCGGCTGTTAAGCGGGCGTATTTCCGTTCAGCCAGCTGACGCCGATAGTCCATCCAGTTCAGCCAATGATTGACTACTAGGCAAATGAAAACCGCTGCGACCAATCCATAAAGCGCAAAAAACAAAAGGAGGACCCAGCCGAGGTTTACACCAAACATAACGATGCAAGCACCGGTGAAATTGGGTGCACGTCCAAGCTTGTGACCTTCCATAATTTGCCTCGCATAACAAAGCTACGCGTGGAGTATAGACCGTTCTTGCTCTCCGTCAGCTATTTTCTGCCCGCCGCAACGCCACGGGAAGAACCTCCGCCAGCATGTCGAGATCAGCAGGCGTACCGCAGCTGACCCGAATGCAGCGGTTTTGTGGTGCAACGAGGGGCATGCGAACAAATACGCCATCGACGATCATCTCTTGCAATACCTGCTTGGCGAAGACATCATCACGCAGGCAATCTATGGCGACAAAATTGGTTGCAGATGGCAGGGGTTTCAGGCCGCAGTCGACTGCAATTCTAGATATCCGCAGCCTTGAGGATGCAATACGCGCAAGTACGGAGCGCAGCCAGGTTTGATCTTGCAGTGCGGCCAGCGCACCTTCCTGTGCAGACCGGTTCATGCCGAAATGATTGCGCACCTTGTTGAAGGCCGCGATCAGTGCGGGCGCTCCTATCGCGTATCCGACGCGTGCACCTGCGAGACCGTATGCTTTTGAGAAGGTGCGCAGGCGGATGACGCGCGGGTCATCATATGGCAGCGTCAAAGCACTGCTTTCGGGTGCGCATTCGATGTAGGCCTCATCGAGAACCAGCAACGTATTTTTGGGTAGTTTCGCCATTGCAGTGGCTATGTCGGTCCCTTTATGGACGCTGCCCATCGGGTTGTCTGGATTGGCAAGATACACAAGCTTTGCGCTGACCTCCTTGGCCCGTTCAAAAAGGGCCGACAGGTCTTCAAAGTCGTCCTTGTAGGGGACTTTGTGCAAAATGCCGCCAAAACCAGCCACATGGTAGTTGAAGGTAGGGTAGGCGCCATCGGATGTCACCACATGGTCGCCCGCTGATACAAACAGACGCACCAGATAGGCCAGCAGACCATCGATTCCTTCGCCAATCATGATGTGATCGGTCGTGGTTTCGAGATGTGCCGCCAGCGCCTCCCGTAGATCATGGCTTTCCGGGTCGCCGTACATCCATTGCGGTGTTTCTGCCATGGCGCGCACTGCGCTGGGAGAGGGGCCAAAGACGTTTTCATTGGCGCCAAGCCGCGCGTTGAACCGCTGGCCGCGCGCGCGTTCCTGCGTTTCAGGGCCGACAAAAGGAACTGTGGCTGGCAGCGCTTCGGCGATTTTAGTCAGTCGAAATCCGGTCATGCGGTCAGATAAATCAAGCTGTAGGGGCTCGGCAAGTCTTTGACTGCCGTCACGTTTCACTGGCAAAATCCTGTGTGTCTGGTTTTCTACACTCACCGAGAAAAGGAGTTGCAAGATGAGCCGCGTCAACGTCACTGAAGAGAAACATGTCGTCCGCGTCTCTCTGACCCGTCCAGACAAGAAAAACGCGATGGATGACGATATGATCGAGGCGTTGATCGCCGCCGGGCAAGAAGCCGCCAGCTCCCAAACAGCGCGCGTGGTTGTTTTGTCCGGAGAGGGCGATGCGTTTTGCGCGGGCATCGACATTTCGGGGCTGACCAAGATGGTAGGTCAGGACATGGACGCGTTGGTCATGCCGCGGTCACATGGTGATGGCACCACGAATCGCTGGCAGGAAGTTGCAATGGTCTGGCATCGCCTTGAAATACCAGTCATTGCGGCTTTGCACGGCGTCGTGTTCGGAGCAGGCATGCAGCTGGCGCTTGGTGCCGACATCCGGATTGCCGCACCCGGGACGCGGCTTGCGGTGATGGAGATGAAGTGGGGTCTGATCCCCGACATGGGCGGTCTGGTGCTTTTGCCACGTCTGGTGCGGGATGACGTCATGAAACGCCTGATCTACACCGCGCAGCCTGTCACAGCAGAGCAAGGCGCGGCATGGGGGTTGGTGACGGAGGTTGCAGAAAACCCGCTTGAGGCCGCACTGGCTTTGGCAGAGCAGATCGCCAATCGCGGGCCGAACGCAATGCGCGCGGCCAAGCGTTTGTGCCATCTGGCCCATGTGGCAGAGACTGAGGAGATTTTGCTGGCGGAGTCGCGCGAGCAAGTCGCGCTTCTTGGACAGGCGGAGCAAATGGAAGTGATCGCGGCTGAGTTCGGCAAGCGCGAGCCGGTCTTTAAATGATCGCCATTCGCCTCACGACATGAACGTTTGTTTGGCCTCGCGTGCGAAATGTTAGCGCAGTTCGAGATTAGCGATGCGGGCCATTGCGCCCTTGCGGCCACACTGGTTTTAAATCCCGCACAGGCGCACCGTGCCGCTTTCATTTACCTCTTTAAATCAAGCGCTTCAGGCCAAACGCCAGCGTCTGCTATGATGCGCATGCCGGCGGACAGGATCACCGCTCGATTGGTTTCGAACGGCCTGTTGGCCTGTCCGCCCGGCGGGCGCCTTCGCCGCCCAGCCCGCCAAGATTGCCCTCGGCCTGCGCCCAGGCAATCCGGGGTTCGGCGCGTGAGCCGAACCGATTCATGACTGTGGCCTATCCGAGCTCGGCCAACCGTGCGAGCGCCTCATTGAGCTTGGCTTCTTCCTCCTCGCGCAAGGCGAGGTTCGCGCGGGATTCCGCCACCACGTCTTCGGGCGCGGAGTCCACGAATTTGGGATTACTAAGCCGACCGCGCAGCCCGCCAAGTTCTTTGGAGAGCTTGCCGAGGGTCTTTTCGAGCCGCGCCTTTTCCTCAGCAATATCAATGATATCCGCCAAAGGCAGGCCGAATGAAGCACCTGGCACGGCAAGAGACACAGTGCCGTTCGGGAAGCTGTCGGCGCGGTCCAATGTTTCGACCCGTGCAAGGCGTTTGATCATGGTTTCATTGCGGGACCAGGCGGCGTCGCCGGCGGCGTCGATACTGGTGACCAGCAAGGGCACATGGAGCCCTGCGGGCACGTGCATTTGCGCGCGTGCCGAACGAATGGCCTCAATAAGGCCGATGACCCAGTTGAGTTCCTGATCGGCAGCCGGATCAACGAGATCGGCAGAGGTGTAGACCGGCCAGTCGGCATGTATCAGCATCTTCGTGCGCGTGCCCGTCTGGGCCCAAAGCTCTTCGGTAATAAAAGGCATAACGGGGTGCAGCAGGATCATGCACTGATCCAGAACCCAGGCCATCGTGCGGCGCGTTTCCTCGGCGACACCGACGTCGGCGTCCTCCTGCAGGAGGGGTTTGCTGAGTTCCACATACCAGTCGCAGACCTTGCCCCAGACAAAGCTATAGGCGGCGTTCGCCGCATCGTTGAAGCGGTAGTTTTCAAGGGCTGCGTCGATCTCTTCGCGGACTTTCGCGGTCTCGCCGATGATCCATTTGTTGACGGCCTGAGCGGCATCGGCGGGGGGGCGGTTTGACGTCGGTATTGCGTCTGTGCCTTCCGCGCGCCGGGCAAAGACATTGTTCATCTCTGCAAAGCGGCAGGCATTCCACAACTTCGTACCAAAATTGCGGTAGCCGGCGACGCGTTGGGTCGACAGTTTCACATCGCGGCCCATCGCCGCCATTGCCGTGAGCGTGAAGCGCACCGCATCCGCGCCATACTCGTCAATAAGCTCCAGCGGGTCGAGCACATTGCCCAGCGACTTTGACATCTTCTTGCCCTTTTCGTCGCGAACCAGCGCGTGGATGAGAACAGTATCAAAGGGCTTCTGACCGACCACGGCAAACTGCATCATCATCATCCGCGCGACCCAGAAGAAAAGAATGTCGAAGGCCGTGATCAGAACGGAGGTCGGAAAGTACTTTTGCAGCGCGGCATTTGCTGCATCCGCCTCGGCATTACCGGTCCAGCCCAGCGTGCCGATGGGCCAGAGGCCCGAAGAGAACCACGTGTCAAGGACGTCCGCGTCGCGCGCCATACGGATGCGCATCACCTCATTGGTCTGATCCAATGTGCTGCCAGCCTGCTCCGCTTCGGTGTCATCGATCAGAAATGACAGATGCCAGATCGACAGCCGTTGGCGGTAGTAGTCTGCGGCTTTGGCCTTTGCTTCGGCAAAGGTCGGTGCGCAGAACGCTTTCAGGCCCTGCGCCGCGGGCATGTCCATGACGGCCAGAAAGTCTTCGAGGCGGGTGGTGCCTTCGGGGATTTCCGGACCATACCACACCGGGATCTGATGGCCCCACCAGAGCTGGCGGGAGATGCACCACGGCTCGATGTTTTCCAGCCAGTTGAAATAAACCTTCTTGTCCTGTTCGGGCAAAATCTCTGTCTCGCCCGAGCGCACCGCATCGATGGCAGGCCCGACGATCTTGTCGGTGTCAACGAACCACTGGTCCGTCAGCATGGGTTCGATGACGACTTTGGAGCGGTCACCAAAGGGCTGCACGATCTTCTTGTGTTCGACCAGCGGCTTCAGAAACGGCTCTTCAACGGGCAGAAACGCATCATCGGGATCGAGATCCGTTGCGGGGATCATGACGGCGAGACCTTCGCGCGTGATCTGGTCGACAACCTTTTTGCGGGCCTCGAACCGGTCCAGGCCACGCAGGTCGTCCGGCACGAGGTTGACCGCGTCGCATTCTACCTCTGACAAGGTTTTTTGGCCTTGCGCGACGGCCATGGCGATACCGGCGGCCTCTGCATAAGGGGCACCATCGTTGCGCATGGCGCCCTTGGTATCCATCAAGCGGTAGAGCGGGATATTGCCCCGCTTTGCTACCGCGTAGTCATTGAAGTCATGCGCGCCTGTGATCTTTACCGCGCCCGAGCCGAAATCGGGGTCGGGGTACTCATCGGTGATGATCGGGATCAGGCGGCGATGCTCTTTCGGCCCGACAGGGATTTCGCAGAGCTTGCCGACAATCGGAGCATAGCGTGCGTCGGAGGGGTGAACCGCAACAGCCCCGTCGCCCAGCATTGTTTCGGGGCGCGTGGTGGCGATGGAGATATAGTCGCGCGTCTCTTCCAATATGATGGTGCCGTCCTCGTCTTTCTCGACGTAGGTGTAGGTCTGCCCGTCTGCGAGCGGATACTTGAAGTGCCACATGTGGCCATCAACCTCGATGTTCTCCACTTCAAGATCGGAAATTGCGGTTTCGAAATGCGGGTCCCAGTTGACCAGCCGCTTGCCGCGATAGATCAGGCCCTTGTTGTACATGTCGACAAAGACCTTGATGACCGCATCATGGAAGTTGGGCGCGCCGCTGCCGGCTTCGGGATCGCCGGGCGCGCCGCTCATGGTGAAGGCTTCGCGCGACCAGTCGCAGGAGGCGCCGAGGCGTTTGAGTTGCCCGATGATGGTGCCGCGTGATTTGACCTTTTGCTGCCAGACCCGTTCGAGGAATTTCTCGCGCCCCATTTCGGTGCGGGAGGGCTCCTGATTGGCGGCCATTTCGCGTTCGGTGACCATCTGAGTGGCGATGCCTGCATGATCGGTGCCGGGCTGCCAGAGCGTGTCGAAGCCGCGCATCCGGTGCCAGCGGATCAGGATGTCCTGCAGGGTGTTGTTGAAGGCATGGCCGATGTGCAGCGACCCGGTCACATTGGGCGGCGGGATCATGATCGAGAATGTCTCTTGCCGCGACGCGTTTGCACCGGCCTTGAAACAGCCTGCGTCTTCCCAGGCCGCGTAGAGGCGGTCTTCGGCGTTCGTGGAATCAAAGGTCTTTTCGAGCGGCATAGTCTGGGTGTCCATTGGGAGTAACGTTCACGTGCTCTATCCAAAGTCTTTGCAAAGGAAAAGACCGTGAAAGCAGAGATCAACTTTAAGAAGAGTGATCGGACCGCTGTGTCTTTGAACGCGTGCGTTTGGAGCCGGTGGTCCGGTCGCCGCTGTGTCGGGTTAGGAAATTTTTAACTGATTCGCGTATAACGAGAATATTTTCCAAATCAACGACAGTCATATCCTAGCCGTAGTATTGTTTCCATGATCGGCTGCCACGATGCTCAATAACAGCGCATAAGTGCTTACATCGCCTTTTTTGTTAAATTTGTCAGAGGCTTTTCAAGCCCTTCGTTTTATCTTGGTTGGGTAGAATTTAGACCTTTGGAGGTTTGTACAATGGGTAGACTCGGCGCGGCTGTTTTTGCAGCCTTTGTAAGTACAGTTCAAATTTCTTCAGCTGCAGTTATCGATGGACTTGTGACGTCTGGCGTCGGCGAGTTCGAGCAAATCTTTGATACATCCGGCCTGGTGGTTGGACAAAACAACCAGCAACAAAATAATCTGTTCTCGTTTAACGAGAAACAGGCGTTTGTCCTGGACCGCGACATCGATGCAGACATCGGCGGGACGATTTCTGAAGGCACGAAAGTGTCCAGCCATTACGTCTTTTTTGATCCGGTAAGGGGGGTTCAGACCGGGTACGTGGACTTCGACGGCGCCATTCTTGGCATCATCACCTCCTTGGGAAAACTGATTGGTACGGATGACTTCGGTCTGGACGAAGTGGTGTATCTTTCCCGGCGTTTTCGCGGTCTTGAAGGGCGGGACACTGTCGGTATTGACGAAAGTTCTCCGTCGCGGCTTCTCGTCGACTGGCGGGCATCAAATCCGGGCGACTACATTCGTGTGATCACGGCCGTGCCGATTGCGTCAGCTCCGCTGCCAGCCAGCTCGTTGATGCTGTTTGGCGGCGTTGTGATTTTGGCGTTGGCTCACCACTGGCGCCG
This sequence comes from Pseudomonadota bacterium, assembly GCA_039191495.1. Lineage (GTDB taxonomy): Bacteria > Pseudomonadota > Alphaproteobacteria > Rhodobacterales > Rhodobacteraceae > Roseobacter. The sequence goes on along the minus strand of JBCCXN010000005.1, from coordinate 63,559 downwards.
CCGCCGCCGCAACACCAACTGACGCGTTGTGCCACGCGTGTGAGAGTGCGCCGGAAGCCTCGTCCGGCGTCTCTTGCCCTTATACGTAAAGAGGTTCGCGCGCTCCGGGTCGAATGACGTCCGGATCATACGGATTGCGTCCGAAGACCTCACGGACACGACGGGTAAAGTGTTCGATCGGCCATGTGTCATAGTCCGGATCAAAACTGGACTGGTCCCAGCGTTCGCAAAAATCCACACAATCGTCGAAATAGGGGTGGCCTTTGTACGCGTCGCGCTTGTGCTGGTTGCCGCCAACGTGATGGCCGTAATAGATCATCTGAAAGTCACCGTGTTTTTCCACGACCCAGGTGCATTGCTCCCGAACGAAAGGCCGCAGGATGGTCGCGGCGTACTCATCGTGATTGTAGGGCGCGAAGATGTCGCCGATGTCGTGCAGCAATGTGCAGACGATCCAGTCGGTGTCGGCCCCGTCCCGTTCGGCGCGCGTGGCCGATTGCAGCGAGTGGCCGAGTCGTGTGACCTGATAGCCCGAGAGGCTTTCATCAAGGCTGACGAGCGCATTCAGCAACCGGTCCGCCGTGCCCTTGGTGTAAGCGATCTCGTGTTCGGTGAGAAACTCATACTCCTCGCGTGTGCCGTCTTTCATCTGGGTGAACCGAACCTTGTCCATTACGCGTAAAGCCCCCCCTTTTTCTCAGCGCCTGACATCATCGCCTTGGCCTGCGCTGCCCGTATCACCTCATACTGCGCAAGGGCATCCGGCGCAAAGTCCGCGGAGGGGGGCGGAAAGCCGGTAAAATGACCGAACCGGTCTTGCCCGCGCGCCAGCATCGCATAATCCACGTCAGCGATCTGCTGTTTTATGTCAGGCGTGCAATACCGAATGACGGCGGCGATGCGGCGGTCATTGGTGGTGTTGGAACCCGAGCCGTGGATCGTCAGGCCGTGGTGCAGGGAGATCTGTCCGGGGTGGATTTCGATCGGCACCTTGTCTTTGTCAGCCACATCGACCTTCACCTCCTGCCCGCGCGACAGCAGGTTGTCTTCTGAAAAAGTGTCCCGATGTTCGAGTATCGCGTTCTTATGGCTGCCCTGCACAAAGTCCATGCAGCCCGAAGCCGGCGTCGCGGGCGAGAGCGACAGCCATGCGGTGACCAGCCCGTCGATGGCGCCCAGGCCCCAGTACGTGAGGTCCTGATGCATGGAGACGATGTGGCGGGTGTTCGGTTCCTTGATGAAGAACTCCACCGAGTAGATCATGATGTCCGGCCCCAAGATGCCTTCGACCACATCGAGGATGCGCGGGTCCGACCCGATGCGGTGGGCCAGAGGCATGACACAGTGGGCATTGACGCGCTTGTAGGTTGAAAGCGGCAGCGGCAGGTCACTGTCCAGCCAGTCGCGTTCCAGCGCCTCAAGCTCGGCACGCATCGCAATGGCGTCCTGTGCCGGCATCACAGGTATTGGGAAAAGGTAGCCGTCTTCCCAGTACTGTTGGGTCTGCGCCGTGCTCAGGCGACCGTCTTCAAGGGCCAGGGGTGTGGGCATCGCAGTTTCCTCCCGCTTTCGGCGAGGGTCGCGCAGGGCGGCATTCTCCGCTGTCCTGTTTGCGACGCGGAGAGAGGTCGCAAAGAGAGCCGGTTCGCGTGTGTGCTCGGCGTGCATTTGCCCCACTGGACATGGCGCGTGGGACAGCTAGTGTCCGCATCATATACACAGGTCGCATAAGGATGCTCGCCCATGGAAAAATTCGGCAAATCCCAACCGGTCACGCGGGTCGAGGACGTTCGTTTTCTGACAGGCACGGGGCGTTATGTAGATGATATAGCCCCGGAGGGTTCTGTCTATGCGTATGTGTTCCGTGCCACGGTTGCGCACGCCGTGATCACCGGGCTGGATGTCGAGGAGGCGCGTGGCGCCGAGGGCGTTCATGCGGTGCTCACAGCCGAAGACCTGAAAGCGGCCGGTATCACCGAAGGTATGAGCGCCTCAACGATCAAGAACCGCGACGGAAGCATGGGGGCATCGCCGCGCCGCCCATTGCTGGCGGAGGGAAAGATCCGCTTTGTGGGCGAGCCCATTGCCTTCATCCTTGCCGAAACACTCGATCAGGCGCGTGATGCGGCCGAACTGATCGATCTGGCGTGGGAGGATCTGCCGGCCAAGATGGATGTGGCGCGCGGCGGGGCGGACATCCACGAAGACGTCGATGAAAACGTGGCCTTTGACTGGGGCATCGGTGACGAGGCGGCCACGGATGCTGCTTTCGACGCCGCGGCCCGGACCGTGAGCCTTGAGGTGCCGGACAACCGGATCATCGTGAATTCGCTGGAGCCGCGCGGGTGTTTTGCCGAATGGGACGGCGACCGCGTGCACGTCTCTTTGGGCGGTCAGGGTGTCTGGGGGCACAAAGCCGAGATTGCACGGATTTTGGCGCTGGATCCGGAGCAGGTGCGCATCACCAATCCCGACATCGGCGGTGGTTTTGGCATGAAGGGCTTTCCCTACCCGGAATACACATTGTGCGCGCATGGTGCGCGCCTTGTCGGTCGCCCGGTGCGCTGGATGTCGGAACGCACCGAAGCGATGCTGACCGACAACGCGGGGCGCGATCTGGTCAGTCTGGCCGAGTTCGCCTTTGACGCGTCCAACAGGATCACAGCCTACCGCGTACAGACGAAATGCAACATGGGGGCGTACAACAGCACGTTCGGCCAGTTCATCCAGAGCCAGCTTTTCAGTCGCGTGCTGATGGGCGTCTATGACGTGCAGGCCACATGGCTGCACGTTGAAGGGATCTATACCAACACCACCTATGTCGATGCCTACCGCGGGGCGGGCCGCCCCGAGGCCATTTACGTGCTCGAACGCCTGATCGACCGGGCGGCGCGTGAACTGGGTGTCGATCCGGTGGAGTTGCGCCGCATCAACTTTATTAAGCCCGACCAGTTTCCCTATGCGACCTCGACCGGCGAAACCTATGATGTGGGCGATTTCGACAAGGTGCTGCGTCGGGCCGAGCAGGAATCGGATGCGTCGGGCTTTGACGCGCGCAAGGCGGATGATGCCGCACGTGGCCTGCTGCGGGGCATCGGGCTGTGCTATTACATCGAAAGTATTCTCGGCGATCCTTCGGAGAGCGCCAAGGTTGTCTTTAACGAGGACGGGACCGTGCACATCCTCGTGGGCACCCAAAGCACCGGGCAGGGGCATGAGACGGTCTTTGCCCAGTTTCTGGCGGATCAGACCGGTATACCGGCGGACAGGATCTTTGTCATTCAGGGCGACAGTGATCTCGTTAAGCAGGGCGGCGGTACCGGAGGATCGCGATCTGTGACCGTGCAGAATACGGCCACGCTTGCCACAGTTGATGTAATGAAATCCTCTTTCACGGACTTTTTATCCGATGAGATGGGCGTGCCGGCCAGCGAGATCACCTTTGATGATGAGCGGTTCAGGGCGGAAGGCTCCAACCTGTCGCCGACCATGCTGGAGGTTGCGGATATGGCGCGCGAGCAGGGGCGCGACGATCTGTTAACGCATGAGGCCAGAACAACGCTGGATGCCCGCAGTTTTCCCAATGGTTGCCATGTTTCCGAGGTAGTGATTGATCCGGAAACAGGAGTTGTACGCGTGGACCGCTACACCGTCGTTGATGATTTCGGGAACCTGATCAACCCGATGCTGGCCGAAGGGCAGGTGCACGGTGGCGTTGCGCAGGGCATCGGACAGGCGATCACGGAACATGTGGTTTACGACAAGGACGGCCAGCTACTGACGGCCACATTCATGGATTATGCGATGCCGCGCGCCGATGGCATTCCCTATATTAGCTTTACCTCTGAACCGGTGCCGTCGACGGCAAATGTCATGGGTATGAAAGGCTGTGGCGAAGCGGGTACGGTGGGCGCATTGGCCGCGATTGCAAATGCGGTGCAGGATGCGTTGTGGGACCGGGGTGTGCGGCAGGCGGATATGCCGTTTACGCCGCTGAAGGTTTGGGAGTTGTTGAACGGTGAGGCTATCGCGGCGGAATAGAAACGCGTTTCACTGGCTGCGTCGCAAGATCTGGCGCCGCCCGGCGCAGGATTTTGGCCCCCGCCGCGGCCCTGTGACCCATGTTGTCATTCTTGACGGCACGATGTCGTCGATGGAGCCCGGTTGCGAGACAAATGCCGGGCGCGCCTACCAGCTGTGCCGTGAAATGGGGTCGGATCTGTCGATCTACTACGAGCCCGGCGTGCAATGGACCGACTGGCGTTCGGCGCGCGATGTGATGATGGGGCGCGGCATCAACCGGCAGATCCGCCGCGCCTATGGTTACCTCGCCTCGCGTTATCGTCCTGGCGACCGGATTTTCCTCTTTGGCTATTCGCGCGGCGCCTATGCTGTGCGCAGTCTCGCCGGCGTCATCGACCGAATGGGTCTGTTGCGTGCGCAGGTCGCAACCGAACGCAATATCCGCGATGTGTACCGCCATTACGAGGCGGCGCAGGAAAGCGCGGCCGCGCGGGCTTTTTCCCGTGCCAAATGCCTGCAGGACGTGGAAATCGAAATGATCGGGGTCTGGGACACTGTCAAATCTCTGGGGCTGAATATGCCGGTCTTTTGGCGGTTGAGCCGGAAGACCTATGCATTCCACAACCACGAACTCAGCCACAACGTGAAGGCAGGCTATCATGCGCTTGCGCTCGATGAAACGCGAGTGGCCTATGCGCCGGTCCTCTGGACGTCACCCGACGGATATCAGGGCCGCGTCGAGCAAGTTTGGTTCTCGGGCACGCATGGCGATGTGGGCGGGCAACTGGGTGGTTTTGAGGACGCGCGGCCTTTGTCCAACATCCCGCTCGTCTGGATGCTGGAACGGGCACAGGCCGCCGGGCTGCCCCTGCCTGCCGGCTGGTCCAAACGCTATCCGCGTGACGCAACCGCCCCGATGGTCGGAACATTCCGGGGCCGCGGCCGCTTTTTCATGACCCGCAAGGCGCGTGTGACATTGCAAGACCCTTCCGAGCGGCTGCACGACAGTGTCGAAGTGCGCGCGGCGGCCTTCCCGCAGACCAGCTGGCGCATGCCATGGCAGGGTGTGGCGAAACCCTAAGCCCGGCTCAGGCCAGTTTCATGATGATGCAGGTGGTCGAACCAGGGGCACATTTTGCCCGGTCTTTTCCATGGCTCGGAGATACCCTTCAGACAGTATCGCAGCCGTCATGGCTGTGCCCGTCAGTCTTAACAGGCCTGTGACGAGTTCAAGAAAGGCTGTCGCCGGTGTGATGTCTGACAATTTGGTCCATTCCGCGAAGCCCTCGAAGGTTTCCGTGCCGGGGAGAAACAAAATAAGCACCAGGTTTAACAATCCAAGCAATCCGGGACCGAACAGCAGCCGGCTTGCAATAAAGAAAAAGCTGTGGCGGGTGCGCTTGAATATGGCGTCCAGCTCGTCGTTATAACGGAGCACGGCAGCCGGCACGGCGGTTCCAAACAGCGAAAGAATGAGCCAAATGGATATACATCCGAAAGCAAAAACAAACAGAAAATCGGTTGTTGTCGCATCCGTCAGGCCAGATCCGGTTCCAGGCGAAACCAACATCCTATGGGTAAGAACCATGACCAAAGCTGACACCAGGACCAAGCCGGCCATAAACAAAAAGATACGCCAGGGCGGGGTTTCGGGCCAGTCGCGTTCCGGCAAGCGCGAGTCCGGTTGCGTTGCCGGGCCGTAAGGCGCTCCGATCAGAACAGTCCGATGAAAATAAAAGGCAGCAATTGTGTATAATGCAAATCTCACGGCGGTCGTCGTGTCCATGTATATGTCGAGGACCGCTTCGATAACGATGATTGTAAGGACCAGTAAGAAACTCGCTCTGAGGACGCGTACCGTTTTGGACAACACCTGCGTTACGCCTTCAGCTTCATGATGATGCAGGTGGTGGAGCCGGTGGCATAGATTTTGCCGTCCTGTTCGCCGCGCATCGTGGCGTGGGCCACCGCGGTGCTGCGCCCGGCGTGATCGATCACAGCCTCGCACAGGAGCGTGGTTCCGAGTGTGACCGCACGGGCGATGTTCACCTTGTATTCCAGCGTTGTATAAACCGAGCCCTGCGGCACCTTGGTCATCACGGCGCAGCCCATCGCGCTGTCGAGAAGGGTGCCGTACCAGCCGCCGTGGACCCCGCCGCTGGGATTGAGGGTCTGAAAGGTCGGTGTGCCTTCAAAGACGACGCGACCTTCTTCGACGTGGCGTATGTTCATGCCCATGGGTTCGGCGATCGGCGCGCTGGCAATCTCGCCCCTGAGAATGCCCAGCATGAAATCCAGCCCGGACATGGATAGGATTTGGTCGTGTGGCAGCAGATCGGACGGGGATTGCGCGGCGTAAGTCATGACGGCCTCCGAAGTTGACTGGTTCGGAGCCTAGGCGGATGCTGCGTCGCCGCAAGGGCTACGCAACGTCAAGAACACCGATCATGGCGTCTTGAGTGACCCCCAGCGCATGGCAGACCTCGCGCGTGAGATCGGGGCGATTGAGCGTGTAGAAATGCAGCGTTTCGACGCCTTCATCTACAAGATCAGAGCACAGTTCGGTACAGATCGCGCGCGCCAGCAGATCATGCCGGTCATCGCGCAGCGCCGCCTCGAAGGCCTGATCGAGCCATGCGGGGATCGAAGCGCCGCAGCGTCGCGCAAACTTTCGGGCATTTGTCCAGTTGGCAATCGGCAGGACGCCGGGCGTGATTGGCGCATCGATACCGGCTTTGACGCAGGCATCGCGAAAACGCAAAAACGTCTCCGCTTCAAAGAAAAACTGCGTGATGGCCTCGGACGCGCCAGCGTCGATCTTGGCTTTGAGCCAGTCGATATCGGCCTGCGTGCTGGCGGCTTCGGGGTGCTGTTCGGGATAGGCCCCGACGCGTAGATTGAATTGACCGGTGCGGGCCAGCGCCTCAATCAGCTCGACAGAATTGGCAAAGCCGTCCGGGTGTGGGGCAAAGCCGTCGGAGCCTTCGGGGGCATCGCCGCGCAGGGCCACGAGATCGGTGACCCCGGCCTTAGCAAAGCGTTGCGCCACGGCCATGGTTTCTGCCTTGGAGCAGCCCACGCAGGTCAGATGCGCGGCAACCGGCAGGCCGGAACTTTTGTGCAGGGTATAGGCAGCATCATGCGTCAGGTCCCGCGTGCTTCCGCCGGCACCATAGGTGACCGAAAAAAAGCGCGGGGCCAGTGGTGCCAGTGCTTGCGCAGTCTCCCACAGTTTAAACGACGCATCGATCGAACGGGGCGGGAAGACTTCAAATGAAACGGCAGGCGTTGGCATATGGGCATCCTTTGTGATCTGCAGTCTTGTCTCATGAAATGAAAAATGAGACAAATTCATAACTTTCATCTTTAACATGAGTTCGGCATGCATATTGAGTTTCGCCACCTGCGCAGCATTCAGGCTATTCACGAGGCGGGCGGGCTGGCGCGCGCGGCCGAGCAATTGCATATCACTCAGTCCGCGCTGAGCCATCAGATCAAGGGCCTGGAGGATCAGGCGGGCGTAGAGCTTTTTGTGCGCCGGTCGAAACCGCTGAAGCTGTCGCCCGCAGGGATGCGCCTTTTGAAGCTGGCTCAGCAGGTGCTCCCGCAAGTGCAAGCGCTGCAAGAGGAGTTCAGCGGGTTGCGGGCCGGCAGCACGGGGCGGATGCACATCGCGATCGAGTGCCATGCCTGCTTTGAATGGCTGTTTCCCGTGCTTGAGCGCTTTCGCCAGTCGTGGGGCGACGTGGATGTGGACATTCGCCCGGGGCTGGCATTTGACGCGCTGCCCGCACTGATGAAGGAAGAGGTGGATCTGGTTGTCTCTTCCGATCCGGAGGACCTGGCGGGCATCGAATTTGTAGAGCTTTTTGATTATGCACCGGTCTTTGTGGCCGCGCACACCCACCCTTTGGCGAATAAAGACTATGTGGAAGCCGTCGACTTTCGCGGCGAGACGCTGATCACCTACCCGGTGGAGCGGACGCGGCTGGACGTTTTCAGCCAGTTGCTGATCCCGGCCAAGGTGGAGCCCGCCGCGATCCGTCAGGTGGAGCTGACAGCGGTGATCCTGCTTTTGGTGGCGAGCAACCGCGGCGTTTCCGTGCTGCCGGACTGGGTGGTGCGGGAGGTAAAGTATTCATCGGACTACATCACCCGGCCGCTGACAGCGGCGGGCATCACCCGCCGGCTTTATGCCGCTGTGCGGCGCGACGATCTGGACAAGCCCTTCATGCAGAACCTGCTGAAACTGGCAGGGGATGAGGCGCGCAAACTACAGGCAGCGTAAGGCGCAGTCACTGCGGTCTGGTCTGGACCAAATGTCGAAAGACGGCCTTGCGCAAACTCGTGAGAAAAAAAGTCGGGCTCAGGCAGGCAATTCGCTCGAGACGCGGCGTGACATCTTAGACCTTACTTCTTCGAGCGTTGCTGTGAGCCTGTTGAGTTCAGTGTGTTGCGACGCTCTTTCCGGCGCGTATCTTGAGATCAGATATTCCCGACGTTTTGTCATCTCGATCAAATGATTCGCCGTCTTTTTGCGCAACCTCAATGCCGCGACAAACTCCGCGTCTGCCAAGTTGTGAAGACGTCCGCGAACGCATTCAGCGCTTTCGCCGTTTTGACGCAAAAACGCGTTTAGATAGAGTTCAGTGGCATGAATGGCACAAAGACGCGCGGGCGCATATGTCAACGGCTCGCCCTTTTTTGCGTTGCAAAAAAGGGCATGCGAGGCCTGATAATAAGCTTCGGCCAATTCGAAAATTTCATGAACAGTTGCGTCTGTTCCCGGGTATTTCGAAGTATTTGCGTTCATCTGCCCGGTGGCGTGCCATGCCAAAAGTCGTTGCTGTTGCGTCTGGCTCGCACTCGACAAAGGCTAAACTATGACGGCGCCTCGGCCCATTTTCACCGTAGATGCAAAATCAAGCGCTCTTGTCGCACAAGTTATGGCAAAGACACAGGCAGATGGCCGCTGTGCGCGTCTCATTCGTTTTCGTCGCGCGCAGCGGTACTGGGGCCTTTAAGCGCTGTGGGATTACCCGTTGCACTTGCAACCGGTGTGGCCACAGCCAGCGGAGCCGTCGGGATGACCGTCGGCGCAGGTGTCACTGCAGTAGTTACTGCCGTCCTTGGTGACAGCGTCCTTGATGTCGACGATGCACAGGCAATCGTCACAGGCACATTTCTGTTGCGTTACAGTTGGCATTATATGTCCTCGTTTTCTGTATGGTCGTGTTCAAAAAGGTGATCGATCATGATCTTGATCACGCTGTCTACGCAGGCATCTGCCATAGCATAAAAAATCTGTTTTCCACGGCGGTCGGATTTTAGAATGCGCGCGGAGCGCAGCAAGCGCAGATGATGGCTGGTTAGAGAGGCGGAGAGCCCAAGGCGGTCGGCAATCTCTCCAGCGGATCGTTCCTGATCCATGCAGCAGATGACGATCGACAAGCGCGTGGGATCCGCCAGAAGACCGAAGGTTTCCGCCAGCTCGGTGGTTTGATCAAGATGAAGATCACGCATGCTCATAACAAACAATTAAACGATTGTTCAATTGTTGTCCATATCCAGCAAAGACCAATTTGCAAGTGTCGGCGAGCTGGCTCTTTGTTCCGTGCAGGCAACACTGATCAACACCGGTACGTTTCTTTACCCTATTCGGCGCGCATGACACGGGGTATGCGCAGCCTGTGATTCCTGAAAACCCGGAAAACAGTATCGCCAGAAGCTCTTTCACTGTTTCGACGATCGCCCGAAAATTGTGGCAAAACCGAAGAAATGTTCCTGATTTCAGACGTTTCGTTGACTTGGGTGGTCCCGACACGCCAACTGCGCTCCGGTATTGTTGTTTGGGTAGATCAGAGATGAAACTTCGCAATGTGTTGGCCGCGACTGTGTTGGTGCTGTGTGCGGCGACCGCGGGTCAAGCCGCGACGATTGGTTTGGGCGGGGCGAAAAACGTTGAAGTGAACGGCAGTTTTTATGATGTCACATTCACGGGCGGCAGCTGTAACGACGTGTTCGGCGACTGTGCGGATGCCAATAACTTCTTTTTCTCATCCAGCAATGACGCATCGGATGCGTCCGCAGTTCTGGCCGCTTTGATCAGCGGCGCACTGGATACGCTTGATCCCGCCGATTTTGAAGGCATTCAAGCGCTCAACGGGCTTGGATCTGCATTTCTGCTGACGCCCTATGCATTTGCCAATGACAAAACGCTGACCAGAACGGTCGTGTTGTCGAACACGAGCCCGCTTCAGACGAGCGGTATCATGGTCTCAAACCTCGATACCAATGTCAGCACATGGTCCTGGGCCGTGTGGTCAGAGGCTGAACCGCCAGCACCCGTGCCCTTGCCGGCAGGTCTTCCGCTGGTTTTGACGGGATTGGCCGGGCTTGCCGGGCTGAGGGTGCGCAGCAAGCGCGCGCCACGCGGCTAATCGCTTTCGCAGGGACACAAACAAAAACGCGGCCAAGTCATTCTAAGGCTCTGACTGATGTTCCGCGTCGGCATATCGCAAGAGCCCCCAAAGCTGTGACCAGAGGATGAGCCCGGTCGCCGGCAATACAACAGCAGTTATCAGCGCAATTTCTGCCATGACCGACCCGCCAATGATGGCGCGACGTGTGTGTAAGGAGCTTGCGGCAACAACGGATCAACCAGTTTTGCCGCCTGCGATTACCGGATCGAAGTCTTCGCTGTAATCAAGCTGCTCTTGCGCAGATGAAAACCCGATGTTCCGGTTGTTGCATCCGAATTCGTATCCTCGTTCCAATTGCGCGCCAATCCGTTCATTGAACCCACCAAACACGCCATCGTCACCAGAATCTGCAAATGCATCGACGGCAACGTCTTGCGGCGCGTTGGATGTCACGGGTCCTGCAGATGCCATGAAGTCCTGCCCGCCGGTTTCGTCTTTTTTGTCGTTGCCGGGATCAACATTAAGGAAATCGGAGAAAGTGGACCAGTCACATGATGTCCCAACCGGTACAAATTGGCAGCAGTTCGTTTTGTGGCCCACAGTTGGAAGCGCCGTTGCCAAAGCGGCAGCGATTGCAAATGCCCCCGTTCAAAGGTCACTGGTTGTCGGGCGCCCGCTTTTTTACCCCGAACAGTAAGTCAAATCTCTTTTGCGAAAGACCAGGCAAACACAAGCTGTCGGCCCGTTAATCATCAATTAAAGGAAGGCGGTTCTGTTGTGATGGGCTTTAAAGCTTATGTCTTTATCTCGCGAGGCGCGCTGCGCGCCCGCCACGGCGTCTGGTCAGCAAGGGTTGGCGGCTCGGCAGTTCGTCCATCACAGACCGTCGCGCCTCGGGCGTCATCTTTGACCAACCAGCGATCTCGTCAATGGAACGCAAGCAGCCTGTGCAAAGCCGCGCTTCCGGATGGATGACGCAAATCTTTATGCAGGGGCTTTCCACCTCAGCCCGTTTCCAGACGTCATCGCTCATGAATGGTCCCGTTCTGCTCGAATGGTTTGGAGTCTGTCCAACATCCCTTGCAAGATATACGCGGCGGCCACATGATCAATAACCTCTGCGCGACGTTTTCGCGACGTATCCGCCTCAAGAAGAGCCCGTTCAGCCGCGACCGTGGACAGGCGTTCATCCCAGAAAGTGATCGGCAGAGAGAGGTCTGTCTTCTGGATCAGATTGCGCGCAAAGGCGCGTGTTGCCTGACAGCGCGGTCCTTCCGTTCCGTCCATGTTGCGCGGCAGTCCCAGCACAAGCCCGCCAATCTGTCGGCGGCGCAGCATGTCGGCAAGAGCATCGGCGTCTTGTGTGAATTTGCGCCGTTTGATGGTCTCAAGGGGCGTGGCGACGCTCAAAAAGGTGTCGCTGACCGCGACGCCGATGGTCTGTGTGCCCAGATCAAGACCCGCGAGGGCGTGGCCGTCGGGCAGGGCTGCCAGAAAATCCTCAGCGCTGTCGTGGATCATTGTGCGACCTGTGCACGGCGTCCCGCCCGGAGCAGCATGTCGAGCGCCCGGGTGTCATCGGCAAAAACATCAATCGCGTTTTCGTAAACGGCGCGCGCTTGCCCAGTCTGCCCCAGAACGCCCAGGGCAGTGATCAGCTGTGCCCATTCCTGAACCGGACCGCCCTGTGTCGCAAGACGATCGGACAGCCCTTCCACCATACTCTGGATCATTTCCATACGGTCCGCCGGGCTCAGATCTTCTGCGGCTTGCAGATCGGCTGCCGACGGTCCGCGCAGGGATGAGCCAGCGCCGATCTCAGGCAGTTGGTAATTGACGCCCGCGCGATAAGCCATGTCCTCGATCTGCGCCAGAATAGGCGCGATCCACGGCGCGTCTTCCGGGCCCGCGCGCAAAAGCTGATCCCAGATGCGGAAGGCGCTGTCGGGTCGCCCGGTCTGGGCCAGCATCAGTGCCATGTAGTAGCGCGCGGCGCCGTTTCCCGGGTCCTGTGCCAGAACTCTGTTTAGTGCTGCTTCTGCCTCGGGCGAGACGTATCCACCGGCTGCAAGCACCAGCGTGTCCGCGTAATCAATGTGATCGCGGACCGTTGCGTCAGCGCCTTTGATATGCAGCACCTGCTCCTGCGCGCGGGCAGCGGCGCGGAAGTTGCCGAGATTGGCTTCGTTCTGTGCCAGCAGGACATGACCTTGCAAGTCATCGGGCCGGTCGGCCACAGCGGTACGCAAACGCTCGACCAGCGCCAGGTATTCCGGATCAACCTCGGCAGGTGGCACATAATCGGGCAGTCCGGCTTCGGCGCGTCGCTGGTCGGGCCGGGTGTCGCGCGCGGCTTCGGCCATGTCGATCCGGTTGGCGAGCGCCAGATCCCCATAGCCCGGTGCGCCGAGTACTGAATAAAGCCCGAGGCTGCCGCCAACCAAGGCGAGTGCCACCAACGCCGCAGTGAGCTTTGGTGCGCCCGGCGATCGCGCGGTGGCTTGGATTTCTAGCGTGACCGCGGCATCGGCGGCGAGAATGCGTCGGGATATTTCTGCCTTGATGCGTTCGGCATCCGCTTCATTTACAATTCCGCGCAGAACATCCTTTTCGACCTCGCGCAACTGGTCACGGTATACACGAAGATCATAGGCGGCGGCAGGCATGTCCTGCGCGCGGCGCGACGACCGGAGCGCCAGCGCAAGCAACAGCGCAACCGCTGCGGCGGTTCCGCCAGATACGATCCAGAATGTCATTGCACCCCCGCTTTTGTGGTTGGTGTCATGTAACCTCCCGCGCCACCGCAAAAAAGGGGCAAATGACCACAGAGAGCCGCGCTATAAGGCCCAGGACGGCGACGTGTCGCAAATCTGCTCGAAAGCGACGCCCGCAGTCTGTTGTTTTTTGCCCATTGACGCAGAAGGATAAGAACGCGCGCGCGGGCCCGATTCCGCGCGTCTGAGTTCATGCCGAAAGAGAACGCGATGAAACGATACTCAGTCTTTGCGGTGGCACGTGAAGCCGCGCGCTATCACAGCGGTTGGGAGCGCGCCTGGCGAACGCCGGAGCCCAAGGCAAAGTATGATGTGATCATCATCGGCGCGGGCGGGCATGGTCTGGCCACGGCTTATTACCTTGGAAAACGCTTTGGCGTGACCAATGTGGCGATTCTGGAAAAAGGCTGGCTGGGCGGTGGCAACACGGGGCGCAACACCACGATCATACGTTCCAACTATCTGCAGGATCCCTCTGCAGCGCTCTATGAAAAATCGCGCAGCCTATATGAGACAATGAGCCAGGATCTGAACTACAACGTGATGTTCAGCCCGCGCGGCGTGATCATGCTGGCACAGACCCATCATGAGGTGCGGGGCTATCAGCGCACAGCCCACGCAAACGCGCTGCAAGGCGTGAAAACAGAGTTCATCTCGCCCACCCGCGTCAAGGAGCTGGTGCCCATCATCAAACTGGACGGGCCGCGATACCCGGTCATGGGCGGGTTGTGGCAGGCGCGCGGGGGCACGGCGCGCCACGACGCCGTGGCCTGGGGATACGCTCGCGCCTGTTCGGACATGGGCATGGATGTGATCCAGCAATGCGAGGTGACTGCCATTCGTCGAGATGGCGATACGGTTGTGGGCGTGGACACCACAAAAGGGGCCATAGACTGTGCCAAGCTTGGCATTGTCGTTGCGGGCAACTCGGGCCACGTCGCAGGGCTTGCGGGCTTCCGACTGCCCATTGAGAGCGTGGCACTGCAGGCACTGGTCTCGGAGCCCATCAAACCCTGCATGGACGTGGTGGTCATGGCCAACACGGTGCACGGCTACATGAGCCAGTCAGACAAGGGTGAGATGGTCATCGGCGGTGGCACCGACGGCTACAACAACTATACCCAGCGTGGTGCTTTCCACCATATCGAGGAAACCGTGCGCGCGCTTATAGAAACCTTCCCGATGGTCAGCCGCCTGAAGATGCTGCGCCAGTGGGGCGGCATAGTGGATGTGACGGGAGATCGCTCCCCGATCCTGTCAAAAACGCCTGTCGAGAATGTCTTTATCAACTGCGGCTGGGGCACGGGCGGCTTCAAAGCCACGCCGGGCTCCGGCTGGGCCATGGCTGAACTGATGCACAAGGGGCACGGGCCGCTGACCGATGATTTCGGACTCAACCGGTTCCGAGAAGGTCGGTTCATTGACGAAAGCGTGGCCGCGGGGGTGGCGCACTGATGGCCACAGCACCCTACATGATCTGTGCGACCGACGCGGTTTCAGTCCTGCGTCTCTGCCCCGTGGGTGACAGCGCCTTCACCGGCCTGCGATCCCAGGGCAATGAGTTTGCCGACGTCCACGTCGCGCCCGCCACGCGCCGCCCTGCGAGCTGCCATGGCGCGCCGCTCCCGCAGCAACATCACAAGAGCAAAGGCAATGATTGCTCCAAACGCAAGACCGGCAGCCCATTCGGTACCCATATGCCGTCCTTTCCTGATCTGATGCCATCCAGCATAGCGGAAAACACCCGCGCTGACGAGATTTTTGCACGACCACGGTCTGCAGTGCGTCCGGCAGGGGCGCGGTCCCCCCAAACCTCAAGGAGTTTGCCATGCTGATCCTGACCTGCCCGGTCTGCGGTGTAACGGCAGAGGAAACCGAGTTTCATGGCGGCGGTGAGGCACATCTCAAACGCTTTGGCCCCGGATCTTCGGAAGGAGATTTCGAGGAATACCTCTTCATGCGCGAAAACCCGCGCGGCGTGCATTTCGAACGCTGGCGTCACGTGTACGGCTGCGGAAAGTGGTTTCATGCTGCACGCTGCACCACGACCCTCGAGGTTTTTGGCACCTATCCGGCGCAGACGCTGGAGCCGCCCAAAGACCTGTGTGACAAAATCAGCAAGAAGCGATCTGGCTGGCATTGGAGAGATGTCAAATGACGCCGCGTACCCGCATTGCCGCTTCTTTGATCCGAAAGTATCCCCGCCGGACGCTCCCGTCCTCCCAACATGCGCCAGGATTTGATCTATGAGCACGCGCCATGCCACGGAAGGCCGATTTATCGACCGCAAAAAGCCTTTGTCCTTTTCGTTCAACGATCAGAGTTTGGTCGGTTATGCCGGAGACACACTGGCCTCAGCGCTGCTGGCAAACGATCAGATGCTGGTCGGGCGTTCGTTCAAGTATCACCGGCCACGTGGCGTTGTGGCCAGCGGTGTCGAAGAGCCCAATGGTCTGGTCAACATGGGCACAGGTGCGCGCCTCGAACCGAACCAACGCATAACGACCACGGAGCTTTTTCAGGGGCTGACAGCACAAAGTCAGAACCACTGGCCAAGCCTCGAATTCGACGTCGGCGCGATCAACAGCAAACTGGCGCGCTTCTTGCCGGCCGGATTTTACTATAAGATGTTCATCCACCCGCGGCCGTTCTGGAAATACATCTACGAGCCATTTATCCGGCAGTCCGCGGGGCTCGGCAAAGCGCCGACCGAACAGGACGTAGACACATACGAGCATTATCACGCCTTCTGTGACGTCCTCGTGATTGGTGGCGGAATCGCCGGTTTGCGCGCGGCTCAGACAGCGGCCAGATCCGGCCTGAACGTGCTTGTCATTGAACAGACCCCGCATTGGGGCGGACGCACGCCGGTGGATGGTGGCATGATCGCCGGCAGACCCGCAGGCCAGATGGTCGACGCCCTCGTTGCCGAACTTGAAGCGGCGGACAACGTGCAAATGCGCACCCGTCTGATGGGCGCTGGTGTATATGATCATGGGTATGTGCTGGGTTATGAAACGCTGCGGGATGCGCGCCCAAACGAACCAGGCCCGCGCCATCGCCTTTGGCGCATCCGTGCCGGTCAGATCATCACCGCGACCGGCGCTATCGAACGCCCGCTTTCATTTGCAGGCAACGATGTCCCGGGCGTGATGCTGGCGTCTGCCGTCCGCGACTACATCGTTAACTACGGTGTGACGGTTGGACAGCGCACTGTCGTTGTGACCAACAATGACGACGCTTACCGCACTGCATTCGCGCTGTTCGATCTGGGTCTCTCGATTCCCGCAATCGTCGATGCGCGGGGCCCCGAAGCGGCCTCGGTCGTGCGCGAGCGGGCGGAGTATCTGGGCATTCCGGTCATGGTCGGATGCGGTGTCTGTGGCATCAAGGGCGGCAAGCGCGTCGAGGGCGTTAAAATTTGCCTTCAGGAGGGTACGGGCGAAGTGTTGTCGACACTGTCCTGTGATGCTGTGGCTATGTCCGGGGGCTGGTCACCCGTTGTTCATCTGTGGTCGCATTGCGGCGGAAAGCTCAACTGGGATGACACGCAGGCCTTCTTTCGCCCGGATGCCGACCGTCCGCCGACTGGTGAGACAGGCCAGCCCTTTGTCCATGTGAGCGGTGCTGCAAACGGGGCATTGCAACTGGCAGATATTCTCGAAGACGCGGATGCAGCCGCCAATGCGGCTTTGGCGCTTTTGGGCCAGAAGATCCAAAAAACCAAGATCCCGGACGTGGAGCGAACCGAGGAAAAGCCGATAGCACCGGCTTGGTTGATGCCCGCCAGTGCAACCGTCAAGCTTCGCAACAAGGCATGGCTCGATTATCAGAACGACGTGAAGGTCTCGGATGTCCAACTTGCGGCGCAGGAAGGATTTGAATCGGTTGAACATGCCAAGCGCTACACGACTTTAGGCATGGCAACTGATCAGGGCAAGCTTAGCAATATCAATGGCCTTGCGGTGCTGTCTGATGCATTGGGTCAGCCCATTCCACAAACCGGAACCACCACCTTCCGGCCCCCGTACGCGCCGATTTCTATGGGCGCGATTGGCGGAGAAGCACGGGGCGAGGTCTTTCAGCCGTTGCGCCGTACACCCATGCACGAATGGCATGATGCGAACGGGGCCGATTGGGAGCCCGTGGGTCATTGGCGCAGACCATATGCCTTCGTACGTGACGGCGAGCGTGTCAAAGACGCGGTCTACCGGGAGGTTCTGAACACGCGCCAGAATCTCGGCCTTCTCGACGCCTCGACCCTGGGCAAGATCATCGTCAAGGGCCCGGATGCGCCAAAGTTCCTCGACATGATGTACACCAACATGATGTCGACGCTGAGACCGGGCAAATGCCGCTACGGTCTGATGTGTTCGGAAAACGGCTTTCTGATCGATGATGGCGTTGTTGCGCGCATCGATGACGACACGTATCTGTGCCACACCACCACCGGCGGAGCGGACCGCATCCACCAGCATATGGAAGAATGGTTGCAGACAGAGTGGTGGGACTGGAAGGTCTATGTCGCCAATGTGACCGAGCAGTACGCTCAGGTTGCTGTCGTCGGACCCAAGGCCCGCAAAGTGCTGGAAAAACTTGGCGGCATGGATGTCTCCAAAGAAGCGCTGGGCTTCATGGAGTGGGCAGATGGTGACATCGGCGGATTCAAGGTGCGGGTCTACCGCATCTCTTTTTCCGGCGAGTTGAGCTACGAAATCGCTGTGGACGCGGGCAACGGTCTGGCTTTCTGGGAGGCGCTGATGTCGGCCGGAGAAGAGTTCGGCGTCATGCCTTATGGCACCGAATGCCTGCACATCATGCGCGCCGAAAAGGGCTTTATCATGATCGGCGATGAAACGGACGGCACCGTGATCCCGCAAGATCTTGGCCTGAACTGGGCGATTTCCAAAAGGAAAACGGACTTTCTTGGCAAACGTGCGCAGGAACGCAGCCATATGACCGACCCCGCGCGTTGGAAGCTTGTGGGACTTGAGACACTGACAGGCTCGGTCATTCCAGACGGGGCGTATGCTGTGGGTTTGGGCACCAATGCAAACGGCCAGCAAAACGTGATCGGGCGGGTGACCTCGACGTACTACTCGCCGACACTGGACAAGGGCATCGCTATGGGCCTTGTGTTGAACGGCCCGGACCGGATGGGCCAAATTATCGATTTTCCGGGCACAGAAGGGGCCACGTACCGCGCGCGGGTTGTAGATCCGGTGTTTTACGACAAGGACGGGGAGAAGCAAAATGTCTGATCCCGTAGCAGCATTGGGTGGCGTTGAATTTACCGGAGGCATTGCCCGCATTGAAGAAGTGCCATTGCAGGGCATGATCACTCTGCGTGCGGATCTGACCGACAAAATGGTCGCGAAAGCCCTGAAATCGGTGGTCAAAGAGGCATTGCCCGAAGTGCGCCGTGCCGCGATCAAGGGTGACAGCGGTGTCGCCTGGATGAGCCCTGATGAGCTTTTGATCCTGTGTCCTTACGCCGATGTTGCCGATGTCTTGGACAAACTGGATACGGCGTTGAGAGGCGTGCATGCGCTGGCGGCAAATGTGTCGGACGCGCGCGGGTCTTTTCGCATCTCGGGCACGCATGCGCGCGATGTTCTGGCGAAACTCTGCCCTGTCAATCTGGCGCCAGAAGCGTTCGGACGGGGTGATTTTCGTCGCACACGTATGGCGCAGGTCCCTGCGGCTTTGTGGCAGAGCGACGAGGAGTCGTTTCAGATCATCTGTTTCCGCAGTCAGGCACGGTACGTTTTTGACCTTTTGTCGGTTGCAGGCCAGCTCGGCTCCGAGGTGCACCCGGCCTGATGCATGCTCCGGCAGCGGGAATCCGCCGGAATGGGGCTTAGGCGCGTTTTGCATACGCCGTTACCTTGACCCTTAACTGACTGATACATACCCCGCCAACACAACAAAAAAGAACGGCGTGTGGGGGCAGTGCTGTGAGGTTCATTGGCAGGGCAGCTCTGGCTGCTTTTTTCGGAGTGTCGTTGGCCGGTGCTGGACCAGCGCTCTTATACGATTGCGACATCACAGACACACGCAGGGGCGTTGACTGGATTTCGCCAAAGGTGGCCATTGTCATCAAAGAAGACGGTGCGGTGGTCGTCTCGGACGCGATAATATTGCTGGTCAACAAAGCGCCGTTGGAAGTGCGTGTGACGCGTAACACGGACCAAAAGCTGGCGCTCAGGTGGACGTTACGCAATGTGGAGAGCACGCAAAATCAGATCACTCCAGCCTTTGATTATGCGTTGACATTGCAGAAGAAAACACGCGAGATTTCATTGCGTGCGCGACCGCAGGGGTACTCAAACCGTTTTTCTGGCAAGGGCGTGTGCACGGTTTACTGACGAACAGAAATGTAGGGTACTTGTCTTGACCATCACATCGAAGCTGCTGCTGGCTGCAGTCTTTTCGCTTGCGGCCCTGCCGGTTGCTTCGGCGAAGCCTACCGCTCTTTATGATTGTACGGTGACGCAAAAGAAAAAAGGTGTTGGATGGATTTCCAACAAGGTCGGTATTGTACTTTACAACGATGGAACTGCGATGGTTTCGGATTCAGTCATTTTGCAATTCAACAATGCTCCAATGCGTGCCCAATCTGTCAGCGAAACGAACAAGCGGATCAAGTTGCGCTAGTCAATTCGAAATGCGCGAGACGGGGACAACCAATTGGCACCGTTTTTGGATTACTCAGCGCAAATTAACAAGTCCTCCGGATCTTTTGCGATTTACATGAAACCCGAAAATTACCCCAACAGGTTCAACGGGAAAGGAACCTGCGCGGTCAAAGCAGGTTAATCGGCAAGCAGCGTTATCGAGAGGCTTGGAACTTTCCGGGCTTCTTGCTACTTGAACTGCCGTCAGGCAGCGCTTTTTTGCACTGTAGAACCGACCGAATTACCAAAGGGGGCCCCAAATGGCTTTTGAACTTCCTGATCTTCCCTATGCGCATGACGCGCTGGCATCCCAAGGCATGTCCCAGGAGACGCTGGAATACCATCACGACCTGCACCACAAAGCCTATGTGGATAACGGAAACAAGCTGATTGCCGGAACAGAATGGGACGGCAAGTCGATGGAAGACATCATCAAGGGAACCTATAACGCAACTGCCGTTGCGCAAAACGGTATCTTCAACAACATCAGCCAGCTGTGGAACCACAATCAGTTCTGGGAAATGATGAGCCCGGGTGACAGCACGATGCCGGGTGAATTGGAAAGCGCCCTGACTGAGTCGTTCGGCTCCGTTGAGAAGTTCAAAGATGAGTTCTCGGCTGCCGGTGCGGGCCAGTTTGGCTCCGGCTGGGCGTGGCTCGTGAAAAACAGCGACGGGTCGCTGGCGGTGACCAAAACGGAAAACGGCGTGAACCCGCTGTGTTTTGATCAGACGGCCCTTTTGGGATGTGACGTGTGGGAGCATTCCTACTACATTGATTTCCGCAACAAGCGTCCTGCCTATCTGACCAACTTTCTCGACAATCTGGTCAACTGGGAAAATGTCGCGTCGCGCATGTAGGGCATAGGCACTGAAGCTATCAGAAACCCCGGGAGCTTTCCCGGGGTTTTATTTGGCCTCAGGCCAAAGCGTTCCGCAATGCGGAACGGCAGGCAATGGCGTCCGATACTGTTTCATAAAACCCGTGCAGGCTTTCATCCGCAAACCCCTGATCTGTAACATGGCTTAGAAGCGCCAAGAGAGGGTCCCAATAACCATTTGTATTTAGTATGAAAATTGGCTTTTTGTGCAGGCCAAGCTGGCGCCAGGTCAAGACCTCGAACAACTCGTCCAGAGATCCGGCGCCGCCGGGAAGAACAAGCACTGCGTCACAATTCACAAACATGACCTTCTTGCGTTCGTGCATGGTCTCGGTCACCACGTAGGTTGTGAGATCGGTTTTCCCGACCTCCCAATTGACCAGATGTTGCGGGATGACGCCGAAGGTTTCAGCTCCGGCCGCCTGCGCACTGCGCGCCACAGCGCCCATCAGCCCCACATCGCCAGCACCGTAAACGAGGCGCCAATTTTTTTCCCCCGCGAGCATGCGGCCCAACGCCTCTGCCTCGTACAGATACGCCGGGTCTGTGCCTGCGCGCGACCCGCAGTACACGCAAATTGATTTCCGCTGCATAAGGCGGTTTTCCTATTGGCTGAGGGAATCATGCCGTTGGCTTTGACCACAGATATGGCAATTGATATGTAGCCTCAATGTCCGTTCGCGCGTCGGGCGGGCCACCTGGGGAAAAGAGAAAACTATGAGCGATAAAGCGTCTGCCACGCAGAAGGGCGGAACGGGCTTAATGACTGCGGGCATTGTCATCGCGGTGTTGATTGCCGCAGGCACTTTTTTGGTGATTCAGGACCGCGCACAGCCCAGTGAAGAGGAACTCAGCGCATTGGTTCCTGGCACCGGGACCGAAGCCGGAGACACTGATACCAGCAGTGATCAAGCCGATGGAGCCGCGCAAGAGGTTTTGTCAGAAGATGCCGGGTCAGCAGAGGAAGACAACAGTCAGAGTGGCACGGATCTTGCAGCAAAAGATCAGCTAACGGCGCCTACAATCGACGAGGTGCGCGTGGATGCAGGCGGCGTCGCGGTAATTGCCGGCCGCGCGACTCCGGGCAGCGTGGTGCAAGTGCTGCTGGACGGAGAAGTGGTGGCAGAGACACAAGCTGACGGCAGCGGCTCTTTTGCCGCTTTGGGTTCCGTGTCGGCTGCGGATGCTGCGCGGGTTCTGTCCTTGCGCGCTTCGCAGAATGGCGCCGAGATCGCGTCAGAGGAAGAGGTGATCATAGCTCCGGTTGCGTCCTTGCCTGTTCCTGAGACCGACGAAACCGATACCGATGTGCTAGCACTGGCTGACGTCGTTGAACAGGATGCTGAGCAAAAACACGTCGCATCGCAAGTTGGCACCGACGCAGGGACTTCGGATCATGTGCCGCCAGCGTCGTCCTCGGAAGACGAAGGGCAGACGGTTGCACAATCCGAAGCGCCGCAAGAGACGCCCGCTACGGAGGGTGGGGAGCTTGAAGCACAGGCGGACGGATTAAACCGCAGCGTGGATCTGGCGCTTCTGGATGACGGATCGGTTGACGAACAGTCCGACAACGGTCGAACCCAATCGGTGAAGGAAGACGAGCCTACCGGTTCGTCTGTGGCAAATGAAGACGTCGCTGACAGCGCGGAGACTGCAGGCGACGCATCGGCCACGCCGGAGCAAGACGACAAGAGCCCTCAAACTATCGTTGATGAAACACAGGCGATTGATAGCGGGTATGGCGGGAACCAACAGATTGCCGGGCTTAATCAACAGTCCGCGATCGCAGATGTGGGGTCTGGGGCAAATTCACAAGATGATCAGGCCGGGGATGCGTCTGCTGCTGAGATCGCTCTGTTGAAATCAGACGAGGACGGCGTCTCACTCCTGCAATCGGACCCCGTTCCGCCAAGCACTATCGTGCTCGACACCATCAGCTACTCAGATGATGGAACGGTGCAGTTGAGCGGTCGTGCAAGCATCGATGTACTGCGGGTGCGGATCTATCTGGATAATGCGGTCGTTGCTCAATTGCTCGTGGATGACAGCGGTAATTGGCGCAGCGAGATACCGGGGGTCGCTCCCGGTGTATACACGTTGCGTGTTGACGCGTTGGATGACGGCGGCACCGTGGTCAGCCGGATCGAGACGCCGTTTAAACGTGAAGCGCCGGAGCAACTTGCGGCGGCCTCGGACGGTCAAACCGGGTCCGTGAGGTCGGTCACTGTGCAGGCTGGAGACACGCTTTGGGCTATTGCGCGCAGTCGTTACGGCGAGGGCCTGCTGTATGTGCAGGTATTTGACGCGAACAAAGATGTTATCCGAGATCCCGATCTCATCTATCCGGGCCAGGTGTTCGAGCTTCCGTCAGAATAAAAATGTGGCGCCACTGGTAAAGAACGCATCTCCGCTTTAAGTTAGGTGGTCCGTAGTGACCGCAGGAGAGCGTATGCCCGCAGATGCCTCTGCAGATCAGCCCGCAAGACTGGATGACGCACAAATCAACGCTGTCGAGCGCCGTTCCGGCTTGCGCACGATGCGCCGTGTTGCGCCCTATCTTTGGCCCAAGGACCTGCCCTGGGTCCGCCGCAAGGTCGTCATTGCGATCTTGTGTCTGGTTCTTGCCAAGGTCGTTTCCGTTTCAACGCCCTTTTTCTACAAATGGGCTGTTGACAGTTTGGCTGGAGAAGGCGTGCCGCCTTTGGCCCTTGGAGCAATCGGACTGACCGTAGCATATGGCATGGCTCGCCTGATGTCGGTTGGATTTCAGGAACTGCGCGATGCGGTGTTCACCCGCGTAGGCCAGCGGGCGCTGCGTTTGTTGGCGCGCGAGACGTTCGAGCACATTCACCGGTTGTCATTGCGCTACCATATTTCGCGCAAAACCGGCGGTCTCAGCCGGATCATCGAACGCGGTGTCAAAGGCGTCGACTTTCTTTTGCGCTTCACGCTGTTTTCTGTTGGCCCCCTGTCGCTCGAGTTGTTGCTTGTGGCGCTCATTCTGGCGACGGTGTTCAATGTTTGGTATCTGGTCGTGGTCGCCGTAACCATTGTTCTTTTTGTCTGGTTCACTTTTGCAGTGACCGAGTGGCGCGTGAAGCTGCGCCGTGAGATGAACAATCAGGACACGGACGCCAACCAGAAGGCCATCGACAGCCTGCTGAACTACGAAACCGTGAAGTATTTTGGAGCGGAACGCCGGGAGGCGGACCGCTACGACCAGGCAATGGAAGCCTATGAGGCCGCTGCGGTCAAAACCAACTACAGTCTTGCGTTTTTGAATGTCGGACAGACTTTTCTGATCACCTGCGGTTTGGTGGGTGTGATGGTCATGGCAGCTGCGGGCGTGCAGCGCGGGGATTTGACCGTCGGTGATTTCGTTATGGTCAACGCCTATATCATCCAGATCACCGTTCCTTTGAACCTTTTGGGATACGTCTACCGCGAGATCCGTCAGGCTTTGGTGGATATGGGCGAGATGTTCAATTTGCTGGAACAACCCACAGAGGTCGCAGACGCGCCAGATGCCAGGACGCTGATTGTCGACGGCGGGCGCGTCGAACTGGATGACGTTCAATTCGCCTATCATTCTGATCGTGCTATCTTGCGCGGCGTGTCGCTGGTTGCGGAACCGGGGCAGACGGTTGCCATTGTCGGCTCTACCGGTTCTGGCAAATCCACGGTCGGGCGGCTTTTGTTCCGGTTTTATGATGTCAACGGGGGCGCCTTGCGGATTGACGGTCAAGACGTGCGCAAAGTTACGCAAGACAGTTTGCACGCCGCCATCGGTGTGGTCCCGCAGGACACAGTTCTGTTCAACGACACGATTGGCTACAACATTGGCTATGGAAAAGCTGATGCAACGCAGGCCGAGATCGAGGCGGCGGCAAAAGCAGCCCAGATACACAGTTTTATCGAAGCGCTGCCTCAGGGATATGAAACGACCGTTGGCGAGCGGGGGATGAAGCTGTCGGGCGGCGAAAAGCAGCGCGTCGGCATTGCGCGCACGTTGCTCAAGAACCCGCCAATCCTGCTTTTGGACGAGGCAACTTCGGCGCTGGATTCCGAGACCGAAGCCGAAATTCAAGAAGCGCTACAGCGTGCCGGGCAAGGGCGCACAGTGCTGACGATTGCACACCGCCTAAGCACGATTGCGGATGCGGACAGGATCGTGGTGTTGGAAAAGGGCGAAGTGGTTGAGCAAGGAACGCATGACGCTTTACTGGCTCAGGATGGCCGTTATGCACAGCTTTGGCGGCGCCAGCAGTCGGAAGAGGCCGCGTAGCGCCGCGCGCCCGGGTCGGCGCGCGGCTGTGTCCTGCAATTTGCCTGCATTCAGTCGGCAGCGACGGCCTTTCCGGTGAGTTTGTCCAGCGCACCGGTCATCATCTGAATGTATTTGGCATCAGTGGGCAGGCCATGTGTTTCTGCCAGCGTTGAAGGGCTATGGTAGACGACGTGCACAACGCCTTCATCGTCGGCGTACGCCAGAACGCGCAACGGCAAATCCAGACCTGCAGTTGCGCCACCCTGCATGGCGGGCGTGCCAAGTTTGGGGTTTCCGAAAATCAGCAATTGCGAAGCCGGTAGCTGCAGATCGACGGAGGCCGCGCCCGCACTGTGATCCACGCGGGCAAAGACCGTAGCGCCAGCGCCGGTAACGGCGGCTTCCAGCCGGTCAATTGTGTCTGAGACGGAATGAGGGCTGGTTTTTTCTATCATGTCGCTGGCCCATGAAGCGGTGCTTGCGATGATGGTTAGGACGGAGGCAAACGCGAGGCGACAGAGCATGGGCATAATCCTTTCTTGTCCGTGGCACTGGTTGATACCACGGACGCGTCGGGGTGTTGGCTCACAGTGATGTGACCGGCGTTATTCCGCAGCTTTGAGCGTTGATCCGGTGGAAGGCGGCGGCGGTAAGTCATCCTCCCAGATGAGCTCGGTCCCTGCGATACGACGCGCATCGCGTTCCAGTGCCCAATCCCGAGCGGCCCGGCTGGCGCGGCCCATCGACATCTTGGCCAGAAGCGTCGCCATCCAGTTGACGTAGGTCGTGGCCCAGACACGGATTGCGAGCATTGACGGGGTGACAATCAGGGTGAGCACGGTTGCGATGCCGAGGCCAAAGACGACCGCTGTTGCAAGCTGCTTCCACCAAAGCGCGGTCGGGCTGTTCAGCGTGTAACCGCCCTCGGCAAAGTTCAGGCTGAGACCAAACATCATTGGTGCCAGACCTGCCATCGTTGTGACTGTGGTCAGCAACACGGGTCGAATGCGCGCTTCGGCGGTGCGGATGATCGCTTCGATTCGCGGCATGTACTGGCTGTATTCCTGATAGGTATCGATAAGAATGATATTGTTGTTCACAACAATACCGGCGAGCGCCACGATACCTGTGCCCGTCATGATGATGGAGAATGTCTGATCCATCACCAGCATTCCGATCAACACACCAGTGGTGGATAGGACCACGGCTATCAGCACGAGAACCGAGTTGTAAAAACTGTTGAACTGCGCCAGCAGAATGATGAACATTAACCCAAGAGCAGCTGAAAAGGCGGTCTGCAGAAAGGCTTCGCTTTCGGCCTGTTCTTCCTGATCTCCGGTCCATTCCCATTCGATCCCTGAAGGCAGCGGATTGCTTTCGAGCCATTCGGTCAGAACGCCGATGCGTTCGTTGGCATTCACCGGGACGAGACGCAACTGCCCGTCGTCAAGACCGCTTTGTAGATCGCGATCTGAGTTTCCGCTGCGGTCGATGATCTTGTACTCGTTCTGGTCGGGCGCAATGAGGTCTGCGTCCGCGCCCGCCGGGCGCAAAACCGCGAGTATCGTATCGACATCTTTGCCGTCCACCCGTGTTGTCTCGATCACCTTTTGCAAGCCGGGGGCCACATCCGCTTTGACATCGTAATACCGGGTCTGATTCACGCGATTGATTTCAGCCAGCTTGGGCACTGGTGTGCGGACAATGAAGTTGCTGAGCGGCACCAAACCGTCGCTGGTCCGGACCTTTAGAGTATCCAATGTGGACAGAACCCGGTCGCCTTCGGGCAGGCGCACACGGATGTCGATCTCTTCGTCGGAACTGTCTACGCGCATCGTGTCGAGCAGAAGACCTCGGGTGACAAGCTGAACCATGGCGCCCACGGTCTGCACATCCGCGCCGTATCGGCCCGCCTTTTCGACATCCACATCAATCTGCCAGTCGATGCCGGGCAGCGGGCGTGTGTCCTCAATCAGTGTCAAGCCGGGCGTTGCGTCGAACTGAGCGCGTGCCAGTCCGGCAGCTTCGGCAAGAACCAGAAAACTGTCAGCCTTCATGCGCAGATGCACGGGTTTGCCGGAGGCTGGTCCCTGTGCAACGTCGGTGATTTCGATCTTGATTCCGGGTAAGGTGTTCAGCTCTTCGGCCAACTCTGCGATCACGATGTCGCCATCGAGCTCGGGTCGGTCGGCCCGGTCTCCCCACGGGATCGTCTCGAACTGGATTTGCCCGATGGTTTCTTTGGGCGGTTCTGAGCCTGAGCTGTCAGTGTTCAAACCACCTTCGCCTGCGAAGGCGAAGGCGTTGTCGATACCGGGATGCGCCAGCACGATGTCTTCTGCCTGATTCACCAGCGCATCTTTTTCCTCAAGAGACAGGTTCCCGCGCGCAAGCACGTAAACAATCCCCTGCTCAGGCTCGGATTCGACAAAGAACTCAACGCCGTTGTTATTGTTCCCAAAGTAGATCATGACCGTGCCGACAAGCACGAAAACCGTGCCCGCCAAGGCCAATGGCATTACAGGATTGCCCGTGATTGCCGCGATCACGCGACCGAAAGTAGAGCGTTGGTATCCGGCGGCGAGACGCGTGGGTTCAGGTCGAAATGCGCGAGAAGCGATCCACTGCCCGATCCGACCCGCGCGCGTTAGTAGCGCGAGAATGGAGATCAGCAGAAACAGGAAACCGCCAATCGCCACAGAGACCGCCGCGGCACAGGCCAGTATGCACAGGAAAACCACAAGAAAAGTCGGCACGACAGAACCCAGCAGGTCCAGCCCGTTCATCACTTCAAATCGCGCGCCAATCACTCCGAACAGCGGGCCGAGCAAGGCAGCGGAGGCCATCATCAGCGCCGCCATCGGAAACAAGGCCAGATGCAGATACCAGCGCAAGTTGGCGACCGCGCTCATGTAATCGGACATCCACCGTTCCAGGCGGCCGGTCACACCACCCATCACCGGCAGATAGATGAGCGCCACGACCAGTGAGGCCGAAAGAACAAAAATGAGCGTGACCGGCAACATGCCCATGAACTCTCCGGGAATGCCAGGCCAGAATAGCATCGGCAGGAAGGCGCAGAGCGTCGTCGCCGTAGAGGATATGATGGGCCAGAACATACGCTGGGCTGCCTGCACGTAGGATGCCATGGGACCAACGCCTTCGCGCTGGCGCTTGTCCGCGTACTCCACGACCACGATGGCGCCATCAACAAGCATCCCCACGGCAAGGATAAGGCCAAACATAACGATGTTGGATATCGAGATGCCCATGAGCGCAAGAAACGCAAAACAAAGCAGGAATGACGTGGGAATTGCAAAGCCAACCAGCAGCGCAGCGCGCACGCCAAGCGCGGCAAGCGACACGATCATCACAAGCGCGATCGCCGTGAAAACGGAACCCTGCAACTGCTGAACCATGCTGTCCACAATGCGGGATTGGTCGTTGGACGTACCCACCTCGACGGCCGCGCGCAGGCCTTCGGGCCAGCGCTCACTTTGCGCGGCCACCATCTCCTTCACTTGCGCGGCGGTGTCGATAAGGTTGAAGCCTTTGCGTTTGACCACCTGAAGGGCGACCGTATTCTCACCATTGAAACGTGCTGTTCCATCGCGATCTTCAAAGGTCAGGTTGATGTCCGCCAGATCGCCAAGGGTGACTACGCGTTCGCCATTGGTTTTAACCGGCAAGGAATAGACATCTCGCGGCTCGTCGAAGGACGACGGGATCTTAACGGCGAATGTGCCCTGAGTGGTTTGCACTTCCCCGGCCGCGATCAACTGATTGTTGTTTTGCACCGTGCTGATCAGTTCGTTCGCTGTGACGTTGTAGGCCTCCAGTCGCAGCGGGTCGATCAGCACTTCGACCATCTCATCGCGTGAGCCGCCCAGACCGACCTCCAGAACCGAATCCATTGCTTCCAGGTCGTCCTGCAAGTCCTTGGCAATCCGTGCCATTGTACGCTCGGGCACCGGGCCGGTTAGATTCACGATGACGATCGGAAATTCGGAAAAGTTTATCTCATTGATGGAATACTGGTCAGCGCCGTCGGGAAAGTCGCCTTCAGCTTTGTTCATCGCGTCCCGCACGTCGGCGATGATCTTGCTTTTGTCCCAGCCGAATTCAAACTCCATCGCGACACCGGCATAGCCTTCGGCGGCGGTGCCCCACATGTCTTTCAATCCGTCGAGGTCTGCCAGCTCCGTTTCCATCGGTTTGACGAGCAGTGTTTCACTGTCTTCGGCGGAGATGCCCGGAAAGGGCACCGAAACGAAGAGCGCCGGAACCTCAATATCCGGTTCGCCTTCCTTGGGAAGCGTCGTGTATGAATACCCACCGACCAAAAGGCTCAGCATAATGAAGGCAACGATCATCCGCGCCCTGCTGGCAGCCCAGTCGACAATGCCGGTCACTGTCCCAACTCCCGGTATGTTGGCGCGACCGTGACGCCTGCGATCACGTATTCCTGCCCCAGAACAATAACGTCAACGGTTTCCGGCAAGCCGTCCACCCAGACCCCGCTGGGCGTATCCCGGAGCAGCCGCACCGGGTAAAAGAGCACATTTGATGACTCGTCAATTGCCCGTATTCCAAGCACGCCGTCATCATTCAGCGTGAGCGAGCTTTGCGCAAGCAAATGCGCCTCAACACCTTGACCCGAAATCATTATTTCCGCGGTCTGCCCATCCGAAATGGATCGGTTTGTGTTTTCAACTTCGATTTCCACGCGGAAGGTTCGCGTTGTTTCATCGGCCGATCGCGACAGGAAAATCACACGCCCCGTTATGTCGTCCTCCCCGGTTACCAGCCGTGCTTGTGCCGGCGCGCCGATTTTAACGCGTGCGACTTCGGTTTCGGGGACAAAGGCCACCAACTTGATCGGGTCAAGCTGGATGACGGTTGCGCAGAGCTCGCCGGGCTGGAGCAGTGCGCCCAGCTCTGCAGTATCGCTTTCCAGCAACCCGGAAAACGGCGCGGTAATGACCAGCCGTTCCATTTCTCTTTCAGCAGAGTCAACGGTGGCCTGTGCCGCTTCGATGCCTGCCTGCGCAGACTGCAAACCTGCGCGTGCCGATTCGACCGCGGCCAAAGACGTCGCCACGTATGCGTCAGCGTTGGCAACACGCGTGGTTGAGGCAAAACCGCCTTCGCTGAGTTTGGATGAAGCATTCTGCAAAATGCGCGCTTCTGCGAGCTGTGCTTCTGCGCCATCAAGATTGGCCCGAGCTTCTGGTACGCGGGATTTCGCCTCGTCCAATTCTGCCTTGGCCTGCGTAAGAGCTGTGTCGCGCGCGCCTTCATCCAAGGTGCAGAGCGCTTGTCCGGCGGTTACGCTTGCGCCTTTGCGTAGGGGCTCAGAAATAACCGTCGCCGAGGTTTCGGATTTCACATCGACTTGGCGTGCGGCACGGGTTTCACCACGTAGCGAAACGGCAGTATCAATTGTCTGGGCCGTGGATGTTTCTACGACAACTTTGACCGCTGAACTGGGTTCCGACCGTTCTGAACCAACTGGTCCCGCTGAGGCGCTTTCGACCGGCGCCGGTTCGGTCCCTCCGGTCAATGTGCGCAGCGATTCCCTTTCGACAATTCCGAAGTACAGAATTGCAGCAACGGCAACAGCTGCCAGAATGGAAAAAATTCGCATTGTTTTGCCTCGTCCTCTTCCATCCGCCGGGCGCAGTCCTGCTTAAAGCACACTGGCAAAGATACGCTAAACTGACCAGTTTAGATTAGTGATTTTCACACCCAAGTTCAATGGCTGCGCGTGAGGCCTTTTGCGACCTCTTGGCTTGCAGGCGCGCGCAGGGTAAGAGAACCGCGAACGGGTTATGGCGGTAGCATATGAGCGACACGGACAGTTTTATCGATGAAGTCAACGAAGAGGTGCGGCGGGATCGTCTGTACTTTATGTTGCGACGCTATGGCTGGATAGCCGGGCTTGCAGTGGTGATTATCGTCGGTGGCGCGGCCTGGAGCGAATACCGCAAGGCGCAGGCCGCGGCCAGGGCGCAGGCTTTGGGAGACAGTATCCTCGCATCGCTTGAGCAAAATGATGCCGCTGCGCGCCTTGAAAATCTTGAATCGGTCGACGCAGAAACAGCCGGGGCGGAAGCGGTGCTCGCGCTTTTGCAGGCAACCGAAGCGCAGCAAGCTGGTGATGCGGAAACCGCGACAGACATTCTTGGCGCTTTGGCCGTAAACGGTGAAGTGCCGGACATCTACCGTCAGATTGCGGCCTTCAAGTCGTTAGTGATTGGTGCTGAAACGCTGCCCGATGCCACGCGTCGCCAGCAACTGGAAGCTCTTGCGAATCCGGGATCTCCACTGGCTTTGCTGGCACAGGAACAACTGGCACTTATGGATATCAACGCCGGCGAGACGCAGCGTGCGATTGACACCTATCAGTCCATCATGCAGTCGGCCGGCGTGAGCTCGGGCTTGCAACAGCGTGCCTTACAGGCGATTGTGGCGCTGGGGGGCACGCCCGAGGTGTCAAATCTGCCGGACGTAGCGAACTGATAAGGTCCGCAGTATGTCATGCGGACCGGCGTATAAGGGTGTGAAAGCGGTGCAGAATGACGCGCATTGAATTTTGGCCAGCGGGGGGCTGTCTGCGCAGGGTCACAGGCGCGTTGATCCTGCTGGCGTTGTTGGCTGCCTGCGCCGAAGACGAATTGATATTGCCGGGTAAACGGGAAGATGTGCGCGCGATCCTCTCGGAGGACAGTGAAGCTGCAATCGCCGAGCCGACGAACGAAAGCCGTCCGATCAGTTTGCCATCCTCCACAAACAACGCGAACTGGACGCAGTCGCAAGGAACGCCCGCGCACCGTGTCGCCAATCCGGCGTTGAGCAGTCAATTGTCGCTTATCTGGTCTGCAGACATTGGCTCTGGCGATGGAAGGCGTCAAAGGATCACAGCGACACCTGTAGCAGCACAGGGCCTGGTTTTTACACTCGACGCGGATGCAACGGTCACAGCCACGTCGACGTCCGGACAGAAGGTCTGGCAAAACGAAGC
Organism: Pseudomonadota bacterium; assembly: GCA_039191495.1. Classification (GTDB taxonomy): domain Bacteria; phylum Pseudomonadota; class Alphaproteobacteria; order Rhodobacterales; family Rhodobacteraceae; genus Roseobacter. The sequence continues at coordinate 31,492 of JBCCXN010000005.1, read as the reverse complement.
GCGTCCTGCACGCGACAAAAGTGGCCAGGCATCGGGCGGTGGGCTTGCCTACGCAGATGGACGCCTCTACGTCACGATTGGTTATGGAGCGCTGGTCGTCTTCGATGCGGCCACCGGCGGAGAAATCTGGCGCCAGCGTTTTGACGGAACAGCATCGGGCGCGCCGACCGTTTTTGGCGGGCTGGTCTACCTGACGGTTGCGGATGATCGGGGCTGGGCGATCCGAACGGACAACGGTCGCGAGGCCTGGCAGGTTGTTGCAACGCCCGCGGCGTCTAACGTTCTTGGCGCACCAGCGCCGGCGCTGTCTGACGAACTTGCCGTCTTCGCATTTGGGTCCGGCGAGGTTCAGACGTTGTTCCGTCGCGGTGGGTTGCGCCGCTGGGATGCGTCCGTGACTGGCGAAAGGCCTGGGTTTGCGCTGGCAAAGGTTGCGGATGTCACCGCGGCGCCGGTGATTGTCGGAAATCGCGTTTATGTCGGGAACCAGTCTGGTCGTCTTGTCGCGCTTGACCTGCAATCGGGTGACAGGGTCTGGACGGCGGATGAAGGTGCGCATGGGCGCATCGTGCCGGCAGGTGACAGCCTGTTTGTGATTTCGGACCGCAACGAACTGCTGCGCCTGAATGCATCGGATGGAGGCCGGATCTGGGGTCAGCAGTTGCCGAACTTCGTGAAAGATCGGCCGCGACGCCGGTCGGAAGTTTTTTCACACCACGGACCGCTTCTGGCAGGGGGAAGAATCCACGTCGCGTCAAACGACGGGCAATTGCGGTCATTCGATCCTGCCAGTGGCGCATTGGTCGGATCGGTCGAAATTCCTGGTGGCGCAACGACGAAACCTGTTGTTGCGGGCGGTGTGCTTTATGTGGTGTCGGCTAAAGGCAAATTGCACGCTTTCCGTTGATCGCGGATTGGGCTAAATCGGCACCCTGATTGCGCAAGCACCCGGAGCTTTTCAAATGTCCTTCACCCTCGCCATCGTTGGGCGACCCAATGTCGGCAAGTCCACGCTGTTCAACCGACTTGTCGGCAAGCGGCTGGCGCTCGTCGATGATCAGCCTGGTGTGACACGGGATCTGCGCGAGGGAGAAGCACGTCTGGCTGACCTACGGTTTACCGTGATCGACACCGCGGGGCTGGAAGACGTCACCGACGACAGCTTGCAGGGTCGAATGCGCCGCCTGACAGAGCGGGCCGTGGACATGGCGGATGTCTGCCTGTTTATGGTGGATGCACGGGTGGGCATCACATCGTCCGATCTGGTTTTTGCGGATATTCTGCGCAAGCGCGCAGATCATGTCGTTTTGGCCGCCAACAAGGCCGAAAGCACTGCAGCAGATGCTGGTGTGCTGGAAGCTTACAGCCTTGGTCTTGGCGAGCCGATCCGTTTGTCGGGCGAGCACGGCGAAGGGATGGCAGAACTTTATTCCCAGTTGATGCCGCTCGCCGACCGCTACGCCGAACGTGCCGATCAGGATGCGCCAGACACGGACGTATCGCTTGATGAAGAGGCTGGGGACATGGAGGCGGAACTGCGCCTGCCCACCGTGCAAAAGCCTCTCCAGGTGGCCGTTGTCGGGCGCCCAAACGCTGGCAAGTCCACGTTGATTAACAAAATCATGGGCGAGGATCGCCTGTTAACGGGACCAGAGGCCGGAATCACCCGCGACGCAATCTCATTGCGCATCGACTGGGGCGGGCCCGAAGGCGACACAGTGCCGATGCGTATCTTCGACACTGCCGGGATGCGTAAGAAAGCGAAAGTGCAGGAGAAACTTGAAAAACTCTCCGTCGGTGATGGTTTGCGTGCGGTAAAGTTTGCCGAAGTGGTCGTCATTCTGCTCGACGCAGCGATCCCTTTTGAGCAACAGGATTTGCGGATTGCGGATCTGGCCGAACGCGAAGGGCGCGCTGTTGTCGTCGCCGTCAACAAATGGGATGTAGAAGAGAACAAGCAGGAAAAGCTGCGGGACTTGCGCGAGAGTTTTGAGCGGCTTTTGCCCCAGTTGCGCGGCGCACCGCTGGTTACGGTATCGGCACGAACCGGACGTGGGCTCGACCGGCTGCACTCGGCCATCATGCGGTCTTATGAAGTTTGGAACCGACGGGTCAGCACCGCGCAGTTGAACCGTTGGATCGCGGGCATGATAGAGGCGCATCCGCCACCGGCCCCGCAAGGAAAGCGCATAAAACTACGATACATGACGCAGGCCAAGACACGTCCGCCCGGTTTCGTGGTCATGTGCTCGCACCCCGATAAGGTGCCTGACAGTTACTCGCGCTATCTGATCAACGGGCTGCGCATTGACTTTGACATGCCGGGCACGCCCATCCGGCTTTGGATGCGCGGGCAGGGCGATGCCAATCCTTTCAAGGGACGCAAGAAGTCTGCTCCGTCAAAACTGCGAAAGCACACCGATGGACGTCGCCGGAGTTAGGCGGCAGCGGATGTCGCGCGCCACGCCACCCAGACCGGGCGCAGCAAGGCCAGGGCTCCGCCTCCGGCAAGTGCAGCCAGCGTGGGTTCGGTTCCGATGTTTTGCACGACAATCGCGACAAGTGCCCAGATTGCGGCAAGCCCATAGCTTGGCGCGCGCCGCAACTGACTTTGCACGGCAGATGCAAGAATCAATGCCAGAAAAATGAAAGCAAAGGCCGCTGTCTGTTCTTCCAGATACCCGTATCCGGTGGCAATCAGGCCAAGTGCAACGCAACTGGCGGCGCTCAGCCATCCGGCGTAAAGGCCGATTGGCGCAAGCGCCCAGAGACTGTCGCTTGGTGGTGCGCGAAACAGGGCAAACAATGCGGGCACAAGCATTACCCAAATCAGAATGGCAGCCCAGACCGGGCTTTCTATTGCAACCGGCAACCAAATTGTGCCGACCGCAAGCGACAAGCACAGTGGCTTGCGCATGGCGTGCCAGTCCGGATCGTCCGCGCGACGTATGAGCCCGAAGCCCATGCCGACGATTAGCCACAGGTAAATCACACCCCAAATGGCAAAAGCATACCCCGCTGGCTGGATGGCCGGATTTTCTTGGGGTATCGGAAACTGATCGGCATCAAAACCACCGAATTCGGGTACGACGAGCGTGGATCCTGCAAAGGTCAGGCACAATACGACCGTGAGCAGTGCAATGGCTTTGTGCATTGTAAGTACCTTCTCGTGAATTTGTAGCGTTGCCAAGGAAGTTAACGCCCCGCGCGGCGCGCTTACCTCCCATCGATGCTTCTTTCGTAGGTCTAGGTCGCAAAAGCGGGAGAAGCAAATGGCCGTGATCGCGATTTTCTGTGATGGAACCTGGAATACCTTTGACGGACCGAACCGAACGCATGTTGCGCGTCTTGCAGAGGCCTGCGTAAAGGACGACGCACAGAAGGTCATCTATATCGAAGGGGTCGGTACAGGCACAGGGACCGTCAGCCAGATAGGGCGCACTCTCAGTAAGTTGGGGGGTGGCGTGTTTGGTTGGGGACTGAACCGGAATATCAAGCTCGCATACCTTGAGTTGTGCCGTTGTTACCGCCCCGGTGACAAAATAATGGTTTTTGGCTTTTCGCGCGGCGCTTACACTGCTCGGTCGCTCGTCGGTATGATCCGCAAATGTGGCATACTGCGGGATCCGAATGCGCGAAACCTACGGCGCGCTTTCCGCCTTTATCGCACGCGGGGTTGGCGCGGAATGCCGGATTCTCATGCTGTTTGGGAAAAACGCCGTCGTCTGTCCCCAAATTTTGCGACCAGTGCGGAAGATGTCATCAGGCGCGCGGATCACAGCTTTCTTGTGCGTATCACATATCTGGGTGTCTGGGACACGGTGGGTGCTCTTGGCATTCCAAAAGGCGTGTTGGGTCCTTTGGCGTCAGTCTGGAACGCGCGTTACGCATTTCATGACACGCGGTTGACGCGGCTGGTTGAAGAAGCGCGCCATGCGGTAGCGCTTGACGAAAAGCGTGTGCTTTTTGAGCCCAGCTTGTGGTCCAATCTCGACGTCGATGGTGATGATCCCGGCCTGAACAGAGGTGACCGCACTGCGGAGCGGCGTTACCAACAGGTCTGGTTCGCCGGAAACCATAGCGTTGTCGGTGGCGCAAGTGCGCCTCAAGCGCTTGCGAACGCATCGTTGGAATGGATTTGGCAGGCTGCCAAAACCTCTGGATTGCGTCTTAAGACGCGTGACTATCTGCCTGTTGTGCCGGTAGACGCCGCTGCGCCTGCGCCGGACATTTATGATGTCAACAAAGCCTACGCCGCTGTGCCTTGGCTGCTGCGATGGCGGCATGGGCCCGAACGGTCGGAAAATTTGCATCCGACAGCGCGTCTTCGCGCCGCGCTTCTGCCAGGGTATCGTCCGCGCACGCTCAAACCCGTGATGGCGGGGCTTTTTGCGAAGAAAGAGTCAGCTTTGCGCTTGTGAGCTATATCCCGCAGGGGTAGGGACAGCGCCAAAAGAGAATTAAGGCGGTATTCATGTCCGAGACCCAAGAACAAGAGGTGCTTGCCCGGCTTGCCGCATCGGGTGCGCGGCGTATCATGGGAATCGGAATGCTCGCGTTCCTTGCGATTTTGGTTCTGTACGTGGCAGTCGTGTCCCCCCCAGCGCTCGGTTGGCAAGTGTTTCTGGTCGTGCTCGGCAGCGCGTCATTGATGATCGCGCAGGCTATGTGGAAAGCAACGGCTGCCACGCTAGAACTGACCCGGGCTGAGCTGCGTGATGACACGGGCACAGTCATCGTGCGGCTGGACGATGTCGAATCCGTTGATCGGGGCGCATTTGCATTCAAGCCGTCCAACGGTTTTCTCTTGCGTCTGAAATCGCCTCACGCGCGCGCTTGGCGGCCGGGGTTGTGGTGGCGATCGTCACATCGCATTGGCGTAGGCGGCATGACTCCACTCCCGCCCGCCAAGCACATGGCAGATGCAATAGCCGTACTGTTGGCCGAGCGCGACGGCGGCTGAGCAAACCGGATGCCTGCGGACTGCATGGTGCGACAGGCAGCTGTCTTCGAAATGCGATGCTATAACTGCCCAAAAAACTAGCATTTTATGTAAGGGCAGGCATAGTGAGGCACAGAGACTCAGGTGCCGCATGCCCCGCGGTCACCGGCCAACAGGAGAATGCCCGTGTCCCAGCCCGTAAACGAGCCCAGTTTCCGCGAAAGCGTGGATCAAATGTTCAACCGCGCCGTCAGCCTAATGGACCTTTCTCCGGGACTGGAGGAAAAGATCCGTGTGTGCAATGCGACGTACACGGTCCGTTTCGGTGTGCGCCTGCGGGGCGAAATCAAAACGTTTACCGGTTATCGCTCGGTTCACTCTGAACACATGGAACCGGTCAAGGGCGGCATCCGTTACGCCACAGCGGTCAATCAGGACGAGGTTGAGGCCCTCGCGGCGCTGATGACCTACAAATGCGCTTTGGTCGAAGCGCCATTTGGAGGATCCAAGGGCGGCTTGTGCGTGGATCCGCGCGAATACAGTGAACAGGAGCTGGAGCTCATCACGCGGCGATTTGCCTATGAGCTCATAAAGCGCGATTTGATCAACCCAAGCCAGAACGTGCCCGCGCCCGATATGGGGACCGGAGAGCGTGAGATGGCCTGGATGGCGGATCAGTACAAAAGGATGAACACGACAGATATTAACGGCAACGCCTGTGTCACGGGGAAACCTTTGAACGCGGGGGGTATTTCAGGCCGTGTGGAGGCCACGGGGCGCGGCGTTCAATTCGCGCTGCGCGAGTTTTTCCGAGATGGGCAAGGTTTGCAGAAAGCGGGGCTAACGGGGTCGCTGTCGGGCAAGCGCGTGATCGTTCAGGGTTTGGGCAATGTGGGTTACCATGCCGCCAAATTCCTCTCCGAAGAAGATGAGTGCGTGATCGTCGGCATCATCGAACGCGATGGGGCAATCTATAATCCTGATGGGTTGGATGTGGAACAGATCCGGTCGTGGATCGCGAAACATGGCGGCATATCGGGATATTCAGATCGTCATCAAGTGGCAGACGGTGGTATGGTGCTTGAAGAACCTTGCGACATCCTGATCCCTGCGGCTCTTGAAGGTGTGATCAATCTTCAAAACGCGGCAAATATCAAAGCTCCGCTGATAATCGAGGCGGCAAACGGGCCTGTTACAGCCGGGGCCGACGAAATTCTGCGCGACAAGGGTACTGTGATTATCCCGGACATGTACGCAAATGCGGGCGGCGTGACGGTCAGCTACTTTGAATGGGTCAAAAACCTCAGTCACATTCGTTTTGGCCGTATGCAACGTCGTCAGGAGGAGTCCCGGCACCAGTTGTTGATTAACGAACTGGAGCGGTTGTCGCACGACAAGGGACTGAATTGGGAACTGAGCCCCAATTTCAAAGAAAAGTACCTCCGCGGTGCGGATGAGTTGGAACTGGTGCGCTCTGGATTAGACGACACGATGCGCGTGGCCTATCAGTCGATGGCACGGGTCTGGCATGAGCGCGATGATGTAAAGGATTTGCGCACTGCGGCTTATCTGGTCTCCATTGGAAAAGTTGCTGCGAGTTACACGGCAAAGGGTCTCTAAAACGCCCGCCGGTTCGGTGTCATATGAAACCAAACTGACGGCGCAGTAATCTGGGAGACACGATTTGGCAGAGGTTGATTTCGCCTGTTCTTGTGGAAACGTACGTGGCGTCTTGCAAAATGCCGCGCCCTCCGCGGTCTGCCATCTGATCTGCTATTGCTCAGATTGTCGTGCCTATGCACGCCATCTTGGTCAAATGACCCAGCTGGAACCGGGCGGCGGCAGCCCGTTGGTCCAGGTTGCTCCCTTCGCGATCGACATCACGTCTGGGTCCAATCACATCGCCTGTTTGCGGCTGTCGTCCAAGGGCCTTTACCGCTGGTACGCCGCCTGCTGCGACACGCCGATTGCTAACTCCGTTGGTACGCCCAGAGTGCCATTGGCGGGCATGTGGCGGCCCTTGTTCAGCACCGTTGATCCTTTTGGTCCGGTCAGAACGCTTGGTTTCACGAAGATGTCCCGCCCCGGCGGACCGCGCCGCGATAAAGCGACGCACAGAATGTTGAGTGGGCTGATCAGAAATGCGCTTTCCGGCTACACTTCTGGAATTGCGAGTCGAAGCCCATTCTTCGCCGCTGATCGTTCCCCGATTGTGGCACCGGTTGTTTTGACCGAAGCAGATCGAAAACGCGCCTACCTGGAGTAGACCACTGCTCTCTAGCGACAATTTGGGTCGCTTTTTGCAATAGCGTCATGTCGGGCCGATTGCTATCACTACACCGATACAGAATACGCACGCTTTGCACAGGGGACGGAATGCGTTTTTCAGGTCTGCGGGTATTTCGCGAAGGGCTGACGGGCAACAAGGGGTGGCGACCGCATTGGCGCGATCCGGAGCCAAAACCTGAGTATGATGCCGTGATTATCGGCGGCGGCGGGCATGGTCTGTCCACGGCGTACTATCTGGCGAAGAACCACCAGATGACCAACATCGCTGTGCTGGAGAAAGGGTATATCGGCGGCGGCAATGTCGGGCGAAACACGACCATTATTCGCGCAAATTACTATTTGCCCGGCAATTCGGAGTTCTACAGTCACTCTCTTAAGCTTTGGGAAGGATTGGAGCAGGATCTCAATTACAACGCGATGGTCAGCCAGCGCGGGATCATCAATCTGTTTCACTCAGACGGTCAGCGCGACGCTTTCGTGCGCAGAGGCAACGCTATGCATGCGCAGGGAGATGATGCAGAACTGCTGGACCGCGACGCGGTACGCAAGCTTTTGCCCTATCTCGACTTCGACAATACGCGATTTCCGATTTACGGAGGGCTTCTTCACAAGCGAGGTGGCACCGCCCGGCATGATGCCGTTGCATGGGGATACGCCCGTGGCGCAGACACGCGCGGTGTCGACATCATCCAGAATTGCGAAGTGACCGGCATCGACATAGAGGCTGGCGTCGTGACAGGGGTGCAGACCGCACGAGGACCGATCCGCGCCAAGAAGGTCGGGATCATCACAGCAGGCCGTTCCGGGCAAGTTGCGGCAATGGCAGGTCTGCGATTGCCGATCGAGAGCCACGTGTTGCAGGCCTTTGTCACCGAAGGTCTCAAACCATGCATTGATCATGTGATCAGTTTTGGCATGGGCCACTTTTACATAAGCCAGTCGGACAAGGGCGGTCTGGTGTTCGGCGGTGATCTGGACTTTTACGCTTCTTATGCGCAGCGCGGCAACTTGCCCATGGTGGAGCATGTGATGGAGGCAGGTATGACGCTGATGCCAATGATCGGCAAAGCCAGGGTCTTGCGATCTTGGGGCGGAATCATGGACATGACCCCCGACGGCTCTCCGATTATTGATAAGACCGGTACAGACGGCTTGTTCATCGACTGCGGCTGGTGCTACGGCGGCTTCAAGGCCGTTCCTGCGTCGGGTTACGCTATGGCACATCTGATGGCGTCGGGCGAACCACACGAGACCGCGCGCGGCTTTCGGTTGGACCGGTTTCGTGACGGTTATGATTTGCTCGACGAAGAGGGCACGGGTGCCCAGCACAATTTGCATTAGGGCAATGGCAGCATGCTGACACGGGAGACACAAAGATGAGGCTGACCTGCCCGTTTTGCGGCCAACGCGACCGGCGCGAGTTCTACTACATGGGCGCGGCAACAAGGCTGGCCCGTCCCGCGCCGGACGCCGGCGATGCGGCGTGGGATGACTATCTTCACTTGCGCGACAATCCGGCCGGTGTGACACGCGAACTGTGGCAGCACGAGGCCGGTTGCGGGGCATGGATCGTGGTGACGCGCAACACCGTCACGCACGAAGTGCTGAATGTTGTTTTGGCTGAGACAGAGGCGTCGGGCGCATGAGACTTGACGGCAAGGGTCTTATCGATCGGTCAAAACCCATACGTTTTCATTTTGACGGGGTCGGTACGTCCGGCTTCGCGGGTGACACCGTTGCGTCCGCTTTGCTGGCCAATGGCAAACGTCTTATGGCCCGGTCTTTTAAATACCATCGTCCGCGTGGCGTCATGACAGCGGGCAGCGAGGAACCAAACGCTCTGATCACTGTGGGAAACGGTGCGTTGCAGGAGCCAAACGTGCGCGCGACGGTTCAGGAAATCCACGACGGTCTGGAAGTGCGGAGCCAGAACGCATGGCCGTCGCTGTCTTTCGATGCGATGGCGATCAATGATCTGGTCTGGCCTTTTCTGGGTGCAGGTTTTTACTACAAGACGTTCATGTGGCCAAAAAAGTTCTGGGAGGGTTTGTACGAGCCTTTGATCCGCCAAGCCGCCGGTTTGGGGGGGCTGTCAGGCGTATCCACGGCCGAGCGCTACGAAAAGGCCTTTGCATTTTGCGATCTGCTTGTGATCGGTGCAGGCCCTACAGGCCTAATGGCGGCGCTGACGGCCGCGCGCGGCGGCGCTGATGTTATCCTCGCAGATGAAGATGCCCTTCCCGGGGGGCGGCTCAACGCCGAAAGCTACGAGGTTGACGCTTTGGACGGCCAAACCTGGGCAGCATCCGTTGTCAGTGAATTGCGCGGCATGCCCAATGTCAGGGTAATGACGCGGACCACCGTCACCGGTGCCTACGATCAGGGCACTTATGCGGCATTGGAACGCTGGCCCGGTGCGCCCGAAGCCGGTCGCCCACGTGAAAGCTTCTGGCGCATCGCGACCAAACACGCGATTCTCGCAGCAGGTGCTTTGGAGCGTCAGATCGCCTTTGCCGATAATGACAGGCCGGGAATTATGACAGCCGGCGCAGTGCGGGCCTACCTTAATCGCTGGGGCGTCGCCGCTGGCAGACGTGTTGCGGTTTTTGGCAACAACGACAGCGCGCACCGGACTGCGCAAGAGCTTTCGACGGCAGGCGTCGAAATCGCGGCGTTAATCGATACGCGGGCGGATGTCTCGGTATCAGGCGATTTTCCGATCTTCGCAGGTTCTGCGGTTGAAGCGACAAGAGGCCGATTAGGTTTGCGCGGGGTGCGGGTCAAGACAGCAGGTGGTATTGCAAACATCGATGCAGATTGCCTTGCCGTGTCAGGCGGATGGAACCCGAGCATCCATCTGACGTGCCACATGAATGGGCGACCGACCTGGCGTCAGGATATCGCAAGTTTCGCGCCGACGCCCGATGCCGTTCCGGGCCTTGTAGCGGCCGGAGCCTGCGCTGGGGTGTTTGACACCGCTGGATGTCTGCGAGATGGCGCGGAAAAAGCAAAAGAAGTACTGAAAGCACTCGGGTTGAAGAGCAAGAAGCTGGACGTACCTGATGCGGAGGATGCGGCATATCGTATTACGCCCTATTGGGCTGTGCCGGGCACGGGACGCGCCTGGCTGGACTATCAGAACGATGTGACTGTCAAGGATGTCAAACAAGCCGTGCAGGAAAACTATCGATCCGTGGAACATATGAAGCGGTATACCACTCAGGGCATGGCAACGGATCAGGGCAAGAACTCCAATGTTGCGGCACTTGCGGTGCTTGCGGATGTAACTGGGCGGGGCATACCGGAGACGGGCACAACGACATTCCGTCCGCCATTTGTTCCGGTGTCCATTGCTGCAATGGGGGCTGACGGGCAGGGCATGGGCTTTGCGCCGAGGCGCTGTACGACCTCACATACAGCGAGCGTTGCGCGCGGTGCTCCGATGATTGAGGCCGGGTTGTGGTACCGTCCGAGCTATTTTCCGACCAAGGATGAGAAGACATGGCGCGACTCCTGCGACAGGGAAGTGCGCATGGTGCGGGAAGCAGTGGGTGTCTGTGACGTCTCCACCCTGGGAAAGATCGACATTCAGGGCCGTGACTCGGGTGATTTTCTGGATTTTGTATACACCAACACCTTTTCCACCCTGAAGCCGGGACGCGTGCGGTATGGTCTCATGCTGCGCGAGGACGGAACGGTCATGGATGATGGCACCACCGCCTGTCTGGACGATGGCCACTACGTGATGACAACGACGACTGCAGCTGCTAGAAACGTGATGCGGCATCTGGAGTTTGTGCATCAGGCGTTGCGCCCCGATCTGGATTTGCGTTTTGCGTCGGTTACGGAGCAATGGGCGCAATTCGCCGTGGCGGGCCCCAAATCTCGGGAACTGTTGAACGACCTTTTGTCGGAACGTGTGACCGCTGAGATCTGGCCATTCATGAGTTGTGGCTCTGTGACGGTGGCTGGCATTGAAGGGCGGCTGTTCCGGATCTCATTTTCCGGCGAACACGCCTATGAAATCGCTGTCCCGGCCCGCTATGGCACGAGCCTTTTCGAGACTTTGCTCGAGCGTGCTGAGGCCTTGGGTGGTGGGGCCTACGGTATGGAGGCACTCAATGTCCTGCGGATTGAAAAAGGTCATCTCACACACGCGGAGATACATGGCACGCCGACAGCGGGTGATGTTGGCTTCGCACGAATGGTTAGCGCAAAAAAAGACTGCATCGGCAAGGTTATGGCCGCGCGACCGGGCCTTGTCGATGAAAGGCGCTGGCAACTTGTTGGGTTCAAACCTGTCGAGGACACTGATGCTCTGACGGCCGGCGCCCACGTGTTTCGAACGGATGCCGCGGCGACGCGCGAAAATGATCAAGGATATGTCACCTCTGTAGCCTTCTCACCAACACTGGGACATTCAATCGGTTTGGGTTTTCTGACCGGTGGCAGCGCCAGACACGGAGAAGTGGTTCGGGTCGTAGACAGCCTTCGGGGTGTGAACACAGTGAGCGAGGTGTGTTCACCGGTGTTTTTCGATCCAGAGGGAGGGCGCCTGCGTGACTGAATTGAGCGCTCTGTCTCCATGTGCGGGTCTCTTGCCAGTGTCTGTAGGATCATGTCGACTGGAAGAGATCGATCTCGGGCGTATGACAAGTGTGTCACCCTTTCGCGGCCAGCTGGCCGCCGCATCCTCCGCGCTGCGATCAGCCTACGGTCTTGCTTTTCCTCAGCCCAATCAAGCTGCGCGCACGAATGATGCGCATGTGATTTGGTTCGGACGTGACACTGCGCTTTTGCTGGGCCCGGAACCAGCGGATGGTATCAAAAAGGTCGCGGCGCTGACCGATCAGTCGGATGCTTGGGCCACTGTGGTGCTGAAAGGTTCCGACGGCGACCAGGTGCTTGCCCGGCGCGTCCCGGTTGACCTTCGACCCGCGCATTTCAAAGCTGGCGAAACCCGCCGCACGCTGTTTGGGCACATGAACGCGTCCATCACACGGCTTGCGGACGACGCGATCCTGATACTCGTTTTCCGATCGATGGCGCAGACGCTTGTCGAAGAAATGCAGGAAGCTATGGAAGCCGTTGCCGCGCGCGGTTAGGCTGGCAGCAATAACATAGGAGAATTCGAGGCATGTTGCGTTTTTTGCTCACGGCCGCACTGGCTGTCTTTGCTACACCGGGCGTCGCTCAATCGGAAAAAGAAGTCAGCTGCGGCTATCAGGCCGAGGTCGCGCGTGCCATTCAGCAAGCCCGTCTGGACCGTGTGCGCGAACGCAAGGTCGAGGAAAAAATACTCGCAGGTACTCCCACCTGGCCGGACAACTACAACCGCGCGATTCCGCTGATGGTCCCATGGGTCTATGAACTGCCAATGAAACAAGTGCGTGACCACGATCTGGGCGATGCCTGGAACGAGCTTTGTCTAAAACAGTAGCGCCGACCTTTTCGCGCCCTGCCAAGCTGGACTCTTTCACGAACAGCCCCAATATTTGAAAGATGAGTCTTCCACCCGGCTTTCTCGATGAATTGCGGTCCCGAATAAGCATTGCTCAGGTAGCAGGGCGAAAGCTGACCTGGGATGCTCGCAAGTCCAATCAGGGCAAGGGTGACATGTGGGCACCATGTCCTTTTCACCAGGAGAAAACTGCTTCTTTTCATGTGGATGACCGCAAAGGCTACTACTACTGCTTTGGGTGTCACGCAAAGGGAGATGCGATCTCGTTTGTACGTGAAACCGAGAACCTTGGCTTTATGGAAGCGGTCGAAGTTCTCGCGCAAGAGGCGGGCATGCCGATGCCGGAGCGCGACCCGCAAGCGCAACAAAAAGCCGATCGTCGCACGCAATTGGCCGAGGTTATGGATTTGGCCGTGCGGCATTTTCGGCTGCAATTGAATACGTCCGCGGCGTCCGAGGCGCGGGCGTATCTCGACAGGCGGGGTCTGGACACGACCGCGCTCGAACGCTGGGAGATTGGGTTTGCGCAGGACCAGTGGCAGGGTCTTTGGGATCATCTGACATCAAAAAGTGTTCCCGAAGATCTGATCCTCGATGCGGGTCTTGCGAAACCGTCCTCAAAGGGTGGTAAGCCTTATGACACGTTTCGCGGGCGTATCATGTTTCCGATCCGCGATGCGCGGGGGCGCGCCATCGCTTTTGGCGGTCGCGCCATGGATCCCAACGACAACGCCAAGTACCTGAACTCTCGGGAAACGGAACTTTTCGACAAGGGACGCAACCTTTTCAACCAGGGGCCCGCGAGAACGGCGGCGGGAAAGGGCAAACCGCTGATTGTCGCGGAAGGTTACATGGATGTAATTGCCTTGGCATCCTACGGGTTTGATGCCGCTGTCGCCCCCCTCGGCACGGCGATCACCGAGACCCAGTTGCAGATGCTGTGGCGCATTGCACCGGAACCGGTCGTCGCGTTGGATGGCGATGCAGCTGGTTTGCGGGCGGCAATGCGGTTGATCGATCTGGCGCTGCCGATGCTGGAGGCAGGCAAGTCCCTGCGATTTGCACTGATGCCACCGGGTCAGGACCCGGACGATCTGTTGCGTGCGCAAGGCGCTCCTGCCTTTCAAAAGTTGCTTGATGACGCGCTTCCGATGGTGCGCCTGCTCTGGCAGCGCGAGACCGAAGGCCAAGTGTTCGACAGCCCGGAACGTAAGGCTGCGTTGGACAAGACGCTTCGAGAAAAGATCGCACTGATCCGGGACAGCTTGATCCGAAGCCACTATGGTCAAGAGATCAAGGAATTGCGCTGGAGCCTGTTTCGTCCGCAGCGGCCCGCGCTGGACCCGGACCGCAAACGCGGTCAATGGGGGCGCCCGCAAGCACCGCGCGCGAGCACCAAGGCGTCAGCGCTTGGCAGTGCAACAAATGAGGAAGTCGCTGAGCAGATGCGCGAGGCCGTCATTCTGGCGGCGTTTGCAACATGCCCTGAAGTTATTGAGGCTTTCGAGAGCGATTTGGAACGCCTGCGCTGCCGTGATCCGCTCCACGCCGGTCTGCGCGACATATTGCTGCGTTACATGACGGCAACACCTGACGGATTACGTGACAAAATCTGCGCGCACTTCGGCAGCGATGTCCTTGAAACATTGTTGGGGCAGAACCATGTCCGCGTGGTACCGTGCATTCGCACACCCGGTGATCACGAGAAGGTGCGCATGACAGTCGCCGAGGAGTTTGCGAAGCTGCAAGCCACACGTGGGCTGGACGCAGAGATCGCAGAAGCCACTGAAGACATAGCCGGTCTGGCGGATGAGGGAGTAACGTGGCGCTTGTCCGAGGCGGCAAAAGCCGCACAGCAAGTTTTGAAGAGCGGTCAGGACGATCGGGCCGAATACGATATTGGAGACAACGGTGCGCGAATCAGTCGGGACGAGCGCAACGCATTCGACGCTTTGCTGGCATCGATAAAGACGCAAAAACCGCACGGTTAACCATATTTGAAGGGCTAACCGTCAGAAAATGAAGGTTAACGACTGGCCGAATCACTGAAAACCGGGGATGATTCTCTAGTGATTCGGAATAGCCGGTTGACCATAGCTATGAGGAGCTGTTCATGGCCGCGAAAGATACCAATGAAGACGCAAAGTCGGAAGATCAGGACGCAGGCCACTCGCTGGACATGAGCCAGGCGGCGGTCAAAAAGATGATCGCCGAAGCCCGCGAGAAGGGCTACATCACTTACGATCAGCTGAATACGGTTCTGCCCCCTGATCAGGTCAGCTCCGAGCAGATCGAAGACGTGATGTCCATGTTGTCCGAGATGGGTATCAACATCATCGAAGATGAAGAGGCCGAAGACGAAGAAGCCAAAGGCTCGACCGAGCTGACGACCACAGAAGGCACGCGCGAGGTTGCGCTTGGCTCTGGCGCCACCGAGAAGCTGGATCGCACGGACGATCCTGTGCGCATGTACCTGCGCGAGATGGGCTCGGTTGAGTTGCTGAGCCGTGAAGGTGAGATCGCGATCGCCAAGCGGATTGAAGCCGGACGCAACACGATGATTGCGGGGTTGTGTGAGAGCCCTCTAACCTTTCAGGCGATTACCATTTGGCGAGACGAACTTCTTTCTGAAGACATTTTGCTGCGCGATGTCATCGATCTTGAAGCCACGTTCGGCAATCAGCTCGACGAAGACGGCGGTGTCGAAGAACCAGTTGTGGCGACCGATGCGACTGCTGCGAAAAAAGAAGACACAGGGCCGGAACTTGACGCTGACGGCAATCCCATCGCGCAAGAAGATGATGACGAGGATGACGACCAGGCCAACATGAGTTTGGCGGCCATGGAGGCTGCCTTGAAGCCTCAGGTTCTTGAATCGCTGGACATGATTGCCGACGACTATGCCAAGCTGAGCGAGATGCAGGACAGCCGTATCTCGGCGACGCTCAACGAAGACGGCAGCTTTTCGGACGCGGACGAAGAACTCTATCAAAAACTGCGCGCCGAAATTGTTCTGCTGGTCAACGAATTGCATCTGCATAACAATCGCATTGAAGCGCTGATCGACCAGCTTTACGGCATCAACCGTCGTATCATGCAGATCGACTCCTCCATGGTGAAACTTGCCGATCAGGCACGCATCAACCGCCGTGAGTTTGTTGATGAATACCGTGGCTACGAGCTCGACCCGAACTGGCTTGAGCGGATGGCCGAAAAGCCGGGCCGGGGCTGGCAGATGTTTATTGAGCGTTCCACTGAAAAGGTGGAAGAACTGCGCGCGGACATGGCGCAGGTCGGTCAATATGTCGGACTGGATATTTCTGAGTTCCGCCGCATCGTTCAACAGGTACAAAAAGGTGAGAAAGAAGCGCGCCAGGCCAAGAAGGAAATGGTGGAAGCGAACCTGCGCCTCGTGATTTCAATTGCCAAGAAATACACGAACCGCGGCCTTCAGTTCCTTGATCTTATTCAGGAAGGCAACATCGGCCTTATGAAAGCGGTGGACAAGTTTGAATACCGGCGCGGGTACAAGTTTTCCACATATGCGACGTGGTGGATCCGCCAGGCGATCACACGGTCGATTGCTGATCAGGCGCGTACCATCCGTATCCCGGTGCATATGATCGAAACGATCAACAAGCTTGTACGCACTGGCCGCCAGATGCTGCATGAGATCGGTCGTGAACCAACGCCGGAAGAGCTGGCCGAGAAGCTGCAAATGCCGCTGGAGAAGGTGCGCAAGGTGATGAAGATCGCCAAAGAGCCAATCAGCCTTGAAACACCTATTGGTGACGAGGAAGACAGCCAGCTCGGAGATTTCATCGAGGACAAAAATGCCGTTCTGCCGCTTGACAGCGCGATTCAGGAAAACCTCAAGGAAACCACCACCCGTGTGCTTGCGTCACTCACACCGCGCGAGGAACGCGTGCTGCGTATGCGCTTCGGCATAGGCATGAACACTGACCACACGCTCGAAGAAGTTGGCCAGCAGTTCAGTGTGACTCGTGAGCGGATCCGTCAGATTGAGGCAAAAGCACTGCGGAAGCTCAAGCACCCAAGCCGGAGCCGGAAGCTGCGGAGTTTCCTCGATCAGTAGTAAGCCACCCGAAACGCATCGTGCGAAACGGTATTGGCGCGTCAGGCTAGTTATTTTCAGTATGGTTGCGCCTTTTTCGCTAGGCGTATTTGGTTTTTTCGCGCACCTCCTTCCGGTTTATCGCTTTGCAGCCAGTCAAGAGTCTTACGAATTGCTGAAGACAGCAGTATTGTTACCTTTGGCGCTCATAGCTGCTTTGCAAACTCTCGCCTTGTTTTGGAGGCCTGATGAGCTTGACGCGGTGACTAATGCCCGCTGGGCAGCATGGGAAAAGCGCGGTTTTCGCAATCGGACAGAAACATTTTCTGGTTTTCCCGTTTACACGACTCTTATGGCCTTTTTTTCTGCGATTTCCTATTTCGGTATCTATGTCGCTGCTGCCGAAGTGTGGCTGCCAATGGCAATGACAGGATTCTCCGATGATCGGGTTGCTTTGGAGTACACTGTAGAGAACCTGTCTAGTACGCGCGGAAAATTAATTGAATTAGAAGGCTTTGGTTGGATTATTTTCGGAATTTGGCACCCACCGGACCAAATTTGGGAGGCAGTGGCAGTGGGCGATACAATCCGACTGCACGGTACTGGCAACCGTTGGTGCGTCTTTTACGACGAGATTGAGTTGATACAGCAGGAGTGACTGTACGACATGTAATCTTCCTTTCCCCCGCACCGGACCCGCGCTAGGGTTAAAGAAACGGGATGAGGGGAGCACCCATGTCATTTCTCAAAAAATTATTCGGTGGCGGCGGTGGCGGTGTGCGCTCCGAAGCTCCTGCTGAAGAATATGACGGGTTCCATATCGCGCTGACGCCCATCAAAGAGGGTGACACATATCGCGTCTGCGCGCTCATCGAAAAAGATGTGGACGGAAACAGGCTCAGTCACAAGCTGGTGCGCGCGGACACAGTTCAGGGGCTTGAAGCGGCACAGGCCGCGTCCTTGCGCAAGGCAAAACAGGTCATCGATGAGCAGGGAGATCGCCTTTTTGGGACCAACTGACCGTCTCTCGCTGGCAATCGCGTGACGAACGTCTACACTGTCGGAACAACAAGCAACCGGTGTCCGGCATGAAGTTTCAAACACTTGTCATTGCGATGTGCAGTATCGCCATAGCAGTTCCGGCAGCAGCGGCAGCATTTCGGGCGGTTAACTGGCTTTACGTAGTGCCAGTGTCCCAGGACTCTTTTGAAGTTCTTGAAGATCGCGGGCAGGGTGCTCGCGGTATGTGGTGTGCCGCGGCGGACTATGCCCGGGCAGCCGGGCTCTATTCGCCACAAAAGCGCATGTACATTTTGGAGCCGCGCGGCCCCTCGAGAACGACGCCCAATGCGATTGGCGTTGTCTTTACGACCAATCCCGACGACAGCATTAAGGACACGCCGTCTTCTTATTCCGTGACCGTGAAACGCAAGGGCGAGAACCTGTTGATCGGTCATGCCTACGAGTTTTGCCGCCAACCATTTGACGATGTTTTTGATCGCTTTTGACATTTGGTTTGGGATCGTACTTCCGCGAGAGGAACCACGCGAGTGGCTGACGTTCTGAACTTACAGACGCGCGGCGCGGGATTATACGAGATTACCGGTGATCTTATTCGGTGGCTTGCGGGTCGCGGTGACGGTGTTGTTGTTCTGATGGTCCGCCACACGTCCGCGTCGCTCCTTGTTCAGGAGAACGCCGACGTGGACGTTCAGGCCGACTTGAAGGCCTTTTTTGACCGGCTTGTACCACGCGCAGATGATCCTCGTATGGGGTATCTGCGCCACACGTTGGAAGGGGCTGACGACATGCCTGCGCATATCAAGGCCGCGATGATGCCGGTCACTCTGAGCATACCCGTGCAGGGTGGTCATCCGATGCTTGGAACCTGGCAGGGCGTGTATGTTTTCGAACACCGTGATCAACCACATCACCGCACGATCGCTGTTTCCTTCTTACCGACCGGCTAGGGCGCCGAATTGCCTACTAGATGTGGGCTTGCATTTCCCCTCTACCCAAAACCTAGGCGCTGTCCTATAAGTGTGGAGAAGTGGAGCCTTAACTCCACAACGCGAGGCAGAGACTAAAAAAGGGGGACGGCCTATGCGCTGCCCGTTTTGCGGAAACATAGATACCCAGGTCAAGGACAGCCGCCCGGCGGAAGATCATGTTTCGATACGAAGGAGGCGGTTTTGCCCCGCGTGTGGCGGGCGGTTTACGACCTATGAGCGTGTCCAGTTGCGGGACTTGGTGGTTATTAAGTCGACCGGCAAGCGGGAAGATTTCGATCGTGACAAGCTGGAACGGTCGATCCGGATATCCATGCAGAAACGCCCCATTGATCCGGAACGTATTGACCAGATGATTTCCGGCATTGTACGGCGCCTGGAAAGCATGGGAGAAACCGACATTCCGTCCAAAACAATCGGCGAGATCGTGATGGAAGCATTGGCGCGTATCGATACTGTGGCGTACGTGCGATTTGCAAGCGTCTATAAAAATTTCCAAGCGGCTGACGACTTCGACAAATTTGTGAGTGAGTTGCGGCCGGAAGCGCCGCAGGAAGAGTGAACCGGGCATCGCGGTACATGGCGCTTGCGTTGTCACTGGGGCGACGCGGGCATGGTCGGGTGTGGCCAAACCCGGCCGTCGGATGCGTCATTGTGAAAGAAAACCGGATTGTTGGTCGAGGCTGGACACAGCCAAGCGGGCGACCACATGCCGAAGCCATGGCATTGGCCCAGGCTATGAGCAAAGCACGCGGCGCGGATGCTTTTGTAACGCTTGAACCTTGTGCCCATCATGGCAAAACGCCGCCTTGCGCGGATGCTTTAATCGAAGCAGGCGTCGCGCGCGTGTTTGTTGCCGCCCGTGATCCGGATCCACGCGTCGATGGCGCAGGGATCGCGCGCTTGCGCGACGCGGGCATAGAGGTAGAAACCGGTATCCTTGAGGACGAAGCGCTGCGAGACAATGCGGGTTTCTTCGCCCGGGTGGAAATCGATCGCCCGTTTGTGACGCTGAAACTGGCGAACAGTTTCGACGGCCGGATCGCAACGGCCACCGGTGAGAGCAAATGGATCACCGGCGATGCCGCGCGACGGCATGTGCATGCGCTTCGTGCACGTCACGACGCGGTCATCGTGGGCGGCGGCACGGCGCGCAAGGATGATCCATCGCTGACCGTCCGCGGACTGGGCATAGAATACCAACCGTCGCGCGTTGTCGTCAGCCGCAGACTTGATCTTCCTCTTATGGGACAGCTTGCGCGCACCGCGCGCGACACTCCTGTATTACTCTGTCACGGTCACGATGCCGACGGTCACCTTATGCAAACTTGGCAAGACCTAGGAGCAGTTTTGTTGCCTTGCGGGGCGGCGAACGGACAGTTGGACCCCGCTGACGTGCTTCGCCAACTTGCCCGCCACGGCCTGACACGCCTGTTTTGCGAAGGCGGGAGTGCTTTGGCGGCCTCTTTGCTTGAGGCGGATCTGGTCGACGAGTTGGTTGGCTTTTCGGCCGGTTTTGCAATCGGCGCCGAGGGGCTGCCGTCTGTTGGAGCGCTTGGTCTTGGGCGGCTGAATGACGCGCATCGATTTGTGCTGCGCACTGTCGACGCCGTTGGTGGAGACGTCATGCAGGTTTGGGCGCGTGCGCTGGATTAAGTCATTGCCACCATCGGCGCTGGCTTGCAAACAACCCCTGTAGCTTTGCGAGCATCCGGTTCGCCGGTCCGCTGTGTGAAGTTGTTTTTGTGTTCTCAAGCCAAGTGACGACGGCCTCAACAGGGCAGGGCAGCTGGGTGTCTGGATGAATATAGCGTGGGTAGTCAATCAGGCACGCGTGCACCAGTCCTGTCACAGAGGGCAGCGCGCGGCGTCGCGGAGGTACGACCGCCAGATCATCTGTCAGACCCCATCCGGCATAAAAGGGCACGCCAATAGTTGTGACAGGAAGCCCCCGCAACAGCGCTTCAAAGCCCAACAATGAGGTTATCGTCCAGACTTCATCAACCTTTGCCAGCAAATTGGCCGTGCTGGTACTCCTGAGCACGAGGTCCGCAAGCGCGGTGTTGGGATTGCCGCCGTCACGCAAGCCGGCATCGACGTCAGGATGTGTTTTATAGATCACCACAGCGTCCGGGTGAGCTGCACGCGCAGCGGCCAGCAAGCTGGCATTGGTCCGAACGTCGGTGCCGCCCAGACGCAAGGAAGCGTCATCCTCGACCTGCCCAACGACCAGCACTCGGTGTCCGTCCGGAACATCCGCCGGCGCGCCATCCAGATTATATTTGGTTAAGTCCGCGCGCGTGATCCGTCGGATCAGGTTCCGGGCTCGAGTCTCTTGATCTGGTCGCAGAGTTTCGCGCGCCGCAATCAACTGCTCCAGCCGACTGGGCGAAGTTGCATCGTAGTATATGCCCATGTCGTCAAGGACGAGGGACAGGGGTGGAACCAGTTCAGCGCCGAGACCTCGAGACCGCAGGAAACCGTCCTCAACGCGCACAGCATCTGCGTGCCCGACAGTGGCTTTGCTGGCCCAAACCATCCAGGGCTTCTGGCTCGCGCGTACTTTTGAAGGATCGTCCTCGAACACCATAGGAACATGCGACCCAAACACTGATTGCAAATGGCTCCGTTTCCACAGGCGCATTTTGGAGCCAACCCACCCTTGCCGATCCTCGCGCCACGCCCGGGTCTCTGCGGCCAAGTTGTCGAGGGCCGTTTCGAAGGAGCAAAGGCCGTCCGCAAATACATCGTACCACTTTGGATACAGTAGGACGGTTGCAGCAAACAGCTGCGCGCGACTCAGCGTGCGCTGCCTGCGTTGCACAGGAAACTCGTCTGTCGTCAGGCCCCATCCTGCGTAGAATGGTGCCCCGAAAACGCGAGGTTTATGACCGGCAAAAATAGCCTCGAAACCCAATTGGGACGACACCGTGAAAACGGCGACTGCGCCGTCGAGAAGATGCCATGGACTGACGGGATCTGTAACGAACCGGATGGTATCATCGGCGTCTGCCGGACCGAAATATCCTTTGCGGTAACCTTGTGTGGTTTCAGGATGCGCCTTGATAACGATCGGCATGCCTGGATGTTCTTCGCGCGCTACAAAGAGCATTTCAAGAAAACGATTGCGATCGGCACCGCTTGCGGTGACAGACGCGTCGCCTTCGGTTTGATCTACGACCAGCACATAACCCGGCGCGGGTACCTCCAATTGAGGATCAACCGCGCTAAATTTGGAAAGATGCTCCTCTTTCATGCGGGCGATGGCCCCGCGCGCACGGTCAAGAAGAGCGGTGTCATCCAACGGATGGCTGGCTAGAAGAGTTTCCAGATCTGATGGTATCGAGGGGTCGTAGTGTATGCCGGATTGATCAATCACCAGACCAAGTGGCGGCGCGCCCGCACGACCCGGAAAAAGCGAGCGAAGCCAGGCATCCTCGACGCGAACCAATCCGGCACCGCGATGCGCCGCAACCCGCTCGCCGCGGTGCGCGGTGGGGCTCATACCCCAGACGCCGACAAGGTCGTCCGGACCGGGTGCGCCAAGCGTTACCTTGAAACCGCTGAGCGAAAGTATGCGTTTGATCCGTGACTGCGTTAGAAATCCGCCGTTGTAAACGAAAAGCCGCCGGTCCGTGTCGGGACCGGCGGCATCATACGGGTGTGGCCCGCGCATCGACCTTTAGTTGGCCAGTTGGTCAAGCGAAGCGGCGGGTCCGAGAAGCGAGCCGATAAATGCGCCAACGGTCTTGTTCCATTGTGTCAGCGGTGCTTCCGTCACATAGAGCGTGTCACCGTCCCTTATGACGAAGTCGCGTGCTGTGAACATGCCATTGGGCCGCGTCAGATCGAGCAGGTAAACCATCCGCTGATCGCCCATCAGGTCGCCACGCCCCAGCACTTCGTTTGCGATCTCTTGCGGTTCGTTGCGGAAGACGAATATGCCCGTCGCGTCCGATGTATTGGAGATCAGACCGCCCACCTGTGCGATGGCTTCCAGCGCGGACAAGTCCTGCCTGCGAAAAGGCACGCGTGCCTGCGCGCCGGTCGCGCCAAGTGCGGTAAACGACCGTGTGTCTTCCTCGACCAGAATGCGGTCTCCGCCGCGCAACGCGATATCCACATGCGGGTTATTATAGAGATCGTTAAACCAGATGCGGCCCTGCTCAGTGCCGCGCAGCACCGTTATTTGAGCGATTTCAGGCTCAATTGTAACGCCGCCAGCCCTTGCAAGCATAGTAGACAGCGTACGCGTCGGGCGTTCAATCGGGTAGACACCCTGCGCGCCAACGGACCCCACCAGCGACACTGTGGACCCGTCACCGGCCTGACGCCGGACTTCGACCTGAGGGTCTGGTGTTTGGTCTTGCAAGCGTTCGGTGATCACGCGACGTAGGGCTTCAGGCGAGTTTCCGGATGCCTTTATGCGTCCTGCATAGGGCACAAAGATAAAGCCTGACCCATCCACCTGGACGGATTCCAGCAGCGTTGCGTTCTGAGTGTCATTGGCGAGCAAGCCATCGTCGACATTTTCCCAGATGGTCAGGCCCAAAAGGTCGCCCGGTTGAATTGTGTCAGAGCCAACTTTGCCAGCACTTCTGAAATTCTGCGAGAAACCAAGCGCCGGCACAAAAGCTGTCGCCGCAGTCACGCGGTCGTCAACCTCAACAATGAACGCGTCACCTTCACGCTGCACCGATCCTTCGAATATCTGTTTCTTGTTCGGGCCGACTTGCGGCAAACCGCATGACGCTAGGACGACGGACGCCGCTACAAGCGCCATCAGACGCGTTTTCCGAAATACGGAACCAGTCACTGCTCGGTCTCCTCGACCTGTTTTATCTGCCTCAATTGGCCGGTTTACCGACCTAATTTGGCTGAAAGGATATACGCATTGGCACAAAATGCCAGCTTTTCCAGCTGTTTCGTTTACTTCACGAGACGCAACTGTTGCTCATCTGCTGCGTTTTCCTTTTGGTATCGTGCATAAGGACCGATGTCTTGAAGCATTTTGTCGGGCACGTGACGCAGAACTTGCCGCCTGCCTTTGGCCGCATAAAAGCTGCCGGGCAACTGACTTGTGGCCAGCAAGAATGCCCGGAAAATCCGGTACGCCGAAGAGTCCGGGCGATCGGGATTTGCAAAAAACGCGGCCAGCGGTTGCGT
The DNA here is from genome assembly GCA_039191495.1 of Pseudomonadota bacterium. GTDB lineage: Bacteria > Pseudomonadota > Alphaproteobacteria > Rhodobacterales > Rhodobacteraceae > Roseobacter. The sequence continues at coordinate 7,550 of JBCCXN010000005.1, read as the reverse complement.
CGAGACGAGACCGGCTTTGCCGTAGACGGATGCCCCGAAGGCCCGCAGAGGTATTCCTCGCCAAAGTGCTTGCTGACCTGCAGTCGAATTGACCGTGACTGCGCTGACGGCTTCGTCAAGCAGCCTGGCCAGCTTTCCGCCGCGGATAAAATGTACGCGCTTGGCCAGCCCATGATGTGCTGCGATCTCGCGGATGTCTCTTTTGAGAGGAGCACGCCCGTCTTCCAAGGGATGGGCCTTGAAGACCAAATGGTGGTGTTGCGGAGCGCCTTCGGCGAAGCCGGAGATAACCTCTTTGATAAAGCCGCGCTGGTCCGCAAACGGTCCGTGCATTTGAAACGCGCTGTCATGTTCCAGCTGAAGAAGGGCTAGGTGATACGGAAAACCACCTAACCTTACCCTTGCTGTTGCGATACGACGGTCGACCGAATGAGCTGGCATCAGCACCAGACGTTTGAGATGCAGCGCGAACTCCTTGTTCACAGTCAGCGCGCGATGTGGTTCGAAACTTGGATAACCCTGATTCCAGCACAAGACGAACCAATGATAGAGCGCGCCATAAAATATGTGCTGTCGCAAGTCTCCCCAGTGAGACGGCGGCACCGGCAGTTCGAAGGGGCGCGTATGCTCTGCGGCTTTAATCGTCTCCAAACCGATGTCCATGAGGCTGGAATGGCCATTTGCGCCGCCGCGCTCATAACTGATCCAATAGGGGCGCAAGTACCCTTCTTCGAAGACATGGAGACGCAGATCTTGAGCACGTCCAATTTTGCAGGCTTGCGCATGGGTGGGTCTGGTGTCGCCATAAAGCACAATGTCCGTCACAGCGTGTTTGACCAAAATCGCCTCAAGGGTTTCCGGCCAGTCAGCCAATGTTTCACGGAACGGAATATAGGACGTGCGGTCGGACCAGAATGCCTGATCTCCAGCATTGAACCCCACGCGCAACACTTTTGCGCCCGTCAGACGCAATTGTCTGGCCAGTTGCGCAAAGAAGGGACCGTGCGGTCCTTGCAGGAATAAAAAGACGCGTTGATCCGCCTGCATTCACATGTCCTCAAGTTTTCGGGCAGAATGCTCTCAATTTGATGACAAACTATGTCAGCGCGTATGTGTCACGGCAAGCCGCATGGGTCTTGTCAGGGTGTTCCTGCGCAGATAGGTCTCGTCAGCAATACATCGGACGGGGAAAGCGAAACATGTTCACCGGTATAGTGACAGACATCGGCACCATCGCGGAAACAGAACAACAAGGTGACCTGAGGGCAAGGATCAGCACCGGTTACAACACTGCGGGTATAGATCTTGGCGCTTCTATTGCTTCTGATGGAGTTTGTCTCACGGTCGTGGCGCTTGGGCCAGACTGGTATGACGTGCAGATCAGTGCGGAAACGGTTGACAAAACCAACCTCAATACATGGGCCCCGGGCAAGCGCGTAAATCTCGAACGCGCTTTGCGCGTCGGAGATGAACTCGGTGGACATATTGTGTCGGGTCACGTCGACGGTGTTGCGGAGGTGGTTTCAGTTGACGATGAGGGGGACAGCACGCGGGTGGTATTGCGGGCGCCGGAGGCGCTGGCAAGATTTATCGCGCCAAAGGGATCTGTGGCGTTGAACGGCACGTCCCTTACGGTGAACGAAGTCAACGGTGCGGAATTCGGAATTAACTTCATTCCGCATACAAAAGCGGTGACTACTTGGGGGGACGTGGCGGTCGGTGATCGTGTCAACCTCGAGATCGACACACTGGCGCGCTATGTCGCCCGTCTGGGAGAAATGCCCGCGGCGTAACGACCTGCGTGACTGGTCAAGGCTTTCTGCTTGGTCTATGAGCCTGCCAGACACTAGGAAAGCATCACTGCCATGAGCTTTGAAACCCCCGGACCGGTCGAAACCGACCTGCGCTCCAATATCGCGCCGATCGAAGCGATCATTGACGATGCGCGCGCGGGGCGGATGTTCATTCTTGTTGACCATGAAGATCGAGAGAATGAAGGCGACCTCGTGATCCCGGCGCAGTTTGCTAATTCTGCCGCGATTAACTTCATGGCGATGCACGGGCGCGGGTTGATTTGCATGCCGCTGACAGCGGGCAGAGTAGAAGAGCTTGGACTGCCGATGATGGCAGTCAATAACTCATCGCGTCATGAAACGGCTTTTACAGTGTCCATCGAGGCACGCGAGGGCGTGAGCACGGGTATTTCGGCAGCGGATCGCGCGCTAACCATCGCCGTTGCCATTTCGAGCCAAAGCGGCCCGGCTGATATTGCCACACCGGGCCATGTTTTTCCGCTTCGAGCTCGGCAAGGCGGCGTACTGATACGCGCGGGTCATACCGAGGCTGCCGTTGACATAAGCCGTTTGGCGGGTTTGCACCCGTCCGGCGTGATTTGCGAGATCATGAAGCCTGACGGAGAGATGGCAAGACTGCCGGACCTGGTCAGTTTTGCCGCAGAGCACGGGTTGAAGATCGGGACCATCAGCGACCTAATCGCGTACCGGTTGAAGCATGACAATTTGTTGCGCCAGCGGGATGAACGGACCGTCACCTCTGTTTATGGAGGGGAGTGGCATATGCGGATCTTCTCGGATGAAATTACGGGTACAGATCATGTGATGCTGTCAAAAGGCGACATCACGACGCCGGAACCTGTTCTGGTTCGCACACATGCACTCAATGCTTTGGAAGATGTGCTCGGTCTTGGACCGGGGCTTGCGGATGAACTCCCGCGTGCCATGCAGATCGTTGCTGATGAAGGTCGGGGAGCAGTTCTTTTGTTTCGCGAGCCGCATCCCAAGTTGCGACTGGAAGAGGATGAAGACGAAGGCCCCCGCACGATCAAACGTACCGGAGTGGGCGCGCAGATCATGTCGAGAATGGGATTGCGTGACATCATCTTGCTGACCGATAGCCCGCAGACAAAATATACCGGTTTGGAGGCGTACAATCTGACGATTGTCGGCTCCCGACCAATTACCAAGGACTAAGCCATGGCCGCCAAGGAAGAACACTATGTCCTGCCAAGACCGACTTTTGACAAGCCGGTGAAGCTGCTGATTGTCGTGGCGCCTTACTACAAGGATATCGCTGACGACCTGGTATCAGGCGCCAAGACAGAGATTGAAGCGGCGGGCGGCACCTGGGATCTGGTCGAAGTCCCTGGCGCATTGGAAGTGCCTACAGCCATCGGTATTGCCGAGCGGTGCAGTAACTTTGACGGCTATGTGGCTTTGGGTTGTGTTGTGCGCGGCGAAACAACGCACTACGAAACCGTTTGCAACGACAGCAGCCGCGCCATTCAGTTGTTGGGTTTGCAAGGATTGTGCATCGGAAACGGAATTTTGACAGTCGAAAACCGCGCGCAGGCTGAGGTGCGCGCAGAAGTGGACGGCCAGAACAAAGGTGGCGGAGCCGCTGCAGCGGCCATGCATCTGATCGCGTTGGCGCGCAAGTGGGTCGGCCAGACCAAGGGCGTCGGCTTCAAACCTATCAATCAGGATATATTATTGGCGGGTGACGCAGGCGGATCGGACACAGCATGAGCAACCTGCACGGCAGTCTTTCCGGTAACCAACGGCGTAAAATGCGCTCCGCTGCGCGGCTCTACGCTGTGCAGGCTCTATTCCAGATGGAGCATTCGGGACAAACTGTCGAATCCGTACGACTTGAATTTGTCCATCACCGTTTTGGAGCAACGTATGACGGGGACGAAATGATCGAAGGCGACGCCACGCTTTTCGAACAGATCATTGATCAAGCGGTCAACCATCAGGCTTCCATCGATCAGGCGACGGACCGGGCGCTTGTTGCAAAATGGCCGATTGCACGCATTGATCCGACGCTTCGGGCGCTCTTTCGTGCGGCAGGCGCGGAATTGCAGGACACAGAAACCCCGCCCAAGGTCGTTATAACTGAGTTTGTCGACGTAGCCCGTGCGTTTTTTGATGAGGGCAAAGAACCCAATTTCGTGAATGCGGTGCTTGATCATATGGCTCGAGAGGTGAGGCCAGAGGCCTTTTAAACTTGTCCGAACAGGCCTTGGTTCCATATGATTTGGCATGATCGGCAACAAACAGCCAAAACAGTCTAAACGTCCCATGCCAAGGGTTATGCGTCTTTACATTTCCAGCGCGCTGAATGGTTTTTGCGTATCGCTTGTGTTTGTCGCGGTGATCTTTATTTTCAACGTTGCCAACCTCCGGCACCTTGTCGGAACCTCGGATATTGGCGTGATGGCCACAGCCGCTTTCTGGATACTGAATGGAATCGTTTTCTCGGGTGTCCAATTTGCCTTGCAACTCAACCAAGAAATCCGAGCAGACGAAGGAGCAAGTAAAAGCGGTGGCGAATAACCGCCTTGTTCAAGCGTAATTTGTTAAGGATCAAGCTCTAGTTTGCCAGAATCCAATTTGTCGCGCTTAAAGCCTCTGGACATTTCTGTCTGAGATGGCACATTGAGGCCAAAGGAGAGCAGGAATGTTTAACGCAGTAGTGAACTTTTTCCAGGCACTTTTCGCAAAACCGCAACAAGACGAGTTGCTGATCCCTGTGCGCGTTGACAAAAACCGCGACCTGATGCGGCGCCGCGGCTGAGCATACCAGCTTAATAATTTTTGATTTGAGTGACGGGACCACGGAAGCCGTGAGGTTTTTTGCTCCCGAGGACCTGTGTATACAGGTGGGCGCCAGGTAACCGGGCCAGGACCCGGGCAGAGCCAGCTCCCTCGGATTTGCTTAAGGCCACCGGAACGTAACCAAACACGAGAATTGCAGTACCCGTCACTCGGTGGAGATAGGCCTCGATGCTAGAAGTGGCAAGCCACCAAAGTGAATTACTGAACAACATTCTTGATTGATGTTCACGTAATGTTCATAATCTTCCTATGTCGTTTTCGGATGCAGGAGAGCTTATGCCCGGCCAGGTGCTCGCGCGCGGGACCGCGCGTTTGCTGCGCAGCCACGGATTTGCATGCGTCGAGGAGCTGGTGCCGGCCCGTGGACTTCGCGTTGATGTGATGGGGCTTGGTCCAAAAAGTGAAATCTGGATTGTGGAATGCAAATCCAGCCGAGCCGATTTTACCTCGGACGCCAAGTGGCAGGGATACCTGGAATGGTGCGATCGCTACTTCTGGGCGGTGGACGAGAATTTTCCCACGGACCTGTTGTCGCCTGAAAGCGGGCTAATTATCGCAGATGCTTATGGCGCCGAAATACTGCGCATGGCCGAAGAACAGAAAGTCTCGCCCGCGCGCCGCAAATCGTTGGTTCAAAAGTTTGCTCAGACCGCAGCGCAAAGGCTCCACGTTCTGCGCGATCCCGACATGACACTGGCGCTGCCTTAGCCTTTGGCGGGTTTGATTTTGCGTGCTCTAGCGGCTGCGGCGACAATCTCGTCTGCAATTTCCTCGGCGTCGTCCGGCGCAAAGTCCATCGGAACCTCCATACCGCCCGACTCGACGTAAATGCGCACCATGCCAGTATCGGTTGGTCCGATCTGCAGTGTCGCTTCTATGTCGCGTTCGGTGTCGATCCCCATGGGCCGTATGTCTCCTCATTTTTCTTGCATCGCTAGCTGATGAAGGGTTGAAGCGCAAGGCAGGCTCGGTTCTCTTGGTTGCATGCATTTGCCGGAGATCAGAGCATTGCGGTCAGAGGATCTGAGTTGGATTCTGAAAGCGCATGTTGAGTTTTATTCAACTGCGCACCGGTTTGACGATAGTTTCGGTGCTTTGGTCGCGGAATTGCTCGATCAGTTTGATCAGACCCATGATCCTGCATGCGAGGCGGCATGGGTTGCCTGGGATGGTAGCAGGCGGTTGGGATGCATTTTTTGCGTTCAAGAGACAGCGCACATCGCGCGGTTGCGGATGTTTCTGATTGTACCTGAGGCCCAAGGGCAGGGGCTGGGTTCGGCCCTACTGCAACGGTGCATGGGGTTTGCGCGAACGCATGGCTATTCCGAAATGGTCCTTGGAACGCATGAAAGTCACGAGGCAGCCTGTGCGCTTTATAAAAAGACCGGCTGGCAGATGGAGACAACCGGGCCGGTGATTTCATTTGGCCAATCCTTGATCGAACAGACGTGGCGGTACCGATTTTAATCCGCTTGCATTTGCGCGTGGTGGCCGCTAAATCCGATGGCGTGCCGCCTTAGCTCAGTTGGTTAGAGCGCCTGATTGTGGATCAGGAGGTCCCTGGTTCGAGCCCAGGAGGTGGTACCATTTTATCAATAAAGTCAATATCTTGGTCGAATGCACTTTTCCCGCGTTGTTTCCTTCTGGTAATAGGGGACACATAGGGGGCAAGATGCCTGTTTTGGGGTGCTGGTGGTCGTGTGTACCGGCAAAGATGTTTCGCCTTTCTGTCACAAGATTTACCCAACGGACTACCACCGATCAAACCATGCAATTCCAAGTATTAAATGTAAGATTTTATGGCGGCGCGCTGCGCCCGTCGGAAGGTCTGCTATGAGCCCAATATGACCGATGCAACGGTTCGCAAGAATGACGGTTCTGACAAAATCATCACAAAACATGGAAGTATCTCACCTGAGTAGTAGGCCAAGTATCCTGTTGTGGATCAAATACGAGTGTTTTAGCTGATACTTGAAAACTAACTCGTACCGTCGCGCACTACGAAATTGTCAATTTGACCGCGGAATGCTTGGTTCTGCAAATGCCAGGTTCCGATCTTGATCTGCTCAATGCCATCTTCAATTGTCGATGGCAGTAAATTCATGTGTCCAATTTTGATGTAGTTTAGAAATACTTCGGTTTGAGGTCGGGACTGATCAACAACGATGCGTACATTGTGCCAGTTCTCGAGCAGGCCATCCGGTGCAGCAATCACTTCGGCCTTCGTTCCTTGAGAGCTTTCTGCCGCAATTCGCAATTTTGCTTTTTTATGTGCCAACATACTAATGCTGAGATGACGAAACTGGCCGCCACTCTTTCCCGAGACAACGACCATGGTTTGAACCGGCGCACTTTTTTTGTACGGATTGGTCCAATCCTCTACCCGAAAATCAAATTCAATTTCGACAGTTTCCGCTAATTCTTTCAACTCAGGCGTCACTATGAACAAGGCGGCCCCATCGCCGCGCGAGCGAAACGTTCGACCAGAATCGCCATGACCAAACACGACAGAACCGTTTTTGACCGTTGCCTCAACCTGAACATCTGACAAGCTTTGAAGGTCTTCTTCGAAAGCAAACTGCAGGTAAGCCCGCGGATCGACTGTTGGCTGGTATGAATCTTGATTATCGCTTAGCAACCAGAAGCCCGCTGCGACTGATATCACCAAAAAACCCGCCAGTCGCTTCGTATCTCGCAAAGCTTTACCTCCGACAACAACGCCTTTAGAACACGCCATTGTGGCGCCAGTTGGGCAATTCATTCTTTCGGGTTAAACCTCAATCGCAGAAACGTGGTCCAACATCCACATCACCCTGAACAGCCAACCACCAAAGGTGGCTCTTTGGGAAAGCTCGTGATGTCGAACCATCTGAACGCAGTGCCGTCAGTGTTCTTCCGATCCCCGTAGCGGAT
>JBCCXN010000004.1:0-256684 GCA_039191495.1 Pseudomonadota bacterium | reverse complement strand
TTGAGAGGACGTTTACGTTCAGATCTTTATCCGTGGTTTCATCCAAATTCGAACCCATAATTCCCCCCAAGCTGCCTCATCCCGATCTTTCGGAAAAACCGATCCGGCCGAGCGATCTCGATGCCTGCTGTTACGTGATACGAACACCGGTGTAGGTTTTATGTTTGTTTGATATCTAATTTTGGTGCCAATTACCCGTGAGCGAACGCGTTAGGTCCGTCTATTGTGCCCGCGTTTTTCTCAAATCCGATACTGCGACCAAATTGCAATCCTTCTTCAGCAAGGTCGTCAACCAGTTTGTTTTTCAGACGTTCTATTACTTCCAATTTCTTGCCTACTACGTTTGATGTTAATAGCTTAACGGATTATTTTCACGTAAGTGTATGGTACGCTGGGTAGCGTAAGAACACTTTTTCCATCAATGTTCGAGTAAAAAGGTGGTCGTATCCCAGTGGTAATTTCGATTCTAGCTTCGAGATATCGAAAACATGTATTTTCAGGTGATAACGAAAAATCTTCGCCGTCTTTTTCCCTAGCAATCGTCTCTTTTATCTGCTCTGAAATTACTTTTAGGTCTTTAATAAGTACCAGAAGAACTTCATTTTCTAAAGCGGCGTTGCCCTCCCAGAATGAGACGTTCACTCCGTAGGGTTCTAACACGGCGCCAGTGGATTTGTACTGCCCGACAACGCAAACCATATCGGCCTCAGGGAAAACCTCTTTCAATGAACTGCCGGGAGCGCTGACCAACCGCACAAATAGCGTCTTGCTATCTTCGCGAGACGTGCTTTCACAGAAAAGGAATGCGGCTACTGCAAATCCGGCCACCGCGCAAATGGTATACCGTATTGCAGTTCTCACTATTCGCCGCCTTCCATCTTTACCCCATAATTCCCCCCAAGCTGCCGCATCCCAATCTTTCGGAAAAACCGATCCCCGCGGGCGATCTCGATGCCTGCCGACCCCTGAGAAAAAACGCTGACAGTAATCCCCTCATCAAGGTTTAGACCTACAGCTATGCCAAATGTTGCAACCTGCGCATAAGCTCCGATTTTCTCACTAGACATCTAAGTGGTCTTTTTTGGTTGCCGCTGCCGCTTTGATGTCCCGTGGGGAATGGGGCGATAGATTTAGAAGAAAACGCCAAATCCGAAACTGCAAAATCTGGTTTCTATATTTTTCGGAATGAACGAGGTACCGATTGAAAAACCATTGGAAAATCAATGGCGAAAGAAACCCAAATACTAAAAGAAAGATCGCTACCGCAATCAAAATCATAGTTAGGATAATCACTGCGTCGGAAACTACACTTCCGTCAGGGTGCACGTTCTCAGACACAAAATGAAGAATGGAAAGACCAATCGAAGCTGCGGTCAATAGCACACCTGAAAGTGCTAAACAGAAGTACATTTGTTTTTTACCCATAGGTTGCCCCTTTGCGACACATCTATGAGCGCCTCACTGACTGAATAATCAAAAGCTGTTCCAAAAACTGCGACTGCGTCTTCAATCTGCTCGTCTGTCGCACCAATGTCCATTTTTACTTCTTTCTACGCCCATAGATTTTGTAAGCGAGTGGAATCCAGCCCAACCATGCCACAATGACCACCGCACGCTGCGTGTAATTTCCCTCTAGTCCTGGAGGCTTCTCAAAAACGGCCATAATCACTAGGACCAACCAGAGTGCAATCTCAACGTAGATCGATGGTTTTCTTTTTTTTCACTTTCCACCTCCGTTACAGTGGAATTCGAAGTACCGGACGACAACAAATCTCCAACAGTGAAGTAAATACTTCCAATCGTGTCCTTATTGTATTCCCGCTTATTTGAGATGCTCGACATGCTCAGTCTTTTTTGATTAGAAAAAAGTAGGGGAAATAAACAAAAAGAGAATCGAAGCTGGCTTTGAATGCTGTGTTTAATCCCGCCCAGTAGCCAAAAATCATCATTATTATTACCACCGGAATTTGCCGTCCATGTTTCCAGAAGCGCCAAGCTACTTCGGTTGAAGAGTTAAACTTAATCTAGGGTTACCTTTCGATGCTCCGCCGCCGCGCTCTTTGCCAAATTCACCGCTCGGGTCAGTACCGTAGCTTTCATCGTGCCCTGTGTTTCGTGAAGATCCATAAGACGAATCTGATGTACGACCACCATCTGACGTGCGACCGCCATCTGATGCACGACCACCACCTCCACTATCGCCGCCGCGGCCACCCTCGGTGTTTCGCAAAATACTCAGGATGCCTGCTTCGAGTTTGCGGGCCGCACTGGGTGGCGAGATCAAACCGCCAGCGCCCGCCGCTTCAGGACCTTCGAGCGCTTCTACTCCACGCGATGCATAGCCTGTTTGTGAAGGAACAGAATGATCCGGACGCCCTGGTTTACCCGCCAATTCTGGGCCGACAGAAGTGATGGCAGAAGGTGTGACCTCATAACCCCAATTGCCGCCTGAACCCCGTGGATCTGTCGAATGTCCATATTCATACCCGTAGCGAGAACCGATACCAAATTGATTGGTGCCTTTCACTTCGTCTTCGAGGCCCAACGCGCGCGCATCATTTACGTTAGGGACTGGAGCACGCCCTGCGTCCGGGATAGGTTGCGTAAGCGCGTCATACACAGTTTCGACATAGCCGGCGGTTACTGCGCCCCGAAATCCCCCTAAGAAGTAGCCTGCGCCCAAACCAACGCTATACCCTAGGGCATCACTTGTCGTTACTCTTTTATCGCTGTCGGAAACAGCTTCACCATACGCCGAGACTGCTGAGACGACCTGAGAAACTGCATCAATTGCCGCGCCTGGTATTCCGGGAACAGCCTCCGCCGCAGCATCTAAGAGGCTGGAAGTTAACAAGTCTGCAGCTGTGAATGACAAGCTACCAATTGTGTCTTTATTGTATTTCTGTTCAATGTCCGTCACGGATCAGTCCTTTTTGAACAGAAAGAAGTAAGGATAGTAGCCAAACAAAATGCCGATACTCACCCTAAAGGCAGCATCAAGTCCAACCCAGCGGAAAAAAACCGCGAGTGCTATTACTGCGGGAACTTGCCATCCGTGTTTTCTGATGCGCTGAGTTATTTCATTGGAGGAATTTAGCTTCAAAACTGGGCTCCTTCGGTTACTCTGGGGAAATTCTATCTGAATTCCGCGTAATTCTGATGCGTTGGATCTCGCCCCAAAAGAGCCAAAGAAACATAGCTACAAACCAAATAACGCCCCCAACGAAACCTACCGGAGAGTCAGGCGACAAAAGATAACGCACCAAACCGATCAGAATGACGACCTTCATGATCGTGACAAGTACGAGCAAAACAATTTCTCTCACCGAGAGACCGTCCTTATTCTCGGTTGGCGCGAACCCGTCGGGGCTTTCAAAGCGAATTGTAAAGCGTCCAATTTTCATTGGTCTCTACACCCATTTCTTCAAAATTTGCGCCAAACATGGCCGTTGATCTTAGTCCCTAGCTTTCAAACAAGCCGATCCTTGCGGGCCAACTCAACCCCTGACGTTACCGAATGGAGAATACCCGTGACCTTGCTTGCACGCGCCCACGCGTTGAAACCAATCGCCAGCCGCAGCGCCACTTTCCCGCCAACCCTGATAATCAATGCAAATAGTGCTCCCAATAAAATGCCCCGCCAAGAGGACTTTATCTCCTCAATCGAGGGAGGCTTCAAAAGTGATATCAGAAATCTAATCACACCGACTCTCGTACGTATTCTGTTCTTGCAATCACGATCTTCGTTCTGGAGTGTTCCGTGAGAGATTATGGAGAGTAGATCGACGCTTTAAGCTACTCATTTTCCGCCTCCAAGGTGATGCATGATTTAAAGTGGTGGGAGTTTGCGATCACTTGGAAATCTGCCAAAAAAGGATCGCTGATCAGCAAACAAATCAAAATTTGACGAGAAGATCTATCAAGGTCTTTCAGGTAGCTCAGACTGCTGGAAGCCTTATCGCTCAAACTAAATTGTTCGCGAGTTTCAGGAACTGTAGGGGAATTCTCAATAATCCATGCCCCAATAAAGTGGGTGTATACGCTTTTACGAATAGGGTCGTTAGAGCGCTCAAAAAATTGAAGCGCGTTTTCCAAAGCCAATTCCGAATGCCGAAGTGAGCTTGCGCCCATCGAACGGTCGAATTCGACAAATGACTTGTGAATAAGATATGGAAACCCGCTGGTCTCCATGTACTCCGCGAAATTGGCAACGTATTGCGGCCAGGTATTCGAGAATACGATTACGCGTTCCACTAACGTGCAGCCGGAGTAGTCAGATTCCAACGGCTTCGCATATGGATAGCTTGAGTCTAGCTTTGCATAAATTGCGGGGCAGAGATCACTTTGGGTAAGGCTATCTGCTGAAACAGGCGTGATCAGCTGCAGAACGCACGCGAAAACTACTACATTCCAACAGGCCAAAATACTAAGCGGTGTTGAAGTCTTTTTGTAGTTCATGTAGCGATACCTTTTGCCGTGCAACTCTTGTTCGTAGTTCCACCCCGAAGAGAACCGACCCGCGCGCACCGTTTCAACCTTTGACGTTACGGAATGGAGAATATCCGTGACCTTGCTTGCACGCGCCCACGCGTTGAAGCTGTTCGCAAGCCGCAGGGCCACTTTCTCACCGAGCATGCCTGCAATGCATCCGCGATCCAAATCAAATGTCGTGACCGAGACAATCTGTGCGCCATCGCCAATGAAATATCCTCCGAGCGAGCATTAGCAGCACCCCAATGCGGTAGAGGCATTTTTCATTAATCTATTGAGTGATACTTTCACGCGCCTAGCTGCCCTCTGCCTTGTATATCTTTTTCGGCAGCAACAATCCTTGCCGATCCCGCCAAACGTGATCGCAGACACATAACTGGCGCAGCCGTTGCCATTAGCATTTTCTTTCGTGGTGATGTTTTTACAGGGTGGCGGCCAACGTCTGCAAGAGCCAGTAGGAACGGACCATAATTCATCTCCCGTGATTGTCATCGGGCCACGCTGAGTGCGATCCTTAATGGCTCTCTACCGCGACGCTCAATGCTTCCTTGGTGACACCATGCAAAAAACTGGGCAAACACAAATCAATGGCCAATTTAGGGAAAAAAGGCTGCAAACAACGAACGTGTGTGTTGTCCCGCCAGTTTCGCCGATCCGTTCAAAGCAATGACGCCCCGAAGCACGGGGCGTCATTTCACTGGGTCTCAACCTTGCTCACCCATAGTCAAAGTCATGAGCATCCAGGGACGCCAGCCAGGTGTTGCGGAGTGTCAGGCTGGTGTCTTCGTCAAACGTAAAGACAACATCGCGACCGACCTGATCGGCTACGCTCAAAACGTCTTCCGCAGTTTCATACCCTTCGACATTGATATCAAGCGTGTCGCCCTCTCTGCGGAACCAGAAAAACCGGAAGCCGGGGTCGAAGTCGCGGATTGTGTCATGTCCTTCAGCGAAAACAAAGGTATCCTCCCCAAATCCGCCTTTGAGCCAGTCGTTGCCCGCGCCGCCGTCCAGCACGTCTTTGCCGAATCCGCCCTTGAGCTTGTCGTTTCCGTCGCCACCATCCAACACATCATTTCCCGAACCGCCTTTAAGCTTGTCGTCGCCGTCGCCGCCCAAGACGAGATCTTTGCCTGCGCCGCCCTTGACCACGTCGTTGCCCGCGCCGCCGGAAACGACATCGTCACCAAAAAACCCAAAGACAAAGTCATTCTCGGCTCCGCCGCGCAAAACATCCTTGCGAAAGCTTCCGATCAGATCATCGGGGGAGGAGGCCGCTGTGTCTGCGGTGGTGAAGTTAAAGGTCGACGTATCGCCGACGTCGATACCGGCATAGGCCTTTCCGGTCTCATCCTCAAAGGCGCCCGCCTCAATCTCGATCGCATAGCGTGCATCGGCGGAAAACGCCTCGGGCGGCGTCACGGTGACTGTTGATCCGTCAAAGTCAACCAAGCGGTGATCGTTCACATCGATGCGGGTGACGTGGCCGGTATCTCGGTTGATCAGGCTGAGAAATCCATCGCCAGCTTTTACCGGCTCAGTGAACTCGAGTGTCAGAACGGCATCGGTTTCGACATCGCGCGTATTGTCGCTGGGCGTTGCCGTCAGAAGGTAGGGCGCCGTGTTGCCACCAAGCGTGATCTCATTGGGGAAGTAAACGGTGGCACCATCGCTGTCAAAGCCCAGTCTCCCGTCGCCATTGATCCCCCAAGTGAAGATGCGCCCGTCTTCGGCGCGCGCCAGAACGGCGTTCGGGCCGGACTGAATTTCGACGATGTTCACGTCATCCAATTCCGGGATTTTGGTGGGATAAAAACTGGCGTCGCTTTCGGTTGCCGGGTCGCCGTCAAGCCCACCGGTCGGGCCCTCATCATTTGGACCCCAAAGCCAGACATCACCGTCCTCCGTCAGTGCAGCACCCCAACGCGCGCCACCTTTGACATCGATCACGTTGGGTGGAAGCGCTGTCAGCTCGACCGGAACCAGCACATCTGTCGTGTCGGGCAGCAAGGTGCCGTCGCCCTGATCATCTCCCTGAAGCAACTGCCCGAAACGCGATTCACCCCAACCGAAAACGCGCCCGTCTGATGTTACGGCATATGCGGTGTTCGTATCTGCTGTGATCGCGACGATGTCGCTGGGCAATCCGGCCGTCAGAACGGGTGTCTCGACGCGGGTCATCGGGCTGCCGTCCGCATCAAGCCCGTCCGGTGATCCAAGCTGACCGTCACTGTTGCGCCCAAACCCATAGACCTGGCCGTCTGCCGTCAGAACCAGCGTAAAGGAAGTGCCGCTGGAGACCGCAACGACAACCTCGTCTTCCAGCGCTTCGACCCGGGTTGGTGTCAGACGTTCGGTGCGGTCGCCAAGGCCAAGCTGACCGTTTGAGTTGAAACCCCAGGCATAAAGCGCACCTGTGTCGGTGACCGCAAAGGAGTTGCCATTGCCGTTTTCGACCAGAACAACATTCTGGTCATCCAACCCTTCGACCTTGGTTGGATCAGCGCGATTTTCCTCGTCGCCCAACCCCAACGAACCGTTATTTCCAAAGCCCCACGCGTACACGTCGCCACTGGAAGTCAGCAGTGTGGAATGCAGCTGGCCAGCGGATAGCGAGACCAGTGTTTCGCCCTCGGGCAGTTCAATTGCCTGAGGCGCTTCAGTGTTAAAACCTTCCACACCAAGACCGAGCTGACCAAAGAAATTCGCACCCGAAGAATAGAGCGTCTGTGACGCCTCATCGTAGAACAACGAGAATTGATTGCCGGTGCCAATCAGGCTGGCCGCAGGGGCAGGCGCCCCTTCGTAAAAGGCCAGCGATCTACTGCGGCCAATAGAATCCGGTCCTTCGACACCAAAGACAACTGTTTCACCCTCATCCAGAAAATCGCCATCGGCGTTGAGGTCCTGAAGCTCAATCACATCGTTGGTCGACGCAAAGCTGTTGGCGGTCAGAACCACCCGTCCGTCCTCGTCGGCTGCGACCGAGAAGCCGAGGGAAAAGTCGAAGCCGTCCGGCAGCGCGCTATCGTTCCAGACTTCAACCGCTTCGGTCGCGTCGTCGATCTGGCCGGAGCCGTCCAGATCAGTCAGGCGGTAGAGCAACGCCGGATCGCCAAATGCGGGCAGGAAACTGAGCGTGTAGATCGAACCGTCGGGTGCTGCGGCATTGGCGAATTCCAAAGGCGCGCCAAACGACAGGGTTTCGCTGATGAAAATGACGGCTTCGTCGGAGGTGACGGTGCCGTCGCCATTCTTGTCCTCAAGCCGCCAGATAACGTTGGGATCGCCCCCCGCCGTGTCATTGACGTAGGCCACATCGCCTACAAAGCTGATGTCGAAGGCCGAAGACGTCGGTATAAGCGCCTGAAGATCGGCCCATACAGTTGCCTCACCGATGTCATTGGCGTCGCCGTCACCGTTAAGATCGGCCGTACGGTAAACGGCGTCGGCCGGACGGGAACTGACGCCTGCGTTAACGACGTAGATCGCCCCGTCGCCGCCTTCGGCGATCCCGTTCGGGGTCGGCAGCGTCAGACCCGCTGCATTTGCCTCGCTGAACCAGACCTTTGCCTCGTCAGCGTCATTGGCATCGCCGTCACCATTGGTATCTTTCAGACGCCAGACTGTGTCGGATCCACCATCGCCCGCAAAAACCGAAAGATCCGAAGCTTGGTAAATATTAAAAACGCTGTTGGTCGGAGCGGCAAAGCCGGACAGATTGGTGTCATCAAAGAAAACGGTTGTTTCACCAGCATCTCTGGCATCCCCATCACCATTGCGATCTTGCAGGAAAAGAATTTGGTCGCGGTCAAAATCACCAACGAGAACGCCGTTTGGCGTGCGGTTCAGTATACGTGTCATCGTCGCCCCTCAAGAGAATGAAACCCAAGAGTGCCTGGCGCGATGCTCAGTACCTGACTTATTCGCTCAGATAGTGAAAATTGTCTGTGTTGGCAATACGCCTTTGCTATTGAAGAAAGAACCGTCAGATCGAACCTATGACGGTTCCAAATGACCGAACACGTCAGAGTTCTGTTGCGCTCTGATCGTAAAAGGCCTTTTCGCCCAAGAATATCGACCTCGGGTGTTTATCGGCAAAGAAAAGTTCGCTTGACTACAGTAAATGGCCGCTGAAGGCCCAAGACGGCCGTTTCATCTTCAAAACGACCAGCCGGTAGAAGTTTGATGTACCAGAAGACCCGCGGCATTTGGCCACTCGGCATGCGCCCAGTTTACCGCCTTGGCGGCGGCTTCGTTGTCCAGAAATCAAGGAGCCTTTTGGCCATCTCGACGTGGCGGTGCGCATAAACGACCACCTCGAGTGCTTCCTGACCGAGTTGGCTGCGCAAGGAGATCAATTCGCCGCTTTCGATTTCTTTGTGCACCATGCTGAACGGTAGCCACCCTATCCCGAGACCGTTCAAGATCATTTCCTTGGCGCCGCTCGAAAAGGCTGTCTGACAAACAGGGTTTGCACTGAAATCAGCGGTCCCGAATGCGCGCTGGCTCTTTTTCAATGCTTCGCCAAAGTAGCTGTTATCGGGATAAAAGATGGCCGGCGTGTTCAAAGGCACTTCGTTGTTTCCACGCACCGTGTAACGCAATCCCCCCCCGACGACCGGGATCAGGTAATCTTGGCCCCAAATGCCGCGACGAACACCGGATCCGAACTGCATTGGCGCAACGCTCTGCGATTCATAGCACAAAAGCATATTGGTATCGCCGCGCAGAAAAAGGGTGACGCAGTCGTTCAAATTGGCGGTTCTGAGGCGAAATCGCAGACCTTGAAAGCTTGCACGTGCGCGCAGTGCCATATCAGGGAACGTGGAATAGACCGTCGCATGCGTTGCAGCGATCGTCATTGCCGACACGGCAGGGTCATGTTGCGTAATTTTTGTGCGCAGATCATTTAACCGCAAGATCATGGAACGGATTTCGGCTTCATTCGTTGCCAGCGCTTGGCTGATCTCGACGCGGTTCGATTTGCGTTCAAGTACTTCGATGCCCAACCAGTCCTCAAAACTTCTTATCCGCCTTGAAAACGCAGGTTGGGTGATGTTTCGACGGGCCGCGGCCCGGGTCATGTTCCGCTCTTCCAACAGCGTCAGAACATCGTCAAACCACAGCATATTCATAAGCTTCCCCCAGTTTGCCCAAAGAAAAGGTATGGGTAGCCTGCGCAAAATGCACTGTTTTTCTGCTTTTTGTTTTGGAAGTGTTTGGCTGTCCGCAGAAAAAGGGGGTTGGTCTGTGATTGAGACAAATCAGATCACCCGGCGTGAAACGGTGGTCACGCCGGAAATGGTTTTGAGCCTGTGCAAAGAGCTATCTTTGAAACTGGCCAAGTTTCCCCGTGTTTCGTTTGGTCATTTGCCCACTCCTCTCGAACCGATGGACCGCCTGAGTGAAGTGCTGGGTGGTCCGCGCCTATGGGTCAAGCGAGATGATTGCACGGGCCTCTCATCTGGCGGGAACAAGACCCGCAAGCTCGAATTTCTGATGGCCGACGCTGTGGAGAAAGGCGCCGATACAATCATCACGCAAGGAGCCACTCAATCCAATCACGCGCGGCAAACTGCGGCGGCGGCTGCCAAGCTCGGTATGGACTGCCAAATCCTGCTTGAGGACCGAACTGGCTCGAACGATCAAAACTATATTCTGAACGGGAATGTCCTATTGGATCGGTTGCACGGCGCCAGCGTATCCAAGCGTCCTGGCGGCGTGGACATGAATGCGGAAATGAAGACGTGCGCCGAAAAGATGATATCGGAAGGCAAAATCCCTTACATTATCCCGGGCGGCGGATCGAACCCGATCGGCGCTTTGGGCTACGCCAATTGTGCGCGCGAACTGAATGAGCAGGCGGTCAATGCCGGTCTGAAAATCGACGCGCTGGTACATGCGACCGGGAGTTCCGGTACGCAAGCCGGGCTGGTCGCCGGACTTGCCGCAATTGAAAGTGACATTCACCTTCTGGGTATTGGGGTGCGTGCTCCTCAGGACAAACAGGAGGGTATGGTTTATGATCTGGCCGTGCGCACAGCCGAGGTCCTGGGTGCAGGAACGCTTATTGCGCGCCGTACCGTGCGGGCCAATTGCGACTATGTCGGTCCCGGATATGGCATTCCAACCAAGGGTATGATCGACGCGCTTAAGCTGCTGGCCCGCACCGAGGGACTTTTGTTCGACCCGGTGTATTCGGGCAAGGGGCTCGACGGACTCATCGACCAGATTCGCAGGGGTTATTTCGACGGCATGGATAACGTTGTCTTTCTGCATACCGGCGGAAGTGCGGCGCTGTTTGGCTACCCCGACACCTTTGACCTTCCCGGATACACAGCCTGACATTCAAAACTTACCAACAAGGAGACACCAAATGTCACTCAAAAAATCCCTGATCGGCGCGGCAATGCTTTCAGCCATGAGCGCCCCAATCGCGGCCGAAGAGGTCAAGATCGGCGTGCCCACATGGACAGGCGCGCAGGCCATTGCCCATTTACTGGGTGAGATCGTAACCACGCGTATCGGAGGCACGGTTGAATATGTTCCCGGCAACAACGCCACGATTTTTCAGGCGATGGATCAGGGCAAAGGCGATATCGACGTACACCCCGATGTCTGGCTGCCTAATCAGGAGGCCTTTACCAAGCAGTATGTCGATGATGCAGGCAGTGTGACGCTGTCTTCGAACCCCTATCAGGGCAATCAGGGATTCTGTGTGTCCAAAACCTTTGCCGCAGAAATGAACATCACCGACATTGCAGATCTGGGGCGTCCTGACGTGGCGGCTGCGATGGACAGTGATGACAATGGCAAGGGCGAGTTGTGGATCGGCGCGCCCGGTTGGGCTTCGGCCAATGTGAACGAGGTCAAGGTTCGCGACTACGGCCTTCTGGATTTCATCGATCCAATCCGCGCCGAGGAAGCTGTGAAAACAGCGCGTATCAAAGACAGTATCGCCAAAAGTGAAGGCTATGCCTTTTACTGTTATGAGCCGCATGCCGTGTGGTACATGTTCGACGTCGTGATGCTCACCGAGCCTACCTATGACCCGGCAAAATACACCATGGTGCAACCCTCTGACGATCCTGACTGGTACAACAAATCGATGGTTGCCAGCAAGGACGCGCTAAAGGAAGTGCAGATCGCCTGGTCCAACTCGCTGGTGGATCGCTCGCCAGCAATAGCGGAGTTTTTCGCGAACTTCTCGCTTACGGCCAATGATGTCAGCGCGCTTGCCTTTGAGATCAGCGCCAATGGGCGTGAAGCAGCGGAAGTCGCGGCCGAATGGGTGGCTGCCAATTCCGACCGCGTTGACGCGATGCTGGGCCTCTGAGTGGTTCCGTAGACAAAGGGCGACATCGACAGGTGTCGCCCCTTTTTCAAGCAATGCACAGGTGGGTTGGATGAGCGACGAGACCGTAATCGAGATCTCCAATATCTGGAAGATCTTCGGGGCAAAACCTGGAGCTGCTCTTGACGCCATTCGCGCGCGCGGTTTGACCAAATCCGAAGTGCTTGCTGAATTCAACGCGGTGGTGGGCGTGGCTGACGTCAGCCTCAATGTAAATCGCGGAGAGATTTTCTGTATCATGGGGCTCTCAGGCAGTGGAAAATCCACGCTGGTCCGCCATTTCAATCGCTTGCTTGAGCCGACTGCGGGCAAGATTGAGATCGAGGGCACCGATGTCATGGCGCTCGGCACCAAGGATCTCCAGCATTTCCGCAACAGCAAAATCGGAATGGTGTTTCAGAACTTTGCGTTGATGCCCCATCGCTCGGTTCTCGACAACGTGGCGATGCCGCTGGAGATCCGTCAAGTTGCCAAGAACGAGCGCATGCGACAGGCGGCTGCCATTCTCGACATTGTCGAATTGGGCGCATGGGGGTCGAAATTCGCACACGAGCTCTCTGGCGGTATGCAGCAACGGGTTGGCCTTGCCCGCGCGCTTGCCGCCAATCCGGATGTGTTATTGATGGATGAGCCGTTCTCCGCGCTTGATCCACTGATCCGGCGGCAGTTGCAGGATGAATTCATACGGCTGTCAAAAATACTCAAGAAAACCACGATCTTCATCACACATGATCTGGATGAAGCGGTTCGCATAGGGGACCGGATCGCGATCATGCGCGACGGCAAGATGGTCCAGATCGGCTCGGCCGAGGAGATTGTAATGCACCCCGCTGATGACTACGTCGCCGATTTCGTCGCGGGCATTTCACGGCTTAAGGTTGTGCATGCCCATGCAGCAATGCAACCCATGGATACGTATCTTGCCGCCTACGGACCTCTACCCGTTGACACCGCCCGGGTGGATCACAATGAGACACTGTCCGCGCTGATCACCCGAGCCATAGACGACGATAAGCCCGTTTTGGTTACAAAAGACGGCGTGGATAAAGGCGTCATTACACGTGCAGATTTGTTGCGCACCGTGATCGAAGGGACGGAGATGTCATGAGCGAAGATCTTGGTGTGAACCCCTTGGAAGACACCGAAAGCGAGGCCGCACAGGCCTATGCCGAGGAGCGACGGGATAACATTCGCACCTTTGTGCGCACCAACCCGGATTACTACATCCGAAATTTCGACAAGATTGGAGGGTCGGCGCGCTTTACCGCGACCTTCAACGCGCTGGCGGGTCTCTTTGGTCCGATCTGGTTTGGCGCACGTGGGCTCTGGTCATGGGCACTGGCCTTTCTTGTCGTCGAGGCGATAGGCTTTGTGCAGATCGCGCGTGGCCTGTTCGGCGATCTTGGAGCAGACGCATTGGCACGCGTCGCCTCGATCGAAGGCACGCTGGAACTGCGCTACCGCCAACTCGATGCAGCGGTCGAGAGCGGCTCGGAACGGGCTGCTGCGATCCAACGCCAGATCGATGGCCTCGAGGCCAATATCGAAGGTTTCCGCGCGGAGGCAGAGCTGCTCGCTGCGCAAGGACCGTCGATTGCATTCACAGGACTTGCCATTTTGATCGTGGCCAAGCTGGCTCAAGCCATTGCCGCGAACTGGGCGCTGGAAGCCCGGTTTTCCGACTGGCTCTCGGATCGCACCATCCGCTCCGGAATGCCGGTGAGCCAAATCCTTTTCAGCGCATGCTTCATGATCCTGCTCGTGGCGACGGCAATGGTCCATTACAGCTTTCCGGGTCGGTTCGCATTTCTCAGCGAATTTCCAACCGAGAATTCAATCCGGTTGACCAGCATAGCTGCGGTCGAAAACTTCATCGCCTGGTGTGTCGCCAACAGCGTTGCTTTCTTTGAGGGCCTCACCGCGGTCATTCGATGGCTGCTCGATGCGATGGAAGTGGCGCTGGTGCAGACGCCTTGGATCGTTGTGGCCGCGCTGATTATACTTTTGACATGGCTCACGGCTGGCCTGCGCATGGCAGTCTGGTCTGGCGCTTTCCTTGCCTATATGGGCCTTTTGGGCTTTTGGGAAAAAGCGATGACAACGCTCGCCCTTCTGGGCACAGCAGCCCTTCTGTCCATTGTGATCGGCATTCCTCTGGGCATGTTCTCCGCGCGCCGCCCGCGCTTTTATGCGGTGATCCAGCCGATTATGGATTTCATGCAGACCATGCCCGCCTTTGTATTCATGGTGCCGGTGATCGCCTTTTTCGGCGTGGGTAAGCCGGCAGCTGTCATTGTGACGATGATCTTTGGGGGAACGCCCGTCGTTCGGCTCACTGTTCTGGGACTGCGCGGTGTGCCGGAAAGCGTTCGCGAAGCTGCAATCAGTTTTGGCGCCAACAAGTGGTATCTGCTCACAAAGGTCGATCTGCCGCTCGCCAGCCCTTCTATTCGCGCAGGTATCAACCAGACGATCATGCTCTCGCTTGCCATGGTGGTGGTGGCCTCGCTCATTGGTGCAAAAGGGCTTGGCGAAGACGTGCTTGAGGCGCTGCAATACGCCAATGTGGGGCAGGGGATCCTGGCGGGCTTTGCCATTCTCTTTTGCGCGATGATCCTTGATCGGATCGTTCAAGGTCAGCGAAAGTGACACCGCTTGTGCTCGTTCATGGTTTCATGGGGGGCAGCGCACAATGGAATGGGTACGTCGATATGCTCGCAAGGCAACTTGACCTCATCACGGTCGATCTGCCCGGGTTCGGCGCAAATGCCGATCTGCCCCCAATTTTCAGTATCGCGGGATATGCGGATTGGCTTGTCCGGCATCTTCGCGGCCTTGGGGTAGCACGGTATCACTTGTTGGGCCACTCCATGGGCGGCATGATTGCTCAGGAAGCTGCCCTTCGCGACAGCAAAAGGATCGAGCGACTGGTCCTTTACGCAACCGGTGCGGTCGGCGTTTTGCCGGGACGGTTTGAGACGATCGAGGACAGCAAAAGACGCGCGGCCGAGGATGGTCCTGTGGCTACGGCACGCCGTATCGCGGCAACGTGGTTTCTGGATCGCGAGGCGGCGCACGGCTTTGATGTTTGCGCTTCAATTGCCGCTCAAACCCAACTTGTCGCGATAAACGCAGGACTAAACGCGATGCAGTCCTGGTCGGCAGAGCAAAACCTAAACCAGATCCGACAAGAGACGCTGTTGCTTTGGGGAGACCACGATCGGACCTACCCGTGGCCTCAAATTCAAAGGCTCTGGGAGGCGATACCTCATACGTCCCTTGCGGTCGTCCCGGGATGCGCTCACGCGCTCCATGCTGAAAAACCTGACTTATTCCAACGTTTGCTGGCCGATTTTCTGCTGCGCTGACCGCGACAAGCGCCGCGGTTTTGTGTGAGTCGCTGCGCAGTTACATTTGTCCACGCGCCGGACCTTGGATCATTGCAAACGCTCCATGCAGGAACCACCATTTTTGGCCAATTGCGATAAAGCTGCCAAGCAATTTGCAAGGTTCTGGCAGGCACCAAATGTCGCTGTCGTTCACAAAGCTTGTTGAAAACGTGATTTTGCTTGGGCGCGGCAATGGTCCAACCTCTTCCGGAGACATTAAAAAGACCGTGCGGTCCAAAAGACGTCGGTCGGGTGCAATTTTGCTCCAGCACGCCGCGCGCATTTGGGAGATCGCTGATATGAAGGCTTCGATAATTTTGATAGCAAGCAGAGCTTACGTCCGCATTACACTTGTAGCGTTGTTACTGTCGTTGAGTTTGGTCAATGCCAACCACTTGCAAGCGCAAACGACAAAGCCGTTACCCGAGTACGTAATCGCTGAATTTGGTCAACCGCCCGCCGTGCCAAACGGTCCGCTCTCTCCCGCGATGCAATTTGCGCTGCGCGTTGCATTCGTCGACAGCATGGCTCTCTCGACGTGGGATGACAATCAAAGCCTCGCGCTCGCCGAAATCGCAGCGTCCGGTGACCCTCGTTTGGTGTGGCTGATCAGTGATTTGATGCGATTTGTGCCGTCGCGACAATTGAATGCAGAACTGACACGTGCGGCTTCTGAGCTCTTGGGTAAAGAGATCGAGCCCGGAAACAGCTGGGGCGTTGTCACTGACCATCTTCTTGCGTGGGATATTCCCGCGCCACCTAATTACCTGAAGTTCAAGCGTACAATTTTCACAACTGTCGTGCCCGGCTGGGAGCGCATCTTTGTCGAAGGTGACATAGACTGGCGGTTGGTGTCTTGGGGTGGCGTCCTGATCGATGACCGCCCCTACGAAACAACTGACGGCGGTTGCAATTGCATCCCGGCTGCCGACAACCCCGAGGTCAGCAGTGCAGAAGATGCGACTTGGCTGCAGGACGACGATGTCGTGTTTGGCATCACCATAAATGGCGAACATCGCGCCTATCCGCGACGCATCATGGAAGTGCGTGAAATGGTCAACGACAGCTTGGGTGGCCGTGACCTTGGCATCCCATATTGTACGCTGTGTGGTGCGGCTCAGGCCTATTTTACCGATCGTTTGCCAGAAGGCATCGAACGTCCGATTTTGCGCACGTCCGGGCTGCTGAGCAGATCCAACAAGGTTATGTATGACCTAAACACCTTTTCCGTTTTCGACACGTTTTTGGGCCATGCAGTAACGGGTCCCTTGGCCGAAAAGGACCTGCAACTCGAACAGGCGACTGTCATCACCACTGACTGGGGGACCTGGAAAAAAGAGCATCCAGAAACCACCGTTTTGCTTGAACGTTATGCACTGGGGCGTGATCCGGATTTCCGCAACGGACGAGATGCCAACGGCCCCATTTTTCCGGTCGGCGATGTCGACCCGCGCCTGCCAGTGCATGAAGATGTTATTGGTGTTGTTACGGCTTCGGGCAAGCCCGTGGCCTTCCAAAGAAGCACGGCTCTCATAACTCTGAAAAGAGGAGATGAGATAAGTGTTGAAAATGTCCGCCTGGAACTTGACGCTGGCGGGATAAGAGCCGTGGGCGAAGACGGGTCCGACCTTGGCAGCCACCAAGCTTTCTGGTTCGCATGGTCCCAGTTTCATCCTGACACTGCGTTGTGGCAGCAATAGAAGCCGTTTTCATGCGTTTTTCTATTCGACGGGCCTGACGCGATTACGGCCGTTTCCGTTGTCCCTTTATTGAGTCTCTAACTGAGCCGTCCCTCGGAAAATACATGGTTGCTTTAGGCTGTTAAAGCCTGGCGCGTCTACCATAGCCGCCATGCTTTTTCAAAGGTCCGCACTGTGTTCCGGCACCCGGATGTCTGCCGAGCATCGAACGGCTGAGGCGCCAAGCTGGATTGACTAACCCTCAGCCGTTTCGATATTCCATGCTTCCAGCAGACGGGGTAGCGCAACTTTCCAATCCAAGACACCGGCCTTTTGCGCCCAAGTCTCGTATTGCCTCACCAAGTCAGCCTCTAATTTGGCATTTCTGCCCCGCAAATTCGTCAATTCTGTTCGATCTGCTTCGATGTCGTACAGCTCCCAATCTCGCCCATGCTGCCTGACCAGTTTGAACTGACCAAGCCGGACGGCTGAGTTGCCTTCATGCTCGAAAAAAATAGGCTGTTCACGCGTCCAATCCTTGCCCCGCAACAGTTCAAGCAGCGACTGCCCATGAAAAGGCTGGATGGCATGACCGCCGACTTCCGTTTGGTACTGGGCTCCGGTTGCTTCCAGAATAGTCGGCAGGACGTCAATGACATGACACGGCGCATGCGCATTTGCAGCCGGTGCAATGCCCTTTGGCCAATGAGCGATCAGCGGGGTCGATATCCCTCCTTCATGAACATAGTGTTTGAACAGGCGAAAGGGAGCATTCGAGACATTTGCCCATGGTTTGTCATAGCTTTGATAGGTCAGCGCATCGCCCGGCATCACGTCCGGTCGATTTCCCATTTTAATTTGACGCCCGTCCTGCGTGGTGTCAGGAAAGAACTTGGCCCATCCATCTTCGGCCATAAACTCAGCAAAGCCACCATTGTCGGACAGAAACATGATGAGAGTGTTTTCGAACCGTCCCATGCGTTTCAACGCCGCGATGAGCCTTCCAATGGACTGATCCATCCGATCCACCATCGCAGCATAGGTGGCCATCTTGCGCGCCTCCCAGTCCGCGTTTTCTTCGGCATTCCAAGGATGCACATCGTTGTCCCGGGGTGAAATATCCCACTTGGTCTGGAAAATATTCATGCTGTTCATGGTTTCATGCCGCTCAGTGCGCACTGCATCCCAACCCTTGGAATAAACTCCATCATAGCGCGCGATGTCGTCGGGATGCGCGTGCAAAGGCCAATGTGGTGCAGTATGTGCGAGGTAAAGAAAGACGGGTTGATCCGCGGATGTTTCCGCGATCATTCCAATGGCTTTTTCAGTGATGGCATCGGTGAAATAGAAATCATCCGGAAAAGTTTCGACACGGCTGTCATCTTCAAGCATGTAGTGGGGCGAAAAGAAATGCGTGACGCCGTCGACAATCCCGTAGAAACGGTCAAACCCGCGCTGACGAGGCGTCGGATGCTCGACATCGCCAACACGCCAACTGTCAACCTCCCGCGCCATGAAGTCTCCTGCAACATGCCATTTGCCAGACATCAGGGTTCGGTAACCGCTCGCCCTTAGGTGTTCGGCGACAGTTGCACTGTCATTACGCAAAAACCCCTGATACGCGGGTGTGCCCAGATTTGCGCCCATGTGGCCGACGCCTGCGTCGTGCGCGTACAGTCCTGTTAAAAGAGACGCGCGCGTCGGGCAGCACCTGGCGCAGTTATACATCGCCGATAGCAGCACACCATCGCGTGCCAACGCATCAATATGCGGGGTGTGTATTTCTGATCCTGTAACCCCCAAATCAGCAAAGCCCAGATCATCGGCCAAGATCAAAATCACGTTTGGCCTACTTTCAGTTCCCATTTTGGGGCTCCGTCTTTGCGGGTTACAACTGTTTGAGCTGGTTTCAGTGATCCTATCACAAAACGCCAATTCTGAGGTCACGGCCAAACGCTGCAAGGACAATTTGAGGCGTTATGGCTCTTGTCGCGGTCGTTCAGGGCCGTGCAGCAAAAGCTAGCATTGGCCCTGACCACGGATGTGCACAGAACACTGGCTATTGCTTTTTTGTTGCTCGCTTGCCGACCGGAAACCGCTGCATTTTACGACACAAGGCACTTGCCGTCGCCAAGTCAGTTTGCGGAACGATCCAAACAACTTTAGTTCAGCCGAGGGTGTTCAGTGGAACCGGTAACTCGTTGTGTGCTGCCAATAGTTGCCTGGGACGATTTCAGTTTCGTTCGATGCTTGCTGCTATCCTGTCTGCTTCTTCCAAGCTGAGGCGGGGCGGGTGCCAGTCGCGTCCGGGTGCAGCGTCGAGAAGTTTTTTGGTGTATTCATGTTTTGGCGCATTAAAGACTTGTTCAGCCGGACCGAATTCCACCATGACACCCTTTTCCATAACGGTGATGTAGTCGGAAATTTGTGCTGCGACGCGCAGGTCGTGTGTAATGAAGATAATTGCCATTTTGTACTTTGCTTGCAGGTCATTCATCAGCCTCAGCACTTGTTTCTGCACCGACAGATCGAGCGCGGAGACGCTTTCATCGGCGATGACAACGTCCGGCTCCATCGCAAGCGCACGCGCGATCCCGATGCGTTGCCGTTGACCGCCCGAAAAGTTTCTGGGTTTACGGCGGTAAGCGGCTTCCGAAAGTCCGACCTGCTCAAGCAGTTCGATCGCGCGACCTCGAGCTTCTGATTGTTCTATGCCCTGAAGGTGCAGGCCACGCGTCACCATAAAGCCAACGGATTGTGAGGGGTTCAGCGACCCGAACGGGTCTTGAAAGATCATCTGTATGTTCTTTCGGGCTTCAACCAGATCCTGTTCCTTTAACCCGAGGAAGTCCTGCTCATTGATCACCACCGCACCGTCAGTCGCTTCCTCCAAACGGATCAGGGTCTTGGCCAAAGTGGATTTTCCTGACCCGCTCTCACCGACGACGCCAAGTGTCTCGCCCGCGCGCAGAACAAACTGTGCGTCTTTCAGCGCATGTACTTCTTTAGATCCGCTGCGATAGACTTTGTGCAGTCCTTGGACTTCGACAACAGGCGGGTCATTTCGGGTCTCATCAGGCTTGCGCGTTGTCTCCAGAAGTGGCATCGCATCTACCAGCAGTTTTGTGTAGGGCTCTTTTGGCTGCATCAGGATTTGCTCTTTGGGTCCCTCCTCGATGACTTTTCCCCAACACATCACGGCAACACGATCCGCGACATCCGCAACAACGCCAAAGTCGTGCGTAATGAAAATCGTGGCATTATCGTAGACCTCTTTGAGATCATTGATCAGGCGCAGTATCTCGGCCTGCGTTGTGACATCAAGTGCGGTGGTCGGTTCGTCCGCGATCAACACATCGGGTTTGCAGGCCAGAGCCATCGCAATGACGATACGCTGGCACTGTCCGCCCGAGACCTGATGCGGATAGCTGTCATAAATGCGTGGTGGGCTTGGTAGCTTCATCTGTTCCAGCAGCTCGAGCGTTTCCGCGCGACGCTGATCTGCTGCGATGTCGGGGCGGTGCAGCGCAAAAACCTCGTCGACTTGCGCGCCGATTTTCATGGCAGGATTAAGGGCCGCCATCGGTTCCTGGTAAATCATTGAAATTCGTGCGCCGCGGATATCATTCAGTTCCGCTTGCGAGAACTTCAGAACGTCCTTTCCGTCAAACAGGACTTCGCCAGACGAGATTTCCAATCGTCCCGGAACATCGTTCATGATGGCGCTGGTCATGACCGATTTGCCTGAGCCACTCTCGCCAACAACGCATAGGATCTCGCCGCGTTTCAATTTCAAATTGACGTCTTCGACTGCAAACATTCGGTCTGAACCGCGCGGCAGGCGAATAGAAAGATCACGGATTTCAAGAATGGTCTCAGTCGTGTCTGGCATGTCCGGCTCCTTTGCTTGACAAATGCAAATGCTGGGACACGTCCTGGCCACTGAACTCAAACAGGAAACGCGATTTTTGGCAAGATCGTTGATCAGACACTTGACAGCCATGCGGCTCGAAGGTCATGCCAGATATGTCCAGCAGAAGTCGACCGCCAGGCATATCGCTAACTTGCTGACGACGAGGTCGATCATGTCTCCAGATACAAAATCATTCATGTTCTCAATTGACCCGGGTGTCCGAACACGACGGGAGTTGGCGCTCCTGCCTTTCGAACAGGATGTTCTGACGGTCTCCCGATGCTTTTTTGAAACTTATGAGAAGCCCGATAGCCAATGCTGGATGCAGGCTTTTATGGAAGCAGAGCAGAGGTTTCAGCCGCCTTTCGGCGCGACCATTGCACATGCGACCCATTTGACGATCAACTTTTTGCAGACGGCCCGCGGCGGGGCGTTTTCATATTTTCCGACGAGCGATGCAATGGCAGAGTACGCGGTAACACCTGCGGAAAAGCAACTGATTGAAGTGATGCGCGCGGTCGGTGCGGGCGATGTGGAAAAAGCGGAATGGGCCGCACTTCTTTTGTGTCATGGAGGCGAGACTGAGCGGTTTCTGGCTGCGATGGAGCGGTTGTGTTTGATCTTTGGTCAAATCGAAGGGCTACGCTATCAAGGCTGAAACATAATGGTCGTTTTGGATGCGTCGAAGAACTGGAAGTAATATGCTGGCGGTGGCCAAGCCATTTTGGTTTGCCTTGGGGATTTGTGCGTTGGTGTTGGGCGGCATCGGCGTCGTTCTACCGATCTTGCCCACCACACCATTTGTGATTCTGGCTGCTTTTTGCTTTGGCAAAAGCTCCGGCCGGTTTCACAGTTGGCTCACGAACAACAAGGTTTTTGGCCCGATGATCGAAGATTGGCACGCCCATGGGGCCATTGCAACAAGGTACAAGGTCATTGCTTTTTGCATGATGTTGGCGGCGATACTGCTCAGCTTGATGTTGCGCGTACGCGGCGAGGTGGTCCTTCTACAATCCGTCATTATGGGATGTGCTGCCTGCTATATCTTGTCGCGGCCCAGCGGACAGAGCTGAGCGTCTATGAATTTGGCTGGCCAAGCGGGTCCGTAAAGCGCAGCAAATCTGTGCAAACGGCAACATCCTCAAAGGTCGGGCCAAGCCGACAGGCGCCGACGACGAATTCGTATCGTACTTCGTCCGTACAAGGGGCGTTCGGCGTTTCGAATTTGGCCGATGATATCTCGCCGGGCGCCACGTTCATGAACCATGTGCCTTTGCTGCGTCCTACACGCTCTTGGCCGATGTAGTTGTAGAAGTACCCGCTGACTTCAGTAAGGGTTTTGTCAGATTTGTTTTCCAGCTCGACGGTAATCTGGCAGTAATATTCCCGCATGCCCTGGTCGATCAGTTTCATGTGAAAATCGCTGGCAAGGGCCGTTGCCGTCATAAAAAGAAAGCTGAATGTTGCGTAAAGCGTATGCCGTTTCATTTGGACCTTCCTCCATTTTTCGGCTGAGCTACTTTTGGTCGTTATAGAACAATCGCCACCGCCTGCCATATTGTCGACCCCAAGCCAAATTGCTGGGACAGATGTACAGGTCGACTGCATCGACTGTCAAAATGCCCGCACGGGGCCGACACAAAATGCGCTTCGGCGCCCCGTCAAAGAATGGGTGAACTGTCGATCGGATGCAGCCCTTGGAGGCCAAACAAACCTAGGTGATGCGAGGCCGTCGACCATACCAACCAAAAAAACGTTCTCTTTAAGACTGGGCGCAGTCAAGTGCTACACTGACGCGTGTTACTGTTCGCAGGCCCTTACGGTGCGCCGCCATGATCGCTTGAGAGCGCGTTGACGTCTTCAAGGACAACGTCGTTAATTCGTTTGTGGACGCGCCAGTCATTGACCATTCCATCGGTGCTACGAGCCGTTACAACCGTTTCGATGGGCGGGCAGCCGGGTTCGTGGCATCGCAGTTCGGCGACGCTTAGAAACGTTTCTTCCGGAAGTTCAAACACCTCGGCGAACATTTCTTTTACACGTTCAATTGCGCTGGGGTCAGGACGCGAGTTATCAAACATTCCGAGCATAACGGTCTCCTCCTCTTAATGGTGCCCAGAGAACATTTCCCTTGGCATCGCCGACCAAAAGGTGCAGCCCCAAGACCACAATCGCGGTCACCTCGGCGCCGGTTGCATTTGCGACAACGTAAGCAGGTTTGGTCTGGTCCAGCTCTGCCAGTTGCACGCTGCCATCGCGAAAGCCCACGAATACTGCCTCTTCACCGGGGAGGGCGCACAACGACGATACGAGTTGGTCATCGTTGTAGGCAACGCAAACAGGTTTGCGCCCGGTCGGTCCGTCTTTTCCATCAAACGGCCAGGCGATCGCTTCGTCCTCGCCCGATGTAACCAGATGCGGCACCTGGCCAACCCACACCAGGCTTTTGATCTTTGTTTTGTAGCCCGGCATTGTGAACCCGCCTTTGCCGCGCAGCCGCCAGGCATGAAGCGTGTTCTCTTGCATTGCTGTAACAAGGAATTTGCCATCATGGCTGAATGTCGTGAGCCCGTGGAATCCTTTCCAGACGAGCTTTTTGGACTTCCAGCGCTTGTCGCGTGTCCAAATCGTTGCTCCTCCGTAGTGCGTTACAGCAAGCCGCTTTCCTTTTTGGTCGAAGGCGAGTCCCCCGACTGTGCTCGGGTGTTCGAGAAAAGCTGGTTGCGTCTCTCCTGAGGCCCAAATCTGCACTGTTCGTCCCGACGAACAGGCGCGGTGCCCGTGGCTCGCGGCGACGCAGTCGACCCAACGCGTGCCGAAAGTCGCCAGCTCTGCAATCTCACCTGTCGGAGAGATCCTCAGAAATCGTCCGTCATCGCCGCCGGTCAGCACATGATCGCCGTCAGCCGCTATACTAAGTACAACGCCTTTATGAGCTTTCACATCGAGAGGCTTTAATCCCGGACGAAAGAACCGCACCATTCCGTCGCCGAAACTCGTCGCAACCGCTTCGCCTGCAAGGACGGACCCCGTGACCGGTGCAGCAAAGGTAAACCGCTCGCCATTTTTCTCAATCGCCGTCGTTTGAGCATATGGCTTAAGCTGCGGCTCTTCGGTCAGGCCGCTTTGCACGCTTCGAACCCTTCCTCAAGGTCCATGCCATCCAGATTGCGACCGATGAACACAACACGTGAACTGCGCGGTTTACCCGCAGGCCATTCTCCCATAGGCGATCCGCTCATCAGCATATGCACGCCCTGAAAAACATACCTTTCTTCTTCGCCCTCGAACTCCAGAATCCCCTTGGAGCGAAGGATATCTTGGCCCTTGGATTGCAAAAGCTCACCAAACCACGTCTGGAACTTGTCGAGGTCGAGCGGCGTGTCTGAGGTGAACGATACACTTTTTACATCGTCGTCGTGTTCGTGATCGTGGTCGGATGTGAGGAAGTCGGGCTCCACTTCCAACACGCGATCAAGGCTAAACGCGTTCAATCCGACGACCTCGTTCAGCGGTGCTGTGCAATGCGCCGTTGGGATGATTTCGGCGTAAGGATTGATCTTGCGAATCCGGGCTTCTATCTCTTCCAGACTTTTGCCTTCCACCAGATCAGTTTTGTTGAGCAGTAACACGTCAGCAAAGGCCACTTGCTCCTCAGCCTCGTGATGCTCGCCCAGTTGGCCGTCCAGATGAACTGAATCTGCCACCGTGACAACTGCGTCCAACTTGGTGCGGCTTGCAACATCGGCGTCTACAAAAAATGTTTGAATCACGGGTGCGGGGTCAGCAAGGCCCGTCGTCTCGACAATGATCGCATCCAACTGATCCGCGCGTTTCATCAGGCCGCTGAGGATGCGGATAAGATCGCCGCGCACCGTACAGCAGATGCAACCGTTGTTCATTTCAAAGACTTCTTCATCCGCGTCCACAACTAAGTCGTTGTCGATTCCCTCCTCGCCAAATTCATTTACGATAACGGCGTACTTCTTACCGTGACGTTCGGTTAGGATTCGATTGAGCAGCGTGGTTTTTCCGGCGCCTAGGAAGCCGGTGAGAACCGTAACGGGCACGCGCGGGGACTGTTCCATAGTCTATCCTTTCAATGGTTTGACGTCCCGGCGTTGCACGTGCTGCATCGGGCGAGTGTCTCGGCAATTCTCCTTTACGGAGAGCACTTCATGCCTCAGCTGTGTTACTATGTAACGTATCTGGCTGCAATTCTGCACCCCTTTGCTGAACAACAACGGACGGGCACTGCTGCTCGGACCATCTGCTCAGCGAGACGCTCAACCTCGTTGACTTCGTACAGCCTGACAGCGGTTTCGAGCTCGATGACCGTGTCATGCGCACCTGGATCAACGTTGTTGGCACCAAAACGGCTGGTATCGAACCCGGCTCACCACCCAAAAGTCTAAGTTGCAGCGGCTGTAGTGCCCGATTCCGCGAGCAAAAACGCATCACCACAGTTATCTATAGTCTGTGTGAAGTCCGGATAAGCTTGCTTTTGATGTTCCGGATTGTGCGGCTTGTAAAGGTGTCGCCAGACTAATCCGCAAGAAAAAAACTCTTTTGGCGCCTTGCCTTTGTTTGGGCAGCGCGCATTGCCAAGAATTTTGCCTAGCGTTTTTGGGAACGCGTGCGGTTAGCAACCGTCAATATATCTTTTGACGCTCAAATGCGTGTGCGAAAACGCTGGAAAGCGGTCAATCGTTTCCGAAATCGACGACCTGCAGCAAAAAGAGCGCAAAATGAGGCAGCCAGCACCGGAAATAGGGCCTGCAAAGGCACGGGCGCCGGAATGGGCAACTCTAGGAAATACCCGGATCGCCGGACGAGCACACCCGTGAGGTGCTTTGTGTCGCGGTAAATCCTTAGATGAACGCACACATGGCGTTTTGGGACGTCAGATACCCAGCACTCTCAATGCATAAAGGCAGAACGCTTCATTCCTAAAAGGATGTTGGCAATTCGAGCTATTCACGGCTCAGTATTTGGCTTTTGGTGTCAACGGAAAGTTAGGCGGCATAATGCCGAAATAGTCTTGTGACTTTGAACAGACGGCATCTTCTCGCTGATTTCGCCGTCACGCTGATATTTCACTTTTGGTGCTGTGTGACTTGTGTCAGCGGTTTGATGTAAAAGTATTCTTGGGTCGCCTGACATGCAGTTTAACAAAGCACTTGCGGCACAAGCGTTGCTTCATGACGCAACAGCTTGTGACGATGCCTTCAGCAACTTGATCGCAGAGATCGCTAATGTACCCGATCAGCAGCGCGGTGCGCGCGCCCTTTTGCTGGCTGCCAGATTGTTGGAGGCAGCAGCATACGAACTGGCGGGCAGACTAGACAGTGAACAAGTCGGTGCTCTCATCGAATGTGCAGCAGACTTGTCGGAACAATCATCTGACATCGATTTTCGCTTGCCGTCTCAGACCGCGGCTCCGAGAAAGTTGGTGCAGTAAAGCGCTGAGAGGCCGTTTCTCCGCTGGTTTTGCACAATTTCGCACATATCCTGTTCGGCGATTCCTGCCTTTATGGTGTTTGAGAAGTGGCCGCGCGAACCTATCCTTAGGGAGCAACTGAGGAAGAGGTAGCGCAAT
Organism: Pseudomonadota bacterium; assembly: GCA_039191495.1. Classification (GTDB taxonomy): domain Bacteria; phylum Pseudomonadota; class Alphaproteobacteria; order Rhodobacterales; family Rhodobacteraceae; genus Roseobacter. The sequence continues at coordinate 230,256 of JBCCXN010000004.1, read as the reverse complement.
GAGCTGGAACCCCGCACTTGATCCTGATTGTCCGACCGGAGATGCGGTTGATGTGATCGAAACAGTCATCGTCCCGCGTGCGCGCGATCTGGGTGGCTTTGAAGTGCGTCGGGCTTTGCCGGCACCGCAGCGACAGATGGTTGGTCCGTTCATCTTTTTTGACCAGATGGGGCCGGCGGAATTTGTCACAGGGTCGGGCATCGATGTTAGACCGCACCCGCACATCGGACTTGCGACCGTAACTTATTTGTACAAAGGCAAAATTCACCATCGTGACAGCCTGGGAACAGATCAGTGGATCGAGCCGGGCGCCGTGAACTGGATGGTGGCTGGCCAAGGGATCACACATTCCGAACGCACAGATGGCGAGATCAGAGAGAACCCGCACAATCTGTTCGGCATTCAGACCTGGGTGGCTTTGCCCGAAGCACATGAAGATGCGGCTGCCGACTTTGAACACGCGCCAAAAGACACGTTGCCGGTACTTGACGGTGAGGGAAAACAAGTCCGCCTGATCCTGGGTACGGCCTATGGCGAAGCGGCTCCGGTGAAAGTCTATTCGGAGACGTTCTACGCCGATGCCTTGCTCGAAGCGGGCGCCAAAATTCCGTTGCCTGATGATCATGAGGACCGCGGGGTTTACGTGGTATCGGGCGAAGTGAGTGTTTCGGGTGACACCTTTTCTGCCGGCCAGATGATGGTCTTCCGACCGGGCGACCGGATCTCCCTGCAAGCCGGGCCTGACGGCGCGCGGCTGATGCTGCTGGGTGGGGCGACGCTGGAAGGGCCGCGGCATATCTGGTGGAACTTTGTTGCCTCCTCCAAAGACCGAATTGATGCCGCGAAAGAAGCCTGGCGTGCTGGCGACTGGGCGCATGGACGTTTTCAATTGCCACCCGGCGATGATCATGAATTCATCCCGCTGCCACAGAAATGATGGCAGACGCTCCGTTGCGGCAGAGGGGTATTTTGTCTCCGTGAGCGCTTGACCTGCCTGCATGGCCGCAATACACGGAGCGGGCACGGCATGAGATGCCGTTTCACAGCGGGCGGTTGTAGCTCAGTTGGTTAGAGTACCGGCCTGTCACGCCGGGGGTCGCGGGTTCGAGCCCCGTCAACCGCGCCACCGCTGATTTGAAAAGACCCCGACCGGGGTCTTTTTTCCGTTTTTTGAAGACCGTCCGCTGAAGGCCTGCCGGGGCAACGTTCCGTTCTTTGCTTTTCTTCGAGTGTCGCATTGAAAGATATTGACGCCTCCCTTGCGCTCCATTAAGCCGCGTCCATCGCGCGGTTGTAGCTCAGTTGGTTAGAGTACCGGCCTGTCACGCCGGGGGTCGCGGGTTCGAGCCCCGTCAACCGCGCCACTTTCCTCAGATACAGGTCAATTACGAAAAGCCGCGCAGGAAATGCCGCAGCGCATCCGCCGTCGCCTGGGGTGCCTGATCGACAAAAAAGTGCCCGCCCGGAATCGCCGCGTGCTGTATGGTTTCACATCTGTCGCGCCATGTATGGGGCACGTCGTAGGCTTTGGCCATAGCGCCATCTGCGCCGTAGAGAACCAGCGTGGGCGCGACGACCCGGCGCTGAAGGTCCGCGGCGTCCAGTGCAAAATCCACGTCTATCGCTGCGCGGTAGTCAGCGCACATGCCCCGAATGGTGTCTGGATCACGCCAAGCTGTTCGATAGGCCGTGAGCGCATCTGGTGCGAAGTCATTCAACCGTGCAGCCCCCCAACCCAACAGACAGCTTTGGAAGTAGGCGTCCGGATCATGTCCGATCATTGTTTCGGGAAACGGATAGGGTTGGGCGAGAAAGAACCAGTGGTAATACGCCTTTGCCACGTCCTTGCTCAGATCATCGAGCAGAAGATGCGTCGGTACGATGTCCATGACCGTGAGACTGACGACAGCGTCCGGCGCATCAAGTGCCAGACGATGGGCCACACGCCCGCCCCGGTCATGTCCCACCACGTGGAAACGGTCGTGCCCCAGCAATTTCATCAGGGCAACCTGATCCTGCGCCATGTGTCGGAAGCTGTAGTTTTCGGTTCCTGACGGTTTGCTGCTGTTTCCGTATCCGCGCAGGTCTGCGGCAATCACGGTGTATGCGCTGGCGAGCATAGGCGCCACGGCATGCCACATGACATGGGTCTGCGGAAAGCCATGCAACAACAGGACTGGCGACCCGGAGCCGGCAGTTGAATAGCGGATGCTTTGGCCGTTGACCGCGGCGACCGCACTGTCAAACCCATCGATCATGTCAGAGCTGCAAGGATGCGCGCCCAACTGCGCGTGCCTTTGGTAAAGCTCTCCAGATCGTATTTTTCATTGGGCGAATGCAGCGCGTCGTCATCTTTTCCGAAACCGATCAGCAGTGGCTTTGTGTTCAGGATCTCCTGAAAGTGTCCCGCGATCGGGATCGAACCGCCGCCTCCGATAAACGCGGCAGGTCTTTGCCATTCATCGCTCAGGGCTTGGCGGGCCAGTTCAAAGCGCGGGTCATCGGGCTGGATTACACAGGCCTTGTTGGCCCCATGCGCCATGAAATCTACTTTGCAGTCGGCGGGCAACAGTTCACGGATCATTCTGCGCAGGCTTTTGCGGATGGCTTCCGGGTCTTGATCGCCCACCAGCCGGAAGCTGATTTTGGCATGTGCCTTGGCAGGCAGAACCGTCTTGAAGCCTTCGCCTGTATAGCCGCCCCAGATGCCGTTCACCTCGCATGTGGGGCGCGACCATGTCATTTCCAGCGCGCTGCGACCCGCTTCACCGGCCGGGACAGAGAGATCCACATCTTTCAGAAACTGGGTCGCGTCAAAACCCAGAGCGTCCCATTGCGCTTGCAAATCGTCCGACAGCTCGGGAACGGCGTCATAGAAACCGGGAACCGTTATACGTCCATCGGCATCGTGAAGCGCCGCGATAATGCGTGACAAAACACGGATCGGATTGATCGCGATACCGCCATAGTAGCCCGAATGTAGGTCTTTGTCGGGACCCGTGATCGTGATCTCTTCCTGCAGCATGCCACGCAGCATCGTGACGATGGCTGGGGTGCGGCTTTCGAACATGGACGTATCGCAGATAAGCGCCAGATCGGCGCGCAACTCATCTGCATGCTCTATCATAAACGGGACAAGCGAGGGTGAACCACTTTCCTCTTCGCCTTCCAGAAAGACAGTGATCTTGCAGGGCAGGGCACCATGTTCGGCCTTCCATGCACGGCAGGCCTCGATAAAGGTCATGAGCTGGCCCTTGTCATCGGCTGTGCCGCGACCGCGAATGACGCGGCCCTTTGGCGTGTCTTCGATCTGTGGATCGAAGGGGTCATTTGTCCAAAGAGCAAGCGGATCGACGGGCTGCACATCGTAATGGCCGTAAAACAGCAGGTGTGGTCCGGGACCATCAGCATGAGCGACGACCATTGGATGCCCGGGTGTCGTCCGCTTTTCGGATTGAAATCCGATACTGGCAAGATCGCCGACCAGCCAGTTCGCGGCGGTGTCACAATGGTGCTCGTAGGCGGGGTCTGTCGAAATGGAGGGGATCCGCAAAAGCGCGAAGAGACGCTCAAGGGCTTGGGGCATGTCTGCATCGATACGGGAAAGAACGGGGTCAAGCATCATGGGGCCTTCTGTTGCTTTTGCGTGCAGCCTAACAGGGGCCGAGCGGCTGTCCAGAGCATCTGGTAACGTCGCGTCGTTCAAGCGTTTTATGTTTTGACTGCGACATGCCGTCCACCGAACGCTTATTGAATACTTTTGCCGCTTGTTATAATTATTCTAAGTGTTGGCAGGCTAAACCAACCATCACGCTGCAAGGGGTACCTCGTGAACTATAACGACAAGCTGGATGAGGCGATCTCCCGCCTTCACGAGGAAGGACGTTACAGGACTTTCATCGATATTGAACGTCGCACGGGCCACTATCCAAATGCTGTCTGGACGCGTCCGGACGGAACGACGCGTGATATTATCGTGTGGTGCGGCAATGACTATCTTGGCATGGGTCAGCACCCGGTGGTTCTCGAAGCAATGAAGGATGCGCTGGTGGCAACTGGTGCCGGGTCCGGGGGAACACGCAACATCTCGGGCACAACCGTTTATCACAAGCGCCTGGAAGCCGAGCTTGCGGATTTGCACCGGAAAGACGCAGCACTCCTGTTTACCTCCGCCTACATTGCCAATGACGCGACGCTGTCAACGCTTCCCAAGCTTTTCCCGGGGCTGTTCATCTATTCGGATGAACTTAACCATGCCTCCATGATTGAAGGAATAAGGCGAAACGGTGGCGCCAAGCGCATCTTCCGCCACAACGATCTGGACCATTTGCGCAGCCTGATGGCCGCGGATGATCCGTCTGCTCCGAAACTTGTTGCGTTCGAATCCATCTACTCGATGGACGGCGATTTTGCACCGATGCGTGAGATTTGCGATCTGGCGGAAGAGTTTGGCGCGCTGACCTATCTGGATGAGGTGCACGCGGTCGGCATGTATGGCCCACGGGGCGGCGGTGTGGCTGAGCGCGAAGGGCTGATGGAGCGTATCGACATTATCAATGGCACGCTGGCCAAGGCCTATGGTGTCATGGGCGGTTACATTTCCGCATCAGATAAAATGTGTGACGCCATAAGGTCTTACGCGCCGGGGTTCATCTTTACAACATCCCTGCCACCGGCGGTCGCGGCTGGCGCAGCAGCCTCTGTCGCATACCTTAAGACGGACACGCACCTGCGTGAGGCACATCAGCTTCAGGCCCGAATCCTGAAAATGCGCCTGAAGGGTCTGGGGATGCCGATCATTGATCATGAAAGCCATATTGTACCGGTCATCGTCGGAAATCCGGTGCATACGAAGATGCTCAGCGACATGCTGCTGGAAGAACACGGCATTTATGTTCAGCCGATAAATTTCCCGACAGTGCCGCGTGGAACGGAGCGTTTGCGCTTCACGCCATCGCCTGTACACGGCCCGCGTGAGATCGACGCGCTGGTGCGTGCAATGGACGGACTTTGGTCACATTGTGCGCTAAATCGTGCCGAAGAAGCAGGTTAGGTCTTCATAGTAGGAAATATGGGTTGCCTTGTGTTAACCTAGTCTAAACAACAAGTCAGATACGAATCGTGGGGCGATTCAGTGGTTTGGCAGATTGGGCTAGCAAACACGGGCAGGACAGGGCAGTTGCTATGATCGGACGCAAACACTCAGAGAGTGTTGAAGAAGTTGTGAAGCCAAGGGCTTTTGACGACTTTGAACTGCGTCTTGGTGACACGATGCGCGGCGAACGCGCGACGATGGGCAAATCGTTGCTGGATGTTCAGCGCGAATTGAGGATCAAGGCCGCCTACATCGCCGCCATTGAGAACTGCGATCCCGATGCCTTTGATACGCCCGGTTTTATCGCGGGATACGTGCGATCCTACGCGCGCTATCTCGGAATGGACCCCGACGAAGCGTTTGAGTGCTTTTGCGAAGAGAGCGGCTTTTCGGTGGCCCACGGCATGTCTGCGGAAGCCTCCGTTGTCAAGAAAAGCGCCCGCGACGCCCAAGTGCGTCGCCCCGGTGATGGCGATATGTTCCAGAAACCCGCCACGCCCTTCGTTCCTGCAGGCGAAAGTTTCCTGTCTCGGATTGAGCCTGGCGCCGTTGGGTCGTCTCTGGTCCTGATTGCGCTGATATGCGGGATCGGATACGGGGGCTACACGGTGCTTCAGGAAGTGCAGCGTGTGCAAGTTGCCCCTGCAGAACAGACCCCGATTGTCCTGTCGGACCTCGATCCTCTGGATGGTGTTTTGCTGTCCTCTCCGGGCGAAGATGCGGACGTCGATGCTGATCTGCCGGAAACCACCGAGACGCAACGTGCGGCGGCACTGGATCGTCTGTATCGCCCGGACGCGCTGGACGTACCAGTGCTTGTGGCACGTGATGCACCCATCTCGACATTGGATCCGCGCACCATTGGAAATTTTGCGAGAGCTGACGTTTCCATCGAAACGGATCCGCTTCCAGACAGCCTGCTGGTCGAAAACGAGCTCGCGCGCCTAGCCTCCGCGTCGGATGCCGACACACCTGTGCCGATCGTCTCTAAAGATCCCGGCCCAGCCTTGCGCATGGTGGCCGTTCGCCCGTCCTGGGTGCGTGTGAGTGCAGCAGATGGCACGGTGATTTACGAACGGATCATGGAACCCGGTGAGACCTGGGATGCGCCCGTTGGTGACGCGCCAACGGTTCTGCGGACCGGCGAGAGCGGTGCAATTTACTTTGCACTCAGTGGAGAATATTACGGACCGGTTGGCGAGACAGGCACCGTGACATCGAACCTTGCACTTGATGTCGAAAGCTTAAAGTCCGTCTATTCTGTGGCTGATCTGGCGGCCGACGAGGCGCTGGCCACAACAGTCGCCGCCTTGCAGACGACGACGGAGCCTGACGCGGACTAATCGGCAGCCTACCGAAAAGGGCCGTTGCGAGCCCGGCCTTGAGCGTCTACCTTCGCGGATAGATACTGAAACGCAAGGCCACAGCATGTCTCTCAATCACGTCCGTCCGTGGCGCAATATCTACCGGCGCACGTCCCGGCAGATCATGGTGGGATCGGTACCTGTCGGTGGCGATGCACCGATCTCGGTGCAAACCATGACCAACACGCTGACAACAGACGTCAAGGCGACCATCGCGCAGATCCAGGCGGCGGCGGACGCGGGCGCCGATATCGTGCGTGTCTCGGTGCCGGATGCCGCATCTTCGCAAGCCCTGCATCAGATTGTCCCACAAGTGTCCGTGCCCATCGTGGCTGACATCCATTTTCACTACAAACGCGGTATCGAAGCAGCGGAGGCAGGGGCGGCCTGCCTGCGGATCAACCCCGGCAATATCGGTGACGAAAAGCGTGTAAAGGAGGTCATCAAGGCGGCGCGTGACCACAATTGCTCCATCCGGATTGGCGTGAATGCGGGCAGTCTTGAAAAACACCTGTTGGAAAAATACGGCGAACCCTGCCCGGATGCGATGGTTGAAAGCGGGCTCGACCATATCAAGATTTTGCAGGACAACGACTTTCACGAATTTAAGATCAGCTGCAAGGCCTCAGACGTTTTTATGGCGGCTGCCGCTTATCAACAGTTAGCCGAAACCACAGATGCGCCCATTCACCTGGGGATTACCGAGGCGGGCGGCCTTGTATCGGGCACAATCAAATCGGCGATCGGGCTGGGCAACCTGTTGTGGATGGGAATCGGAGACACGATCCGCGTCAGCCTGTCCGCTGATCCGGTTGAAGAAGTGAAAGTCGGCTACGAAATCCTCAAATCGCTCGGATTGCGGCACCGGGGCGTGAATATAATCAGCTGCCCCAGCTGTGCGCGTCAGGGATTTGACGTCATCAAGACGGTGGAAATCCTCGAAAAGCGTCTGGAGCACATCAAAACCCCAATGAGCCTCAGCATCATTGGTTGTGTGGTCAACGGGCCGGGCGAGGCGCTTATGACCGATGTGGGCTGGACCGGCGGCGGTGCGGGCTCAGGCATGGTCTATCTGGCCGGCAAGCAGGCGCACAAGATGAACAATGACCAGATGGTCGATCATATCGTAGAGCAGGTCGAGGCGAAGGCGGCGGAACTTGAAGCCGCCGAGGCTGTGTCGGACGCCGCCGAATAGAGCGTGCTAACCGCGCTTTTCGTCGACGATAATTTGCAATTGGTCGGCTGGCAGGAAACCGCGCAACATCTCGTCTTCCAAAACAAATGTCGGCGTCCCGCTGATCTGCATTTGCTGCGCTAAAGCGCGCGTCGCGCGCAGCTGCACAGTGATCTCGTCTGAGTTCATGCGCGCCTCAATCGCAGGGGCGTCCAGATCGTAAGTGTCGGCCAATCGACGCAGCGCGGGCAGGGTAATGTCGCCATTGTAGGCCATAAGCGCATCATGCAGTTGCTTGTATGCGTCGTCGCCAGCCTCAAGCTTGGTTGCAATGGCAAAGCGGGACGCAAGAAGGGATTGCTCGCCGAGTATGGGGAACTCCTTGACGACAAAGCGAATATTGCCATCGGCTTTTAGAAGCTTTTCGACTTCGCCGAAGGCGCGTTTGCAAAACCCACAGCGATAATCCATGAATTCCACCAACGTGATGTCTCCCTCCGGGTTTCCGCCGACCCAGGAAAACCCGTCGTCAAAGATGGCCTCCGCATTCTGCGAGACAAGATCGACATCGGCTTGCGCCTGTTCTGCCGCCTGCCGCTCTTCCAATGCGTTGACCGCCTCCATAATGACTTCTGGATGCTCAAGCAGGTACGCGCGCACCTCGTCGCGGAAAATCTGGCGTTCGGCCGCGCTCATCTCGTTCAGATCGAGGGCAACTGCGGGGCTGCTCATTGCAAGACAGCCAAGTCCAAAGGCAATCAGACGGGATTTCATGATCTTTTATCTCCTTTTGGCGGCCCGTTCAGAGGCAATGAGCACATCTTGCGCCCGTTGCCAAGCGCCACTGCCCTCGGGCAAGAGGTCAACAGCCCTTTTTGCGTGAATTCCAGCATCTTTCATGCGTCCGACCAGCGCATAACGTTCCGCAGTGACCATGGCCGCCATACCGGTTTGACCGGACCGGGCATACGCCACTGAAAGATCCCGCAGCATCAGCCCGTCGCGAAAGTCTATTGACCTCGCTTTTTCAAGAACTTGCTGCGCTTTCTGAACCTTATCGTTGACCAGAAGCGCGCGTCCGTAACCAGATAAGATCAAAGCGTCGCGTGGGGCGAGTTGAACGGCGCGCGCATAAGCTGCCTCAGCTGCTGCAAAGTTCCGGCTTTTGAGCAGGATTTCCGCCCGCTGATCGTGGTAAAAGGCGTCGTCCGGCCTGATTGCAATAGCGCGGTCAATGGCGGCGAGGGCATTTTTTGTCTGGGTCTGTCGATGTTCCGCGATCGCCTCCCTGAGATAGCGCACGTCCTGATAGGGTGTGTCCGGCAAGCGGCGGAGTGTCCACTTGGGAGCACGGGTGTGCGCCGTGAGCTTGCCTCGAAGGCGCGCAAACCAATAATCCGCACCAGCACTTCCTGTAACCTGATCACCATAGGCGACGACATAGCCTTCCAGGGCGCGCACCCGGTCGCGTGACAGCGGATGTGTTCGTGTGTAAGGCTCTTGCCGGGTTTCAGACAGCAATTCCTGGCCTGCGAAGAGTTTTAGAACATCGGACATGCCACGCGGGTTCACGCCGGCTGCGCGCATAAAGCGCACGGCCGACTGGTCGGCAGCGGCCTCTTCAGCGCGGGTGTGACGGAAAAAACGGTTCCGGGCGGCGCCTTGCGTGCCCAAAAGCACCCCGCCTGCCGCATCTGCACCACCCGCGGCCCCGGCAATAGCAGCAAGTGCGACGCCGAAGCCAGCGGCTGTGCGCGCCGCAGCCAGATTGTTGAGACGCCGCGTGATGTGACCGTTCGCAATATGTGCGACCTCATGAGCGATTACGCCCTGCAGCATTTCGGGCGAGTCCATCTGGTTGATCAGCCCGTAGTTCAGAAACACGGCGTCGATGCCCACGACAAAAGCGTTCAAACTGCTGTCATCGACCACCAGAACCTTGACTTGATCTGGATTGAGGCCGGCAGCGCTCAAAATCGGCGCAGCGAGCTTTTTCAGACCGTGTTCCAGATCCGCATCGCGCAGCAATCCGCGCGCTGTGGCCGCCTGACCAGACAGGCAAAAGACAAGCAGCGCTATTGACGATGCACGCAGGAACCAGTGATACCGCATACAGTCAATTAGGAGCGGTTTTTATGCGGGTTTCAAGGCGTTCTTCTGTCGATCCCTTCATTGTGATGGACGTTATGGAGGCCGCACGTTTGGCGGAAGAGGCAGGGCGCCACATCATCCATATGGAAGTGGGCCAGCCCGGTACCGGAGCGCCCCGGAAAGCTCTGGATGCCGTGGCGCGGATGATGTCGAACCATGCGATGGGCTATACGGTTGCGCTGGGTCTGCCGGAATTGCGGTCGCGTATCGCGCGGCTTTATGGCGAGTGGTATAACGTTGATCTTAATCCCGAACGGGTGATTGTTACTCCTGGATCTTCGGGCGGGTTTTTGCTGGCCTTTACGGCGCTCTTCGATACCGGAGATCGGGTGGGCATCGGCGCGCCGGGCTATCCAAGTTACCGACAGATCCTAAAGGCGCTGGACTTGCATCCGGTGGATATTCAGACGGATCCGGCGCATCGCCTGCAACCGACCCCGCTTGATCTGCGCGGACTTGATCTTGCGGGTTTGATGGTCGCTTCTCCGGCTAACCCGACCGGAACAATGCTGGATCGCACGGCTATGGGTGCATTGATTGATGCAGCGGCGGGGCAGGACGCGGCCTTTCTGTCAGACGAAATCTATCACGGCATCGAATATGAGGCCAAAGCAGTCACCGCTTTGCAGCTGACGGACGAAGCCTATGTCATCAATTCTTTCTCCAAGTATTTTTCAATGACTGGATGGCGTGTGGGGTGGCTGGTTGTGCCCGAAGATCATATGCGCGTGATCGAACGCCTCGCGCAGAATATGTTCATTTGCGCGCCGCATGTCAGCCAGGTCGCTGCGCTGGCTGCTCTGGATTCGATCAACGAATTAGAAGAAAACATGGCCGTCTACCGCGCCAATCGGTCCTTGATGCTCGATGGGCTGCCCGCGGCGGGCTTCACCGACATAGCACCACCCGATGGGGCGTTTTATGTCTACGCCGATGTGTCGGCCTTTACCGATGACAGCCGCGCCTTTGCGACAGAAATTCTCGACCGGGCAGGTGTCGCTGTCACACCGGGCCTGGATTTTGATCCGGTGCGTGGCCATCGAACTTTGCGGTTTTCTTATGCACGCGGTACGGAGGACATCGAGGAAGGTCTGTCGCGACTGAAAGTATTTATGCAGGCACGATAGGGGATTCACAGCTGCACCGCGGTGGGGTAGACTGCAGAAAAACATATCAGGCAGAGCAGCCCATGATCCGAATTCTTTTGACGTGTCTCGCGTTTTGTGTGTGCGCCTCATTGCCGTCTGTTTTGTTGGCGCAGAGAGCCGTCTTGCAGGTGGAGCGAAGTAAGATTGCGGCGGCATCCGATGGCGCGACGGCGCTCCATTTCGGAGTATCGGAGCGCGTACCGTTTCGTGTCTTCACGCTTGCGGCACCGGCGCGTCTGGTGATCGATTTCAAAGGGTTGGTCGACGACACAGCGCTCTCTGAAGATGTTTTGCAGGGGAACGGCGCCATACGCGCGGTGCGGTTCGGCCAATTTCGGCCCGGGTGGGCGCGTCTGGTTGCCGATTTGAATCTTCCCGTGGTGCCACAGGATATTTCGTTTTCTACGAGTGACACAAGCGCAGGTGCGACTTTGCGGATGCGACTTGTCCCGGTGTCGGCCGAAACGTTTATCGCCCGCTCCGGTGCGCCCGATGCGGCTCTTTGGACAGAGGTCGTGCCGCGTCCGCGTGCGGGCGCCGGTCGGGATGACACGTTTGTTGTGGCAATCGATCCGGGACATGGTGGCATTGACCCCGGCGCAGAGCGCGATGGCGTGACCGAAAAAGCTTTGATGCTGGGATATGCCTTGGCCCTGCGCGCGCGGTTGGAGCAAGCTGAGGATGTTGAGGTGGTCCTGACGCGCACGGAGGATACGTTCGTTGCGCTGGAACGCCGCGTGGCCATCGCGCATCAGGTGCAGGCCGATCTCTTTTTATCCCTGCACGCAGATGCCCTTAGTCAGGGCGGCGCGCAAGGGGCCACGATCTATACGTTGTCGGATGAGGCCAGCGACAAGGCAAGCGCTTATCTGGCGGCGCGGCATAATCGCGCGGATGTACTGGCTGGCGTTGATTTGACTGGGTCGGATGACGAGGTGACCCGCCTTTTGCTGGACATTGCCCGGCGCGAGACAGAGCCGCGAACAGAGGCACTGGCGCAGGCGCTGGTTCAAAGCATCGGCGCATCAGATGCACCGCTGAATAATCGACCGATCCGGCGCGCAGGGTTCTCAGTGTTGAAGTCCGCGGATATCCCTTCGGTTCTTCTGGAGATCGGGTTTTTGTCGAGCCAGCGCGATCTCGACAATATTCGTCAACCGGAGTGGCAGGTCATGATGGTCGAAGCTATTGCGCGCGGCGTCCTGTCGTGGCGCGGCACAGATGCAGCTTCCCGAAAGCTCGTTCGGCGCTAGCAAAGCGACGCTCATGCCGTGCCGTCGTTTTGACGCGCCGCCCGGAAGTGCCTATATGAAGGGGCATCGCGCAGCATAGGATTGGTTTGGTAGTGCTCAGGTTCATTCTGTCTTTCTTCGGTGGCATTTTCACGGCAGTTACGCTTGGCTTTGCTATGGTCGTGCTCAGCATCGGAGCGGTGTTTTGGGTCTATGGCCAAGACCTTCCGAGCCACGAGTCGCTCGCGCAATACGCCCCGCCGACGATCAGCCGCATCTATTCCGGGCGCGGGCAAATCCTTGATGAGTTCGCGCAGGAAAGGCGGTTGTTCACGCCTGCCGAGGACATTCCAGACCTTGTGAAACAGGCTTTCATCTCCGCTGAAGACAAGAATTTCTATCAGCACGACGGGTACGATCTGCGCGGCATCGCCGCTGCTGGCGTTGACGCCATCAAGTCGAAGGGCCGCGACATACGGGGCGCTTCCACAATTACGCAGCAGGTCATGAAAAACTTTCTGCTGTCCGGAGATCGGCAGGCGGAGCGTAAGATCAAGGAAATAATCCTTGCCTCACGGCTCGAGGAAACCCTCGATAAGGAACAAATTCTTGAACTTTACCTAAACGAGATATTTCTTGGCCAGAATTCCTATGGCGTGACAGCCGCGTCGCAGACGTACTTCAACAAGCCGTTGACGGAACTGGAAACGCATGAAGCGGCTTTTTTGGCGTCGCTGCCAAAAGCGCCCAGTGATTATCACCCTGTACGTCAAAAAGATCGCCTTTTGGCGCGCCGGAACTTCGTGCTCAAGGAGATGATGGAAAATGGCTACATCAGCTTTGAGGACATGCAGCAGGAGATCAATGCGCCGCTGCGATCCGTTCAGAACGGCGACTTCGAAAGTTTCCGCGCGGAATTACCGCCGCGCGACTATTTCACAGACGAGATTCGACGCCAGTTGAGCGAGGACTTTGGCGAGGGTGAGTTCTTTACCGGCGGTCTGACGGTGCGCGCCACCATTGACCAGGACCTGCAGCCTGTGGCTGCGGAGTCGCTGCGTCGCGAACTCGAAAACTACGACCGCAGGCAAGGCATCTGGCGCGAAGCGCGCGTCAAGATTGATGCGCAACTGCTTGGAGATGAAGCGTCTTGGCGTGACGCTTTGTCCGCAGCGGAATTCCCGCGTGATATCGATCTTGACGGGCCCTGGTACCCTGCTGTTGTGCTGTCCGTCGGGAGCAATGACGCCCGCATCGGGATTGAGGGTGTCGAAGAAGACGAAGACGGCCATTTCATCAGCGCGCGGGACGTGACATGGGCGCGCAAAAAAGCAGCTGACGGTTCTTTGGGTCGCAAGGCGCGGGTTGCGGGCGATCTGCTTTCGGAAGGCGACGTCGTGCACGTACGCGCGATCACGTCGGATGACGACGGCAGCTTTGTGCGCTGGTCTTTGCGGCAGGTACCGGAAGTACAGGGCGGCTTTGTTGCGATGGACGTGAACACCGGGCGCGTTCTGGCGATGCAGGGGGGGTTCTCGTATCAGTCGAGCGTCTTCAACCGCGCGACTCAGGCGCGCCGGCAGCCTGGATCAAGTTTCAAGCCATTTGTCTATGCGTCCGCACTCGACAGCGGGTATTCACCAGCCACCATCGTCGTGGACGCGCCTATCGAAATCGACACACCTCAGGGTCTTTGGCGTCCGCGCAATGCCTCGCGCGAGTTTTACGGACCGACGCCGCTGCGCACAGGGATTGAACGGTCGCGGAACCTGATGACGATCCGTCTTGCGCAAGAGGTCGGCATGGACGTGGTTGCCCGTTACGCCGAGCGCTTTGGTGTTTACGATGACATGGGCACGTTCCTAGCCAACGCTCTGGGATCGGAAGAGACAACGCTTTACCGCATGGTGGCGGCCTACGCGATGTTTGCCAACGGGGGAGAGCGCGTGCAGCCGACCCTGGTTGATCGCGTTCAGGACCGGTATGGCAGAACGATCTATCGCCATGATGAGCGCTATTGCTTTGACTGTGAACTCGCCAGCCTTGATCCGGGGTTTGCGCCCAAGATCATCTCTAACCGTGAACGCGTCATGGATCCGATCACGGCCTATCAGCTCACGTCGATGATGAAGGGCGTTGTTGATCGCGGTACGGCTGCGCGGACAGTCAACCTGCCGGTGCCGACCGCAGGAAAAACCGGGACAACCAATGAGGCCAAGGATGTCTGGTTCATCGGGTTTACCAGCGATATCGTTGCCGGCTGTTACATCGGCTATGACCAGCCCCGTTCGTTGGGGCGCGGGGCATCCGGTGGCGGCATGTGCGGGCCAGTGTTCCAGAGGTTCATGGAGCAGGCGGTTGAAAAATATGGCGGCGGCCCATTCGAAATTCCTCCCGGAGGGCGTTTTATCAAGATTGATCGTTTCTCGGGCGCGCGGCTGACCGACGACGCCACAGGAGAGACTGTTGTGGCAGAGTACTTCCGGTCAGGCGAAGAGCCGATCTTTGGTCTCATGTTCGACGGCGGTTTTGCGATGGGTCAGGACCTGCCGCTCTTTGACGAAGCGCTGTCAGGCCAGAGACAGACGGTCACGACTTCAACCGGCGAGAAGGTGCAGGTGGGGCCAAACGCCGGCTTTGGCACGCTGAGCTCGGGTGGGTTGTACTAGGCTGAGCGGCAATCGCATCGCTGTCTCTTGCTGCCGGCAGGGTGCTGGTCTATCACAAACGCCAGACTGGCTTTCGAGGGTTTTCATGCGCGCTGACGTACAAAACACCGTTGATATGATTGAAAAGTCGCTGGAGCTCCTGGCGCAGCGCCTTGATGTTGAAACGGCACCGCACAGGCTGGAAGAGTTCAACGCGCGCGTCGAGGACCCAACCTTGTGGGACGACCCGGAGTCTGCTCAAAAGCTGATGCGTGATCGCCAGATGCTTGTAGATGCGATGGCGACGCACGACGGAATAAAACAGGATCTCGCGGACAATCTGGAGCTGATCGAGCTGGGCGAGATGGAAGAAGACGAAGAGGTCGTCAGCGATGCTGTCTCGGCGCTGGGCTCTTTGGCTGAACAAGCTGCTCAAAAGGAACTGGAGGCGTTACTCGACGGTGAAGCGGATGGCAATGACACCTTTCTTGAGGTCAACGCGGGCGCGGGCGGCACCGAGTCCTGCGACTGGGCTTCCATGCTGGCACGGATGTATGTCCGTTGGGCGGAAAAGAAAGGATACAAGGTCGAGTTGCAGTCCATGAGCGACGGCGACGAGGCCGGAATCAAGTCTGCGACATACAAGATCAGCGGGACCAACGCTTACGGGTGGCTGAAATCAGAAAGCGGCGTGCACCGTCTGGTGCGCATCTCTCCGTTTGACAGCGCCGCCAAGCGGCACACGTCCTTCAGCTCGGTTTGGGTCTACCCGGTCGTGGATGACAACATAGAAATCGATGTCAATCCCGCTGACATCAGGATCGACACCTATCGGTCATCTGGTGCCGGTGGTCAGCACGTGAACACAACCGACTCTGCGGTCAGGATAACGCACCATCCGACAGGCATCGTTGTTACAAGTTCAGAGAAATCCCAGCACCAGAACCGGGACATAGCCATGAAGGCGTTGAAATCGCGTCTTTATCAACTGGAGCTGGACCGGCGCAACGCAGCCATCAACGAAGCGCATGAAAACAAGGGCGATGCGGGCTGGGGCAACCAGATTCGTTCCTATGTTCTGCAACCGTACCAAATGGTAAAGGATCTGCGCACGAATTTCGAGACGTCGGATACCAAGGGCGTTCTAGACGGTGACCTGGACGGTTTCATGGCTGCCACGCTTGCGCTTGACGTGTCCGGCAAAACACGCGCCGAAGCGCAAAGCGGATAACCGGAAAAGAAGGCAAGCGGATCGGCACGGACATTCTCTGATGGATCTGACGCAGACATCCGCACTCGACCTCAGCCGCGCGATCGCAGCTAAAGACATCAGTGTGTCAGAGTTAATGCAGGCAACTCTGGCGCGAATCGAGTCGGTGAACCCACAGGTGAATGCTGTTGTGTCTCTGCGTGATCGGGATGCGCTGATGGCAGAGGCGCGCGCGGTAGAGAACAAAGTGCCATCGGGATGGTTGTATGGAATTCCGATGGCAATCAAGGATCTGGTCAACGTGACCGGTCTGCCCACGTCATTTGGATCGCCCCTGCATCGGGACACGGTAGCGATCCAGGATGACCTGACTGTCGCACGCTTACGAGAGGCGGGTGCGATCTTTATCGGCAAGACCAATACACCAGAATTCGGTTTGGGCAGTCACACCGTTAACCCGGTGCACGGCGCAACGCGCAACCCTTACGATTTGTCGCGGTCTGCGGGCGGGTCATCCGGTGGAGCTGCAGTTGCTCTGGCGACGGGCATGCTGAGCGTCGCGGATGGATCCGATATGATGGGATCTTTGCGCAACCCCGCGGGGTGGAACAATGTCTACGGTTTGCGTCCAACCTGGGGGCTGGTTGCCGAGCCATCCGAGCGCGAAGCCTATATCAATCAGCTTTCCACGGACGGGCCGATGGCCAGAACGCCTTCGGATCTTGCGGCCTTGCTGGACACGATGGCCGGTGCCGACCCGCGCGCGCCACAGACTTTATCGCATGAACCCGCGCTGCCGAACATCGACGGTCTTGGCCAAACTCCCCGGATCGGCTGGCTCGGTGATTGGAGCGGCGCTTTTCCAATGGAGCAGGGGGTGCTGGACTGCTGTGAGGCGGCGCTGTCGCAGATGGCGGAACTTTCATGGCACATTGAGCCTGTTGCCGCACCGTTCCCGGCGGAGCAGCTTTGGATCAGCTGGACGCGAATGCGCAGCTACATCAAGGCCATGAATATGGCGCCTGAGTACGAAGATCCCGCGCGGCGGGCCCATTTGGGCTCTGCCATGGTTTGGGAAATTGAAGAAGGTCTGCGCCTGACCACGGCCGAAATCTGGGACGCCAGCCTGATCCGCTCGAACTGGTACCGGCGTTGCGCTGCGCTTTTTAAACGATACGATATTCTGGCCTTGCCGTCCGCACAGATGTGGCCTTTCGCTGTCGAATTGCCGCATCCGAGCAATATCGGCGCACGCATGATGGACACGTATCACCGGTGGATGGAGGTGGTCATCCCGGCGGGTCTGATCGGATTACCGGCCATCAGCGTGCCCGCGGGATTTGGCGATGCGGGACTGCCCATGGGGGTACAGCTGATCGGAGCACCTCGCAGCGATCCGTTTCTTTTGAAGGTTGCGCAGCGCTGGCATTCCGCGACAGAATGGCCCCAAAGAAAGCCAGCCATGCTATCCTGATCCGCGCTACGGGAGGGGCGCGACGCAATGTCGACAGCGGTAAGCGACGAGACACCTGAATTCGGAGTGCCAATCCTGCGTCCCGCAGAATTTGCCGATCTCCGGAATGCTTTGAAACATGGGTTCGGGGACTTTCTGACCCATCCCTTTTACGGTCTGTGTTTTGCTGCAATCTACGTCGCCGCCGGTTGGGCAATGTGGGCTGTCACTGTGCAGACCGGGCACACGTTCTGGTTGGTGCTTGCGGCAATTGGTTTCCCGTTGCTCGGGCCGTTCCTTGCTGTTGGGCTTTACGAGGTTTCGCGCCGCATCGAGGCAGGCCTCGACGTGCCGCCATCTGCCATTTTTGGAGTGATCTGGAAACAGCGCCAGCGTCAGTTGCCGTCGCTGGTCACAATGATGGTCGTGATCTTCTTGTTCTGGTTTTTTCTGGGGCACATGATTTTTGCACTGTTTCTGGGGTTGAGCACGATGACAAATGTGTCCAGTTCCCTGGACGTGTTTCTAACCGCGAATGGCCTGATGATGCTGGCGTTCGGAACGGTTGTGGGCGCGATCTTTGCCATGCTAATATTTTCGATCGCTGTGATTGGTTTGCCGCTGCTCTTGGATCGCGAAGTCGATTTCATCACTGCGATGCTGACCAGTTTCAAAGCGGTGCAGCAAGCGCCCGTGGCACTTGTGACATGGGGGCTTGTTATCGCTGGCCTGACCTTTGCCGCCCTGGTGCCCGGGTTTCTGGGTGTGTTTTTGGTGTTACCCTGGCTTGGGCATGCATCCTGGCATCTTTACCGTCAATTGGTGGTCGCGGCCTGAAACGGTTCCTCGCGTCCCATGTCGATCAGCCTTTGCCGCAGATCGTCCGCAAGTGGAGATCCGGTTTCCAGTGCAAAAACATAGGCATGCGTCAGATAGAAACCGGCGGCTGTTGCGTCGGTCGCCTGCTCGGCGGCCTCGCTATAGAGTGTGATAAGCGCGATGGTGTCGCCATTTTCGTGCGCGGCCAGCAGTCTGTCTTCAAGCGACGTCATTCGGCTGCAAGTTGGACATCACGCTTTTGTTGAACACGGCCCGCGACCCAATCGTGGAAAAGATGCGTCGGGCCGTCCATCGCCGGGGAAAAACGTCCCCCATCGAACGAGACCGCATGCCGACCCCGTTGCATGCCCTCTACAACAAAGACGTCTTCTTCGAATACAGTCTTCCATTGCGCTGCGTTCCGCGCGCGGAGAGCCTTGGATGTGTTCGGTTGCGTGTAATACAGATGTATATGTTCGAGCGTCCGATCCGGGCCCTGCGGTTGCAGAATAATTGCAAAGGCGTGGTCCCGGTGCACGCCCAGCAGGACGTTCGGGAAAGCAGCGATGTATTCTGAGGCCGTATCCCACTGCTGGCTTAAGTTATCAAAATCGGGGAACACGGCGCCATCTTCAGTCGTGATTTGGCGGTAGACCAGACTGCCCTGGCCTGAGTAGAGTCCCTGTTCCTCAATGTGGTAATGGTCTTCTAGACGGGAATAGCTGTTCAGACCGGGGTGAACCCAGGGCAAATGATAGCTTTCACAGTAATTTTCCACTGCCAGCTTCCAGTTGCAGTGCACGTCCAGAGTGAAGCGGCTTTGTGCACCGCCATGGTACAGAGGTTTTTCGAACTCCTGCCAGCGTGTTTTCAATTCCGCGAACGCCATATCAAAATCAGGCGCATCGCCTGAGACATTGATCCAGACCACGTCCATCCAGATATGACTGCGGACCTCAATGAGCCCGAGCAGGGTACGATCAATGCCGTCATGTTTGTTTTGGCCGGGTCCGCCAACGTGTGGCGTGCTCACCAGGCGGCCATCGGTGCTGTAACACCAGCTATGGTAAGGGCAACGAATTGCGCCTTCGATTTTGCGCGGCTCTTCCACGAGGATCATACCACGATGGCGGCAGATATTCTGGAACACGCGCACCTGATCTTGCCGGTCCCGTACCAAAAGCAAAGGCATACCAAGGAATTCCATCGGCACTGCGTCTCCGGCCTCGGGCACATCTGACGCTACAGCGAGTCCGGTCCATGTGTCGAACATCAAAGCCTCGCGTTCTTCCGCAAAAACGCCCGCGTCGATGTAATGCGCATTGGGCAGGCCATTGGCCTCGCTGATTGGGCGGCGCACTGCATTGAGGTCTGTCGATGGCTTGGTCATTGCAAAGCTCCTTCTGCGGGATGACCATGATATGTACCAGATGAGAACCTGCGCGCCATTTCCCAAGCGACCAGGTTGGTCGCATGGCGACATTCTCTTAGCTGGTCACCGAAACGGTTCATCGGGTTGTAAAAGCCTCTGGTGAAAGGGCATCAAAGCTTCCAGCGTACAGAAGCCGGAGCCCCTTGCAATGCTCATCGCGCGGGAAAAGTCACGTCCGATGTGTTCGTAGACCATGCGAGTGATGCGCACACTCGAGGGGCTTTCCTGGGCCGTGCGTGCCACATATCCGACCCAGAAGTTCTTTTGAAACGAGGGCACGCGGTTGATGAAATTTAGGGAACCCGTAATCCCGCCTTGTCGCGACGTGAGAAAGGTAAAACCGTCTTCAACCTTGCTTATACAAGCACCGAATTCGCGGGCACTGGGTGAGGGCGGTATACCTTGCATTGCCATTGCGGCCTTCGGCTCGTAGCCACGCAAAACCGTAAGCGCGCCGTCCCTTTTGACGTATGCCAGGCCTCGGATGTAGGCGTCGTCACGCATGAAACTGCGCCTTGAGTACTCAAAAAAACCGCTTGGCATCTCGTCTTCGGACAGAGAGTGTGCGTCTTGCGCCAGGAATTTGCGCATGAAGGACGAATTGTCGGGTCCGACAGAAGTGCGCAGATTTTCGACAGGTTCCAACAACACGCGCGCGTCTACGTCAAAAAAATCGCATATCCGAGCCAACACATCGGGGCGCGGAAAACTTTCACCGTTTAGATACCGATTGAACTGCGTCCGGTTTATCCCCAGATCGCGCGCCAAGGCTGAAATGGAAGGGTAACGCGACGACAAAGACCGCAGATTGGCACCAAACATGCTGCGCAGTTCAGCGGGAGACCTGGAAAACTTTTTCATGGGCAAGACCTGGTAGTGTTCTCGTTATAGTTGTGCATTTCGGCATGCATCACGTCAAAGATAGTTGACTTTTTGGGTTTTGACGCTGTTTAGCGTCATATCCGTCCAGTACTGTGTCAACGCTAGCGGATAGCGACACAAAATCCAAGCGCGCGGTGCCCATTTTATTATGTCGCGCGCGCGTAACTTCTTGGTACGAATTGGGAAAAGCGACTGGAATGGAAAAAAATATGCTCGGAGTAGTCCTGTGGAGCGACGCTGCTAAAAGAAAAGCCGTGATATGGTGCGAGGACCAAGGGGATCTCGCCTATTTCAAGCCGCAGGACAGTGCGCTGCAGGCCGAACAGTTTTTCGACGCTGGTGATCTTGTTCAGTTCGACCTGGTCAATTGCAGCTCGATCCGACGTGCAAGCAATACAAAGCTTGTGGCAGCGCAGGGCGGCAGCTCTCTGCCTCATGTTTTACGCGCCCCGCAAGCGGACGCGGAGGCAGGTCAGGTTTCGCGCGTTATTCCGTTTGAGCGACCAAAGGCCACTGGGGAGCCCCAGTTCGGTCGATCTGCAGCATCAGAACATTCTGTTGTAACGGGCTGATTCACTCACCGCGCGAGAGCGCGGCAACGCCGGTCCGCGCAACTTCGGCAAGACCCAAAGGGCGCATGAGATCAGCGAATGCGTCAATCTTGTCGGGCGCACCCGTGATCTCAAAAACAAAGCTTTCCAGTGTGCTGTCGACGACGTTGGCGCGGAAAATATCGGCAAGGCGCAAGGCTTCGACGCGTTTGTCGCCCTGACCCACGACTTTCAGCATTGCAAGTTCACGCTCAACGCTTTTGCCCTCAACTGTCAGGTCATGCACATCATGCACGCTGATGATCCGCCCCAGTTGCGCCTTGATCTGCTCAATCACCTGCGGCGTTCCGGATGTGACGATCGTGATCCTGGACAGGTGACCGGTGTGATCGACCTCAGCGACGGTCAAGCTGTCGATGTTGTAGCCACGTCCTGAGAACAACCCGATGACTCGCGCCAGCACGCCCGGTTCATTTTCGACCAGAACCGCCAGCGTATGCCTTTCCACGACATCAGAAAACGTCGGACGAAGATTGTAGGCAGAGTGGCTGGACGAACCTTTTTTGATTTTTAGTGCGGACATGAACCGGCCTTTCGGAATCTTGGCTTTTGCAACATGCGTGTGTCGGATTTGAGCGAGGATCGATCAGACCAGAACGCTTCCCTTAGCGTCGATGACACCCTGTGTTTCAGCTTCGCCGAGCAACATCTCATTGTGCGCCTTGCCCGACGGTATCATCGGGAAACAGTTTTCGTGCTTCTCTACAAGGCAATCGAACAGAACCGGACCGTTGTAATTCAGCATCTCCATGATCGCATCGTCGAGATCATCGGGGTCCGAACAAATGATGCCTTTTGCTCCAAAAGCGTCTGCAAGCTTTACAAAGTCGGGCAGGGCGTCCGACCAGCTGTGTGAATAACGTTCACCGTGCAGCAGCTCTTGCCACTGTCGCACCATGCCGAGACGTTCGTTATTCAGAATGAACTGCTTGACGGGCAAGCGGTATTGTACCGCGGTGCCCATTTCCTGCATGTTCATCAGCCACGAGGCTTCGCCCGCGACGTTGATGACGAGCGCATCCGGATGCGCGATTTGCACGCCGATAGAGGCCGGAAACCCATAGCCCATTGTGCCGAGCCCGCCGGACGTCATCCAGCGGTTCGGATCTTCGAAGCCGAGGTACTGCGCGGCCCACATCTGGTGCTGTCCCACTTCGGTACAGATGTACCGGTCATGGGACTTCGTCATTTCTTCGAGGCGCTGCAACGCATATTGAGGCTTAATGGTCTTGCCTTGTTGTTTGAACTGGAGACAGTCGACCTTCTTCCATTCGTTGATCTGTCCCCACCACTTGGTAACCGCTTCTGCGTTTGTCTTGCGCCCGCGCGCTTTCCAGATCTTGAGCACATCTTCAAGCACGTGACCGACATCTCCAACGATCGGAATGTCTGTCTTGACGACCTTGTTGATCGAGGAGGGATCGATGTCGATGTGCGCTTTTAAGGATTTCGGGCTGAAGGCGTCAAGCCGCCCTGTGATCCGGT
The DNA here is from genome assembly GCA_039191495.1 of Pseudomonadota bacterium. Classification (GTDB taxonomy): domain Bacteria; phylum Pseudomonadota; class Alphaproteobacteria; order Rhodobacterales; family Rhodobacteraceae; genus Roseobacter. Next base: position 207,552 of record JBCCXN010000004.1, on the reverse strand, counting down.
CGTCGAACCGGGCGCCGATATTGATCAACAGATCGCAATCGTGCATCGCCATATTGGCCTCGTAAAGGCCGTGCATGCCGAGCATGCCGACCCAGTTCTCGCCCGAGGCCGGATAACAACCAAGACCCATCAGTGTGGATGTAATTGGAAAGCCGGTTGCGCCGACCAGTTCGCGCAGCAACTGGCTGGCCGCGGGCCCTGAATTGATTACGCCTCCGCCGGTATAGAAGATCGGCTTTTTCGCTTTCTCGATGGCGGCAACCAGTTCCGTTATCTCCTCCATGTCGCCTTTTACTTTGGGTTGATAGTGTGAAACAGCCGGTTTCGGCGGCGTGTAGGTACCTGTGGCAAACTGAACGTCCTTGGGAATATCAACCAGGACAGGACCGGGACGCCCGCTCGTTGCCACGTGAAACGCCTCGTGGATAACGCCGGCAAGCGTGTCCGTCTCCTTGACCAGCCAGTTGTGTTTGGTGCAGGGACGCGTGATGCCGACTGTATCTGCCTCCTGAAAGGCATCCGAGCCGATCATGAACGTGGGCACCTGCCCGGTCAGAACAACAATTGGAATAGAGTCCATCAAAGCATCTGTCAGACCGGTCACCGCGTTGGTTGCGCCGGGTCCTGACGTAACAAGCACCACGCCGGGTTTGCCTGTTGAGCGCGCGTAGCCTTCAGCAGCATGTACGGCGCCCTGTTCATGGCGAACAAGAATGTGGCGGATCGCGTTTTGCTGAAAGACTTCGTCATAAATCGGTAGCACGGCACCGCCAGGATACCCAAAGACGGTGTCCACACCCTGATCGATCAAGGCTTGGACAATCATTTTTGCGCCGGTCATTTGCCGTGTCATCGTGTCTCTCCAGTCAGGCCGTCTGGCCAATGTTGCGTCGCGCAAAAAAAAGCCCCCGATTTTGGCGGGGGCGCATGGGGCAGAATATGGTTTACCGTTACCGGCCCACGCGCGTTTTTCCTACAATGACCACTAGTGCTGTCACGTCCGAGGACTCCTTTACTCGCGCGGACACTATGGTCGCGATGCTGGGGCGTCAACAGGGAATTGAAAATTAATGTGTCCGAAGTCCGAGGCAAAACAGACTTTTATTACGTTTGCGACATTTTTGGTGCAATAAAAATAACGAACCCGATTAGAAATACCGACTATTTTGACGATGTCAGATAGCACGCCGCGCAATTACAATCCGGCGCCGGTGCCTTGCAGAACGCCATGTTCCATGGCGTAACGTGTTAACCCGGCAGTGCTGGAAATACCAAGCTTGCGTTTGATATTCTTGCGATGCGTCTCGACCGTTCGCACAGAGATATCCAGAGCAATTGCAACTTCTTTGTTTGATTTGCCCTGCGCGAGTTGCAGAAGAATCGTCTGCTCGCGCCCTGTCAGCGCCTCGCGCCCGTCATCTTCTTTCGGAGCCAGCGAGCCGCGTGCCCCGGTGCAAAGGTAGCGTTCACCCGCCATCACGGCGTCGATTGCCTTCTTGATCTCATCGGTTGGAACGTCTTTGAGAACGTAGCCCACAGCTCCGTGGCTTAATGCTGACGATATATACTCCGGGCTGTCATGCATGGACAGCACAAGAACACGGGTGTTAGGACGGCGTTCCAGAATGATCTCGGTGGCCGCCAGCCCACTGATTTCGGGCATGTTCAAATCCATCAGCACCACATCGGGACTTAGGGCGTCCAATTGTTCAATCGCGTCACGCGCAGCGTTGCAGCATCCGACAACATCTAGATCCGGGTAGCTTTCAAGGATCGACTGGATGCCTTCGGCCACCATCGGATGGTCGTCCACGATCAGAATTTTGACGGGTTTGGTCATGCGGCCTGCTTTCTTGGATTGGCTCTTTCTGATTCCGGCGGGAGGAGATGCGAGAGTGGAACGGAGGCTTCCACAATTGTTCCACGCCCTTTGCGTGGGCTGTAGGCGCGAAACACGCCATCCAACTGCTCTATCCGCTCCTGCATGTTGCGCAACCCGAGACCAGAGGGCGGGTTTTCACTTTTTCCAAGACCCCGCCCGTTGTCGGCGACGCGCAGTGTTGCCCCTTTTGCATGGCCGCGAATGTCGACTTTAACGTGCGACGCCTGCGCGTGTCTTTCGACGTTGGTCAGCGCTTCCTGCGCAATCCGGAACAGTGCGATCTTTGCGTCCGGGTCGAGACGGTTTCTGAACACAACGGTCTGAAACTCCGTTTCGATGCCGGTGCGCTCGCTGAAATCATCCGTCAATGTCTTGATCGCGGGGCCCAAGCCAAGGTCGTCGAGCGCGCCCGGGCGCAGATCGCGGCTGATCCTGCGCACTTCTGAAATCGCTTCGCCCAGTGCAGTCACCCCTTTGGCCAGTGGGGCATCGGCTGATGGGTCGCCACGCTCCAGCCTGCGGCGGGCAGTGTCCAATGCATAACGTATGCCCACGAGGATCTGGCTGATCCCATCATGCAATTCGCGCGCGACACGTCCGCGTTCCTCTTCCTGTGCATCGAGCACGCGTTGCGTCAGGCGTTTAAGTTTCGCATCAGCCAGTCGCCGTTCGCGAATATTCAATCCCATGCTTGTCAGGAAGACGCTTAGCAATGCGGCAAGGGTAATCGCTCCGATGTAGAGGAACGTGCGCTGAACACGCGTCTCTACATCCGCACGAGCAGAGGCAACCGTGGCAAGAACGTCGTCTATGAAAACGCCAGTTCCCACGGCCCATCGCCAACTGGGAAAGCTTGTCACGTACGTGATCATGTGCGCTTCTTGCCGAGTGGATGGTTTCGGCCACACATGTGTGAGGTAACCATCGCCCTGGCGCGCGATCTCGATCAGTCGCGCGACAACCGGAGTACCTTCGCTGTCCGTCTCGTCTATCCAGTTTTGGTTGATCCGCTCGGTTTGGCGCGGGCTGACAAGATTGTTGCCATCATAGTCATACACAAAAAAGAACCCGTCCGTGCCGTAGATCATTGCGGACAGGATTTGCGCCACCTGCTCCTGTGCGTTTTCGTCGTCCGGCGCGGCATTTCCGTAAATGAAATAAAATCCGTTGCGCGCCTGCGTGACATAATTGCGCAGTTCTGCCTTCTTGGCTTCGATCAGCTGGGTTTCAAGCGCGCGGATTTCACGATCTGCCAATGTGCGCGACTGAAAGGCCACAAGCGCCGCAATCGCTGCGACAGCCGCAATCAGCGGAACCGTCGCAAGAAGCGAAAGTTTTTGACCGTAGCTCGGTCTGAGGTTTGAAAGACGCCATTTCATTCCCCTTTCCTAAGGAGAATGACGGAAAAATCAAAGGGGCTGCTCGGGCAACGTGCACAACAGCGGCACAGTTGTTGGGCAATCTGGAAGAAAATCACATGATCAGACGCTCAAAATCGAGGTTTATCGCCGCGTCTGCGCAGTAGTGGGTATTTTCATAACCGTACGGGACGTTAGGGTCTGCGCCACGTTAAGCGAACTGCGCGAGTTGAACGCGCGCGCAGGCAAACAATGGGAGGAGTTTCTCTTATGGATCGTCGTTCTTTTCTGAAGACCTCTGCTTTCGGCGGATCGGCCGCCGCAGCGACATCGCTTGCCGCTCCGGCTATCGCGCAAGGCAATCGCACCCTGACAATGGTTACATCATGGCCACGCGGCTTTGCCGTGCTGGACGATGCGGCTACGTATTTTGAAGAAATGGTTGGCGCCATGTCCGACGGTCAGCTGACCATCGACAAGAAGGCCCCTGGTGAGCTCGTTGGCGCGTTTGAAGTTTTTGACGCGGTATCGTCTGGTCAGGCGGACTTGTATCACTCTGCTGACTACTACTTCATTGGCCAGCACCCTGCTTACGCATACTTCACGGCTGTGCCTTTTGGCGGCACCGCGCAGGAAGTGACAAACTGGTACCACCACGGCGGCGGTCACGACCTGCATACCGAACTGGGCGAGATCTTTAACCTCAAGTCGTTCCTGGCGGGTAACTCCGGTTCGCAGTCGGGTGGCTGGTTCCGGACGGAAATCAACTCCGCCGATGACTTCAACGGCCTAAAGTTCCGCATGCCGGGCCTCGGGGGTAAAGTGCTGGGCGAACTCGGCGCGTCTGTGCAGAACATCCCCGGCGGTGAACTCTATCAAGCATTGTCTTCGGGCGCTCTGGACGGTCTTGAGTGGGTTGGTCCTTTCGCGGATGAGCGTGCAGGCTTCCAGGAAGTGGCAAAGGTCTACTATACCGCCGGCTTTCACGAACCGGGGTCAGCACTGGCTGCAGGCGTCAACCTTGACGTCTACAATGATCTGTCGCCGTCGCACCAGGCGATCATCGCCAATGCCGCCATGGCCACAACGCATTACCAATTGGCGGAAACGCTGGCCAACAACGGTGCTGCGCTGGCCCGCCTGCAGGCGCAGGGCGTCAAGGCCCTGCAATTCCCGGATGACGTCTGGGATGCGTTCGGCGCAGCGTCCAAAACTGTGATGGACGAAAACATGGGCGACGAGATCTTTGCCAAAATTCGTGGCTCTTTTGAAGAGTCGCTGGCGCAAAGCTCTGACTGGCTACTCAAATCGGATGGCTTTTACGTTGCGCAACGCAACCGCGTGCTTGCGAGCGGCTGAGCCATTGAAAACATGCGAAGGGTCGGGCAACCGGCCCTTCGTTCTCGTCTGATCTGCAATGGTCCGGACGCCAGCGAATACATGCTTTGATCTGCGAAACCTTGCGGATCGGGGAGGGGACAAATGGAAAACGAAGCCTCTGGTGGAGGTGCGATAAGCGTCCTGTTGGACGGGGTAATCTGGTTCGTCACCAACATAGGTATGGCATTCTACAACTTCTTTTATGCCATCACGCATCCATCGCTTTGGCTGGACTGGTCCGAAAAGCAGGCGATCATGCGCTTCGTTTACTACGGCGGTTCTGTCGAGTTCTTTTTCGTCGTTTTCACTGCTTTCTTGTTGATGTTTGCCGTCGGCATCTGGCGCGGCAACGTCATGTGGGGCTATGTGCGGGTGCTAGAAGGCTTCGCTAACACTGTCGGTCGCTTCTTTGCATGGGCGGGCCTGTTAATGGTGATTCAGCAGATCATCATCGTCTTCATGCAACGTATCTTCACGCGACCGGATATTTCCCTTGGTTTCGGTATCCCGCTGCAATTCGACATCAGCTGGTTTGCTGAAGAACTTAAGCTTTACAATGCCATGGTGGTCTGTCTGTGCATGGCATATACCTTTGTCCAAGGTGGGCATGTGCGTGTTGACCTGATCTACTCGGCCGTCAGGTTCCGGACGAAAAAAATCATCGACATGTTTGGCGCGCTGTTTTTCATGATGCCCATGGCGGTTCTGATCTGGCTTTACGGCTGGTTCTTCCTTTGGCGGCATCTTATTGTGCCCAACCCGTCCGCCTCTGACACGCTCGACCGGTTGTTGACGAAATCCCGAGCTCTGCGCTGGAACGTGGAGACAATCGGGTTCAGCCCCAATGGCTTCAATGGATACTTCCTTTTCAAAATACTGCTGTGCGCTTTCACGGCGATGGTCTTTTTGCAAGCAATGGCAATGTTCTTCCGCTCGTTTCAGGAATGGCGCGAGGGCGAGGACAGTGCTGGCAAACATCTTGACCGCGACACTCTGGGCGAAGGTGAGGAAGCATATGAAGGGGCGCATTGAGATGACCATGTCCAAACATCTACACGCGTTGGTTGCGACGCCGCGCACAAAGATCACCCCGTCGTCAAGACGCGCGGCATAAGGAACAGAACGCATGTTTTTTGGTTTGGACGGCGTTGAAGTAGGCCTCATTATTGTGGCGATCTGTCTTTTCGGCGGAATTCTGTCGGGCTTCCCTGTAGCTTTCGCGATTGCAGGGGCTGGCGTTATCTCTTTTGGGATCATTGCGGCACTCGATAGTGCAGGCTTGCTGATCCATCAGGCAATAGACACCAGCAGCCAAGTCTACAGGGATCTTGTCAATTCGGGCACAAAGGCTGACAGCATTTCGTTGTTCAGATACCCGGATTTGCCGCGCATCGAAGAACCGGTTTTTCCAAGCGGATGGGAAGTGGCGCTGGACCGCAACGTGTCTTTCGTAGTGAACCGGATGAACGAGCGTGTGCTGGCCGGACAATCGATCGAAACACTCCTTGCAGTGCTGATGTTTGTTCTGATGGGCATCACATTGGAACGCTCCAAGATTGCCAATGATCTGCTGACAACAATGGCGCGGGTGTTTGGCCCGCTGCCCGGAGGCCTTGCCGTCTCCATCGTTGTGGTGGGTGCATTTCTTGCCGCCTCCACCGGCATCGTCGGCGCTACGGTTGTCACCATGGGCTTGCTCGCGCTGCCCACTATGCTGCGCAACGGCTATTCGCCAGAGTTGTCGACCGGCGTAATTGCGGCGTCCGGCACGCTGGGGCAGATTATCCCGCCTTCCATTGTGATCGTTCTGCTGGGCACGCTTGCGGGCGATCTTTATTCCGCAGCACAGGAACGGCGCGCGACGTCGGCTGGCTGCACAGACGCGCTCACGTACCTCGGCGAACCGGCGGTGTTATCTGTTGGAACCCTGTTTCAGGCCGCGCTGCTGCCCGGTATCCTGCTTGCCTTGCTGTACGCGTTATATGCCTTTGGTTATGCGCTGCTGAACCCGGAGAAGGCGCCAGCCGTTGAAATGGGCAGCACAAATGCGGAACCCGTGACGCGCGACGAGGCCTTTACGTGGTTTCTCGGTGCTCCGATTGCGCTTATCGTCGGCGTTGTCCTTTTGGGCAATGTTGGTATTGTCGGCAGTCAGTCGACGGACGTCTCCCGGTTCTCTGATATTGGCGAAGGCGCATCACTGCGCACCAATGTCAGCGAGCAGTGTCAGGCCTCGATGATCGAACTGCATGGACTGGAGGCCTGGGAGCTTGCGCTGGCACAACAGGCCGAAATAGATGCCTCGGGTGGCGTGCAGGAGTCTCAGCAACTGACAGAAGAAGAACTGGCTGCGGCAACGCAGGCAAAGATCGACGCAGCGGCGCCCATCGGAACCGGGCTTGCGATTATCATTTTGCTGACCGGTCTTTTCCTGACGACCGCACGAGGCGTTTCCCCGTCTGCTTCGCCGCAGGCGCTGATCATCGGTGCTATTGGCGCAGTCGTCATGTTGCTCTTGGATATTGTGGTTGTATCTCCCACGACGACGTCCGGTGCGAGCGTCTTGATCATGGCGATTCCGTTTGCCGCACTGATGTACGGTGTGGTGCACGCCACAAAAATCTGCGCCAAAAACGAGCTGATCCGCGTGGTTTTTCCACCGCTGGTTCTCATCGTAGCGGTGTTGGGGTCCATCCTCGGCGGTATCACCAACCCGACACCGGCAGCGGCGCTTGGCGCGGGCGGGGCGATTATGCTGGCAGCCTACCGCAAGCTCAGTGATCAGGACCGATCGCCAAAGGTGATCATCATCTCAACAATGGCGATCGTCGTCTGCATACTGGTGGGCATCAACTTTGATCTGCGCATCAACACAGATGATGTGACCTTTGAAAGCTGGGTGGCCTTCTTTGTTGCTTACGCGGCTTACCTTTACGCAATCTTCGGGCTGCTGTTTTCCTGCTGGATTCTCTTTACAACTGGTGTTCTGTCGCCTGTGGTGCGGGAGACTGCGAAAGTCACGAGTATGGTTTTTACCATTCTGATCGGCTCGCAGCTTTTGAACCTCGTAGTGATTTCTTTCGGCGGAGAACACTATATTCAGCAGTTCCTGAAGTCGTTTGACAACGAATTCACTGTCTTCCTTATCGTGATGCTTGTGCTCTTTGTCCTCGGCTTCGTGCTCGATTTCCTTGAGATCATCTACATCGTGATCCCGATTGTGGGCCCTGTGATTTATGGCGGAACCTTTGATCCGAAATGGGTCACGATCATGATTGCTGTGAACCTGCAGACGTCTTTCCTGACACCGCCCTTTGGCTTTGCGCTGTTTTATCTCCGCGGCGTTGCACCCAAGGAGGTTACCACAGGGCACATCTACCGGGGGATTATACCATTTGTGATCATTCAGGTGGTGGGGCTTGCGCTCTTGTGGACCTTCCCGGGCATCGTCACAATCGTGCCCGATCTGATCCCGAATTAGAAAATAGCGGAGAAGCGGGGTTACTCTCCCCGCCAGTCTGTTTTCAGATTTGCGTCAGTGCCAATCAGCCGGTTTTCTATTCCACGTCGGAATATAGGGCTCTTTTGACTTAGCGTACTGGCCTGGTGTCGGGCAGTTGAATATTGGCCACTTGTTCTGCAATCGGATCAGTGGACAGCGGGTGCATTTCGGCGTTGAATTCCTCGGGGTCTTTCATTTTTTGCCAACTTCCGCCGATATAGACCTCAAGACCGGAAAAATTGGATTTATACCCCATTTTCTGGCTGCCTGGCACCCAGTAGCCCAGATAGACGTAAGGCAAGCCCGCTTCGCGTGCAATCTCGACATGGTCGAGGATCATATAGGTCCCAAGCGAGCGGCGCGACATGTCGGGCGCGTAAAAGGAATAGACCATGCTCAGCCCGTCGGACAGCACATCGGTCAGGCACACGCCGGTGAGAGCGCCGGTGACCTCGTCTGCATATTCCACAACGCGGCTGCGGATTGGCGTTTCCTCGATCATCGCCGCGAATTCAAAAACGTCCATATCGGCCATTCCGCCATCAGCATGGCGACTGTCGAGGTATGCGCGGAAAAGCTCGTACTGCTCCTCGGATGCCCATGGCGACATCGCGCGCCGATTGAGATCCGAATTACGATTCGCGGTCCTCTTCTGGCTGCGCGACGGTTTAAACGCAGAGACATCAATTCGGGCTGAAAGACAGGCTGAGCACTCCGCGCAAGAGGGGCGGTAAAGCACGTTCTGCGAGCGCCGGAAACCTTGCTGTGAAAGGCTGTCATTCAGTCGATCGGCGTTCTCTCCCTGCAGAGCCGTAAACAACTTCCGTTCCATCCGGCCCTCAAGGTAAGGGCAAGGCTGTGGGGCCGTCACGTAGAACTGTGGCGCTATTGGAAGCGTGTGGCGCATGCATCATCCGGAAGTCACTTTCGCGCACGATAACAAGGAGCATGCGATCATGGCAAGTGAACAAAGACTAACTTTGCAGGGCGCGCCGATTTATCATGACCGTGCCCAGAACGTGGTCCGACAAGCCTTGACCACGCTCGGTTGCGGCCATCATCACAACGGAAATCAACTGGAACACTGGCACCACCCAGCTCAAGGTGTAACCGAGTGTATGGGCAAAGGCGCTTCCGGCATCCATTCGTGCGCCTGTGGCCTGTCGCAATTCAATAGCAAAGAGGATCATGCCGGGCGTGCCGGACCAGTTTGCGAGGCTGACGACGCGATAGGCGAATCCGACAACAAGAAAGAGAAACGGGAAGAAAAACAGGCCGGTAAAGGCCGTAAATGGCAATATAACGATGCATCCCAGCAGCGTAGCGGCCGCATCCACGCCCCATGCCAGTAGCCGTTTCATCGGAACGTCCCGGTAAAATTCGGGTTGTGCGTAGGGATCTGGTGTCGCGGCCATCGCGTCGGTCTCCGAATTGGTATGGTCCGGGCTTGGCGCCCGGAGCCTTTTTGTGGGGTCGGATCAGCCTTCGCTGTCGTCGGTTTTTTGGGTGCGTTCGTCCATGAACTGGTCGAACTCCGCCTTGTCTTTAGCTTCGCGCAACCTTTCGAGAAAGGCCTCAAATCGGTCTTGCTCCTCCTCCAGCCGGCGCAGGGTGTCGGCTTTGTATGCATCAAAGGCGCTGTTGCCGGTGGAGCGCAGTGTCGTCGCAGCGGTGCGTGCGGACTTGTGTGACTTGCGGCAGGCAGAGTTAAACATGCGTTTGCTCCATATCATGTAGGCGAGAAGGGCGAGGCCAACCGGCCAGAAAAGGATGAACCCGAGCACCATGGCGGCAATCCAGGCGCCTTTCCCTTTGGCATCAAGCCACGCTTCAGAGCGCGTGAACCAGTTGGAAGGGGCGGGGACAGGGGCAGTCGGTGTGGCGGTCGTCATAGTAATGCCTTTCATGCAAAGAGGATCAGTCCGGTGGCTCGTGATGTGAATGTCTTTCACATTGTCTAGATTGGTATCAGCCGCAGTCAGATCAAGGGAAAATGTGAATGTTTTTTACATAAATCAAAAATTTCTATTTTAATCATAGCTCTAGTTCTTAAAAATATTGATTTGACGGGGTGGGCATTGCTGGAGAGACATTACTTTTCGGCCAATTCGCAATTGACCATGCTTTAGACCGGCGCAACAACTCGCTCATGGACCTGTCAAAGTCACTGACACGCGCCCCGAGGGCCTTTGATCCGGACAAAGGGCGCGACGTCGCTTGGGCGGTCGGAGATGTCCCGGCGTCCCTGACGCCATTGTTGGTTGGCACAGCCGGCAGCAGCCCTTTTCTGGCGTCTTTGATCGAGAAGGAGGCCGCATGGTTGCCGGCGGCTCTCAAAGACGTCGACGCCGCTGTCGCGATTGAGATTGAAGCCCTGAGCGCGGAGCCACCAGAAACTTTGGCGGAGCGCATGCGTCTCGCAAAACGCCGCATTGCGCTCGTTGTGGCTTTGTCCGACCTTGCCGGAGCCTGGACGCTTGCAGAGGTAACCAGTACCTTGACGCATTTTGCCGATGCAGCTTGCCAAGCGGCGCTGAAAGCCGCAGTGCGCCACCAGATTGATCGCGGCAGACTACCCGGCCTGTCGGAGGCGGATGTAGAGACCGCCGGCGGCATGGTCGTCATTGCGATGGGCAAAATGGGAGCGGCGGAACTCAACTATTCATCAGACATCGATCTCATCTGCCTGTTTGACGAGACGCGCTTTGACCCCTCCGACTACATGAAGGCGCGCGCCGCCTTTGCCCGCGCAACGCGGTCCATGACGGCAATGCTCAGCGAAATAACTGCGCAAGGTTATGTTTTCCGAACGGACCTGCGTTTGCGACCGGATCCGTCAGTGACCCCCGTTTGCATCGCAATGGAAGCTGCAGAGCAGTATTACGAAAGCCTCGGTCGCACGTGGGAGAGGGCAGCATACATAAAAGCGCGCCCGGCGGCTGGCGACGTGGTGGCGGGGGCACGCTTTCTCAAAGCGCTCACACCTTTTGTCTGGCGCAGACATCTTGACTACTCCGCCATTCAGGATGCGCATGACATGCGACTGGCGATCCGCGAACACAAGGGGTTCGCAGGCCCGATAGCGCTTCCCGGACACGACATGAAGCTTGGTCGAGGAGGTATTCGTGAAATTGAATTTTTCACACAGACCCGGCAATTGATTGCAGGTGGCCGGGACCCAGATTTGCGTGTGCGCGGCACGGTAGAGGGTTTGACTGTGTTATCTGAAAAGGGCTGGGTGCCACCCGACGTGAGAGATGCCCTGATCCAGCATTACACGGCGCATCGCACGGTCGAGCATCGCCTTCAAATGGTGCAGGACGCACGCACGCACAGCTTGCCGCGATCTGAAGAGGGTTTTGCGCGCCTTGCGGCACTCATGGACACAGATGAAGCACATTTGAGGCAGGATCTCGCGGAACGTTTGCACGCGGTACACGGGCTGACAGAAGGGTTTTTTACCCGTGATCCTGTTTCCGCGCCAACCGATGCCCGGAACGATCTTGACCAAGGTGTCTTGGCACGTTGGGTAACTTACCCGGCCATGCGCAGTGCCCGCAGTCGTCAGATTTTCGAACGTCTCAAGCCGGTTTTGCTGCAGTGTCTGTCTCAGACGGCAAGACCAAACGAAGCTCTGCTCGCGTTTGACGGATTTTTGTCCGGTCTGCCGGCAGGAGTTCAGTTGTTTTCTCTGTTGGAGGCGAACCCACAGCTCATGGACCTCGTGATTGACATCACCGGAACATCACCCGCACTTGCCCAGTATTTGTCCCGCAATGCTCAGGTGTTCGACGCGGTCATCGCTGGCGATTTTTTCTCGGACTGGCCCGGGCAGGGTGGATTGGAAGCAACTCTGCTGAATGGTCTGAACGGAGAAGTGGATTACGAGCGAAAACTCGACAGCGTCCGACGCGGGTACAAGGAATGGGATTTCCGGATCGGGGTCCATCTCTTGCGTGGTTTGATCAGTCCGAAACGCGCACGCGTGCAATATACCGACCTGGCGCGCGCGGTTCTGAATGTGCTCTGGCCAGTGGTGACCCAAGAATTTGCCAGCAAGCACGGCACGCCGCCCGGACGCGGCGCGGTTGTGCTGGGCATGGGATCGCTCGGCGCGGTATCACTCAATCCCGGCTCGGATCTCGACCTCATTGTGATTTACGACCCTTTGGAAGCGGAGACATCCGATGGCGCGCGCCCTTTGGCGACACGCCCCTATTTCGCGCGGCTGACGCAGGCGCTGATTACGGCGTTGTCAGCTCCAATGGCGCAAGGCAAACTCTATGACGTGGATATGCGTTTGCGTCCCTCCGGCAATCAGGGACCGGTAGCGACAAGCTGGTCCGCCTTTCAGAACTATCAGCGAGATCAGGCGTGGCTTTGGGAGCACCTTGCACTGACCCGTGCGTCCGTCGTGGCGGGTCCGGAGGATTTACGCCGAGATGTTTGTGCCTTTCTGGATGCCGTTTTGAAACAGCCACGTGATCGCAACGCGGTCGCGATGGAGATATCGGAAATGCGCGCACGGATACAGGACGCCAAAGCGCCGGTCAGTCTGTGGGACATCAAAGTGGGGCGCGGTCGCCTTCAGGAGCTGGAGCTTTTAGCGCAAGGCGGCGCTTTGCTTGCGGGCCGCCACGGTGCATCAACCGATGAGGGTCTGCGTGACGCTGTCGCCGCCGGACTGGTCCCGGAGAAGGAGGGTACCGCATTTCTGGATGCTGCCGCGTTTTTCTCCAGTGCACATACAGCCGTGCGGCTTTTGTCGCCTGCGCCACCCGAGGATGCGGATCTGCGTCCCGCGGCGCAAGCGTTTCTGGCACGCGCTGCTGGCGTAGCAGATGTCACAACACTTGAGACGGCGCTGTCGGCCCGCTACCAAACCTGTGGCGACGGTCTTGACAGAGTTCTGTCAACATACGCGCCTAAAGGAGAAGACGAATGAAAGGTGATCATTTTGATCCCAAGGGGCTGATCTACGAGGCCTATCGGATTGATGGCATTACCAAACCGGAGTGCCGCACAATATTCCTCGATTGGGCGCTGAGCCTGCCCGTGGAACAGGACACGAGCGGAGCGCTTCGACACTTGATATCCATGTATCAGAAAAGCAACCCGGAACACCCGATGAATGAAGTCATGTCGGAAGGCTTGAGCAGTATGGCGGCCCCCCGCAGACGCGGTGGTTGGCGGTCGCGAACCCGAAACTGAGTATCACTTCGCGCGAAAACGCCTTAAAGTTATTTAAAACTCTCCACATTTCCGCCCTCTTTCGCGCCTAGCGTGCATCGTGGACAAGAGGGTGTGTCCGAGCACCCGAGGAGAGCAAAATGAAACACTTTCGTTGGATTACAGCAGCAGCTATCGCTGTTTTGGTCTCAGGATGCGGCGCGAGCTACACCCCTGACAACGTGTCACAACGCGTTGCGACACCGGCGCTTGCGTCAACACCGGTTGCAGCGCCGGCGCGCGCGGCATTTGATGTGACTGAAGTCAATGTGATTGTGCCCCGCAGCCTGATCGCATCCGAAGCAAACAGCTACTATCCGGCTGGTGACATCGTATGGCGGGGCGATCCTCCGGGCGACCGTCATGAGCAGGTGCAGGCGATTTTTGAGACAGCGTTTACGCGTGGCACCAGCAGTCTGGATGGCTCGGTTCCTGCCGTTCTGGATGTCCAGGTCGAACGTTTCCACTCGGTCACCGAGAAGACCCGCTACACAATAGGCGGTGTGCACTCCATTCGTTTTGCAATGGTTCTGCGCGATGCAGAAACCGGTCAGATGTTGTCGCCGCCGCGCGTCGTTAAGGCGAACCTCAAAAGCTACGCCGGTCAGCGTGCCATAGAGGCGGATCGTCAGGGTCAGACTCAAAAGGTTCGGATCACCGATCACCTTGCCCGCGTGATCCAATCAGAACTGTCTGCGCCCCAGCCGGTGACAACACCGCAGCTGGCGCTCATTGAGGCCCCCGACAGCGAATTCTGATCTTTCACGCGGCATGAGAACAGAGTAGAGCAGGGCGCTATGACAGCGCCCTCATTTGCATCTGCCTACGCATCCGCTTTGCCCGTCGTACGATTGCGTCCGAAAGCCAATAGCCGTGCGCTGCGGCATGGGTTTCCTTGGGTCTACAACAACGAATTGGTAATTGATCGGCGCACCAAAGCACTGGCGCCGGGCAGTATTGCCGTGCTGGAGGATGCAGAGCGCAAACCCATTGCCACGGTCGCCGTAAATCCTTTGTCGAAGATTATCTGCCGTGTTCTGGATCGTGATTTGGACTGCGCGGTCGATCAGGCTTGGTTGGTTGCGAAGCTGCACAAGGCACTGCGGGTCCGTGACAGATACTATCAGCAGCCGTACTACCGCTTGGTACATGCAGAGGCCGATGGCTTGCCGGGACTCGTGATTGACCGATTTGCAGACAGTGTGGTTGTACAACCTAATGCGGCGTGGATCGAAGGCTTGCTGCCACAGCTGACATCCGCGGTGCAGGAGGTCCTCGGCGTCGAGACGGTCCTGAAAAACGCATCTGGACGCACGCGAAAGCTCGAAGGTCTTGACGACGTTAACGCAGTGCTTGCGGGCCACAGTCCGGACGCGCCGACCGCTGTTCCCATGAATGGCGCCACCTACTTTGCCGATCTGACAGGGGGGCAAAAGACAGGGCTGTTTTTTGACCAACGTGGCAACCACGCGTTCACGGCCAATTTGGCGCAGGGCGCGCGTGTTTTGGATGTCTTTAGCCACGTGGGTGGTTTTGCACTTGCCTGTCTTGCTGGCGGCGCGGTATCCGCGCTGGCGGTGGATGGGTCGGAACCCGCTCTGTCTCTGGCGCGTCGTGGGGCGGACACCAGCGGTTTCGATGAACGGTTTGACGCACGTTGCGGTGATGCGTTTGACGTACTGAGTGATCTTGGTGCGGAAGGCGCTAAATTTGATATTGTCATTTGTGACCCGCCGGCATTTGCGCCTTCCAAACAAGCGCTGGACGCAGGTTTGCGCGCTTATGAACGCGTGGCACGGCTGGCAACGAAACTGGTTGCGCAAGACGGAATTCTGGTTCTGTGCTCCTGTTCTCACGCTGCGGATCTGGCGGCCTTTCGCGCGGCCTGCGTGCGTGGGATTGGTCGGTCCGGACGCCACGCCACGATACTGCACAGTGGATTTGCAGGCCCGGATCATCCCCAATTGCCGCAACTGGCCGAAAGCGGGTACCTGAAGTCGTTGTTTTTTCAGCTCTGAGCGATGCGCGTTCTGATCGATACATGTGTTCTTTACCCGACGGTGATGCGCGAAATGGTGCTGGGCAGCGCAGAGACGGGTGCGTTTGAGCCAAAGTGGTCCGCGCGGATTGAAGAGGAATGGGCCCGGGCCTCGCGGAAGCTGGGTCCGACGGGAGAAGCCCAGGCGCGCGCTGAAATTGCTCTGGTACGGGGCCGGTTTGCCAACACACAGATTCGCGTGCCAGAGGGTTTAGAGGCGCGCTTGTGGTTGCCCGATGCGGGTGACATTCATGTTCTTGCAGCGGCTGTTGCTGGATCGGCGGATGCGATCATGACGTTGAATGCCAAGGATTTTCCACGCCACATTCTTGCGGAAGAAGGATTGAAACGCATCGATCCAGATGCGTTTCTGGTGGATCTTTGGCAGGCAATGCCGGAACAAATCGAGGCGGTTGGCGGGCGAGTACTTGGCCAAGCGCGCCGGTTGTCGGGTGAAGACTGGCAGATCCGTTCGCTTTTGAAAAAGGCCCGTTTGCCTCGACTCGCAAAAGCGCTGTCTCAGGGTTGAGGTGCGTTCTGCCACTTCGTCTGAAGCGCATTGAGCGCTGCGACACGCTCGGTCGTCTTGGGATGGCTCAGCAACCACGCGGGTGCCGCACCACCCCGTGTTGCCGTGAGTTTGTCCAGTTTGTGAAAGAGGCTGATCTGAGGCTCAACGCCAATGCCCGCTTTTGTCAAAAGAGCGGCGGCATAGGCGTCCGCCTCGTATTCATCGCTGCGTGACAGACGCGCTGCCAAAAGTGAGGTCAAAAAACCGGCGACCCAGGGCCCGACGCCAGGAATAAACCGGCCAATCACCATGGCCAAAGCTGTCCGCAACGCATTCTGACCGGAAAAATCGATCATGCGCCGCCGCGAATGGCCCAAGGCCACATGCCCCAGTTCATGCGCAATGACACTGGCCATTTCGTCTGCCGTGACTTCGCCTGCGCGGAATTTGTTGTAAAATCCGCGTGTGATAAAAATCCGTCCGTCCGGAGCAGCAAGGCCGTTGATCGGATCAATCTCGTAAATATTCACTCTGATCTTATCGATCCCGAGCGCGGCCGCCATGCGGTCGGTCATTACGCGCAACATAGGGTCCATCAGCTCGGTCGACTGGGTGTCCAGCGCCTTCGCCGTTCGCCAGGCCGAAAAGCGATACATCACGAGGCCGTACATGATGGCCAGCAGGATCGGTGTGGCTTTGATCATGCGCAAGATATGGGGACTGTTTCGTCTCGGGCAAGCGCCGGATGCCTCCGGCGGGGATATTTTTGGATCAAAGACGCAGCGCGGGCCATGATCAGCGGCTGAGCTCTTTCATGCCGCGACCAATGCCTTCGAGTGTCATAGGTACCATCGCCGCATGACCGATGATGTCCTGGATCATGCCGATGGACTGCGTGTAGCCCCAATACCGTTGGGGCACTGGATTGATCCACACGAGGTCAGCCCATTGGTCGCGCGTACGGGTGAGCCATGTCGCACCGCTTTCCGCGTTCCAATGTTCGGACGCGCCGCCGGGGTAGGCGATTTCATAGGGGGACATGGACGCGTCGCCGACAAAAATGCACTTGTAATCAGAGCCATAGGTGTTGAGAACCTCGTGCGTTGGAATCTGTGCATCCCACCGCCGACGGTTGTCGCGCCATACGCCCTCATAAAGGCAGTTGTGGAAATAATAGTACTCCATGTGTTTAAACTCGGCGCGCGCGGCCGAGAACAGTTCTTCAACGACTTTCACATGTGTGTCCATCGACCCGCCGACGTCGAGAAAAAGCAGCACCTTTACGGCGTTGCGCCGTTCGGGGCGGGTTTTGACGTCTAGATAACCATTTTCGGCGGTCGAGCGAATAGTCCCTCCGAGATCCAGCTCTTCATCGGCTCCGTCGCGGGCCCAGCGGCGCAGGCGTTTGAGCGCTACTTTTATATTGCGCGTGCCGATTTCGACGGAGTCGTCGAGATTGCGAAACGCGCGTTTGTCCCAGACTTTCACGGCACGCTGGTGGCGCGACGCATCCTGACCAATTCGCACGCCTTCCGGATTGTACCCGTATGCGCCAAAGGGCGAGGTGCCGGCCGTGCCGACCCATTTGTTGCCACCCTGGTGGCGGCCCTTTTGTTCTGCGAGACGCTCCTTGAGCGTTTCCATCAACTTGTCGAATCCTCCAAGCGCCTCAATCTCAGCTTTTTCGGTTTCGCTGAGATGCTTTTCCGCCATTTTTTCAAGCCAGTCTTGGGGAATATCCACGGCTTCAAGCACCGCGTCCGCGCTGATCTTTTCCAGACCAGAGAAAGTCGCGGCAAAAGCGCGGTCGAATTTGTCAATGTTGCGCTCGTCTTTCACCAGCGTCAGCCGGGCGAGGTAGTAAAAGGCTTCAACGTCGTAAGTGACGAGCCCGGCGCGCATTGCTTCCAGAAATGACAGGAACTCGCGCAGCGTCACTGGCACGCCATGTTTGCGCAGCGCTTCGAAAAAAGGCAGGAACATTGCGGTCCTTTGTCAGATCAGCGTTCGGTCCAGTATTACGGTAAGGATCATGGCCACGACGGTAAAGGCCAACGCGTAACCTGCTGCATATTGTGCGATGTCTAGGCGGTTGCCTTTTCGCTTGTGAGCAGTCACGCCGCCGATAACCGCACCGCACATAGCCCCCAGAATAACGATCATCTTCATTCACTCCGCGCCAAATTCGCTTTGGCAATTCTCGGGTCAGACCGGATCGGGCGATGGACGCAGAGATGCGATTTCGCGCAACCGTGCTTCCACAGCCCAGTCGGAGCCGAACCCGTAGCGCGCCCAGCCCAGACTGTCCAGTCGGATGGCATTGGCGTCCTGAACGCGCCCCTCGATTTGCAGAGCCTCCGCCTTCAACAGTTGCAGCGTGGCCAGAAGGGCTGCGTTTTGAGCAGATTTTGCCGTCGGGATATAGGGTGTGACCGCAACGCTGACACCTTTGGTGTCTCCTTTCGCCAACGCATAAGCGCCAAGTTGTGTTGCCACAAATGCGCGGTGCAACTGCGTTTGCGGGTCGGCTGCATAAATCCGGTCTGCCAGTCTGAACTCGGCGACGGCTGCACTGGCGTTGGTGTTCTGAAGGACCCGGCCGCGTGCGTAATGTGCAAAGCCGCGACGGTTGTCTTTCCATCCCATGTCGCTGGCAATTTTTACAGCCTGATTTGCCGCCCGGCGTCTTTGCGCAGGCGCAACGCCGGGACCGAGGGCCGTTTCAATCGCGCGAGCGTAGGCGGATGGCGTCCGGCTAACCCGCCGAGTGCTTGAAAACTGTCCAGCGGGGTGAATGCGGGCAAAGACCTTGGGCAAGGCGCGCGCCACCATTTCCTTTGACATGCCGTTGGCCAACTCCGGCGCATATGTCGCGCGCAGGATCAGCATGTCGAAATCCGTGAGTACGGTATGGACATTGTCGTCGTTGAACACCGAATTGGGCAGCCGGTAAAGATCATTAAGCGGCCCGAGCGCTTGTGCGAGTTCCTCATGCAGACAGTCGCGGGTTTCCTGCGGACTGGCGTCATTGGGCAGCACGATAGTGAGATGCGTGCGGTTGCGCAGCAGCGCCCAGTTTGTTGTGTCGCGCCTGCGCTCGCTGCGGTATTCCGCCAGCGATCTGACATTCGGAGCCACGAAACAGGCCGCCTGCGGCAGGGCCTTTTGAATGGCAGCTCGGGGTACGGCCTCAACGGTCACGTTGGCCGATGCGCTGGACGTCTTGGTGATGTTGATACCTGCTTCGCGCCGCAGGCGGCCCAACAAACCAGTCAGATCCGCATTCAGTGTGGGCGGTGGCCGACCGGTTACGCGCAGGCTGATAGGTCCTTCAAAGCGGGTCAGCACCGGCAGAGCGCGCCCACTTTCCAAGGCAAAACTGAGATCGATGAAATCGACAACCAAATCCGCGTTTGAAATCCTTTGAGATGCTGGCGCGCTTGCTTTGAAAGATTTCATCGGCGGCAAGGTTGTTTCCGCAATGACTGCGCGCGATGCTGTGTGGTTCTGAGAGACCGGCGTGCAGGCGCACATCAGCATCAGGAGCGGCAAAACAAGGCGACGTCTCACGCGCGGCTGTACTTTATGAATGGCGTTTTGACGCCGATCCTGTCGTAAAGCTGGCGGGCAGTTGCATTGAAATCCTGCGTCAACCAATAAACGGATGACACCCCTTCAGCGTCTGCTGCGGCATAGACCGCTTCGATCAAGGCGCGGCCAATGCCGCGTCCGCGCACCTCGGGGTCAGCGTATAAATCCTGAATGTAACAGGTGTTTTCGACCGACCAGCCGTGGCGGTGAAAAAGATAGTGCGTCAGGCCGACGGGTTTGCCTTCCATCACGGCGATCAGACCATGATAATCTTGCGGATCATTCCCAAGCAACCTGTCGAAGTATATTTCGTAGATTTCTTGCGGGCGGCTTGTTTCATAAAAGGCCAGATAAGCGCGCCACATGCGACTCCAGTCGGCCTTGTCGCCGCTGCGCAAACCGCGCACCTGCACCGAGGGGATTGCTGTCATTTTTTACTGCCTGCTCATATCTCTATGCGCCCAGCATCTTGTCGCGCTGGATCACTCATGAAGTTAGCTACGAAATAAGGCAGAATCGTGGCAATTGTGGCAATTTTTTGTCAGGTTACCGACTGCCGCGTGCTAAAAACGCAAGCCGTTCGAACAAATGTACGTCTTGCTCGTTCTTCAACAGCGCACCATGCAATTTTGGCAATGCGTTCGGCCCGGATGTCTTCAGATCCTCTGCTGTCAGATCTTCGGCCAAGAGCAGTTTGAGCCAATCGAGAACCTCTGACGTGGATGGTTTTTTCTTGAGCCCCGCCTGCTCGCGTATCTCGTAAAACTGGGTGAGGGCCGTGGTGAGCAAAGCCTCTTTGATCCCGGGGTGATGAACCTCGACAATTTTGCGCAGCGTGTCGACATCCGGAAACTGGATATAGTGAAAAAAACATCGTCTGAGAAAAGCGTCCGGCAGCTCTTTTTCGTTGTTTGATGTAATGATGACGATCGGCCGGCGGCGTGCAGTGATCGTCTTTCCGGTTTCGTAAACATAGAACGCCATCTTATCGAGCTCTTGCAGCAAATCGTTTGGAAACTCGATGTCGGCTTTGTCTATTTCGTCAATCAGCAACAAAACTTTTGTATCCGCTTCAAAAGCCTGCCAGAGTTTTCCTTTGCGAATATAGTTGCCGACATCGTGCACACGTTCATCACCGAGTTGGCTGTCTCGCAAGCGGCTGACCGCGTCATATTCGTACAAGCCCTGCTGCGCGCGCGTGGTGGATTTGATGTTCCACTCGATCATCTCGAGACCCAGAGATTGGCTGACTTGCCGGGCGAGCTCGGTCTTGCCGGTGCCGGGTTCGCCTTTTACGAGCAACGGACGCTCCAGCGTGACGGCCGCATTTACCGCGATCGCCAGATCTTCGGTTGCCACGTAGTTTTCGGTCCCCTGGAATTTCATGCGATTGTCAACCCTTTGCGGCATTTTTCTCAGGCTCTTTTAGGCAGAAAACTTCATGATTGTGTAGTGACAATTCGACACCCGTACGTTAGACGCAGCGCATCGGGGGGCTCTTGGCCAAGGGACAAGATGCGCATGACAGAACTGAGCCATTTTGAGGGAACACAGATGAAGCAGGAACTGTTTCTACCGGACGACTACCGTCCGGCTGAAGATGAGCCGTTCATGAATGAACGCCAACTGGAATATTTTCGACGCAAACTGTTGAACTGGAAATCTGAACTGCTGGCAGGCAGCAAGGACACCATCGAAGGTCTGCAGGATGGAACACGCAACATTCCGGATGTGGCGGACCGTGCGTCGGAAGAGACGGATCGCGCGCTCGAACTGCGAACACGGGACCGCCAACGCAAGCTGGTCAGCAAAATCGACGGTGCGCTGCGACGTATCGAAGAAGGTGAATTTGGCTATTGCTCGGTAACGGGCGAGCCGATCTCACTAAAGCGCCTCGATGCGCGCCCGATCGCCACTATGAGCCTTGAAGCGCAAGAGCGCCACGAGCGCCGCGAAAAAGTGCATCGGGACGACTGATAAATCCTCGGGAAGACACTAAATGAGGGCGTCGGAGCAACTGTTCCGACGCCTTTGTCGTAGGAGAGGGAATGGTTCAGACAGCGGTAGTTGTCGGCGCGGGAATCGGCGGTTTGGCGGTCGCCACTGCCTTGGCGCAACGCGGTATTGCTGTCACTGTTGTCGAACAGGCCAACGAAATCTCCGAAGTTGGGGCTGGGCTACAAATCAGCCCAAACGGTTTGGCTGTGCTGGAGGCGTTGGGTGTGACACCCGGTCTGCACGCGCGCAACGCGGTTGTGGGCGAGGCGGTCGTGTTGGAAGACTTTCGACAGGGCAGGGAAGTGGCGAGGCTCGATTTGACCCGTCTGCAAGACAGGGCGTACCTGTTTGTGCACCGGGCCGATCTGGTGAACGCCCTGGTCGACGCGGCGCAGAAAGCGGATGTGGCGCTCGTTCTTGGAGATCGCGCCGTGAAGGTGGAGCCGGGACCAAAGCCGTTTGCCGTATTTGAAGGTCGTGGCACCGAGCGCTCAGATCTGATCGTTTGTGCGGACGGGCTTCATTCCGTGGGGCGCCCCGCAGTGACCGGTCAAAGCGCTGCGGAGTTTACCGGACAGGTCGCATGGCGTGCCACAGTGCCTGCCACAACCAGTGACGCGCGTGTGCATGTGACTATGGGACCAGGACGGCATATCGTGCGATATCCGATCCGCGGGAAACGGGTGCTCAATCTGGTTGCATTGCAGGAGCGCAGAGGCTGGGCAGAAGAAGGCTGGCACCACTTGGATGACCCTGCAAACCTGCGCGCGGCTTTTGCGGATTTTGGAGGCGACGTTTCAAGTGTTCTGGAGCGTGTGGACAAAGTGCATTTATGGGGATTGTTCCGTCACCCGGTGGCCAAAACATGGGCCCGGAACGGGGCGGCGTTACTAGGCGACGCAGCGCACCCCACGCTGCCGTTTCTGGCGCAGGGCGCAAATCTGGCGCTCGAGGATGCCTGGGTTTTGGCTGCCTCGGTTGTCTCTGGCGCGGGACTGGATCGCTATCAGTCCCTGCGCAAAGCGCGGGTGACAAGAGTTATAAAAGCCGCAAGCGCAAACGCGTGGAAGTATCACCTGCGCCCGGGGCCATTTCGTTGGGCAGCCCATCGTGCTCTCCAGCTTGGAAGCCGCGCAGCACCAGACCGTATGGTGCGTCAGTTCGACTGGATTTACGGCTACGATGCAACAAGGGTCGAACCCTGATCCCGTAGCGCGCGGGCACGCCCGCGCATTACGTGCTTTGGGATCGGGCGTCCGCCCAGTCCGGCCAACCCGAAATCATCAGCTTGGTTGCGCGCGCGTGAGCATGCCATAAAGATCGCGCGGATCGTCCGGGTCGGCCAGCAGGTCCAGCGGATGAAAGAAGTGCGTCCCGGCAACCTGATCGCGTATGTAGCGCAAAGCGCTGAAATCCTCGATTGCAAACCCTACAGAGTCAAAGAGAGTGACCCGTTCGTCGGCCGTGCGCCCGGTTTCGGCTCCGGTCAGCACTTGCCAAACCTCCGTTACGGGATGATCTTCTGGCATCTGTTGGATTTCGCCTTCGATGCGGGTCTGTTCGGGATACTCAACAAAAATATCTGCGCGGTGCAGGATGGCGCTGGCCAACTCGGTTTTGCCGGGGCAATCCCCGCCGATGGCGTTAATATGAACCCCGGAGCCAATCATGTTGTCGGTCAGGATTGTGGCGTATTGCTTGTCCGCTGTGCAGGTCGTAATGATCTGTGCGCCCAGTATGGCGTCCTCGGAACTCGCGCAAGGCGTGACCTGCAGCCCGCTGGCGTCAAGGTTGCGTGCACACTTCTTAGTCGCGGCCGGGTCGATGTCGTAAAGGCGCACTTCTTCAATTCCGCAGATCGCCTTCATGGCAATGCTCTGGAATTCGGACTGAGCGCCATTGCCGATCATGGCCATCACCCTTGCGCCCCGGGGTGCCAGAGCTTTTGCGACCAAAGCCGAGGTTGCGGCCGTTCGCAACGCGGTCAACAGGGTCATCTCGGTCAAAAGCACCGGATAGCCCGTGTCAACGTCCGCCAGAAGCCCAAAAGCGGTGACGGTTTGCAGGCCTTCTGCGGTGTTTTTCGGATGACCATTGACGTATTTGAAACCATAAGCCTCGCCATCTGACGTGGGCATCAATTCGATCACGCCGACATCGGAATGGCTGGCCACGCGGGGTGTCTTGTCAAACTGGGGCCACCGTTTGAAATCGGTTTCTATGTACTTTGCGAGCCCCTTCAGCAGGGCTTCAACGCCGATATGATGCACCAACTGCATCATGTCATCGACAGACACGAAGGGAACAAGAGCCTTATCAGACGGGGGGAGTGCAGGCATTTTCGTGGAGCCTCATGATCAGTATGCGCGTGTTGGGCGGTCAAAAACGCGACGCCCCAAGGCTGATGCCGCAAGATCGACCATGACCTGTGCGGTGCGTCCGCGTTCATCGAGAAACGGGTTCAGCTCGACCAAATCCATCGAGGTCATGAGACCGCTATCATGCAGCATTTCCATGACGAGATGGGCCTCTCGGATTGTTGCGCCGCCGGGAACGGTGGTGCCGACGGCTGGTGCAACAGACGGGTCCAGAAAATCCACATCAAGCGAAACGTGCAACATGCCGCCTGCACTTGCCACCCGCCTTAGAAACAAAGCCAGCGGTTTGGCGATCCCGGTTTCATCGATCTCGCGCATGTCGACCCGATGCACCTTTGTCTCCTGCAGGGCGGCACGTTCGGCTTGATCCACAGAACGTAACCCGATGATTGCGATGTTTTCCTGCGGCAAAGCCACTGTGACCTTCGGAAACCCGTCAAATCCTGGTCGACCCGTCACATAGCCCAAAGGCGTGCCGTGCAAGTTGCCGCTGTCTGTCGTCTCCGGCGTGTGAAAATCGCTGTGTGCATCCAACCAAAGTACAAACAGTGGTTTTTCGTGCCTTTCGGCATGACGCATGGCACCCAAAACTGTTCCGAGCGAGAGCGCATGATCGCCCCCCAAAAATATCGGCAGCCCTGAATTCAGAGCGTCTTCGGCCGCATCGGCAAGGGCCTCGGTCCATGCGATTGTCTCCGACCGGGCATGAATTTTAGGGTGTGTCGCTTCGACAAAATCTGCCGGCGCGACGTTTCCGCGATCTTCGACTGTGTGCCCCAGCGTCTGCAGCGTTGCGGCCAGATCCACGGTGCGGTAGGCATCCGGGCCCATCAGGCAGCCGCGACGTCGTTTTCCACTGTCAACCGGCGCCCCGAGCAGAATACATTTTTTAGTTTTCATTTTTTGGTCTCATGTGGCTGCAACGATGGAATAGTCGCCGAACTTGCTTGCCGACAAGCTGTAATTTCGGTCAATATGCGCTGCAATTAATCATTTTGGACAGGCAAAATGGACGAAATGGATATGCGCCTTATTGGTGCCTTGCGACACGATGCGCGTGCGTCGCTTGCAAAATTAGCACAGGACCTCGGTTGGTCGCGCGCCACGGTTCGATCCCGCCTTGCGAAACTCCAAGAGCGCGGAGAGATTGCTGGATTCACGGTGGTGTTGACGTCGGATCTCGCAACGGACCCGGTCCGTGGGCTTATGATGATTGCAATCGAAGGGCGCGGAACCGAACGCATAGTGCGCCATCTCGCTGCAATGCCGGACATTCGGCAAGTGCATTCCACCAACGGACGATGGGACGTTATTGTCGACATCGGAACTGACACGCTGGAACAGTTTGACGAAATTTTGGGCCGCATCCGTAAACTGGATGGCATCACAGCGAGCGAAACGAGCCTGCTTCTTCGGACGAGAAAGGTGTCTTAGCTTTGCCTGAGTGCGGCCAACCAAAGCCCGGCGAGGCTCAGAGATATGATGGCATTCCATCCTGCCATACTGATCCCCATTAGCGCCCAAGGGATTTCGTCACATCGCACAAGCGGGGCTGACATGATCTGGTCCAGCAATTCTTCCGGGCTGATCCCGGCAATGTTGCCGGAGGAGCAACTAGTCGGCCCCTCCCACCAGCCTTGCTCTACGCCCACGTGGAAAAATCCGATCGCTGATGTTGTCAGCGCGGCGATCAGACCGAGTATTTTCAAAGCGCGCAGTTTCATTGCAAGCAACAGTACTCCTGCGGCAAGAGCAATCACGTGAGGGTAGCGCTGCCAGATGCACATTTGACATGGTGGAAGACCGCCCAAGTGTTGAAACGCAAAGGCCCCGACAATCAATGCCGCTGACCCAAGGGCAGCCATGGTGGTGAGATGGTCACGCGTCAAAATCCCAGCCACCCTTTGATCAAGCTCGCCAGCGTCGCTCCGGCAATTATCAAAGACCCGATCCACGCTGTGCCCAGCAGCATGCCAAGGATCACGAGGACGCCATCGCGCTGCAAAAGACCCATTGAGACGACAACGACAGCAAATCCCGGTACCGTGTTCGTGCCGGGAAGTGGCACGAGGATAGAGGCGCTGAAAAGCACCAATGCCAGCCCGACGACGCGATCCAGGGGTGCACGCGTCAATTGAGTCTGCCGGGGTCTGCTTATGGCCTCAATTCTGCGCAGCCAAGGGCCAGCGCGTGTTGCCAGATTGAGCAACGCGTCGGCCGAAACGGTTCGAGCGGCCAATCCTTTCGGCAGCCAAGGGGTCTGACGCCCAAGGAGCAGTTGTGCCGATACGAACATCAGAGGCAACGCGACGATCTGTGGGATACCATACAAAAACGGAATGCAGCAGGGCAGCGCAAGCACGAGGAGAAAAAGACCAAAGGCCCGTTCATGGAGCTGGCCAAGGATCCATTCGAGTGAAACTGCTTCGTCGATAGCGCTTTCCGCCAGTTGGTCGAGCCGGTCTGAAATGGCCGTTTCGTTCATGGCGTGCTCTGTCATTGATTTGTCTTTATCAGCCATGGGTCCTGTCGATTCCAAGATTTGTTTTGCTTCGCCTAGCAAATTGAAGACTTGCACGCCAGCGCGGCGGGCAGATGCCGCGTGCAGGACGGAGGTGTCATTTTCAGCTGCGCACGCTTTGGGCTGGACGCCGTGCTCAAGCTTGGGTAAGCGTGTCGCCAGTGCCCAAGTGGCGGAATGGTAGACGCAGGGGATTCAAAATCCCCCGCCTTCGGGCGTGCCGGTTCGAGTCCGGCCTTGGGTACCAACGAAATCAATTTCGTAGACTGCAATTCCGCAAACAGCGCCGACACCGATCAGGCTCCATCTGTTCACACAACGGCAAGGGTGCCCGTTCAACCCGTTCCCTTGACGATTAACCGCAATACTTCCGCACTTCGGTGTCTCTTAACCCGGTTTCAACAAGCATGCAGCGGTTTCGTGCCTCGTAGTAGTAGCCGCGCGCATACCACATCACCGCTTCAGGTTCATTTCGGTCCGATACCATCCATGCGCCTTTGAGGTATTTGACCGCGTAGGTCAGATTCGTTTGCGGGTCGAGGAGATCGCCGGCCTCACCCCGAAAACCCATCTGACGCGCCGTGGCGGGCAAAATCTGCATCAGGCCGTAATAGGGTCCGTTCCGGGCACGTGGGCGGTAGTCGCTCTCCCGTTGGATCACGCGGTGCACAAGGCTCCTAGGGACGTCGTACGCGTCTGCAGTTTCATTGATCATCACGCGAAGTTCAGGCGTTTCTCCTGGATACAGCGGCACATCGCTGCTTGGAGATCCGTTGCGCGCGCCACATGCAGACAAAAAAAGCACAGCAGTCAGGATCAGAATTCTCATGGGGTGTCTCGTTTCAAACCACAATGGGCGCTATCCGTGCCTGATATCTGTTGTAATTCAACAGCCCTTGAATTCATGGGCGAGTTTCGGCTTGCTTTTAGCTCGTGCCAGCGCTTGCTTCTGGAGCAACAATTTCCCTGCTGAAATTTTTTGTAAACCCGCTGAGTCAAGCCGTTAACTTTATTGGAAAAAAAAGATAAACAGAGAAACTTTTTAGTGGAATACCCATTTCTGAACCGGTGGTTGCCAGAATAACCAAAAACTCTTTTCGCAGCGAGATGCCGAAGCCCTAGAGAACACGGAAAGGGCGCTGGAAGCAAGAAACCCAAACCTTGAAGACCGCCTTGCACCATCAATACGTCCACCCTGCAATGCGGTTTTGTCCTAAGTTAGTTTTCTCTTGGATGCACAGTCTTCAAGCATTCAACGAATTCGATTGTCTTACGGGTCGGTTCCGGTTTTTTTCGGGTAATCGCCGCGAAAGTGCTGCTATATCCTGTCTCCACAGGTGCCACTGGCCAAACTCTTTCATGGTTCACGAACGTTTCGGCGACGTGATCTGCCAAGTAGCCGATGTACCGTCCTGACTGAATGAGCAGTGCCAGCGCTTCTTCTTCCTGAACACGCGCCGCTCTCTTGACCCCAAGGTTTTGCCCGGCCTTCATGTTAGGCGAGTTGAACGCATAGCCCGCATACTTAAATCTTCGCAGATTGAGTTCTTCCAACGGCACATCACTCGGTGTTCCGAACAGTTCGTGTCCGCGCCCACAATAGAGCGTCATTCGTTCAGTATAAATGGGCAAGTAATTGAGCTGCGACGACTTTCTGTGGATAGGCACTATCGCCAGATCGAGAGTGCCATCGATCACGCGGGCCTCCAGGTTGCTTGGCGTGGCCAGCGTTATTTCCAATTCCACTTCAGGGGCAATTCTATCAAACTTACGGATTGTGTCGTGCAAACGCGCATTTGGGTTGGTCGACGACTGATCAAACACGCCCAGACGCAACGTCCCTGTCAACGTTGTGTGGATGTCGTCAATTTCTGCCTGATATGCGTCGATATGGGCCAATAACCTTTGGGCAGAGGCAAGAACCATTTCGCCTTCGGGGGTTAGCGAAAAACCCGAAGGGCCGCGATTACACAGTTTCATTCCGACGCGCATCTCAAGGTCCGAAATGTGTTTCGAAATCGTCGACCGACCGATGTTCAGTTCGAGCTCAGACGCCGCAAAACCGCCGCACTCGGTCACTGTCAAAAATATCCTGACAAGGCGAATGTCGATGTCGCTGAGGTTCTGAATGAGTGCGCGTTTTACCATTCAAAGTTTCCTAACAATGCAACTATAGGCGAAAATGTTTCAGTTTCTCAAATCACAAAGGATCGATAAGGTAAGACTTACCGAGAACCTGCGTGATGTGGGAACGGCAACAAGGGAGAAGACAATATGGCAATAAAGCCCCCGCTTTCAGAACTTCCAATCAAGACCGCTGACACAGGTTTTTATCGGGGGTTTAGTGTTAATGTAACAGTGGTAAGTAAGATCATTATCAGTCTCTTGGTTGTCTGGTGTATCGTTTGGCCCAGTGAAGCCGGAACGATCCTTGGCAATTGGAACACTGCCATCCTGGCACAATTCGCGGCCTGGTACATCTGGGTGGTGACTGGCTTTGTTTTGGTCTGCATCGGCTTGGCGATCTGGCCTGCTGCCGGGCGATTGAACCTTGGGACAGACGGCGAAAAACCGGAGTTTTCCAACTTCTCGTGGTTTTCCATGATGTTTGGCGCTGGCATCGGCGTCGGTATGTTGACCTGGGCGGTGGCAGAACCTGTTGCGCACTTTAAAAACAATCCCTCGGTCATCCAGGGCCTCACAACAGCACTCGACGCCGACAATGTCCGGACAGCGTATGTCTGGTCATATTTGCATTGGGGGCTGGGTGCTTGGGCGTGTTACGCCATTGCCGGACTGGCTCTCGCGTTCTTCAGCTATCGTCGTGGGCTTCCCCTGACAATCCGCTCGTCGTTGACGCCGCTCTTTGGCAAATCCCTTTCCGGTACCTTGGGTCATATCATCGACATCGTGGCGGTGGTGGCGACTATTCTCGGCGTTGCGCAAACGTTGGGCTTTGGTGTTGAACAGTTCGTTGCGGGATTGACACGCATCGGCATCGGCGGTCTGGCATTCGAAGACGGCTCGGCAACCACTTTGGGCATAGTCGTCGCACTGTTGGTCATCATGGGCGCGTCGACACTCTCGGCGCTTTCAGGCGTTGGCAAAGGCATCAAATGGCTGTCGAACATTAACATGGTTCTTTCGATATTCCTTTTGGGGTTCTTCATCCTCTTTGGCGCGACATTCTTCGGAGCGACGGCCTTCTTTGTCGGCATCTTCGACTATCTGATGGCACTGCCGTGGCTCAGTGTTAACGTCTACAGCTCTGACGGCGTTGAAGGCTCAGAGGCGTTCCTTCTTACACAGTGGCAGGGGTGGTGGCCCGTCTTCTACTGGGCCTGGTGGATCGCATTCGCACCCTTTGTTGGCCTCTTTCTGGCGCGCATTTCGCGGGGTCGATCGATCCGTGAGTTTGTGCTGGGCGCCATGATCGTACCTTCGCTGATGTGCTTTGTCTGGTTCGCTTGGGCCGGAGGCACAGCGATCGATCTGGAACTCAACGGTGATGCCAACGGCGTCATCCTGGATGCGGCCAACGGCGACAAAATCTTCGCCATGACCGAATACATGCTGGCACCAATCGCACAGTTCCTGGCTTGGGGCATGGCGGTGGTGATCGTGGTCCTGCTTATGACCTTCCTTGTCACTTCAGCTGACTCTGCCGTGTTGATCGTAAACACAATCAATGCAGCAGGCGATGAAGGCCCTAAGGCGCGACCACACATCATGTTCTGGGGTGCCGCCTTGGCGCTTGTGGTTGGTGGATTGCTCATCTCAGGCGGCACCGGCGCAATCCAGACCGCCATGGTGATCGGCGCGCTGCCATTTTCCATCGTGATGGCGCTGATGTGCATAGCTCTGATCAAGGCGATCTGGAATGACGGTCGAAGAGAAGCCGCAGGTGTGGCCACAACGATTGATCCAGAGACATCTATCATGCCCGCTGGATAAGAGCGGGATGATCCAACCATAGGCTCGGCCCGGGGACAAACCGGGCTGGGCCACTTTAGACCAATTATGGCCCAAGATCTCTGACCTGACTTCGCGGAAATTGATAAAAGTATTGTCATAAAGACGTTGCGCTCTTTAACGCGCTGCGTTTCTGCCGAAGTTTGCTGCAAACAGGCAGTTTGCGCCGACACGGGTTTAGGCGGTCTTCCATCAAAGCGGTGAATGACTGCTTTTGGGCGCCAGCTTACAGTTGCAACAAGATGTTTGAACGGCTGGTGCAGAGGTGCGTCAAGTTCGTTAGTTGACCGGCCAGCAGATATTTTCCTGACGTGCTCCAACCCAAGGATACGGGTGATAACTATGAACGACAGTCATCTTTAATTTTCGCGACGGCCACTGCCATCGTCATTAGCTCGCTTGGGGTCCGGCAATTTGGCGGTCGTTCAAGGTGTGAGCAATGGCTGGAACGTGACGGCCTGAATCTCGAGACATACACTCGCTACCGGGATCTAATTTGGCTTATCTGCGAGTGGCTACGTGGCTGTGATCCCGCAAGGCTTCTAAACCACCGCGACTGCAATGCCACAAAAATCGATTCCGGCGTTGTTCACTTCCTCATTTACGCAAATGCGGAAGGCAGCTTTGCAATCAGCGGTGTTCGCGCATGGGCCATCGAAGCAATCAACAAGACTGTCGGAGCGGACAGTAAAGAGGCTTTCATATTCCTTGCACAGTGTAGCGAGAGTGAGGTTGACCAGCGTGGCCTAGACATCGAAGAAAACGGTCTCGTTTTCTCCCTGTAAACGAATGTCGAAACGGTAAACAACTGCGTCCTCGTGTTCGGTTCGTTTTGCAATCAGTGTTTCGCGTCGATCTTCGTCTTCAATGAGATTAAGCACAGGGTCCGAAGCGTTGGCCTCGTACTCATCGTCAAAATACATTCGTGTGTTCAGACCGATGTTGATGCCGCGCGCGACGAGCCAAATGTTCAAATGCGGAGCATGCTTCCCCACTGTGCGACTGCCCGTCGGTCCGGGCTTCACGGTGTCAAAACCCCACGCGCCACTTTCGAAGTTGGAGATCACACGCCCCCAGCCGCGAAAGCCGTCTTCAACCGCGCCGCGACCTTCAGGATGCGCATAGA
Organism: Pseudomonadota bacterium; assembly: GCA_039191495.1. GTDB lineage: Bacteria > Pseudomonadota > Alphaproteobacteria > Rhodobacterales > Rhodobacteraceae > Roseobacter. Next base: position 176,066 of record JBCCXN010000004.1, on the reverse strand, counting down.
CGCCGTCACAATTGGCCTGCCACACTTCCAGCAGCACGTCCTTCACCGTTGCGCCGTCACCGTCAATCACGACACCTTCGACATGAATCCGTTCTCCCTTTGCATTTGCTCCGGCGATGTCGTGACCCAGTTCCTGACGATAGATATCGAAGCCGGCTGCTGCCGGTGCCAGTCCGATGTGAACATAGGGACCGGCTGTTTGAGATGCCGTTTCCTTCAGCTGGCTTTCTTGTTGAGGCATCGTTCAGTTCCCTTCCAGCCGGTTCTCGAAAAGCGTGGAACGTCGCCCGCGCAAGACGACGTCAAACTTGTAAGCAACTGAATCAAAAGGAATTGTCGAATTGAGATCAAGCTTTGCCGTGAGCTGTTCGATAGCATCTGCATCGCAAACCGTCTGCACAATCGGACAGATTGGAATAAAAGGGTCGCCTTCGAAGTAGCACTGCGTGACGAGCCGCTGGACAAAAGCAGACCCAAAGACGGATACATGGATGTGAGCCGGGCGCCAGTTGTTGATGTCATTGCGCCACGGGTAGGCTCCCGGCTTAACGGTTCGGAATGTATAACATCCGTTTTCGTCTGTCAGAGTGCGCCCGCAACCGCCGAAATTCGGATCGATGGGTGCAACGTAAGTATCTTTCTTGTGCCGGTACCGACCGCCTGCGTTGGCTTGCCAGATTTCGATCAGTGTGTTCGGCACAGCGCGCGCATTTTCATCCAGAACTCTTCCGTGCAGGATGATCCGCTCGCCGATCGGGCTTTGGCCGTTCCGGGCATAATTCGTTAAAAGGTCGTTGTCGCCGACGTCCAGATCGTTTTGGTCAAATACGGGTCCCGTGACTTCGCTTATCGAATTTTGCAGCGAAATCAGAGCGTAACGGGGGCTTCGCGCAACCGAGGACTTGTAGCCGGGTGTAAGAGCTGCGGGATGAATGGTTCGGTCACGTTTATAATACTCCGCTGGTTGCATTATGTGATTTCTTCCATCTCGGCATAGGTTGATTTGGCGAGTTTGATCGCATGGTTGGCTTTTGGCACGCCCGCGTAGATCGCCACATGCAGAAAAGCCTGCATCACGTCTTCTTTGCTGGCGCCAGTATTGCAAGTGGCCCGTATGTGCATGGGAATTTCGTCAAAATTGCCGGTTGCTGCGAGCAGCGCAATCGTCAGCATCGACCGGTCGCGGCGGCTGATGGTTTCATCTGCCCACACGGTTCCCCATGCGCCTTCGGTTATGAGGGTTTGAAACGGTGTGTCAAAATCCGTCTTTTGGGAGTCAGCGCGATCTACATGCTGGTCCCCAAGAACGGCCCGTCGCGTTTCCATGCCTGCGGCATATTTTTTTTCCATCCTTCAGTCCTCTCGCATGTGAACGGCTGTGCCGGAAAGATAAATATACAAAACAATAATTTGTACTGCTTTTTTGAATTGCAGTGGTGTCGACCGGGGACATAAGGGAGGACGGCATGTTCAGACGTCTCTGGTCCACGCACGCCTTTTGCTGTCCAAGCTTTTACAACGGAATATGCCGCTTTAACGGGTAGAGGCGAGGAATGTCCTCGCCTCATCCTAACTCTCTCTGCCAGTCGAAGGGCTCAATTTCATGTTTTGACACATGATACCACAGACGATCACAAACCGGGTCGAGTTCTGTAAAAAGGATACCATGCCAAGCTTCCATGCACCAGTTGTTTGTTTCATGTCACGATCACATCTGGCGCAAGAGCATAAGGCCGAAAACAGCCTCTCGGGGCATTGTCGCGCAATCGCCAAATACCCACCCCGTCAACGGGATCAATTCCAGCAGGTGCCACGGCAAATCCGGTGTAAAAGGATCGCACCGTGTTTTCAGTAACGGTCAACCGTGCACCGCGATGACCGTGCTGATAAAAGCCAAAGTGCGGCATTGGACGATCCTGATCAAACACAGCAGCGGGTGCGGATACATCGTTTTCGCCCACGGATACACTGTCGATATGGCCAAGGTAGATGCCATGCGCTTCGACGCTGTCGGACAATGGCCGCACTGTGATAACGTTTCCGGTGATCCGGGCGCGCCTGACTGTATTGGGCGGCATCCGGGTTCGCCAAGTTGCCGGCACAGGGTCCGCATCAGAGCTGGCCGCTATGCGAATACCGTCAAGGGCATTCTCAATCCGGTTGCCGGTGACTTGCGCCTCGTCCACGGATGGGCCTGCCACGGTAATGCCCTGCGCCATATAGGACTGACTGGTCAGGTTCAGTGACACAAGCCGGATCTGCTGCCTGCCGATGCGCGCACGCCCGTTTCTGTTTCGGATCGCTTCGTTGACCGCATTGATCAGGTGCTGGCGCAGTTCCTGTTCTGTGCCGATACGCGACTGGCGATTTTGCGAAACGGCGTTTGCAAGGCGTCTGGCCAGTGTTCCCTCGGCTTGAGCTGTCAGCGCAGTCCGCCGTCCGCCACCGGAGAAGCTTGATTGCGTGCGCGGTGCCAGCAAGTCATCGAACGAGATGACCTGATCGTTAGGACGACCGCGCGCATCGAAAACCTGCAGCGAACCGCCTTGACCCGGACGCGCCGAAAAGCTGATGAGTGATTTTCGGATACGCGCGACCAAAACCGGATCGCTGGCAATCCGGGCAGGGACACGATCACCGGTCGTTTGAATAGCGGCGATGACGTTGTCCTGCACCATAGCGCGCCGTGCGCCGATGATTTGCACGCCAATCTGGCTTTGCCCCACACGCATAGTGCAGTCACGCACCAAAACGCGCGGGTTGCCGGACGTGTTGCGCGTGGAGATGCAAGCCGCCTGCCGGTCGCGTCCCGAGCGGCAGCGCAGCCGCAGCCTTTCAAAGCTCATGTCTCCGCAATTGATCGACGCGATTGCACCCAGACGGTTCTGTGTCACCAGACGACCAGACTGCCCCGTTGGTCCGCCGTTCAGCGACATGTCCGCAACCCGAACAGACGCACAATTGGTAAATGCAAAAGCTGACTCACCGGATGCAACGCTTACAACGGTTTGCGGTCCAGTGCCGACGATAGTGACGTGTCCGAGCCCCGCGAACTCCAAAGTGCGGGGGAGGGCGAACGCACCGGCGCGCAGGCAGAGGCGTACGGATTGACGCGCTGATAAAGCGTCAACCGCGTCGATCAGCTCTTGCGCGCTTGAGACCACAACAGTGCAAAGTCCGGATGCATTGCGCTGGCATAAAACCTCGAGCGCTTCTTGTACTGTCTGCGCCCCCATCTGACAGATGGTGTCGTCAAACCCGACGTCTTTGGCTTGCAGACAGGTCAGATGCGGGAACTCGGCGCGAAGATCGGTAATGCCGGTGAGCGCCCCGTTTTGCAACGTACCGATCGCAAGGGCGGCGCGCCTGTACCCCCAACCCATAGGCGGAACGGGCAGGGTGGGATCGTCGACTGGGTATTGCGGCCAAACGATGTTTCCGGTCGCAGCGCGCGCTTCAAACACCCAGTAGTCGCCTGCTCTGTAAGTCCCGTTGGCAAAGCTGACTTCAATTCCGCGCTCAAGTTCAACCGGCGTCAAAGGCAGAGTCAGACCAAGTGCGGAGTTGCCTGCATGATCCCAGCGCCGTATGCGCGGACGCACGAGGTCATTGAAGTCGGTCAAGGCCGGCGCAAAGGTAGCAACGCCTGACGTCAGCGTGATCCGATGCAGGTTGCCAGGGCGCATGTTGTATGTGTCCGCGGCGTCAAAAATCTCGACCCAGTCACCAGTTCTGAATTGCAGCGCTTCGTCATCACGATCGCCTTGCAAAATAAAGTCTCCATCCGTGTTCCGCGTCAGCGCGGCCAGAACTGACCCGTTTTCGCGCGACCAGACAAAGCGTGCCTGCGCCCGCGTTCCGCCGCGAATGATCTGCACGCGGTAGAGCTGGTTCTCCTGAGACAGGTACCCCGCTTCCGGCGGGATTTCGCAGTCGGTGTCGTCTGGCAGGTTGCCGGGCGGGATGGTCTGTGCGCTCATCCGTCCTGTTGAAGGACCCCATCCCGGCAAATCAGGTGGCGAACCGCACGTAACCGTGTCAATCAACTCGTCCAGTTGGGCCTGCGTCAGCTGCACTGCGTCCACGCCCACGCGCCAGCCTGCGCGAATACGCGTCGCTGTGTCGATGCCGCCCAGGGCAGGGTCGGCGAGACGCGTGTCATCAAGTGCGGTCACATGCTGGTGGTTGGCTTCGGCAAAAACGATCACCCGCGTTCCGTTGCCGCCAGCGTCAGAGAGTGGCGGAACCGCGACATCCCCGCCCTGATCTGCATAGCTGGTGCCGGTTGTGTTCTCTATCAGCGCGCCACCCAGATAGTAACGGCCGGCGCCGATTGCGAAGCCGCCTGCCGCCGGTGTAATCTCAAAGCCGCCGCCGTCTTTCGGAGTGCCGGTGGGGCCGATCACATCGGTCAATGCGGTTTCGGACCGGTCCAGACCCAGTACGACCTGCTCATTCCAATCCGCATCAGTTTGCGGGCGGCCTTGTTGCATTAAAACGCCCTTGTATGTGCGGCGGTCTGCGTTCGGGCCGGTCCAGCGGGAAAAGTCGCCTTTCATGGGTGTGCCCTCCTTATGAATTCATTTGGTCAGTCATGTTTCGTTGAATGCGCCGGCGGCATGGCCGAAACGCAAAAAGTCGTCGATGGCTCGGCGGATATTATCGCCACGCACGCCCCAGGCAGCGCGATTGTAAGCGCCCATTTGGTCGCCGTTTTCCGCGCCGCGCAGAAGCGTTGTATCGGTGCAGGTGTCCAGCACCATGTAGGCAGGATCCGTGTAACGGGTGCTTTCAAAAATCGGTTCAGGTGACCGCACACATCGGTAAAGCCGCGGCACCACCGCACCAGGTGGGACGTAGGAGAAACGAATGCAGCCGACTTGCCGGAACGCTGCCTCGACAGCCGGGTCTGTACGTCCAAAAAACAGCGTGTCTGAAGTGGCAAGACGCTCGTTGGCACCTGTTGCCACACCGAATCCGGCGGGCCGGATACGCGTGCCGTCCGCAAAGGCCGACGTGCGGACACGGCCCAATATAGTGCAACGGTCGAAACCTGCTGTGACACGTTCCGCGCCCAACGCCGGAGCGAAGGCTATTGCATCGGCAGAGCCTGCATCCAGAATGCACTCACCCAAGCGAATGTCCATATCCTCCGCCACTTCGATGGGACCCGTGATGCATCTGTCGAGTCGCAAGGCCGCGCCAATAATCTGGCAATCGAGTGACAGGCTGGCGGGCGCGACAGGCAGACCGGAGATATCAAGTTCCAGACCGGGTACGAGCGTGCAATCTATCAAAGAGACCTCGGCGCCTGCACCGGTGACTGAGAGGCCTCGGCGCGTCAGCCGCACCCCGTTCAGCTCCAGCGTCGCATCATCGCCGAGCGCAAATCTGAGGCCGTTGTTTCCCATGCGGATTGTGGGAAATGCGCCGTTCGCTGCCACAAGTCGCAGCGACTGGTTTGCCGGGACCGTGACTGTTCCGTTCGCGGCGTAATGCGTCGAGCGATCCAGCAAAAACACGCCGCTTCCACCTGCGCCGTTTATCGCGCCGGTGATTTCGGTCGAAGGCGCAATGATCGTGGGCGCGTTCAGCGTGCCGATGCTGGGCGCGCGTTCATGTTCGCCGCCGCCCAATTCCAACGCCTGCGCAAAGTGGCAGGACACATCGACAGGTCCGGCCAGATCTGGGTCGATGACCAGACGCCCGAGTTCAGGGTCAACCAGCGTCAGGCCCGGTATACCACCGGTGCGCGTCCACTCCGGTTCGGGTGCACCGGGTGTCGCGCGGCTGCCCAGGTTGGCGGCGCAGATCGTTGATGGATCCACCTCGACGCCGCCGACCCAAATGCGGAGGGAACGTGTGTCACCAACGTAGTTAGCAGGATCTTCTGCCATGACAGAGCGCGCGATTGCAGCAGGATGTGTCAAATCGGTTGCCGGATCGGGACGCGTGAAAAGCTGTGCATCGCATTGCAGCGGATGGAAACGAAAGTCGCGGCGCCCGGTCACGGGGCGCACCCGGTGCCGGGTTATGGCCACCGGTTTCAAACGCCAGAGATAGAAGCCGATGTTCCCAAGATTCCATCGCCCGCCTTGCGTCTCAATCCGCCGCACGTCCACGTTGCGCGCTGTCCGTTCGAAGGCTGTATCAAGGCGCGCGAGATCCGGGCGTGACCGGGTGTCTATCGTCAATCCGATGGACAGATGCGGCAGCCGCATGGTTTGGGCGTGATTCAGGCGTTTCCAGAATTCCACAGCGTGAACTGGCCAGCCCGAACTGTCCGAGGCCGCCTGTTCCAATGCGCCCAGTGTGCCTTTACGTGCGCGCAGGTCCAAAGCATTGGCGACACGCGCGCGCATGTCGATACCTTCCGGAATATCCGCGAGCCCGCGCACGCCCAGCAATTCGCCCAGATAGGGAATAACCCAGGGTGCACAGGTTTCGATAAAAGCATTGTCGTAATGATCATCGAGCCCCTCATCGACGATCTGCGCTTCGCGTGCGATCAGCGATGCCAGTGTGCGCAACGGGCCGAAGTCCTCCACATCGCGGGGGTCACCGGGAATACGTCGCTGGCGCCCCTCCTCAGCGTCCGCCAGACGCAAAAACGCGGGCAACAGCTCAAAAATACGATCGGTGCTGAGATGGGTCATACGGTCTGCTCCAGTCGTGTCCCGGCCATATCAATGGTCAGCAATTCAGCGGGATCGGGCACACCGCCCTCCAGTGACGGTTGTGGTCGGGCGGACCCAAGCTGCATTTCAAGGCTTTCGGGCTGCCCCGTGCGGTGCAAAGCATTTAGGTCCACACCGTCCACGCCTTCAACTTCTTGCAAAACGGCGATGACCTGCGCGCGGCTGACGCCTTGGCCAAGCGCGCGCGCGTCAAAGCCAAAACCGGATGCCAGCGCAGTCTGCGCGCGCGACAGAACGTCGTCCGGTACGTATCTTTGGTTGATAAACAGACCGGCTTTCACGATAAAACTGGCCGCTGCGTAGTTGCGTATTGTCACTTTCAGGTCCGCCTCGCCCGCGGCCGCCAAAGCTGCGCGCAGGTTGGTCATGTCCTCGCCGTCCTCCGGCAGGATTGCCCCTTGCTGTCCAGCAACGGTGACGAAAATGGGGCGTGAGAAACCGTCAAACGTCCAGTCTGCGCGCGCCTTCGCCACAGCGGCAAAACCACGGGCAAAGTCTTCGTAATCGCGCAGGGACACTGTTCGCCCGAGCGTGAGCACCCTTAGCGGTGCATTTTGCCGCGCGTCTTCCAATTCTTCTGCATCGGCGGCACCCGCAGGTGCCAGCGGATTGGTGACGGATTTTAATCCAGCGGGTTTTGTTGCCAGCAAAGACAATTGTCCGGCTTCCAGCATTCCATCCAATCCAGAACCTTTGCGGTAGATGGCCGCGATGTTGTCCTGTCCTGTGGGCGGGCGCAGGCCCGTGTCTCCGTCCCCGAAAACGATGGCAGCCATGCCATCTTCGGCAATGCGCAGGATGTAATGGCGATCCTGTGCAGTGCTTGCCCGGAAGTCTTCAACCAGATCCCATAGGACGTTGTTTATGCGCACCTCAAGGGCAGGGGCCATACCGGTGGTCGTCTTTGCAGAGACATGTGTCAGAGGCACAGCTTTCAGCGGGTAGGTCGCGAACGCCCTTGTTGCATCGCCGTCGCCCAGAATTTCGCTGACAGTCTCGCCATGGGTGGCTTCGGCAACATTTGCATTGATGGTAACGGTTTTGCGCAGGTAGGTCAGCGTTGGTTGACGCGTGAATGTAAGTATCGATACGCCATTTTGAACCAAGTTTTCTTCGATAGTGAGGATTTCAGACGCGGTCACACCGGCAAGATCGGTCCGCTCGCCGGTCAGTGCCACGGTTTTTCCTGGCGCCAGCTGCGGCTCGGCGGAACTGAGAACCACCTGATCGGCGCCAATACTCCCATCTGCTGCACCGACGTGCCCTGTGACCGGCAGGGGGGCGAGCGCGATCATCTCGGGTGCGGCGTAAATGGTTGTCCGGCGGATTGCAAAACCTGACGCCGCCTGATTGCCATCGGGCCCAGACAGCGTTGCATTCAATTCCAGCCGCGTGACCTTGGCGGACATGCCATAGGCTTCGACCGAAATGGGCACGGCGGAGTGCACGACAGAGGTGCCTTCCTTGGTCGCGTCTCGCACCAGAACATATGTGCCGGGTACAATTTCTGAGTATTCGCGATCCAGATAGACATAGACTCTTCCCGACGGTGGATCGTCATCCAGTGCATCCCGTTGGGTATCTGTGATAACGCCTGGCGGAGGCACAGGACTGGTTGTGCTGGGTGTCAGGATGAAGGCCAGCGGTGATGGCTGCGTCACGGAGGTATTTCCAAAGCAGCCGGCACGGACTTTCATGACAGCTGGTAGGATGGGCGGCGGATCGAATGCGAGGTTGATCTGAGCGATCACCGTTGTCAGTGCAGCGATCGAGACATTGGAATAGGTCGTCGCCGTGCTGAGCGACGATGTCGACCAGCTGCCCGCCCCAAGGGCCGCAGAGAGGCTGGTCGTGGTAAGGGCGGTGCCTTGCGTCCACGCATAGATCGGTGCCAGCAGAATGAACGGCGGCGCTGCAGGCGCTGTTGGCGTCACCGAAAGTTCCACCAGTTTGTCGCCAGCTTCCAGCGCTTCGATCCGTGTGATGTTTCGCAGAAACCCGTCGCGCTCGGCATCGGTAAATGCCTGCGGTACGGCGCCCTGCAGAAACATGACGGGATCACCCGCTTTTAAAGCGGTAGCCGAAGCTGCAATGCGCAGCGTGGTTGTGTTGGCGTCGAGAAGCTGGTCTTCGATCAGGCGTGGGGTCAGCGCGTTCCAGCGATGATGCGCCTGCAACGGCTCAACGGTTTCAAAGAGCTGCGGCAACTCTTCATCGCGCGGGATGGATCTGATCTGCAGGCCTTCAGGGTAGTCGATCGGGTCTTCTGGTGCGTCCTTGTCTTCGGCGGTGAATGCAAAATGCACGGCGGCAGCCTTGGCTGGTGCCAATTCATAGCCGATCAGACGCGCATGCGCGCGGATGCTGCGCCGCTCCGTAGCTGTGCGCAGGTAGGCTTCGTTTGCAGTACGTTCGCCATAGAAGGTCACCGTATCCAGAACCGAGGCCCATGCATCAAGCATGCCAAGCGCGATGTCGCCCTGTTCTCGTGCGCCCAGATCCCGAAGCCCCGGGCGGTTGGCGTCAGCCAGTCCGCGCCGCATGGAGTCGTAGAACCGCGATTGCGTCCCAACACGGGCAGCGATTTCATCGAGACCCGGACGATTGTCGATTTCCACCGGGGTCGGTTTGTTGCGCGTGCCGGTCATCTGCCGCCCTCCGCTGTGATCAAAAGTTCGCCCTGATCCGGATGGTTGGGATCGTTTGCCAGTATCGGGATTTCGCGCGGTCCAAAGGTCAGAACGCCCGCATCAATGGCATTTGACGTTGGCGAGGCCGCGCGGCGAAACTCCAGAACCTGAACATCGCGCACGCCGGGCACATCCATCGCTTGCCGGTAGATATGCGACAGGTAGATCCGCGACGAGAAGCTCACGTTATCAGGGTGAAAAAAGGCCATTTCCCCGCTGCGGAGATAGCCGGTGGAAAAAGCCTCTTCCAGCGCTTCCGAAACATCTTCTGCAAAGTGATCAGGATCAACACAGGCGTGTATCTCGACCTGCAGCGGGATGTATATGGGCGCATCTACCGTGAGATCGTGACCCATCATGCGAAAGGGTTCGAGATAAGCAAGCAGAGCGGTCTTGAATTCTTCGTCGACCTCGATGCTGCCGACCCTGTCAACGGAGAGGAAGATCGCGGACCACCCGCCGAGCCACCGTTTGCGCGCGTGCGCGCGCTGTACGTCGGGGTGGGCAGTCAACAGCGTCTCATAATCGGCAAGCGTGACAGCGCGCTGCTGTTTTAAAAAGCTGACTGGCGCGCGCTGGGACACCTCGGCAATCGTCTCGCGACGCGCACCGCCGACCGCGGGAAGAGGATTTGTCACTCCTGTGACACTGGCTATCGCGAGAGGCGAAGCGGCCACATGACGCAAAGCATCGGCGCCGATGTTACCGATTGTTCCGGTGCCCACCCTGTAGTGTGCCAGAAAGGCATCGCCGGCCTGTGGCGTTTTGCCATGGCTGGATGGTACATCGCCATGTGTCCGACCGAACCGCAGCGTGGTGGTCCCGTCGTCTGCAACTTCAGGCACAAAAACAAGCGCGTTTGGCCCATCTTCCAAAAGATCTGCCCGGGCTTGCCACGTGTCAGGTTCCAGCGTTGAGGTCAGGCGCATCGCGGCACGGCATTCGCTGGGGCGCACAGATGTGACGCGGGCGGCGGGCGTTGATGGATCGCCGGACGCGAACGCACCGGCACTGAAGGTCAGGTCTTTGCGCACAAGCGCGGGCGCGAAGGGGCGATGTCGGTCGAGCGCCACAAGTGGTTTTGGGGGGCCGGGCGACGTCGGATCTTCAACGAATTCAGGATTTGTGCGCACAGGTGCGGTGCCCAGGTCTTCGGGCTCTGGCAAGCTGAAACCATGATCGGCCACGACGACGTTTCCGAGCGCATGAGACAGTTGCTGCCCCGCCGGTCTTGCTCCGACACAAAGCTGGAAGGGCAGCGCGTCCTCAGCGCCCCAAGTCACCCGTTGCACGCGCAGCGGCGATCCCGCGACAAGCTCAAGCGGGTCTTCGACGACATCCGGATCCGCGATCAAGCGCACAGCATGGCGATGTGTGGGGTCTGCGTCTTCGGCGCGCGATGTCGATGGATCGCGGCTTTCGACAAGGATCAGCAAATCGCCGGCGGCTAGCGACAAGGCTGTGTCGGGATCGCGCAACCATGCCTCTGTCGCGCCTTTGGCCAAAACCGCATCACGGTCACCCCAATGGTGCAGGTCGATCCGGTTGTGGGCTTGCCGCAGGATCATGTCTTGCGCAGGCTCAAAGATCAGGGCGCCCTGCGTATGTGCTTGGCCCAGCTGCGTTTGAGGCACAACGTCTGCCCCAAGAGCAGGCGAGGCGGTGGTGAAGCTCAGGTCTGATGCATCCAAGGGAACAGAGGGCACCGAAACGTCGACATGCGCCAAAACGCGCGCTGAGGCACCATTGTGCATGCGGTACCCAACCAGTCGCGCATGCCGTGCTGCCGACCGGCGGAGACGCGCGGTTTCCAGCGCGTACTCCGTGCTGATCTTGTCGAGCTTGTAGCTGAGGTCGTCACCGAGAGCGGCCATCCACTCGACCAGAGTGATTTCCAGTGAGGCGGGATGACGCTCTGTCATCTCAGGCGTCGTGACCGCCAGCCGGTCCAGCATCATTGCCCGGTAGCTCTCATAGTCGCGGGCAAGATAATCAAGCCTCGGCTCTTCCTCGGGAGGTCCGGGAAGGTCGGGATCGGATTCGCAATCAATGTCTGTATCGCAATGCACGCGAAACCGAAACGTGATTTCCCGCAGGATCGGGTCATACCCCTGCACGTTGTCGTCGATAGACAGCGTATAGGCAGAAAAATCACCTTCACGACTGAAAGTGAGGTCCAGTGCATCACCGTTGATATCAACGGTTTCCACCGAGACCCCGATGATCCGATCACCGCCGCGGACCGTAAAATCGGATGGTCCAAGCAGGGTGGTGGGTATGCCGCCGGGGCCGGGCAGCGCCTTGACAAACCGTAAGGTGGCCACTGCGCCATTGATCTCAATGCCGGCTATCCCGTTGACTGCGGCGGGTGACGCCGCAAGCGCTTCGCGGCGTTCGTCCAGAAAACTGCGCGTTCGTTGTGTCACGCTATGCACCTCCGCCGACGAGGGTTTCGGTCCGGCGTTCGTCTTCGCCGACGAGGCCGTAAGTGACGGTGATTTCCAGGATGCCTTCGTTTCTGTTGATTGTAAGATCATCCAGCACCAGAACGTCTGACAGGTAGCGCTGCACCGAAGATCTGATCAAAAAATCCCCTGCGGTTTCAAGCGCTTCAGAGTTGCTGTCAAAGAGCATTTCCTGAATTCCGGCGCCGAACTCCGGACGCATCAGACGTTCGCCGGGGGCCGTGAGAAGAACTGACAGCAACAGATTGCGGGCGCGCATGTAACGGTCTTCGGTCGTGCCGATGCGACCTGTTCCATCTGGTCCGAAGGGGTGTGTGAGGTGTGGCATGCGCGGTCTCCCCTTACTGCCCGCTGACGCGGGTCTGCTGCATGACCGCCATGGGCGTACCTTGTGTCCCCAGTGGTCCGATGGTGATGCCCTGCGAGGAGGACAAAAGCACCGGGTTGCCTTCCACGCGCACGCGGGTGGCGGGTGTCGTCCACTGGACTTGGGTGCAGGGTTTCGGTCCACTCTCGGGTGTTGAGAACGGGCAGCCTGCGATCATGTAATTGTGCGACAGTGTTGTTGCGGGCTGGCCGCTCAACGTGACGCGGGTGGATGCGACCGTCGGTGTCGCTTGTCCTCCGTGCGTGCACAGAACCTGCGCCCCCTGATGCAGAAGAAAGGACATCAGATCACCTCCAGCGCGCCAGAGTTGACACTGACCTGAGGACCGGAGAGTTCGACTTTGGCACCAGCCGTGCCCTCCAACGTAATGCCCTGGGCGGTGATCGTGATCTTGTTGCCTGCTTCCGTCTCTATCGTGACGGGCGCGGCGGGGTTGAGGTCATCCAATGTCAGCGTGGCGACGGGTGTTTTTACCATCTTTGTAAATGGCGTGGGCGACGGACACTCACCCTGGCCCCAGAAACAGCCAGACCAGATCGGCATGTCTATGGCGCCGCCTTCAAACTCGACCCAGATGTTCGCGCCTATGGGCGGGATCATGTACAGCCCCTGATCCGGGCCTGCATAAGGCACGCAGGGCATCGCCCAGTTGAGCGTGTTGGTTCCGTAAACGGCAGGCACCTGAACCTGCAGCCGCCCCATCTGGTTCGGATCAATATTATTGACCACAGTGCCGCGATATTTCCCGAACATACTGTTTCGGCTTTGGTCTCTGCGAAAGACTTCGTTCATGGCAAAACAATCGGCGTGGTGGTGCCGACCCCTTCTCTGTTTAGGGTGAAGGATTGGGTCCAGGTGCCGCGCGAAATCTTCTGGATCACGCTTTGCACGTAATAGAGGCCATCATGATCAAATCCTGCGCCGCGCAGTCCAACGAGGCCGCGGGGCGCGAGGATCGAGCCGTAGACCGATGTGTCGAGGTCACCCGTCACCGTCACGGTATCGAGTGTCGCATCCGATTGTGCCTGTGCCTCGCCCATGGCTTGTGCAGCGGTCGGCGCGCCGTTGGTCTGAAACAGATTGCGTCTTGCGGTTGCTCTGTTGCCGAGCGCCGGGCGTGCGGCCAGCGGGGGGCGAAGCGGGACAACGGATTGCACCGGGACGGTCTGACCGCTCTGCCGGTCCTGCACCTGTCCAGTCACGGATCCGGCTTCTGATTCAGCGTTTTCGATGTTCAGGCCTGTAACGTTCGTTTCGGGTCCCATATCAGTGGTAATCGCCGGTTGCGGAACGCCAATGCGGGGCAGCGGGCCCCAATACGCGGTCGAGGTCAGAGGCGCCGGTCCCGGTACCAGCGTAAAAATGGAATCGTGTGCCGCAGCGAGCTCCGTCAGGTACGCGAAATCTGTTGCGCGCTGCATGGGCACCCGATCGATCGGGTTGGGGCGTTCCGCTGTGGGCGGCGGGATCACGACGGGGATCACACCATACCGCGCGTATTTCAAAAGGATCAAAGCCGCTATTTCGCCCGGTCCCTGGGCCGGATGTTGCGCTTCGATCTCCTCGCGGTCCATGACAAATGACATATCCTTGCCGCGCACCTTCAGTTGCGCGGGGGTATCGCCATCTGACGGAGTGAACTCCGCCTGTTCCACGATACCGTCCATCAGAACGGTTGGACGAATGCCAATGGCGGCTGTGATCACGACACGAGCCCCCGCTTGTAGACCGGGTTCCGCCATGATCGGAAACTGTCCGGCGATGGTTCCGGACCGACCGGCCTCGAACATAAGTTCAAAACCAGAGCGTTCCCGATCCGAAGCTGCGATTTCGGCGGATGCGAAGTATTCCATGACCAAAGATGTCGCAGGACGCGGAACGCCCTGGCCAATCATCAAGTTCATATGTGCGCCGAGGAACTGGTCCAGCATTGCGCGTTACTCCGGATCGATAAGTGTCAGTTTCAAAAGCCGTCCCGCTGGCTCGGTCAGGGTTGAAAGCTCGTTTGGTGAAGGGTTGGCATCCGCGACGCGCCAGAATTGGGTTGCTGCGCCGATGCTACGATGCGCAACAAGGTCCAACCGGTCTCCGGGCTGCACTTTGACCTGAGCGATCGCGGGTTTGCCCTTTGGGATAAAGCGGCGTTCAACGTAGGATATCTTGCGACCGGACGCATCCGTATGTGATTTTGTTTTTAGTCTCGCGTATCGACTGTCTTTGTCAAACATACTGATTTTCCTAAATAATATTGACATCGCCACCAAGAACAGCGCCGAGTGAATTGGTTTGTCCAATCACAGCCATCGTCTCTTTGACGACCTGATGGGCAAGGAACAGGGCATAGCCGGGATGGCTCGTGCGCAGGTCAGAATAGGATAGTACGTCAAGATCCATCGACACTTTGGCTCGAATTGGGTTGAGCTGCGGATCATACGCTTCTTCCGTTATGCTGAGAGAAGACAGTTTCACCGGCAAAATCCGCTGCTTGCCCCAGATGAAAACCGTGAAAGGGCTTTTCATTGGCAAGATTTCGATGGTGCCAATGTTGGTGAGAACAGAATTGGCGATGACAGTCGCCACCTGCGGGTAGAGCAGTGTTTCAAGCGCGGCCAACCTGGGATGCAATCCGACGCCTGACGCAATTGTATCGCCCTCTTCAAGATCGTCAGTGGCGTCGAAAACGGTTTCAACCTTGATCGTTTCCATCGGGGCGCCCGCAAGGCGGAAACTTTGCGTGCTGCCTTCACCTTCGGCGGCGCGTGCTTCCACTGTGCGCGACAGGCTTTCGGGATTGATCTGGAACGGGATCACTACTGGAACAGGGACTGGCGGCCGAAACGCAATGATGGCACCTTTGATCAAACGAGGGGTGCGGGAAAATCCTGTCATGTCGTTACCTTGCCTTCCCGTTTCGCGCGTTTATCCATCGACGACTCCTCCGAGCATGCGGGTCAGGTCGTCTTTCACCGTCTTAAAATTATTTTGGAATTCGCTCTTGAGAGCACTGTATGTGATGCGGCTGCTTTCGCTGTCGCGACGGTAGTAGTTGGGAAAGTGTTTGCCGGATGAACTGAACGGGCTTTCACCTTTCCAGATTGTCGTTTCGTAATGTGATACGATCGCTGTTCTGAGCGCCGCAGCGCTATAGGCAGGGCCCTGCATCAGTTTGGCGGCCGCTGTATCGACTTCATCTTCAAGAACATTGTGCCATGTGGTGCTTCCGACAGCCTGCGGGCGCAGCGCGTTTTCAAAACCGGGGCTTTTGGCAAAGGCGTAGAGCCCGCCGGAATGGGCTTGGAGAACACCGACGGTGTCGCCTTCCTTTGGCCCGCTTTTGGGATACCAGGTGTCGCGCAGGTTCTTTGGAATCTGCGACATCGGTTTATCCTTGTATTGATCACTTTCGCGATGTTGTTTGGCCTTGTATTGGACTTTCTGATGCGCTGAGAAATCCTGACCGGGTTTGAAGATCAGCTTGGTCGTTGGCGTGCGCACGCTTTCCTGAAAGTCAATAAGCTCAGATGCCGCTTTGATCGCCTTGCCGTTACCTGACTCGACGGCATTGGAGGCATGCCTCAGGACCATATCCGCAGTGCTGGCTTTGATCCATTCGTGGGGGCGGACGTGATTGCCCGCGTTCCGGATCGCGTTGCCAACCCATTTCGAGTTCTCGGATTGTCGAGAGGTCTTGCTGGAGTCAGAGATCATTGTGAGCAGGTTGAAGGGCCCATTTGAAGCGCCATCACCAGACACGTTGCTGTCCCAGACGGTGTAGGTTCTTGGCCCTGCGGTAAGGTCTTTGTCCACATACTCGCGCATGCGGGCAAAGATCGTGCTTGGCTTGATGTCGTCCTTGATCTCAACGTCCGGACCGTCAACGCCGCTCTGTTTGAAATCATTCGCGGCTTGGTCCACTTCGCCTTTCACAGCCGCGACGACCTCTTGCATGTCCTTTCCGTCCGATGTCAGCAAAACCTCGAAAATTGCCTTGGCCGAAGCCGGTTTATTCAAACGTTCGGTCAGGTAGTTTCGAAGCAGTTTGTTGATATCTTCGTCTTCGACTTTCAGCACATCTGCGTCGTAACCGTTTACGTATGCTATGACGGCCTCAAGGTAGGCCGACTTTGTGGTCGTGTTCCGACGCAGCAGGCCGGAAGAGCTGACCGGCGTTTTCCAGATGGCAGGCAGTTTATCGTAATTCCAAAGCACATCTTCCATCTGCGCCCAGGTTTTTTCGCGGTTTTCCTTCGCTTCATCATCGCTGAAGCTTTTAAGGATCAGACGCATCTGGTCCCGGAGTTCGGGGTTCATCTCCGCGACATATGGCTCAAACATTTCTGCCATCATGCTGGTACCGCTGCCGAGATAGCCCATTATCTTGTTGAGCGACCTGGTCAGCGATCCGCCGGTGCGTGCGAGCTGGGGGGTCGTTGCATCTTCCTTGTCGCTTTCCTCATCCAGCGTTTCTTCAATTCCGAGCGCTTTACGCACTTCTTTTTGAACGCCATCCACCTTTTCTCTAATGGTGGATTCGCGTACCAGCCCTTTCGTTTCGCGGAAGTACGTTTCGGCCCCATCACCGAGAAAGGACTTCAGCCAGGTTTCTATTGGCAACGGGTCAGAGCGCATCATTGGCACCGTGTTGCCGTTCCTTTCTTCCAGATAGAGCGTATGTCTCTCTTCTTCGTTGCCGAAGGTCATGGGCTCCATCTGCGCTTCTGCGTCGTCTTGCTCTTCGGCAGCGCCGTCGCGTCCCCGTCCCGTGAAGCGTGCCAGCACGCGCTGGATCAGGTTGACGATGGCGTCTTCGATCCTTTGGCGGACGCGGCCGATGATTTCCTGAACCTTGCCGGCGACATTGCCCAAGCCCAGCAATCGGGCGAGCAGGTCAATGACGATCGGCAAAAGGCGGGCCAGAACACCTTCGATCCCATCGATGGCCGGCTGAAGCACACCTGTTGCAATCTCCCACATCGTGCTCACAACCGTCTGCACCACCTGAATGATCCGCGCGAGCTGATCTTTGAGAAACATAATGAAGTTCCAGATGGTCATGATCAGCTTGATCAGAGCGCCGATAGGGTTGAAAAGGCTCGCAAGCCACGAAATCGCTGCCATCACCAGCCGCTCCATCAGGAAGTCCTTTATCCCGTCGAGCACCATGTCCTTAAGCGCCGTCAGATCACCCATGATCTTGTCCCAGAGCGCCGAAAACCCGCCAGTGACCAGTTCGACCACGTAACCCATGAAGAATTCGATCTTCTCGACGGCTTCTTCGCCGAGGATGCGCACGGCGATGCGTCGGATCATGTCAACCGTTAGACCAAGGATCTGGCGGGCCAGATCCAAAACACCCATCAGGTCAAAGCGTTCGGGGATCTGGATGTCGCCGCCCAAAGCGCCGGTCAGCCAGCCGATGACGCCGGCCTGCAGGTGCTCGGCCAGCTTGCTGCCGAATTGCCTGATACCTCCAACAACAGCATCCACCAGGTTGGACAAAAACCCGAGCGGGTCGTCGATAATGACGTCAAGCGCCTGCATTGCGCGTTCGATCATCTGGTAGAAGGCTGCAGGCTCGATCCCCAATGCCATCAGAATGGGTTCCAGAACGAGCCGCGCCAACTCGTCCCAATCCCCGGTGAGAGCCGCACGCGCAATCGCAAGCACTGCATTTATTGCCGCCTGAAATGCGCCCAAAATTGCATCGATGCCGGCGGCAAGCGCGTCGAGCAGAGCTGAAACTCCAGCCTTCAAGACCTCTCCAACGGCCTCGACATACGCGGTTGCTTGGTCCACTGCTGCGTCAATCGCATTGTTCAACGCCTCAGCGAGTGCTGGAAAATGCTCGGCCAGCAGGGCATTTACAGCAGCTTTGAGTGCTTCACCCAGCGCTTCGATAGCGGAAGTGATAACAGAGACGGCCGCATCTATGAGGGCAATCGCTGCGTCTTTTACGGCATCGATGATGTCTTTGACTGCCGCACGGACAGCGTCGAAAATGTCGTTGATAAATTTGGTTAGTTTGTCGAACTGTTCGGCGACCCAGTCAGTTGCCCGATCCCACCAGCTTTGGTTCTCGCTTTCCCTTTCCCTTGCTGCGCGCTCTTCCTCAGCATCGCGTTCGCCATTGTCGACCTCCGTCTGAGCGTCTGTTTCGGCCTGAGCGAAGTCCGTCTCTACCTGCGTTTCTGCCTCTGAGACTTCTGTGTCGATGGTGCTTTCCGCCTCTTGCCGGTCAAGATCGGCTTGGCTCTCCATCTCGTCCACATGTGCCTGTTGCTCGTCGACTGCGTGCTGACGTGCGTCCTGAACCGCTTGCCGTTGAGTGCTGACTTCCGCGCGCTGATCCTCATCCGCTTCGGCGTTAAGGCGCGCGCGCTCCTCTTCCGCCTGCGCCAATTCTGCATCTCTCTCCGTTTCGCGCGTTTCCACGGCGCTTGATGCTTCGGCGCTGGCGTCTTCGAGAGAGGCCGACATTGCATCGTTGTGATGCGCGTCAAAAAGGGCAACCACCTCGCCATCGAGCTCTTTGTCGCGGAAGCCTGCGGCCCCTTCGACAGGTCCTTCAACCGCGTCGACAACCGGCCTTTCGCGCGCCTCCATGGCGAAGTCTTCGCGCATTTCTGTCAGTTCAACCTGCTCGGGGCCAGGGCCTTCGGTTACTGCGCGTGTTGCCTCGGCCCGGCTGGCGCGCGCATCGTCTCGCGCCGTACTGTCCTGATCTTCTACGCGTTGCGGGTCGGTCTGACCCTCTAGCGGTACATCCGGCCGCGCGCCGGCAGACGTATCCACATCGTTATCGCTGGTCGAGACACGGGTGAAGGCCTGCCCCAAACCGCCAGCATCACCGACAGAAAACATACGAGACAGAAAAGAGCTGATTTCAGCGTTCAGGTCCGGTGTTCCGGGATCGGGCGTCGGGTCGACTTGCGGATCTGGCGGCGGCGGTGCCGCTCCGTCTTCCAGTTGCGCCTCTCGCGCCTCAGGTGTTGCAACGGGCTCCGGGTCTGTCAGGTCGTCCGTGCCAGACATTTCTGCCAGAAACTCTGGCATATTGGCTTCGAATTCAGTCTGGTCAGCCTCGGCCATTTCACTGATCTGACCGTTGAGCTGATCATGGTGCAGGGCTTTGACGGACGGCGGGGCGTCTTTGAACGCCTCCACCAATCCATCGGCTTCCGCGGCTCCCTCCAAGGCTGTTTCCGCTTCGTCCTGGGCCGCCGCTGCTGCGTTTTCATCGGCTTCGACGTCCGGCATAGGCGGCAATTCAAATGTGGGTATGGGGTCGTCCGGCAGTGCCTCTCCGGTTTCCACTGCACCCAGCACGTCGGTTTGCTCTTGCGCTTGTGCCTCGTCTGCCCCCGGCTCTTCAGACGAAGTAGTTTGCACCGTGTCCGGGTTTGTTGCCTGCGTGCCGGATTGGAAGGTCTCGGCAGCTTCCCTATCAGTACCCTGCACGAGAGGCTGGTCCTCCAGGGCGCTGGTGTCGCGCATGGCAACGGCACCCACTGTCAGTGCTGCAGTAGGCGCAGCGACCGGCAGTCCGGTTTCCACCTGTCGTTCGGCGTGCAGCGCTTCGACTTCGGCTTGCCGTGGATCCGGCGTTCCGTGCAGACCACGCTGCTGCAAAACATGTGCGATTTCGTGCGCGACAACAGGTTTTTCCACGTTGCTGGCAAGCAGTACGGCCTCGCCGTGCACGGCGGCTTGCGCATCGTCCGCCTTGAGCGCCGCATCGACCTCTGGTCCTTGATAAACGGAGAGTCCGGCAAGCGAGGTTTCGAAATGGCGCTCCAGTTCCATACGCCACGGCAAAGGCGTTGGGTCAAGTGCCGCCAGTTCAAGATCAGCGACCCCGATGTGCGGCGCAGACATCGACTGCGCATCGTTCGCCGCTTTCACATGCTGCACCGGCTTATCAAGAACCACATTCCAGCGCCGCTTCTGAGACTTGGTCTCTGTCGCAGAGACTGTGTCCTTTGATTTGCGCGCGGTGCTTTTCATCTGATCAGCTCCGCGTAAAGGGCGCGGGCCAGTTCCGCGCCGCGCGCTTCCGGACACGTCATTTTTACTGGCAGGTCGCCAAGGTTAATGCTGTTGATGTCTTCGAGCCGGATGCCTTCTGGAAGACCATGACGATCAAGCAAATCGCTCAACTGTCGTTCAAATGCCGACGCCGCGCGCCGGCCCTCCACATCGCTCATTCCCTCCATGACAAGACTGTCTATTTCGATCAACACGCTCATGCCCAACCCCGCACGTGGTTTTCCGGAAGCGGTTTGCCCAGCTTGCCAAATTCCGAACGAGCGGCGCGCGCCAGATGAGACATGCGAACGGCGCTTCCATCCGCGGCGGCCAGAAACGCGGCAGAAAGGGCGATCGAGCGGATAAATCCACCGGAAACCGCGAGCTTGCCGAGCGCGGCATAGTCGAGATCTTCAACCGGTGTAATGTCCGGGAAAATGACACGCCAGATACTCTCGCGCTGCGCAGCATCCGGGAACGGGAAGTCAATGACAGCACGGAAGCGGCGCAAAAACGCCTCGTCCACAGTCGATTTCAGATTTGTCGTGACTATTGCGCAACCGGTATAGGCCTCCAAACGCTGCAACAAAAACGCGGTTTCGGTGTTGGCGTGACGGTCGAGGCTGTCTTTGACATCCGTTGTCCGTTTGCCAAAAAGCGCTTCACCCTCATCGAACAGTAGGACCGCTCCGGAATTTTCGGCGGCATCAAAAATGCGTGCGATGTTCTTCTCAGTCTCGCCAATATATTTGGAAACAATCGCGGACAGATCGACGCGGTAGAGCGTGCAAAAATCGCCGTTTTCGCCCAAGGCCGCGGCCACGATTTCAGCCGCCATCGTTTTGCCGGTTCCTGATGGCCCGGAGAACAAAGCGGCGAGACCCAGTCCGCGTTCCGATTTCCGGCGAAAACCCCAATCCGACAGCACCTGGTCGCGGTGTGTCTGAAACGCTGCAAGCTGGCGCAGTTGCGCCATCTGAGCGTCTGGCAGGATAAGATCCTGCCACCGTGCTTGCGGTGTTATCGGTTGCGCTAAATCTTCAAGTGCACGGGCTGCGCGCTCGCGCGCTGTGGCGTTGACCGACGAAACGAGACCAAGATCATGTGTTGCGCGCGCATTGCGGGTTTCGGTGGCGGACAGTTTCAGGCCCGGTGCCAGCTCCGGCTGATGGTGGCGTGGTGTGAACTCGGCAAGGCCGCGCCGTGTGACTGGTGCCGGACGGCCCCAGAGAATACACGGTGGTGTCACAAGGTCGGCCAACGGCCCTGCCAGCTTTGACGACAGGACCAGTCCGGCATTGAGAAGCACAAGATCGCGATTCAAAGCGCTGGCAAGCTCCGCGGCTGGACGAGAGCCTGTGTCGGCGTCTAAGGCGAAGGCTTTGAGCCCAAGTGCGTGCAACGCACCGGTCGCTAGGTCTTCGGCCACAAGACGTTCGGCGAGGTTGAGGTGCAACAACGGATGATCTGGTCTTTTGTGTGCGCCCGACAGCGCTTCGGCCAGTCGCTGTGCATCTTCGCTAGGGATCTGCCGCAATGGCAGCGGGCATAGTGCATGCATCAGAACTTCGCCTGGGCTTGGATGGCCATACAGAAACTGGACCACGCCGGGATCAATAAACAAACGCCGCATCGCGAGCCCTTGTCCCGAACGCAGCGAAATCAGCGCAGCTTGCGTCAACAGGCCGTCAGAAGCGAGGGCTGTCATGCCTCCAGGTCCCATCAGATGTGCCGCTAGCGCTGCGGTTGCGTGGGATTCCAGTGACAAGGGGTGGCTTGCGATCGCATGCGCTGTTTCCGGTCCCAGTTCCGGGCCAGCCGCCAGCAAGAAAACGTCCCGCTCGACACCAGTCAACCCAAACCGGCTAATAAGTTCTGCTAACCCGACCGGGGCGATCCGAGTAAGCGTCGCGAGCCCTGCGTCCAGATCTGGCGGCGTGCCGGTCTGTCCTGACAAGAGCCAGCGCACGCGCTCCCCGGCAAGATCCAGCGCGCGGGTGTGCAGCGCGGCTGACGGGATATTTTCAGCACGTGTCACGGCGAAAGATCCGCAACCGGCCCGTCAAAGCCGGTTGGTCCCATGCTAAGAGCAGACGCCGCGCCACCGATCTCAACCCGGATCAGATAGCTGTCCGCAGGTATGTCAGTGAGGTCAGCGGAAACGGTTGTACCGTCTGCCGTGCGCGGCTGGCACCGCACGGAAAAGGCCTCGTTGATGCCGCCGGGCAGGGGGTTGAACAGCAAGGCAGCGACCTGATCCGACCCGACCGGATGGGCGAGCGTCGCCTCCACCGAACCTGTGAAAAGTCCTCCGGCCTGAGTGCCGGTCACCGTATGGTTGGCCAGTTGTGGATTGACCACCAGAGGCCAGGCGTTCGACATCTCCCACAGCCGGTTGGCACCGCCACCTTCGGGTGTGAACAGATGTTCCATTTGAAGCAGTGTGAGACCTGCGCGAATGTCTGCAGGCAGCTGAATATCGACGCGCGTATTCGCGGCATTGGCTGGCAAAGGTTGCAGGATGCGATCGCCCAGTCTGACGCGCATGAGATCGGCAGCCAGCTGGGTGCCCTCAATCGCGATCCACGCGCCGGGCTCGATGGCACCTGTAAGATTTCGGGCGCTGCCCGCTGCGCCGGTCAGGCGTGATGTGCGCACGATCGTGGGGCTACGCAGTTGTGCCGTCCGCCCGCCAAGGGTCAGAACGGGCAGGGCAGAGCGCACAGGTGTGCGGCTTTCGATCAAGACGCAAGAGACGTGGTAAAGGGCAGATGCGCGCAGCGGTGCGGAAAAGGCAGACCAAAGGTTCGACAGCCCTTCGAGTTGCATGGAATGCTCGTGGTCCGGCTGGGCAGGCGTTATGCGGACCTGTTCGAACTGATCGGCCAGATCGGAACTCAGGATCGCCTGAAAGGCAGCTGGCAGCAGGGAGGCATCGACCGGTGGTGTTGTGCCCCCCAAAGCCGAGCGAATTGCATCGCGGGTCAAAACCGGGTTCTGGTGCAGAACGTGCATTCCATATCCCAGCAAGATCTCAGCGTTCAGGTCCTCTGTCCCCGTTGCGGTGAGAATAAAGTGCAGATCAAGCGCCAGATAGGGGCTGTCAAGCCGCGCACCATCGGCGTTACGGGCGGGCAGACGTTCGTTCGCCCAGCCTGTGTTGCGGGTGGCGTTCCACATGTAAACGTTCAAACGGTTGCTGTCCGCGGTATCCGCGTCAGTGATACGGTCGAGCGGTTGCGCTGTGACATTTATCGGGCCCATGGTGTCAAGATCGGCATCTGCCATGCCGTCATTGAGCAAATCCATCAGCACGGCGGTTACAGAAGCAAGAGCAAGCGCGTTCGACATACTTCAGCGCCTTTTCCAGCCAAGGTAACCGGTCAGCCCGCTGTCCGAAGACCCATTTGAACCAGCTCTGCTTTTGGTACTGGATTGTGGTGCAGTCACTCTGCGCGGCGGCGGGGGTTTTGGCGCAGAATCTGGCGGTACCGGCTGTCGCATTTCAATACGCCCGATACGAACAGTTGTCTGTGTGGTTTGTGATACTTCGGTGTTGGATGACTCCCGAGGCTCGCCCGGCTGCTCGATCAGTTGCGTTTCAAAAACGTGTGTGGAAGCTTCGATTGAGCCCGAATCTGCGCTCGCGTCTCGGTCCTTCCGTTCCGGGGTCTCTGTGTAATGCTGCGGTTTTGCGACTTGCGGCGGTTCGACAGCATCCGACTTAGACGCAACCTTGGTATTGGTCGGCAACACTTCAGGGCGCGGCGTAGACGTGTCACGCGGAGATACAGTTGTGTCGTCAATTTCGAATTTGGTGGTTTCTGTGCGGGTAATTTTCTCATCTTGACGACGGTCAGGTAAATTCGGCGCGTTTTCTGTCTCCGCCGAAGCTAGTGGCGACTCTCCCCGGTTTTTAACAGGTTCACTGGCTGTACGTGGTTCGGAGGATTGACCGTCGATGGCGGCTGCTGAATTCGCAGGTTTAACGGGTGATCTGATGGCGACGATTTCTTCTTCTTCCACCATGGGCTCAAGGGCCGTCGTGGATTCGAAACGCGACTGTGGCCTTGGTGTAATGGAAGGTTCCGACCCGGGCGAAAAGCGCGCAGAAACGCTGTCGAAGAGATCGCTCATTCGCTTAGCTCCCGGAGATAAATTGCGCGCCGCGCTGCTGTCATCGCTGTAATTTCGGCCTCCGACCATCCGTAGCCGCGCGCCAGTTTGGCAACGTCTCGCACCAGCGCGCGTGCCGCCTGTTCCAACCGCCGCCAGACAAACCCGGACACATCGAAAACGTGTGTTTGTTTTTCGCCGCAGGAAGCGCAGACAAGGTTCAGATCAATCCGCAGCGCGGGATCTTCGGCAAGCAGGGCACGTTCACAGGCGGAGCGAAATGTGGCGTCGGTCCAGTCTCCCTCCGGGCACAGCACATGTGGGTCAAACCGGCCGTCGCGCATATCCGACAAGCGCGGCAGGCGCACAACAAAGCCTGTGTCGTCATGTTCAAAGGATACGGTGGCGTTTGGAGCTGCAGATGGTGGGCCAAATGTGTCCGGAAGATCGAACTCCACGTCTTCACCGCAGGCGGAACAGGTTAGCACCGCGTCTTGTGCGGCACCGAATTGGTCTTGCAGAAACGACCATGCCGCACGGTCAGCATCACCCAGCATCGCATCAGGCTGACTGCCGCCGGCGCGGGCCAGAAGCCCGGCTCTGACCGCCGGGCTGGCCGTCATCCCCTGTTCATAAACGCTGAGAATGACGGACCCTGTGGGTCCGGACGTCATCAGCTCGCCGGTTCGAGGAAGTCGACCTCGTCCGGTTCAGTGACATCGTAGTCGCGCTCCCAACCTTCGCATTCCAGTTTTATCGATTGAATTGCCACGGCATTGGCATTGGCATCGAGTTCTGGCATTGCCTGATATTCGGAAACCCAGCAGCGGAAAATACGGTAAGAGATGGCCAGCTGACCGGCTTCGTTGAAGAAATCGAGGATAACGTCCTTGCGGAAATCAACCAGTGAAACCTCGGCTCCGAGACCTGCGCCGAAGTTCCAGACCTTGTTGGCCCATTGTTCGAATTCGACGTCATGGGTCACACCGCGTTCCAGTGTGATGCCTTCGAACATCGTTCGCCCTGGGCTTTTGCGCGGCGTGGACGGATCACCGCCTTCGCGGTGTTCGACGATCTCTGTGGTGCGCTTGAGCGGGCTTACTTTGGACACCCCAGCAACATAGCGTCCGTCCCACTTCAGACGGAACTTGAAATTCTTATACGGGTCAAAGCGGTTCGTGTTGACGGTAAATTGTGCCATTTCAAATGTCCTTCAGGCTCAGGCCGCGTTCGGGAAACGTTGCTGGATGCGGATGACGACGAATTCTGCCGGGCGCACGGGCGCGAAACCGACATAGACGTTGAGAATGCCGAGGTTGATGTCAGCTTGTGTCGTGGTCTCGCTGTCGCATTTTACGAGATAGGCATCGCGTGCGGATGCGCCTTGAAAGGCACCCTGCCGGTGCAACTGGTTCATGAAGCCGTTTACGTTCAGGCGCACATTGGCCCAGAGCGGTTCGTCATTGGGCTCAAAAACGACCCATTGCAGGCCGCGCTGCAAAGAGTTTTCGATAAAGAGGGCGAGACGACGGACATTGACGTAACGCCATTCGCTGGCGCGGGCGTCGGCGCCATCCAGTGTGCGCGCACCCCATACGACGGAGTTGTAAACCGGGAATGTCCGGATCACATTCACGCCGGATGTATTGAGCGGCCCTTGTTGGCGATCTGTCATCACGTCAACAGGCGTTCCGCCAGAGACGCGTGCTTCGGTGCCCGCAGGTGCCTTCCAGACGCCGCGGGTGCCGTCCGTGCGCGCGATCAGTCCCGACACCATCCCGGACGCCCCGATTTGACGGGGAACCAGCGGGTTAAGAGGATCCTGTCCTGTGACGCGTGGGTAATAGAGTGCCGAATTGGGTCCCGCGGCGGCCCCTAGCTCGGTCAGGTAGGTCTGTATGTTTGCGCGGGTGACGTCCGGCGCAGGGTCAACAACAAGAAAGGCAAAGTTGTTGCGGCAGTAGGTGTAGGCTTCCTGATAAATCGCAACCGTCGACGCATGTGCGGCTTCGTTAAAATTCGCGGCACCCGGCAAACACATCAGATTGAAAACCTGAGGCACAATCTGATTGAGCGCGTATATCCCTGTGGGTGGTGTGGCGGCCTCACTGCCACGAATTGCAGCAGATGCGACACCGTCCCAGCCTGCATCGCCCTCCATCGTGCCGTTTGCACCTGTTGTCACGCTGCCCATAGCGGTAAAATCTGTCGCAACGCCCTCCAGCAAATCGTCCAGCGAAGTTGCGTCGGCACCGTCAACCTGCGTGCGTGTTGGCAGAGCGGCGTTGTTTTGTGTCGCCCGTATTAACTCGCTGTTCTCTCTCAAGACGTCCTGAACAAAACGCGCATCGCCCGGTGTCACAGAGACGTCGATAAAGGCTTCTTCCCGCAGCACAGTTGTGAGCGCCACATCATATTCACGAACCAGCAGGGTGTAATTCGTACCAGCGCCCGTGTGGGCAATGCCGATCCTTACAGTATTTGCCCACGCTCCAGGTGAGGTCGCGGTAAAATCCACATCCGCTCCAACAGCACAATCGGCTGTGTCCGGTGCTCCTGCGGTTACGCGTACAACAAACGCCACCGAACCGCCGTTCAGAAAAAAGGCCCGGATGGCATAAGAGGTCTCCGAGCTGGCATGCAGCCCCCCGAAAACGCGTTCAAATTCTCCGAAAGAAGTGACGCGCGTTGCGATGTTCACCGGCCCGCGTGCGAAAGTGCCGACGAACGCAGTATTAGATGTGGCCACGCCTGCAATGGGTCGCGAACCGCTGGGAATTTCGCGAATAAATACACCGGGGGTATCGAACATGGGATGAGCCTTCCATCTCTAAAGTGGACTGGCGCGGACGTGACCAGCCACGTAATTGCCGGCTGAAGAGGTCGGACACACGTCAATGGCATGTGCGGACACCTGACAGCGAATAAAATGTGTGGCGGACATTTCAGCAGACCCTTACGCGGGCCCCGTCGTTTGAAAAAGTCGGCTTGAACGCCGCTGCTCTAATGAACCTGAATATTAGCCTTAATGTCTTCTAGCTGTAGTTGAGGGTAACACATGAAATTTATTGAAACAATGTTTCGCGGGCACCGGGCGATTCCGAAGTAAAATTTCGCCAAGTGTTGGATTTTGCCACCTTAAAAACCTTTCACTTAGCATTGTTCTTGATGGTAAAAATTGCGTCACAGTGGGCTTTGGTCTTCAGATGTGGAGCGGAGTCTGTAGCTTGGCCGTCGCGCAGTGAAGCATTGCGCAGACTCGGATAGCAGCACTGCGCAAGTCAAAAAAGATCAATTTTTTGAAGGATTCGTGTGTCCGCCACAGGTGCTTTCGTGGGTATTTTTTTGCATCCTGTGCGCATTCTATTACCGGATAAGCGCCGACGCACAGTCCGCGACCTTTGGGGTCAAGGTTCAATTCGACTGGGCGGCACGATTACGGCAAGTAGCACGGCTGCCGGTTTGCTTTGAACAGAAGTCTAGGCTTGTGTTTAACAACTGATGGAAGCGTTTCGCGGGAGGTTATGCGCTAAAGCGATGCACCAAAAAAACGCACGGCTTGCGAATTTGTGAGCGGATTTTCCGCTGATCCGGGTACGCGGTTCTTTTCCGCCGTGCCCACCTGCGTTAAGTCTGACCCATGAATTCGGGCAAAATAACACTTAATCGCCCGATATACGACGCAGGCGCCCTAAAAAGAGGAGTTTTCTTATGCCGGAACGGCGTTTCGCAGGTTATGCAGAGGTGTTGGGATGAATGCGCTCGCAGCTTTGGAAGGCATTTTGGAGCTGGGTGGACCGGTAGTTGCAATCCTGATTGTAATGTCTGTGCTGACGCTTTCGGTGACGCTTTACAAAATCTGGCAGTTTTCGGCCTCAGGTGTTGGTCGGCACAGGGTTTTGTCGGACGCGCTTGCGATCTGGGACGCAGGAGACAGACGCGAAGCGCGGCTGCGGTTGACCCAAAGCCGCAGTTATCTGGCTCCTTTGTTGAGGATCGCAATGGACGCACCCGATGCGCCGGCGATTGAGGCGCGTCTTGATGCCGAAGCCGGCGTAGCACTTGCCGACCTCGAACGCGGGTTTCGGCTGTTGGATACCGTCGCACAGCTGGCACCGCTGTTAGGTCTTTTTGGAACTGTATTGGGAATGATTGAAGCCTTTCAAAGTTTGCAGCAATCCGGCTCTTCAGTAGACCCGGCATTGCTGGCTGGCGGTGTCTGGGTGGCGCTGCTGACGACGGCGGTTGGTTTGGCCGTGGCCATGCCCACATCCATGGTGCTCGCATGGTTTGAAAGCCGAACTGCTCGGGAGCGGGTATTTGCCGACAAAGCCTTGCGCACCGTTCTGGTGCCCGGTCACGGCGCCGCGTTGCCGGCCCAAGAAGAAAGCTTTGCGCCGGGCCATGCGTAACGCGGCCCTCTTTACACGCCGCAAGGCGCAAATGACCCCGCTGATTGACGTCGTTTTTTTGCTGCTGCTTTTTTTCATGCTGTCATCGACTTTTTCGACCTTCGGCGAAATCGAACTCAGCCAGGCGACTGCTGGCGCAAACGCGCAAGGTGAAGCTGTCGAGCGAACATTTGTGCAACTGAGCGGCGCGCGTGTGACCGTTAACGGGGCGGACGCCACGCTGGGCGACTTGGCTGAAGCGATCGAAGCCGGGCAAGTGCTCGTCAGTCTTGACACAGATGTCACCGCGCAGCGCGTCGTTGACTTGCTTGTGCAATTGCGCGGACGGGACGATCTAGACGTTTTGGTGCTGGAGTAAGCGCATGATCCGTCCCGCAGCTCCGCGCCGATCCAGAGATACGTCGATTGCTTTGATCAACGTGGTCTTTCTGATGCTGATCTTTTTTTTGATCGCGGGCACTGTTGCGCCGCCGTTGGATCCGGATCTGGACTTGGTGGACACGACCGGGCTCGAAGGACGCGAGCCCCCGGATGCGCTGGTTTTGCGCGCAGACGGCCTCTTGCAGTTTCGCGGAAACACGACGGACCCTTTAACATATATGACCGCTCACGAGGCGGGGCCGGTTCGCATCGTACCTGATCGCAATGTGCTTGGGTCACGACTGATCGAGGTAACAGGGGAATTGCGTCGGGCCGGAGCCACCAGTGTCATACTTGTGACCGAGCGAGCGCTTGAATGATCCGGCGTTCGACCGCAATAGCCTTAACGGCGATCACGTTGTCGCTTTTTATGCACCTTTTGGGAATTGGGTGGACTGTCAGCGTGGAACCCGCGCCAGCGCAGCAGCAATCCAATGCAAACACGGTTGCCTTTGACAATGCGTTCGAGGATGTCGTGGACGCCGTTGCGGAGCCCGTTGAGCCGGAACCCGCACCCGCTCCCGAACCACCGGAACAAACAACCCCCATTGACACACCGACCAGTCAGGCGTTCGTTGCCTCCGCCAATCCTCAAGCCTCTGCCGTGCCGGATACCGGCGCGGCCATCGTAAAGCGGCCGGATGCTACCGGACCGGCGGAGGCAGAGCAGGGCGAGACGCCCGAGCCGGAAACAATCGAAGCCTCAGCTGGCGACGCGAGCGAAATATCGGACGCTCAGGTTGCGCCGCCATCAGGTTCAGACGCGGTCACCGAAATCGCGCGTGCCGAAAGCCTGGAACCTCAGGAAACGGCGCAGGCAGACAGCGCGCGGATTGCGGCTTTGCCTGCGCTTCCTGAGGTGAGCCCGCCAGTGACGTCTTTGCCAGACGCGGCAACGGTGCCCATTGTACCGCTCGAACCTCTGGAGGAGGAAACCCGCGAGGACGCAGATGCTTCCGAGTTGGCAGTCACCGCATCTTTACGACCGCGGCTTCCGACACAGCGCCCGCCCGTTTCTACTGCCGGGCTGGAAGACGGATCCGACGCGCTCGATGCGACGCGACGTGCACCTTCGGATTTGATTGAGTCGCCGCTTGCTGCGTACAAGCGCGACGGCACCAACCTCTTTGCCGGGCGCAGCGGCGGCGCGCGGTCTGGTGGCGTTGGCTTTCTCAATTCCAGAAACACAGGAAACTCCGATGTCACGAATTATGCCGGACAGGTCCTTGTTCATCTCAACCGCGTCAAACCTGCGGCCGTGTCGGCACGCGGTTGGGCACGGGTCTTTTTTGAGATCAGCCCAGACGGGTCGCTGGCGTGGGTTGATATCATAGACGGTTCAGGTTCGCGCGAGGTGGACCGTGCGGCCAGAGCCCACATCAAAAACGCTGTCCCATTTCCGCGACCGCCAAACGGAAACAGCCGTAAACTGAACTTCGTCTATCAGATCCGGTAAGCAAATTCCGTTATCGGTAAATTGATGATTTGCCCGGTACCTGAACGCCAGCCAGAGCAGCGCAACCGAATTTAAGTTGTTCAGGTGTGTGCCGGTAAGTGCCCTATACCGACTTTAGACATTTAGGCCTCGTGTCACGCCGCGTCCACCGGATCGCGTTGCCATCCTGATCGCAACATACCGACGCGTCCTTCTGTTGCGAGCGTTGCTGCGCGCGCCTGCAAAGAACCCGAGGGCCGCAACCGGCTTGTTACTCAGAACGCGTTTCACCCGGCCGCAGAAGGGCGCGATCGCAGTGCATTATATTCAATTCAGGAATTCTCAAGTCGTATTTGCGTTGGTTTTTTCTTCGACGCCCGTGATGTAGCTGTCGCTCGACACATGACAACGATGGGACGAAGCAGATGAAAGCAATGACATTGACGCACTATGGTGAAGGCGCGACGTTTGAGCGCGCCGATGTCGCAAAACCTGCGGCGGGACCTGGCGAAGTGCTGGTAAAAGTCGCCGCGGCCAGCGTAAACACTGTGGACACGATGATCAGAGCGATGGGTAAGGAACTGCCGCTTTCTCCGGAACTGCCGGCTATCCTCGGAATGGATTTTGCAGGAACCGTCGAAGCCTTGGGAGACGATGTGAACGGTTTCGCTGCCGGCGACGAAGTCTACGGTTGTGCAGGCGGCTTGATGGAACTGAAAGGGGCATTGGCCGAATACATGGTTGCAGATGCGCGTCTGATTGCTCGCAAACCAAAGTCGCTCTCTATGCGCGAAGCGGCCGCGCTGCCGCTTGTCGCAATCACTGCCTTCGAAGGTTTGAAGCGCGCCGGTGTTGGCACCGGGCAAAAAGTGCTTGTGCAAGGCGGCACGGGTGGTGTGGGTCATGTCGCGGTTCAATTGGCCAAGCACTTGGGCGCGGATGTATGTGCAACTGTTGGCGGCTCTGAGCAGGTGGCGATCATTGAGGCATATGGCGCGACCGCCATCAATTACAAAACAGAAGAAGTCGCCGCCTACGTCGACAAGCACACTGCTGGCGCAGGCTTTGATGCGATCTTTGATTCCGTGGGTGGTGCCAATATGATCAAATCATTCGAAGCGGCAGCGCTCAATGCAAGTGTGGCAACGACAGTTGCACTGCTCGAACTGGATTTGACTCAAGCGCACTTTAAAGGACTGTCCTTACATGTGGTCTTCATGCTGATCCCAATGATACACGATCACGGACGCGCCGAGCACGGCGCTATCCTGAACGAGATTGCAGAAATCGTTGAGGCAGGCAGATTGAAGCCGCTCCTTGATGCGTCGGCCTACGGAATTGACGATGTCGGTCAAGCGTTTGATCGGCTCACCAGTGGGCAAGCGACGGGAAAGGTCGTGATCGAACACTGAAAGCGATGTTCTGAACGGAAACGACGCACCAATAGATGTGCCGTCATTGTCGCGTGCCATGTCACACGCGGCGTCAAACAACAACGCAAAGTGAATTCTTGGTTTTGAAAGTTTGCTTTAGACAGAGAGGCTTCGAGCGAGGGAGCCCAAAGAATTACGTTTCTTGGTGTCTGTAGGTCTCAACCGCTTTGGCGCAGGTGGGCCGCCTTTTGATAACTCCGTCACTCGAAAAGCCGTGCCAACGTCGATTGATCAAAAAGCCCGGACTGTGTGATACCAACGTCCGCCTGATACGCGCGGATCGCCGCCGCCAAACCTTCATTGCCGCTGGAAGGGGTATGACCCGCCTCAACCAGAGCGG
This sequence comes from Pseudomonadota bacterium, assembly GCA_039191495.1. Classification (GTDB taxonomy): domain Bacteria; phylum Pseudomonadota; class Alphaproteobacteria; order Rhodobacterales; family Rhodobacteraceae; genus Roseobacter. The sequence continues at coordinate 143,644 of JBCCXN010000004.1, read as the reverse complement.
AAATTGCCTGCTCCATGACTTCCGGATAGATGAGCGTGATCTGCGAACCAACGCCTTGTGAAACGGGTGTCGACGCTGTCACGAGGCGATCATCTACTAAAAATGCTACAAGGTTCTTTGCAGCTTGTTCGACGGTATCTTCCGGATTTGACTGACAGTATTGATTGACCAGAAAGACTTGCGCACCCGGTGTCTGCCACGGCGTGAGATCAAAAGTGTCAGGGACCAGCCGGTTATGCGCTGTCATGTACCCGGTCATCCAGGCGGCCAGATCGCGCATGGTCTGAACATTGCCCGAAGCTGCGACCATATCTTTGCAGATTAAGCGCCCAGTGCCTTCAACAGCGTACCGACCCTGCGCATCTGCTGCGACAACGGGCCCGCCAAGGCCCGTTGTCAAGGTTATCGCAAGCAGAACGCCGCGCATTAATGCGACTTGCGGCGGTACCGCATCCAGCCAAGGACGCCAACGCCCGCGAGCATAAGAGGCAGACCTGCCGGTACGGGTACGGCCGACACATTCGGTCCGAAGTCTACGTCTTCGATAATGGCCTGTTGGCTCACAAACGATGTACTGTCATCACCAAAGATGCTGAGCCCGGCCACGAAAGCCATATCATCCGTAGGATCCAGCATGGCGCCGATGCTTATTCCCTCCAAAATAACCTCGGTCACAGGCGTTGGCGTTTCGCCAGCGTTATCAAATACGTCGGCAAACGCAACATACTCGCCGGGTGCGATCTCAAACGAAATACCATTGATTGTAACAATGTATCCGTCAGGATCATCCACTTCTGCCAGTGTCGGCGCGATAATGCCAGTGATTTCGCCTGCACCTTCCAAGGTGTACGTGTAGCCAACGGCAATCTCAGGATCGATAAACACGATACCACCCGGCACGCCCGGCAATTCGATACGCTCTGCCTCGGACAGGTCGAATTGGAAGATCGGGTTCGGAAGTTCATTCCCGTTTTCGTCTTCTGTCACTGTGTTTGTTGGCAAAACGGGATTGTTCTCGGAAAGTCCCTCGCCGCTACCCAGAGGGTTTGCGACAAAATCAGTCTCCTCGGTCAACTCGCCAAGGATTCGTTCCTCGAACAATGGGAAGTCGCCGATACCGTCACCGTCGGTATCGCCGTAATAGTAGGCCTCCAATTCAACGACGCCGGCGAGAACATTTTCGAAATCGGGAATTTCACCGGCGGCTGCTGCGTCTTCAAACCAGTTTGCGCCTCCGGCAACAACCAGCGTGACCCCACTTGAACCTTCTTGTGACGGATCAAAGTCAAATCCCGGTGTGCGGCCTGCGACAAGCGCCAGTAAGTCAAAAGTGACGTCATTGCCGTCGTCGTCTGTTCCTGCAAACACGTTGTTGGCGACGATCACGTCAGTGGTCGATGTCACACCAGACGAAACAATTTGCCCGTCGATCAGCGCCTGAAAACTGGAGTTCAGAGATTGTGTGCCGACGATTGTGCCCTCTTCATCCGTGAAGCCGGTCAGGTCTTGGTCCAAAACGCTGGCGTCGAATGTCCAAGCGCCCGTCAAAAGCGCATTGCTGAACACCGGATCAAAGGCAGGTGGCGTATTGGGCAGCAACGACTGATCAAAAAGGACCTCTGCAAAGTCCCCATCAGCAGCAAAGAATTTCTCAAAATTGGGAAAAACAATGTCTCCGCTATCGGGGTCTTCAAAAGAAAAATTTGGGCTTCCTTGGTTGTCGCCAGGCAACGACACAAAGAGCTCCTGCTCGACAGGAACGTCGGTTAAAATGAACTGGTAAATATCGGATTCTACTGATGCTGACTGGGCCGCGCTGCTCAATCCGACGAGCATCGCCGCAATACTGGTTGTGTACTTCATGTGGGTGGGTGCCTTCAAACTTGATACAATTGAACCAAGTTGCTAGCGTTGCGCGATTTTTAGGTCAACCTATTGCTTTTAATAGGTTTTGAATGGCGCCCCAAAAATTCTAGCAATACGAGAGGCAATGAATTTAGGTTCAACAAAATAAGGGGCCCGGCGGCGTCGTTGCAACTGTTTCGAGTTTTCCAACACTTCGTTTCTTGGACCGTGCAGTCGACAAATCAAACACTTGAGCGAACGTTTCAGTATCTGCTTGGTGATCTGGACAAAGTGCGCCGCGTTTGCGTTATGCGATCTGTTTGCCTCGCCCAGCACCAACGTCTTGCTGTCAGGGATTATCGCGGTCCTTGCGCCATTCATCCCAATCTGCCGGCGTATCGAGATCGCGTAGCGCGCGGCCGCCGGGCAGGCGGATCAGCACCGTCCTGTCGTCATGTGCTTTTATGACCTCTGCGCCTCCGCTATCGCCGCCAAGCGCCATCAGAGCAGGAAAGAGACGCCGAGCAAAGACCACCGGGTGCCCCGGCTTACCGGCTTCTGTTGCGCCTCTCCATATGAGGTTTTTCCTTTCATGATCGACATTTTGTAGGACTTTTTTAAGGTCTGTGGTTGTCAGGTCCGGTAAATCCGATAATAAGACCATCGCTGCACGTGCTGTTGCCGGCACGTGTAGTAAGCCCGCGCGCAAACTGGCGCTTAGGCCCAAATGCCGATCGGGCACAGGGACTTGCGTCAGGTCAAGATTTTGAAGCGCATCATAGCGCGCGTGAGGTCGAGGCGGCAGCGTGACAATGACCAGTCCGGCCGTGGCGGCGATTGCCGCCTTTGCCTGCATTCGCAGGAGCGGTGTTTTATCAACGAGTTCAAGGAGTTTGTCGCGTCCGCCCATACGTCGTCCCGCGCCGGCAGCGAGAAGTATTATGGGGATGGCGGAATCAGGGGTGTCGTCTGACATGCCGTCACCCTATCTCGGCCACGTCGCACAGGAAAGCATCGGCCCTTAGCCACGCATCCGATGGCCATCGGGATCAAAAGTGGGAGTTTTTACGACCCGAGCCGGCCGCAACTTGCCCAGAATTTCAATTTCCACCTCTCGCGTGTCCGCAACTCGCTCTGTCGGAAGGAATCCAAGTGCATGAGATGCTCCGCTGTGGTGTGCAAATCCGCCTGAGGTGCAGAATCCGACCACAACGCCTCCCAGCCAAATTGGCTCATATCCATGGATATCGGCGTCGAGCGCATCAACTTCCAGCTGCACAAGTTTCCGTTTTGGACCTGACTGGCGTTCTGCTTCTGCGGCTTGGCGTCCAATGAAATCGGTCGATTTACCCCAGTGAATGAAGCGATCTAATCCCGTTTCCGCAGGTGTGTAGTCTGGCGAAAATTCCGCCATCCAGCTGCCAAAGAACCGGTCAAGTCGTAGCGACATCATGGCCCGCATGCCAAAGGGCACCATATCATGGGCAGCCCCGGCAGCCCAAAGCGTGTGCCACAATGCGCGCTGGCTCATTTGGTCACAATAAATTTCGTAGCCCAGATCGCCCGTGTAGCTGACGCGTTGAACGGAGCAGTCAACCTTCCCGACCGTTATCCGACGCACATCCATGAAGGCAAGGTCAACCGGAACTCGCGTTGTTGCAGCAAGAACATCGCGCGCATACGGGCCGGCGATCTGAAACCCGGTGATTGTGTCAGAGATGTTTTCAATCGAGACATCGCCCTTCAGGTTTTGTTGAAGCCAGCGCATATGAAAGGCTTGTGCGCCGTAGGATGCGGTGAGTTGAAACTGACCTTCCGTCAGACAGGAAATCGTGAAATCGCCAATCAAGCGGCCTTTGGGCGACAACATTGGCGTGAGGCTTAAGCGACCCGGTTTTGGCACCCGACCGGCCATGATGTGGTCGAGCCAGTTGCGCGCATCCCTGCCTGTAACTTTGTACTTTCCGAAATTCTGAAGTTCATTTATTCCAACGGATTGCCGGACGGCCTTCACTTCACGAGCGGTGGCATCAAATGCGTTTGAACGGCGAAACGATGGCGTTTCGAATGCTGGCTCACCCGGCTTTGCAAAGTAGTTTGCAACTTCCAGTCCATATTGTTGCCCCCAAACCGCGCCCATTTGGGAAAAGATGTCGTGCATGGGCGTTGTCCGAAATGGGCGCGCGGCTGGCAGTTCCTCATTTGGGTAGGAGACAGAGAACCGTTTTTGATAGTTTTCAACAACTTTTGGACGGGTGTAGCCGGGTGTGATCCATGATCCGAAACGCGCCACATCCATCGCCATCACATCGCGTTCCGGCTCGCCTTCGATCATCCATTGCGCCAGTGTCAGTCCAACGCCACCTCCCTGCGAAAATCCGGCCATGACGCCGCATGCCGACCAGTAGTTTCGCAAGCCCGGCACAGGCCCGACCAAGGGATTGCCGTCCGGGGCAAAAGTGAATGGGCCGTGAATCACGGATTTCACGCCCGCGCGCGCCAGGACTGGAAATCGCTTGTATGCAAAGTCAACCGAGGCTTCGATTTTGTCAAAATCATCGGGCAGCAATTCATGGCCAAAGCTCCAGGGCGTGCCGTCAACCGCCCAGGGTTTGCAGGGTTGCTCGTAAAATCCGATACACAACCCGCGTCCTTCCTGGCGCAAATAGCTTTCTCCGGCAGGGTCCATAACGTGTGGATGCTCGTCCTCACGTTCGTAAACATCCGGAATGTCCTCGGTGACCAGATACTGGTGTTCCATCGGGTGCAGGGGCAGGTAAACGCCTGCCAGTGCACCCATTTCCCGTGCCCAAAGCCCGCCTGCGTTTACAACATGCTCCGCATGAATTGTACCTTTGTCCGTTACAACGTCCCAGGTGCCGTCGGAACGCGGATTGGTTTCATGCACCATGCAATGTGTTTCGATCTTTGCGCCGCTCATGCGCGCGGCCTTGGCGTATGCGTGCGTTGTTCCGGACGGGTCCAGATGCCCGTCCAGTGGATCATAAAGAGCACCAATCACACCGTCGAGATTGGTGATGGGGGCAATTTTCGCAATCTCTTCAGGACCCACAATTTCGGTTTCAAGCCCCATAAAACGGTGCTTTGCCCGTTCGGCAAGAAGCATGTCAAAACGGTCCCGATTGTCCGCCAGTGTCACGCCGCCCACGTGATGCAAACCGCATGACAGCCCTGTTAATTCCTCTAGTTCCTTATAGAGCCGGATTGTGTACCCCTGCAGAGCGGCCATGTTGGTGTCGCCGTTGAGCGTGTGAAAACCGCCGGCGGCGTGCCATGTAGACCCTGACGTCAGGTCTGATCGTTCCAAAAGCAAGACGTCTGACCACCCAAGTTTTGTCAGATGATACAAGACCGAAGCGCCGACGACACCGCCGCCAATGACCGCAACGCGGGTTGTGGTTTGCATGAATTTCTCCGCTCGTATTCTGCTGCGAACATAGTGCTGCGTCTGGTCGCGGCTGGTTCAAAAGCGACCCATTTTTGACGCGGTGATAGCCTGGTTTGCCGAAACGCGATCTGAGCAAACAGTTTCCGGCGCTGTTGAGTTGGCTCTCGGCATACATGTTTACTATTGCCGCCTTGATCAAACTCGCAGAAACGCCTGCTAACAGATTTCTTGCGGGATTTTTCTGCCGGATCACGCAAAGCGTCCAAACCTGCGCCTCAAGAAAGAGGGTCTCTGGCTGCGGTTCGGCTACAAGACCACATCCTCAATGGCCTTCGGGTGGTCCGTGATCGGTTCAATTCCGTCCGCGGTGACAATGAAGCTGTCTCCGACCTGCGCGCGGAAGGTCTCACCGGATACAGAACCGTCAACCGCAAACACCATTCCCTCTTGCAATACGGTTGTGTCGCCTGTCACAAGCTGCGGCTTCTCTAGGTAACTGAAACCGGTCGCGCGCCCGCATCGGAACGGATATTCGAAACCAGCCGTTTGGATCACATCCGCGTAGGCGGCATGGACCTCTTCTGCGGTCACGCCCGGTCGCAGCTCGTCGAGAGCAGCCTTTTGGCTGGCGACAGCAACTTCATAGAGCTTCGCCTGTGATTTATCAGAAATTTCGCCGATCCAGAATGTCCGATCAAAACCCAGTTTGAAGCGATGAAAATTTGTCATCCCGCAAAAGCAAAGAAACACTGGCTCACCGCGTCGCATGATCCGCGTGGACGCCCGATGGTGCGTTTTGGTGATTGCGTCTCCGGACGCCATGATTTGTAAAAAGTGCGTATTGGGCGACATGTCGGCATCATCATAATATAGGGTCAGCAGCTCAGCGGCCCGGTGGGTGCCGGCTTGGGAGATTGCCAGAGCCACTTCCTATTCCGGCACGCCGTCTGCGATTGCGGCCCGACCAGCTGTCATCATGGCGTTGGCCACTTGCCCGGCGTGGCGCGCCAGTTTCAGCTCTTCTTCGGATTTGATCATGCGCATGTCGGCAAGCAGTGTTGATACATTCGCAAGCTGTTCAACTGAAACCAGAGTGTCCAGAAATTTGCGGACAAGCGGCGGCATATAATCGGGTTCGATGCCAATGCGCGTTTTTCCGACAAGGGAAGAGGGAAGTTCCGCACGCCACTCGTGCCCGATGCCATCATTCCACGCCGCAACGCGGTCAACTTCCGCTGTTGACAAAGCGGCCTGCATATCAAGGTTTGGCGTGATCAAAAGGCTTTCTTCATCGCAATTTACGACGAGAATGGTCGGGCGACCGAATTCCATATGCAGGTAGTCGTGGTAACCTGTCAGATAGTAAACGTTGTCGTCGTCTGTGATCAAGGCGACGTCAACGCCTGCCTGTTTCAAGCGGTCTTTAAAGGCCGCCATCCGGTTCTTGTGCATCTTCATCTTGTGCTCGGGCCGGACGCGTTGGTGTGGGGCATTGGATTCGTGCTTTCAAAAAACTGTCAAAGAGTGATGGCAGTAAAACTGAACCGTGTCAGCACTTGTAGTCGCGATTGCCTACGCCAGTCACACCGTAACTGAGGTACCGGAGGCGCGGATGTTTTGAAGGATATTTGAACGAAAACTCTGTCGCGGTGCCAAGTTGAGAAGCAAAGCTGTCTCATTCATCGTGACATTCAGATTTGCGCGGCCGACGCAAATCGATCAAACAAATCCTTCACCGCTGCAACTGGTGCACCGGCGTGCGCGCGATCCGTAACAGGCATCACACCTGCCATAGATGGGTTTGCCGAGACGATCCTTGGATTTGACGATCCGACCTTGCCCGCCACAGCTGACGCAAGACGATTGACCGGAACCCTGGCAGCGATGGCATCGCCGCTTGGGTGCGGGTTTGGGTTTTTTACGTTCAAAGAACTTGTAGCTGTCCATATCTGAGACGTCTTTCAGGAGACCTTGCGCAAATGGTGCTCATCCCACGTGTTCCAGTCAGCCTGTTCCGTTCCAACCATTGCGCGAAACTGCTCGAAGGCTGTGTTCGCGACGGCGGCGCGAACAACGCGCTCGGCGGCGTCGATATCTTTCACTGAAAAACTGAAGATGATTTCCTGAGGCCCAAAAGACGAGCCAATCGACGACCCTAAACCCGCGCCCTCCAACGCGCCGTTTAGCCGCGCCAAGGTTTCGTCGCGAAAACGCAAAACGTCACGAAACTCCTTTGGGATACATGCAATATCGTAATGAACGTCGAGGGACAGGTCGCTGCCGCTCTCCATGGGTCTTCCTTTCAATTCGCCGCACTGAAGAATAATCCAGCAATTCGGCAAAAATATGGTGAAGACTTTTGTTTGGCTGCGACGGGAAATGTCGCCTATGCGCAATCCTTCCGCCGGGCGGGGCGTCAGGATGGCGACCAGAGTGCAGCCATTAGAAAGCCGAACCTATGCGAACCCATGCCCAAGCCGTTGTCATCGGAGGTGGCGTCATAGGATGCTCTATCTTGTATCACCTCACCAAAATGGGTTGGTCGGACGTGGTTCTACTGGAGCGGGACGAGTTGACGTCAGGCTCGACTTGGCACGCTGCAGCTAACATCCATGGGCTGCACGACAGCACGAACATCAGCCGTATTCAGCACTACACGATGAACCTCTACAACAGTCTGGAGGCAGAGACGGGTCAGAGTTGCGGCGTGTTCCAACCCGGCAGCCTCTACCTCGCGCAAACGGAAGCGCGCGAGCACCAGCTGCGTCTGCAGGCGGCTAAAGCCAAGCTATATGGTATGAACTTTCACGAGGTGAGCCGGGATGAGGCGGAACGTCTGCATCCGCTGGTCGATTTCGACGGTATTCGCTGCATCATGTGGGAGCCCGATGGCGGGAACGTTGACCCTTCCGGCGTCACCAACGCTTACGCGTCCGGCGCGCGGCAAAACGGTGCGGAAATTGTCCGGTTTTGCCCGGTCGCCGCAACAGAACAGCAACCTGACGGCACTTGGCTGGTGCGGACACCGCAAGGCGACATTGCGACGGAATGGGTGGTGAACGCTGCGGGTCTGTGGGGGCGGGAGGTGGCCGCGATGGCGGGTCTCGACTTGCCGCTTCAACCGACCGAACATCAGTACTTTGTAACGGAAACGATTGCCGAAATTGCTGCGCTCGATCGGCGCCTGCCTTCGGTTGCCGATCGCGATGGCGAATACTATCTGCGGCAAGAGGGCAAGGGGCTGCTCGTTGGTGCATATGAAAAAGACCTGCGTTTCTGGGCCGAGGACGGCACACCGCAGGGATTTGGGCATGAGCTCTTCGCCGATGATCTGGAGCGGATCGAAGAAAACATGATGCGCGCCATTGAGCGTGTTCCAGCCGTTGGCGAGGCCGGCATCAAACGGGTCATCAACGGGCCGATGATCTGGTCACCTGACAGCAACGTGCTTTTCGGACCAGCACCCGAATTGTCCAACTACTTTTGCTGCAATGGAATTATTCCGGGTTTTTCACAATCGGGCGGCATGGGGCTTTTGGCAGCGGACTGGATTGTTACCGGCGAGACCCGTTACGACATGTTTGCCTGGGACATGGCGCGGTTCGGCGCTTGGGCCGACAAAGCCTTTACCAAGGCACGTGTGGGTGACCAATATGCCAACCGGTTCAAAATCCATTTCCCGAATGAAGAACGCGGTGCCGGCCGACCGGCACGCCGTCGTCCCGCGTACGATTTACAGCGTAGCAAAGGGGCTGTCTTTGGCCTCAACTTCGGCTGGGAACACCCGCTCTATTACGGTTACCCCGAAGGCACCGAGGACCAGACGGAAGGTTTCACCCGACAGGGTTGGTGGGAACAAGTCGGACGCGAATGCCGCATGCTGCGGGAAAATGCGGGCGTAATCGACATTTCAAACTTCGCAAAATATCGCTGCAAAGGTCCCGGCGCAGAGACATGGCTGAACCAGCTCTTTGCCAACCGGATGCCCAGGGCAATCGGTCGATCCTGCCTAACGCCTCTGATCGGCAAACGGGGTGGTATCGCCGGCGACTTCACGGTGACGCGTGTGGCCGAGTATGAGTTCTGGGTCATCGGATCCGGCATGGCCGAGCGCTATCACCAACGCTACTTCAACGAGATTGACCTGCCCGACGGGACCACCTTTGCGAGTCAAACGGACGATATGTGCGGCTTCAACGTTGCCGGACCAAAATCGCGCGACATGCTGCAACGGTTGACCAACACATCGCTGGCGACCGAAGATTTCCCCTTCATGCGGTCTCAGTGGATCGAATTGGCGGGTGTCCGGGCGCTGGCGCTGCGTGTGTCCTTCACCGGCGATCTGGGGTGGGAATTGCACTGCGCAACGAAGGATCAGCCACGCCTGCTGGAGGCCCTCTTGGAAGCAGGCGAAGCCTTTGGTGCAGGTCCGGTCGGCAGCCGCGCGTTAATGAGCTTGCGTGTGGAAAAGGGCTACGGGTCGTGGAGCCGCGAATACAGTCCGGAGTACTGGCCGCAGGAGGTCGGGCTCGACCGGTTGTGCAAAATGGACAAAGACTTCCTCAACAAGCAAGCAGCAGTGGAGGTCATGGCGAAGGACGCGCGCGAGACACTTGTTTTGCTGGAGCTTGATGCAGGACAGACAGACGCGTCGAACGCAGATGCCACGGGAGGCGAACCCATCTTTCGTGCCGGAGAAGGAATTGGGCGCGTCACTTCAGGGGCTTATGGTTACGGTGTCGGCAAGAGCCTTGCGCTGGGGTACGTGATGGGCGCTGTGCCAGGAGACTGTGTCGAGGTGATGGTGCTTGGCCAGCCCCACAAAGCGATGATCCTGCACGAACCACCGTTCGATCCATCCGGTGCGCGGTTGCGCGCCTAATCCGCCTCAGGGGCGCTGGTAGATCACGCGTCCCTCTTTGATCGTTTGCAGGACTTTTAGTTGGTCCAGCGTTTCTGGATCTACCGCGGTAGGGTCTTCTGAGAGAACAACGAAGTCGGCGAGTTTTCCAACTTTGAGCGACCCTTTCCTGTCTTCTTCAAAATGCTGATAAGCAGGCCAGATCGTCATGGCCTTGAGCGCGGTCATTACGTCGACACGGTGTTCAGGTCCAATAATGTCGCCGGAGCGGGACCGTCTTGTCACCGTGGCATCGAGGATCCGCATGGAGTCTGGGAAAGCCACCGGAGCGTCATGATGCGACGAGAACATCATCCCGCGTTCTACGAGCCATCCGGTCGGAGAGATATTGTCTGCCTTTTCCGGTCCCACGGTTCGATCACGATGCCAATCACCCCAGTAAAACGTGTGCATCGGAAACAGAGAGGGAAAAACGTCCAGTCTGTTATAGCTGTCGATCTGATCTTCGCGCACAAACTGCCCGTGGATCAGAACGGACCGTCTGTCTGCAATGCCATGATTTTCCGTGGCCGCCTGAATGGCCGCAATGTGAATGTCCATTGCGCCTTCGCCGTTGGCGTGCGTGATGATCTGCACATTGTTGGCAAATGCAAAGTCGATGGCATCGAATACTGTGTCACTGTCTGCCGCAGCATAGCCGAGGTAGTCCCTCCGGTACTGGCTGGGCGGGTCGTAATAGGGGCGGTCTCGCAAGGCCGTGAAGCCCTGCGGGGAACCATCAATGGTCAATTTGTAGCCGCCGATGCGAATACGGTCTTTGTAGGTTGTGGAGTGCTCCTGCAAAGCGATGTCGCGGTCAACCAGAACGTCGATGTAGGCCACAACATCAATAGGAATGTCCATGTTGGGATCTGCGGCTGTGGCTTGCATCAATCGCACAATGGAAGGATTTGTTCGACCTTCCTGTGCAGTTGTGTAGCCATAGCTTGTCACCAGATCGACGCCGGCCTTGAACAGCATCGGCGTCACCAGAGGATCCACGCTTCTTGCTAACTGACCTAAAGCTCCGAAAAAAGCGGTCTCTTCCAAAACGCCGTTCGGTTCCTGCGAGCCGACGCGTCGCCTGATCACACCGCCGGCCGGATCGGGCGTTTCCGACGAGTACCCGCTGATCTCAAGTGCCTTGGAATTCAGCGTGGCCAAATGCCCGGATTGATGGATGACCATCGCCGGTTTGTCGTCAACAACTTCGTCAAGCGCATCTCGCGTGGGGTGACGTTGTTCTGCCAGTTGGGCGTCGTCGTAGCCAAAACCCATGACCATCCCGAAACTGTCAACGCGACCGGGGTGTTCGCGCATCCAGGCGCTCAAAACCCGCTGCATCGCCGGAATATCGCTGATTTCCCCATCGGGTGGCGCCTGCATGTTGGCCACCAAGGCCTGCAAACCAATCAAGAAGACATGACCGTGTGCGTCCACAAAACCGGGCAGAAGCGTTTTGCCGTCCAGATCGATCTGAATGGTGTTCTCACCTTCAAAAGAACTGACGTCTTGCAGTGAACCGATCGCAAGGATTACCCCGTTCTTGACCGCAACGGCCTCAGCGCGGGGCGTATCATCTTCCATGGTAAGGATCGGGCCGCCGGTCCAGATCGCATCAGCCTGTTCTTGAGCATAAACGCTGGCGGCCCAGCCGCAGAGCAGTGCCGCGGCGGGGATCAATTGTCTCATCGTCCGTCTCCTGCTTGGTCTGCGTTCAGTAAACAGAACCGGACAGGTTTGTGTAAAGGGTCAAGGACGATTGCGTGGCACTTTGGCCTTAATAACCCACCCAAATCTGGAACAGCAAACCGACGACAAATGCGCCGGACAGCGATAGGGCTATGTAAAGGCCAAAGACTTTCGGCTTTACCAGCGCCCAGACTGCAATAGCTGCGGGCAGGGACGTCACACCCCCTGCGACAAGGAAAGCGAGACCTGCGCCGGGTGCCATGCCCTGTTCGATGAGCCCGCCCACAAGCGGCAATGCGGCGTATCCGTTCAGGTAGGCGGGTACTCCAATGACTGTCGCCAGAGCGATGGGCTGCAAGCCTGTTCCCCCCAAAACGGTGGTGATCGCTTCCGCCGGGATGTAGGCAAGCATCAGGCTTTCAAGCAGGAAGGCCAAAACCAACCACTGACCGAGGAAAAGAGCTGTCGAAACTGCTTCTTTTTTGAATTTCTCGCGCCGGGCCTCTTCGTGCCAAAACGTCCAGACGATTGGCTTTGGATCGCGGATTTTCGATCCGCCACATCCGCCGTTTCCGATGCCGTAGCGCAAAGGATTGGCCAGCGCCGCCGTGTTGGCCAAAGCATACACGACGAAGCCACCCGCAAGGCCAAGTGAAATAGCAGCAAGTGTTTTGGCGATTGCGAACTCAAAACCCAGAACGCCGGACGTAAGCAGGAACATTGCCGGGTCCATGACGGGTGAGGCCAACCAGAATGCCATAACCGCAGACAGAGGGACGCCCATGGCGAGAAGTGCTGCGATCAACGGAATCACTCCGCACGAACAAAAGGGTGACAAGCCGCCCGCCAGGGCTGCCAGAAAAATCATTAAAACAGGCGAGCCGACAAACGCGCGGGCGATTAGATTATCTGCGCCGGTCGCCATCGCCCAAGAGGTGCCGATCACCGCCAGTGCAAGGAATATGCCTGTATGAGAAATCGCGGTGCCGACGAATTGTACGCTTTCCAGCGCTTGGTGCGGTGAGAAAATCGCGGTGATCACCAGAATGGCACCCGATGCCAACCAGACGCGATGATTTTTCCAAATCGTCTGAAACCAGGTCGGTTGTGGCGCGCTCGAGATATCAGTCATGTCTATATATCCGGTTTTATGGTGTCATTGGGCAAAAAACGGCGCTCATGCCGCCGTCTCTGCAAGCTTGATTTCTACGCCGGTGCAGCATTCATCTGTTAGAAAGCTCACCAGTTCGGTCATTTTATTGTAGTTGGCGGTATTGATGACCTCACGTCCATTTTTGGACTGTTCAACAAGTCCTGCATCTACCAGAGCCCGCAAATGGTGAGCGAGCGTGGACGCCGCAAGGTTCAGATAGTCACCGATTTGCCCAACCGTCATTCCACCATGTCCTGCCTTCACCAGCAGCCGGAAAATATCCAGTCTGGCTTCGTGTCCGAGGGCAGCAAGGCTGCGGGCGCTTGTGAGTCTGTCTATCATAAAATCCATATAACCAGAAATATAGTTTTATTCAACCATTTCTTTTTCCGCCTTTGACTTTTTGAACTGTGCTGCGCTGCAAAGGTCAGATCACTAAAGTCTAGCATGACGACGAGCGCTCATTCGACCAGCTGGCCGGCACATGTTTTTGCCTGACAGGCGTGATGGGACCGCGGAATTGGTCTAATGGGCCCCGGCTCTGGATTTGACGTGCTTTTTGAATGGCAATTACGGTCATACGGGCTCTGATTGAGCACGTCTCAAGCTCGGGAGGGGGCCGTTGCACAACCGATCTCTCAAAGAAGAACGCCGATCAAGCCAAACTTGGCGCAGCAAGGTGTATTCCGGTTTTATTGCTTTTTGATCCTGAGCTCTGTTATTCGATTGCCTTCGCGCGCACTGACTTCGAACCGAAATCCATGGAAGGAAAACACCTGACCCACGGTCGGAATCATCTGCGCCTCGTGGATAACCAGACCCGCTACTGTGTTCGCCTCTTCGTCGGGCAGGTTCCAGTCGCAGGCACGATTGATGTCTCGGATCGTCATGGCGCCTTCAATGACAAATTGACCGTCCTCTGTTTGCTGAACGACCTGATCATCAAGCGGATCAAATTCATCGGTAATCTCGCCCACGATTTCTTCGAGGATGTCTTCCAGGGTAATAAGTCCCTGAAGTGAACCGTATTCGTCCACGACCAGCGCAAAATGCGTTCTGCGTCGCAGAAATTGCCGCATCTGTTCGTCCAGAGTCGACGTTTCGGGCACAAAGTACGGTTTCATCGCAACGTCGGACAGCTTGAAGTTCCGCAGTTTCGAGGCATCGCCTTCAGGCCCGCCAATGACCTTGTACATGGCACGCAAAAGATCTTTGGCGTGGATCACGCCGATAATGTTTTCGGGATCGTCCTGATAAACGGGCAGGCGGGTGTGGTTGGATTCAAGACACTGCTGCAAAATGGCCTGAGGATCATCCGCCGCGTCGATCATCTCGATACCGGAGCGATGCAGCATGATTTCCTCCACGGCGCGTTCATTCAGGTCGAGAGCACCAAGAATGCGGTCGCGATGTTCTTTTTCGACCACGCCTTCCTGATGGGCCATCGCCAGCGCCCCTTCGATTTCCGCGTGCACATCTAGAATGTTACTGTCCGGGTCGATGCGCACACCAAAGATGCGCAGAACGGCGCGAACCAGCACGCGCACCGCAGAGACGATCGGCGAGAACACCAGAACCACCAATGAAATCGGCCGCGAGACGAAGCTGGCCGCCTTTTCTGCGTTTGTGATGGCATACGTCTTTGGCAGAACTTCGGCAAAGATCAAAACAAGCAGGGTCATAACCAATGTTGCCATTGCAACACCGCTTTCCCCAAAAGCCTGGGTGAACATGGCGGTTGCCAGAGACGTGGCGAGGATATTGACAAGGTTGTTGCCCAACAGCACCGAGCCGATCAGCCGCTCGTTGTCCTCTGTAATCTTGATCGCGCGTTCAGCGCCCTTGTTCCCGCGATCCGCAATTGACCGTAACTTGCCGCGCGAAGCGGCGGTCAATGCAGTTTCGGACCCTGAAAAGAACCCGGAGAGCACAAGTAGAAACAGGATCACGCCACTTGTGATCCAGAATGCCGCGTCAAGCGTTGCGGTTGCCGTGTCCATTTGGGAGAATTCCTTTGGAAATCATGCTCAAGGTTATGGGCCGCCGCGCTCTGTCAATCAAGAGAGGAGCCAACATGCACCGCAATCTGGGACGGTTAGATGGCCCGGTTTTACTCTTCGGGGGGCCCGTGTCGAATCTGCAAGCGACGAGCAGTCTTTTGGCCCAGGCGGACGCGTGGTCGATCCCGGCAGAGCACCGCATCTGTACAGGAGATGTGACTGCTTATTGTGGCGCACCAGCGCAGACCGTTGATTTGATCCGCGAGAGAGATGTCATCGTTGTTGCAGGCAATTGCGAAAAGCAGCTTGCGTCCGAGGCAGAGGGATGTGGGTGTGGGTTTGAGGATGGATCGACGTGCGACAGGCTCAGCGCGGCTTGGTATGCGTATGCCAACAAAGCGGTTGGGCCTGATGCGCGCCGATGGATGTCAACCTGCCCCGATATCGTGAGCTTTTATCATCAAGGTGCCCGTTACGCGATGATCCATGGCGGCCTCACGGACGTGGCGCGGTTTGTATGGCCGGTTTCGGGTCCAGAAGTGTTTGCTGAAGAGTGGCATGCGATCGAGGTTGCAATCGGACCTGTTGATCACGTGATCGCCGGCCATTGCGGCCTGCCGTTTCAAAAAACTACGGCGCAAGGAAATTGGATCAATCCTGGCGTGATTGGTCTGCCGCCAAATGACGGTGGACAGCAAACTCGTTTTGCCGTCTTGGACGGTGGCGAAGTTCTGTTTCACCGCCTGACATACGATGTAGACAGTGCCTATGCCAGCATGGTCAATGCCGGTTTGACGCAAGGCTATCATACGGCATTGCGCAGCGGTTACTGGCCGTCCGAGGATGTCTTGCCAGAGACCTTGCGAGCACCGTCTTTGGCAAGGGGATGATGCGTCAGAACCAGTTCAGCCAGTCTGGCTTCCAACACATGGGTGTAGATTTCCGTGGTGGCGACATCTGCGTGTCCCAGCAAGGTTTGTATGGAGCGCAGGTCAGCTCCATTGGCCAAAAGATGCGTGGCGAAGGCATGGCGCAGTGTATGCGGTGTTACCTTGGAGGGAGAAATGCCTGCGCCTACTGCAAATTCCTTGATCAACAAATAAAATCTGTGCCGCGTCAAATGCCCGTCGGCGCTGCGCGATGGAAACAGATACTTGGACGCCTGATGTCCGTCTTTGCGTTTTTCAGTTTCCGCAGCGTCGCGTGCTTCAAGCCATGTGGCAAGCGCTTCGCGAGCAGGCGGTGATAACGGGACAAGCCGTTCCTTTCCACCTTTGCCGAGTATCAACAGCATGCGTGGATCACCGCGCGTTGCAGAAACCGGCAGGCTGACAAGCTCGGTTACGCGCATGCCGGTGGCGTAAAGCAACTGCATCAGACAGATGTTGCGTGCGCGATCGGCGGCCGTTCGCCCGGTCTCGCCTGCGACAGACAGAAGGCCGTTGACTTCTGCCTCGGAGAGCGTTTGCGGCAGCTTCCTTTCGCGCCCGGGTCCGGAAATCTGCAGTGCCGGATTGTCGCTCCGCCAGCCCTCTTCGAACGCAAACCGGTAAAGCTGTTTTATGGCCGACAACCTGCGAGCTCTCGTCGCGCGGGATAACCCCTGCGCGTCACAGAACACCAGATAACCTTCGACCGTGTCGCGCGTCACGTCTTGCAGGTCTTGATCGTTGCGCACCACCCAGCCATAGAAATCCTTAAGATCGCGCCCGTAAGCCAGCAGTGTATTGCGTGCGGCTCCCAACTCGGCAGCCTGAGCTTCAAGAAAGGTGGATATCCAGTTCTTGCCCGTCATTGAAAGCGCTCAAGCAGCAGGACTTGCAGGGCTGTGCGGCGCACGGTGTCTTCCAATCCGAAGGCGCGCAGTGTTGCCAGAGCCTCGGTCATGGCCAAGGGGTCTCCCGCCGCACCGTCCTCGAGAAGTGATAATGCACGCAGTATCGCCTCTCCCATGCGTTCGTTTTGCGCCATTCTCAAGTAATCCTCCCGCGCGAAGCTTTGGTCAAAACCGTTCAGCACCGCCTGTTCGCGGGGGGATTGAGCGGAGAGCGCTTCGGTCTTTCCCAAAGCGATCCCGGCGAGTACGGACGGCGCATCCTTTTGTCCCGCGGCTGTAACGTAGTCCGGCGACAGAAAAGCCATGCGCATGGCAATCTCTCCGGCGTCACCGTCCAATGTGTACCTTGCGACTGGTTCGGCAAAAATTTCCGCGAACACCAACTCAAGACCGACAGCCTCCATCGCATTCCAAGCTGGGGGAAGCGATTTTGCGATCGCTTCGGTTGATCGCGTGCGCAGAGCTGTTTCAAAACGCTGCACGGCGCTGACCCGGTTCCAAACCCCACCAGAGGCCGCAGGTACGCGCGCGGTGTAAAGCCCAAGAAGTCGGTTTGCGGGCAATGCGCCTGTTGTCGCCAGACGCTCGGCTGCATCAAGTTGCGTTTTCCACCCTGCAAGGTCACGTAAATCCGCAACGGCATAAGCCCGCGGGAGGGTCCCCGTTGGCAGCGGTTCTCCGACCGCCTCGTGCAAACGAAATAGCAAAGGCGTGATCGCCTTGGGCCTCGGCAACGGCGGCGCGCCTTCAAAGGACTCGGTGTGCAAAAACCGTTCCATCGCGAGCGCGTCCGCGCCCGTGATTGTATCCAGTGAACGGCCAGAATCGTATAGCAGCGCAGCAGTTGGCCAGTCACCGCGGCGGGCCGCACAAAACGCCTTGTGCGTGAGCGAAGGAGACAGATGCGGCTGCGCCGCAAGAATTGCGCATGCGGTGTCCTCTTCGCCGGTCATAAGCGCAAGATCTGTAAAGGCGGAAAACAGTTTTGCGTTGCCGGTCACGTCGGATTGTTCCAACAACGCTATGGCTGCGTCATGGGCGCCGAACCGCACCAACGTGTTTGCACGTGCCAATGTCAAAGCCGCTTCGGCGTCCGGATTGTCCCCTGGTGCTGTCGCTTCAGTCAGCAGAAGCGTGTAGAGTAGGGCTTGTGCGGCGGGCAAACGATAGTTTGGAACTTCTTTGAGTTGCGCGGTCAATCCCATCGACGTGCTGCCAGACCACAAGGACTGCGGCAGACCAGTGACCGAAGCTGGCACAAGGCCGATAATGCGCAGAGCGGCTTGCGCCAGCGGTTGCACGGTGACTTCGGGAGCTAGGGCGTTGGGCGTTACCGGTGGTTCAAACCGGTTTGGCACGATTGCGGAGGTCATCGCTGGCTGGTGCGGGTTGCGTTTGACCCAATCAATTACGGACAGCGGCTGATCTTGCGCCATCGCGGTTCCCGCGAGGCCAGTTATCAACCAAAGATATGAAAGGTATCTACTCCGCATCCAGCGTAACAGGCGCGCGCGTTTCAGTTTGCGGAGCGGAGAAATCTGCGCCGAAAAATGGGCCGATATACGCGTATCCTGTCAGTCCTATGACGGTCATTACCGCCAGAAAGATCAAGATTTTGAAAAGCCTGAGCATAATACTGCCTTTGCGCCTGCCTTTTTTGTTTAAGTTATATATGGCCTTTTCTTCAATATCACGTCATTCAATCGATTATGAGCGAAATTGAGCAATCCGCAGCCGATAACGAAGCTGCACAAGCTTTTGTGTTAAAAAAGACTATTGTGATGGTGGGCATGATGGGAGCCGGGAAAACGGCCGTCGGGCGCGCGCTGGCTCAGTTGCTTGGAGCATCGTTTCTTGATTCGGATCACGAGATTGAACGGGCCGCTAATATGACGGTTCCTGAGATATTCGCGCGCGACGGCGAGCCCTTCTTTCGGGCCCGCGAATCCGAAGTGATAAACCGGCTGTTGCGCGGTGCGCCTTGCGTTTTGTCGACGGGCGGAGGCGCTTTTTTGGCGGAAGTCAACCGCGATGCAATTTCGCATTATGGCGTATCGGTTTGGCTGGACGCAGATATCGATCTGCTCTGGAACCGGGTAAAGCACCGAGACACCAGACCGTTGCTGCGCACCGCAAACCCAAAAGCGACCCTGACCGAGATTTATGAAAAGCGTGTGCCTGAATACGCAAAGGCAGACTTGCGCGTCCCCTGTGCGCCGCCCGTGGCCATTGACTTGATGGCCCAACGCGTCGCCCACGTCCTGCTGCAGCGGCCGGATGTTGTGGAATTGGCGCATGCTTGAGACCGTTCGCGTTGACCTGCCCGGACGGGAGTATGACGTGCGGATTGGACCGGGGCTGATTGCACAGTCCGGAAGGCATGTCGCGCCGTTGCTCAAGCGCAGTTACGTTGCCGTTCTGACGGACGATACAGTGGCGAAGCTGCACCTCGACGCGTTGCGCCGGGGTCTGAGCCTTGAAGGTATTGAAATGGATGCGCTGGCCTTGCCCGCTGGGGAGGCGACCAAATCCTGGCGTCCGCTGGAAGAAGGCGTTGGATGGCTTCTGGATCAAAAGATAGAGCGTGGCGACCTGGTGGTCGCTTTCGGCGGCGGCGTAATAGGCGATCTTGCGGGTTTTGCGGCGGCAATCCTGCGTCGGGGCGTCCGTTTTGTGCAGATACCGACAACACTGTTAGCGCAAGTCGATAGTTCGGTCGGCGGCAAAACGGGGATCAACGCGGAGCAGGGTAAAAACCTGATCGGCGCTTTCCACCAGCCCAGTCTGGTTCTCGCGGACACGGATGTGCTGGGCACGCTGAGTGCGCGTGACTTTCTGGCAGGCTACGGTGAAGTGGTGAAGTACGGGTTGCTTGGTTCTGCCGATTTCTTTGAATGGCTTGAGGATAATGGGCCGGCGCTAGCCGCCGGCGATCAGACCGCGCGCGTCGAAGCCGTCCGCCGTTCTGTTCAGATGAAGGCCGAGATCGTGACACGGGACGAAACCGAGCAGGGTGACCGCGCTCTTTTGAACCTCGGACATACTTTTGGCCACGCTCTGGAAGCGGCCACGGGGTATTCTGACCGCTTACTGCACGGTGAGAGTGTGGCCGTCGGATGCGCTTTGGCGTTTGAACTGTCCGCGCGGCTCAACTTGTGCGCGCAGGAGTGTCCGAGCCGCGTGCGTACGCATCTAAAGGCCATGGGCATGAAAACTGACCTGCGCGATATTCCAGGCGATTTGCCGGGAGCCGCAACCTTGCTGGAGTTGATGGGACAGGACAAAAAGGTGGTGCAGGGCCGGCTGCGTTTTGTTCTGGCGCGCGACATTGGCGCTGCGTTTGTTACGGGCGATGTGCCGGCGGATGCGGTACTCGGCGTGCTGGATGATGCCCTGGCCGAGCGTGCGTGAGCGTTCAGCTCCAGCGCATCACCATGCCGTACTTGTCTTCTTCAGAAAAGCCCACGGCCTCGTAAAACCCTTTGGCACTGCGTTTGCGTCCGGTCAACAGCATCAGTTTGTAGGCATGCGCGGACTGTGCCGCGTCGCGTATTGCGTCAATCACCGCGCGCCCGACACCCTGATTGCGATGATCGGGGTGCGTTACCACGTTTTCAACCAAGCCATACGGGCGCCCACCCCAAGTTACATTGGGCAGAAGATGCAATGTGGCCATGCCGACCAACGCACTACCCGCAAAGGCGCCAAAGACAGTTGTGCCGGGATGTGAAATCACACGGCCAAAATGCCCTGCGTCGGACGTCTTTGGCCCAAGCGTCAGGGCATCGTAGAGAAGCAACGCAGTCCCGGTATCCGCCAGCGTAAGGGCGCGGACTGTCGGGCGCATCAGAAGGGGATTTCGTCGTCCAAATCGCGAGACGGTGCAGATTTGGAACTGCCGCCATCGAAACTGTCACCGCCGCGGTCGTCGTAACCCATCTGGCCACCACCGCCGCCGCTGCCGTAGCCACCGCCACCGCCGCCGTCCCGTCCGTCCAGCATGGTGAGTTCAGATTTGTAAGGGCGCAATACAACCTCGGTGCTGTACCGGTCCTGACCCGACTGGTCCTGCCATTTGCGTGTTTCCAACTGCCCTTCTATATAGACTTTCGAGCCTTTGCGCAGGTATTGCTCGGCGACACGAGCCAGAGGTTCGGAGAAAATCGCAACAGAGTGCCATTCGGTCCTTTCTTTGCGCTCTCCTGTATTGCGGTCTTTCCATGTTTCGGAGGTCGCGATCCGCAGGTTGCAGACCTTGCCACCGTTCTGGAAACTGCGGACTTCGGGGTCTCGGCCCAGATTGCCGATGAGAATTACCTTGTTTACCGAGCCGGCCATGTCGCTCCCCTGTTTTGTTTTTGCGGACAGGCCGATCTTTCGTCACCACCGAATCCGCGTTTTGACGTTTGACCAAATCTATACTGAGCGCGCGAGACTTAAAACATCGTAAACCAATCTATCACACCTTGAGTTGAATTCGTGGGTAAGGGGGTGGCAAAGGCAGATCGAAATGCTAACTTCCGCGCAGTTCGGGGAAGAACGGATTGTGCAAATGTATCGGTCGGTTGCGGTTTCGCTTGTTTTATGCCTGATGGCTGCATCGGCGGTGCAGTCGCAAACCGTGTCTTCCAAGAGCCGTTCAAAACTCTTCAAATCGCAAGTCAGCGTTCTGGACGGGCGAGCCGCCAGCCAATACAAAAACTCAGTGCGTTTACAGCCGCCGTCGGTGATTACGCCGAGCAAGTGGAACAACGCGGCTTACAACGGCAAGTACCGTGGCGAATTTCTGGATATGGCCAAACAGGCCGCGCGCAAACATGGCGTGCCGGAAGGCTTGTTTTTGCGTCTTGTACAACAGGAATCCGGTTGGAACCCTCGCGCAAAATCTCACAAAGGTGCTTTGGGATTGGCACAGTTGATGCCGGGAACGGCGCGTCTGCTGCGCGTGGACCCTATGAACCCGCGCGAAAATCTGGAGGGCGGCGCGCGCTATCTTAAGGAACAGTTCGACACCTTCGGCAACTGGCATCTTGCACTGGCGGCCTACAATGCCGGCCCCGAAGCAGTACGCAAGCATGGTGGAATACCGCCATATAAAGAAACGCAGAACTATGTGCGTGTCATTACCGGCAGCTGATGTGATGGCAAGCCATTGAGCTGACACAATTCTGCTACCGAATCCTCCCAAAGGCTCCTCAAAAGCTCCCCCCTTCGGTCACAGGCCCGCCCGGATTGCAGGGCATTTTGTGCCAAAGCATTAGGGGAGTTAACGATGACCACCGCGAATTTTCACGCCCGTTTGGAGCGCATTCAGAAGGCACAAGCTCAGGCACCCGCTGCAAAGACGGCAGACTTCCGCGCCCAGGGCGCGGCGGGAATTGCCGCCAGCCGGAACATCCGCCGCATAAGACGGCAGCGCCGCCCGATTATGGATCAATTGGTAAATACATCCCTCGGGGTTCTCCTTGGCGCTTTGGTTGCGGTCGCCTTGATCGGGTTGTCGATGGAAGGATCACTCTGGGGCCCGGGCACGGTTTGGCACGACATCGCCTACTACCCGACGTTGGCCGCACTTGGTCTCGCACCGCTTGTGATGCTGATATCTTTGTTCACGGCGTCCAGCCGACCTGGTTTTGCGCTGTTTTCTCTGGGCTACCTGAGCGGTATCGTGGTGCCTTTGTTTATTTGAAACGGCGCCGCTGTTATTGGTGCGCCGCATCTCAAGATCGCAGAAACCTCTACTCCGCGGCCGTACCGACCTCGATAACAGGTTCCATGTCGGCAAGTTTCTCGTCGCTCAGATGACACTTGATCTGATGATTGCCTGAAAGCTGCCGCACGGGCGGAACCTCTTTTTCGCAAAGACCACCGGGCACTTCTGACTTCCAGCGACACCGGGTTTGGAAAGGGCATCCGCTTGGCGGGTTCATTGCTGACGGGATATCTCCTTCGAGCACAATGTGCTTTTTGGAAACGCTGGTATCCGCAATTGGCACAGCGGACAGCAAAGCTTCGGTGTACGGGTGATATGGTGGCGAGAAGACCTGATCGGTTGAACCGAGTTCTACCACATGGCCAAGGTACATCACCATGACACGGTCGCTGAGATAACGCACAATCGACAGGTCGTGACTGATGAAAAGCAGGGTGGTTTTCTGCTCGCGCTGGATCTCCATCAGAAGGTCGGTCACCGCGGCCTGAACCGATACATCAAGCGCGGACACCGGTTCATCCGCCACAACGATGCGCGCGTCCCCGGCAAACGCGCGGGCGATGCCGACGCGCTGCTTTTGTCCTCCTGACAATTGCCGCGGCATACGGTTTGCAAACTCGCGCGGCAATTTCACAAGATCCAGCAGCTTGAGCATGCGCTGTGTGCGGTCCTTGTCGTTTTCGCCAATGCCAAAGATCTCCAGCGCGCGAATGATCTGTCGCCCCACGGTCATTGAGGGGTTCAATGTGTCAAAAGGGTTCTGGAAAACCATCTGAACGTCGGCAACAGTTTGTGTGTCGCGTTCCTCAATCGGAATGTCCTGAATCTGCTTGTTGCCCAGAAGAATGTCGCCTTCCGTTGCCGTCTCCAGCCCCATCAGCACCTTGGCGAATGTCGATTTACCACAACCCGACTCTCCAACGATGGCCAAGGTTTCGGATTCGCGTGCTTCGAAACTCAGTGTTTCGTTGGCTTTGACAACTTTTTTGCTGCCACCGCCAAATATCGCATTGGCCGCAACCTCATAGTACTTCTTGAGATTGTCCATTTTTAGAACGACATCGCCGATCTCGCCCTTGGCCTTGGTTTCTTCCAAGGCCATCGGCGCCTTCCAATCGATCTCCTTGTATTTCAGGCAGCGCGTGTGGTGTCGGTCATTGCCCGGCACAACATCCATCAAAATGTTGCCTTGATCGCAGCGACCTTCCTCAAAGTAATCGCAGCGCGGACCAAAGTTGCAGCCGGGCGGGCGTTCATGAGGAAGGGGAAAGTTGCCGGGAATGGCCTTTAACGGGCGCGCATTCTTGTCCGCGCCCGGCAAGGGGATCGAGCGGAACAGGGCTTGGGTGTAAGGGTGGCGCATGTCGTCGAAGACGTCTTGAATGGATCCACGCTCAACGGCCTCGCCTGAGTACATCACGCACAACCGGTCGCAGGTCTCAAGCACCAAGCCAAGGTTGTGGCTGATAAAAAGCATTGAAGTGCCGTATTTCTTGCCAAGGTCCTTAACCAACTCCACAACGGCGGCCTCCACCGTCACATCAAGTGCGGTCGTGGGCTCGTCGAGAATGAGTAAGGAGGGTTCAGACATAAGCGCCATCGCAATCACGATCCGCTGCTGCTGACCACCTGACAGTTGGTGCGGGAAGGAATTCAGCATCCGCGTCGGGTCCGGCAGTTTGACATCCGTGACCACTTGCAAGGCGCGTTCATAGGCGTCCTTTTCGTTCATCCCCTGATGGATCATTGGCACTTCCATCAACTGTTTGCCGATTTTCATGGCCGGGTTGAGCGATGCCATGGGCTCCTGGTAGATCATCGCAATTTCTGAGCCGCGGATATCACGCAACTCCTCGTCACTCATCTGTCCCAGATCGCGGCCTTTGAACTTGATGGAACCGCCAACGACGCGACCGTTCTTGCCCAAATCCTGCATAACGCCAAGAGCGACCGTTGATTTGCCGCAACCGCTTTCGCCCACAAGGCCCACAGCTTCTCCGGGCTGAACTGTAACGGAAAAATCCATTACGGCGGGAATTTCGCGCAAACGTGTGAAAAACGAGATCGACAGTTTGTCGATTTCCAGGATCGGGCCGTCGTAAGCCTCTTTTGTCATTGTGTCGTCTCCTTGGGATTACCTGGGACTCTGAGCATCTGTGAATTGACCGAGGCGGGCCCGGATGCGGTCCCGCTTCGGCTGAGTTCTTTTTAGTCGCGCAAGCTTTCTTCGCGCAGGCCGTCGGCCAGCAGGTTCAGACCCAGAACCAGCGTCAAAAGCGCTACAGCCGGCGCAATCGCTGCATGCGGGTAAAGCGCCAGCAAACGGCGTCCTGCGTTGATGGTGCTACCCCAATCCGGGCTTTCTGACGCGAGGCCCAATCCGAAGAAGCCCAATGTGCCCAGAAGGATTGTGGTGTAGCCAATCCGCAGACAGAAATCGACGATCAGCGGCCCGCGCGCGTTGGGCAGAATCTCCCACAGCATGATGTACCAAGGACCTTCACCGCGGGTTTGCGCCGCCGCCACGTAGTCGCGTGTCTTGATGTCCATGGCAAGGCCGCGCACGATCCGGAAGACCGTGGGCGAGTTCACGAAGACCACCGAAACAAACACCACGAGAATACCCGGATCGATGTCGAAAAGATCGAGAAACGTTGGCAAACCCGGAATCGAGTAGGTTGGCGTCGCCACCACTGCCCCGTTTGTCGAGACGAGCGACAGGTAGAGCCATCCCAGCCCCGACAGAACACCGACCAGCAGCGGTGTGCGTATTTTGGGCTGTGTGTAGTAGCGCGAGTTGAGCAGTATACACACAAACACAAGTGGGAATACGAACAAGAACAGTGCCATGTAGTTCGGAATGCCCGTGAGCACGATCTCCGGAGTGACCAGCAGGTAGAACAAAAGGATGACGGGAAACGCGAGAATAAGGTTCGCAAGGAACGACAGGATCGTGTCCAGCTTGCCGCCGTAGTATCCCGCAGGCAGCCCCAGCGTGATGCCCACCATAAAGGCAAAGAGCGTCGCAATTGGTGCGATTTGCACAACGATCCAAGCGCCTTTGATCAGACGACTGAACACATCGCGCGCCAGATTGTCACCGCCCAGCAGGAAATAGGCGTATTCCTCTTCGCCGGCCCCCCGCATCGGTGTCCCTGGGGGCTTATTCTTCATACCGGAAACCTGGCTGAGCGAGTCATGCGTCACCAGCATGTCCAGCGGCCCGCCGAAGATACCCGTGAACACCCAGAACATCACAAGGCCGAACCCGATCATGCCGATGGTGCTGTCAAAGAGCTTGCCGTAAAGTCCCAGTCGCCGCTTGTAGGTGATTGAGATAGTGAAGAGAACGATCAGCGAGATCCAGACCGGCCCCAGCTGGATAAACATACGGGCAATGATGCTGCCCCACGAAAGATCTTCCATGACCAGCCTCCTTTATGCGATGCGGATGCGCGGGTTAAGGTAGACATAACCGATATCTGATATCAGCTGAGTCACCAGAACCACAGCCACCGAAACGACCGAGACCGCCAGCAGCAATTCTATGTCGTTGTTGCCTGCCGCCTGCACCAGGAGCCAGCCGAAACCCTTGTAGTTAAACAAGGTCTCAACAATCACGACACCGTTCAACAGCCACGGAAACTGCAACATGATCACGGTAAAGGGCGCGATCAGAGCGTTTCTGAGCGCGTGTTTCAGTACAATATCTGAGAATTTTACGCCCTTAAGCCGTGCCGTGCGAATGTATTGCGCGGTCATCACCTCGGTCATCGATGCTCGCGTCATGCGCGCGATGTATCCCATGCCGTAAAGTGAGATCGTGATCACAGGGAGCGTAAAGTTCTCGAACGTCGCGTTTTCCATCGCGGACGTTGCTGACCCTTTAAACCACTTCAGTCCAAAAGCTGAGGAGGCGAAAACAGCGATAAAGATAACACCGGACACGTACTCAGGCGTCGCCGTGGAGGCGATGGAGAAGGTCGAAAGCGACCTGTCCAGCTTAGATCCTTCCCGCATACCAGCCAGAACACCGACGATCAGCGCCATGGGCACCATCACCAGCATGACCGCAAACATCAGCTTGCCGGTCAACGCCAGTCGGGTTGCGACAATGCTCCCGACTTCGTCTTTGAAAACCGTTGAGTATCCCCAGTCGCCTTGCAGGACACCGCAAAAGCTGCGCCGTTCTTCGACGGGGGTATCTGCAGCAAAGCATCGTCCGGTTGTGACGCCTTCCTCTTCGTACGTCCAGCCCGGCAGGACACCGATCCACTGGCCGAATTTCACCGGCAATGGCTGCAAATACCCGTTTTTGTCGAGATAGCTGGCAACGGCTTCATCCGACATGCGGAAATTGCCTTGAGTTTTGGCTAGTTTCTCGAGGTTGGGGTAAAGGTTGGTCAGCCAAAACACGATGAAGGTCAGGCAAAGCGCCGTCAGTATCATCACGCCAAAGCGTCTGAGTATGAAAAGTCCCATAGTGCCCCTGTTGTCTGGCTACGCGTGGGTTGCGCACTTGATTACGAGCGCTTTTGCGTCCCTTGTTGTATTTGTAACGACATGAGGCCCGACTTTTTGCCGCACGTCAATGGAAGCGAGCGGCCTAAAATGTCATTTTTGCGACATCTTCGGCGTCGCAATTGGAGCGCGGATTGCACCGCGTCAGCAGCAGACAGCTTTAGGCTGCGTCACGCGGTATCTTCGTGGATTTGCGCAAAACAGACGGAGAGACACCTGTGTGATGTTGGATGAATCTTGTGAAATAGGCAGCGCTGCCAAATCCAAGGTGTCGCGCGATGTCCTGAGCTGCTGCATCCGTTTCTGTCAGTAGACAACGTGCCTCGTAAAGAACGCGTTCTGTCAACAGATCTGCTGCCGTTCGTCCGGTTGCCGCTTTGCACGCGCGCGTCAGATGCGTCGGCGTAACGCCCAAAGCCTCTGCGTGATCGCTCATGCTCATAGGCTCGCGAAACATCTGCGAGATACGTGCTGCATACTGTGCCGTCAGCCGGGCAGCCGCATTGGGGCGCTTTTGTGCATGGTCTTCCAGCCGCAATTGACGTTGCAACCAGATCGAGATCAGAAGGCCATGCGCGTCCATCGCAGTCTCGACAAGCGGGCGGTTGGTTTGCTGTTCCCTTGCGGCCGCTTCAATGAGGCCAGTCAGTTCGCTCATGGCGCTGACCTCCCGAATGCGAAGCTGACACGCCATTTGTGGCCAAGCCAATTCGGTGCTGAAAGGAACCACGATCGATTGTGCAACCGCCTGCCGTCCCAGTTCCAATGAGAATAACGTGCCAGACGGGACAACGATCGCATTGTGGGTGCCAACGCCGCGCATGCGCCCATCCAGCAGTAGACGGCCCTGGCCACGCGTGATCCAAAGCAACAGGTGATCCTTGCGGTCATGCGCCAGTGTCAGGCGCCATTCCTGTCCACTTGTGAGCTGCGCCAAGGTCTGAATCGTAACGCTGCGGCCAGACATCTGAAATCCACTGTTAGGTTGAGAAACTACTAGATGCGCAATAGCATATGCCTTCTTGCCACATAAGTCAGTTTGTTTTTTATAAGTTTCAGTCGGTCTTTGGGCGATACACCGCCCATGTTTTCATACGCGCACGAAACCATGTCCGCTGTCGTTTGGCATATTGCCTTGTTGCTACGATGGCGCGGGCGCGCGCCTCCTCGAGATCCACTTCGCCGTGCAGATGAGCGACAAGTTCCGGCGCGCCGATGGCTCTGTGTGCAGGGAGGGACGGATCGTAGATAGGCAACACCGCCCGGACCTCCTCGAGAGCGCCGTCTCGAAGCATGATGTCAAACCGCTCTTCCAGACGTGGCATCAGCCACTCACGCGGGGCATCGACGAGGATCGCGTGGGCATCACTCAATCGCAATGCAGGATCCGGTGTGGTGTCTTGCCAATGCGCTAACCCTTGCCCAGTGGTTTGTAAGACTTCCCAGGCGCGCTGGACGCGTACCGGGTTTAACTTGTCGATACGTGCAAGTGTTTCGGCGTCCAGATCGCGGAGCATAGCCTCGCGTGTCAGCGCGTCAGCAGCGCCACGAACCTCTTCTGACACCGTTGGGATATCAGCCAAACCTTCTGTCAGAGCACTGAAGTAAAGTCCGGTGCCGCCAACAATGATCAGGCGCTCCGGCCCGTCCAACAGCCTTGTGACTTCCCTCAGCCAATGCCCTGTAGAATAGTTTTGCTGCGCGGTGATATGTCCATAAAGCCTGTGACGCGCCCGCGTTTCGTCATCACGTGTCGGGCGCGCTGTCAGAACGCGCCAGCAGTCATAGACCTGGCTGGCGTCTGCATTGACGATGATGCCGCCGTGCCTCACTGCAATCCTCAGCGCGAGCGCTGATTTGCCCGATGCTGTCGGGCCAGCTATCAGCACCGTTCGGTCCGCCGGAATGCGATCCAAATCGGTGTCGTCGATCTGTTGCGGATACATGCTCATTTATTGGGCTTTGGCGCGCGGTGCTCATTGCAGTTGGCTGAGTTTTCCGACATTTTGCCGCCAAACACAAATGACGCACGCAGGAGCCGCCTTATGACTGTCCACGAAAAACCAGTCGCCTTCAAACGTGTGATGCTCAAAATCTCCGGTGAAGCTCTGATGGGGGACCAGGGCTTTGGTCTGCATCCACCGACTGTTGCAAGGATCGCGCAGGAAGTGAAATCAGTGCATGATCTTGGGGTGGAGATTTGCATGGTGATCGGTGGCGGCAACGTGTTTCGGGGCCTGCAAGGCTCGGCGCAGGGGATGGAGCGGACCACGGCAGACTACATGGGAATGCTGGCCACCGTGATGAATGCGCTTGCAATGCAGTCTGCTTTGGAAAGCCTTGGTGTTTTCACACGTGTTATCTCGGCGATAACGATGAACGAAGTGGCGGAGCCCTATATCCGTCGTCGCGCCGTTCGCCATCTGGAAAAAAAGCGAGTTGTTATTTTCGCGGGCGGGACCGGCAACCCTTACTTCACCACCGACACAGCCGCTGCTTTGCGGGCCAACGAAATGGCATGTGAAGCCATATTCATGGGCAAGAACGGTGTCGATGGGATCTACAACAAGGATCCCAAGGAACATGCGGATGCGGAACGTTATGAAGCAGTAACTTACGACGAGGTTCTGCAGAAGCGCCTGAAGGTTATGGATGCATCCGCCATAGCCTTGGCGCGGGACAACAATCTGCCGATCATCGTGTTCTCTCTCGATGAATCGGGCGGCTTCAGCGGTATCCTTGCTGGCGAAGGCACCTACACGCGTGTGCAGGACTGAAGTGCCGCGTGCTGTACAGCTGCGAAAACAGGGCGTAAAACCGGCGACGAGCAACGAATAAAGGCAAAAAAACATGTCAGACGATTTCATGCTGGACACCGATGATCTGGAGCGTCGGATGGATGGGGCCATGTCGTCCCTGAAAACCGAGTTTGCTTCACTGCGTACCGGTCGAGCTTCGGCTTCCATGCTGGAGCCAATTACCGTGGAAGCTTACGGCCAGCGCACACCAATCAACCAGGTGGGTACAGTCAACGTTCCTGAATCTCGAATGGTTACCATCAATGTTTGGGACAAAGGATTGGTAGGGCCGGTTGAAAAGGCGATCCGCGAAAGCGGGCTTGGTATCAATCCACAGCTTAACGGTACGATTATCATGCTGCCGATTCCTGAGTTGAACGAAGAACGCCGCCGTGAACTGACGAAAGTGGCTGGCCAATACGCCGAAAACGCCCGCGTTTCGGTGCGTAATGTGCGTCGCGATGGCATGGATCAGATCAAGAAGGCAAAATCCGATGGGCTATCAGAGGACGATCAGAAGCTTTGGGAAGCGGAAGTGCAGGACATCACGGATCGCTTTATCAAGGCAATAGATGATCAGCTTGCGACCAAGCAGTCTGAAATCATGCAAGTCTGATGGCGAGGTTATCTGATTTCTTTCGCCGGCCAGTATTCAAACAGGTTGGAAGTAAACAGGCGGGACAAAAATTTTTTGATGGTCATGACCAATACTGCTGTGCCAAATAGCCCCAGCCAACGACAGGTAGGACCGTCCGATACTGCAGGCCGCGCATCCCGAGGAGCAAGCTATCAACCTTGAGAAACAGCCAGATTTGGGTCAAAGGCGGCGTTGCCCGCGTCATGTGGCCATCATCATGGATGGAAATGGCCGATGGGCAACCCAGCGCGGTCGTCCGCGTCTTTTCGGCCACCACGCTGGCGCGCGCCGGGTCAGAGAGATCGTTGAGACGTGCCCGCAAATCGGCGTAAAGTACCTGACTATTTTCGCATTCTCGACCGAAAACTGGAAGCGCACCCAGGTGGAAGTCGCGGGGCTCATGAGCCTTTTCAAAAGATACATAATCCGGGAAACTGCTGCGCTTAACGCAAACGGGGTTCGCGTGCGCTTTATTGGAGACCGTGTTCGTCTGGACAACACATTGACGCGTCTGATGAGCGAATTGGAAGAAGCAACTTCCGGCAATTCGACAGTTCATCTGACGATTGCGATCAACTACGGCGGGCGCGATGAAGTTGCACGCGCAACCAAACGGCTTGCACAGGATGTAGCGAACGGCAAACTGTCGCCGGACGAGGTCAACGAGGAAACGCTGCCGCGCTATCTGGATACGCGCGTGTTGCCGGATCCGGATCTGGTGATCCGCACAAGTGGCGAAGCACGTATTTCGAATTTTCTGCTGTGGCAGTCAGCTTATTCGGAATACGAGTTCGTGGACACTCTGTGGCCGGATTTCACGCATGAGGAATTCAAGAAGCTATGCGGCGCCTACAGCGCGCGTGAGCGACGTTTCGGCGGCGTAAACGGCTGACAACGAGATGCCAGTGCCTTCAGAAAAATGGTCTGATCTTGCCGTGCGCATGGGGTCCGGTGCGGCCATGGTGCTGATAGGCATGTGGGGTATCTGGGTCGGCGGACACATGTTCCATGCCTTGGTCGCGCTTGTATGCGGTTTAATGGTCTGGGAACTGGTGCGCATGCTGCATCCGGAAACGACCGGCGTCGCAGTGCAGCTCGGAATGCTCGCAGGCGTTGTTGTGGGGGTCGCAATTTACCTGCCGGTGTTTATGGCGTTGCCAGTCTTGCTGGCGCCTGCCCTGGTCGGCTTCGGACAGTTGCGCCGCTACAAATGGGTATACATGATATTCTCTTTGACGGTGCTGTTGGCAGGTTTCGGGATGATGTCAGTCCGCGATGATCTAGGTTTTGCATGGATGCTCTGGTTGGTGCTTGTCGTCGTGGTCACAGATGTCGTCGGCTATTTTGCAGGGCGATTGATCGGAGGACCGAAGTTTTGGCCACGCATCAGCCCCAAAAAAACCTGGGCCGGAACCGGTTTCGGTTGGATGGGAGCCGCGCTTGTCGGTGTCGCTTTCATGACGCAGACCGGTGCGGGAGCTAAAGTCATTGTAATGTCTGTGGCTGTTTCAGTTGCAAGCCAGCTGGGAGATATTGCTGAGAGCGCTATGAAACGGAAAGTGGGCGTCAAAGACAGTTCCAATTTGATACCGGGACATGGTGGTCTGCTAGACCGCTTTGATGGTATGCTGGGCGCCTCGGTGTTTTTGCTGATTGTCGGTTCGATTGTCGGTTTTCCGTCGGGTCTGGAGTAGCGCGCGTGCGGCGGGTCAGCATTTTTGGAGCAACCGGTTCGATTGGTCATAACACAATTGATCTGATTGCACGATCTCCGCAAAGCTATGAGGTCGTCGCATTGACAGGTGCGGCCAATATCCGGCAACTCGCCGCGGATGCTCGCAAGCTCAGAGCCGAAGTGGCGGTTACCGCACATGAGCATCTGCTTGGAGACCTGCGCGAAGCGCTTTCAGGTTCACAAGTGGAGGCGGCTGCAGGGCGCTCCGCACTTTGTGAAGCAGCCGGGAGACCCGCAGATTGGGTCATGTCCGCGATCGTCGGGGCAGCCGGTCTTGAACCGGGTTTGGCCGTCCTTGAACGGGGCGGCACGCTGGCGCTCGCCAACAAGGAATCTCTTGTCTGCGCCGGTGCGCTTATGCTGCGGACGGCCAAAGCAAAAGGCGGGCGGATTTTGCCCGTAGACAGTGAGCATTCGGCAGTGTTTCAAGCTCTGGTGGGCGAAGAAATAGATGCCGTCGAACGCGTGATCATTACTGCCAGTGGTGGCGCATTTCGGGATTGGCCGATCGAGCAGCTTGAGAACGCGACGTTGAAACAGGCGTCGAGCCATCCGAACTGGGACATGGGGCAGAGGATTACGATTGATTCCGCATCTATGTTCAACAAGGCGCTGGAACTTATAGAAACAAAAGAGTTTTTTGGAGTGGCGCCGGACCAGATCGAAGTACTTGTTCATCCAGAATCGCTGGTTCATGCGATGGTGGGTTTCAGAGATGGCGCGCTGATGACGCATGTCGGTCCACCAGATATGCGCCACGCTATTGGTTACGCGCTCAATTGGCCGGCGCGCGATAACATACCCGTTGAGCGACTTGATCTGGCGGCTGTTGGGCAACTCACGTTCCGTGCCCCCTGCGACCGGCGTTGGCCGGCTTTGCGACTTGCACGAGACGTCATGCGGACGGGCGGATTGTCCGGTGCGGTCTTCAATGCGGCAAAGGAAACCGCGCTGGACGGGTTCATTGGAGGGGCCATTCGCTTCACCGACATGGCGGAGGTCGTCGAAGAGGTTTTGACCACGATCTCAGCAGCGCAGGGCCATATTGATGCCACCATGACACTTGATAACGTGGCCGGAATAGACCATCTCGCCCGTCAAGAGGCACGTGCGGCAATCAGCAAGAGAGCAGGTTCGATTTGGATATCATGACTTTGATTCCGCAGTTTGGCGGAGTGATCTGGACAATTGCAGCGTTTATAATTGCGTTGTCGATCATCGTGGCGATCCACGAATACGGACACTATATCGTCGGTCGCTGGTCTGGTATCCAGGCCGACGTTTTTTCAATTGGCTTTGGTCCGGTACTCTACTCACGCGTCGACAGGCGCGGCACGCGCTGGCAGATTGCCGCATTGCCATTTGGCGGCTACGTGAAATTTGCAGGTGACGCCAACGCAGCTTCCGGCAAGGACGAAGCCGCGATGGCTGAAGCGGCGCAGGATAAAGCTCGGCTACGCGCCACGATGCATGGTGCACCGTTGTGGGCAAGGGCCGCCACCGTTGCCGCGGGCCCGGTTTTCAATTTCGTCCTTTCCATTCTGATATTCGCCGCCGTCTTGCTCAGTGCCGGCGTCTCGCGTGATCCGCTAACGGTAGGAGAGGTGCGCGCGCTGCCGGTTGGAGAACTTGGCCTTCAGGCGGGTGATGAAATCGTGCGGATCGGTGGAGATACATTGCCGAGCACCGAAGATCAGGACGCATATCGCGCCTTTTTGGATGGTCTCCCACATGCGCCTCTCTTAGCTTACGAAGTGCGCCGCGACGATCAGGTTATATCCGTGGATGGCCCCTATCTGATGCCGCCATTGGTCAGCGCCGTCAGCCCGCAAAGCGCAGCGATTGCCGCCGGGATGGCGGCGGGGGATGTCATTGTCGCCGTGGATGGCCAGGACATTTTTGCCTTTGACCAACTCAAAACAGTTGTCGAGGGTGGCAACGGGGCGACACTGGATCTGACTGTGTGGCGCGACGGTGAGACAATCGAAAAATCCCTGACGCCAAAACGTGTTGATGAACCGCAAGACGATGGGGGTTTTGTCACTCAATGGCGCATCGGCATCGCTGGCGGGCTGGCTTTTGAACCGGCCCGCGAAAATCCAGGGATCGCTGAAGCGCTTTCAGGCGGTGTCACGCAAACCTGGCGTATTATTACCGGCTCTCTTTCGGGGCTTGGCCACATGATCACGGGTGCGATCAGTACATGCAATCTGAGCGGACCCATCGGAATTGCGGAAACGTCGGGAGAAATGGCCAGCCAGGGGTTGGAACGGTTCATCTGGTTTATTGCCGTGCTCAGCACGGCGGTTGGTCTGCTGAATCTCTTCCCGGTGCCGGCGCTCGATGGCGGTCATCTGGTGTTTTATGCCTATGAAGCCGTGGTTGGTCAGCCGCCCAGCGACAAAGCTCTGCGCATCCTGATGAGTTTCGGTTTGGCGCTGGTCCTGACCCTGATGGTTTTTGCACTATTCAACGACATCTTTTGCCCGTGACGCGCCTTTAACGTCGCCACAATTTCTGAATGCGCGCGCCTCAAAATAGTCACAATTCGACAAAATGAAGCCTCAATCAACTGATACTTCTCATCCCATCTTGAGGGAGATTGCAAAATGCAAGCGATGCACGACGGATATCGGGGACTGAGCCTCTTGATGGTTCTGAATTGGGACCGAGCGCTCTATGTTGCGGCAATCACAGCCGGCTTGGGCGCCGGAGCCTGGCTGGCGACACTCGCCGGTTAATCACCAAAACGCGGACAAGTGCCACGGTCTGATTGCTCAACCAAATTTGCAAAATCCGCATATTGTGGACGGCTGTGAACCGGCCACATGGTTTTGACAAGTCCAGCCAGAATCGATACTCAGTTTGCAATGAAAGGCTGAGGATCGGGGCAGTTGATGGTACGGGGCATTCACGGCGCGGACGCCGGAAAAAACGAGCGCGTTTACAGGTTTTGTTTATCCCTTAAAGTCATCTGTTTTTGCATCGCTTTATCAACAAGTTGGGCGCTTGGCGCGCAGTCGGTATACGCGCAATCGGTCACGCTTTCATCGATAAACGTCGAAGGCAATGTGCGGGTTGGTGATGCCGCTATTCTGACGCGTGCCGGAATCGCGCGCGGTCAGACTGTGAGCGAAGGCGAGCTTAACGCGGCTCTTCAACGGCTGGTGGACTCCGGTTTGTTTGAAAGCGTTGACTTCACTCCAAGCGGCAATTCTCTGACCATCGATGTGGTGGAATACCCGACAATCAACCGCATCAATTTCGAAGGGAACAGGCGCATCAACGACGATACGCTGGCGCAGGCTATAAACTCGAACGAACGTCGCGTTTTCAATCCGACTCAGGCTGAAAGGGACGCTGCACTTATTGCTGCTGTTTACGCACAAGAAGGACGCTTGGCGGCGCGCGTTACACCCACGATCATCCGGCGGTCCGACAATCGCGTGGACCTCATCTTCGAGATTTTTGAAGGCGACAACATTGAAATTGAACGGATCAGCTTTGTTGGAAACCAAGCGTTCGCTGATCGGCGCCTGCGCCGGGTCTTGGAAACAAAGCAGGCTGGACTGTTCCGCGCGTTCGTTCGTGCCGATACGCTCGTCGAAGATCGGTTGGAATTCGACAAGCAAATCCTGCGCGATTTCTATTTGTCGCGTGGTTATGTTGACTTTCGGGTCAACGCAGTAAATGCCGAACTGACCGAGGAGCGGGACGCATATTTTGTCACTTTCGATGTCGTCGAAGGTCAGCAGTTCAGCATCGGAGAGGTATCTGTTACGAGCGAATTGCCGGAAATTGACGGTGATCTCTACTTCGAGGCCGTTCGCATTAAGCCTGGGCAGGTTTATTCGCCGGTGCTGATCGAAACGGATATCGCCCGGCTGGAACGGCAGAGCATTATTGACGGTGTGGATTTCGTGCGTGTGGAACCGCGGGTCACGCGCGACGAACGAAACCTGGCAATCAATGTGGAGTATGTTCTGAGCCGTGGGCCACGTGTTTTTGTCGAACGGATCGATATCGAAGGAAACACAACAACGCTTGACCGGGTTATTCGCAACCAATTTCGAAGCGTCGAGGGTGACCCCTTTAACCCCCGCGAAATTCGCGAGGCAGCAGAGCGCATCCGTGCCCTTGGGTTTTTCACGACGGCTGAAGTGAATGCCCGCGAAGGGTCTACTCCGGATCAGGTTATTGTGGATGTGGACGTCGAAGAGCAACCCACAGGTTCGCTGTCGTTTGGTGCGTCATTCTCAACAAACGATGGTCTTGGGTTCGCCGTTCAGTTCAGGGAACGAAACTTCCTCGGGCGCGGCCAGTTTCTTGGCGTGACCCTTTCGACGGCCGAGGATGACCGGCTCTATCGCTTTTCGTTTGTGGAACCGAATTTTTTGGGGCGTGATGTGGCCTTTGGTCTGAACCTTGATATTCTGGAAAACGAAAGCGATACGGTTTCATACGATACGGAGCGCACGCTGTTTGTTCCGTCGCTGACGTTTCCGATTGGCGTCAATTCGCGCCTGCAGCTGAATTACAGATACGACAGTGCAGAGATGAAAGATCGTGGAGATTCCTCCCGTTCAGGTGCAATTATCAATCGTGAAATCGCACTTGGCGAGCGGGTGAGCAGTTCGCTTGGGTACCGGTTCATATGGGACTCGCGGACAACCGGGTTGGATCCGAACGCTGGCTACCTTTTTGAATTTGGACAGGACTTTGCCGGAGTTGGTGGCGACAACACTTTCATCAAGACCACCGCCAAAGCCATCGGAGAACGACGAATTTTCAACGAAGACGTCACACTGCGCGCAACGCTTGAAGGGGGGTCGCTCAACTATCAAAGCGGCACAAACCGCGCTGTGGATCGGTTCTTGTTGGATTCGGACGTGATACGCGGATTTGATCCGGGTGGCATTGGCCCAAGGGATCTGTCTGTGTCAGATACGGACCCACTGGGCGGGAACTTGTACCTTGCAGCGCGGTTTGAAGCTGAGTTCCCGTTAGGATTGCCGGATGAGTACGGGATCACCGGCGGTTTGTTTTATGACATCGGTAACCTCTGGGATCTTGATGGCGTCGATCTGACTGGCGGCGACGTGGTCGGTGAAAGCGGTTCTTTTCGGCACGTGATCGGTATTTCGATCCTGTGGGATACACCGGTTGGTCCGCTACGATTCAACTTCTCGGAACCTCTGCGCAGTGAGGATTTTGACCGTGAGCAGAGCTTCGAAGTCACAATTAACACGACGTTCTGACATCGCACCTATTCGCATATTTGCAACCCTCGCCGCGTTGGCTTTTTGTGTTGGTTTTGGAGGGGCCGCGCACGCGCAGCAAACGCCGCGTCTCCAGGTGCAGTCACCGATCCTGACAATCGATTCCGATCGGTTGTTTGAAAATAGCTTTTTCGGACAGGCAACGATCCGCGATATAGAGGCTATGGGTGCGCAGCTTGCCGCCGAAAACCGGCGCATCGAAGAAGAACTTGAAGCCGAAGAGCAAGAATTGACCGAACAGCGCCCGACGCTTGATCCGAATGAATTTCGCGCGCTGGCGGACGCGTTCGACGAAAAGGTTCAGGAAATTCGGCGCACTCAGGATGCGAAGTCAAGGGATCTTACAGCGCAGCTTGAACAGCGTCGCGTGATGTTCTTTAACGCCGCTGCGCCAGTGCTGGAGCAGCTTATGCGAGAGACAGGAGCGGCCGTCATCATGGAGCGTCGTTCGGTTTTTGTAAGCTCACGCGCGATCGATATCACCGGCGCGGCAATCGAGCGCATAAATCTGGTTTTGACGTATGAAGAACCTCCGGAGGAACCGGAATGAAGCAGATTTTTGCGTGCTTGCTCGATGCTAGATGAGTTGTTAGGCACATTGCCAAGACCGTGACGTCAAAGGACCCAAGATGACAGAACCGCTCGACCAGGCCAATATCCAATTGATCCAGCGGATATTGCCGCATCGCTATCCGTTCTTGCTGGTCGACAAGGTTGTCGAGATTGATGGCACATCTTCCGCGCTCGGAATAAAGAACGTCACGATGAACGAGCCTCATTTTCAGGGGCACTTTCCGGGTATGCCGATTATGCCAGGCGTCACTATTGTCGAAGCCATGGCGCAAACGGCTGCTATTATGGTGGGTGTGACATTGGACATGGTCGACAAGGAAATGAAGGTCTACTTCATGGCCATCGACAAGGCCAAGTTTCGGCGCAAGGTGGTGCCCGGCGACGTGCTTGAGATGCGGCTGACGACGCTTCGTGGAAAAGCGGGCGGCAAGGTCTGGCGGTTTTCCGGGATTGCCTCGGTCGACGGTGAAATGGCTGCTGAGGTCGAATTCACGGCCATGATGGATATGGGCTGAGGCGGCGCTTATGGCCAACATCCATCCCAGTTCCGTTGTTGAAAACGGCGCGCAGATTGACCCGACCGCAATGGTCGGTCCGTTTTGTATGATCGGACCCGAAGTGGTCTTGGGGCCGGGCGTACACCTGAAAAGCCATGTGGTGGTCACCGGCAAAACGCAGATCGGCGAAGGCACCGAAATATTTCCTTTTGCTGTTATTGGCGAAATTCCTCAGGATCTGAAGTTCAAAGGAGAGTCCACCGAACTTGTGATCGGAGCGCGCAACCGCATCCGCGAGCATGTGACAATGAACTGCGGAACTGAAGGCGGAGGAGGTGTGACCCGAGTCGGAGATGACGGGCTTTTCATGGCGGGTTGTCACGTTGCGCATGACGCGCAAATTGGCAATCGTGTGATCTTGGTAAATTCGGTCGCCGTCGCGGGGCACTGCATTCTGGAGGACGATGTGATCGTGGGCGGTTTGTCGGGTGTTCACCAGTATGTACGCATCGGCCGCGGCGCAATCATTGGAGCGGTCACAATGGTCGCCCAGGATGTTATTCCTTATGGCCTTGTGCAGGCGCCGCGCGGCGAGCTGGATGGCATAAACCTGGTGGGATTGAAACGAAAAGGCGTTCAGCGCGCGGATATTACTGCGCTGCGTGCTGCCTTTCAGATGCTGGCGCAGGGCGAAGGGACGTTTCAGTCGCGCGCGAAACGCCTGAAAGACGAAACAGACAGTGAATATGTCAAAACGATCGTCGACTTTATCATTGCGGACAGCGACCGCCACTTCTTGACGCCGGGCTGATGCTGGCCCTGATTTCAGGACGCGGAAGTTTGCCGTCGCACGTAGCATCCGCGCAGCCGGTGCCGCCTCTGATCTGCGTGCTGGACGGTTTTGCACCGAACGATTTGCTCGCAGATATCACGTTTCGCCTCGAAAAGCTTGGCTCCCTGTTGGGAGACCTGAAAGAGCGTGGCGTGACGGAGGTGTGTTTTTGTGGGGCAATTTCGCGACCTGAGTTCAAACCAACCGCATTGGACCGGGCCACGCTGCCACTTTTGCCAGTGATGATGAAGGCCATTGGGTCCGGGGATGACGCGGCCTTGCGCAGTGTCATTCGGATCTTCGAGCAACGTGGATTTTTGGTGCGCGCAGCCCATGAACTAGCGCCCAATCTGCTCGCGCCTGCTGGCATTCTCAGCAAAGTTCGACCTGACACACGTATGCGCGAGGCCGTGGAGCGGGCAGATGCCGTGCTGGAAGCTCTGGGTCCATTGGATGTCGGGCAGGGGTGTGTCGTTGGCGCGGGGCAGGTCTGGGGCATCGAAAGTATCGGTGGTACTGATCACATGCTCAACACATTGCCCGACGGTGTTGACCGCGCGGACGCCGTACTGGTCAAAGCGCCAAAACCGGGACAGGACTTGCGCGCCGATTTGCCCACGGTTGGGCCTGATACCATCGATCGGCTAGTCGCATCGGGTCTGAAAGGGCTCGCGCTTCGCGCGGGTCAGGTTATGATGCTGGACCGCGCACTTATGATCTCCAAGGCAGACGCAGCCCGAATTGCGATCTGGGTGCGGGAGACGGGGTGATGCGGGTTTTCCTGGTTGCGGGCGAGGCGTCAGGTGACAAACTCGGCGCGGCGCTGATGGCCGGATTGAAAGAGCTGCAACCAAGTGTAACGTTTGACGGGGTCGGCGGACCTTTGATGCAGGCACAAGGGCTGTCCAGCCGCTTTCCGATGGAAGAGCTCAGTGTCATGGGGATCGCGGAGGTTTTGCCCAAGTACCGTGCTCTGAAAGCGCGAATACGCGAAACAGCACAAGCCGTCGTAGATACGCAACCGGATGTATTGATTTCGGTGGATTCGCCGGATTTTTCGTTTCGCGTGGCAAAGCTGGTCAGGGCGCAAAGCAAAGTGCGTACCGTCCACTACGTGGCCCCCACAGTCTGGGCGTGGCGACCGGATCGTGCGGCAAAAATTGCGCAGTATATCGATCACCTCTTGGCGCTTTTCCCGTTCGAGCCTCCCTATTTTACGCCACATGGCATGGATTGTGATTTCGTCGGGCATCCGATTGCCTCAGAACCGACTGCCAAGGAGGATGACGTCGCCGCTTTGCGCAGCCGATATGGTTTGGGCGATGCACCAATCTTTCTGGTTCTACCCGGCTCCCGGCGTGGTGAAGTCAGCCGCTTGCAAGAAGTCTTTGGCAAGGCTTTGGAACAGTTTCTCCGGAAATCACCCGAACGAAAGGTTCTCGTGCCAGCGGCACCAGGCGTTGCCGATCTTGTGACGCAGGCGGTTGCGGATTGGCCAGTGCCCGCTATTGTGCTT
Organism: Pseudomonadota bacterium; assembly: GCA_039191495.1. Classification (GTDB taxonomy): domain Bacteria; phylum Pseudomonadota; class Alphaproteobacteria; order Rhodobacterales; family Rhodobacteraceae; genus Roseobacter. The sequence continues at coordinate 102,707 of JBCCXN010000004.1, read as the reverse complement.
GATCCGAATGATGCAGGCGTCGAAGAGTTTGAAGTTCTCAAGCGTGCAGCTTTCGGGACCGCTGATTTGGCGCTTGCGGCTTCCGGCACCGTATCGCTTGAGCTGGCTGCAGCAGACACGCCAATGGTGATCGCTTACCGCATGCACTGGCTGACTGCGCGGATCATTGGTGCGATGCTACGCATTGACACGGTGACACTTGTGAATCTGGTTTCCAACACGCGTGTCGTTCCAGAGTATCTTGGCGCGGCCTGCACGCCTGAGCAGATTTCAAACGCGTTGATTGAAGTGTCAGGTGCGCCGCAACCGCAACTTGACGCAATGCGCGTGACCATGGAGCGTTTGGGTCGCGGCCAGACACCGGCTGGCCTGCGCGCTGCGCAGGCTGTCCTCAATCGAATGAACACCTGACGCTCGAAGCGATGTAATGAAATCTCCGCGTTTCTCAGGCTGTCGGCTGCGGTTGAACCGCCGAATGCCACGGTTTTATCCCTTATGGATCCAGCCACCGCCAAAAATCCTTGTGCTGTCCCTGTCGTAAAAAACACAAGCTTGTCCCGGCGACACACCTTCTTCAGGCGTAAACAGTTCCACCGTCGCCTCCGTGGCGTTGATCGGGCGCAAAACGGCATCAGTCGGCGGGCGAGTGGAACGCACTTTCACCGCGACGGGCCACGCGTCCCGATCTTGCAATGGCGTGTCTCCCAACCAGTTGATTTCAGCCACAGGTATCGTCCGCGTTGCCAACATCTCTTTCGGTCCGACGACCACCTGCCGCCGGTCGGCATCAAGCTTTACAACGTACAATGGCTCGGCCAGACCGCCAATGCCGAGTCCGCGGCGTTGTCCAATCGTATAGTTTATGACCCCGTCATGCGCGCCCAGCACACGACCGTCCGCGTGCACGATGTCTCCGGACGCCGCAGCTTCCGGGCGCAGTTTGCGGATCACAGACGCATAATCACCGTTTGGCACAAAGCAGATGTCCTGGCTGTCTGGCTTGTTCGCAACGCTCAGTTCATGCGCTTCTGCCAAGGCGCGCGTATCACCCTTGGAGGGCAGATGGCCGAGCGGAAAACGTAGAAAATCCAACTGTTCCGGCGTTGTGGAAAACAGAAAATAGCTTTGATCCCGGCTGGCGTCTGCCGCGGTGTGCAATTCCGCGCCGTGCGGACCTGACTTGCGCTGAATGTAGTGACCAGTGGCCATGCAATCCGCGTCCAGATCCTTGGCGGTCTCCAGCAGATCCCTGAATTTCACCCGCTCGTTGCAGCGGATGCAAGGAACAGGCGTTGCTCCGCCCAAGTAGCTGTCCGCAAACTCGTCGATAACCGCGTCTTTGAAAATGTTCTCGTAGTCCAGAACGTAGTGCGGAAAACCCATTTTTTCCGACACACGACGCGCATCGTGAATATCCAGCCCGGCGCAGCAGGCGCCTTTCTTGGCCAGCGCAGCACCGTGATCGTAAAGCTGCAAGGTAACGCCAACCACGTCATAGCCTTCCTCCGCGAGCATGGCCGCAACAACGGAGCTGTCCACGCCGCCCGACATGGCAACGACCACACGGGTTTCACCGGGCGGTTTTGCGAATCCCATCGAATTAACAGGATGTGGTTGGTCGAGCGGCATAACAGGACTCCAGAGTTCTGCGCGAATATAGGAAAATCCTAATTACTCTCAAGGGGTGGTTTCATCGGTCTTTAAGGCTGTTTCGTCAAGATGTGACGTGACGCGCAGTTGGACAATGAGTTGTAAGATGTACCTGAAGAAAGTGGATGGCCCCAGATCCGTCACCCTCGCAGACGGAACCGTGATGACGCAGGCCGATCTTCCTGCAGCCAATACAAGACGTTGGGTTGCGTCACGCAAAGCCGCTGTTGTGCGTGGTGTGGCCTATGGTTTGTTGTCTCAAAGCGAAGCGCTCAAACGATATAATCTAAGTGAAGAGGAATTTCATGAGTGGGTAAAAGCGGTTTCAGAGCATGGGGAAGCAGCTCTGAAAGCCACGGCGTTACAAAAGTATAGACAACCATAAGTTGTTTATGTAGTTTTTGTGCTAACAGTAACGTGTGGTTAACCTTTTTTCGTCACGGTTAACAAGACACAAAGCTGGCCCGATGCGGAGAACAAAATGCGCGTATTACTCGTGGAAGATGACCCCACCACGTCCAAGAGCGTCGAATTGATGCTTACCCATGCGAATCTGAATGTATATGCGACCGATCTGGGGGAGGAAGGCATCGATCTGGCCAAGCTTTATGACTATGACCTTATCCTGCTTGATCTGGATCTGCCTGACATGAACGGACATGAGGTTTTGCGGCAATTGCGTCTGGCGCGCATTGAAACCCCGATCCTCATACTGTCCGGCGCGGATGACACCGAAAACAAGATCAAGGGGTTCGGCTTTGGAGCCGATGACTATTTGACAAAACCGTTCCACCGCGAAGAGCTGGTTGCACGAATACATGCAATCATCCGTCGCTCGAAAGGGCATTCGCAATCGGTTATTGATACGGGCCAAATTTCCGTCAATCTGGATGCCAAGACCGTGACGGTCGACAGCAAAGCGGTACATCTGACCGGCAAAGAGTACCAGATGCTCGAATTGCTATCCTTGCGAAAAGGAACAACGCTGACCAAAGAGATGTTCCTCAATCATCTCTACGGTGGCATGGATGAACCGGAGTTAAAGATCATCGACGTTTTCATCTGCAAGCTGCGCAAGAAACTCAGCACGGCAACCGGCGGTGACAATTACATTGAAACCGTTTGGGGACGCGGATATGTCCTGCGTGATCCGGATCCTTCCGAGATGGACGGGACGCGTCGATTGGCCGTCGGAGCCTGACGCTTTTCTACCTGTGTGTTGCTGAATGGCCCGTTGCTCGCTGCGCGGGCTATTTTGCAGTGTTGACCTTCGCAAACCGACTGGACCCAAAAGCAAGCTGCGCATATTTATTGGCCACTGCGTAAACAGAGGCGCGATATGTAATGCAAGATCCAGTGGATACACTGAACCGCAAAGCGGCCCGCGCTGAATTGGCACGATTGGCGTCGCTTCTTGCAGAGGCGAATGAAGCATACCATCGAAACGACGCGCCCGTTATGTCTGATGGTGCTTTTGATGCGTTAAAATCCCGCAACGCAGCAATTGAATCGCGCTTTCCCGACCTCAAGCGCAGTGACAGTCCAGCCAATTTTGTCGGTGCCGCGCCAGCAGATGGTTTTGCGAAAGTTGCACATGAATTCGCAATGCTCTCACTCGGCAACGCGTTTGACGCCGATGACATCGCGGAGTTCGATCAGCGAATCCGGAAATATTTGAACCTCGGGCCCGAGGATATTCTTGATTACACGGCGGAGCCCAAAATCGACGGCTTGTCACTGTCTCTGCGCTACGAAAGCGGCGTTTTGGTGCAGGCCGCGACCCGGGGTGATGGAACAACGGGCGAAAATGTAACGGCTAATGCCCGCACTATTGCGGATATTCCCGCACGGGTTGAAGGCGCTCCCGACGTCCTGGAAGTCCGCGGCGAAGTCTATATGTCTCACAAGGATTTTGAGGATCTGAATACGCGACAACAAATTGCAGGCGGCAAGGTTTTTGCCAATCCACGCAACGCGGCCGCCGGATCGCTGCGGCAATTAAACGCTGAAATCACGCAGGCAAGACCGTTGCGTTTTTTTGCGTATGCCTGGGGCGCCGTAACGGAACCTCTCGCCGACTCACAAATGGAAGCCATCGAGCGGCTGTCAACGCTCGGGTTTCAAACCAACGATCTCACGCGCTTGTGCAAAGGTCCAAAAGATCTCCTCGAACATTACAGGCATATCGAAGCACAGCGTGCGACGCTCGGCTATGACATTGACGGCGTGGTCTACAAGATCGATCGGCTTGATTACCAGGACAGGATGGGTTTCAGGTCGACGACGCCGCGTTGGGCCGTGGCGCACAAGTTTCCGGCCGAACTCGCCTGGACGCTGCTGGAGGGGATCGACATTCAGGTCGGTCGAACCGGCGCACTGTCGCCCGTCGCGCGGTTAAAACCGGTAACCGTCGGGGGCGTTGTTGTATCCAACGCCACGCTGCATAACGAAGACTATATTGCGGGGCGCGACAGCAAAGGCGACGCGATCCGCGATGGCAAGGACATTCGCGTGGGAGACTGGGTACAAGTCTACCGCGCTGGCGACGTGATCCCGAAAGTTGCGGATGTCGATCTAAGCCGCCGACCGGTCGAAGCTGCCCGTTTTGTGTTTCCTGAGATTTGCCCGGAGTGCAACAGTCTTGCAGTCCGCGAGCCCGGCGATGCGGTGCGGCGATGCACAGGCGGTCTCATTTGTCCGGCACAAGCGGTCGAAAAGCTTAAACACTTCGTCTCGCGCGCTGCGTTTGATATCGAAGGGCTGGGCGCCAAACAGGTCGAACAGTTTTACGCCGACGGTTGGATCGCGGAGCCAGCAGACATTTTCGAGCTTAAAGAACGCTACAGCTCCGGTCTCAAGCAACTCAAAAACCGTGAGGGCTGGGGTGAAAAATCGGCCACCAATCTGTTTGATGCCATCGACGAAAAACGACGTGTGACTTTCTCTCGGTTTATTTTTGCTCTTGGTATTCGCCATGTGGGTGAGGCCGCGTCTAATCTCTTGGCGCTTCACTTTGGAACGGTCGATGCACTTTTGTCGGCCGTGGACAAAGCGCATAATCAAGCCGGTGCGGAGTGGGATGATCTGCTGAGCATTGATGGCGTAGGGGCGGTCATGGCCGCATCACTGGTACAAATCTTGGCGCAGCGTGCTGAGCGCGACTCGGTTGAACGACTGCTTGCGCATCTGAGCGTGCAGGCCGCGGAGCGGCCAAAGACCGAAGGCAGTCCCGTTGCGGGAAAAACCATTGTTTTCACAGGAACGCTGGAAAAAATGACGCGGGCGGAAGCAAAAGCGCGCGCCGAGCGCGTTGGCGCGAAGGTGTCGGGGTCCGTGTCCTCCAAAACTGACCTTGTTGTTGCAGGGCCAGGTGCAGGATCCAAAGCCAAAAAGGCCGCTGAATTGGGTGTCGAAACGGTGGATGAGGATGGTTGGCTTGATTTGATTGACGCCAGATGAGCGGGCGTCCCGAAATCCTATTTGGGCTTTTTGCCGATCTTGAAAGCCTTGAAGGGGTGGGCCCAAAGACGGCGCGACACATGACAGCCATGGCGATCGAGGCGCCACGCGATTTACTGTTTACGCTCCCAGCGTCCGTCGTGGACCGCCGCCACCGCGACACCATTGCGGGCCTTAAACTGCCGGCGACCGCATCCGTGACCGTGACGATAGGCCCGCACCACGCGGCGCGCAGTAAGGGCGGTGCGTATCGGGTGAATGTCGCAGACGCAGACACCAGCTTTCAACTGGTGTTTTTTCATGCGCGTGGGGCTTATTTGTCTAAAATACTGCCGGAAGGAAGCCGCCGCGTCGTGTCCGGCAAACTGGAGTTGTTCGATGGGATGGCGCAGATGGTGCATCCCGATTTCATTGTTCCGGAGGAAGAGCTGCATGTGATTCCGGCGTTCGAACCGGTATATCCGTTGACGGCTGGAGTGACGCAAAAACTGATGTTTAAAGCTTCGCGCGCGGCTCTTTCCAGACTTCCAGACTTGGCGGAATGGATTGATCCCGGGCAAATGTCAGTGTCCGGCTGGCCACAATTCGGCGAAGCAATGCTAAGCGCACATACGCCAAAATCCTCTGCAGACGTGCAGCCAAATGCGCCGGCCCGGCAGCGTCTGGCATACGACGAGCTCTTGTCGCACCAGCTCACACTGGCGCTTGCGCGGTCCAGGGAACGCAGGCAGACGGGTCGCGTATCGCAAGGAAGTGGCGCCTTGCAAAACCGCATTCTGAGTGCGTTGCCATATGCGCCGACATCAGCACAGACACGATCCATTGCCGAAATTAACGCTAATATGGCGCGATCTCAGCGTATGAACCGCCTGTTGCAAGGCGATGTGGGATCCGGGAAAACGCTCGTGGCATTTATGGCTCTGTTGCGCGCGGTTGAAGCGAACGGACAAGGCGTGCTCATGGCGCCGACCGAGATCCTTGCGCGCCAACATCTTGAGGGATTACAGCCGCTAGCGCACGCGGCCGGCGTTTCGCTGGAAATCCTTACAGGGCGCGACAAGGGCACGCCGCGACGCGTAAAGCTGGACGCTTTAAAGGCGGGCAGTATTCGGATATTGGTCGGCACACATGCGGTTTTCCAAAAAGACGTCGCGTTTCAAGACCTGCGACTGGCGGTCGTCGACGAACAGCACAGATTTGGTGTCCGTCAAAGGCTGGAATTAGGTCAAAAAGGGCAGGCGGCCGATGTTCTTGTGATGACCGCCACGCCGATCCCTCGCTCTCTCTCTCTGGCGCAGTATGGCGACATGGACGTGTCCGTCTTGGATGAAAAACCGCCGGGGCGCCAACCGGTAAGGACGGCCCTCGTCAGCGAAGACCGTATCGAGGAAGTGGTGGAAAGATTGCGGGCCGCAATATCAGAGGGGCGCCAATGCTACTGGGTTTGCCCGCTCGTCGAAGAAAGCGAAACCGTCGATCTCACTGCCGCTGAAGACCGACACAAGAAACTGCGCGCAGCCCTTGGTGAGGGGCTGGTCGGATTGGTTCACGGTCAAATGCCCACGGCAGACAAAGACGCGGCCATGGCGCGATTCCAAACCGGTGCAACCAAAGTTCTGGTGGCCACAACAGTGATCGAAGTGGGTGTCAACGTGCCAAATGCCACCATAATGGTCATCGAGCAGGCACAGATCTTTGGTCTGGCGCAGTTACATCAGTTGCGTGGTCGCGTGGGGCGTGGCACCGGCGCCTCGACCTGCTTGTTGATGTACAAAGCACCTTTGTCCGAGACAGCGCAGCAGCGACTGGAAGTTCTGCGTGAAACCGAAGACGGTTTTGTGATTGCGGAAAAAGACTTGCAGATGCGCGGGGCAGGGGATGTACTCGGCACGGCGCAATCGGGTTTGCCCCGGTTTCGTATTGCAGATCTGGAGCGACAAGCGGATTTGATGGCGACTGCGCAGTCTGACGCCCGCAAATTATTGGCCGATGATCCAAGTCTTGAAACGCCTCGTGGTATTGCTGCGCGCCACTTACTGTGGCTCATGCGACAGGATGAAGCTATCCGTTTGATTTCAGTGGGTTAGTAATTTGTTCACTTTTGTTCTCAAAAAGTTCTTTACAGGACGTTAAAAAAATGAGAACAAAGTAGCAACAAATCGGGAGGTTAGCCCAATGCTTTCAGAGCTGAAATCCGCAGCGCATCGCTCGCAACAGACACTGGTTCAGGACGCTTTTGGAGCGTCTGCTCTGTTTGTCATGTTGATTGTCGGGTTGCACCTGCCGACGCTAGTCTAAGTTTCTGCCTGCGCACTCGTGCCGGCGTCAGTGGTCCACCGCCCCAATCCGGTGACTTGAGAAGAGTACTACCTGTTCGTTCTCTCAAGACTGTTTTGCACTGACACGCCGGGACCCACACGAGTTACGCATAAACTGCGCCGCGACCCTTACAGGGCCGCGGCGTTTTTTTTACTCAAAACTGTAGGCCAGACGCAGCCCGCCCCAATGACGCCCCTGCACTCGGATCGGCGCTGACAGATCTTTCATCATCTTAAAGGTCCCGCCGCCCATGTCGCGGCGATAGACCTGCAACAAAAAGGGCTCTTTGTTGCGGCCTGCCTTCAATCCGACCCTGTCGTCGAAAATGCGCCGGTTCCGGCAATTCGCGGTGTTCCACACCGGATCGTCGGATGGGGGCTGCGAAAACTTCTTGTTATGGGTTGGCAGATATCCGTTCTCATCAACGGCGGCGCAGAATACGATACGGGGATCGGTTGTTAACACTGGCTCCTGAATTTGCGGCAATATGTCGTCCATCAAGGCTGTAAATTCCGTCAGAACCTGCTCAGGATTGGTGTTGGGGATGGGCCTGTAGGTTCTGTCAAACAGCTTAGAAGGTGTCGTCCGCCCCTCTGAAATCGCGGCGTCCATCGCCTCTGAAACGCGTTCCGAGAGTTGCAGAACTGTCCGTATGAAAGGAGCGTCGACCGAGTCTTCGCTTAGCAGTGCAGTGGATTGCACGATCGTTTCAGAAGTGTCGATCAAGCGGAGTACGCGCAAACGTGTTTCTTCTATTCCGGACGATGAGCCTTTGATGGCCGTCTCGATCTTTCCAAGCTCGGGTGTAAAGTCGCTTACCGCCGTTGCGACACGATCTGCCTGCTCGGCAATGCGTCGCGCCTGGCAGTCTGCCGAGTTGATCGACGTTTCAATGCGCCCCAATGCGGTGTCCGTTCCGTTGGTATCCTCGATCACAGCAGTCGCCTGTTCAGAGACTTTTTCTGCTTCACCGCCCAGTGTCGCAATCCAATCGGTGAGAGTTTCTATATTGTTTGAAATCTGCACTGCTGCATCCCGCGTTTGGCGCGATAATTCGTTGATTGCCTCAGCTACAACAGCAAATCCGCGCCCCGCGTCTCCGGCGCGTGCCGCTTCAATTTTAGCGTTAATTGCCAGCGTGTTGACCTGGTTCGCGATGCTTGCGATTTGTTGATTGTTGGTCTTGACCGCGACCAGCGTGTCGGCCACATGTTCTGTCCGGGAGGAGACATTTTGCACCCATTGCGCGACCGCTCTTGTTTGTTCGCCACTGCGCCTGACTCGCGCGGCGGACCCCTCCACATCCGCGACCGTGGCGCCAGTGTATTCGGTCATCGATTTCGCGGCGTCGAGAACGTCGGCGTTTGCCGCAGTCATGTCGCGACCACGCGCCTGCAATATGCGCAGTCCTCCGCTTTGGGCTTTGGCATGTTCCTCCACGAGGTCAAGAAAACCTGCGATATCGACAATTTCGTATCCAAGGGCTGATGCCGCCGTCGTTAGCCGGTCGGCATTTGCAGCGGTTGGGCGGTTTGGGGTCAAGGACATGCGGCCTCATGATTGAGCAAGCTGGCCCTGAATCGCATCATTTCACTTAGAAAGTGCTAATGAGATTTGACGTCACGCGCAGTCAGATTGCAGAGCCTGCTCGATCGCTTCGCACGTGGCTTCGAGACTGAGCAATATTGAGGCGTGCCTGTTTTTGTAGTCCCGCGCTGGGATCAATACCTCAAATCCGTCAAATGGTGCATCCGGGACCGGTCCTTGCGATTTTAGCATCTGTCTGAGCTGATCACGCGCCCGCACAAGCTCGGCAGCGGTCCGTCCGATCACTGTAGCACCTGCGACACTTGCTGCTGCCTGACCTAGGGCGCAGGCTTTGACGTCCTGTCCAAAGGCCGTGACGCGCCCGTCCGACACGTTAAGGTCTACGGTGACGGCTGATCCGCACAGCGGTGAGCGCTTTTTAACCGTCGCCATCGGCGCTTCAAGGCGCTCGATATGCGGAATCTCCGCCGCAAGCTCAAGAATGCGCCCGGAGTAGAGTTTTATCAGATCCGTTTCCGTGCTCATGGCGACTTTTTTCCGGTTTCCCTTTCACGTTCGTCTCCATACATAGGGTCCAACCGCGAGATGCAAAAGGGTTTTTCCATGTCCGGAAAAAACGATAATCAGGACGACAGCTTTGATGTGACAGGTTTGACCTATAACGCCGACGGTTTGGTTCCGGCAATTGCTCAGGATGCCGAAACGCTTGACGTGCTGATGCTCGCATGGATGAATGCTGAGAGCATTGCCAAGACGCTGCAGACTGGTCGCGTGACATATTGGAGCCGGTCACGACAGGCGTTTTGGGAAAAAGGTGCAACCAGTGGTCACACGCAACGTCTTGTCGATTTTCGATTTGACTGTGATCGCGATTGCCTTTTGTTGTTGGTGGATCAGACTGGAGCAGCGTGCCATACAGGACGTCGGAGTTGCTTTTTTACAGCTGTGCGAGACGGATTGGAAAACGTGCTGATGGATCCAATTGCCTAAGGATCAAGACCGAGCATCTTGCGTATGTCCGATGGCGTGCAACCGTCAGCGCGGAATTTGGCGATAGCGCGTGCGTAGTCTCGTTTGGCAAGCCGTTTGCCATTCTTATCCCGCACAAGCCTGTGATGATGATAGTGCGGGACGCGATAGCCCAGTAACGCTTGTAACAAAACATGTATTTGTGTTGCGTCAAAGAGATCTGCGCCGCGTACAACGTCCGTTATACCCTGCGCGGCGTCATCCACGACCACCGAAAGATGGTAGGACGTACCCATGTCGCGCCGGGCCAGAACAATATCTCCGACGTTCTGAACCATGTCATGTTCAGACAAAACAACGGGATTGGATACATCGTGCGCTTTTTCAAAGAACATGAGGGGAAGCAGGTTCTGGTCCGACAAACTTTTCAACGCTTTGGCGATATCCAGCCTGATCGCGTGTGGCGTGGCGCCAATGTCTGCAAAGCGACGGGCCCGGCATGTGCCCGGGTATATCATGCCGTCCGGTCCAAAACGGGGTGGGGCGCCTTCTTGAGGTGCTGACGCTGCAGTTTCAATGTCGCGTCGGTTGCATGTGCAGGGATAAAGCAAATTCATCGATTTCAGACGGCCGATCGCGTCCGCATATTTCTTCAAGCGATGAGATTGCCGCATGACGGGTTGCGGCCAGGTCAGACCGAGCCACTGCAGGTCCTCAAATATCTGCTCCTCCCAGTGAGATCGAGAACGCGCGCGGTCTATGTCTTCGATGCGCAGCAGAAAGGTTCCGTGATCCGCAGTTGCGAGGTCGCTGGCAAAAAACGCCGAGTAGGCGTGGCCCAAATGCAAAGGGCCCGTCGGTGACGGCGCAAAGCGCGTTCGAAGAGTCAATCTTTTTCAATTACATAAACGGTTGAGTTCAAGTCGATGCCCGGCAGATGCGGTCCGTGCTCTTTGAACAGCAAATGCGCTGCACCGCAATCCAGCCATTCGGTTACGGCGGCTTCGTTTGCCGGGTCTTCCAGCGCATGGTCGTTAAAGGAAAAGACAAGCTTGCCGCCTTTCGCCAGCGCGTTCATCAGTGTGTGGAACACGGAAATAGGCGCCGCCCCGGCGCCGATCACGCCAATCGCTGCTATTGCTGTGTAGTCGCCCGGCTTGTGCGGCATTGGGGCATGAGCCTCGATCTGCGCCAAGTTACGGTAGATGCCCTTCTCTGACGCCTGGGCGAGCATTTCTTCTGACAGGTCAAGGCCGTCGATCTGTTCAAATCCAGCCAAACGCAAAGCAAGCCCGGACAGGCCCGTTCCGCATCCAAAATCAAGGATTGGCGCGGATTGATCTGGAATAAACTGAGCAAGGGCTGCAGCACACCGTCCGGGCGTGGCGTAGCCGTTTTTCTCAACCTCCGCATCGTAACTTGCGGACCAGTCGTCATAAAGGGTCCGGGTCGACGCGGCATCCCGCGCCTTGTAGGCTTTATTCAGAAAATCCGTGCTCATGTCCGCAGGGTAAAGTGAAACTGTTACTGCTGTCCACCATCAGGCTGGTACAGTTTGAGCATCCAGCCAGGTCCGCCAATCGACTTTTGCGCGATTCGTGTACGCCCTGTACCTGTCCTTTCGACCACGGCGACCGCCTCGCAGCCCGTCGACCGGTGGGAAAAGGCCAAAGTTCACATTCATCGGCTGAAATGTCTTGGCTTCCGCGCCACCGGATATATGCGTGATCAAGGCACCGGTTGCCGTAGAGTTCGGTGGGGGCGACAGGTCGGTTCCAACAATTTGGGCAGCGGCCAGCCGCCCGGCCAGCAAACCCATTGACGCGGACTCGACATAGCCTTCCACGCCGGTGATTTGTCCGGCAAATCGAATGTTGGGTTGGCTGCGCAGGCGCATCTGGCTGTCCAGCAACGTTGGCGCATTGAGAAACGTGTTGCGGTGAATACCGCCCAGACGGGCAAACCGCGCCTCTTCAAGGCCCGGGATCATTTTAAAAACATCAGCTTGCGCGCCATACTTCATTTTCGTTTGGAAGCCGACAATATTGTAAAGTGTACCCAGTTTGTTATCGCGACGTAGCTGTACAACGGCATAGGGTTTGATGTCCGGATCATGCGGGTTGGTCAGCCCCACCGGTTTCATTGGTCCAAACCGCAACGTTTCGCGTCCGCGCTCGGCCATCACTTCAATCGGAAGACAGCCGTCAAAATATCCGGCGGTCTCGCCTTCTCTAAACTCTGTTTTGTCCGCGTTCAGCAGCGCATCGATAAACGCCTCATACTGTGCGCGTGTCATGGGGCAATTCAGATAGGCGGTCTGCTCCTCTTCTGTCGCTCCCTTGTCATATCGCGACTGCATCCATGCGCGGTCCATGTCGATGCTGTCGAAATACACAATCGGTGCGATCGCATCAAAAAAGGCGAGCGCTTCTGCGCCTGTTTGTGCTGCGATGGCCGCCCCAAGCTTTGAAGATGTCAGGGGCCCTGTGGCAAAAATCCATTGCCCCTGCACGGGCAGGTCCGTGATTTCACCGTATTCGACTGCGATCCGTGGGTGGTCTTTGATGGCGTTGGTTACCGATTGCGCAAACGCATCCCGGTCCACGGCCAAGGCGCCACCCGCAGGGAGCCGGTGACGATCCGCCATTCTGATAATCAGGCCGCCTGCCAGGCGCATCTCCCAATGCAGCAGGCCGACTGCATTCTGCTCATTATCGTCAGAGCGAAAGGAATTCGAGCAAACCATCTCTCCCAGAAGTCCGGTTTGATGCGCGAATGTACCAACGTCTGGGCGCATTTCATGGAGCACCACTTGAACGCCGCGTTCTGCAGCCTGCCAGGCGGCTTCGCAGCCCGCCATGCCGCCACCAACAATATGTAAAACGTCCGTCATGCATGGGATTTAAGGCAGGATCGGGGGGCGTGCAACCGCGCATATGGCGCATGTCGGACCCATTTGCACTTTGGGGTCGCCCCTGCGGGCAAGTCAGGTCAGGGAGAAACTGACCGTGGAGGGACCATCCACGTATTGGGGCGACCGAAATGCAAGTGAACCACATGGCTCGCCTTATCTTTGCCATGGTCTTGCCCAATTTGAAATCACAGTCTTTGAAACTCTGTGATGCTGGTTTTGAAACAATACGTTTCATGTGGTACGCGCCGTGACGCCCGGTTCCTATTGCCTCCGATCCGAATTCGCGCACTGTAGCATCTGGAGGAAGGGCCATGGCATTGAAATTGGATGCAACCGAAATAGTGACGTTTGTTGAGTCTGTTTTCGATCAGGTGCGGGGTGATTTTGTCATTGAGCGTCTGGATGAGGACGGCATGCGTGTCCGAATGAACGTCGGTGAGCGACATTTACGCCCGGGCGGCACGGTTTCCGGCCCGTCCATGTTCGCTTTGGTGGACGTCTCGGCTTACTTCATGACCATCGCTCACATCGGTCGCGAGGCGCTCACAGTGACCACGAGTTGCGCGATCGACTTTATGCGCAAACCGCGCGCCGGTGCAGACCTTGTTGCCGAGGTGACCCTGCTAAAGATGGGGCGTCAGCTATCGGTTTCGAATGTTCTGGTCTACTCCGAAGGCATGGACACCCCCGTGGCGCATGCAAGTGTGACGTATTCGATTCCGCCAGAGCGCTAGAGCGAGCCGTTACGCCCAGCCAAGTTGTTTTAGAGAGTGGAGGTCGTTCCAGATCTTGGTCACATGCGCAATTTTGCCGTGCTCGAACGACATGACATATACATAGTCGGCCGCCACGCTGTTGCCGGTCGTCGCCAGATCCCCGGCGGCCACCGTGTATGTTCCATGAAACACTGCCGCCGCCACAGCAGTACCGCGTTCTTCATCAATCGCAAATGACGTCAGCTCATATCGACCATCCGGGATGGGCACCAGGAGGTCCTTCATCCAGCCCGCATAGCCTTCAAGCGTTGCAATTTCGGCCAAAGCATCTGCCTGTGCCGAAAACCCCGCGTCTGCGGTGCAGAAGTCTTTACATCCTTCCCAACCTTTTCCAGTCTCGCAAGCCTCAAAAAAACCTTGTGCCACTGCCATCATCGTCATCTCATTTCTCCGCTTTGCCTTTTGGCAGATGTATGACGCAACTTTGGCATGACAAAAAAAGCGGCCGGTGGTGTTCCGGCCGCAGGGAAGAGGTCTGGCATACGCACCGGGGAGTTACGGCTGCCAGAACACCTTGGAGGCTTCGCGTGTCGCCTCGGTTGGTGTGAGTCCCACATCCTCCAGCTGCCAGTGGCTCAGTTGCTGAAGGGCCTTCCTGGTGCGGCGGCGCGTGGTCCATTTTGACACACAGGCCGCAAACTCCACTGCCAGGACTGCCACGGTTGGCAGCTCCGTCACTTTGGCAAGATAGGCCAGCGTATCGGGGGAGAGTGTTTTTGCGTGTGTCATGGTATGCTCCTAAATGTATTGACACAAAGTAGCGGTATTGCTACAATTTATTGATACAAAAGATAGGACAATAAATCTAGGAGAACATTGTATTGGGTACAATTTGGCAGCCAGAGCTATCAGAAGCGATCAAACCCAAGTACAAAGCGGTGATTTCCTCAATACAGTCGGGGATCGAAAGTGGCACTTTGGTGCAGGGGGAAAAATTGCCTCCGGTCAGAGAGCTTGCGTGGACCCTGGGCATTACACCGGGCACGGTGGCGCGCGCTTATACTGTTTTGACCGATAGCGGCACACTTCAGGCAGAAGTCGGTCGCGGCACGTTTGTGGCAACTGAGCAGCAAGACGAGATTGACGACAGCCCGATCGAGATAGATGTTATCGCGCATCGCACGCAGGAAGATGACGATCCCGACAACGTCAACATGTTCTCTCCGCATCTGCCATGCGTCGGGCAGAGCGAGCTTATACGAAAGCTCCTCGAGGTCGTCGCGCAAGATCCTCCATCAGGCATCATGCACTATCCCAGCCGTGCGGGCGCGCGCCCTGCAAGAGAGGCAGTGGTCCGTTGGCTTGCTGGTACACCGCTCGGTGCATTTGGGGAAAAAGACATCGTCATGTCTCATGGTGGCCAAAACGGGCTGCAGCTTATCTTTCAGACCATTCTGCGCGGGAAAAGCCCGACCATACTTATTGAAGAACTGGCTTATCCCGGGTTTCGACGGGCAGCGGAGCTTTTGCGCGCCGAAGTGGTTCCGGTCGCAATGGATGAACACGGCGTTGTTCCGCAAGCTTTGGCTGAAGCGGCGCAGGCGCATGACGCACAGATTTTCTGTACGTCGCCCGAAGTTCACAATCCGACGGGTTGTTTTACACCATTGGCGCGTCGCGAAGAGATTGTCGCGGTTGCGCGTCGTCACGGTTTGCAAATTGTGGAGGACGATTGCTACCGCATGCGCGTGGATCGGGCGCCGACCTATCGCATGCTCGCGCCAGAGCGTGGATGGTATGTCTCGTCGCTTGCAAAAACGCTGACGCCGTCGCTTCGAATCGGTTTTGCGATTGCACCCGAGGAGCATACCGCGGCCTTGCGTCGTGTCGCCGAGTACAATTGCTTTGGATTGGCCACACCAATGATCGATCTGTGTGCGGCCCTCTTGATGCATCCTCAGATTGACACTCTTGCAGACAAGGCGCGTGAAGCTTTTAACGACTATATCCGGACTACGGTGAACATTTTGGGGGGCTACGATGTGGTCTGGCGCGCGGATGTGCCATTCCTCTGGCTCAGGCTACCACTGGGTTGGAGGGCAGGGGCATTCTGTCAGGCCGCCGAGTCTTCGGGTGTGCAAATTCGTTCCTCGGAGGAATTCGTTTGTCGCGATGCCCGCGCGCCGCATGCTGTGCGCATTGCCATGAATGCGGGTGTGTCTCTCAAGTGTCACGAACAAGCCATCGTTCGACTGCGCAATTTGCTGGATAACCCACCCGAGCAAATCAGCGTTTAAATGTGGTAACATAATACCATAATTTTAAGATGTTGATTTAAAACAGTTTAATCGATCAAGACACTGTTGACGCATATATTGGCTCCTGTATAACGCGCCAATCGAATTTGCGCGCGCTCATCGTGGTTGCGCGGCTGACCTCAACTTGGGATACGTCCATGAAAACCTATTCTGCAACACCCGCAGATATCGACAAGAAATGGATCCTGATTGACGCTGAAGGCGTTGTTCTGGGTCGTCTTGCGACAATCGTCGCGCAGCGTTTGCGCGGTAAACATAAGCCTTCCTTCACGCCACACATGGATTGCGGAGACAATGTCATCGTAATCAACGCCGAAAAAATCCAGATGACTGGCAAAAAACGCGAAGAACACCACTACTGGCACACCGGGCATCCTGGTGGCATCAAGTCGCGGACCAAGGCGCAAATCCTCGAAGGTGATCACCCCGAGCGTGTCGTGACGCTGGCCGTCAAGCGTATGCTGCCGGGCAATCGCCTGAGCCGCAAGATCATGACCAACCTGCGTGTTTACGCCGGTGGCGACCACCCGCATGAGGCGCAAAGCCCCGAAGTTCTGGATGTGAAATCCATGAACAGCAAAAACACCCGGAGCGCATGAAAATGGCTGAAGAAATCACATCTCTTGAAGAACTTGGTCAGGTTGCAGGTCTGGAGACCGTCGCTCCGGTCGAGGCAGAAGTCGTTCAACGCGAGCCCGTTCGTGACGAACTGGGTCGTTCATATGCGACAGGTAAACGAAAAGATGCTGTCGCACGTGTGTGGATCAAGCCGGGTTCAGGCAACGTGACTGTAAATGGAAAGCCTCAAAACGAGTATTTTGCGCGGCCCGTGCTGCAGATGATCCTTGCGCAGCCGTTTTCCGTCTCCGGAACCGAAGGCCAGTTTGATGTCGTCGCTACGGTCAAGGGCGGTGGGCTTTCCGGTCAGGCCGGTGCGGTCAAACACGGTATCTCTAAGGCGTTGCAGCTTTATGATCCGTCCCTGCGCGGCGCATTGAAAGCTGCCGGCTTCCTGACTCGCGACAGCCGTGTGGTCGAACGCAAGAAATATGGTAAGGCCAAAGCGCGTAAGAGCTTCCAGTTCTCCAAGCGCTAAATTTCCGAAAACTTTCAAAAGGGCCGCTTTTTCGAGCGGCCTTTTTTTGTGTCTGCCCGGCTGGGACGGCTGGCAGTTGCATGACTTGCACGTTGCTTGTGTTCCCCTTAACCTTTTTCCCAAGTCGGCCAGGTGAATTTATGTCCAGCACATTTCAAAAATACGGTGGGTTCAGCACAGTAAGCCGCGTGGTCATGACGTTTTACGAAATGGTTTTGGACAGTGACACGATTGGTCACTACTTTGATGACGTGGACATGCCGCGTCTGATGGACCATCAGACAAAGTTTGTGTCCTCGTTGATGGGCGGTCCGATGGCCATGAGTGACGACAGGCTCGCACACGTTCATCGCAGCTTGAACATCACGTCCGAGGAGTTCGACGAGGTGGTAAAGCTGCTGGGTGACGCGATGACGGAGCACGGCATGGAACGCGGCGACATTCGCGATGTTGCGCAAGTCTTTGAAACCAAGCGTTCTGTCATTGTGTCTGCCGGTGATCCGTGACCGACCTCGCGCTTACAACAATTAATGAACAACTGCTCAAATCCGTGGGTGTGGGCATTGCCATCGTACGGTTCAGCGATCGCAGTTTCATTTTCCACAATGCAGCCTTTGAAGAGTGGTTCGGCGCGCCGGATGCCAGCGAACCTTTGCAAGACGCAATCGAGGAATTGCGTGAACCCGTTCTTGAAGCGTTTCGGGACACAGGTCACTTTCAGGGCGAAGTGAAAATAAAACCAAAACGCCGAACGCTGGTCATTTCCATCCATCTGTACTTGGCTGAAATGTCAGGTGAAAAAATCATCGTCGCGGAGTGCCAGAACATAACGCGCATGCGCGAGTTGGAGCAGATGATCGACAGCTACTCCAATATGGTGGAACGCAATACCCGCCAATTGGAACGCGAGAAAGAGCGTGTTGAAAAGCTACTGCTCAACCTGATGCCGCGCACGGTTTACGAGGAATACAAGACTTTCGGCGTCGTGACACCGCAGCTTTATCGCAATGTGTCTGTCCTGATGCTGGATTTTGTCGGTTTCACCGACTTCACGGAAAAGAATGACCCGACTGTCACGCTGGGCGAGTTGAACGATATTTTTACGGCGTTTGACCGAATATCGGAGCAGTTTGGCGTCGAGCGTATCAAGACAATAGGCGATGCCTACCTTGCAGTGTCCGGAATGCCCGAAGCTGCACCTGATCACGCATCCGCCGTTGCCAACTGTGCTGTCAGGTTCCTGCGCTATCTTGAGCGCCGCAACCAGAGCCACAAGTTTCAATGGGAGGCGCGTATCGGACTGGGCAGTGGTGCCGCCGTCGGATCCGTGGTCGGCGTACAGAAATACGTTTACGATGTGTTTGGTCCAGCGGTAAATATGGCGGCGCGCCTGCAGGTTTTTGCCCATCCCATGAGAATTGTCGCGCCGATTGAGATGCGGTTTGATCTCGTTGACGGGTTTCAGGTCGACGAGATCGGGACATATGAGATACGTGGAATAGGGCCGATGGAATTAATAAATGTCGAGGGAAATCTGTCTCTTGCGCGACGATTCTAATGTAATCTGAAGGGCGGCAATCCGGTTGATCTCGAAAGCGATGGCACCATATTCTGTAGGGGGCGATGTCGGCACGCTCGAAGATTGGGCTTTTGACAACCCTGACAGCCAGTATCGCATCATCAAAGGTGCGCCACGCGCCTCGGGCCGTTTGGATGGCGGAGGACCAGGACATCAAACCAGGTTCGGCATTTGGCGGTGCACAATCGGCACGTTCGAGTGCATCGAACAAGGGGACGAACTGATGACTGTCTTGAGTGGAGAATGCACACTCGTCAATCACAGCAACAATTCAACAACCAGTCTGGGTCCAGGCGACAGCCTGTTTATTCGAGATGCGTCGCATGTCACATGGTGCATCCTGCAGGACCTTACAAAGGTCTTCCTCGGCTACAAGCAGAACGGGTATTGAGTGGAACCGCCTAGACCGGTTGCGCAAAAGCGCTGAAACCCAACCAGGATCGCATGGATTTTGACAAGGCCGGGTCGCCAACCAGCGCGACATTGCCATCCGCTATCGATTTTTCGAGGTCCGTGCGTCCGAGCCAGATTGCGGTCATGAGCTTTAGCGTGGTTCGCACGTAAAGGTCGACCAAGATACCCGGGTCACTTGAGAACAGCTCTGGCGACCTTTTGGGATCGTGTGTCAGCCACCAATTGCTTCCACTGCTCGGTTTGTCGGTATACGTAAACTGCATCATCACGGGTCGCTGCGGCAACTGGCGTGTGTCCAAATTGCGGCGCATGTCCCACATCAGATATCCGGCGTCGAGATTGCGCAGCGTGTCTGCTTCGGTTACCCACTTTTGTCCCCACGCACCGATGTCATCGACAATCGTTCGCAAGTCTTCGCCGGAAGGGGTCAGAGTGTATTCCATCACGGCCGGATTTGTTGCATTGGGATGTCGACGCAGGATGCCGTGCTTCTCCAACTCCTTCAGCCGCCTTGACAAAAGTGCGGGCGACATTGTCGGCACACCGCGGCGTAAGTCGTTGAATCTGGTTGATCCCGAACCGAGTTCTCGCAGTAAAACAATAGTCCAGCGCGTGCCCAAAACCTCAGCGGCCATGGCTACCGGGCAGAACTGCTTGTATGATTGTTTCGCCACGCTGCCCAATCCTATCAAAATTGAGCGGACGCTATCTGAATTTTTCCGTTCGATCTAGTTCGTGATTTGTATCAACGGGCTTCACTTCCTGAACTGGACGACATCACATTCCTTCTGAAATACTGCTGATTATTCATTTGGCATGCACAATTTCAAAGGAGAAACGATATGAAAAAATACATGATAGAGCGCGATCTGCCCGGTGTGGGTGGGATGAGCACCGAAGAGTTGGGCGGAGCGACAACCCAATCGAACGCGGCCCTGGCTCAACTCGATGGCACCGTCCAATGGCAGCATTCATACGTCGCCGGGGACAAAACCTTTTGCGTCTACCTTGCTCAGGATGAGGATGCGATCCGAAAACATGCCGAGTTGAGCGGGTTTCCGGCAACCGTCATCACCGAGATTTCGACTATGATCGATCCGACCACTGGTCAGTGCTGACGTATTAGTCATCGCGATCAATCAGACCCAAGCCGCGCAAGTAAATTCCGATACCTGTTTCCAGCAGGTCATCGGGTGGGTAGGGCGATGCGCGGCCTGGGGAATTGCGCGCAAACAGCTCAACTACGCCGTGGCTCATGGCCCAGATATGTGCAGAAAACATCGGAGCCGGTGGCCGTTTGTCTTCAGGAATGTGTTGACTGAGATCGGTAGCCGCTCTTTCGAGCACTTCGTTGGCGCGGCTTGCCTGTGCCGCCAGTTCCGGACTCCGGTTGACCGAAATTCCGCTTTCAAACATCGCTATGTAGTGCCCCGGGTGTTTGCGCGCAAAGGCCAGGTAAGCGCGCCCAGTGGCCTCAAAAGCGGAGAGCGCAGAGGGCTGTCCGGACTGATAGGCGTATTCCATAAGATCGGCAAAGATTTCGTAGCCTTGGAGGGCAGCTTCGCTGATCAGGTCTTCACGGCCTTCAAAGTGACGGTAAACAGCCGCAGGGGTAACGCCGGCCTGCTTGGCAGCCTCTGACAGGGTAAATCCCATGGGGCCTTTGACTTCGATAAGCTCGAGAGCCGCGTCGATGAGTGCCTGTCGCAGATTACCATGGTGGTAGCCCCGTTTAGGCATGCCAGACGTCGAGCCCCCCACAGATCGCCGTGTCTATCGCTCCGATGGCGTCCTGGGTCTTTCGGTCGTAGTTAAGGCTGTGGAGCACCGTGCGAATTACCGCAAGACGGGCGCGGCGCTTGTCGTCTGAACGCACAATTGTCCACGGTGTTGCGTCCTTATGGCTGCGTTCCAGCGTCTCATTAATGGCCGCCGAATAAGCGTGCCAGCGGCGCAGACCCTCGACATCAATCATACTGAGTTTCCATTGCTTGAGCGGATCGCCTTCGCGCTTGAGCATGCGGCGCAATTGCTCGGCCTGTCCGACGTTCAACCAGAACTTGAACAGGTGGATGTTGTCTTCGACGATCATTTTTTCGAACGGATGAACCTGATCGAAGAACAGCCGCCTTTGTTCCACGGTGCAAAATTCAAACACATGCTCCACCACGCCGCGATTGTACCAGCTGCGATCGAAAAAAACGATTTCACCCGCAGCTGGCAGGTGTTTCACATAGCGCTGGAAATACCACTCGCTGCGCTCGGTTTCCGTGGGCTTGCTGAGGGCAACCACGCGCGCGCCACGGGGATTCAAGTTGGTCCGAAACCGGCTGATTGTGCCCCCTTTACCGGCGCCGTCGCGCCCTTCAAACACCATGGCCACACGCGTCCCGGTCTGCTTGACCCATGCTTGCAATTTTACGAGTTCGATTTGCAGGGCTTCGAGCTCGTTTTCATAATCTTTGCCACCCATGCGCGCGTCATAGGGATAGGTATCAGAAAGAATGTCGTCTTTGTCCGCTTTCTCAATGACATCACGGATGTCGTCAGGAGCATTTTCTTCATAATAGGCACTGATCGCGCCATCAAAGGGCAAGTCCATAGCGGGTTCCGCGTTGTTTCGTGCTTTATGTATGCGATGTTAATCGGATTAACGCAAACCCGCGCGCGTCGCGGCGCGATCTACAGCGGCGACAACGGTGTCAGGATCAACGTGATGCGGCATATGACCGACACCGTCCATTAGCGTCAGCACGGCGCCTGGTATCTGGCTCGACAGCGGTATTGAGTGAACATCTATGGGCACAATGTCATCTTCGGTGCCATGCAAAATCTCCACAGGCAACTTTATGGACGGATAGTCTTTGGCCAATTCGCGGACATGCGGTTTGAGCGCATCGACCTGTTGCGCGTTTGCCCGCAATGTGTCTCGCCGCAGGGTCATGCCTGGACCAAAGTGATCAATAAAACCGTCCGGTGGTGTTTGCGGCGTGAATATTTTTGCCACTGTTGTGTCCACATAGTTGTGCGAAGCAAAAGCGGTCACCAATGGCACAACAATTGCGCCCCCCCAGACTTTGGACATGATCTGGTACAGCGGGTCCAGCGGGCCTTCCCAGGGGTTGGACGCAGCGCCCAAAAGCACCAGAGCGGCCGTGTCGTCAGGATACTCGAGCGCCCAGGCAAGCGCGACCGCACCGCCGTAAGAGTGGCCTATCACAATTGGATTTTTAACGCCCAGCGTGTCAGTTGATTGCCGCAGTATCTGTGCCTGTAAGGCAGGTGCTTCCGCTGCCGTATTCCAAACGCCACCGTATCCTTGGGGTCTTTGTGACCACCCCAACCCGGGGCGATCTACCGCCACCACGCGGTACGATTGTGAAAGCTGATCAACGATTGAAAAGGTGAAGTCACGCAAACTGCCGCTGGCACCATGGATCAGAACGAGATCGGGACCTTGTCCCGTGACCTTTGCATGAATTTGCGTGCCGGCGACATCAATAAATTCGCCGCTCGGCGGATAGGCAATCTCAGCTGCCTTCTCACGTGCAGCGGCGCGCCATTGCACAAGCAATACGCCGGCAAAAACAAGGACGGCGAATGTCAAAACCACTTTAGCGACCAATGGCATCGATGTCATAGGGCGTGTCCTGGTAAACTTCGGTCAACCAGTTGCCATATAGAAGGTGTGCATGACTGCGCCACCTGTTCAGGGGAACCTGCCGCGGATCGTTTTCCGGGTAATAATTGTCTGGCACGTTGATCGTGGAACCTGCCGCAATGTCCCGGTCATACTCCTGTTTGAGCGTGTCGCTGTCGTATTCGAAGTGATTGAAAATGTAGAGCGCGCGATGCGCTGGGTCTTCAACCAGACATGGCCCGACCTGATCACTGCCAAGCAACGTTTTCAGACCAGGCGCAGCGTCAATCTCCGGTTGCCGCATTTCCGTCCAGCGAGAGACCGGAATGACGCAATCGTCGGAAAATCCACGCAGGTAAGGTGAGGTTGGATCAAGATTACGGTGCCGGAAACAACCAAAGGCTTTCGCATCCAGCATGTGTTTGTCGACGCCGTGGAAATGGTTGATCATGGCCATACCGCCCCAGCAGACGCCGAAAGTAGAATGCACGTTGGTCTGGGTCCAGTCCATGACCTCGCGCAGCTCTTCCCAGTACGTCACCTCTGTGAAGTGCAGATGCTCGATGGGTGCGCCGGTAATGACAAGGCCGTCATACTTCTCGGATTTCACATCCTGGAATGGGCGGTAAAACTCGGCCATATGCGCCGCTGCGGTGTTTTTGGTTTGGTGCTCAGACATGCGGATCAACTCAAACTCGATCTGCAATGCCGTTGCACCGATCAGACGCGCGAATTGGTTCTCCGTCTGGATTTTTTTCGGCATAAGGTTCAGCAAACCGATGCGCAAAGGACGAATATCCTGTCGCGCCGCCTGATCCGGGTCCATAACGGATACGCCCTCACGTTTCAGCACATCATAAGCAGGCAGGTCTGACGGGATCTTGATCGGCATAGATTTGGTCCGGTTTGTCTCGGGCTGGTCAGATAGACCGTCCGCGCAGCGGTCTCAAGAGGTGAGCGGTCACGAGCGGGTGAAAGTTAGAGACGTTCTGCCACCATGGCGTCAAAATCGTCCAGGCTGTCCACCTGAGCAAGCGTCTGCGCTTCGAGCGTTATGCCCCATCGGGCCATTGCCTCATAGCGCGGCTGACGGTGCGCCAAAGCCCGCGCATAGGCAAACCGGATAAACGCATCCGGATCGACTTGAGAGTCTGACAGCCCGTTCTGATCCAGAAAAGTTGACCATGTTTCTTCAAGGAACGCCGGCTGGTACGCCATGGGTTTGGGTGCACGGTCAAAACGGTGGATCAATTCCTGTGTGTGGGCCTCATCACCTCGGATCCAGATCATCAGGCAATGACGTGAAAGCTCGGTGAGCAGGGGATCGTTGTCATCGTCGGGATCGACCCATTCACAGATCGATCCACCTGTATCGCATATGAAGTGGGGATAGCCGTAGAGAGCTTCCGCGCGCTGCGCGAAATGCGCCGTATCCCGCAGGGCAGAAATTTCCGCCCGGCGAAATTGCTCCTGCCGGATTTGGTAATCCGTCATCGGCAATCCGCCCTGGTTTGGATTGCCGGGTTTCCCAAGATAAGTGGCGACAGGCGACAGGTTGTCGAAAGTGATGTTGGACCCGATGTAGATGCTATCGCTCATCAGCAGGTCGCGCAGAAAAGGCACCTTCATGGCTTCAGCTTTGGCATTATCGGTAATGTACTCGCCCATGTATCGCGTGCCGATTCGGTAATCGATCGAGTAGTGAAACCAGGATCCGCTGGCGCGCAACAGGTTGGAAAGATGTGTTTTTCCAAGTCCCGACATGCCAAAAACCAGCACGGATTTACGCGGGGCGGAGGCCCACTCTTTGGCGGAGCTGTAAAGCATGGAAGAGCCCTTCAGGCAGCGTGCGTTTCGCGCTGTCCTATCGGTCTGCTCGACCTGCGTCAATCGGCGGGCGCACCGGCCGTCGCAGGTGCCTTTCCAGCCGACCGTCCAGAATGATCAGACCTGCAGCCAACAACAAAAAGCCGGCGTAGGCGTTGGCTGTAAGCTGTTCGCCCAGTATCAGAGCTCCGGCAAGGATGGCCACAGGCGCGATCATCAGCGTGACGAGCAGAAGGTTGCCGCTGCCCGCAAGCCCGAGAATATAGTAATAAAGCAGGTAGGCTCCGGCAGTGGCGATAAGTGCATAGTACCCGATTGCGAACAGCGTATTCGTCTGCAGCGCCAGTGTGACAGGCCCGTCCCAGATTATTGCGGTTGGCACCATGATCAAGCTGGAGGCTGTCAGCATGCCCGCGGCCGCGACCACCGGCGGCAGATCGGACAGCGTCTTGCGCGCCCAAACGCCTGCAAGCGCGTAGGACACGGTCCCCGCGAGCACGGCCAGCTGGGCCATCGAACGAACATCGAATTGTGACAGATTATGCAAGCCAATGGCTGTAGCAACACCAATAAATCCCAATAAGACTCCCGCAGATTTGCGCCATGTCAAACGTTCGTCTGCAAAGAAAATCGCGGCGCAGATGACGCCGAAAATTGCGGTGGCGGCATTCAGAATAGATGTCAGCCCGCTTTCTATGTGCAATTGTCCCCACGCCATCAGCGTGAAAGGCAGCACGTTGTTGAGCAAACCCATAACAGCAAAAGATCCCCAGATGCGGATGGATAGGGGAACCGTCATTCGCTTTGCGGCCACGACGATCCATAAAACCAGCATCGCCCAAAATGTTCGGTGTGCAACAGATGTAACAGGCGCCACTTCATCCAACGCGATTCGGATCGAAACAAAGCTCAGCCCCCAGATTGTGGCAAGGCCAAAGAGCGCCATCCAGGCGCGTGAGGAAATGTTCATTTGCGTGCTCACGACCTGAGCCTAACGCGTGTCGCTGGGTACATTCGACCCGTTTCCTGCGCATAAAAAAGCGCGCGTCTTTCGCAGACGCGCGCCTGTTTTCTTCCGTCTTCGGACGATCAGAAGGAGTATCCGACTTTCAGTCCAAACGACACGGCGTCGTTGTTATTGAATTCAGCTGCCGGCACGCCTTGCACGGCTGTCGTGGTGTCGCCGATCATCGTGTAGCGTACGCCAGCTGTCACCCTGACCTGTTCCATCGTATAGATCGCAGCAAGCCCGAGGCTGGTCTGACCGTCTGCTGGGCCAAGGTTCGTGAAGAGGTTGCCGGTGTTTTCTTCATAAGAAACTGACCCTGCCACGGACCACGTGTCGTTTATGCGGCGACCCAGACCGACCGTATAGGTCGTAATGTCATCCTCATAGCTCAAAAGTGGCTGACCGGCTACCAGAGGGCTGGAGTAGATTTCGGGTGAAAGATCGAAGTCGGACCAATCGACCCAACGGATGCTGCCAAACAGCAGCGTATCCGCTGCAATACCCGTCTGAAAAGCCAGGTTGAGGGATTGTGGTGTTTCGAAAGAAGCCGTGCTTTCGAACGTCCCGCGTCCAGCCGGCGTGTCAACCATTTCGACAACGTCGTTCTCGTGCGACACCTCCGAGCTGTAAGTCAAAGATACACGCAGCGCGATGTCCGGGCGTTCGTAAGCGACGCCTGCCACGTATCCGATACCCCAATCGGTGTCAGCGTCGACTTCGTAATTGCCCGCAAAGGCAATCGCAGCTTTGGCATCCGTTTCCTGGGCACGAAGACCACCATACACGGAGAAACCCGAAGCGAAATTGTATTGCAACAGAGCCGTGATCGCCATCGAGTTGAATTCGGCGGATGAATCACTGCCGAAGTAAAACGGGTTGGTTGGATAAGCCACTTCAGCCTTAAATGGTTCATCATAGATGATCGCATAAGAAAGCTGATCGTTGATATCGGCTTTATAGGCCGCGCCAAAGTTGAGGTTGCTCTCTCCTATGTCGCCAGACTGTGCGCCAATCGGGCCCAGAAACGGATTGATGTTTTCGCCGGTAATGTCCGGAGACACATAGCCAAGACTGAATTCAACATAGCGGCCGTCTTCAAAGAGCACATCGGTGGACTGGCCGGTTCTGTCCAGAGCTCCCGCATGGGCACCGCCGGCTGCAAGACACACGGCCGCTGTATTCATAAGGTATTTTTTCATTGTTTTCTCCTCCCTGGGACAACCGTCCGGTACGGGTCACGAAACGTTCATAAAAGGTCGGCGCACTTAAGCACTCTCAAATGTTCGGTCAATTGGTTACGCTAGGGAAGAAAGGTTTATGACCTAACGTTACATTATTTTTCCGCTTTGGTCTCCGACCAGATATTCAGGTAATTTCCGGCAAAAATGATGACAGCTCCGGCAAAGACCCAAGGATCGATAGTCTCTTGATACAGCAGCATCCCAACGACCGCGATCACCGGCAGGCGGGCAAAATCAATTGGCATGACGACCGTTGCCGGAGCCAGTGACAAAGCCTTTGTCAGGCAGAAATGAGCCGCCAGACCGGCGGCACCAATTATTATAACGTAAGGCAGGGCGGTCAGGCTGGGCAGGGCGATGTCCCCGTCGTATCCGGCTGTCACAACTCCGAATACCAGTTGCATTGTGGTCAGGTAAAACAAAATGCAGGTGATGGTCTGTGTGCGAGTGAGCTTTTTTGTCAACATGATGGACAGCGCAAAAAAGAGTGCGCAGGAGGCGGCAGAAATGACACCTTCATTGATCCCGGAGACCCCTGGTCGTGCGACCATCAGAATTCCGACGAAGCCCATGACCGCTGCAATCACGCGCATTCTGGAAAGGCGTTCGCTTAAGATAAGTGGCGACAGCATGATGACCCAGAGCGGTGTGGTGAATTCAAGCGCAAAGACCTGCGCCAGCGGGATCACGGTTACGGCAAAAAACCAAAGGTTCTGGCCAGTGAAATGGGCAACGTTACGCACCAAGTGCAGACCGATCTGGTCACGACTGATGTCTTTTAATGTGCCGGCCCACCCAGCCAAGGAAATCACGATCAGAACGCCGAAGGCGGAGCGGTACATCATGATCTCGAAGGTATCGAGTTCAACGGATGCTTCGCGACCAGCGACGGCCATCGAGGAGAACGAGGCTATGGCACCGATCATCCAGAGAGCCGCCCGAAGCGTGTGTGTCATAAAAGCGTTCCTTTGGTGAACGCTCTCGTCACTCCCATTCAATTGTGCCCGGCGGTTTGGACGTGATGTCGTAGGTGACGCGATTGATGCCGGGTACTTCGTTGATGATGCGTGTTGCCGTCTCTCCGAGAAAGTCATGACTAAACGGGTAATAATCCGCTGTCATGCCGTCGACCGATGTCACGGCCCGCAAAGCGCAGGCAAAGTCGTATGTGCGCCCGTCGCCCATGACGCCCACGGTGCGAACGGGCAAGATGGCGACAAAGGCCTGCCAGATGTCATCATACAAACCATGTTTTCGAATCTGGTCGATGTACACCGCATCCGCTTCGCGCAATACTTCGAGTTTCTCGCGCGTGATCTCGCCCGGGCACCGGATCGCCAGACCCGGCCCCGGGAAAGGATGACGCTCGATGAAGCTTTTTGGCAGCCCTAATTCGCGCCCCAGAGCGCGCACCTCATCTTTGAAAAGCTCGCGCAGCGGTTCCACCAGCTTCATGTTCATTCGGTCCGGCAGACCGCCCACGTTGTGGTGTGATTTGATCGTGGCAGACGGGCCGCCGGAAAAGCTGACGCTTTCGATTACATCAGGGTACAACGTGCCTTGCGCGAGAAACTCGGCGCCGCCGATGTCTTTTGCGTGCCTTTCAAAAACATCAATGAAGAGGCCGCCAATCGTCTTACGTTTTGTTTCCGGATCGCCGACGCCATCAAGTTTTCCAAGGAACAGTTCGGATTCGTCCGCGTGAATGAGCGGTAGATTGTAGTGTTCGCGGAACATGCTGACGACTTCGCGGGCTTCGTTTTTACGCATCAAACCATGATCTACAAAAACACATGTCAGCTGGTCTCCGATTGCTTCGTGAATCAGCAGAGCGGCAACGGAGCTGTCTACCCCTCCGGAAAGTGCACAGATAACGCGACCTGCACCAACCTGTTCGCGAATGCGCGCAATCGCCTCTTCCCGGTAAGCACCCATTGTCCAGTCACCGGTGAATCCTGCGAGTTTCACGAAGTTCTCGTAGAGTTTACGTCCGTTAGGGGTATGGTGCACTTCGGGATGGAACTGCACGGCGTAGAAACTCCGCGTCGTGTCGGCCGTAATTGCAAAGGGTGCGTTGGGCGACGTGCCGAAGACTTCGAACCCAGGAGCAATTTCGCTAACGTGATCGCCGTGGCTCATCCAAACTTGTTCTCGGTCTGCATCGCTTTCAAACCAACCATCAAGAATGGCAAGTTTATGCGTTGTCGGCGTCACAAAGGCGCGTCCGAATTCGGCCGTTCCCTGGCCGCGCTCGACCTTGCCGCCGAGGCAATGCATCATCAGCTGTTGTCCGTAGCAGATGCCAAGGATTGGTACACCCAGGCTGAATACGGACATCGGCGGCATCGGGGCGCCATCCGCAAAAACGGAAGCGGGCCCGCCGGAGAAGATGACGGCCTTTGGCAAAAAGCTCTGCAGAAAGCTGTCGTCCACTGAATTGAACGGGTGGATTTCACAGTATATGTTTAGTTCGCGCAGGCGGCGCGCAATAAGCTGCGTTACCTGGCTGCCGAAGTCTATAATGAGGAGGCGGTCGTGATCAGAGACTGTCATGATCGCTGATTATGCGCCCTCTCGCGGCAGGGCAAGAGTGAGATTGGGGGCCAGCCCCCAAACCCCCGGGATATTTGCAGATCAAAGAAGGTCACACGGGCGGATTCCATGGGCATGTCGCTTTTTTCTCTGCGAGTTCGTTCTGAGCGGACGGGGCGGGATGCGAATGGGATACGTCCTGTTCTCACAGCTGACGGAAGGATGTGGGCTATGGCAGTTGCGGAGAGACGACGTGGTCGCGGCGGCGGCGGAGCGGCAAGACGCGCTGCACGCAGCGCAGTGTCCTTTGAGACGGCACGTTACATCGAGCGGAACATTCCGAACTTCGAAGTGCTGAATGAGGAAGCACTCGAGATCATCGAAGCCAATGCTGAACGTGTTCTTGAAGAGGTTGGTGTCAATTTCGTCGAGAATCCTGCAGCGCTTGAGCGTTGGCGTGCTGCCGGCGCAGATGTGGACGGGGAACGCGTTCGATTGCCGAAAGGTCTAGCGCGTTCTTTGTGTGCTACGGCGCCCGCAACATACAAACAGCACGCGCGCAATCCAGATCGCTCTGTTGTTGTCGGTGGTAAAAATCTGGTCTTGGCGCCGGTCTACGGTCCGCCTTTTGTGCGTGATCTGCAAGGCGGCCGACGCTATGCCACAATGGAGGATTTTCGCAAGTTCGTGAAGCTGGGCTACATGTCTAAATGGCTGCATCACTCTGGCGGCACGGTTTGCGAACCAACAGACCTGCCCGTGAACAAACGTCATCTGGATATGTTGCACGCGCATATGACGCTGTCAGACAAACCGTTTATGGGATCTGTCACGGAGCCCAGCCGGGCGCAGGACAGCGTGGACATGTGCGGACTGCTGTTTGGGGAAGATTTTGTTCAGAAGAACACGGTCATGACATCGCTCATCAACATCAATTCGCCGATGACCTTCGATGACGTGATGATGGGTGCTCTGGAAGTTTATGCCCGGAACAATCAGGCCTGTATAGTATCACCTTTTATTGTCGGTGGCGCTATGGCGCCGGTTTCCGTGGCGGGGACGCTGACACAGGTGCTGGCGGAAGTTCTCGCGGGCATTGCATACAGTCAGTTGATCCGTCCCGGCGCTCCGGTGATCATGGGGGCCTTTGTGACGTCGATCGACATGAACTCGGGCGCCCCGACGTTTGGTACGCCCGAGGCTGCGCATATTACTTATGGGGCTGGTCAGCTGGCGCGGCGCCTTGGCTTGCCCTATCGCTCAGCCGGATCGTTCTGTGGTTCCAAACTGCCGGACGCGCAAGCGGCATATGAGACGTCGAACAGCCTGAATATGGGTCTTTTGGCCGGTGTGAACTTTATGCTGCATGCCTGCGGCTGGCTCGAGGGCGGCCTTGTTTCGTCATTCGAAAAGTTCGTAATGGACGCAGATCAACTCGGTACACTGCATCATCTGGCACAAGGCGTTGCGATGGATGACAACGCTCAGGCTTTGGATGCAATCGAGGAAGTGGGCCCCGGTGGGCATTACCTTGGCTGTGACCACACGCAGCGAAACTTTAAATCCGCATTCTGGAAATCGGATCTGCTGGATTACAAGCCATTTGAAACCTGGGAAGATGAAGGCGCGCGCGATACGGCGATGCTTGCGCACCTGCGTGTAGAGAAAATGCTTGCGGATTACCAACAACCCGCAATAGACCCGGCCATAAACGAGGCTTTTGCAGATTACATCGCGCGCAAGAAGGCTGAAATGCCGGACAGTTTCATGTAGCCGTTCCATTTTGCGCGGTGCGCAGCACGCGCGCTTCGCCGACCATGGCAATCAGAACATCGACGTGGCGCACCAGGCTATAGCTCGCGTTGCCACTCACACGCTGTGTGTTCAACTCTGCTTCAAGTTCCATCAACCGCAACAAGGCCGCACCGTGTCTGGGCGCGACGCCATACCCTAAAAGCCGGGGCAGATGTGAGGTGCGCCGGTAGTCTTCCGCGCCAATGCGAGCGGCGCGCATGAGAAGTGACGGCCGCCGCAACGCTTGCAACATTGAATAGATGTCTTGCATTTTGAACCCCTTTGAATCGTCGTTTTGAAAGCTCGATGCCGGACTATTGCACAGCCTATGCGTGTGTTGCGCCGGCGACGAATGATGCGACGCGGGTGATTCAAACCTTGTTTACTGTTTTTGTTCGGCCCGTTGCATGACGTGCGGTCAACGGACTGTTGCGTGTTTGAGTAAGAGTGAGGGCGTTGGTTTAAATACTGTTTATGTAATAGATACAATACTCTGCATATTCGTCGTGATTAACGAACAGGTAACGATATTCTCCTTCAAGTTGTGTCTTGTTTGCTTAATGCAATCTTAGATGGACGCTCGTGGAGGCCGTTCGATGAAAGAGACTGATGTGATCGGGCAGGTGGCCGCTGCTGTGCCTGCCGGAAATCTTCCTGACTGGGTGCCAAGCGCTGCCCAGATGTATCTGGCGCATACGGAGGCCGGGTTGCCGATCCGAGCATTGGCACGTGCGGCTGGATGTCATGCATCAACAATATTGCGCCAGATCCGCCGGATCGAGACACGGCGGGATGACCCGCTCGTGGATGCAGCGCTCCGAAATTTGGGCGCAGTGCACTTTAAACCCTGTTCGTCGATACCAAAACTAAATGCCATGGAGACCGAGCAAATGACCATGCACGAGCAAATACACTCACCCGAAAATGCTTCAGACAATCTGGACGACTCCGCGTTTCGTTCTGAAGCCGCGCGTGTTCTGCGGCGCATGTGCGAAACCGGTTCCGTGCTCGCCGTCGCGGCCGACATGGATATGGCGGTGATTGTACGAGACAGTGCGAGCGGTGCTGCGACGCGGACCGGCGTCGTAAACCGGAAGTTTGCTGAGGCCTTGGCGTTGAAGGAATGGATCGCGGCAAAAGAAAATGGACGCATCACGCGATACAAAATCACCTCCGCAGGGCGCATGGCGCTGGATGCGCTGCTCCAGGTGGACGAGAATCGGAGTGCGGGTGGTTTTGCAGAGACACAGCAGGCATTCGATCTGACGCAAACGAGCGCACAGGATGCGGACTCAGTGCCACTTGGCGAGGCGAACCGACAGCGTCGGTTGCGTTATGCGCTTGCAGAAAGCCCTCTAACAGCGCTCTCTCGACGCAAAGACAAAGCGGGTGATCCATTTCTGGGTCCCGATCTTGTTACCGCCGGAGAACGTCTGCGTGAAGATTTCGAACTGGCGCAAATGGAACCGGGTCTGGCTCAGAACTGGGAGCGCTTTCTGACATCCGGTGCCAGCGCGACCGGCGTCGCGGACAGTGGTGTGGGCTCTGCACCAAGTGCGGCACGCCAACGCGTTGCCGATGCGCTTAGGGAATTAGGACCCGGTTTATCGGATGTCGCTTTACGTTGTTGCTGCCACCTGGAAGGACTTGAAACTGCAGAGAAAAAGCTTGGCTGGTCTGCGCGATCAGGAAAAATCGTTTTGCGGATCGCGCTGATCAGACTGAAACGGCATTACGACGAGACGATTGGCCCGGGTGGTCCGTTGATCGGTTGATTTTCTGACAGTCGCCGAAAACTTCCGTGTCACGTATCAAGTGCAGCCACGGCGGTTTGGGTGGATGCCAAACCGTTCTGTCGTTTCCGGTCATCACGCTTGCATCAGGCCGAAAGCGGCCATGCGTCACGGGTGCTTTCGCTTTGCGTTCAGTGTGATACGTTAGAGCAATATCCAGCAGCTCGAAGGTCACATCGCATGC
Source organism: Pseudomonadota bacterium (assembly GCA_039191495.1). Lineage (GTDB taxonomy): Bacteria > Pseudomonadota > Alphaproteobacteria > Rhodobacterales > Rhodobacteraceae > Roseobacter. The sequence goes on along the minus strand of JBCCXN010000004.1, from coordinate 69,705 downwards.
GAGATCTGAAAATTCCGCAGCAGCGTCATCCGGAAAAACAACGGGGACCAGACAATCCGCAGCCCAAAAAGCCGGATTGGATACGAGTCAAAGCACCGGGCGGACAGGGTTATGCAGATACAGCGCGGATCATGCGCGACAACAACCTGGTGACAGTTTGTGAAGAAGCGGGTTGCCCAAACGTTGGCGAATGTTGGAGCCAGGGGCACGCAACCATGATGATCATGGGCGAAGTTTGCACCCGCGCCTGCACATTCTGCAACATTGCAACGGGCAAACCGCCTGAAGCTTTGGATGTCTTCGAGCCGGGGCGCGTGGCCCATGCGGTCGAGAAACTTGGCTTGAACCACGTTGTCATCACATCTGTGGACCGGGATGACATTAAAGACGGTGGAGCCGAGCACTTTTCCCAAACGATCCGCGCAGTGCGGCATCGCAGCCCAAAAACTACAATAGAAATCCTCACGCCGGATTTCATAAAATGTGGCCCCGATGCGCTCGAAAAAGTTGTGGAAGCTCGGCCAGATGTCTTCAATCACAATCTCGAAACTGTTCCTGGTCTTTATCCTGAGGTGCGGCCCGGCGCGCGCTATTTTCACTCCCTCCGCTTGCTCCAGCGCGTGAAGGAACTGGATTCGATGATGTTCACCAAATCCGGGATCATGGTCGGGCTAGGAGAGGACCGGCAGTCGGTTCTTCAGGTCATGGACGACATGCGCGCCGCTGATATCGACTTTTTGACGATTGGCCAGTATCTGCAACCCACATCAAAACACCATCGCGTCGATCGATTTGTTCACCCAGATGAATTTTCATCTTATGAGAAGGCGGCATTCGGGAAAGGGTTCCTAATGGTATCCGCAACGCCGCTAACACGCTCATCTTACCATGCTGGCGATGACTTCGCGCGGCTGCGTGCGGCCCGTCAAGCACGCTTGGGTTGAGTTTACTCTACGTCACCCTCTGGCAAAGAACAAATGTCTCGTTGGGGGTCTTTACACAACTCTAGCGAGAGATATGCTGCCTCAGAAATGTTAAAACTCTGGGAACTGCAGGCAATCATAAATGGCAGAAAATCATTGGGCGATCTTTGCACTGCGCGACATTAAAGATGCGCTGGATCGAGAGCGCTATGACGTTGCATCATACCATATCGACGACGCCATCGCGGCTATTCTTTCTCGCGATGATCAGGACGGCGACAGCGGATTTCGTAGCGTCAGTTCCATTGGCTCGACCCTGTCAAAGCTCTGAGCTGAGCGGCCTGTCCTGGCGATATTCAAAAGCGTAAAAAGCAAAAATCCGCGGAGCTTTTAAGCTTCGTTGCGCGAACCGCTATTCCGCATCTAAGCAGGGTGCTTTTTCGGATGCGCTTCGCACATGTGGAGTTTTTGCAGATATATCTAATCGCGATAAACGTGCTCAGCGGCTGGCGTCGGTGTGGCGTACTTTGCCAATAAACGGCAGGTTCCGATTGCGTTGCGCGTAATCAATCCCGTAGCCAACAACGAACTCGTCCGGAATTTCAAATCCAATCCAATCGGCACGAAAATCAACTTCTCGTCGGCTTGGCTTGTCCAGCAGCGCAATGGATTTCAATCGGCCCGGTTTTCGGCTGCGCAACAGGGCCGTCACGTGATTAAGTGTATGGCCTGTATCGACAATATCCTCTACCACAAGGACATCCCGCCCCTCTATTGCGCCGCGCAAGTCCTTAAGAATACGCACTTCGCGGCTGCTTTCCATCGCGTTTCCATAGCTGGACGCTTCAAGAAAATCGACTTCGAGGGGCAGGTCGAGTTCGCGGACAAGATCGGCAATGAACACGAAACTGCCGCGCAAAAGCCCTACAACAACAAGCTTTTCAGTGTCTGTAAATTCTTCCTGAATCTCGCGGCACAGATCCTCGATGCGTGCGGCGATTGCCTTTGCGGAAATCATCTCGTCTATGACATATGGACGCGCCGTCATCGGTTCCACCTTGAAATTCGTGTCGCTTCATAAGACATGATGGCTAAAGACACCGAACCGGAAGATCAATGCCGACGCACTCCGAGACGCGCACGCTCCCCTACACAGCACAACAAATGTACGACCTGGTCGCCGACGTTGCTCAGTACCCCAAATTCCTCCCTTGGTGTTCTGCGGCGCGCGTGAAGTCGACCGTACCTGCAGGTGATGCAGAAGTCATGGAAGCGGACCTCGTGATCAGCTTTAAAGTGTTTCGCGAACGCTTCACAAGCAGAGTCGTGCTGATGCCAGTGACACGTAAAATTGACACTGAATATCTGGACGGCCCGTTCCGATATATGAAATCAAACTGGAGTTTTCGCGATGTCGAGGGTGGATGTGAGGTTTCTTTTTACGTGGACTTCGCATTTCGCAACATGATGTTACAAAAGTTGATCGGTGTGGTGTTTAATGATGCAATGCAGCGGATTGTGCGCGCGTTTGAAGCTCGGGCTGATGCTTTATATCGCTCAGCTTCTGGTTGAGTAGCTTCAGGCGAGCATTTTAAGCAAAAGCTTCAGCGCATGATCCACGCTCAGGGCGCGCACTTGCGACCGGCCCGGCGCTCCGAACTCCAGTGTTTCGACGAGAATACTGTCCGCAAATGCGCACGCAAAGCACACCCGACCTTCCGGCTTATGTTCCGACCCTCCGGGACCGGCGATTCCCGTAATGGCGACACTAAGATCCGCCTGAGAGTTTAGAATGGCACCGAGTGCCATCTCGCGCGCGACATCTTCCGAGACTGCGCCGGCGCGTGCGATGGTTTCCGCTTGCACGCCCAGCATGTCGATCTTTGCGGCATTCGAGTACGTCACAAACCCGCGATCGACGACAGCGGAAGACCCTGCAATGTCCGTCAGCGCCGCCGCGACCATGCCACCGGTGCAACTTTCGGCCGTCGCAATCATCACGGACTTGGATTTCGCGGCCTCAAGCACGCGTTCTGCGAGTGTCATGTTATCCTGCCCCATGGTACAGCGCCGCAAGTAAGACCACGCCGACGGCTGCAAACGCTCCTGCGATGACATCATCCAGCATAACGCCCAATGCGTCTCCGCGCCGGTCGGCCCAGCCTACCGGTCCAGGTTTCCAGATGTCGAAAAGACGGAACAATAGAAATGCAGCGATCCAGCCTGGCCACATGACAAGTATGTTCAGGTCTTTGCTCCAGGCCGCATAAGACAGGGGCAGAAGCGCGATCCACTGTCCGACGAGTTCATCGATCACAATCTCTGAGGGATCATGATCGTCCGAACCCGTGGTCATTTTTTGAGTGGCCCACCACCCTTTAAGAAACGCAGCGACAACACCCAGACAAAGGAGCGGGAAGCCACCCAACACATGAACCAGCCAGCCCCACGGCAGGGCAATAAGGGATCCCCACGTGCCCGGCGCAGGGCGTACGTATCCTACACCAAGAACAGTTCCGATCAGTTGAGCCAAGCGCGTCACGGAGCCACCAATGTCGCCGTTGCAATGCAGGCGATGCCTTCGCCGCGTCCAGTGAAACCAAGCTGTTCCGAGGTGGTGGCCTTAACGGAAACACGCGCAATGTCGAGCGCCAGAAGTTTTGACAGGCTCTCGCGCATCTTCGTTGCGTGCGGGCCGATTTTGGGATGTTCACATATCAAGGTGCAATCAACATTGCTGATATGAAAGCCGCGCTTTTGTGCGAGCCGCATCGCATGTTCCAGAAAAACCGAGCTGGCAGCGCCTTTCCATTTCGGGTCGCTCGGCGGGAAATGCTGACCGATATCACCTTCAGCCAATGCTCCGTAAATCGCGTCCGTGACAGTATGCATGGCCACATCTGCATCCGAGTGGCCAACCAAACCGTGCGTGTGCGGAATGCTTACGCCACAGAGGGTTACGTGATCACCCGTTCCGAAGGCGTGCACGTCGAAGCCATTGCCCAGTCTAATGTCCATCGCGCGCCCTCAGAATGCTTTCCGCCCGCGCAAAGTCGTCGGGTCCTGTAATTTTCAGGTTGTCGTCGTCCCCAGGTGTAATCGCAACGTCGACGCCAGCTTTTCGAACAACTTCGACGTCATCGGCGCCCCCTTCAGGATTCTGCCGATAAGCACGCAATACCGTCTTCAGATCAAATCCTTGCGGAGTTTGCGCGCGAAACAAGCCGTCGCGTGATGCTGTCCCCGTGACGCGCCCCGACTTGCCGGTCCAAAGCGCGTCTACAACCGCGACTGCGGGCGCCGCTGCCGGGCCGGATTCGAGGCCCTTGAGAACGCCGTCGATCACGCGTTGCGTGACACAAGGCCGTGCAGCGTCGTGGATCAGAACGGTATCCACCGCCGCCGCCATGTGTCGAAGCCCAGCTTGCACGGACGCGCCGCGTGTTGCGCCGCCGGCGACGACCAGTGCTTCAGGTTGGCGTGGCCATAAATCGCTTTCAAGATCGTCAGGATGCACCACGAGAACCAGTTGTTCAACTGACGGATGTGCGGCGAAGGCACGTAGGCTGTGCGTTGCAACCTGAGCGCCGGCGATCCAGCGCCATTGCTTGGGCATGCCGCCCCCTGCGCGCGTCCCGCGGCCGCCTGCTACGATCACTGCGCCGACGTGCATGCCATTCCTTTGCTAGCCTGACCACTGTCTAGAGCGCTGGGAGATAAGGTGCAATCACCGGATTGCGTGATTAATTTTTAGGCAGATGTGCGCTAGTTAGGCGATCAAAGTTCTTTGATTCATTGAGGGACTGTAAGTGGTTTGGTAGCACGACGCCAATGCTCAAGGATTAGGCAATTGAACGCAGGCAGTTTCCCGACAGATCTGACGCCTCCGGTGCTTCTTGCTCCGATGGCTGGAATCACCGATCTGCCATTTCGCAATCTTGTCGCGCGATTTGGCGCTGGTTTGGTTGTTTCGGAAATGGTTGCCAGCCAGGACATGATCAATGCACGACCGGGCAGCCGGGAAAAGGCAGAGTTGGGTTTGGAACAAGTGGGCACGGCAGTTCAACTGGCCGGACGCGAAGCGGCGCCGATGGCAGAGGCTGCGCGTATGGTCGAGGGACAGGGCGCTCAGGTGATAGACATCAACATGGGATGCCCAGCCAAAAAGGTGACAAACGGCTATTCCGGATCTGCTTTGATGCGCACTCCTGATCACGCACTGACGTTGATCGAAGCTGTGGTTAATGCGGTCAGGATACCGGTAACACTAAAGACCCGCCTTGGTTGGGATGACCGCCTTCGCAATGCGCCCGACATCGCGCACCGTGCAGAAAACGCAGGCATAAGGCTGATCACAATTCACGGTCGAACGCGGTGTCAATTCTACAAGGGGGTGGCCGATTGGAACGCCATCTCTGGCGTGAAAGCGGCGGTCTCGATTCCGGTTGTCGCAAATGGCGATATAGTTGACAGCGCAACGGCCAAACTCGCTTTGCGCCAGTCCGGCGCGGATGGCGTGATGATTGGACGCGGCGCGCGCGGCCGTCCGTGGATTCTGGCCGAAATCGCCCACGATCTGTACGGCAGCCCCAAACCACGCATTCCAGAAGGGAGCGCATTTGCCCTCATGGTCCAGGACCATTATGCGGAAATCATCGCCTTTTACGGCGAGACATTGGGAGCGCGCGTCGCGCGCAAACACCTCGGCTGGTACATGGATTACTGTGAAACCCCAGGCGATCTGCGCAAAGCTGTTCTCACCGCAGCCACTCCCGCAGAAACATCAGTTTTGGTTGCCGAGGCCTGCCGGATAGAGGTGTCGGTGGCCGCATGATGAAAGACAACCCCCTTTGGTCCAGCCTCCCGGTGCCAACCATTCTGATTGGCCCTGACGATTTGATCATGGATATCAACTCGGCTGCGGAGGGCTTTCTTAATGTCTCGGCACGGTCGATCCGCGGTCAACCCGTCTGGGACCAGATTGCGATCAATGATCCTCTTGAGGCCGCATTCGAACGCGCGCGCGCAACCAATACGCCTTTGTTTGTAAATGACGTCGATGTCGGGTCCGGCGCCCGAGCGCCCATGCAGTCCGACCTGCAAGTCGCGCCCTTGGTGGGGCAGACTGGTTACATGATCCTGATGATATCGCCGCGCGAACTGGCGGGTCGTATGACACAAAATAACTCAGTCAAGTCTGCAGCGAAGTCGGCGATCGGGATGGCAGAAATGCTGGCGCATGAAATCAAGAACCCGCTTGCTGGCATCACCGGAGCAGCGCAGCTCTTGAGCATGAACCTTGGCGGAGAAGACCTTGAGTTAACAGACCTTATTGTCGAAGAGAGCCGCCGCATCGTGAAGCTTTTGGGGCAGGTCGAACAGTTTGGAAACCTGTCAAAACCGGACTTTCAGGCGGTTAACGTCCATGATGTCATGGATCGCGCGCGGCGATCAGCACTTCTGGGTTTTGGGGCCCACATGAAAATTATCGAAGATTACGATCCCTCTTTGCCACTGGCCTTTGGAGATCCGGATCAATTGCTGCAAGCCGTTTTAAACCTTTTGAAGAACGCGTCCGAAGCCGCCGAGTCTGCGGGTGGCAAAATTCGGCTGCGCAGTTATTTCGAACACTCTTTCCGCCTCCGGCGCTCGGATGGGTCCGGCCAATCTTTGCCGTTGCAGATCGAAATAATCGATGACGGCCCCGGTTTGCCCGAAACCATCAAGGGAGACGTGTTCGATCCCTTCGTATCCGGCAAGGAAAACGGCACCGGTCTCGGTCTTGCGCTGGTGAGCAAGATTGTGTCCGACCATCAAGGCTGGATTTCCGTGTCCTCCGTGCCGGGGCGTACCGTGTTTCGCATCTCATTAGCCCGCGCACCAAAAGACGCAGTTGCAAATATAACGTAGGAGGTTTTGCCATGGATGGCACCATTCTGGTAGCAGACGATGATCGCACGATCCGCACCGTTCTGACTCAGGCACTGACGCGGGCCGGATGCAAGGTGCATGCCACGTCTAGCCTGACAACGCTGCTGCGTTGGGTCGGCGAGGGCAAGGGCGATGTCGTGATCTCGGACGTTGTGATGCCAGACGGCAACGGCCTTGAGATGTTGCCAAAGATTGCACAGGATCGGCCCGGGCTGCCCGTGATTGTCATCTCAGCGCAAAACACAATCATGACGGCCATTCAGGCGGCCGAAGCGGAAGCCTATGATTATCTTCCGAAACCTTTCGACCTGCCCGATTTGATGAAGCGCACAGCACGTGCGCTGGAGCTGCGTCAGCAAAGCCGACGTGCGCCTGCCGTCACCGATGAACGCCCTGACGAACTGCCTCTGGTTGGGCGCACCGCCGTCATGCAATCGCTTTACCGTGTTGTTGCGCGCGTCATGAACACCGACCTGCCGGTGCTGATCTGGGGGGAGTCGGGAACAGGGAAGTCTCTCATAGCCCGCGCAATTCACGACTTTTCCGACAGGCGCAACCTGCCTTTTGTGGCCGCAACATCCGCCGATCTGCAGGAGCTGGAGGGTCCTGCTCGCCTTTTGGCAAGGGTAAAGGGTGGGACGCTACTGATCGAAGAGATCGCCGATCTGCCTGACGAGTTGCAGGCGCGTCTGGTCCGTATGATGGATGCGCCCGGCGAGCACAGTCCGCGCTTTCTGGCAACCAGCCAAAATGACTTGAATGCGGCTATGGAAGCCGGACAGGTGCGCAAAGATCTCTATTACCGACTAAGCGGTGCAACTTTGACCGTGCCTGCGCTGCGCGAGCGTGTCGACGACATTCCGCTGCTGGCTGAGCATTTTCTGGCGCGCGCAGAAGCGGCGGGCGCGGCACCGCGCACGCTTTCCGAGCCTGCGGCAGACATTTTCCGTAACTACAGTTGGCCGGGCAACGTGCGACAATTGGAAAATGCGATCCGTCGTTTGGGGCTGACCAGCCGAGCCGCTGAAATCTCTTCTTCCGAAGTAGAGCAAGTGTTGGGCGCACAACCTGACCTTGAGCCCATGCGCGCCGCAGGCAACACTGAAAAGCTCGGCGCATCGGTGGAACGCCACCTGCGTCGCTATTTCGATTTGCATGGCAATATGTTGCCCCCTGCTGGGCTTTACGCACGAATCCTGCGCGAAGTGGAGCTACCACTTATTGAAATTGCTCTCGAAGCAACGGGCGGAAATCAGGCGAAATGTGCCGATTTGCTCGGAATCAACAGAAATACCCTCAGAAAGAAGATCACAGACCTCGATATTGAGGTGACACGCCGCCGCAAATTGATGTAAAACTGCCACATAATCGTGGCCATTGGGGGACACCCCGATCAGGACCACCACATAGAGCGGTCAGCGCCTCGAGCGCTACATCATATGCGAGGACGAAGAGTGGTTTCCCGTGCGGAACAATCACTATGGGTCAGGCTGGGTCGGTTGCGGCGCATCCGTCGCGTGCGCAACGCCGCCACATTGGGGCTCGTCGTTCTGGGCCCACTGCTGGCTTTGTCGACATATCTGATCCTTGGTCCCTTAGGGCAAAACGCCAATACGTTCAGCCTCCGCCTGATTTTACTTGCTGATCTTGTTTACATTCTCGTCGTGGCAACTCTGGTCCTGTCACAGGTTGCACGCTTGATCGCCGCACGCCGCGCCAGATCCGCCGGATCCCGCCTGCATCTGCGGCTGACGGGTGTCTTTGCATTGTTGGCGTTGATCCCGACCGTGTCTGTCGCAATTTTCGCCGGGTTGACCATAAACGTTGGACTTGAAGGCTGGTTTTCGGAACGGGTCCGGGAGGTGGTTGGCAATTCCCTTGCTGCTGCGCAAGCCTACGAGATGGAACAGCGCGAGGACATTGCCGAAGATGCGCGCGTTCTCGCGCGCAGCATTGATCAGGCGCGCGCCGCCGGCATCAGCGTGTCGGATAGCGAGTTGCTCAGCGACGGACAGCGCCAGATTCAGCGCGGGCTGCGCGAGGCCTATATGATCGATGGCACAGGCGAAATCCGCGCACGCGGAGATCGTTCCTATCTGTTTGATTTCGAAAAGCCAAGCCTCGCTCATTTGTCGGAAGCAAGTGACGGTGAAGTTGTCATCATAGAGGATTGGAACAACAACGAATTTCGCGCTTTGGTCCGGCTCTCTGCTTTTGTGGACCGGTTTCTTTATATCAGTCGGAATGTGGACGGTGAGCTTTTGTCTCTTTTGGACGAGACGAAAGAAACCGTGCGGCTCTATCAGCAATTGGAAAGTGAGCGGGGGCGTTTGCTGTTCGAATTCGGACTGCTGTATCTTGGCTTTGCTTTGATCCTTATACTGGCTGCGATCTGGTTGGGACTATGGTTTGCCGAACGTCTTTCGGGACCGGTGGGCAAGCTGACGGGCGCGGCACAACAGGTCGGCGCGGGGGATCTTGACGTTCAGGTCCGTGAGCAAAACAGCGACGACGAGATTGCAATGCTCAGCCGATACTTCAACCAAATGACCCGTCAGCTGAAGGCGCAGCGCGAAACGCTGATTGAAAACACCGAGCAGATCGAACGTCGCCGAAGATTGTTTGATTCCGTGCTCAGCTCGGTCACCTCCGGTGTCGTGGGGCTTGATTCGGGCGGGCGGATCACTTTCGTGAACCGGTCGGCAGAACGTTTGCTTGATTGGCGCGACGACCGTCAGTCATTGGCCATTACTGCGGCGGTACCGGAGTTCGGACCTCTTTTTGAGGAGCTGCGGGGATCATCCGGCGAAACCGTTCAGGACGAAGTAAAAGTTACGCGACAAGGCCGTTTGGAAAATCTGCTCGTTCGCATGGCCACACGGCGTGCACAGGACGGCACATTGGAAGGCTATGTGCTGGCTTTTGATGATGTCACTGATCTGGTCAGTGCACAACGCATGGCGGCCTGGGGTGACGTGGCGCGGCGCATTGCGCATGAGATTAAGAATCCGCTCACGCCAATCCAACTGTCCGCCGAGCGCATCAAACGCAAGTTCTCAAGCCGCGTCGGAGAAGACAGCGATACCCTCGAACAGATGACGGATGTGATCGTTCGTCAGACAAATGATCTGCGGCATATCGTCGATGAGTTCTCAAAGTTTGCGCGGATGCCCGAACCGGAACGCAAACCGATTGATCTAAAGAAACTGGTCGAAGATGCCGTTGTACTACAACGCGCTGGCCAACCGGATGTCGTTTTCAAAACAGATTTGCCAGAGCACGCCGTGCCCTGCGAATTGGATGGAACAATGATCAATCAGGCGCTTACAAACCTTATTAAGAATGCCGGAGAGGCCATTGAATCGCTTGTCAAAAAAGGCGATCCAAAAGATCACGGTCCACAGATCCAAGTTCGGCTGACGACGGTAAAGGATGTCGCGCATCTGACCATTGCCGACAACGGGATCGGTTTGCCGGAAGATCGCGCCCGGCTGTTCGAACCCTACGTGACGACGCGCAGTGAGGGCACCGGGCTCGGGTTGCCCATCGTCAAAAAGATCATTGAAGAACATGGCGGCACACTTTTGCTGGAAGACGCGCCGCTGTTCCAAGGTCAATCCCACCATGGCGCTATGGCCGTGATTACCCTGCCGTGCCTGCCATCTAACGAAGCTGCTCCGCTCCCTCCGACAGAAGGATTAGTGACCCATGAGTGATATTCTCATCGTCGACGACGAACGCGATATCAGAGAGTTGATTTCCGATATCCTTATTGATGAAGGTTTTGCCACGCGCCTGGCGGGCAATTCAGAAGACGCGATGGCGGCAATCAACGCCGAAGCGCCGGCTCTGATCATCCTGGACATCTGGCTCAAGGACAGTCGGATGGATGGGATCGACATACTCAAGGTGGTGAAACGCGACAATCCAGATGTTCCAGTGGTGATCATATCGGGACATGGCAACATCGAGATCGCGGTCGCCGCCATTAAGCAAGGTGCCTACGACTTTATTGAAAAGCCGTTCAATATAGACCAGTTGCTCGTGGTTATCCGCCGCGCGATGGAAACATCGAGGCTCCGGCGCGAAAACCAGAGTCTGAAGCGCAAGGACGTGGCGCAATCGGAGATGGTGGGGTCATCTGCGGCGTTCAGAACGCTTGTGGGGCAACTGGACAAAGTCACCAAATCGAACGGCCGCATCATGCTGACCGGGCCGTCGGGCTGCGGAAAAGAGGTGGCTGCACGTTACATCCATGCAAATTCCAATCGCACCGCAGGCCCCTTTGTTACAGTCAATTGTGCCGGTGTAGCGCCAGAGCGTATGGAAGAAGTTCTGTTTGGTCGGGAAACGCCGGAGCGCGGCGTCGAACCCGGTCTTCTGGAGGAAGCGCACGGCGGCATCATCTATTTTGACGAGGTTGCCGATATGCCAGAAGGCACCCAGTCAAAAATTCTGCGCGTTCTGGTCGATCAGCAGTTTCAACGCGTTGGTGGAAATGACAAAGTACGGGTGGACCTCAGAGTGATTTCCTCCACAAGTCGAAATTTGGAGGAAGCTATCTCTGCCGGGACGTTCCGCCAGGAACTCTATCACCGGCTGAATGTGGTGCCGATTGATGTACCCTCGCTGGAAGAGCGTCGTGAGGATATACCGGAGTTGGCCGAACATTTCATTGTAGAGATGAATGCGGGACAAGGTTTGCCCGTGCGCGCGTTGAGTGAAGACGCTGTGGCTCTGATGCAAACCATGGAGTGGCCCGGCAACGTGCGACAGCTCAAAAACCTGATCGAACGCGTGCTCATTTTGGGTGAGGACACCGGACCGATCGAGACAAAAGAATTGCCTGGCACAGCAGACACCGCCGATAGCGAAAGCCGCGTCGTGCTGTCCGGTGCTCTTGCGACACTGGCGTTGCGAGAAGCGAGGGAGGCGTTCGAACGGGAATACCTGCTGACCCAAATAAACCGGTTCGGCGGAAACATTTCCAAAACAGCAAACTTTGTTGGCATGGAACGCAGCGCGCTCCACCGGAAGCTCAAGTCGCTGGGTGTTGTCACTTCAGCAAAGTCGGGCACACGTGTTGCGCATATCGACGAAGACGCTGAAGCCGTGGGCTAGGGCTGCAGCCGCGCCAGCACATCGACGCCCTGCATCTTGAGGTAGTGCAGAATGTCGATGAATATCCAGTTTTCGGCTAACTTTTCGCCGTCACGCCGGTATATATCAACAACGCGCATATCCGCAGGCGTATCATTCGGCGGCACGCCCAGGAAACCGTTGCGATTGGTAAGCGTGAGGTTTGGCCACCCAAAAAAACCACCATACGACCCTTCGGCCATTCGGCACAGGTGACCGTTGAAGACCCGTCCTTCCAAGGCGTGCCGGAATGGTCCTTGGTGCTGTTCAATGTAACGGTTGATCGTATATGTGGCTCCAATCCCGGTTGGACCCCACCAGATCATATCGTCCTTCCAATCGATGCTGAGCTCATCCTCAGGGGACAGCGGCTCGGCTGCGATGTTAGCATGATCAATGGACGCGATCATGTTATTGATCCGAGACAGGGTCTTTTGACTTTCCAACGGATCCTGAGGAGCCAAAAGTATACCGTCGTGCGTACGCGGGCCCGGCTGAACCAGTTGTGCGCCCGTTTGTCCAACACCAAGCGGATTGACTCCAGCTTGCGACATCAAATGCAGCAGGTCGACAAACAATGCGCTCTGTGCAATCTGACCGTTTTCGATTTTGCAGAACTCGGCGTAGCGCACCATTGCAATTTTGCGTGTTGCGGTAATGTTGAGGAAAGCCGCATCGAACAAGCCCATGAAATGACCCATTGAACAGGTCCAGGTGCCCTTAAATCCATCTATTTCGTTTAATCCCGCGAAAAAAATATCTTCACGGCGTTGAACCTTCGAGAAGGCCGCCAGAAATGGTGCCCAAAATGTTTCGGCGATCGCTTCTGGGCCGGTTTTTTCATGAAAAGGGTGCAGTCCGTACCAATGGCAGTCTTTTTTCAAGTGTCGCTTCAACACGGCACTTACAGTGCCGGCGTCAGCCGCTTCGAGGTCGTTCGCATAAGCGCGTGCCACATCTTTTGCGGGGCCTAGGTCAGGGCAGATTTCGGGAATCATGGTGTTCATGCCGTCACAGTAAATCCGCGCGCTTTCGATGTGCTTCCAAAAGCGACATATGTCAGCTGGCCGTGTCCAAAATGCGCCAGCGTCCGTCGTCATCCAGCGCGGCACAGCTTGTGGGTGTCAGCTGCTGTGTGCGCGCAGTCGGGTCAGACGTCGAGGGCAGTTGCGACGCCTGCACAACTGCAGAATTGGAGCAGCGTGGCAGTTCAAGCAGTTGGTAGCCTTTTGCCCCCATGCATTGCTGTTCAAGGTCGTTGCGTAAGCGCGCGTTTACATCCACTGAGTAAATCGCTCCATGCACAAAGTACCCACCGGACGAATGACAATGACCATCGCTGCGACAGTAATGCCTGGCCGGTACATACCGAGGTGGGCCTTGCCGCACCTGCGTGGCGACAGGCGCGTCTTTCAGTGCGCTGACTTCGCAGGATAAAAGGTCAGAGTGCAGCCGACTGACGCTTGCATTGGTTTTATAGTACAGCGGGACTGGTCCGCATCCGGCAAGCACTGAAATCATTGCGATTTTGAATACCCAAGCGCGCATGCTTGAACTGTGAAGGCATCCGGAAAAAAAGACAATTCAATTGACCGAGATCGGGCCTTCTGCCATGCAAAGGTCTCGATAAAGGGCCGCAAGAGGCGCGAACAACATGAAAGTCATCATTTGCGGTGCCGGCCAGGTGGGCTGGCAGATCGCGCGGCACCTGTCGGGCGAACGCAACGACGTGACGGTGGTCGACAGCAACCCGGATCTTGTGAGACGCGCAACGGATACTCTGGACGTGCAGGGGATCGCAGGTTTTGCGAGCTATCCGGACGTGCTGGACCGCGCCGGCGCACGGGACGCTGAAATGGTTATCGCGGCCACTTATTCGGACGAGGTGAACATGGTCACCTGCCAGGTGGCGCATTCTGTCTTTGGTGTGAACCGCAAAATCGCGCGGTTGCGCAGCCAGTCTTATCTGGACGCAATCTATTCAGATCTTTATCGGCGCGATCATATGCCAATTGATGTGGTGATCAGCCCGGAACGCGAGGTGGCGGCGGCGGCATTGCAACGACTGTCTGCTCCGGCGGCCTTTGATACAGAGGTTTTCATGGACGGAAAGGCACAGTTGCTGGGCATTTCGCTGGAGGAAGAGTGTCCGGTGGTGAACACGCCGCTGCGTCAGTTAACAGACCTGTTTTCGACACTGCGCGCGACGGTAGTGGCGGTTCGCCGCGAGGGAACGCTTTTTGCGCCGGAAGCGGGTGATCAGCTTTTCGTTGGTGATGACTGTTACGTGTTCTGCCACGTTGAAGACGTGCCACGCACAATGGAGATTTTCGGAAAGACCCAGACCAAGCAGGAGCGCGTGGTCATCGTCGGTGGTGGCAATGTTGGCCTTTCCGTCGCGCAGGCTATGGAAAAAAGGGCAGCAAGGGTCCGGTCGAAAGTCATTGAAAAAGAACGCTATTGCGCAGAACGCGCCGCCGAAGCTCTGGAGCGCACCATTGTTCTCAACGGCGACGGCCTCGATGCGGGGTTGTTATCCGAGGCAGGCATTGCAAGGGCTGACGCAATGCTGTCTGTGACTGATGATGACAAGACGAATATGCTCGCGTGCGTGCGCGCAAAATCTGAAGGTTGCCCGTTCACCATTGCCTTGATCAATGATCCGACCCTCGTGCCGATGATGGGGCCCTTGGGCATTGACGCGTACATCAACCCGCGCGCGACAACCGTGAGTTCGATCCTGCGGCATATCCGACATGGGAGGGTGCGTGCTGTATACTCCATCGGTGATGCGGAGGCGGAAGTTATTGAGGCGGAAGTTTTGTCGACGTCGACATTGGCCGGGCGCCAAATTTCCGAAATTGAGTTTCCGGAAGGCGTGTTGGTCGGTGGAATTCGCAAAGGCGATGAGATGATCCGTCCCCTTGGCGGCACGCGGATCGACGAAGGCGATGTCGTTGCCCTGTTTGCCCTGTCAAAGGACGTGCGCGAGGTCGAGCGTCTGATGCAGGTCTCTATCGATTTCTTCTGAAAAAATGGCCCGCAGCCCGCAAACCCCGATCCGCAAGTCGCTTGGTCGCCAGCTTCTCGAAATGCCTCTGTTTCTGCTGATTTTCGGGCTTGCTGCAGCCAGCATGATTGTGCCCGCGCTGCATGGGGGTGCGACACGCGACCTGGAAGCGGGGCGCGCATTTCTGTATGCCTGCCTTCTGGGGCTGGTGGCTTTTGGCATGATTGCGACGGCGCATGCGGGGCGGGCCCCGCGACACGGTGCGCTCGGCTCGCTCATGTCTCTATTTGCAACGTTTGTTTTCCTTCCGATATTTCTTGCGGTTCCCTTCTATGAAGCGCGCGGAGCAGTGGACTTCTTTCCCACTTACGTGGAAATGGTAAGCGCTGTGACAACAACAGGGGCAACTGTTTTCAATCCGCCGGAGACGTTGAGCAACACCCTGCATTTGTGGCGCGCACAGGTCGGCTGGATGGGCGGTCTGACGATGTGGGTGGCCGCATCGGCGATTCTGGCACCTTTGAATCTGGGTGGGTTCGAGGTCACTGCGCAGGCCGAACCCGGACAACGTGAAAGCCGCTATAGTTTGATTGGGCGCACAAATCCCCGAGAGAGACTTTGGCGCATTATTGTGGCGCTGGTGCCGATCTACGTCGGCCTCACACTTTTGCTTTGGGTACTTTTAATTGTCAGCGGCGATCCCTCTCTCGTGGCTTTGACACATGCCATGTCGATCATGTCTACGTCGGGAATTTCCCCCGTCGGCGGTGTCGCGGGTACGGGATCTGGCCTGACCGGAGAAGTTTTGATGTTCCTATTTATGCTCTTCGCACTTTCGCGTCTGACTTTTTCGTCGGACACGGTTACTGCCACGCAGGGCGGCATTCGAACCGATCCCGAGTTTCGTCTGGGCATAGCGATTGTGATAGGTTTGCCGTTGATGTTGTTCGCGCGCCACTGGGTCGGCGCATTCGAGAGCGAAACCGAGGATAACGTTTTTCTGGCTTTCCGCGCTTTCTGGGGCGCGGTCTTTACGGTGATGTCATTTCTGACGACAACCGGTTTTGAAAGTTCCGACTGGAACACGGCGAGGGTCTGGTCCGGGCTCGAGACACCGGGGCTCATTTTTATGGGGCTTTCGCTGGTCGGCGGTGGCGTTGCGACGACCGCAGGCGGCATAAAGCTTTTGCGCGTGTTTGCTCTGTATCTGAATGGGCGACGCGAGCTGGAGCGATTGGTGCACCCGTCGTCCGTTAGTGGCGCAGGCCGGGAAAGCCGCCGGTTGCAGCGCAATGGGGCCTTTATCGCTTGGATTTTCTTCATGTTGTTCGCTTTGAGCATGGCGTTGCTGACTGTTCTTCTCGCCCTTCTTGGTGTGGAGTTTCAGGATGCGCTTGTGCTGAGTATTGCGGGGCTTTCCACCACAGGCCCGCTGCTGAGCCTCGCCACGGACAGCCCGATTGCCCTTACGGAACTGGGGCCCTACGCAAAGTCTATTTTTTGTGCAGCCATGGTTATGGGACGTTTGGAAACGCTTGCAATCGTCGCGCTTTTAACGCCGGATTTATGGCGTGCGTGACAATCCGTCCGGTTAGGTCCGTAACGGACTGATTTTAGGGGTGGAAACTCCCGGTTGACACCTTCATAATTGCAGTGAGGGGCGAGTTCGATCCGCGAACTCATGCAAGAAAAAAGGCGAGGACCAGAATGGCGTCGGACAGACAAAACCTTCAGGATGCGTTCCTGAACCATGTACGCAAGACAAAAGTTCCTGTCACAATCTTCCTGATCAATGGCGTAAAACTGCAAGGTGTTATCACCTGGTTCGACAATTTTTGCGTCTTGTTGCGTCGCGATGGTCAATCGCAGCTGGTGTATAAGCACGCAATTTCGACCATTATGCCCAGTCAGCCGATCAGCCTGTACGAGGGCGAAGACGCTTCTTGAGCCGTCCGCCCTTTCAAAATGATACCACTGATACACCCAGCTTAACGCGCGCCTGGGTTCTGCATCCGGAAATAAAGTCAGACGTCGAGCGGCGAGATCCTACGCATGCCCTCGCCGAAGCCGTCTCTCTCGCCCGCGCTTTGCCGGAATTGGAAGTTGCCGGTTCAGACATTGTGCCTCTGAAAGAGGTGCGTGCCGGCATGCTGTTTGGCTCCGGCAAGATCGCGTCACTAAAAAGCACCTTTGAGGATGCCGACATTGAGCTGGTACTGGTAGATGGTGCGGTCAGCCCGGTGCAGCAGCGCAATCTTGAAAAGGCCTGGGGTGTCAAACTGCTCGATCGAACCGGGCTCATTCTCGAAATTTTCAGCGATCGTGCGGCAACGCGCGAAGGTGTGCTTCAGGTTGAAATGGCAGCGCTCAGCTATCAGCGGACGCGACTGGTACGCGCCTGGACGCACTTGGAACGGCAGCGCGGCGGATTGGGGTTTGTCGGTGGCCCGGGTGAAACGCAGATCGAAGCAGACCGGCGCGCCATTGACGACCAGCTCAACCGTCTGCGTCGGCAACTTGAAAAAGTGGTGAAAACACGCGCCTTGCATCGTGCGGCGCGTGCCAAGGTTCCGTATCCGATTGTGGCGTTGGTTGGTTATACCAATGCGGGCAAGTCAACGCTTTTCAATCGGTTAACCGGTGCGGAGGTGATGGCCAAAGATATGCTCTTTGCCACGCTCGATCCGACCATGCGCAGACTGACACTGCCTGACGGACCCGAGGTCATCTTGTCGGACACCGTTGGATTTATTTCCGATCTGCCGACCGAGCTTGTCGCTGCATTTCGTGCCACGCTGGAAGAGGTTCTGGCGGCAGATGTGATATGCCATGTGCGCGACATTTCGCATCCAGAGACCAAGGAACAGGCCGAGGATGTGCGCAAGATCATGGCTTCGCTTGGGGTTGAAGAAGAGCGACCGACTTTTGAAGTCTGGAACAAGTTGGACGCGTTGTCTGACAACGCGGCGGGCGCTGTGCGTGCCCGGTCGTCGCGCAACAAACTGGTTTTCGCCATCTCGGCGCTAAACGGTGATGGGATTGACGCGCTTCTGAACGAAGTTACGGACACACTGCAAGGCAAGAAACAAGAAGCCGAGGTGCTTTTGACCTACGCTGAAGGCCGAAAACGGGCATGGCTCTTTTCCAACGAGTTGGTGACAGCAGAACGCCCTACGGAAACCGGTTTCTCGCTGACGGTGCGTTGGACCGAGTCGCAGAAAAACCAGTTTCAGCGTATCTGAAACTCAAGGCATTCGCCGCAGGATGTGTTTCTCATCGCGCGTGTCTTACGGCCCGCGAAATCAATACCGATACTTTTTGAATGCGTCGTCGCGCAAGTCGTTTGGTCGGTTCAAATCGCAATATGCGGGGTCGTTTTCATTATGGCTTGCTGAGCAGAGCCTCCATGCGCGCGCATGGCGCTGACCTAACGCCCTGTAGGAGACGCAAAACGCCACGCGCCCGGACCAAGTTGGTTCAACGCCCAATTGCCGACTTTTATCCTTATTAGACGAAGACATGGAAGGCCGACATGCGCCGTCATGCGGCGCACCTGCCGATTGCGTCCTTCGGTGATGCAAATGCGCAGCCATGCATCCGGTACAGTCTTGCGAAACCGGACCGGCGGGTCACGTGACCACAGTCCGTCAGGAGCATCAATTGCCTGTACTTTCGCGCGCCTTGTGAGGCCGTCTTTTAGTGTGACACCAATGCGCAACGCGTCCAATTGCGTCCGGTCTGGTGTGCCTTCAACCTGAACAAAGTATGTTTTTTCCAGTTTGTGCTTGGGGTGCGCGATCCTTGCCTGCAACTTCCCGTCATCGGTGAGCACGAGCAATCCTTCGCTTTCCCGATCCAGCCGACCTGCAGGGTAAAACCCCTTTTCGTCAATAAAAGCTGACAATGTCGGTCGCGGCGATCCGTCCGTGCCGTTGTCTGTGAACTGGGATAGCACGCCAAAGGGCTTGTTAAAGAGGATGACGCGTGTCATTGCCGCGCCGGCACGGGTTGGAGTCGTGTGACACCCACCGCACCGGCACGCGCAAGCTCTTCGTCAAGCGACATTGGAATGTATTCTCCGCGGCGCCAAAGTTGCGCCATGTCGTCATAATGGCGCGATAAAAAGTGACCGGACTGTCCGGTGGACGTGATAAAGACAGAACTGTCTGGATCAGCGAAATCATATACGCCGCGATAGCCGGCGCCGTGCACATTAAGGAAGGGGTTTTCTCCTGCGCCTTTGGTCAGCCCCCTTTGCAACGTGTTGTCGCCGCCATTGGTAGACTGGCGAATGTTGACAAAGTACCGAAGCACCGGGACGTTGCCCAAAACTTCATGATCGTGCGTGGCCTGATGCGCATCGCCCCAACGCAGGGATTCCAGTGCGGGCCCCCAAGTTTCTTCGATCCATACAAGTGCGTCGTCGAGGGCCAGCCTTGCCATGTCAGCACAGGTTTCCACCGGAGCCGATTGCAACACATCACACCAGACAGCCGCGCCTTCAATGTCGCGAAAAGCCCGTTCGATGAACAGCGGTTCAACATGCGTGAGTTCGCGCGCGAGCGGCCCCAGCTCGTCCTGAATCATCCGCGCCTGCAGGCTGCGCAGCCACGCGGCATAGATCAGCGGCTCGGGCAGGTGCTCGTTCATCTCTCCGGACCACTCAGCCAGAAGGGCAAGGGCCCGCTGGCGCTGGCGCAGCGCTGTGCCCTCAGGTGCCGCTTCGCCTGTGAACCACAATTCCGCACCAATCAACGGCAGCAGCGAACGGGCGGTAAAACTGACGGCATCCAATTGCGCTTCGATGAAACTGTCGCGGGTGTGGACCTCGCGCGCCTGCATCAGGCGCTGCCAACGCTGGACTCGTTGTGTGTCACCCCATTCGAACGAAATATGGCTGGGGAAAGGACGCTCAACCATCTTGTTGTTGGTGTTGCCCAAAATGCCGCCAGCCGGGGACAGGAACTCCGGGTTTGAATTGTAGGGTAAGCGACCTTGCCACCGATTGGATGAAATCCACCCGGGGCTGGGCAGACGGCCTTTGCTTTGGTGGCGTGCATCGCGTCTGGGTGCTGCGCCGATCAGCTTCATTCCAATGGTTTCGCGATCCACCAAGGTCAGATTTTGAGCAGGTGCAACAAAGTCTTCAGCTGCGGCTATGCCGTCTGCCACGGATTTTGCACGCATCACTCGAATGGCTGCCGCAAGAGATGTGTCGCGCGGGCTCAGAACGGTCCAGGCCAGCGACGCGACATGGCCTGGCGGCGTTATGCTCGCAAGATTATAGTGCGTGCCGGGCAGGACCGGCCCATTTTCTGTCTGTCGGAGGGTGATCGTGATCGGTGTCTCATCCTTGATGTTGATAATGGACTTGCGCGTGTCGAAAGCTTTGAACCCCCCGGGCGTGCGGTATTCTTCCGGATTGTCCGGATTTATCTGTTCGATATAGACATCCTGATCGTCCAGCCCTGCAGATGTCAGGCCCCAGCCAAGATCAGCGCTGCGGCCGGTCAGGACCACTGGCATACCGGGGATCGTTCCGCCTATGACGCCACCGCTCTCGAGATCAAGTCGTGCCAGGTACCATATCCCGGGTGCCGAGAACCCCAGATGAGGGTCATTGGCCAGAAGAGTGCCGCCAGCAGCAGAGCGAGATGGTGCGGCGGCCCAGACATTGGAAGCCCCGGCCATCGGTCTGCGCGCGAATGGCGACAGGGGATGGGGATCAAGTGGGATATTTTTCGAGAATCGCGGCACGGTCGGAAAGAGTGCGGCGTATTCCGGCAAAGCGGCAACGCCGGTACCCGGTGCGTCCGGCAGAATGTCGGACAGCCGATCCGGATCGGGCAGCGCAAGTGACATTCGCGCGCGCAGAACCTCGGCGTCCAGATGGCCGGAAAGGCGGAGGCCCATCAGTTTTACGATTGCAAGTGAGTCCGCCGGTCTCCATGGTGCGATCGGAGCGTTGAAGACAAACATCTCCGGTGCCCCGCGCCCGAGCGCTTGCTGATTCACCTGATCCAACCGGGCGTTCACGCCTGTCGCGTAAGATCTCAGAATGCGCACTGTCGGGTCATCCTGCGCGTCCAGCGACGCAACCGACAGCGCGTATATGTCCAGACGACGCATCAACTTGTCTATCTCGACCGTGGGTGCGCCAAAAACCTCTGACAGACGACCTTGTGTTGCGCGGCGCATTGTCGTCATCTGCCAAAGCCGGTCTTGGGCGTGTGCATAGCCTAACGCGTAAAAGACGTCCGCGTCATTGGCGCCAAAAATGTGAGGTACATTCGCATTGTCGCGCACGATTTCGACAGGCGCGTCAAGATAAGGGACACCAAGAACCTGATCGTAGTCGGGCAAGGACCGTGCGGCGAGATAGTACACCATGGCGACCGCAATCACTGCTAGCACGATCAACGCGCTTGCCAGTCGTAGCAGCCATGTAAAGACGAGCCCCATCTGCGTCCTTTTAATTGGTTTTGCCCGCGCCTTTGGTCCCTGACTGTTATGGAGGCAGCGCGCCTAAGGCAACACCCAAAGGACCATGCGGCGCATTGGCAAGTCGCTGCAGCAATCGCACCGAGCGAATTGGTGCTTTATGGAATGATACGTGTGTATTTGTTGCCTTGCAGTGAAGCACCCGCAAATAGGCCAGCACGCCCGAATACAGCCGCAATCACAGGGCTAAGCGCTGTGGTTGTGTTTGCTGCAGCACCTTCACCAAGATCAGAGATCACATATTCTATGTCCCCGCCTGCTGCCCAGCCGGGGCTGGCCCGAAAGTCAGCCAGCGCCACTTCAGTCATGAAAAAAAGCACATGCGCGTATTGCTGTGCGCCAATCTGAAACCCGCCTGACACTTCGGTTAGTGAATAGTAATCCACCGTGACGCCTTGAATGCGGAGCGCGCCGCGCCCGTATGCGCCGCCAAAGCCGAAGCCTGCCTCAGTGACCAAAGGCATGACGAGGAGGCCGTTGGCCTTATCGGCCAGATTTTTTGTTTCCGGGTACTGAATGAACATTTGGTCCAGTGTTGCATCGACGCGCGCGTCGATAACTTGGGGTCCAGTGGAACCAACCCCATTGCCGCAAGCCGCGACAAGCGATCCTGCGGCCAAACAGCCAAATGCGAACCCGCGACGTGTCCAGTCTTTTCGTGTCATGATGTGTGCCTGTAAAAAAATTGCCTGATGCCGGTTTTCCCGACTTGCTGGCAATATTACGCCGATAAGGTCTTGCTGTCACCAGTAAGATGCAGCCTGCGCAGCATATCGCTAGGCCTGCATCAGTTTGGCGGCGGCCGGCGCAAAATACGTCAGGATGCCGTCGCAGCCGGCGCGTTTGAACGCCATGAGACTCTCCATAATCACGCGTTCTTCATCAATCCAACCGTTTTCGGCCGCCGCCTTGATCATCGCGTACTCGCCCGAGACCTGATAGGCGTATGTTGGTGCACCGAATACGTCTTTGACCAGGCGGCAAATGTCGAGATAAGGCAATCCGGGCTTGACCATGACCATATCCGCCCCCTCTCTCAAATCCCGCTCAATCAGGCGCAAGGCTTCATCGCCGTTGCCCGGATCCATCTGATACGTTTTTTTGTCGCCTGTTAGCGCACCGGATGCGCCGACGGCGTCGCGAAAGGGACCATAAAAGGCAGAAGCATATTTCGCGGCGTAGCTGAGGATCATCACATTCTGATGCCCTGCGTTTTCCAGCGCTTGCCGCATCGCGCCGATGCGCCCGTCCATCATGTCAGACGGACCGATGATGTCCGCGCCGGCGTTCGCCTGTGCAAGGGTCATTTTGACCAGAGCTTCGATCGTCCGGTCGTTCACGATTTCGCCGTTTTCGACGAAACCGTCATGCCCGTTGATATTATACGTGTCCAGCGCGACGTCGGTCATAACAGCAAGATCGGGCACTGCTTTTTTGATTGCTCGGATCGCTCGGTTTGTGTGGTTGTCTGGATCCCACGCGCCTGCGCAATCCTCCGTTCGCTCTTCCAGCCCGGTGTACGGAAAGAGGCAAATCGCGGGAATGCCAAGATCGAATGCCTCGCGCGCCGCTTCGACGATCTTGTCTACGGACCGCCGGAAAACACCTGGCATCGACGGGACCGGTTCTTCTATACCCTCTCCGGAGCGTACAAAGACAGGCCAGATGAAATCGTCCACGCTGAGGCTGTTTTCGCGCACCAGTCTGCGGATTGCCGGGCTTTGGCGCAGCCGCCGCAAACGTGTCAGGGGAAAGGGGGCCTGTGTCGGGCGCATCGCGAAACTGTCCATTCTACGTTACACCGCATGCTTGGCATGTATTTTTCCGCAAGCCAAGGCTAGGAATTGCCACAATGGCTCGCTAAGAGGGCGCAAAACGAAAGACAAGACCCGCCGCGTGGACTTCTACAACAGCATCTTCGAACTCATTGACATGCGATCCTTTTCGAACCTCTGGTTCTGGATCGCACTTGCGGTGATGTGGTCGACGGCCAGCCATTGGGTGTTAGGCGTGCCATATGACATGGTGTTGCGGGCGCGGCGCAATGGAGGGCAAAGCGAACAGGATCTGGAGGATCTTGTGAGGATCAACACCAACCGGCTACTCTATATCGCGCGTGTCTCCGGCCTTTGGATCCTTGGGATCAGCTGCTTTGTTCTGACAACACTTGTCATTCTGGGTTTCGCCTATGAACTGGAGATTGCACAGGCTCTCTTTTTGCTGGGCTTTCCGATGTCGATTGTTGGTCTGATTTCATTCTCGACGGCGCGGACCATCCAGTCTGAGAAGGCAGCGGGAGAACATCTGCGCAAACGTCTGGGTCGTCATCGCCTCTATGTTCAAATGACAGGTGTTGCGTCGATTTTTGTCACCTCTCTTTGGGGTATGTACCAAAACCTCTCAATTGGCGTTTTGGGCGGTTGACACTCGCGGCCTGAAGGCCAATTGAACCGACCCATGACCAAGACGTGCCACGCAATTGTTTCCGGGATGCCGGAAGGCTATGACGCCCGCTATCTTCTGGACGAGGTGGCGCGGCAGGACGGTCCGGTGATGCATGTCGCGCGTGACGACAAGCGTCTAGCCGCGATGCAATCGGCATTGCGTTTTTTTGCCCCGCAGATGCCGGTTATTGTCTTTCCCGGATGGGACTGTCTGCCGTATGATCGCGTGTCTCCGAACGCGGACATTTCTGCACAGCGGATGGCAACTTTGGCGGCTTTGGTGCAAGGGATGCCAAACCACTATGTCCTGCTGACGACACTGAACGCAGCCTCGCAGAGGATACCCGCCCGCAGCGTTTTGAAGGATGCCGCGTTCTCCGCGCGGGTTGGCCACAGAGTGGATGAGAAGGCGCTGCGCAACTTTCTTGTCCGCATGGGTTTTGTGCAAAGTCCCACGGTGACAGAGCCTGGCGACTATGCCATCCGGGGCGGGATCATTGATGTCTTTCCACCTGGGGATCTGGGACCGGTCCGACTGGATCTTTTTGGTGATGTGCTTGACGCGGCGCGACGGTTTGATGCAGCGACGCAGCGCACGACCGAAAAGCTGGACGTTGTCGAACTCGCGCCAGTTTCCGAAGTGATACTTGATGAGCAGGCAATTACGCGGTTTCGTCAGAATTACCGTATCGAATTCGGCGCTGCGGGCACAGATGATCCGCTCTATGAGGCAATCAGTGCCGGACGCAAACACCAAGGGTCTGAACACTGGCTTCCCTTGTTTCATGAAACGCTTGAAACGCTCTTTGATTATCTGCCCGATGCGAGCATCACCCTCGACGACCAAAGCACGCCAGCGCGTATGGCGCGCTGGGAGAGTATCGCCGATCAATACGAAACCCGGCGATTGGCCATGAACACCAAGACACGGATGGACAGTGTTTACAAACCCTGTCCACCGAATGCGCTGTATTTGGATCCAGCGGCATGGGATGCGCGTGTCAAAGACCGAAGGGTTGTACAACTGGTAGCCTTGCCGCAGCCGACCGGTCTTGGCGTGACAGATGCAGGCGCCCGCATAGGGCGTAACTTTGCACCGGAAAGACAGCAGGAATCTCTGAGCCTATTCGGTGCTTTGTCGGAACATATTAAGAAAAAGCTTGAAGATGGCCCTGTAGTGGTGGCCAGCTACTCCGAAGGCGCACGCGAACGCCTGACGGGTCTGATTGAAGACGAAGGTCTGGCCGAAGCCATCCCTGTGCCCGACGCGACACGGATTGGCAAACGCGGGCTCTATCTTGCCGTGTGGGCGCTTGAGCATGGTTTTGAAGCGCAGGGACTGACAGTCATTTCAGAACAGGATGTTCTTGGTGACCGGCTCATCCGATCAACGCGAAAAAAACGTCGGGCGGAGAACTTTCTGACGGAAACCCAATCGCTCACACCGGGTGACCTTATCGTTCACGTGGATCACGGGATCGGCCGTTACAGCGGCCTGGAAGTCGTAAAAGCGGCTGGTGCCGCGCATGAGTGTTTGTTGCTGGAATACGCAGAAGGCTCCAAATTATACCTGCCGGTGGAAAACATCGAACTTTTGTCCAAGTACGGTCATGAGGAGGGATTGCTCGACCGGTTGGGCGGCGGCGCATGGCAGGCCAAGAAAGCCCGTCTCAAAGAGCGTATTCGCGAGATGGCGGACCGGCTCATCCGGATTGCGGCAGAGCGCGCTTTGCGCCGTGCACCGGTTCTCGAGCCGCCGCCGGGCATGTGGGACGCCTTCTCTGCGCGCTTTCCGTATCAGGAAACCGATGATCAGCTGCGCGCGATCAACGACGTAATGGAGGATCTGACATCTGGCGCGCCGATGGACAGGTTGGTTTGTGGCGATGTGGGTTTTGGAAAAACCGAGGTTGCGATGCGCGCCGCATTTGTCGCCGCAATGTCCGGCGTGCAAGTGGCGGTTATTGCGCCGACAACCTTGCTTGCGCGGCAGCATTACAAGAGCTTTACAGACCGGTTTCGCGGACTCCCTCTGCATGTCCGTCAACTCAGCAGGTTCGTCTCGGCCAAGGACGCGCAGACGACGCGCGATGCAATCGCGCGCGGAACCGTGGACATCGTTATTGGAACACATGCGCTGCTGGCAAAGGGGATCCGGTTTCAGAACCTGGGGCTTTTGGTGATTGACGAAGAGCAGCATTTTGGCGTGGCGCACAAGGAGCGGCTAAAGCAGTTGCGGTCAGATGTTCACGTGCTGACACTGACAGCCACGCCCATCCCGCGCACGCTCCAACTCAGCCTGACGGGCGTGCGGGATTTGTCCATCATCGGCACGCCACCCGTCGACCGCCTTGCGATTCGCACCTACGTCAGCGAATTTGATGCCATTACACTCCGCGAAGCCCTGTTGCGCGAGCACTATCGCGGTGGTCAGTCGTTCTATGTTGTCCCACGTATCTCGGATCTGCCTGAGATCGAAGAGTTTCTTAAAGACCAATTGCCCGAGCTTACATATGTAGTCGCGCATGGCCAGATGGCTTCCGGAGAGCTAGATGACCGAATGAATGCCTTTTATGATGGCAAGTACGATGTGCTGCTGGCCACGACGATTGTCGAATCCGGCCTCGATATTCCGACAGCTAACACGATGGTCGTGCATCGCGCCGACATGTTCGGCCTTGCACAGCTCTATCAGATACGCGGAAGGGTCGGGCGGTCCAAGACCCGCGCCTACGCTTATCTGACAACCAAACCGCGCGCGCGGATCACAGCCGCGGCTGAGAAGCGTCTTCGCGTCCTCTCAAGCCTCGACACGCTTGGTGCAGGCTTCACCTTGGCCAGTCAGGATCTGGACATTCGCGGCGCGGGCAATTTGCTGGGCGAAGAACAGTCCGGCCAGATGCGGGATGTCGGTTTTGAGCTCTACCAATCCATGCTCGAAGAAGCGATCGCCAAAATTCGGGCCGGTGAGATGGAAGGTCTATCCGAGGCTGACGATCAGTGGGCACCACAAATCAATCTTGGCGTGCCGGTATTGATTCCAGAGGACTATGTACCCGACCTTGATGTGCGGTTGGGTCTTTACCGGCGCTTGTCGAGCCTGAGCACAAAGGTCGAGTTGGAAGGATTTGCCGCCGAGTTGATTGACCGCTTTGGACAGCTGCCCAAAGAGGTCAACACACTTATGCTCGTGGTGCGGATCAAGGCGATGTGCAAGCGCGCCGGCATTGCCAAGCTGGACGGCGGACCAAAAGGGGCGACCATCCAGTTCCACAATGACAAATTCGCATCGCCGCAGGGCTTGGTTGAATTCATTCAGGATCAGCGCAGTTTGGCGAAAGTGCGGGACAACAAGATTGTTGTACGTCGCGACTGGAAGGCGGACTCTGACAAGATCAAAGGCGCGTTTGCGATCGCGCGCGATCTTGCGGAAAAGGTTGTGGCCGAAAAAAAACGCACAAAGGCAAAAGCTGTCTGAGGTCACTCAGCCGGTTGGCGTGCCTCCACTCTTCCCATGTAAATCATGAGGCAAAAGGCGACGGCGGCCAGGATAAACACGGTGCCCAGCAAGGGACGCGTTGTTCCGTCAAAAAGCAGGCTGACCGGCGACGCAATCAACGCGGCAAACACGGTTGAGACTGCTCCGATTACACTTGCGGCCATGCCTGCGATGTGTCCCATCGGTTCCATCGCAATAGCATTGAGGTTCCCAATTGTCAGACCGGCTTGAAAGAAGACGAAGGCCTGCCAGACTGCAAAAAGCGCAAAGGCATTTGGACCCATCGTGTCGATGACCAAAAGCACGCAACCCGACAGCAAGATTTGCAAGCCCAGTGCGATTGTGACCAAACGGCGCATCCCGAAGCGGACCACCAGCATTGCATTCATGAAACTGGAAAGAGCCGAAGACAGTGCGATACCGCCAAACCAAAAGGGGAAACTCTCAAGCTTGTCAAAAACATGCTGATAAATCGGTTGAATCAGGACCAGAAGGGAAAACAGAATCGCCATGGCGAGCGTCTGGACGATAATTGAAATGCGCACCACGCGATGCTCGAACATCTGACGCACGGCATCGGCGATAAGACCAAGTCGCAGCGGTCGCCGTTCCGAAACAGGCAGTGTTTCGGGCAATCTGAATCCCATCCAGAGGGCGGATATCACTGAAAAGACTACAAAAGCCAGAAAAATGCTGCGCCACCCTGCAAAATGAATGATGACCACGCCAAGCGCGGGTGCAAAAGCCGGAATGATCGTGAAAGTGACCATGACGATGGACAGGATGCGCGCCATCTCGCGGCCCGAGTAAAGATCGCGAATGATGGCGATGCAAACAACGCGCGCGCCTGCTGCACCTAGACCTTGCAGCAGGCGCGCGATCAGGATGAGCTCAAAAGAGTCACTGGCCCAGGCCAAAAGGGCAGACCCAATGTATAGTCCTGCGCCCCAGAACATGACACCCCGGCGCCCGAATGCATCAGAGAGAGCGCCTGCGAAAAACAGGCCGATACCCATGCCCAGTACAAAGGATGTCAGAATCAATGGCGCACGGGTCGGTTCGGAAGGCGTTAGTTCAGCAGCGATATCTGGAAACGCGGGCAGCATCGCGTCGATGGAAAAGGCAATTGTTGCGAACATCATCGCCATGAGGGCCACAAACTCGGCCCGTCCCATCGGGAAATCAATTTGCTTTTGATCCAAAACTAGACCCTGTTCACCGACGCCTTTTAATGTGCTGGCGCTAACTCGCGTCAGAGTTAACCTAGAGTTGCAAAACGTTCAATCAGAAGTTGGCGGTTCCGTAACGTCATCTGAATTGAACGCAAGTCATGCGGTCGTACTGATTTCGCCAATGACTTTTTTCCACAATTCGGGTGGCTGCGCGCCGGGAACGGCGTGCTGACCAGCCACGATAAAGGTCGGAACGGAATTGACGCCCATCTTGCGACTGTGTGCGTCGCGGGCGCGGATGTCATCTGCATCCATATCCGAGCGCAAGAGTTTTCCCACCACGGCCGCGTCCATACCGATGTCGTCTGCAACATCTGCGAGCACGTCGAGGTCACCAATGTCGCGACCATCTTCAAAGTACGCCTTGAAGAGCGCCGACACAACGGCTGTCTGACGCCCTTCAAGGCCGGACCAATGGATCAGCCGGTGTGCATTCAGTGTATTGGGCGTCCGTTTCATGGATTCGAAATCAATCGACAGGCCCGCTGCTTCCGCATGCTCGACAACGGGGGCATAGGCGCGAACGGCACCTTCCTTTCCGCCAAATTTGGTTTCCAGGTAAGTCCGGCGGTCCATGCCTGCCTCCGGCATATCCGGGTTGAGCTGAAACGGATGCCATTCGATGGCAAAGGGATGGTCGGGGTGCTCCGAAAGCGCGCGGTCCAGGTGGGTCTTTCCGATATAGCACCAGGGGCAAATCGGGTCAGACAGTATGTCGAGTTTGACTGTATTGGTCATGAGAGCCTTTCAAAACCGGCCTGCAATTTGCGCCGTTGTATCTTGCCATTCGCGCTGAACGGCAAGGCTGGTTTGTGGATGTAGAGCCGTGGGTGTTTGTATCGCGCGAGCTTGTCTTCGACATAAGCATGCAACGTGCTCTCGTCCAGAGGCGCCGGTCCGGTATAAAACGCGGCAATAACCCGCGTGTCTGCTTTGATTTCCACTTCCGTGACGGCGATGGCCTCAATGCCCTCGCAGCCGATCAGAACGCGCTCAATTTCAAGGGGGGAAACGCGGATGCCACCCGCATTGATCATGTCGTCATTGCGGCCCTGATAAATGAACGCGCCACTTTTATCCATCACCGCAAGATCACCCGTTAAAAACCACGACCCCTCCATCTTTTGTGCAGTGGCCTCAGGCGCACCATAATAACCAAGCATCAGGCCCGGATCATTGCGAGACACGGCAACGGTGCCGGTCTCACCCCTTGGCACAGGCTTCCCATTTTTAACAAGCGCAACGCGGCGTCCGGGCTGTGGGCGCCCCATCGTCTCCGGTTCCGCGTCCCGCAATGGGGACTGGGACACGAAAGTTGAGCATTCAGACATACCGAAGGCTTCGTATATGTCAGTGCGCGTCGCTGCTGTCCATTGTGCGCGTGTACTTCGAGCCAGCGGTTCTCCGGCGCTGAGCCCGTGCCTCAGGCTGGGCGCTTCGATCTTCGGGGCACGTGCCAACATTTGTCTGTAAACGCCGGGTGCCGCCGCAAAAATTGTCGCTTTATGAACGGCCATCAGACCTGGCAACATTTCGGGGCCCGTGTCGGGTGCCGGTATCAACGCGGTCGCGCCCTTTGTCCAGGGATCCAGCAGCCCGGTGCCCAGCGTATAGGTCCAGTTGAACGCGCCCGCGTGCATCAGGCGGTCATCCCCGCGCAATGCATACCAATGATCAAACATCATCTGCCGTGCCCATATCGCGCGATGCGCATGCGCCACTGCGCGCGGTGTGCTCGAGGTCCCGGATGTGAAAACGATATAACCGAGCCGATCGGGGTCACCCATCTGAAACTCTGCCATGCTTTTGCGTCCATGCGACGTAAGCATGTCAATTGTCACCGTGTTTGGATGGTACGCACAGGCGAGCGCCGGGTCCCGGACGACTGCCGCCGGAGAGACAGTTTCAAAAATTGTTTTGGTTTCCGCGGTGGTCAGGGCTGGTGACGTTGGCACCGGCACCATACCTGCCGCTAACGCGGCGAGAAAAACAATCGGAAATTCAACGGTGTTGCCAAGCCGCATGACAAGGATATCGTCAGGACGCAGCCCAACGTCCAGCAAACCCTGAGCAGCGTTCAAAACCGCGTGTGTAAGCTCTGCAAAGCTCCAGCTTTTGCTGCCGTTACGCGACAAAAGAACGAGGGCATCTTTTTCAAGTGTCTTTTGACCCGCGGCAAGCACGTGTGCGGCAAGGTTAAAGGGTGCAGGGCAGGGGGCAAAGGGGCCTTCGTCAAAAAGCGATACCATAGCCTCGGTGCTAGCCCGCGACCCGGATCGTTGCAAGCCCATGCAAACCTGCCTAAAAGCGATCCATGATGCAAAAAGATCCTAAAACGCTCATCCGATTGTCGCGTGAAACGGGTGGCTCCGACGGCGCGGCGCCGCTGGATCTGGGGCAACGCGTGCGCGATCTGCGCAAGGCGCGTGACTGGACACTGGAGCAAGCGGCAACACAGGCGGGACTGGCACGATCCACGCTCAGCAAGATTGAAAACGGCCAGATGTCACCGACCTATGATGCGTTGAAAAAGCTGGCCACCGGGCTGGAGATATCGATACCACAACTCTTTACGGCACCGCGCGATGACCGGATCAACGGCCGGCTGGCTGTGACGACTTCGGGTCAGGGGTCTGCGCATCCGACAGGCACTTATGAACATGAGCTCCTCGCCGACCAGCTGACCAAGAAACAAATGTTGCCTTACCGCGCTCGGGTACGTGCGAGAGACATGGCCGAATTCGACGGTTGGGTGCGCCATGACGGTGAAGAATTTCTTTACGTCTTAACAGGCGTGATCCGACTTTATACTGAGTTTTACGAGCCGATCGAAATGCGACGGGGAGACAGCGCTTATTATGACGCAACGATGGGTCACAATGTGGTATCTGTCAGCGCCGAAGACGCGTCCATTCTTTGGGTTACATCGCTCGTTTGACAGTTAAGGCGCCCACCACCAAACTTCCGGCATAAAGTTGGGGCCATCGCCGTAGATGGGAAGCTGATCGGGAAACTGCATGCGCGCGTCATGGGCAATACGACCCGTTGTGTACTGCCAGAACGGGATCACATAACGACCGGCGGTCAGCAGACGGTCAAGCGCCCGCACGGCAGCCAGAAAATCTTCCTGACTGCGCGCTGTGAGCATTTCGTCAACCATCGCATCGACCGCGGGGGAAGCCACCCCCATCAGATTGCGCGATCCTTCCTGCGTCGCTGCATCCGATCCCCAATAGAACTTTTGTTCGTTGCCGGGCGACAGTGACAGAGCGCGCCTGTAGGGCGCCATGTCAAAATCGAAGGCATTTGTACGGGCGACAAATTGCGCACTGTCCGTCGTTTCGACTGTGACGTCCACGCCGAGGCGTGTCAGGGCATTGACGTAAAGATCGGCGATGGCTTTGTTTTCGCTGCTGTCCTGCGAGAGTAAAATTGTAAAGCGCAGAGGCTTGCCATCGGAATTGGTCATAACCCCGTTCTGCGCCGTCCAGCCCGCCTCCTCCAGCAGAGCCATGGCGCGGCGAATGCCTTTGCGGTTGCGCAGCGTGCCGTCGGTTTGCGGGAGCGTGTACCCGTCGATTGTTCCGTCCGGCAACGTACCGGCAAAAGGCGCCAGCAATTCGGCGACACGCCCGGTCGCGCGCCCTGGTACGAATGCGAGGCCGGAATTTGAAAAGTAAGACGTGATGCGTGGTTGTGCGCCGCCTGTCAGCGTATCGTTGATATACTCAAAGTTGAACGCCTGAATCATTGCTTCACGCACGCGCCAGTTGTCAAAGGGAGGCGTGCGCGTGTTCATCACAAAGCCCGTCATGCCGGACGGTTTGCGATGCGGGAAGTCTGATTTTACGACGTCGCCGCGCGTGATCGCAGGGAAGTCGTACTGCGTCGCCCATTTCTCTGCATTGAACTCGCGTAATGCAGAGATGTCGCCCGCCTTGAAGGCCTCGAAGAGCACCGAAGCATCGCCGTAGAAGTCGAGTGTGATGGTTTTGAAATTATGCGTGCCGCGCCGAAACGGAATGTCAGCGCCCCAATAGTCCGGATTGCGACGGAGGGTTACAAAACGTCCAGCCTCGTAACTGTCCACGACATAAGGGCCGGTACCCATTGGAATTTCTGCAAGCGGCGCATTGGCGAAATCGCGTCCTTCCCACTGCGCTTTGCTCAGAACAGGACGCATGCCGGCCAAAAGCGCAAGTTCACGGTTCTCCGTTTTGAACCAGAGCCGCAGACTGCGTGGACCTGTCTGCTCCATCCGGTCTATCTGCGCATAAAGACTGTGGTACCGCGGGTGGCCTTCAGTGCCCAAGAGGGCGTAAGAGAAGAGGACATCGTCGACAGTAACAAGGCTACCATCTGAGAAACGCGCGTTTTCGCGCAGCGTAAATTCAACCCAGGATCGGTCCTCCGGTGTTTCAACCGATTCGGCGAGTAACCCGTAAAGCGAGAAAGGTTCATCCCAGGATCGGCCCATCAACGCCTCATGGGTGAAAAACCTCAACTGCCATGGCACGGTGCCTTTACGCACGTATGGGTTGAGGCTGTTAAAGCCGCCGGTATTGCCCAAGGTAATGGCACCGCCGGTTGGGGCTTTTGGGTTCGCATAGGGCAGAGACACAAAATCCGGTGGGAGTGCGGGTGCGCCATACATAGATATCCCGTGCGAAGGCTCTGCGGGAGCGGCGGTCGCTTGAAGAATCATACAGATAACGGCGAAAATCCAATTCTGCCGGTGGAAAAAAACAGTACCCATTTTGGAGACAATCTCCCGCTGCCCTTGTTTTATTGCGCCAAAGCCTATCGGGGTATTTCCATCATATCAAACTTTTAGCTTGGATAGACGCGGGAGATTGCTTATAAGAGACTCACTGCTCGATAGGTTTCTTGCCTGTATGAAACCTGCCTCAATAACTTAACGCCTGCCTTGTGCAGGCGTTTTTTTTTGGCAATGACCTCTTCGACTTACGCACCCCCTCAACTGCGGTTGCGATGTCGCGATGGGCGCCAGAATTCCTTTGCTTTGCGGCTGCAGCACGTCATGATGTGCGCAACGCAGCATTGCCATGCCAGAAAGGAATGAGCCATGGGATTTGAGATTTCGCTTGCAGGGAAAACCGCCGTTGTAACCGGCTCGAACTCTGGCATCGGTCTGGGTATCGCTTGGGAACTGGCGGGCGCCGGTGCGAACGTCGTGCTGAACTCGTTCACTGACACCGAGGAGGATCATGCACTTGCAGCCAAAATTGCCGCCGAAACCGGCGTAGAAGCAAAGTACATTCAGGCTGACATGTCAAAAGCACAGCAGTGCCGCGATCTGATTTCGAAGTCAGGTGTTTGCGACATTCTTGTAAACAACGCAGGCATCCAGCATGTCGCAGGCATTCCGGAATTTCCGGTCGAAAAATGGGATGCGATCATTGCAATAAATCTCTCTTCCGCCTTTCACACAACAGCCGTCGCTTTGCCGATGATGCGGCAGGCGGGTTGGGGGCGGGTCGTCAACATTGCCTCAGCGCACGGTTTAACTGCATCACCTTACAAGGCAGCATATATCGCGGCAAAGCATGGGATCGTGGGGTTGACGAAGACGACGGCGTTGGAAACGGCGAAGGAACCGATTACCGCCAATGCGATTTGTCCGGGTTACGTGCTGACGCCGATTGTTGAAAAGCAGATTCCGGATACCATGAAGGAATACAACATGTCCCGCGAGGAGGTGATCGAAAACGTAATGCTGACACGTCAACCGTCAAAAGAATTTGCCACGGTCGAACAAATGGGCGGTACGGCAGTCTTTTTGTGTTCTGACGCGGCAGCTCAAATCACCGGCACAACGGTCAGTGTAGACGGCGGCTGGACGGCACTTTGAAATTTCAGGCCTCCGGCGGGGATATTTAGAGATCAAAGAAACTCTGCCAGACAGTCGGTGACACGTTTTTGAAAGGGCCAAGGCATGGCTGACAAAAAGAAGATCAATCTGGCGCTGCAAGGCGGTGGCGCGCATGGAGCCTTTACATGGGGCGTGCTTGACCGGCTTTTGGGCGACGAAGACCTGGAGGTTGCGGCCATTTCAGGCACCAGTGCCGGGGCGTTGAACGGCGCGGCCTTCAAGGCTGGTATGGTTGAGAACGGCCGCGAGGGTGCGCGCGAACGCCTGAACTGGCTCTGGGGCGAAGTAGGAGCGCGGCCCGAAATGCATATGCCACAGTGGATGTCGCCGTTTTCTTTGACAACGGTGTCTCGCACGCTGGAGTTTTCGCCCGGCTTCATTGCGCAGGACATGTGGTCGCGCGTGGTGTCTCCCTATGCTTATGGCGCGCTGTATCAAAACCCGCTGAAACCCATTGTATCGCAGTTTAACTATGATGAGGTGTGTTCCGAGAAATCGGATGGCCCTTGCCTGTTTATCTGTGCCACAAAGGTGCGCACGGGCAAGGTCAGGGTATTCAAAGACAGCGAAATCAGCACGGATGTCATTCTTGCCTCTGCTTGTCTTCCCACCATCTTTCAAGCCGTATCCGTGACCGATCCGAAAACGGGTCTGAGCGAGGATTATTGGGATGGAGGATACACAGGCAACCCGGCACTTTTTCCGCTTTTTGACACTGCATTGCCCGAAGACATTGTGGTGGTGAACATAAATCCACTGGAGCGGTGGGAGACGCCGCGCACTGCTCAGAGCATTCAAAATCGGATCAATGAGATCAGCTTCAATTCATCGTTGTTGCGCGAATTGCGCGCCATTGAGTTCGTGCAGCGTTTGATCGATACGGGAAAGCTTGACAGCGCGGAAAAAAGGCGCGTTCTGGTGCACATGATTGCCGACGATGCCTTAATGAATGAGTTGTCCGTGGCCACCAAGACAATACCGACCCCTTACACTCTGGCGCGGCTCAAAGAAGCTGGGCAAAGGGCGGCCGACGCGTTTCTTGCAACGCATCGCAACGAGATAAACGTCAAAAGCAGCGTTGATCTTGTCGAAATGTTCCAGTGATTACTTCGAAACAAGAGGGTCGTCGCCGTTTCTGTCCGAAGGATAAACAAGGCCTGCCGAAATCACGAGTTTTGCGGCATCTTCTACGGACATGTCCAGAAGGATGACGTCTTTCTCAGGCACGAAAAGCAGAAATCCTGACGTCGGATTCGGCGTTGTCGGAAGAAAGATACTCAGCATCGGCTGCCCATCGTTTCCGCGCATCGCAATTTCGCCCTTGGTGTTTGTCGACACAAAGCCCACTGCCCAGATACCCTGACGCGGGTATTGGATTATGCACGCACGCTCGAATGACCTTTCAGACTGGGCAAACACCGTTTCAGAGATTTGCTTGATACCCGAATAGATCGACCGTACGACTGGCGTGCGTTCGACGAGGCCTTCGGCAAAGGAAATCATCGATCGCCCGATCAGACCTTTGGCAAGCCAGCCCACAAGCATGGTGAAAATCAGGAAAATGACGACGCCGATGCCGCGCACGTTGATTTGAACGGACGGGTCCAGACCGAGGAAGTCCTGAAGCATTCTGTCTGGTTGATAGCTCGTCGGCACCAGCGGAAGTACAAAACCGTCGATCCAGCCGACCACCGACCAGATCAGCCAGATTGTCAGACCCACGGGCGCGATCACGACAAGTCCGGTCAGGAAGTTCGCGCGCAATCGCGAGAACAGGCCGCGCCTTTGCGTTGGGACCTCAGGGTCGAATGGGGTGTTCATCTGTTCAACTTGATTGCTACGAAGGGTTAGTTAGGGCCTTTAAGTGCGCACTACAATGGCAAAGGCGGGCCGCGTACGTCAGTTTCGACTGTTACGTGTATCGGCGCATAACGCTTGAGCGATCGCAGCTGCGAGCCTTGCATTGTTGCGCACCAAAGCAATATTGGCGGTCAGTGACCGACCGCCCGTCAATTCGTATATCCGCTGCAAAAGATAGGGGGTCACCGCCTTGCCTTTGATCGCGTGCATGTCGGCGTCGGCCTGCGCCTGGGCAATGATTGGTGCAAGCACATGCGCTGGTATTTCGTCTTCCTTTGGGATCGGATTTGCGATCAGCTGCCCGCCGGGTATACCCAACTGGGCGCGTAGACGGTGTGCCACCGCAATTTCGCGGGCCGTATCCAGGCGCAAAGGGGCTTTGAGAGCGGATTCCGCGCTCCAGAAAGCCGGGAAGCTGTCCTGACCTACAGAAACAACAGGTACGCCTTGGGTCTCAAGCACTTCCAGAGTTTTGTCCACGTCCAGGATCGCTTTGGCGCCCGCTGCGACGACTGTAACCGGCGTTTGTGCCAACTCCAGTAGATCGGCGGAAATGTCAAAGCTGTTTTCCGCGCCACGATGAACGCCACCGATGCCACCGGTAGCAAAGATTTCTATGTCAGCAAGATGCGCGGCAATCATGGTGGCCGCGACGGTTGTGGCACCCGTGCCACCGGTGATCATACAAACCGCAAGATCCGCACGCGAGAGTTTCGATACGCCGCGCATCTGCGCAAGCGCCTCCAGCGCGCCCGGTTCTAGGCCGACAGTCAGCTGTCCTTCGATAACTGCTATGGTCGCCGGTGTGACGCCGAGGCTGCGCAAATCATTCTCAACCTGTCGCGCCACTTCGAGATTCTGAGGGTAGGGCATTCCGTGCGTAATAATCGTGCTTTCCAGCGCGACGATTGCGCGTCCACTTGCCTTGGCCGCAGCAACTTCTGCCGACAGGATCATCGGTGTTTTGCTCATCTTGGCGTTTCTCCTGAAACATAGGTGGCTGCGGCCTGCAGCGCCCGCTCCAGCGCTGTTCGGGGTGTGTCACCATTGGCTTCCGCAGCGATATGCGCGGCCATAAAGGTGTCGCCCGCTCCGGTTACGCGCGTGACCAGCACTTGAGGAGGTGTTTGGGTCACAATGCCGTCGGCTTGCCCATCGCTGGCCGCCCTGCCGCCATCCGTTACAAGCGCGCGTGCTGCCCCTTTTGTCAGCAAGGCGGCAGCGGCGTCCGCAGATGTTTGGAAGATGGTTTGGCACAGGTAACCGGCCTCCTCAAGATTGACGTAAAGCGTTCCGCGCCCGGCTTTCACGAATGGCAATAACCGCTCCGCTTTGCCCGGTGATGCGGGTGCGACGCGCAAATCTGCGCGCGCCAGCAATGGGCTTTGAGAGATCTCGCTGAGAAGTTGTAATGTCAGGTTTCCGTCCAGCGCGGCAAGACCAGTAAATGGTGACGCTTCACTCGCCACGCGGCCATCCGACAGCGGCGTCAGGATTTTAGCGCCAGCCGCTTCCAGGGAGTGCGCATCCGCAATCGCAGCAATCAGGCCATTTGCACCTTCTACGGCCATATAGCGATCGGTCGGCAAATCCTCGGATCTGTAGACAAGTTCGGTCAGTATACCGCGCGCTTGACAGGCTGATATCAGTTCATTCCCTTCCGCATCGCGACCGATCGCGGTGAGCAGGGCAGGGGTCAGTCCAAACCGCGACAGTGTCATGGCGATATTCATCGCCACTCCGCCGGGCAACCGCGTGATGCGACCGGGCACGTCGGAGCCTTGTCGCATGGCGCTTGATGCGCGTCCGATCACATCCCAGAGAACGGATCCGATGCAAAGGATGTCAGGTTGCGGGTTCATGCTGTTTTGTGGCCGTGCGGTGGGCCGGTTGCAAGTGCAGAAATCACCTTTCGCGGGATGGCACGGCAAACGTCAGTGCCGCCCAAAGCGTCTCCCAAACTGTCGCGCCTTCTTGCGTGCTTGCTCCTTCTGCTGGACGCAGGACCACGGCGTCAAAGAGATAGCTATAACCTGGGCGTACCGGAACAGAGGCCAATCCATCCGTATCCGTACGGAAAAATGTTATATCAACCAAGTTATTCGCGTCCCGTTCAAATACCTCAACTTGGACATCTGCGCGCGGAGCTCCTTGATACATCAACTGCACCTTCATCGTGCCGTCGAATTCGGCTGCGTAGGGATTGCTGAGCGCGACAAATTCCGTTTGCATGCCAAATGCACGGTCGGTTCCCTCAGAGGTGCCCACTCCGACGAGCGCTTTGGCGTGACGCGTATAGACCTCCCGAAAATCGCTTTTTGACCAGTTTCGTTGCGCGTGAGTGCTTACGGCACCTGAAAAGTCCTTGTGCGCCACGAACTTCAGAAATTTGTTCCATTCCTTGTATCTAAGCGATTGTGGCGTCGTTTCATGCAGGATCACAAGAAGACCGTCATCAGGCGCCGTCATTTGCAAAGCAGGCGTATCTCCCATGCGCCCGTCTACATCCTTCGCGACGCCGTCATTGACGACTTCGAACCGGGTGAAACGATTTTCAAACCAGCCCAGCGAAATGCCCTTAAAGTTTTCGCCATTGCGCAAATTTGCAGTGATCGGTAAACCACCACCGACTTGAAATTCATCAGGTTCAATCCAGAATTCATGTGCAGTGGCAACGCTGCCAATACATACGAAAACTGCGAACAAAAGACGCTGGAGCAGCATGTTGTCATCCCTATTCAGATTGTCTCTTAAGCTGTGCGTTCTTTGGGCCGTGTCAACGGTCATTATGCTGGCTGGAGTGCCACGGGGCTTTGCACATGAGGTGCTCCCCACAATTGCAGATCTGAACGTCTTGCCGGACGGGGGGGTGCGTTTTGAAATGCGTGCAAATGTCGAGGCGTTTCTGGCTGGAATCGATCTGGATGCGGTGCAGGATACAGATGAAGACGACGCTTCAGCCGATTACGACGCGCTGCGTGCCCTGCCAATAACAGAAATCGTGCCCCGCCTTGATGCGCTTGTCGCCGCGTGGAACGCTGTCCCGCTCTTGTCCGCAGGCGAAGCTGTGCCTTTGGAATTGCGAAACGCGTCCGTTGTTGAAGACGTCGATTTTGAACTGCCCAGGGTCACGGTGCTGGAACTGGTGGCGCAATTGCCCGCCGGCGCAGATGCCGTGACGGTCAATTGGCCGGTGGGCGGCGGGGCGATCGTCTTGCGGCAGCAGGGTGTTGATGCGCCATTTACCGGATATCTGAATGGCGGCGAATCCAGCGCGGCCATTGCATTAGCGGGCGGGAGCGCGCAGGGCGGATGGCAGGCTTTTGCGGAGTATATTCCGGTGGGATTTGACCACATTCTCCCAAAGGGGCTCGATCACATCCTGTTTGTACTGGGCCTGTTCTTTCTCAGCACGCGGTGGGCACCACTTTTGTGGCAGGTAAGTGCGTTCACACTTGCGCATACGGTCACGCTGGCGCTTGGTGCTTTGGGATGGGTGAACGTGCCTGGCAGCATCGTTGAGCCGCTGATCGCAGCCTCCATCGTTTATGTGGCGGTTGAGAACCTCTTTCAACGCCGGCTGACCCGGTCGCGACCGTTTATCATATTCGGTTTCGGGCTCTTGCACGGGCTCGGTTTTGCGTCTGTTCTGGGAGAGTTCGGACTGCCGGAAAGCCAGTTTATTCCGGCGCTGATTGGTTTCAACGTCGGTGTCGAACTGGGACAACTCACTGTGATTGCGATGGCGGCGCTTTTGTTGTTGCTCTGTGCAAAACTCGCCGCAGTTTCGGACCTGAATGAGGAGGAAGCACCGGTGGCGCGCTACCCTGTGATGTTTCGTGCTGTATCGATCCCTGGATCATTGCTGATTGCGATTGTCGGGATCTACTGGTGTGTGGAACGCGTCTTTCTTTGAAGGTTTAGCCGATGGCTTCGGCCAGCTGACCGAGCCGCAAGGCAGGGTCGTCATGCGACCAAATTTCTTGGCCCAGACCAAAGAAATCCGTGAATGGCGTCAGCTGTGCGATGCGTGATACATCCAAACCGCCTTCAGCAACCACGGGCACTTCGATCATTTCCGACCACCACTGGAAAATTTCAATCGGCGCATGGCTGCCGTCGCCCAAGGCTGATGCAGTCACGGGGCCAAAGCTCACGTAGTCGGCACCAGCCTCGCCAGCGGCCATTCCGTCGTGGCGTGAAGCGCTGCAAAAACATCCAACGATGGCATCTTCGCCCAGTGCTTTTCGGGCCTGTCGTGTGGATCGTGCCGCATCCGACAAGTGCACACCGTCAAGTCCCAGGCGTTCAGCAAGTACAACGTGGTCTGCGATGACGAGCGCAATATCGCGCGCGTGCGTCACGTCGCGCAATGCGTCCGCAACGTGCAAGAGACGGTCCTCGTCGCGGGTGGCCAGTTCCAGCCTGACGCAGGCAACAGGATGCGCGTCAAGCGTGCGCGCTAGGGTTTCGGAAAATGTGCTCAGTTCGAACTCCGGAGGGGTTACCAGATAAATCTGCGGAAGGTCGGGCATATCCATTTAAATCAGTCCTAACGGGTCTTGCGATGCGCAGCAGTATCGCAAGCGCGGGCAAATGAAAACGCCATTGCGGTGCACGGCCGATTTTTGATGCTCTGTCGGGTTCGGCGTTGCAGCGGAAGGCGGCTAGGCTTAAGAGGCGCGCATGACAACGGCTGTTGAATATCCGCATGCACCCGCCTTCGTTCTTGTACGTCCGCAGATGGGCGAAAACATTGGGGCAGCCGCGCGTGGCATGTGGAATTTCGGCCTTGACCGGATGCGGATCGTGGCACCACGTGACGGCTGGCCCAATCAAGCTGCCATCGCGTTGGCCAGCGGCGCCGCACGGCTTCTTGATAACGCGCAACTTTCGCCGGATCTTGCCGAGGCGCTTGCCGATTGCACATATACCTTTGCGACGACAGCGCGGAGCCGGGATTTGACAAAGCCGGTTTTCAGCCCTGAGGAGGCGATGCGGGTGGCCCGAGACAAAATTGCGGCGGGCGAGCGTGTGGCCGTTCTCTTCGGACCCGAAAGATCGGGATTGGAGAATGAGGACATCGTACAGGCCAATGCGATGGTCACTGTGCCGGTTAATCCTGATTTTCCTTCGCTCAACATAGCCCAATGCGTTCTTTTGATGGGGTACGAGTGGCGCCGCGCCACTGCAGAGGTCGAACATCATACCATGGAAATGGCTGGCACACCTTGGGCGGCAAACGCAGAGATCGAGCATCTGGCGGCGCACTATGAAGAGCGCCTCGATGCCGCAGGTTTTTTCTTTCCCGAGCACAAGTCAGAGTCCATGCGGCTCAACCTGCGCAACTTCTGGAGCCGCATGCCGATGACGCGTGCTGATGTGCAGATGTTGCATGGCATGTTGCGACAATTGCTGCGGTCACAGTCGCGCGGCGACTAGTCGCGCTGGACCTTGCCAACGCTGCGGCATAGGGTCCGGCCAAGGCAGCGAGAGGACATCAATGAGCGGCAAACGCAAATTGTTCGAAGAAGTCGCCGCGACCGATGTGGCGCAGCCGGCGGTACAACCCGGTCTGATCGATCGCGGAAAATCTGACGCGCGCGGCGCAATCCGGCTGTGGTTGAAGTTCCTTTTTGTACTGGTCTTCATCATGATCGCTGTCGGTGGGCTTACCCGATTGACCGACAGCGGCCTGAGCATCACGGAATGGCGACCGATCACCGGTGCCCTTCCGCCGATGTCGACCGTCGACTGGCAGTCGGAGTTTGAAAAGTATCAGGCCATTGATGAGTTTCGGATCCAGAACCAGTGGATGGACCTGGAAGACTTCAAGGTCATTTATTGGTGGGAATGGGGGCACCGCCAGTTGGGCCGTGTTATTGGCCTCATCTGGGTTGTGGGTTTCGGGTATTTCGCATTGCGCCGGCAGGTTCCGGTTGGATGGACAGGCAAGTTCCTGTTGCTTGGGGCTCTCGGCGGGGCACAGGGCGCCATCGGTTGGTGGATGGTGGCCTCCGGTGTTACGCAGGGCGAAGCGGTCACTGATGTTGCGAGCTACCGTCTGGCAACGCATCTGGGTCTTGCCTTCGTCATACTGGGCTTCATCACGTGGTATATTCTGCAACTTGGGCGGAGCACGCCAGATTTGATGCAAGCGCGCCGCGCAAAGGAAAAACGGCAATGGGGCCTATCAACCGGGCTGCTGCATTTTTGTTTTTTGCAAATCCTGATCGGCGCGCTTGTCGCCGGAATCGATGCGGGGCGCAGCTATACCGATTGGCCTTTAATGGGTGGCCAATGGTTTCCGGCAACAGCCTTCACCTTTGAACCGCTTTGGCGGAATTTCTTTGAAAGTCCGGGATTGGTGCAATTCATTCACCGGGTCACGGGCTACTTGCTGTTTGCGTTTACAGTCGTTGTCTGGCTGCGGGGGCGCGACAGCGCGCATCCGACGACACGTTTTGCATTCAACGCGGTATTGGCTGCGATGGCGCTACAGATTATTCTGGGCATTGTCACCGTACTTTACGGAGCGCCGGTTTACATCGCGATTGTTCACCAGGCGCTGGCCGTTGTCGTTTGGGTGCTGATCCTGCGGGCGCGATTTCTCAGTGGTTACCCTGTGGCTACATCCGTCAGAGGAGCACGATAGTGACGTCAGCATATACAGATCTCATGGAATTCACACGCGACACACAGGCATTGTCATCCATTGCCGGGCGTCTTGAATGGGATCAGGAAACAATGATGCCGCGCGGCGCAGCGGCACAGCGTGGGGCTGAGCGCGCGGCCATCGAAGCGGTCTTGCACGCACGCCGCACAGACCCGCGCGTCGCGGACTGGCTGGCAAAAGCGGAGGACAGCGAAAAAGATCCGGTAGCACTTTCGCAGCTTCGCCATATTCGACGCAGCTTTGAACGCGCCTCTAAGGTCCCGGCAAAGCTGGCGTCGGAACTTGCCCGTGTCACCTCCGAGGCGCAGAGCGTATGGGCTGATGCCCGCGCGGCTGATGACTTTGCAGCTTTTGCGCCAACACTTGAGACGGTCATTTCCTTGCGTAAGGAAGAAGGCGAAGCTTTGGCGGGTGGCGGCGACATTTATGATGCGCTTTTACAAGACTATGAGCCTGGGACAACCAGCGCTGAAATTGAGGCTATGTTCTCTGCGTTGCGGCCGGAATTGACTGCTCTTCGCGCCGCTGTCCTTGAAGCAAAAGCGCCGGCCACGCTTTCGGGCGCCTTTGATGAAGCGTTGCAAATGAAGCTGAGCCGCAAACTGGCCAAGACCTTCGGATATGACATGATGCATGGGCGTGTTGACAAGGCTGTGCATCCGTTCAGTTCCGGATCGGGTCTGGATGTGCGGATCACCACCCGAACCAATGCACATGATCCGTTCAACTGCTTTTATTCGACAATCCACGAAGTGGGTCATGCCGCTTATGAGCAGAATATCGACCGCGCGTATTTGCTGTCGCCGCTTGGAGAAGGTGTCTCTATGGGCGTGCATGAGAGCCAAAGCCGCATTTACGAAAACCAGATCGGGCGGAGCCGCGCTTTCACAGGTTGGCTTTACCGCGAAATGCGTGACGCCTTTGGTGATTTTGGCGTTGCCGATGAGGAGGGGTTTTACGCGGTCGTGAACCGCGTGTCAGACGGCTACATCCGCACCGAAGCAGATGAGCTGCAATACAATCTGCATGTGTTACTGCGGTTCGATCTGGAGCGCGCGCTGATGGGCAACGATCTAACGGTGGCTGATCTGGAAACAGCGTGGAATGATCGGTTCAAGGCGGATTTTGGTTTTGCGGTCGACAAACCTTCGAACGGCGTTTTACAGGATGTACACTGGTCGGTTGGGCTGTTCGGGTACTTCCCGACTTACAGCCTTGGAAATGTTTATGCGGGCTGCCTCTATGAGGCGATGCGGGCAACTTTGCCGGATCTGGACGGTCAGTTGGCAACCGGCGATACGTCGGGGGCGACCGGCTGGTTGCGCGAAAATGTTCAGCAATACGGTGGGCTGTACGAACCGCGCGAGCTGATTGCGAAAGCGCGGGGTGCAGAGCCGTCAGAAGCGCCCTTACTCGCGTATCTGAAGGAAAAGTTCACAGGTCTTTACGGTCTTTAAGACAAAGGCGGCAGCAGACCTGCTCTGCCGCCTCTGGAGATGCTCAATTCAGTTGGCCATCGCCGTCTTTGTCGGCTTCATCAAAGATCGATTTCATACGGGTGTCGTATTCGGATTTGCTGACAACTCCGTTCCCATCCGAATCCGTGCGTTGAA
Source organism: Pseudomonadota bacterium (assembly GCA_039191495.1). Lineage (GTDB taxonomy): Bacteria > Pseudomonadota > Alphaproteobacteria > Rhodobacterales > Rhodobacteraceae > Roseobacter. The sequence goes on along the minus strand of JBCCXN010000004.1, from coordinate 24,984 downwards.
ACGCGCCGGCGGGTGCGTGCGCCGCAACCTCGTTGGGCGTTAGTGATCCGTTCTGGTTGGTGTCCATTTGCTTGAAAGCATATTCCGCAAAGTTGCCAAACTCCTCGCTGGAGACGGCGAGGTCACCGTCTTTGTCGAGCGCCGCCAGATCAATGTCCGTCAACCCGCTTTCCTGTGCGCCAGCGGTCGACGCGAAAACCAAAGCCGCTGCGGCCAATGTGAGATGCTTTTTCATAATCCATACTCCTCAGCAAGAATAGCGCTTGCCCGCGACCGCGCCCGCGGCCGCACCACTCGCGGTCAGGATGTCTTGGCCGCTGCCTCCGCCGAACTGATTGCCTATTGCACCGCCAATCAAAGCGCCGCCGAGCGATCCCGCCACGCACGAAATCTCATGTTGTCGTTGTGCCTGCTGCTCCGGAGTTGCCGCTGGTCCGCAGGCCTGTAGGAAAATCATGCCTCCGAGTGCGGTCGCACCTAATATTTTTTTCATAGCGTCATTCCTCCTTGGATAAGCTCAGTATGTCGTGAACGGCACGCGAACAAAAGGAGTTTTGATGCAATTCTGGGCGCATTCTTGCGCATCCGGATCACGTTTCGATTGCACTTTGAACGGGTTTGGGCGCGCGCTTATTCTTCTTCATTCGCCTCGCCGGCGTCGCCCTGATCCGCAATCCAGGCCACGCTAACGACTTCTTCGCCCGCACCGGTGTTGAACACTTTGACACCGCCGGCGGATCGGGAGCGGAACGAGATTCCGTCAACCGGAACGCGAATGGATTGCCCGTTGGACGTGGCAAGCATGATCTGATCATCCATATCCACCGGGAACGAGGCAACAACCGGCCCGCCGCGCATGGCCTTGTCCATGGCCTGCACACCCATGCCACCGCGTCCGCGCACCGGGTAATCATGGCTCGAACTTAGCTTTCCGGCGCCGCCAGACGTGATTGTCAGAATGAGGTTTTCCGATGCTGACATCTCGGCGTAGCGATCTGGCGAAAGATTGCCGGGTGCCACATCGTCTTCTTCCGTCTCCGGGTCTTCGGTGACGCCGGCCATCAGACGACGTTGTTTGAGATAGGCGGCCCGCTCGTCCGGCGTGGCGTTGAAATGCCGAATGATGGACATGGAAACGACGCGGTCAACGCCCGTCAGTTTAACGCCACGCACACCGACAGACGACCGCGAGTTGAAGACACGAACGTCCGTGGACGGAAAGCGGATTGCGCGGCCGGATGCGGTGACCAGCATCACGTCATCCTCCGGTGACGCGATACGGGCGTTTATCAGAGTGGTGTTTGCATGTTCATCTTCGAATTTCATCGCGATTTTGCCATTCGATTTCACATTCGTGAAATCTGACAGTGCATTGCGGCGAACGGTTCCGGCAGATGTTGCAAAGACAATCTGCAACTGATCCCACTCGGTTTCATCCCGGTCGATCGGCAGAATCGCCGCGACAGAAACGCCCTGCGGGATTGGCAGGATATTGACAATCGCTTTGCCCTTCGCCGTCCGACCACCTTGCGGCAGTCGCCACGTCTTGATTTTGTATGCGATCCCGTCGGTTGTAAAAAAGAGCAGCTGTGTATGCGTGTTGGCCACGAAAAGTGTTGTGACCACATCCTCTTCCTTGGTCTGCATGCCTGCCAGACCTTTGCCGCCGCGACGCTGGCTGCGGAAATCGGCCAGTGGCGTACGCTTGATGTATCCGCCGGACGTGACAGTCACCACCATATCTTCGCGCGCGATGAGGTCCTCGTCCTCCATGTCGCCGGACCAGTCGACGATTTCTGTTCGCCGGTCGACGGCAAAGAGTTCGCGCACTTCGCGCAGCTCCTCTGCGATGATGTCCATTATCCGTTCGCGTGAACCAAGAATTTCCAGGTGTTCCTTTATCTTAGATGCCAATTCTTCAAGTTCGTCGGTCACTTCCCTCACACCGATCTGGGTGAGGCGCTGGAGGCGCAATTCGAGGATCGCGCGGGCTTGTGTTTCTGACAGGTTATACGTGCCATCGTCGTTGGCGGTATGCGTCGGATCATCAATCAGCGCGATGTAATCAAGGATCTGCTCGGCAGGCCAGCGGCGTGTCATCAGCTTCTCGCGGGCTTCCGCGGCATCGGAGGAGGCCCGGATCGTATTGACCACTTCATCAATGTTCGTGACAGCAACTGCCAAACCGCACAAAACATGGCTGCGGTCGCGCGCTTTCCGCAATAGATAGGCGGTGCGACGCGCTACGACATCTTCACGGAAATCGATGAAGGATGTCAGGAATTTGCGCAACGTCAGCTGCTCGGGCCGGCCGCCGTTCAACGCGAGCATGTTGCAGCCGAAAGACGTTTGCATCGGCGTGAAACGGTAGAGTTGGTTCATCACCACGTCCGGCACCGCGTCCCGCTTCAGCTCAATGACAACACGCACCCCGTTTCTGTCCGACTCGTCCTGAACATGTGCGACACCTTCAATGCGTTTTTCCCGTACCTGCTCGGCAATCCGTTCGATCATTGTTGCCTTGTTGACCTGATAAGGGATTTGGTCGATGACGATGGCCCAGCGGTCCTTGCGTAATTCTTCGACCCGGGTTTTTGCCCGAACAATCACTGATCCACGGCCGTCAAGGTATGCTTTGCGCGCGCCGGATCGACCAAGCATGATGCCCCCCGTGGGAAAATCCGGGCCAGGCACGTATTCGATCAGTTGCTCGGACGTCAGATCGGGATCGTCAATAAGTGCAAGTGTGGCATCGACAACCTCGCCCAGATTATGCGGCGGAATATTGGTCGCCATGCCCACCGCAATACCTCCGGCACCGTTGACCAGCATGTTCGGAAAGCGGGCAGGGAGCACCGTGGGCTCTTTCTGCTTGCCGTCATAGTTGTCCTGAAAGTCTACTGTTTCCTTATCAATGTCGGCCAACAGATAGGCTGCAGGTTTGTCCATGCGAACTTCGGTATATCGCATGGCCGCAGGGTTGTCGCCGTCCATCGATCCGAAGTTGCCCTGACCGTCCAGCAACGGCAGCGACATCGAGAAATCTTGTGCCATGCGTACAAGCGCATCATAGATCGCGGAATCGCCGTGTGGATGGTATTGACCCATCACATCGCCCACCGGACGCGCCGACTTCCGATATGCTTTGTCATGGGTGTTGCCGGTTTCGTGCATCGCGAAAAGAATCCGGCGGTGCACGGGTTTCAATCCATCGCGCAAATCAGGAATCGCACGGCTGACGATGACGGACATCGCGTAGTCCAGATAGGACGTACGCATTTCATGCTCAATGCTGACCGACGGCCCGTCATAAGAAGGGCGTTCTGGTGTCATTTCCTCATCATTTTCAGGAGGTTGGGGTGTATCGCTCACGTTTTCTGCCTGTTCTTTCCGCAACCGCAATATCTTGTGTCATCAACGTAACAGAGTACGCACATGAGGTGCAATGGCAGAGTTGTGCAACGTCACTGTGTGACGTAAATTGGGCTCGACCAAGCATTGAAACCGTCTTCTGTGGTCACGCGAATCCAAAGCGGGTTGTCGCGACCGGTGAGCAACGGGATGCGCACGTGCTCTGCCAGACTACATTGATGCAGTATTTCCGGCAGGCGAAAAAGTCTGAGCTTTCTGTCGAGACCGCCTGCATCGAGTACTGTTTCCTCCTCTGTGATACTCGATAATTCGAAACAGCCGGACGCAAGCTCAGTCGTGACCGCAATAGATCCTGCTTCCTGTTTTAGCCAGATGTCACATCCGCCAAAATTGCCGGTTGTCACCGCGTCAAAAATAATGGTGTTTTCGTCCCTTACATCAAATCGACGATCCAGGTTCCAGACGTTGATTTTCTTGATTTTACGAATTCGCGCCTGGTCGAAGTCTATTGTGCCGTTCCAGCGTGTGGTGCGGCCGCGTCCGCGGTATTCCGCGCCCTGCCAGATCACGCGCACTCTGCCGCCAGGTTGTGGTGTGAAGGTCCGCAGGGTCTTTATCGTTCTATCCCCGTTCAGAACATCCACACGCTCAATAGGCGCGTGTGTTTCCAACTGGATTTCAAGATCCAATTCGTTGCCGTCAAACCGCACGATGTCGCCCATGCCGGCCGTGGACGAAGGGACAGGTGAGACCGGCTCGATCCGAGGATCGTGCGGATAAACTCCGGCGCTGGCTCCGACATGCGCGGTGACCTCCATATGCATTCGGCAGCCTGTTGTCCCGTAGTGCCGACGACTGCGCATTGAATCGAAGATGGCCGGACGGGACAGTTCGTCGGCCACAAAACACGTCAGACCGCTGTACGCGCCAAATTCCGAGGCACCGGGGTAACAGGCCCCCGGAGCGCCCTTGTGGCCGTCGCTGTTGCAGACAAGCCCAACACGGTATCCAAGCTTAAATGCATCCGTCATCAACCATTCGAAGGTGCCCCAATCGGAATGCACTTCGACGGCGGTTCGCAACCGCGCATTTTCGGCTTTGGAGATGTCTGCAGGCCGGCCGCCAACATGCGCATAGAGTACGCAATCGACATCTTTCAAAGCCTCGAAAAGGTCTGACAACGTGTTGGCATCCGTTTCAATATCCGATCTGTCCGTCAATAGCGCGTGTGATGACCGACGTATTTGTTCGCCTTCCCGAGCGAAGAAAACGTTATGATCGCCTCCGACCGGCGTGTTGCCCGACCACTCGTAACCCGGAAAGACCACGAATTGCCCATCTTCGTTCATGTCTGTGGATAGGGTATTGATCTGCGTCCAGAACGCATTGGTGACCTGAAAGTCGTTCGCCTGATGAGACGTAACGTCGAGGAATGCGACATCTCGGGCAAATTCCAAATAGTTCTGAATTGGATTTATTCCGACGGTCTCGCCGCTTTGCCCGTGCAAATCCCCCCAATATGCGGCCGGACCTTCGGACTTTATCACCAACGGGTTCGATGTCGCCAAAACCTCCCCTGAGGCCGTCAAAAGCTCAAAGCGATATGTTCCAGTTTGCCGCGCCATCAGCCCTTTCACGCGCAGACCTCTTTCGCCAGGGTTTGGACACACGCGATTGGGCATGCCATCGACAGAAGGTCTGGCACGAAGCCGCAATCCGGGCGGCATTTGATCCGATGCATTCCCCCACTGATCTTCCCCGCGAATTCCCAATTCGAAAGGCTCGTTTGCTCGTCGAAGAGTGGGAGCGCTCAGAACCCATGCCGTGACCGGTCCCGGCTCAACGCGGATTGCATGAGATGAAACCGGAATGAAAACACCCGTCGCGCAGACATCGGCCAGAACGCGGAATTCACATTCGGACTCACAAAACGTTTGTAATTGGAAACCGGGAGACCCTTGAGACGGGTCACCTAACACGACAGTGATTGTGTTTCCCGGGCTCATGTAGCCCCGTTTCACAGTTATACGCAGCCCATTGTACCACGGGCGCTGATGCGGATAGGTCTCGGCATGCAGTTCGAGAGCGGCACCGTTTGACGCGCTTGCTGTGACGAAATTGGCGCGCTCCGGATGGTCAAACTGAACGTGACCGCCGTCTCCCACCCATCTGGTCACTATTTTGATCGCGCCGGTGTCATCAAGGCCGAAATCGCCGACCGTATACGTGAGTTTAAACGTTTGAAACGAACGGATCGGGAAAGAGCCTTCGGGACTGAATTCTGTGGTGCCATAGTCTGCACTGTTGGAGCCCGGTTGAGCTTGGGGCCAAAAATCTCCCATTAGGTGTTCTGGTATTCCGGTCACTGGAGTTTCGGTTCCGTTTCACGCTTGCAAACCCAAGAGCATCACAGAATGCGGTGGACGGACAAGACCGCTTGCCGCGTGCGCCGTCCAAAAACGGAACTGCCCGACCAAACCGTGTTCGCTATGGCCGTTCCGCATTCCAAAACCCAAACGTCGCAAACCTGACCCCGCTATTTTGCTTGGAGAATTCGCCGGATCGCCCTTGGAAAACAGCTAAAAAGCGCGTTTCCAACCAAGGCTTTGAGTTTTTTGCGGAGCGACGTCCCATCATTTTTCTTAAATTTTTGATTTATATATCAAAACCGTCTTGTGAAGATTGTAAAAGGATTACACAGCGGGCCGCACGTAAAATGGACGTTTTGATGATCCATCCAAAAGAGACCGGTCACTAAGAACGCGGCGAACGACTGCCTTGAACCCAAACGAAAAATTGATGCTATCGTGGTGAAGCGCGGCTCAATCGATCTCGCGAAACACACGACTTGCTAGATCAGGAGCTCCAAAGCGCCAAGGAAGCGACAAGGTGAGAATGGGGCGTGTGACATTCTTTCCAAAGGCCCCGGCTTTGGGCTCAAGCGCGATCATCAGCGTTGATATGCTGGTCCCACTCGTCTTTTTCAGCTTGGAGCTCTGCAATCCAGGCCGAGGACGACCAGATGGACAATGAGGATGCAACAACACCGGCCGCCAATCCGACCAACGACATTACTGGCTCGAGCCAGTAGCCAGTCATCATAACAACAATCGTTCCGAACGGCATCGTCCAATACAACTTCGAGCGTGCACGCTTCCGTCTGTCGATCTGTATCGACAGCTCGAATGACTTTGGATCCACAGCAAATAGCTCCTTATCAGTACCTACCGCCAAGGCGCAGCCACCCGATTAAGGTAGGCGTATCGCGAGCACTCCGTAACATGAGATATGTCATCCCGTCGACCAAAACAAGGCGCAGCTCCCAGTGCGACATTTTCACGTTTTGCACTCCCGATATCAAATGCCTCCAGACTGCACGCAAAGGAATTCTCTTCGCACGACGCGCTTTTGGAGCAGACAATTGTCCAAGATCCGCAATGCCGTCCTGAGCGAATTGAACAGCGGCTGTCCGGTCACCCTAAATCGCCATGAAGCCGCCATCGACGGCAAGGACGTGTCCAACAACGAAGGATGCCGCATCTGAGGCGAGCCATACAACCGCGCTGGCCACCTCCTCTGGCTCTCCCATACGGCGAATAGGCAAGCCTGCCGCGACTGCTTTCATATCCATGACCTTGGATGACAGCATCATGTCGGTCACGACCCGCCCAGGCGCGATCACATTTATACGCACACCCTGTTCAGCCGCTTCCATGGCTGCCGATCTCGTTAGTGAAATGGCCGCGGCCTTCGACGCGGAATAGATCGAGAAGCCCGGATTGGGGTTCTTCATACCGCTGACCGAAGCATTCACCACGATCGCACCGCCGCGTCCCTGCATCGCCTGAATCTGCCTCCGCAGTGACAAAAAGACCGCCCGGACGTTCGTGTCGAATACGTGCGCGTAAACGTCTGAAGTCTGGTCAACCAGCGGTGCCTTGGTCTCTTGATAACCTGCGTTATTGAAGGCTATATCCAGCTGGCCGTATTCATCTAATATGCTGTCGTGAAGGGCATCGATTTGGTTTGGATCGGTGAGATCGGTCTGGATGAACGCGGCGCGTCCACCCTGAGCCTCAATTCCAGCAACCGTTTCTTCGGCCTTGTCCCTGCGGCGGGCCGCAATGATGACCTGTGCACCGCGTGCGGCGAAAGCTCGTGATGCTGCCGCCCCGATCCCGGTCCCACCGCCTGTGATCAAAGCGACCTTTCCTTCGAAGGTCGGATAAGGATCAAAGATGTCGGTCATGCTTTGGTCCTTCTATGTGGAAGACCGCTTTGGTCAATTGTGTTGCATCGCTACTAGAAACGTTACGCAATTGCGAAAGAAGGCCGTGTCAGCAAAAACGCCGAATGCAAAAGTCTGCTCCGTCCGGATAGCTTTAGTCAGTTTGTCGTACGGCCAAGGTCCGGACCGAGCCCATAGTTAGGTATGCTGCACTTTGCACCGGTAATCGCGCAGCAAAGCGATGTCGTTTACTGTTTTGACATTGCAACGTCCTGTCGGACAAAGACAGCTCAATCTGAGAACTGGCGCTCACATTGCCAAGTCAAAGTGGCACAAATCTCTATTAAAATAATCTAACGCACGGGCAGCTGCTTGCGAGCACATTTTGCTCCGATTACCGCAAAACGCATGAAAAGAGCGCTCGTTATGATGTTTCGATTTCAATCAGGAGCGGTTGTCAGAATTGCCTCCACCCCTTGAAAATCCCAAAGAGAAGCAAACCGTAAATTCCTGCCCTTGTAACTAAAATCGGGTTGCGATTGCGCCGTCAGTGCTAGAAATCGCTCCATCCGTCTTCAGTTACGTCTGCAACAAACTGCCCATTCGACACCACTTTGGATTGAGGCGTTTGTGTGCTCGTTTCAGTTTTCTGCGGCGCATTCCCTTTCGTAAGTGCCACAACGTTCGAACCCGTTTTAAAGCGACTGCTGGCATGCTTTAGCCCATCTGCTTCTTTAGAGAGCAAAGCGCTCGTTGCTGTAACTTCTTCGAAAGAAGCTGCCTGATTTTGCGTGTTTTGGTCAATTTGGATGACCGCAGAATTGATGTCCGCTACGCCGCTGACCTGCTCTGAAATCGCTTGTGCGACCTCTTGAATGCTACCCGAAACGCCAACAACACTATCTGCGATTTTTTGAAGAGATGCTTCTGCGCCAGAAACCTTTTCAACGCCCTGGGAAACGATCGCGTCGCTTTTTGCAATAACAGCTGCGATTTCACTTGATGCTTCGCTGGCGCGTTGGGCAAGGCTGCGCACTTCCGATGCAACAACGGAGAAACCGCGTCCGGCTTCGCCTGCTCTGGCGGCTTCTACACCCGCATTTAACGCGAGCAGATTGATCTGGAACGAGATGTCGTTGATGACACCCACCACTTTTGAGATTTCCAAAGACGTTTCATTGATGCGGTTCATGGCTTCAGCGGCCTCGGCCGCGACGGTACGCCCGTCTTTTGCGGTCTCGCTGGCCACCTTGGCATTTTCACTTGCCTTCGAGATATTGGTGTCGACCTGTTTGATGCTCGCGGACATTTCTTCCAAAGCTGCCGAGGTTTCTTCTAAAGATGCGGCATTCTGCTCCGCCTGTTTTGAGAGTACGTCTGAAGTATCACGCAGCTCTGAAGACGAGTGAGAGAGGTTTTCCGTGCTCGATGATATGCCTCCGATCAGGTCATTGAGACTGGAGATCATTTTGTTTGTATTGTCTTGCAGTTTCGCCAGGGCGCCCTCGAAGTTTCCCTCCATCGATTCTGTGAGATCTCCATTGGCTACGCGTTCGAGCGCCTCTCCTGCGGCTCTTATGCCGTTGTCCACGTTTTCAATCAGAACATTGACATTGCCGGCCAGCGAACTGAGCTGTTGGTCGGAAAAATCCACCTCAACCCGCTTTGTGAAATCTCCTGCCGAAGCGGCGGAAACAACAGCGCCGATTGAACTGCTCAGAGTGGAGAGCATTTCCTGGCGTTCGGCTTCCACCTTGGCTTGCGCGGCGGCCTCTTGTTCTTCGCGCAGCTTTGCAGCGGCTGCCTCCGCACGTTTGCGCTCGTTCTCTCTTGCTGCTTCCTGTTCGCGTTCTTCCTGTTCGCGTACTTTCTCTGCCGCCTCCAGTTCATGACGTTCAATCATGTTATCGCGGAAAATAGACAGCGCGCCGACCAGGCGACCGACTTCGCCAGCGCTCCCTTCAAATCCAGTAACCGGTGCCAGGTCTCCTTGCGCCAGGCGTTCGGTCAATTGCGTAACCTTACCAATCGGCCTGAGGATGAAGGCCCAAGTTGAAATCGCTGCCAGCACAAATATTATTGCTCCAGCAGCTGCAAGCATTTGGAGTTGTTGCACGCCTTCGTTTGCCTGCTGAACCAGTTTGGTGCTGGTATCGACGACATTCTGGAAAGCACTTTGTTCGGCCTCCTGCGCCGCACCTACAATGAGTGCCAACCTTCGGTTTGCCTCTTCGATCATGGCGGTTGTATCTGATTGTGCCTGCAGGTAAGACGTGCGGCTTGCCAACAAACCCGTCTCAGCCGTCGCAAAGGCCAAGAGTGCATTGAGCCCTTCTGTCAGCCCGGCTTCATCGGCAAATTCAGTGGCCAGATCGGATAATTGAGTGGCTGCTTCGGAAAGTCCCGCCTGGTTTTGCTCCACTTCTCCCACGGACTGTGACGAGGCCCCGAACAGCGCGGCGATCAGCAGGTCTTTGACCGCCGCGTCCATTTGCGCGGTCCTAGTCAGACGTTCAACGTCTTTTTCGATGAGATCACGAATAACGGTTTCATTTCGATCTGAGACATCAGATGCCAAAATAGTCAGGGCAAATGTTTTGTCGTCGATAAACTCGGATAAAGCGGCATCGACCTCCTGTCTCATCCGGAGAAGTGCCCTGCCATCCATTCGTCGTGCCGCATTCTGAACAAGATAATCGCGCGCTTTGATAACAGGTTCCAGCAACTCAGCACCACTCCCGTTGGACGATATCGCGTCCAAGGCGCGGTTCAGGCGTGACAATCCAGCTTCGCCCAGATCATCAAATACGGAGCGCAGCCCCGTGTCCGCGGTACCGTTTCTGGCAAGCGCAAGACCGATCACCAGGTTGGCTTCAGCCCGAACGTCCAGGACCAGCTTGACCTCCGCAAACTCGACGTCAGTCAGCCCGGTGAGCGTGTCTCGGACAGTCTCAACCGTTTCTTCGGAATTGATACTGAGATTGAAAAAGGCATCATCGCTTAGCGATATCAAGCCAGCGCGCACTTGCTCTGCATCATCCTGAAAAGTTTCGATTTGTTTCTCGAGCAATGCCTGCGCAACGAAGCGGTTCGTCATCGTCCTTTCGACGTCTTCGGACGCTTCTTCAAGGCTTTTGACGTATTGCGAGAGGTCCGCGCTTGTACTGGTGCCAAGTTCTGCGACTGTTGCACTCAACTCAGCAATACCCGCGTTCAACGCGGCGTGACGATCCTCCAGTTCAACAGTAGACCGCGCGCTCGCCGTTTCACCGAATTGGTTCTGAACCAATGTTGTTTGGCGGCTCAGGTTCTTGCCTGCTTCAATCCTGGGCAAGGCATCAGTTCTTAGGTTCGTCACTGATCCGTCAACCGAAACGAAAACCAGCAATCCCACACTGATCGCAACGCAGAGCGCCCCGCCCATGGCAACAAGAATCAAGGCTACCTTCGCAAATATGCTTCCAAAGAGCTTGTTCTTGATCACGTTGAGCATTTTTGTTTCCTGACTTTGAGAGGTCGATTGAGAGGAGCGCACGCCAGCGTACCGTTATGGTTGAAAGTCGGTTTATTCAGTCGCGATGGTCGTCACTTAACGCGTTGAAATCTATGACTTCAAATTGCGTTAAGTGACTCAGATTTACCGACCCCCGCTCTAGCGGCTGGCCTGCTGAGTGGTTTGCTGGACGGTTTCAAAACCGCCGTCCATGATCCGGGTCAGAAAAACGCTGTCCAACCCTTGATTGTCGCCCGCGCCATAGCTGAAGTTGAGACCACCCAAGTCAAAGGTGCCCAGCGATTGCATTGCTTGAACGAAGCCTTCGCGCGTTAGATCAGGACCTGACGCTTCCAGTGCGCGCAGCGCGACCCGGCCGACCAGATAGCCTTCGAGGCTCACAAAACTTGGCTGTGCATCCCCGTCAACGGCTTTGATCGCTTGCTGATACTGCTCGACAACAGGCAGGCTATTGTCCCACGGGAATGGGACGACCTGGCTGATAATGACGCCGTTGCCATCAGATCCAAGTTCATTTGCCAGCGCGCGGGAGCCAACAAAAGAAATGTTCACGAACGTGGGATCAAACTTGAGCTTGCGGGACAATTTTATGAATTCTGCAATGGGCTTATAGGCGCCGACCATGACAACCGCGTCCGGTTTCGCCTTGCGTATGTCGAGCAGGGCGGATTTTACCGCAGTAGTGTTTCGCGTGTAGGTGCCTGTGGCAGAGAGTTCCATGCCACGACGCTCCAGCGCAGCCGACACACCATCCAATCCGACGCGGCCAAACCCGTCATCCTGATAGAGCAACGCAATGTTGGACATGCCCAGTTCGTCCACCAGATGGGCAATCCAGGCCTCTGTCTCGGCCGCATAGGTGGCCCGCACGTTGATCACGTTTGTAAGCGCCGGATCGCGCAGGAAACCTGCACCAGTGAACGGGCCGACAAACGGGATGTCTGCCTCTGTTGCCAGAGGTTGTGTTGCTTTGCTGGTGGGTGTGCCAACTGGTCCGATCAGCCCCAGAAAATCCTCTCCATCAATGACACTTCGCACATGCGATATTGATCTGTCGGGTTCGTAGCCGTCGTCAAAGCTCTCCAACATGATCTGACGGCCGTGAACGCCACCGGCTTCATTCGCCTCGGCGAAGGCGGCGAGTATGCCTTCACGCATCCCGCTCCCTAAGGAACCGGCTGGTCCTTCAAGCGCGGCCACTTGAGCGAATTTGACGGTCTTGTCGTCCACCCCGGCACCTTGCGCTGCTACCCCTGTGACAGTTAGCGCAAACAGTGATGCGAGTGCGCGTTTTCCAAATTTCATGGTTGATCTCCTCATTTTGCTTCGCCCACGGGTCAGACAATCAGGAAAGAAAGTGAATGAGACGCTAAGCCGTTTCGAATAGTTCACAAAAAAGCTCAACAAATCTGTCGCGAAGTTGAAAAAACGGACGTACTTGCCACCGCTGCGACTTTTCTTTGTTCCAGCGTGAAGCCGCACAAAGGCCCAGGCGTAGCGGGTGAGATGTAATGAGGTGCCCCTGGAGTTGCAGGTGCTTTGCTCGCTTAACCGATCCGTGGTGAATGCAGAGCCTTGGTTATGAGCCGTCCAATGGTCGCCAATGCCTGTAAAGACAATACTCCTTACCATGCAATTGAAACGCTCTTTGCACGCAACCTGTTGCTGCGCCAGCAAAGCCGGGCAATCGAAAGGTTTTTATGCAATTCAAGACGGTGGCAAGGCCCGAAGCTATGATCGAACGCCCTGAAAGGGTGACACAGATTAAACGGTGATGTTAAAAGAGAAGTACATCGACGAAGGATCTGACGAGTAACAAACAGACAGCAGCGCCCTCTTTTCGCTAGAAAGGACACTGTTAGAAGTGCTTTGGTTTCGCTCACCAAGACGCGCCTACACCGTGGGCTTAGCCCTCATTTTGATCCTTGTAACGCTTCAATTTGCGGGTTCACGGATTGTCGCGGATCGTCAAGAGGTCTCGGCGGTCGAAATCAATCTGTCCGGCAGGCAGCGTATGCTGTCACAGCGCATTGGATGGACGCTATACAGAATTGCCGATCTGCCACCTGAAAACTTTAACTCGTCGTCCGAAATTTCTCACCTCAAGAGCGTACTCGCGGCGTGTGTTCATCTGATGGAAAGCTCGCATCGCGCTCTGACCTCGCGCGATCTCGGTAACATGAGGGCTGTGTTGAACGCCGGTCGGTCTTGTATGGATCCCGAGCCAAATACTCTAATACCGATCGCTGCCTCTCGCATGCCTTTGACGGATGGTACGATCCTTTCCGAGTTTACAAACGAAGCGTGGCAAGTCGCGGTCGGTGAAACCAACGGTGAGCAGGTCGCCAGCGTCGCACGAAACTTTGAAGCACCGCTCGCCGTTCTTTTGGCTCAGTTGAACCGAGACACGCTCTCTGCACAAGAGACCTCTGTTGCGCAAATTCGCCGTCTTCTTTCTTGGAATTGGTTTTTAATTGTCGCGCTTATTGCAGGCGAGATTGTTCTGATATTCAGGCCGATGGCAAAAGCAGTTGATCAATCGATTAATGATCTCACTCAAACAAACGCGAAACTCACGAGAAGCGAGGCGCGGCTGCAAGGTTTCACCGCAACGGCTGCGCATCAGTTGTGGGAAACTGATGCGTCGCACAAGCTCATCTACGTAGCGGCGGCAAGTCCCGACGCCAAACTCGTAAGATCGACGGAAATGATCGGAAGGGCCTTTTGGGAACTCGAAGGAATAACCACAAAAAGAGATGAGGAGGGCCACTGGACCAATTTACGCGAAACACTTGAATCTGGGCAATCAGTCAGCGGGTTCGAATTTTCGCGCCAAGAGAACAAGTTCAGAAAGACGTGGTGGCGCATACATGGCCAACCCGTCTTTTCTCAGAGCGGCGCCTTTCTTGGATACCGAGGAACCGCATTGGAAATAACAAGTGAGCGGGAAGCGGAAGAGCGTCTGAGGCTCAGCGAACGCATGATGACCGTCGGTAAGCTGACTGCTGGGATCGCGCACGACTTCAATAACATTCTGGCCGTGATCCAAGGCAATGCCGAACTCTTGCCAAAGGAAGACAGCAAATACGCGCAAGAAAGAAACGCAAAAGAGATTGTGGCTGCTGTGCGCCGCGGGGCGGCACTCACCTCACGGCTGTTATCGTTCGGGCGTGTTCAACGGCTCTCGCCGGAACCGATCGACATGAAGTCTTTTTTGAGCGACCTCGAGCACTTGCTTAACCGCACACTTGGGGAAGACTTTGACGTCTCAGTCGCACTGCCGGAGCAACCGCTATATGTGTTTGCCGACGTGCACCAACTGGAAGACGCGGCACTCAATCTCGCGATCAACGCACGCGATGCTGCCAGCTCTGGTGGTCGATTGTGGATTGAGGCTTCGCTGCAACGGGTGGTGCTTCCGCTGGTTGAGTTTACAGATGGCGAGCCGCGTAAGGAATTCGTCAAAATATCCTTTAAAGACAATGGAGCAGGTATACCTGAGGAAGTTCAGGAGAGAATTTTTGAGCCGTTTTTTACAACTAAGTCGACCGGCGAGGGATCAGGCTTGGGCCTCAGCATGGTATACGGCTTTGCGCACCAATCTGAGGGCTTTCTCGAATTGCGAAGTGTCGTAGGCAGTGGAACAACGATCGATCTTTATCTGCCGCATTCCAAAGGCGCTTTTCAGGCACCCAAAGTACAAACTGACGAGGTGATGCCAAAAATTGGTAAGGGTCTGTCGGCGCTCCTTGTGGAAGACAATGCTGCATTGCGAGATGTCGTAAGGAGACAATTGGATCTGCTTGGCTTTTTGGTAGTCGAAGCCAACGACGGTGGATCAGCGCTGGAACGGATAAAAGACAAAGGTCCGTTCAACTTCCTTTTGTTGGATATTGTCCTGCCAGGAGGCATCGACGGAGTTGATGTCGCCCACTCGGCCCTGGAAGCGATGCCTGATGCTTCAATTCTGTTTTGTACCGGATTTGCGAGTGACGGAACAGAACGACCTAGGCAGCTGGAATTGCCGGGCCCCGTGATCGCAAAGCCCTTCAGCATTGATCAGCTGGAAAGGCAAATCGCCCATGTGCTTGAAAATCCCAAGGCAAGCAAAGGAGCCGACTGTTCGCATTAATTGTCGTTTTGGTGTGCGTTGATTTGGCTCCTTCAACGCGATGCCAGCATATCGGTTTTGCCCGAAGTCAATTGTGTTTACGCTTGGGCAGCGGCCGTTGTTTCACTGATTGGATAATCTGCACTACGGTCACGCATAACCTGCAAACGTATCCCTGTGCGGCGAAAGTCGGTTCTGAGATAAATTAGAGCGCAAATCTTGGCGTGGCGATGCTTGCTGAGGCCCGGTAACATTCAAGCAATGCATATTGTGTTTTTCAGCTTTGAGAGCCTCTCATTTTCTCTAGAATTTTTTCGGCTTCGCGATGTGCATCCGTAAGGCAAGCTTCAAATTCCGATAACTGATGAAACGCAGCAAATGTTCTCAAATTTTCAAGCATACTCAGAATCCATAAGGAGTTTTCGAGACGATTACTCTCCGATGTTCCCTGTTCCGCGTTGGACACATTTTCGGTGTCAGACGCATTGTCGCTCTCCACCGCATTTTGCGGAGGCACGCTTGAGTCAGAAAATTCGCCGTACGCCTTATCAGCTTGTCTGAACATTCGTTTGATTTTTTCAATCTGTTCTTTGCTTTTTTTGTCGTTTGACATTGCGGGTTTCTCTATTTCATGAATTTCCCGTAAAATGAGAAAGACCTTAACGTGCTACAGCACGTGCCCCGCTGTAACAGACGGTGCTTAACGAGCTGTCGAAAAATAGATTAATAGTATCAGATAGATGACCATTGCAGATGGAATTTTAAGTGACCCAAGAGCCAAGCGCCGCTGACGCAAGGGCAAAACAGTGTGTCGAAAAAATCGTTAGGTCCGGTGTGCTTGGAAACAGCGAACGGCGCGCATCGTTATTGCGGTATCTCGTCGATAAAGAACTGGCTGGCAACGGCAGGGATATCAAGGCCTTTACGATTGCCGTCGATGTACTCGGACGGGACGCATCGTTTGACCCGAATACTGACAGCATCGTGCGTTCGGAAATTGGCCGTCTCAGAGACGCGTTGCGCCTTTACAACGCGGAGTATGCTGATCCAGAAGACTTGCGCATCGATATACCGAAGGGCACTTACAGGCCGGTTATTCCGCCGCTTGAGATCCGACGCGCGCAATCGAACTCCAGGATGCGTCTGTCTTCTTTGTTGCTGGCGATTTCCGTGGGTCTTTTGGCCATTGCATATCTTGCGACCCAGGTCCTTTCGCCATCAACGGCACCAAGCACCGCTGAGCGGGGCATTGACGATAGCGGGTTGCCGTACGAAGTCATACGAATTGCGGTACCGATTCCGAAGGTTTATGGGACCAATCCAAACAGCGCAAAGATCGCGATTGGTCTGAACGCCGAACTTATGATGGGGTTGTCTGCCTATCCTTGGCTCACGATCATTTCACCGGTTACGGGGTTTGATGGGATTGAGCCCGGAGAAGTTGACTACGTCCTCGACGGAGAGGTTTTCTGGGGGGATGAAATTCTTGAGACGCACATAAAACTGCTCACATACCCTGAACAAAAACTGGTTTGGAACGAGGCACAAAGCATAAAACTCGACGCGAGTGCTGTTCGAGACGTTGTCGCGCGGGCAGCAAGCTCGATCGCGTTTGATCTTGCCTCGGCGCGCGGTATTGCGCCTGAATTGGCAAAATCCAAGAACGCGCATGTTTCTCCCGAAAATCTGGATGCGTACATCTGCTACCTGGGCGTGCATCGATACATTGCCGCACCGACGCGCGAGGACCATTTGCAGTTGCGCGGCTGTCTTTCGCAGGCTGTCGCTGAATTTCCCAAATTTGGAGACGCTTGGGCGGGGCTCGCGCTCGTTTACATCGACGAGGCTCGCTTTGGGACGAACGCGCGTGAGGGCGCAAATCCCTGGGAGGACGCGCGTCGTGCCGTCCAAAATGCGCTGGAGTTTTCGCCGCTGCGCATGCCAAGTCTGAATGTCGCACTGATCACCAGCATCGAGTCGCCCAAGCCCGATGAGGCTGAGTTTGATCGCGTTTCACGTTTGCTTCTTAACCTGTTTCCGAAACATCCCACGACGCTCTACAACGTGGGCTCCCGTGCTGCTGAATTCTTGGGAAGGTGGGATGACGGAATGGCTCTTGTTGAGGAGGCGATAGACTTGTCACCCGATCCATTCAGCGCTTATTTTCTGACCCGCGCATACAAGGCGAGCATGGACGGAACGGACGCGGAAGCAATGGCGACGGTCGAGCCTCGTGTCAGTACCACAGCGACGTCCCAGCTGCTTTTGAATTATCTGGCGGCCGTGCGCAACGACTTGCCGTTGATGGCAAAAAAATACAAAGCGCTTTTGCAAACCACCGGACTTGCCAGCAACGAAGACTTGGTCAACCATGTGATAGGTCGCCGCTACGAGCCTAATTTGCAGGCAGCTCTTTTAGAGCAGCTGGACAGTGCGCGTTCACGACATGAAATGGAATAAACCGAATGTTCCACTTGAGGTCCGAATTAAACAAGTGCGACCGTGATGGCTACGATATCAGGTGGGTAGCGCCCGCCAGTAAAATGTTCGAGGTTTTAAAGCTCGGCGTACAACTTTGATTGTAAAGGCATAAATATGCATGACTGAAGATATTTGGTCCTGCGTAATCCGTTTAGGTCGCCGTCTCTTTATTACCGCTTGGTCGATCCGCACCGACGCGGCGTATGGTAGGTATCCCCGATCTTTTTGAGCGGCTCTAGTTTTATGGCGGAGAGACAGGGATTCGAACCCTGGGTAGGCTTGCACCCACAACGGTTTTCGAGACCGCCCCGTTCGACCACTCCGGCACCTCTCCGCGGGGGTCTGGTGCTGCGCGTTTAGTCATTCCGGCGCGGCGTGGCAAGTCGCGATCTTCATATGCCGGAGCACACGGCGAATTTTATTGCTCGGCAACACATTTGACCTACACTCGCCCCACCTGTGAAAGATGATCGAAGAGGAGGCGTCAATGACGGCACTTTTGCGTGCGAGCGCGGTCATGGCCTGCGCCTGGATGGTGTTGGTCGGCGCGGCAGCGGCACAGACCTCCGACAGGCTCGAAGCCTTTTTGGAGGCAACCGGCTTTGATGTCGCGTTGGAAAGCCTTCGGCTGACAGCGGAAAGCGCCCCGGCCATGCTGGGTTTGGAAGCAGATGATTTTGGCCTGCAATGGACAGCTTTGGTCGAAGAGGTCTTCGAAACCGAAGAAATGCATGACATGGCGATCGAGATCCTATCCGAAACGCTGGATGACGACTTGCTGACACACGCCGTTGATTTTTATATGTCCGATTTAGGACAGCGCCTTGTCGTGGCGGAAAACGCCTCGCACATGCATGAGGATGAAACTCTGAAGTCGGAAAGCGGTGAGGCGATTGTTTCTGGACTTGTCCGGATCGGTTCGCCGCGTGTCGAGGAACTTAAACGCATGAACGCGGCGGTTGGATCCGTGGACATGACCATCCGCGCTATTCATGAAGTTCAGTTGCGTTTCCTGCTGGCTGCTTCTGATGCCGGAGTCATCGAATTGAGAATGGAAGAGGACGACCTGCGCGAGTCCCTGCTCAGCAACGAAGGAGATTTACGTCGGTCGTTACAGGTCAGCGGGCTTTCTTCTTCGGCCTATACCTATCAGGCATTTTCCGATGAAGAGATCAGCGCATATGCCGATGCGCTGGAACATCCGAAGATGCGGCGCGTCTACGAATTGATGAATGCTGTGCAATGGGACATCATGGCGAACCGCTATGAACAGGTGGCTCTTGGTCTGAGCAAACTGCGGCCGAGCCAGGAACTGTAACATGACCCGTTTGGCGACCGCTGCTCTGATTCTGGCACTTTGGTCGTTCCCTGCATGGGCGAACGCCAAGATGACTTTGTTGGTGCAGACCCTGGCGATTTCTGAAGTGGCGCAAATTCTGCGTGCGGAGGGTTTGGCATATGCTGAGACTCTCCATCAGGACATGTTGGACGGGCAAGGGGGCGACTTCTGGTACGTCCAGGTAGACAGAATCTACGATACGGCTGCGATCGAAGAAGCGGTTCGTCAGTCACTGGAAACGGGCATGACAGAAGCAGAGATAGAAGCCGCGCTCGCGTTTTTCGGATCCGCGCGTGGTGACCAGATTATCTCGTTTGAAAATGCAGCGCGCCGGGCAATGTCAGACCCTGATGTCGAAACCGAAGCACGCGCGCGGTTTGCGGCATTGCGTGACTCTCCAAACCACGTTTTCGACCGCGTGCAACGCTTCATCGAAGTGAATGACCTTATTGAGCGTAACGTGTCAGGCGCAATGTCTTCGCACCACAACTTTTACACGGGCTTGTCCGACGGGAGATTCATCGCGCTGGACAGCCAAGAAATCCTTTCGCTGGTCTGGTCCGAAGAAGGATCTATCCGCGAAGACACGCAAGGCTGGTTGAGCGGATTTCTGCTCTTGGCGTATGAACCTTTGCCGCAGGAGGATCTGGATGCCTACATTGATTATTCAGAAACCGCGAGCGGACGCGCGCTGAATGCCGCCTTGTTTGACGGGTTCGGTCAGGTGTATCAGGACATTTCATACGCTTTGGGACGTGCAATTGCTTTAAGCGCAGATGCCGAGGAAATCTGAGCCTGAGGTGCTTGACAAGGGACGTGTGATAGTGCATTCGCGGCCTCATCGTGAGGGGCCCGTTTGACCGGGCCTTATTTAGTTAGAAATGACGCCCTTGTGGGTGCGCTGTTCGAGGTGGCATTCAGCCAAAACGCCCAAATTTTGGGGACCACAGGACGCGGTGTAAGAAAAGGAAATGCCATGTTTGCGGTCCTCAAGACCGGCGGCAAGCAGTATAAGGTGCACGCGGGCGATATGCTGCGTGTCGAAAAACTCGCTGCAGATGCCGGTGAAACTGTACAATTCAATGACGTTCTGATGCTTGGCGGTGACAAAACCGTTGTTGGTGCGCCTTTTGTCAAAGGAGCCGGTGTTCAGGCAGAGGTTGTCGACCAGATCAAAGGTGAAAAGGTCATCAACTTTGTAAAGCGCCGTCGAAAGCATTCTTCCAAGCGCACCAAGGGGCACCGCCAGAAGCTGACGCTGCTGAAAGTCACTGATATTCTGGCTTCCGGCGCGGACAAGTCTGGTGTGAAGGCCGCTGTTGGTGCGGGAAGCGTGCCGGCCACTGCAATGGCCGCAGCTGCGCCGAAAACG
Organism: Pseudomonadota bacterium; assembly: GCA_039191495.1. Classification (GTDB taxonomy): domain Bacteria; phylum Pseudomonadota; class Alphaproteobacteria; order Rhodobacterales; family Rhodobacteraceae; genus Roseobacter. The sequence continues at coordinate 4,567 of JBCCXN010000004.1, read as the reverse complement.
GTTAAGAAAACAGCGCCAAAAGCAGAAGCAAAGTCTGAGAAACCTGCCGAGGTAACGCCCAATGCTACAGACGACCTCAAGAAGCTGTCCGGAGTAGGTCCGGCACTTGAGAAAAAGCTGATCGCGGCTGGCATTACAAGTTTTGCACAGATCGCGGCATGGACGGAAGACGACGTTGCTGCTATGGACGAGCAACTGTCGTTCAAAGGTCGGATCGAGCGTGAAGGCTGGATCGAACAGGCCAAAGAACTGGCGCAAGGCTAAGGAGACACCAAATGGCACATAAAAAAGCAGGTGGTTCATCCCGGAACGGACGCGACTCGGCGGGCCGTCGCCTTGGTGTAAAACTCTACGGTGGTGAAGCAGCGACCGCGGGCAACATCATTGTGCGCCAGCGCGGAACGAAGTTTTGGCCGGGCGAGGGCGTTGGCATGGGCAAAGATCACACGATTTTTGCAACTGTCGACGGCGCGGTAAAGTTCCATAAGGGGCTCAAAAACCGCACGTTTATTTCCGTCCTTCCAATGGCGGAGGCCGCCGAATAAGCCTTTCCTCAGGTAACAAGCATTCAGGGGGATCGGCGAGACAGCCGGTCCCCCTTCTCATTTCCGTCATACCTTTGTCTTAGGTTCGCAAAATGGCCAGAAGCACCGCTACACAACAAGCGATATTGCGTCCGTTTCGGGCAGCAGGCGCTGTGCGTGCTTACGGACTTGGTTTTGCATCAACCAGCGCAAATGGAAAAAACTGTCGGACAATCGGAGGCAATGTTGGCCTCGAAGCCGCGCGTATCTCGGCACGCACCTGGGAGGGTGGAAAATGAGTGTCGCTTTGACCAGTTTTGCTGTCTTTGCGGCTGCGCAGGTTGGAACGCCCGGACCGGCGAATATGGCTTTGCTGGCGACCGGCGCGCGCTTTGGTTTTCGAGCGGCTTTACCCTTTGTGGCCGGTGTTGCACTTGGAAAACAATTTATCATCTGGCCTGTCGGGTTTGGCCTGATGGAAATTTCGGCGCGTGCACCGTGGGTGTTCGAGACACTAAAGTATGCAGCCGCGCTTTACCTGACGTGGTTAGCGTGGAAGGTTGCCAACATGCGTCTGCAGCCCGGTGCACGCGCCACGGATGCGCCGGGATTTTATGCGGGTTTGCTCGTGCACCCGCTTAATCCAAAGGCTTGGGCGATGATTGTCGGCGGATTTGCTGCTTTTGTCACGCCGGGCACACCAGTCTTTGAGGCAACCGCAACAATTGCTGTCGTTGTGCTGGCCTGTCAGATCGTTCTGCATCCGGTTTGGACATTTGCAGGCGACAGGATCGCGCGCACGGTCGCAGGAACGGCGTTCGAACCTTATCTCATGTGGACGCTTGCGACGTTGACAGTCGCATCGGTGCTGTTCGTGTTGTTCGGAGGAGGGACATAGCGATGGAAATGGAAAAAATCACTGTGCAGTCCGTTGTAGAAACGGAACGCTTTGACCTGCGCCCACTGCGTCGGTCAGACATGGGGTTAATTGAGCTCTATGGTGGTGACGAAAGGGTCGCCCGCATGACCACGTCCATTCCGCATCCTTTGCCGCCTGGCGTCACCGAAGCCTTCGTGTCGCGCGCCATGCAGGATATTCGCGATGAAGATGTCTGGGCGATCGATGGCTCGAAATCCGGCGCGTCCGATCTTATGGGGCTCATTTCGCTGCAGCGTCTGGATCGCGAGCAGTCAGAGGTTGGCTACTGGGTTGCTCCGCCATATTGGAACACAGGCTTGGCCTCTGAGGCGGTTCAAGCGATGGTGGAGGCAAACCCTTTGGAGAACAAAACCATGTTTGCCAGCGTATTTCAGGATAATCCGGCGTCGGCACGTGTATTGACCCATTGTGGTTTTGAGTATCTGGGCGACGCCGAAAGTTTCAGCCTGGCGCGGGATACGACAGTTCCGACGTGGACCTACTTGCGAAAACTGTGATTGAGGCGCCGCGGCCTTCCGGCTAGGACAAGCCAATGAAATTTCTTGACCTGTGCAAAGTCTACATTCGGTCTGGTGCCGGGGGCGGGGGCTGCGTCAGCTTTCGGCGCGAAAAGTATATTGAGTTTGGCGGACCCGACGGAGGGGACGGCGGCCGTGGCGGCACTGTTTGGGCAGAAGCGGTCGAGGGCTTAAACACTCTGATCGATTTCCGTTATCAGCAGCACTTTTTTGCCAAAAATGGCCAGCCTGGCATGGGACGCCAACGCACCGGCAAGGATGGCGATGACATCATTTTGCGTGTGCCGGTCGGCACGGAAATCCTGGACGAGGATCAGAAAACGGTCCTTTGCGATTTGACAGAAGTGGGTCAACGGGTCGAGCTTGCACGGGGTGGCAACGGTGGGTTCGGCAACCTTTACTTCAAATCTTCTACAAATCAGGCGCCTCGGCGCAGCAATCCGGGACAGGATGGTGTAGAGCGTACGCTCTGGCTGCGCTTGAAACTGATCGCGGATGCAGGGCTATTGGGCCTGCCAAATGCGGGTAAGTCTACGTTTCTGGCGGCCACGTCGAATGCGCGGCCAAAGATCGCTGATTACCCCTTCACAACACTTCATCCAAACCTTGGGGTTGTTGGCGTCGACAACACAGAGTTCGTGTTGGCCGATATACCGGGCCTGATCGAGGGTGCCTCGGACGGGCGCGGTCTGGGCGATGTCTTCTTGGGCCATATAGAACGCTGCGCGGTGCTGTTGCATCTCATTGACGGTACGTCAGATACGGTTGTCGAAGACCACCAAACGATCATCGAAGAGATCGCGGCATACGGTGGGGGCCTGACAGACAAACCCCGGATCACTGTGCTCAATAAAGTTGATGCACTGGATGAGGATGACCGCGCTACACAGCTTGATTTATTAAGAAATGTGGTGGATGGCCATGTCATGCTTATGTCAGGTGTTGCCGGCGACGGTGTCATCGAGGTTTTGCGGGCTCTGCGGTCTGAAATTGACGAGGATCGCCTGCGCCATAAAACTCAAGAGGATGCAACGCCATGGCATCCCTGACTGACGCGCGGCGTATCGTCGTGAAAATAGGCTCTGCCCTTTTGGTTGATCGCACCCAGGGTGGGTTGAGACGCGCGTGGCTTGCATCACTGGCCGAAGACGTCGCGTGGCTAAAGCAAAAGGGCGCAGATGTTATTCTGGTCTCGTCCGGGTCGATCGCGCTGGGGCGCGAGATTCTGAAGTTGCCAGCAGAAACGCTGCCGCTCGAGCAATCACAGGCGGCAGCTGCGGTTGGTCAAATCCGTCTTGCGCGCGCTTATGAAGAGGCGATGGCGCCACACGAGATTACAACCGCACAGGTGCTGGTCACACTCGATGACAGTTCCGACCGGCGGCGCTATCTCAACAGCCGCGCCACGCTCGAGCAGTTGCTAAACTTGGGCGTAGTGCCGATTGTGAATGAAAACGACACCATCGCGACAGACGAGATCCGATTTGGCGACAACGACCGGCTGGCCGCTCAGATCGCAGTTGCAGCCGGTGCGGACCAGTTGGTTTTGCTGTCAGACGTTGATGGGTTTTACTCCGCCAATCCGACCGTGGATTCAAAAGCGCGACGGTTTGAGACCATCGATGACATCACCGCGGACATAGAAGCCATGGCGGGAGATGCCGGCTCGGGCCTGTCCAAAGGAGGCATGAAGACAAAGCTGATGGCCGCAAAGATCGCGACCGGACGCGGATGCCGTATGGCTATCACGCAAGGCGCGACGCAAAATCCTTTAAAAACGTTGCAAGAAGGCGCGCCTGCCACCTGGTTCAGCGCGCAGACGGATCCGCAAGCCGCGCGCAAACGCTGGATCGCGGCCATGAAACCCAAGGGGGCGATCGCGCTGGATGCCGGTGCCGTGGCTGCGTTGAAAGCGGGCAAAAGTCTGTTGCCGGCCGGGGTGTCGCAGATCAGCGGCAGCTTCGAACGCGGCGATGCTGTTGCCATTACCGACGATCAAGGCCACACGTTGGGTCATGGACTTGTCCGTTACACGGCGCAGGAGGCCGCGCAAATCAAAGGACGGAAATCTCACGAAATCGAAGACGTTTTAGGATACCCGGCACGTGCGGCTTTGATCCATAGGGATGATATGGCATTGTAAGAGTTCCGGTGAGGCGTTCAGATGAAAAGCAAGGCGCAACAATATGAAAGATATGGAAAATATTTCTGAATTGATGGCTGGGATTGGTGCTGCAGCGAAGGCAGCAGCGACTGAACTGGGGGTTGCAAGCGCAGAACGCAAGCACGCGGCGATGATTTCAGCATCCGAGCGGATTTGGGCCGCGCGTTCCGATATTCTGGCAGCCAATGCCAAAGACCTTGATTTCGGTCGCGAAAAGGGGCTGAGCGAAGCGATGATGGATCGTCTGGCGCTGGATGAGTCGCGTTTGCGCGGTATTATCGATGGATTGCGCGCTGTCGCGGAGCAAGCCGATCCGGTGGGCGAGGTCATGGCAGAGTGGGATCAAGCCAGCGGTTTGCACATAAAGCGTGTGCGCACGCCTTTGGGTGTGGTTGGCGTAATCTATGAAAGCCGCCCAAAC